>NZ_CM143685.1:0-1130000 GCF_055179735.1 Pseudomonas sp. Emmai | reverse complement strand
CGGTACTCCAGAAAATTGTTCGCAGGCGCCCATCAACGGGCGCCCTTCTTATATAGAGGGAGAAATCAGTCGATCTTGTTCAGCACTTCGCCGACCGCGTCGAACAGGCGATCGAGGTCTTGCGGCTTGCTGTTGAAGGTTGGCCCGAACTGCAGGGTGTCACCGCCGAAGCGCACGTAGAACCCGGCTTTCCACAGCGCCATACCCGCCTCGAACGGACGCACGATCGCGTCGCCGTCACGCGGGGCAATCTGGATCGCACCAGCCAAGCCGTAGTTACGAATATCGATGACGTTCTTCGAACCCTTCAAACCATGCAAAGCATTTTCAAAGTGCGGCGCGACTTCGGCCACGCTCTGTACCAGGTTTTCCTTTTGCAGCAGGTCCAGTGCCGCCAGGCCGGCGGCGCACGCCACCGGGTGGGCCGAGTAGGTATAGCCGTGCGGGAATTCCACCGCGTACTCAGGCGTGGCCTGGTTCATGAAGGTCTGGTAGATCTCGGAGCTGGCAATCACCGCGCCCATCGGGATCGCGCCGTTGGTGACTTGTTTGGCAATGCACATCAGGTCCGGAGTCACGCCGAAGCTGTCGGCGCCGAACATCGAACCGGTACGGCCGAAACCGGTGATCACTTCGTCAAACACCAGCAGGATGTTGTGCTGGTCGCAGATGTCGCGCAGACGCTTGAGGTAGCCCTCAGGTGGAACCAGCACGCCAGCGGAACCGGCCATTGGTTCAACGAACACAGCCGCGATGTTCGATGCATCGTGCAGTTCGATCAACTTCAGCAGCTCATCCGCCAGGGCGATACCGCCCTCTTTCGGCATGCCACGGGAATAAGCATTGCTCGCCAGCAAAGTGTGCGGCAGGTGATCGACGTCCATCATCGCCTGACCGAACATTTTACGGTTGCCGTTCACGCCACCCAGGCTGGTGCCGGCGATGTTCACGCCGTGATAACCACGGGCACGGCCGATCATTTTGGTCTTGGTCGCCTGGCCTTTCAGACGCCAGTAAGCGCGGACCATTTTCACCGCGGTGTCCGCACACTCGGACCCCGAGTCAGTGAAGAACACATGATTCAGATTGCCCGGGGTCAGGTCGGTGATTTTTTCCGCCAACTGGAACGACAACGGATGGCCGTACTGGAAGCCCGGCGAGTAATCGAGGGTACCCAATTGCTTGGCGACGGCTTCCTGGATTTCCTTGCGGGTGTGCCCGGCGCCACAGGTCCACAGACCCGAGAGCGAATCGTAGACCTTGCGGCCCTTGTCGTCTGTCAGCCAACTGCCTTCGGCGGCGACGATCAGTCGCGGATCGCGCTGGAAATTTCGGTTGGCGGTGTAGGGCATCCAGTGCGCATCAAGTTTGAGCTGGCTGGCCAGGGAAGACGGGGCGTTTTCGGGCAAGTTCATGATTAAAACCTCGCAGGGCAATAAGCGGCGTAGAGATCAAAAGCGTTCTTGCAGCTAAATTGCCACGGGGCTAGAGTCGGTGAAACCCAACTCTTCTAACGTTCAGTCAGGCCGGCACTAAACTTATGAGCACTCGACGCCCCGATCCTCTGGCCCAAGTCAGCGACTTTGATATCCGCTTATTGAGGATTTTCCGCAGCGTGGTGGAGTGCGGCGGCTTCTCTGCAGCCGAATCGGTGCTCGGCATTGGCCGTTCGGCCATCAGCCAGCAAATGAGCGATCTGGAACAACGCCTCGGCCTGCGTCTGTGCCAACGCGGTCGCGCCGGTTTCTCCCTGACCGAAGAAGGCCGCGAGGTCTATCAATCGGCGTTGCAGCTATTAAGTGCGCTGGAAAGTTTCCGTACCGAGGTCAACGGCCTGCACCAACACCTGCGCGGCGAACTGACCATCGGCCTGACCGACAACCTGGTCACCCTGCCCCACATGCGCATCACCCATGCCTTGGCGCAGTTGAAGGAACGCGGGCCGGATGTGCAGATTCAGATTCGCATGATTGCGCCTAATGAAGTCGAACAAGGCGTGCTCGACGGGCGCCTGCATGTCGGCGTAGTGCCGCAAGCCAGTGCGTTGTCGGGGCTGGAATACCAACCGCTCTACAGCGAGCGTTCGCTGCTGTACTGCGCGGTGGGGCACCCGCTGTTTTACGTCGATGACAAACAACTTGACGACGAGCGCCTCAACAGCCAGGACGCCATCGCCCCGACCTTCCGCCTGCCCGCCGAGATCCAGGCCCATTACCAGGCGCTCAATTGCACCGCCAGTGCATCCGATCGCGAAGGAATGGCGTTCCTGATTCTGACCGGGCGCTACATCGGTTACCTGCCGGACCACTACGCCAGCCTTTGGGTCCAGCAGGGTCGGTTGCGCGCGCTCAAACCGACCGTGCGTTTTTATGATCTGAGCCTCGCCTCGGTCACGCGCAAGGGCCGGCGCCCGCATTTGGTGCTGGAAAGCTTCCTCGAAAGCCTGGCGACCACTCGCTAAACCACCACGAAACCCTGTAGGAGCGAAGCTTGCTCGCGAAGGCGTCAGATCAGCCAACATCAATGCTGAATGTCAGGCCGCTTTCGCGAGCAAGCTTCGCTCCTACAGGGGTTGTGGTGTTGGAGGTTTTATCGTGTCGGCACTTGTCTGAAACCTGCGGGTGCGCTATCAACGCAGGGGTTGCACCCACAGACTATTTCGGAAGTGCCTATGACCTTTGAAGTCCCCGCCCACGGCGGCAAACCTGCCAGCCGCATTCGTCAGAAGAACGAAGAGACGATCCTCAAAGCCGCCGAAGATGAATTCGCCCGCCACGGGTTCAAAGGCACCAGCATGAACACCATCGCCCTGAATGCCGGGTTGCCCAAGGCGAACCTGCATTACTACTTCAGCAACAAGCTTGGGTTGTACGTGGCGGTGCTGAGCAACATCATCGAATTGTGGGACAGCACCTTCAACACGTTGACGGCCGAGGACGATCCGGCCGAAGCGCTGACCCGCTACATCCGCGCCAAGATGGAATTCTCCCGACGCCAGCCGCAAGCCTCGCGAATCTTCGCCATGGAAGTGATCAGCGGTGGCGAGTGTTTGACCGAATATTTCAACCAGGACTATCGCGCCTGGTTCCAGGGTCGGGCGGCGGTGTTCCAGGCGTGGATCGACGCCGGCAAAATGGACCCGGTGGACCCGGTGAACCTGATCTTCCTGTTGTGGGGCAGCACTCAGCATTACGCCGATTTCGCCACGCAGATCTGCCGGGTCAGCGGCCGCACCAAGCTGACCAAGCAAGACATGGAAGACGCCGGCAACAACCTGATCCGCATCATCCTCAAGGGCTGCGGCCTCACACCTGCCATTTAAGAAGCCTATGCCTTTTACCCTCAGCGGTCTTTGCGAGTACCGCGAAGAGATTCGCAAAAGCCGCTTCATCACCTTCGCCGGGCCGATCAGTAGCCCGGCCGAAGCCCAGGCGTTCATCGAGCAGCACAGCGACTTGAACGCCTCGCACAATTGCTGGGCCTGGAAGCTCGGCGACCAATACCGCAGCAACGACGATGGCGAACCCGGCGGCACCGCAGGCCGGCCGATCCTGGCAGCGATTGAAGCGCAGGATTGCGATCAGGTCGCGGTGCTGGTGATTCGTTGGTACGGCGGCATTCAACTTGGTACCGGCGGCTTGGCCAGAGCCTACGGCGGCGGCGCGAACAAATGCCTGCAAGGGGCGCCGAAGGTTGAGTTGATCAGCCGGGTGCCGGTGAGTTGTGCCTGTGGGTTTGGCGAGCTGGCGTTGGTGAAGTTGCGGGTGGCGGAATTGGGTGGGTTGGTGGTGGGAGAGTCTTTTACGGCTAACGGTGTGGATTTGAAATTGGCGATTGGCGAGGCGCAAATCGAGACGTTGCAATTGCAGTTGGCGGATTTGAGTCGCGGGCGGATTTTGTTGGAGCGATAAGAGCAAGATCAAAAGATCGCAGTCTGCGGCAGCGCCTACAGGAGGTTGCTTTTTTTTGGGGCATTGGTGATTCCCCCTGCACTCCACACTTGCCCACATCTGCTGTGCACCCGGCTGTGGATAACCTGAGCACATTCCGCTGTAACCCTTCTGTCATGCGGCTTTCAGGGCTTTGTTCATTTTTCGTCCAAAGTGCCACTAAATTTTCCAAACCCACCAAAAAACAAACAGTTAGCGCGGTTTATGTCCTTTAGAAGATAGCCGCTCAGTGCTTATGCCCGAGCGTCGGGCTTGCGCACAAATACTGTGGAGCAACCTGTGGATAACCCGTTCATGACTGGCGCAGCCCCATATCTGGCATAGCTTGCAGTCGACTGCTCGTTTTTTGATCAAGTAAGCGCGGGCAAAACCGGAGCCGGATCAACGGCTTTGCCCTCAAGTGGTGCTTGATTCAGCGGCGAAACAGTTCCTGGGACACTGGCGAAGCCCTTGATCGGCAAGGCTTTTCAAATTTCCTGACTCAATGGCCAGAAAATTGCTTTATCCACAGGCATAACTCCAAGCGACCGAGCCAGTCATGCCCAGCCCCGATCCAACCCCACGCCTGCAACTGCGCAACATCAGCAAACGCTACCCCGGCTGCCTGGCCAACGATGCCATCGACCTGAGTATCGCACCCGGTGAAATCCATGCCCTGCTCGGTGAAAACGGCGCGGGCAAAAGTACGCTGATGAAGATCATCTACGGCGTCACCCACGCTGATTCCGGGGAAGTGATCTGGCAAGGGCAACGCGTGGCCATGCGCAATCCGGCCCAGGCCCGAGGCTTGGGGATCGGCATGGTGTTCCAGCATTTCTCGCTGTTCGAAACCCTGAGCGTGGCGCAGAACATAGCCCTGGCCATGGGTGCGGCGGCCGGCACGCCGAAACAGCTTGAGCCAAAGATCCGCGAAGTGTCCCACCGCTACGGCATGGCGCTGGAACCGGAGCGCCTGGTCCACAGCCTGTCCATTGGAGAACGGCAACGCGTAGAAATCATTCGCTGCCTGATGCAAGACATTCGTCTGTTGATCCTCGATGAGCCGACTTCGGTGCTGACGCCGCAAGAGGCCGACGAATTGTTCATCACCCTGCGCCGATTGGCTGGCGAGGGTTGCAGCATTTTGTTTATCAGCCACAAGCTCGGTGAAGTCCGCGCGTTGTGCCACAGCGCCACGGTGTTGCGCGGCGGTCGAGTGGCCGGGCATTGCGTGCCGGCCGAGTGTTCGGATCAGCAATTGGCGCGGTTGATGGTCGGTGAAGCGGCCGAGTTGATCACTGACTTCCCGAAGGTCATCGGCGGCGAAGTTTTCTTGAAGGTGACTGGATTGTCCTGGCACAACCCGGACCCGTTCGGTTGCTCGCTCAAAGACATCGATCTGGAAGTGCGCAGCGGTGAAATCGTCGGCATCGCCGGAGTCGCGGGCAACGGACAGGATGAGTTGCTGGCGTTGCTTAGCGGTGAACAACGCCTCGATCGCAACAAAAGCAAAACCATCAGTTTCACCGGGCAAGCCGTCGCGCATCTGCGCCCCGATGCGCGACGCAATCTCGGCCTCGCCTTCGTCCCCGCCGAACGCCTCGGCCACGGCGCGGTGCCGGAACTGAGCCTGGCCGACAACGCCCTGCTCACGGCATTCCAACAAGGATTGGTCAGCAACGGCTTGATCCTGCGCGCCAAGGTCGAGGCGTTAGCCGAAGAGATCATCCGCCGTTTCGCAGTGAAGACGCCCAGTACCCACGCCCCGGCCCGCAGCCTGTCCGGCGGCAACCTGCAGAAATTCATCCTCGGCCGGGAAATCCTCCAGCAGCCGAAATTGCTGGTGGCCGCGCACCCGACCTGGGGCGTGGATGTCGGTGCGGCGGCAACCATTCACCGCGCGCTGATTGCCTTGCGCGACGCCGGCGCGGCGATCCTGGTGATTTCCGAAGACCTCGATGAACTGTTCCAGATTTGCGATCGGCTCGGCGCCTTGTGCAGCGGCCGATTGTCGCCACTCAAGGCCACCGTCGACACCCGGCTGAGCGACGTCGGTGGCTGGATGGCCGGCCAGTTCGACGCCCCTCACTCACCTGCACCCGCAACGGTTTAACGGAGTTTCACATGCTGCTTTCTCTCGAACCCCGTGGCCAGCAATCGCGCCTGATGTTGTGGTGCTCGCCGTTGCTGGCGGCGGCGCTGACCCTGGGCTGCGGCTCTTTGTTGTTTATCGCCTTGGGCCACGACCCATTGCTGACCTTACACACCTTGCTGATCGCACCGATCAGCGATTTGTATGGCGTTTCCGAGTTGCTGGTCAAAGCCTTGCCGATTCTGCTGTGCGCTTTGGGGCTGGCGGTGGCGTATCAGGCGCGGATCTGGAACATCGGCGCCGAAGGTCAACTGCTGCTCGGCGCCCTGGCCGGCAGTGCGCTGGC
Organism: Pseudomonas sp. Emmai; assembly: GCF_055179735.1. Classification (NCBI taxonomy): domain Bacteria; kingdom Pseudomonadati; phylum Pseudomonadota; class Gammaproteobacteria; order Pseudomonadales; family Pseudomonadaceae; genus Pseudomonas; species Pseudomonas sp. Emmai. The sequence goes on along the minus strand of NZ_CM143685.1, from coordinate 1,123,633 downwards.
GGTGAATATCATCGACATGCAAAGTCGCTGGGCGCTGGCGTTCATTCTGCTGGTCGGTACGTTGGCCGGCGCCGCGTGGGCCGGGCTCACGGCGTGGTTGCGCACGCGCTTCAACGCCAACGAAATCCTCACCAGCATCATGCTCAATTACATCGCCCTCAACCTGTTGCTGTTCTGTGTGCACGGGCCGCTGAAAGACCCGGCCGGGTTCAACTTTCCAGAGTCTGCGATGTTTGGCGATGCCAGCCGCTTGCCGTTGTTGATGGAGGACGGTCGGGTTCACGCCGGGGTGTATTTCGCCCTGCTGGCGTTGGTTGCGGTGTGGGTGTTGCTGCAGAAAAGTTTTGTCGGGTTTCAGATCAAAGTGCTTGGGCTGGATAAGCGCGCCGCCGGTTTCGTCGGCTTTCGCGAGAAACGCCTAATCTGGCTGGCGCTGTTGATCAGTGGTGGTTTGGCGGGATTGGCCGGGGTTTGCGAAGTCACCGGGCCGATTGGCCAACTGGTGCCGCAAGTCTCACCGGGCTACGGCTATGCGGCGATCACCGTGGCGTTTCTCGGGCGACTCAATCCCATCGGCATTCTGTTTTCCAGCCTGTTGATGGCGCTGCTGTACATCGGCGGCGAGAGTGCGCAGATGAGCATGAACCTGCCGCAAGCGATTACTCAATTGTTCCAGGGGATGATGCTGTTTTTCCTGTTGGCCAGTGACGTGCTGATTCTCTACCGACCACGTTTGAACCTGCGCTGGGCCCGCCGCGCCCCCGCCACCGCCGTAACCGCTGGAGCGCTGTGATGGATATCGATCTGCTGAGCAACATTTTCTACGCCATGGTCCGCTGCGGTACGCCGTTGCTGCTGGTGGCGCTGGGCGAACTGATCTGCGAGAAGAGCGGCGTCCTCAATCTGGGCCAGGAAGGCATGATGCTGTTTGGCGCGGTGATCGGTTTTATCGTCGCCCTGAACAGCGGCAACCTGTGGCTCGGCGTGTTGCTGGCGATGCTGGCCGGGATGCTGCTGTCGTCGCTGTTTGCCTTGGTGGCGTTGGTGTTCAACGCCAATCAAGTGGCCACCGGGTTGGCGCTGACGATCTTCGGCGTAGGCCTGTCGACCTTTGTCGGTGCGGCGTGGGTCGGTAAACCGCTGGCCGGTTTTGAGCCGGTGGCGATTCCGTATTTGAGTGAGATTCCGCTGATCGGGCGGATGCTGTTTGCCCAGGATTTGTTGGTGTACCTGTCGTTCGCGCTGTTTGCGCTGGTGGCGTGGGTGATTCTGAAAAGTCGTGTGGGTTTGATCATTCAAGCGGTCGGGGAAAACCCGGACGCGGCCAGTGCCATGGGTTTGCCGGTGCTCGGTGTGCGTACCTTGGCGGTGCTGTTTGGCGGGGCGATGGCCGGGTTGGCCGGGGCTTATTTGTCCCTGGCCTATACGCCGATGTGGGCGGAAAACATGAGCGCCGGGCGCGGCTGGATTGCCTTGGCGCTGGTGGTGTTTGCCAGTTGGCGGGTGTGGCGGTTGTTGCTTGGGGCGTACCTGTTCGGGCTCGCCAGCATCCTGCATTTGGTGGCGCAGGGGTTGGGGCTGGCGATTCCTTCCAGTTTGTTGGCGATGCTGCCGTATGTCGCGACCATTGTGGTGTTGGTGCTGTTGTCCCGGGATGCGCTGCGCACGCGGCTGTATGCGCCGGTGTCGTTGGGGCAGCCGTGGCAGGGAGGGCATTAGCGGTTGGCAGGTCCGGCCTCTTCGCGGGCAGGCCTCGCTCCTACTAGAGCGACGCAGCCCCCGTGGGAGCAAGGCTTGCCCGCGAAGGCGTCCGCACCGGCAACACCTGAACCACGCCCCACGCCAATTCAAAGAACAGGAAAATCACCAATAACGAACTGGCACCCTGGGCCAAGGCATAAGCCTGCCACGCCGCAAACAGAAACCGTCCCACCGCGTCATACCGACCGTAAATCGGCTGCGGATCGCGAATCCGCAACACCGCCCAAACACACACAATCGACCCCAACAGATTCGCCATTAACATGTGCATCGGCTCGAACGCCGGCAGCTCACCCGGCAGATTCAACGCCTGACTCAACCCCGTTAGCGCACCGTGAAGCAAAGCAAAACTCCACGGTGTGACAAACGCCGCCGTCACGATCAAGTCGTACCAGGCGCTGCCGCGCACCACTCGGCGATATTGTGTTGAAGTCCACATCGGCGTTGCTCCATAAATTCAGGGAGCAACAAGGCTAAAGCCTGGAGTATGCTCCAAGGTCAAGCCTTTCTGAGACGTCATGATGCGCATCGGTGAATTAGCCCAGGCCAGCGCCGTCAGCCGCGACACGTTGCGCTTCTACGAGCAGCGCGGGTTGATCGCGGCGCAACGCAGCGCCAACGGTTATCGCGACTACCCGGCGGACATGGTGCAACTGGTGCTGTACATCAAGACCGCTCAGCGACTGGGGTTTACCCTCGACGAGATCGGCAACAGTGTCGCCGCGTTGTGGCAATCGCCCGACCCGGACAGTGCCGTCACGCAATTGCTGCAAGACAAGCTCAAGCTGATCGAAACCCGAATGGACGAACTCGGCGCCCTGCGCAACGAGTTGCAGCAACGGCTCGGTCAACGTTGTCCACTAAATCCGTGATTCTCTTTTATCAAGGAAGCCACTCATGTCCACGGCAAAAACCGCACTCATCATCGGCGCCTCCCGGGGCCTGGGCCTCGGCCTGGTGAAAACCCTGCTGGCCGACGGCTGGCAAGTCACCGCCACCGTGCGCAACCCGCAGAACGCCGAGGCGCTGCAAGCGCTGGGCAAGGTCCGGATTGAAAAACTCGACATGGATGATCAGCAAGCGGTCATCGCGCTGAACCAGCAACTCAAGGGCGAAGTGTTTGACTTGCTGTTCGTGAATGCCGGGGTCAAAGGGCCAGATGTTCAAACTCCGGGTGGCGCGACACTGGCCGAAGTCGGGCAACTGTTTTTCACCAACGCCGTGGCGCCGATCAACCTGGCCCAGCGCTTCGCCGGGCAGATTCGCGACGGCAGCGGCGTGCTGGCGTTCATGAGCTCGGTGCTGGGTAGCGTGACCATGCCCGACGCGCCGGAACTGGCGCTGTACAAGGCGAGCAAGGCAGCGTTGAACTCGATGACCAATAGCTTTGTGACGCAGCTGGGCGAGCAGAAACTCACCGTGTTGTCGCTGCATCCGGGTTGGGTGAAGACGGATATGGGCGGTGAAGGCGCTGATATTGACGTCGAAACCAGTACCCGTGGTTTGGTGGATCAGGTGAACGCGTACACCGGCAAGGGCGGTCATCACTTCGTGAACTACAAGGGTGAAACCATTCCCTGGTAACCCCCGCGAAAACCTGTAGGAGCGAGGCTTGCCCGCGAAGGCGGTGTGTCATCCAACAATGTTGTCGACTGACACGCCGCCTTCGCGGGCAAGTCGAATCGTCGCACCGCTCGCTCCTACAGGGGAACGTGTCGTCTGGTCGGGCTGGGCTTGCTCACAACGCACTTTTGTTTGAAACTCCGCACCTCGTCCCACGCGGCGACCCTGGATCAGCAGACAGGGTAATCACTGAGCTGGCTAACCTGAACCCACTTTCAGAGGAGCCGGCCAACATGCCTGCGACCCGTACCTGGTTAAAAAATCCCCTCGCAATCTTTACTGCCAATGGCCTCGATGCCCGTGGCGGTCTGGTGGTGCAAGACGGTGTGATCGTTGAACTGCTCGCCGCTGGCCAGCAACCGTCCGCGCCCTGTGGACAAGTCTTCGATGCCCGCGAGCATGTGATCCTGCCCGGCCTGATCAACACCCATCACCATTTCTACCAAACCCTGACCCGCGCCTGGGCGCCGGTGGTCAATCAGCCGTTGTTCCCGTGGCTGAAAACCCTGTACCCGGTCTGGGCCCGCCTCACCCCGGAAAAACTCGCCCTCGCCAGCAAAGTCGCGTTGGCCGAGTTGCTGCTGTCCGGCTGCACCACCGCCGCCGATCACCATTACCTGTTTCCCGAAGGCCTGGAAAACGCGATCGACGTACAGGTCGAAAGCGTCCGTGAACTGGGCATGCGCGCCATGCTCACCCGCGGTTCCATGAGCCTCGGCGAAAAGGACGGAGGCCTGCCACCGCAGCAGACCGTGCAGCAAGGTGAAGTGATCCTCGACGACAGTCAGCGCCTGATCGCCGCCTACCACGAACGGGGCGACGGCGCGCAAATCCAGATCGCCCTGGCGCCGTGCTCGCCGTTCTCGGTAACCCCGCAAATCATGTCCGCCAGCGCCGAACTGGCGAACAAACTCGACGTGCGCCTGCACACTCACCTGGCGGAAACCCTCGACGAAGAAGACTTCTGCCTGCAACGCTTCGGCCTGCGCACCGTGGATTACCTGGACAGCGTCGGCTGGCTCGGCCCACGCACCTGGCTGGCCCACGGCATCCATTTCAACCCCGACGAAATCGCCCGCCTCGGCGCCGCCGGCACCGGGATTTGCCATTGCCCGAGCTCGAACATGCGCCTGGCCTCCGGCATCTGCCCGACACTGGATCTGACCGCTGCCGGTGCGTTGCTGGGCCTGGGTGTGGACGGTTCGGCGTCCAACGATGCGTCGAACATGATGCTCGAAACCCGTCAGGCGCTGTACATCCAGCGCCTGCGCTATGGCGCCGAGAAGATCACCCCGGAACTGGTCCTGGGCTGGGCGACCAAGGGCTCGGCGAGTTTGCTCGGGCGTAACGACATCGGTGAGCTGGCGGTGGGCAAGCAGGCGGACCTGGCGCTGTTCAAGCTCGATGAACTGCGGTTTTCCGGTAGCCATGATCCGGTGTCGGCGCTGCTGTTGTGCGGCGCGGATCGCGCGGATCGAGTGATGATCGGCGGCAAGTGGCGGGTGATTGATGGGCAGGTTGAGGGGTTGGATCTGAAGGGGTTGATTGCGGATCATAGCCAGGCGGCTCGGCAACTGATCGCCGGCGTCTGATCGGACGCCTTCGCGGGCAAGCCTCGCTCCTACAGGTTTTGTGCCAGTCATGAGATTGGCGCAAAACCTGTAGGAGCGAGGCTTGCCCGCGAAGCTCTTAAAGGCCCAGCAACGACAACATGATAAACGTCGCAAACAACACAAAATGCGTCATGCCCTCAATGGCATTGGTTTCCCCGTCATTGAGGTTGATCGCACTGACGATCAACGTCAGGAAGATCATCACCGTCTGCACCGGGGTCATCGCCATCTGAAACGGTTGGCCGGTGTAGAGCGCCATGGCTTCCATCACCGGCACGGTCAGGATTACCGTCGACAGCGAAGCCCCCATCGCGATGTTGACCACCGATTGCATGCGGTTAGCCAAGGCTGCGCGCAACGCGGTCAGGATCTCTGGGGCGGCGGAGATCGCTGCCACCAGGATCGCCGTGATCACTGGCGGTGCGCCCGTGCCTTCAAGGCCCAGGTCGAGGGTTTTGGACATCACTTCGGCCAGTGCGCCGATCACCACCACGCCAAACACCAGGGTCGCGATGCTGAGCGGCACGTTGACCGATTCGGCGTCCTCTTCGGGGTCTTTCTTGCGGCGTTTTTCCGGGTAGCTGTAGCTGAAGAAGTAACTGTGCGGCCCGACCTGCATGCGCAGGAACAAGGTATAGAGCACGACCATCGCGCCAATGGTGAACGCCGAATAAACCTTCCAATTGGCCTCGGGAATGAACTCCGGCACCACCATGGAAACGCCCATGGCGGTGAGGATCATCACGCTGTAGCTGCGCGCCGAATCGTCGTTGTAGGACTGTTCGCCATGCTTGATCCCACCCATCAACGCGGCCAGGCCGAGGATGCCGTTGATATCGAGCATTACCGCCGAGTAAATCGTGTCGCGCACCAGGGTCGGCGAGGCTTCGTTGCTCATCATGATCGCCAGGATCACCACTTCCACCAGCACCGCAGCCAGGGTCAGGATCATCGTGCCGTAGGGGTCGCCGACTTTCTCCGCGAGCAGTTCGGCGTGATGCGCGACACGCATGGAGGCCACGACGATGAAGGCGATCAGCACCAGGCCGGCGGCCAGTGCGACGGGCTGGCCGCTGTGCAGCATCCAGTGCTCCAACGGGTAGGCGATGATGGCGGCGAGGACGGCCAGCAGCAGGAAACTTTCTTGCTTGAGGTGTGTGAGCATTGCGAGCCTTTTGCACAGGGGAGCGGGATCGGTGTGATGAGCTACTGACTGCGGGGCGGCGCTAACGTTTCGTTACACCTTAGCGCACCAGTGGATGGCGTGGATGGGCAAGCGTGCACCGGGATAGTTCTGCGGCAGCCGTCAGGGCCTCTTCGCGGGCAAGCCTCGCTCCTGCAGGGGCGGTGTTCGCGTCGTTTTTGTAGGAGCGAGGCTTGCCCGCGAAGGCCTCCACACGATTTCGGATTTTTTTGTTGTCCTGTTGGTCAGCAATTTGCATTGACCTCGCCAACCTCAAAACAAAATGGAGTTCGAGTTCATGCATAAACGTCCGTTGAAGAAGTTGCTGTGCACCGTCGCGGCGGCCATCGGTCTGAGCGCCAGCCTGAGCGCCAGTGCCGCCGACCCGCTGAAAGTCGGCTTCGTCTACATCGGCCCGATCGGTGACCACGGCTGGACGTATCAGCATGAACAGGGACGCAAGGCGCTGGCGGAGAAGTTCGGTTCGCAGATCACCACCAATTACGTGGAGAACGTCGCCGAAGGCGCCGACGCCGAGCGGGTGATCCGCAACATGGCCAAGGACAACTACGACCTGATCTTCACCACCTCCTTCGGCTACATGAACCCGACCCTGAAAGTCGCCAAGCAATTCCCAAAGGTCACTTTCGAACACGCCACCGGCTACAAGCAGGACAAAAACCTCGGCACCTACCTGGCGCGCACCTATGAGGGACGCTATGTAGGAGGTTTCCTCGCGGCGAAGATGACCAAGACCAAGAAGATCGGTTACGTCGCCTCGTTCCCGATCCCGGAAGTGATCCGCGACATCAACGCCATTCAACTGGCCCTGAACAAGTACAACCCCGGCACCGAGATCAAGGTGGTGTGGGTCAACTCGTGGTTCGATCCGGGTAAAGAGGCGGATGCCGCCAACGCGCTGATCGACCAGGGCGTGGACGTGGTGTTCCAGCACACCGACAGCCCGGCGCCGATCCAGGCCGCCGAACGTCGCGGCGTGTATGCCGTGGGCTACGCTTCGGACATGGCGCACTTCGGGCCGAAAGCGGTGCTGACCTCCATCGTCAACGACTGGGGCCCGCACTACATTCAAGCGACCCAGAGCGTGCTCGACCACACCTGGAAATCCCAGGATTACTGGGGTGGTTTGAAGGAAGGTACGGTTGAACTGCCGATCAGCGACCTGGTGCCGGCGCCGGTGAAAGCCGAGGCCGAGCAGATCATTGCCGATATCAAGAGCGGTGCGCTGCATCCGTTTACCGGGCCGATCAAGGACCAGGCCGGTGTCGAGAAAATTGCGGCGGGGGCAACGGCGAGCAATGCGGAATTGGCGTCGATGAATTATTACGTGGAAGGCATGAAGGCCGACATTCCGAAGTAATTCCCTTCTGCAGATCGTTCCCACGCTCCGCGTGGGAATGCAGCCCGGGACGCTCCGCGTCCCCTTGGAACGCGGAGCGTCCCATGAGGCATTCCCACGTGGAGCGTGGGAACGATCATTAACCGAGATAGCGCCACATGAATCAGCTCCCGATCATCGACATCGCCCCGCTCTACACCGACGACCAGGATGCCTGGCAATCCGTCGCCACCCAAATCGACCACGCCTGCCGCAATTGGGGCTTCTTCTACATCAAGGGTCATCCGATCAGCGCCGCCCGCATCGACGCCGTGCTCGACCACGCCCAACGTTTCTTCGCCCTGCCCGCCGCCGAAAAACTCAAGATCGACATCACCCAGACCCGACACCATCGCGGCTACGGCGCCATCGCCACCGAGCAACTGGACCCAAGCAAACCCAGCGACCTGAAAGAAACCTTCGACATGGGCCTGCACCTGCCCGCCGATCACCCGCAAGTGCTGGCAGAAAAACCGCTGCGCGGCCCCAATCGCCATCCCTCGATGCCCGGTTGGCCAGCGCTGATGGAGCAGCACTACCTCGACATGCAGGCCCTCGCCCAAACCCTGTTGCGCGCCATGACGATGGCGCTCGGCATTGAACGGGACTTCTTCGACACACGCTTTAACGAGCCGGTCAGCGTGCTGCGGATGATTCACTACCCGCCGCGCCACACCGCCAGTTCCGAAGAGCAACAAGGCGCCGGCGCCCACACCGATTACGGCTGCATCACCCTGCTCTACCAGGACGCCGCCGGTGGCCTGCAAGTGCGCAACGTCAAAGGTCAATGGATAGACGCGCCGCCGATCGAAGGCACGTTCGTGGTGAACCTCGGCGACATGATGGCGCGCTGGAGCAACGATCGTTACCTGTCGACACCGCACCGGGTGATCAGTCCGCTGGGTGTGGACCGCTACTCCATGCCGTTCTTCGCCGAACCGCATCCCGACACACCCATCGAATGCCTGCCCGGTTGCCAGGATGAATCGCATCCGGCGAAATATCCGGCCACCACCTGCGCTGAATTCCTGCTATCACGCTTCGCCGATACCTACGCCTATCGCCGGGAACAGGAAGCGGTTTGATCAACCGTCTGGTCAGGTTTTACCAATTGTTGCAGCGAGCATCTGTAGAATGCCGTCATTGCACCTGATGAGAATTCGAACATGTACGACTGGCTGAATGCCCTGCCCAAGGCAGAACTGCACTTGCACCTGGAAGGCTCGCTGGAGCCTGAGCTGCTGTTCGCCCTGGCCGAACGCAACAAGATCGCCCTGCCTTGGGACGACGTCGAAACCCTGCGCAAGGCCTACGCCTTCAACAACCTGCAGGAGTTTCTCGACCTGTACTACAAGGGTGCCGATGTGCTGCGCACCTCCCAGGATTTCTACGACCTGACCTGGGCCTACCTGTTGCGTTGCAAGGCGCAGAACGTGATTCACACCGAACCGTTCTTCGACCCGCAGACCCACACCGATCGTGGCGTGCCGTTCGAAGTGGTGCTCAACGGCATCGCGGCTGCGCTGAAAGATGGCGAGCAGCAACTGGGTATCACCAGCGGTTTGATCCTGAGCTTCCTGCGTCACTTGAGCGAAGACGAAGCACAGAAAACCCTCGACCAGGCGCTGCCGTTCCGCGATGCGTTTGTGGCCGTGGGCCTGGACAGTTCGGAGATGGGTCACCCGCCGAGCAAGTTTCAGCGCGTGTTTGATCGTGCTCGCCACGAAGGCTTCCTGACCGTCGCCCACGCTGGTGAAGAAGGCCCGCCGGAGTACATCTGGGAAGCCATCGACCTGCTGAAAATCCAGCGTATCGACCATGGCGTGCGCGCCATCGAAGACGAGCGCCTGATGCAGCGGATCATCGACGAGCAGATCCCGCTGACCGTGTGCCCGTTGTCGAACACCAAGCTTTGCGTGTTCGATCACATGTCCCAGCACAACATCCTCGACATGCTTGAACGCGGGGTGAAAGTGACGGTGAACTCCGATGACCCGGCGTACTTCGGCGGTTATGTCACAGAGAACTTCCATGCGCTGTACACCGATCTGGGCATGACCCAGGACCAGGCCAAGCGCTTGGCCCAGAACAGCCTGGATGCTCGACTGGTCAAACCGTAAGCTTGCCGCAATGATCGTTCCCACGCTCCGCGTGGGAATGCAGCCCGGGACGCTCCGCGTCCCAAAAGCGGACGCAGAGCGTCCATTGAGGCATTCCCACGCAAAGCGTGGGAACGATCTTCAAGTAACCGCCTCGCTCAACTCCTCCAACGTCTTGCCCCGCGTCTCCATCCCGAACATCCACACCACCGCCGCCGCAATCGCAAAGCACATCGCCCCCAAGGCGAACACTCCGCCCTGCCCGGTAATCGGGAACACCAGCCCGGTCACCAACGGCCCGAGCAACGAACCGACGCGCCCGATCGCCGAGGCAAACCCCGAGCCCGTGGCTCGCGCCGAGGTCGGGTACAGCTCCGGGGTGTAGGTGTAGAGCACGGCCCACATGCCGAACAGGAAGAATTGCATCAGCAGACCCGAGGTGATCAGCAGGGCGACGTTGCCGCCAAACACCGCGCTCTGGCCGTAGAGAAACGCCATTACCCCACCGCCCAGCAACGTCACAATGCACACCGGTTTACGTCCCCAGCGTTCCACCAGCCAGGCGGCCATGAGGAAACCGGGAATCCCGCCGAGGGAAATCAGCACCGTGTAATACACCGACTGGGTCACGGCAAAACCCGACTGTTGCAACAAGGCGCTGAGCCACGAGGTCAAGCCGTAGAAGCCGAGCAAAGCGAAGAACCAGACGCTCCAGATCATCATCGTGCGCTGGCGGTACAGCGGCGACCAGATCTGCTGCAACGCGGAAAAGAAAGTCCCCGGCGTGCTTGCCACTCGGGGCAAGCGGATCGGCGAGGGAAGATCAGAACGTCCCAAGGACCTGCGGACCCGATCTTCGATACCCAACAAGACCTTGTCCGCCGCCGCATGCTTGCCGGCCTGTTCGAGCCAGCGCGGTGACTCGGGAATGAAGAAACGAATCGCCAGGACAAACACCGCCGGCACCGCCAACACCAGGAAGATGTCGCGCCAGCCAATCACCGGCAACAGGAAATATGACAGCACCCCGGCGGCGACGAAACCCAGCGGCCAGAATCCGTCCATCAACGCGATATAGCGCCCACGGCCCTTGGCCGGAATCAGCTCCGAGAGCATCGACTGAGCGATGGGAAACTCCATGCCCATGCCGATCCCCAGGAGGATGCGGAACAGCGTCAGGGTTTCCACCGTCTGCGCGGTGGAGCACAGGTAACTGGCGAGGCCCCACAACACGATGCTCCACTGGAACACCGGTTTGCGCCCGAAACGGTCGGCCAGCATGCCGGACAGCGATGCCCCCAGCACCATGCCAAAGAAGCTCGAACTGGCCAGCAACCCGGCCTGGGCGCTGCTCAGGCCGAACTCGGTTTTGATCGAGCCGAGCAGGAACGTCATCATCGCCAGGTCCATGGAGTCGAAGAAAAACGCCAAGGCAATAATGATGAAAATAATGCGGTGATAGCCGCTGATGGGCAGCCGTTCCAAGCGTTCTGCCGCGCTGAATCCTGGTATTTCCATGCCACGTCCCCCCATCCGAAAGTCCCCGGATCGAGTGTGCGCGATAGCGGCTGGGGGTTATTGCTGGATGCGACCTGCCCGCAACCCTGAACGACGCCCGACACCTCAGACGTCGGTCCCGAGGTGTCTACAACGCCATTTCCAGCTCGGACTCCTTGGCAAAACGGTGAACTTCACGTTGCCCGGCCGCAGTGATCTGCAAGGCCCGCGAATCATTGGGCAGCGTCAGCCAGCCGGACTGCATGAACAACTGCAACAACGCCGCGCCCAGTGAGCCGCCCAGGTGCGGACGGCGTTCACTCCAGTCAGGGCAGGCACAGGCGACTTGCCCGTTGCGGTGGGCCAGGGCCTGGATGAACACCCCTCGGTTGGCCAGTTGTGTAGAGCCTTTATAGGTGACGACGACGCGCTGATCGAACTGCTCGATCCAGCCGGCATCCAGCAAACGCTGATACAGGTCCGCCGCCAGCGTGCCACCCAGATGGTCATCGCACAGCCGCGCCTGCAACAGCGACGACGGTGCAGGCTGGCGCTTGCCCAGAGGGTTGCCGCGTTTGATCGTCTCCGGAATATCCCGCGGCTTGCTGGCCAGGGTCGCACTGGCCAGGGCCTCTACCGCGGCGCCGATTTCGGGCGCGGCCAGGCGGAAGAACCTTTTTCGCCCGCGCTCTTCGACTTTCAACAGACCTCCGGCGGACAAACGCCCCAGGTGTGCACTGGCCGAAGACGGCGACAGCCCGGCTGCCAGGGCCAGCTCTTCGGTATGCCGCGCCGAGCCATCCATCAAGGCCCACATCATTGCGCTGCGCTTGGGGTCAGCCAGCAACGTGGCGATCTGGCTGATGCAAGGTGCATGTTCCATGTATTCACTCCCTGTTGAATCGTTTCGTCTACTGCTCAGAGACATCTTGACCAGTAATGTGTCGTCGGCCAAGACGCAAAACTGTCTTGGACCGAGTCAGGCACGCCACCCACACAACGCGTTCTGTCGAACCACCCGGGCCGACTCCCGGGCAAGGACGACTGCAAGGTGAACGCGTCCGGGCCGGTTCGACGGTGCAGGTATGAGGCGGCGCTAGTATAAGCGGGTTGACCGTCGGATCCTGCCCTTGGGAGTTCGTGGGTGGTGATAGTTCCTGACAGAAATTTCGCTATTTACCTGCGACTAATGATCAGCCCCCGGTAACACTGGAAATTGACTACTCAACTGTGCGCATCGGCTGGCAAGCATTTCCCGCAAAAGGTTCACCGGCTTACTCAATTGCGCGCGATGGGCGCACAGCAAATTCAGCGGTGCGCGCTCACACAGCAACTCCGGCAACAGCACTTTCAAGCGACCGGCCAACACATCGGCCCCCACATCGAGCCAGGACTTGTAGGCGATCCCGGCCCCCGCCACCGCCCACAGGCGCACCACGTCGGCGTCATCGCTGAAGCGGTCGCCACTGACCGTCAGCCCGACTTCGCGCTTGCCATCATGGAAACTCCAGCGGTCATGCACCCGGCTGCCGAGCATGAACAGCAAGCAATTGTGCTGCGCCAGTTGCTCCAGCTGGCGGGGCTCGCCGTGCCGGGCCAGGTAAGCGGGCGACGCACAGAGCACGCGACGGTTCTGCGGGGCGATGGGCAGCGCCACCAGGCTCGAGTCTTCCGGTTCGCCGTAGCGCAGGGCGATGTCCACCGGTTGGCGAAACAGGTCGGCGATGCGATCGCCCAGCAACAAACGCACGGTCAGCTTCGGGTGCTCGCGCTGGAACTCATCCAGCCACGGCAGCAGCAGGTTGCGCCCGAAATCCGAAGGCGCCGACAGTTGCAACACACCGCTGACCTGATCCTGACCGCTGGCCAACAACCGTCGGCCCTCGTCCAGATTGCTCAGGGCCGCCCGGGCGTATTCCAGAAAGCCTTCGCCTTCGGCAGTCAGGCGCAAGCTGCGAGTGGAACGGGCCAGCAATCGGGCGCCGAGTTGCTGTTCGATACGCTTGAGCGCCGCACTGGCCACCGCCGCCGACATGTCCATCACCCGTGCCGCCGCCGACAGGCTACCCAGGTCCGCCGCCCGGACAAACAACTGCAAGTCGTCGAAACGCAGCATCTTCAGCCCCGATTATCAAAATAATATTGAAAGAGACTGCTCTTTTAGCGGGTTTTATCTTGCCGGGAAATAGCCAATCATCTGCCCCATCGAAAATCACTCAGCGTCAGGAGTCGAACATGTCCCAGCCTTTTACCGCCATCGCCACCCTCATCGCCAAACCCGGCCAGCAAGACGCTCTCGAACAGCACCTGCGGGCACTCATCGAGCCGACTCGCGCCGAGGCCGGTTGCGGTCAATACGATTTGCACCAGGACCTGGCCAACCCGCTGGGCTTCTACATGATCGAACAATGGAGTAGCGACGAGGCCCTGCAAGCCCACGACGCCAGCGCCCACGTCCAGAACTTCCGCGCCAGGGCCGGGGACTTTCTCGAACACTTCGAGCTCAAGCGCCTGCGCACCCTCGCCTGATTCCTTCCTTTATTACCTCTGGAGCCCTTCTTGATGAAAGCCATTGCCTACTACGCCTCCCTGCCGATCAGCGACGCCAACTCCCTGCAAGACATCGAACTGCCCGAACCGGTCGCCGGCCCGCGCGACCTGCTGGTGGAAGTCAAAGCCATCTCCGTCAACCCGGTGGACGCCAAGGTCCGGCAGAACGTCCAGCCTGAAGAAGGCGCGGCCAAAGTGCTGGGCTGGGACGTGGCCGGTGTGGTCAAGGCAGTGGGCAGCGACGTGACGCTGTTCAAGGCCGGCGACAAAGTGTTTTACGCCGGCTCCATCGCCCGTGCTGGTGGCAACAGCGAGTTGCATGTGGTGGACGAGCGGATCGTCGGGCACATGCCGAAAACCCTCGGCTTTGCCGAAGCGGCGGCACTGCCCCTGACCGCGATCACCGCGTGGGAATTGCTCTTTGAACGCCTGCAAGTGCGCGAAGGCAACACCGATGAAGGTCAGAGTTTGCTGATCGTGGGGGCTGCCGGCGGTGTGGGTTCGATCCTGACTCAACTGGCCCATCAGCTCACCGGGCTGAAAGTCATCGGCACCGCTTCCCGTCCGCAAACCCAGAGTTGGGTAAGTGAGTTGGGCGCCGACCTGGTGATTGATCACAGCCAGCCTTTGAGCGAAGCACTCAAGCGTGCGGGCGTTGCGCAGGTGACCCACGTTGCCAGTCTGACCCAGACCGATGCGCATCTGGATCAACTGGTCGAGGCCCTGGCGCCTCAAGGCAAATTGGCGCTGATCGATGATCCGAAAGCGCTGGACGTGACCAAGCTCAAGCGCAAGAGCCTTTCGTTGCACTGGGAGTTCATGTACACCCGCTCGCTGTTCGAGACCACGGACATGATCGAGCAACACAAACTGCTCAACCGCGTCGCGGAGCTGATCGACGCCGGCACCCTGAAGACCACGGTGGGCGAGCACTTCGGCACCATTAATGCGCAGAACCTGCGTCGCGCCCATGAACTGCTGGAGAGCGGCAAGTCCAAGGGCAAAATTGTATTAGAAGGTTTCTAAACATTTGCGCAGGAGCATGGCTTGCCCGCGATGGCGCCCTCTGAATCGCCATCGCGGGCAAGCCTTGCTCCTACAAAAGCAGTCTTGCACCGTCAGTCAGAGAGTTGACCGTTGTCATAATTGCGATCGTATTCGGGTCTACAATCGAAACCTCTGCGACACAGTCTTTTACTTAAGGAGGTCAGCAATGAAGATCCTGATAAAAGAAGTGGCAACATCCCAGTGGCAAGTCCGTCTGGACCAACACGCCGTCACCTTCCGCAGCGAAGCCGAAGCGCGCGCCTTCACCCGAACCCTGGAAGCGCGGCTACTCGCCCCTCATCAAATCCCCGACCGCCAGCAGCGTGCCGCTGGCTGAGTCCGCACTCACACTTCGGCTTGGGCCAGTGCCCGGGCATTTTGCAAACGCCGGGTGAGCATCGCCACGCTCACCACCAGAACTCCGCACAGGCTGATGACCATGGCCATCGGCATGGCGCTGCCATCGTGCAAGAAACCCACCAGTGATGCCGCCCCGGCGGCGATGCTGAATTGCAGGCACCCGAGCAGTGCCGACGCACTGCCGGCGCGGGCGCCCTGCCCGTTCATGGCGCAGGCCGAGGCGTTGGGCAGGATGCAACCGAGGCTGGCGATGCAGACAAACAATGGAATCAGCAGTGGCCATAGCTGTTCGGTGTGCATCGAGCTGACCGCCAGCAATGTCAGGCCCGCGCCCAGGTAAATCCACACGGTGCGTGCCAACAGGAACGCCGGCCCACGCTTGGCCAGCAGTCGCGCGTTGACCTGCGCCACTAGGATGAAGCCCGCCGCGTTGGTACCGAACAGCCAGCCGAAATGTTCGGCCGGCACGCCATACAGCTTGATGAAGACAAACGGCGAACCGGCGATGTAGGCAAACATCCCGGCGACAGCCAGACCGCCGGTCAGGGCGTGGCCGAGGTAGACCGGATCGGCCAGCAACCGGCCGTACTGACGCAATGCGCCTTTCAATGGTTGGCGCGGCACGTAGTCCGGCAGGCTTTCCGGCAAACCGAGGGCCACGGCCAGTGCGGCCAGGGCGCTGAACCCGGTCAGCACGAGGAAGATCGACTGCCAGCCCGTGGTGTTGACCAACAGCCCACCCAGCATCGGAGCCAGGATCGGCGCCAGGCCCATCACCAGCATCAGTTGCGAGAAGACTTTTGCCGAACCCACCGCATCGCATTTATCACTGACCACCGCCCGGGAAATCACCATCCCCGCGCAACCGCCCAGCGCCTGGATGAAGCGTGCGCCCATCAGCCATTCCAGGTTCGGCGCGAAGGCACAGGCAAGAGAGGCTGCGGTGAACAAGCCAACGCCAGTGAGCAACGGAATGCGCCGCCCGAACCGATCCGCCACCGGGCCGTAGAGCAGTTGACCAATGGACAAGCCGAGGAAATACGCGGCGAGGGTCATTTGCACGTGTTTTTCGTCGGTGCCGAATGACTGTGCGATCGCCGGGAACGCCGGCAAGTAGAAATCGATCGCCAGCGGACCGAAAGCGGTCAGGGCGCCAAGAATCAGAATGGTACGGAAGTTCATCAGGCATCCATTGGGCGTGGGTCGGCAGGCTCGACAGTCTAGCCGCGTGGGGACGCCTTGGACAATCCGATAGGTCGCTAACTATTAAAAACCGACGGATAAACACGCATTCGCTTCCGTAGGAGCAAGGCTTGCTCGCGAAGACGCCGGCACATTCGCATCGATGCCCCCTGATACACCGCGCCTCTGCTTCCGCTTCTGTAGGAGCAAAGCTTGCTCGCGAAAGCGGAGTGTCAGCCGACATTGATGTTGGATGTACCGGCCTCTTCGCGAGCAAGCTTTGCTCCTACAGAAGCAGGAGCAGAAGCAGAAGCAGGAGCAGAGGCGCGGCGTGTCAGGCGATATCAACGTTGGATGTGCCGGCCTCTTCGCGAGCAAGCTTTGCTCCTACAAAAGCAGAGGCGCGGTGTGTCAGGCGACTTTGGCGTCGTAGCCTTCTTCGGTGATGGCGGCGATGACTTGCTCGGCCGTCAATGCGCTTTCGACGCCAACTTCCTTCGCCGCCAGATCCACCCGCACACTGGCCGCCGGGTCCTTGGCTAGCAGGGCTTGGGTGATGTTCTTGACGCAGTGACCGCAGGACATGCCTTGAACGTTGAATACTTGCATGGTGTAACTCCTTTAGTGAGGTTGCGGGCAGTCTTGAGCTTGCCACCATGGCAAGGTCAAGTTCTGAAACAAACTGCCGGGCTGGCATTCGGCGTCGCGCTCGGCCAAGCTGCGTCATCAATGACCCGACCTCAGGAGATTCAGCCATGCGCTGGTCAGCTCTCAGCCTGTTTGGCTTCCTCAGCCTTTTCGCCGCCCTGCCCTCGGCCAATGCCGCCGGCGAGGATTACGGCGTACTGATCATTTCCCGCGAGCGCCTGGAAGTCGCGACCAATTGCGAGATCGGCGTGTACATCCAGGATCAACTGTCGGCGCGGCTGTTTCAGGAACAAAGCACCTCATTCAACCTGCCGCCGGGCAATGTGTCCCTGCGCCTGAAACTGCTGCCGGGCCAGGCGCCGGGCTGCAACGCAGGGGTGCTGGCGCCGGGCTCGCAAAACATCACGATCAAGGCCGGGGACGTGTTGAAGTTCCGGATTGCGATGACGCAGGAAGGGATGTCCCTGAAACCCGCCGCCCTCGAATACTGATCACCACCTGATCGACCGATCGTTCCCACGCTACGGATTGGGAATGCAGCCCGGGACGCTCCGCGTCCCAAAAGGCCGAACGCGGAGCGTCCGTTGAGGCATTCCCACGCACAGCGTGGGAACGATCAGGCGGTCATGCGGCGATCCATTGATCTGCGACATGGCGCTTGACCTTGCCCGCATGGCAAGGTTGATCCTGTAGGCACTTTCTACAGGGAGCGTGACCGATGTCCGAATCCACCACTTTCGATCTGCCGATTGCCGGCATGACCTGCGCCAGTTGCGCCGGGCGTGTCGAGCGTGCCTTGAGCAAAGTCATCGGCGCCAGCGCCGTCAGCGTCAACCTCGCCACCGAGCAGGCACGTGTCCAGGCCCCCAGCGACAGCTTGCCGGCGTTGATGGACGCGGTGCAGCAAGCCGGTTACAGCGTGCCACAGCACAGTCTGGAATTGAGCATCGACGGCATGACTTGCGCCTCCTGCGTAGGTCGGGTCGAACGCGCCCTGACCAAGGTGCCGGGGGTGAAAAGCGCCAGCGTCAACCTGGCCAATGAACGTGCCCACCTCGAATTGCTCGGCCAGATCGATCCACAAACCCTGATCGCCGCCGTGACCAAGGCTGGCTACAACGCCAGCGTCTTTGAAATCGAACACCCCACCGACAATCAACACATCCGCCTCAAACGCGAGCGCTGGATCCTGCTTGCGGCCATCGCCCTCGCCTTGCCGCTGGTGTTGCCGATGCTGCTGCAACCCTTCGGCGTGCACTGGATGCTCCCGGCCTGGGCGCAATTTGCGTTGGCCACGCCGGTGCAGTTCATCTTCGGCGCACGTTTTTACGTTGCAGCCTGGAAAGCCGTGCGCGCTGGGGCTGGCAACATGGATTTGCTCGTCGCGCTGGGCACCAGCGCCGGTTATGGCTTGAGTCTTTATGAATGGGCGACTGCCGCCGGGCGCATGCCGCATCTGTATTTCGAAGCGTCGGCAGTGGTGATTGCGCTGGTGCTGCTGGGCAAATACCTGGAAAGCCGCGCCAAGCGCCAGACTGCCAGCGCCATCCGCGCCCTCGAAGCCTTGCGTCCGGAACGGGCGATTCAGGTGATCGATGGGCGCGAACAAGACGTCGCCATCAGCGCCTTGCGCCTGAATGACCTGGTGATGGTCAAACCCGGCGAGCGTTTCCCGGTGGACGGCGAAGTGGTCGAAGGCCAGAGCCACGCCGACGAAGCGCTGATCAGCGGCGAAAGCCTGCCGGTGCCGAAACAACCCGGCGACAAAGTCACCGGCGGCGCAATCAACGGCGAAGGCCGCTTGCTGGTGCGCACCCTGGCCCTCGGCGCAGAAACCGTGCTCGCCCGCATCATTCGTCTGGTGGAAGACGCCCAGGCCGCGAAAGCGCCGATCCAGAAACTGGTGGATAAAGTCAGCCAGGTGTTCGTGCCGACCGTTTTGGTGTTGGCCCTGGCGACGTTGATCGGTTGGTGGCTATACGGCGCGCCGATTGAAACCGCGCTGATCAATGCCGTCGCCGTGCTGGTGATCGCCTGCCCTTGCGCCCTGGGCCTGGCCACGCCGACCGCGATCATGGCCGGCACTGGCGTGGCGGCGCGCTACGGGATTTTGATCAAGGACGCCGAAGCGCTGGAACGCGCCCATGAAGTCAGCGCCGTGGTGTTCGACAAGACTGGCACCCTGACCTCTGGCGCTCCGCGCATTGCGCATTTGAGTGCGCTCGACGGTGACGAAGCCGCCCTGCTGCAAAGGGCTGGCGCGCTGCAACGGGGCAGCGAACATCCTTTGGCCAAGGCTGTGCTGGATGCCTGTGCTGAGCGCAGGTTGGACGTGGCGGATGTCAGCGACAGCCAGTCCCTGACCGGACGCGGCATTGCCGGAACGCTCGACGGTCGTCGGCTGGCGCTGGGCAATCGACGTCTGTTGGAAGAAAGCGCGTTGAACGCCGGGGTACTCGCCGACTCCGCAAAAGCCTGGGAAACCGAAGGCCGGACCCTGTCCTGGCTGATCGAGCAAAGCCCCGAACCCCGGGTCCTCGGCCTGTTCGCCTTCGGCGACACCCTCAAACCTGGCGCCCTGCAAGCGGTGCAGCAACTCAACGCGCGCAACATCAGTAGCCACCTGCTGACCGGCGACAACCGGGGCAGCGCCAAAGTCGTCGCCGAGGCACTGGGCATCACCGATGTTCACGCCGAAGTCCTGCCGGCGGACAAAGCCGCCACCGTCGCCGAGCTGAAGAAAACCGGCGTGGTGGCGATGGTCGGCGACGGCATCAACGACGCCCCGGCCCTGGCGGCGGCGGACATCGGCATCGCCATGGGCGGCGGCACCGACGTGGCGATGCACGCTGCCGGGATCACCCTGATGCGCGGTGATCCACGGCTGGTGCCGGCGGCGCTGGAGATCAGCCGCAAGACCTACGCGAAGATCCGCCAGAACCTGTTCTGGGCCTTCGTCTATAACCTGATCGGCATTCCGCTGGCGGCGTTCGGCTTCCTCAACCCGGTACTGGCCGGCGCGGCCATGGCGTTGTCGAGCGTCAGCGTGGTGAGCAATGCGCTACTGTTGAAAACCTGGAAACCCAAGGATCTGGAGGACAACCGATGAACATCGGCCAAGCGGCCCGCCACAGTGGCCTGAGCGCGAAGATGATTCGTTATTACGAGTCCATCGGCCTGCTCAAGGCGGCCCATCGCACCGACAGCGGCTACCGGGTGTACGGCGATGACGACCTGCATACGCTGGCGTTTATCAAGCGCTCCCGGGACCTGGGCTTTTCCCTGGAAGAGGTCGGCAAGTTGCTGACCCTGTGGCAGGACCGCCAGCGCGCCAGCGCCGACGTGAAGGCCCTGGCCCGTCAGCACATCGACGAGCTGAACCAGAAGATCCGCGAACTCGGCCAGTTGCGCGACACCTTGCAGGACCTGGTCGAGCACTGCCACGGCGACCACCGCCCCGACTGCCCGATCCTCAAGGAGCTGGCGTCGGGTTGCTGCGCCGAACCTGCCCGCGCCTGACGGACACCCCCTTCACCACCAGCAACGTGGTGAGGGGAATGCCGTGGAACAATGCCACCACCGCACCCGGCGTCCACCAGGCGTAGAACGGCGCGGCGATCAGCATGCCGATGCCGAACCCGGTCATTTGCAGCAAGGTCAGGAAGCTGAAGATCGGCAGGCGCAGGTGCTCCGGCTCCCGTTGCAGGCGCGACATCAAACCGACTTCGGAAAACCCGTCGCCCAGTCCGGCCGGCAATGAGAACAGCAGCAAACCGACGAGCGTCTGCTGCTGGAACATCAGGATGAAGCCGCAGGACATCAACAGCACGCCGTAGAAAAAGCGCCGCTCCAGGTTGATGTTGTCCGAGCCCTTGAGGCGACTGGCGATCCGCGCACCGATCAGTTTGCCGCTGGCCCACACCGCCAGCATCAGGCCCAGCGTGGTGCTGGCCGATTCCGGCGTCAGCCGCCGCGAGATGATCGGTAAACCGACGTTATGCGCCGCACTGCCCAAGGTATCCGCCATGGCCACCGCGAGCATCGCCGCCAATACCGGAGCGCTGCGCAGGCCTTGCAGCAACGCCGACCATTCCCCGCGCTCGCTTTTTGATTCAGTGCTCGTGGCGGCCGCGCGAAACCGCAACGGCACAATCAACAACGCCGCCAGCAGATACGTGACCACGTTCAGCGCAAACACCGCTTCAAAGCCAAACGCCGCAACGACCAGCCCCGCCACCAGACTGCCACCGACCATGGCAATCGACGCCGCCGAGGTGATCCAGGCGTTGGTCTTGAGCAAGTGTTCACGATCGATCAGGTTCGGCAACTGGCTGTTGAGGCCGATGGCGAACATCGAATTGCCAAAGCCCAGGCCGAAGGCGATCACCGGCAGCAGCAACGCTTGCTGGGTCACCGGCAGAATCAGCAGCAAACCGAGCACCCCGGCGCGCAACAAATCGAAGGCAATCAGCGGCAGGCGGCCGGCCACGCGACGGTAGAACGGAGTGCCAATCAAACTGGCAAAAATCCCTCCGGCCACGCGGCTGGCGAGGAAAATCGCCACGCTCATGGCGCTGTTGCTCAGGACATAGACGTAAGTGGCCAGGGCGACCATGTTGAGGAACGCGCCGAAGTCGGAGATCAGGCGGGCTGTGATGATCAGGTGGGCGTTGCGGGTGGAGTTCACATTCAATCCTTGAGTGTGTTGGCGTCGACGACACGATATGTGTTTGTCTGGTTTGACGCCATCGCGGGCAAGCCTTGCTCCGGGTTTGCGCAGACCGGGATATCCCATACGACGCCTAACCCTGTAGGAGCAAGGCTTGCCCGCGATGCAGACGCCACGGTCTCAAAAACACAGTCCCACAAAAAACCCGGCTTAAGCCGGGTTTTTTGTTAACCGATCACTGCATCCAGGGTGGAGGCGGCTCTTCGGTTTTGCCCGGTGGCGCGTCGTCAGCCGCGCGCACCGCTTGCTTGCGCTCTTCATCCAGGCGTGCCGCCTCGATTTCGCGGATGACGCCGCCCACATCGGCCAGCTCTTCCGGTTCATCGAACTCGCCGGTCAAGATGCTCGCCGGGTGCAAGGTGCCGGCTTCGTACAGGGCCCACATTTCCTTGGCGTACTTGGTCTTCTTCAACTCCGGCGCAAACCGCCCGAAGTAAGAGGCCATGTTGCCCACGTCCCGCTCCAGCATGGTGAACGCGTGGTTGTTACCCGCCGCGTCCACTGCCTGAGGCAGGTCGATGATCACCGGGCCGGTCGGGGTCAACAGCACGTTGAACTCCGAGAGGTCGCCGTGCACCAGACCGGTACACAACATCAGCACGATCTGCGAGATCAGGAACGTGTGGTATTCACGGGCCTGGTCCGGTTCCAGCACCACGTCGTTCAGACGCGGCGCGGCATCGCCGTATTCGTCGGCCACCAACTCCATCAGCAGTACGCCTTCGAGGAAGTCATACGGCTTGGGCACCCGCACACCGGCACCGGCCAGACGAAACAGGGCCGCCACTTCGGCGTTCTGCCAGGCGTCCTCGGTTTCTTTCTTGCCGAACTTGGAGCCCTTGGCCATCGCCCGAGCCTGTCGGCTGTTGCGTACCTTGCGGCCTTCCTGATACTCGGCCGCCTGGCGGAAACTGCGTTTATTCGCCTCCTTGTAGACCTTCGCGCAACGTAGCTCGTTACCGCAGCGCACCACATAAACAGCTGCTTCTTTACCACTCATGAGTGGGCGCAGCACCTCGTCGACCAGACCGTCCTCGATCAGGGGTTCAATGCGTTTTGGAGTCTTCATCAGCTTTTATTGTGGGTCCTTTATTACCAAACACGCGAAAGTCATTCGTTATACGGCAATCCTCGCGCCTCGGGGAGGGGTTGCCGACCTATGAACATTGCAGATGCACACAATGTGCCGGATTTTTCCGGCAAATCCGCCGCCGCTCAACGACCGTTGGAGATCATAGCCGAGCCGCCGGCACTTGTTGGCGAAGGGATGCAAGGGCATTTACGACAGAAGCTGACATCCGTATTCCTTCTATTTGTCGGATTTTTCTCAAGGAGCCTCAATTTCCCCTTTTTTCGGCCGAAGTCCTCAGAGAGAAAAGGATTTGTCCGACAATCGTCCTGACCAAAAAGACGAGGCCGTACTCAAGGAACCGAGTCCCTCTACACCGTTTTCGGCTGCCAATAATCCGCGAGTCATCTGCACTGCGTGGGCCAACAAGAAAATCTGGAGCGCGGATGAACATCAAACAGAAGTTGACTTGGGCGTTTGCAATCATCGCCTGCTTGCCGGTGGTGCTGGTCGCCACCCTGGTCGTGCTGAACTTGCGCAGCGAGGCCAAAGACGATTTCGTCGACGGTAGCGGCCGCGAGATTCGCCAGGTCAGCAATGCCATGCAGCTGTTCTTCGACGGCATCAGCCAGAACGTCGATTACCTGGCGTCGCAACCGCTGATCAAGAACACCGACGACAGCCTCAAGACCTACATGGCCGCCAACGCCGAGTCCATTCCCCAGGGCGAGATGGACAAAAAGGTCTTCGCGTTCCTCCAGGACCTGGGCAACAGCCATCCGTCCTACGCGTATGCCATCGTCGGCACCGCCGCCGGCGGTTATGTGTCCTGGCCGGATGACGCAAAACTGAACAATTACGACCCGCGCCAGCGCCCCTGGTACAAGGCTGCGCAGGCCAAGCCCGGCAAGCCGTTCCGCACCGAGGCCTACTATTGGGCCCAGGACGACGCGACGTACGTCAGCACCGTGCGCACCATCGATAACAAGTTGGGCAGCAACGGCGGCGTGGTCAGCATCGACGTGACGCTCAAGCAGCTCACCGAAATCGTCAAACAGATCAAACTCGGCGAAACCGGCTACCTGATGCTGCTGGAAAACAGCGGCACCGTGCTGGTCGATCCGAAACAGCCGGAGCACAACTTCAAGGCCCTGGGCAGCCTCGGCGAGGGCTATGCGCAACTGGCCAAGGCCGGCAAAGGCCTGGTGGAAGTCGAGTTGAATGGCGAGCGCTACATGGCCAACGTCTGGCCGTCGGAGCAACTGGGCTGGACCTTTATCGGCCTGATCAAGCAAGCCGATGTGATGAGCTCCGCTACTCAGCTAACTTGGTTGATCGCGGGCATTGCCGGGGTACTGGCGGTGTTCTTCGCCATCGTCGGCGCCAGTTTCGCCCGTGTCATCGTGCGGCCAATCAGCAGCGTGGCCAGCGGTCTGGAAGGCATCGCCCAGGGCGAAGGCGACCTGACCAAGAACCTGGAAATCCGTGGCAGCGACGAAACCGCGCAACTGGCCAGCTGGTTCAACCAGTTCCTGTCGGCGATCCGTAACCTGATTCAAAACATCGGCGGCGCCGCCAACAGAATCCTCGCCACCTCCCAGAGCTCGACCCGGGTTTCCAGCGATATGGCCGAAGCCGCCGGGCGCCAGCGCGAGGCGGTGGACATGGTGTCCACGGCGTTCCACGAAATGGTCGCCACCGCCAACGAAGTCGCCCGTTCGTGCAGCCAGGCCGCCGAGTCGGCCGACAGTGGCCAACGCCAGGCGCGCGAAGGTCAGCAGCAGATTGATGCCGCGGTGACCAGCGTCGATCGCCTGAGTCAGGAAATCGAATCGTCAGCGCAGTCGATGCAGCAACTGGAACGCGACAGCAATGACATTCAGTCGATTCTCGGGACGATTCGCTCGATTGCCGAACAGACCAACCTGTTGGCGCTGAACGCGGCGATTGAGGCGGCGCGGGCCGGTGAACAAGGTCGTGGGTTTGCGGTGGTGGCGGATGAAGTTCGCGCCCTGGCCAAACGCACGGCCGATTCCACGGCAGAAATCGACGGTTTGCTCGGCACCCTCGCCAAGCGCACCAGCCAGGTCACGCAGCAGATGCACGCGAGCCTGGAAGTGTCGCAGCAGTCGGTGACGCGCATTGGCGAAGCGCGCAGCAGCTTCGGGCTGATTCGTGAGTCGGTGGATGTGATTCGCGACATGAACACGCAGATTGCGACCGCGGCGGAAGAACAGCATCAGGTGGCGGAAGACATCAATCGGCACATCAGCCAGATTCATGGTGATGCGCAGTTGGTGGCGGAACTGGCGAACTCGGCACGCCTGGATTCCCAGAGTTTGGCCGGGTTGTCGAATGAGCTGGATGGGTTGGTTCGTCGGTTCAGGACTTGATCCGCACCGATACCTGTGGCGAGGGAGCTTGCTCCCGCTCGGCTGCGAAGCAGTCGCAAACCGGAAAACGCGAAATACCTGATACACCGCGTTGACCGAATTGGGACCGCTTCGCGCTCCAGCGGGAGCAAGCTCCCTCGCCACAATTAATGCCGAAACAATTCCCCCGGGGTAAACCCGAACAATCCCTTGAACGCCGCAATAAACGCCGACGTCGAGTCATACCCGCAAGCCAGCGCCGCATTGGTCACGCTGTCGCCCTCCTCCAGCAAACTCAGCGACGACAGCAGCCGCGCACGCTGACGCCAGCCGCGAAAGCTCAACCCGGTTTCGCGCTGAAACAGCCGCATTAACGTTTTCTCCGACGTGCCCAAGCGCCCCGCCCACGCGTGCAACGTCACGTTCAGCTCCGGATTCTCGATCAGCTCGTTGCACAACCCGAGCAAGCGTTCATGCCGGGGCAGCGGCAGCGAGAACTCGACTTCCGGCAGATTCGCCAACTGATCCAGCAACACATTCACCAGCCGCGCTTCCTGGCTGTCGCCCTGGGGATATTCCACCGGCAACAGGCAAAAACTCTTGATCAGTTCCCGGGCCAGGGGCGTCACTTCGAGCACCCGGCAACGCCCGTCCGCCCAGGCGCAATCTTCACGTCGCACATACAGGCTGCGCATCTCGGCGCGCATCGAGGTCACCACCTGGTGTTCGAGATCGGCGGGAATCCAGATGCCCCACTGCGGCGGCGCGAAGAAACTGCCCTCGGCGGTGTGCACACCGAGCACGCCACTGATGGCGTAAGAAAACTGCACCCAATCGTGGCGATGGGGCGGCGTCCATGAGCCGGCGTTGAGGCTTTCGGCGCGAGCGAACAAGGGCCGTGGCAACGCCGTGAGAGCGGGGATGGAGCGTTCGAGGGAAAGTTGTCCGTTGGACGTCATTGCGGGGCCTTGTGTCGCGGTGTAGTGGTCTAATTTCCCCGGACACCCCGATAGGTGGAAAATGCATCTATCGAGGAGTTTTTCATGACCGACAAACGCAGAACATTCGACGACAGCTTCAAGCTGCAAGTCGTGAAGATGATCAAGGATCAGGGGTTGACCGTTCCACAGGTCTGCCGGGATTTAAATCTTGGTGAGACGGCCGTTCGACGCTGGGTGCAACAGTACGAGGCTGAGCAACTGGGACAAACCGGAATCGGTAAACCGTTGACCGCTGAACAGCAGCGCATCCGGCAGTTGGAGCAAGAGAACCGGCAGCTCAAGATGGATAACGACATCTTAAAAAAGGCTACCGCCTTCTTTGCCCGCGAGCTGAAGTAACGTATCGACTGGTTCGGCAGCTGCAACAGAAGGCGTATTCGGTGGCGTATGTCTGCCGTTTATTGAGCATCAGTCGATCCGGCTTCTACGAAGCCCAAAAACGCGCTGAAGCGCCTATTCGGCAGAGCTGTCCTGTCGTTGTGCAACTCAAGGCATCGTTTGCTGCAAGTGGTGGCTGCTACGGTAGCCGCCCGTTGCGTGATGCTTTGCGCGACAAAGGTATGGCTGTCGGTCTTTATAAAATCCGTCGTTTAATGCGTGCTAACGGTCTGCGTTCGGCCTGGAAGCGCAAGTTTGTGCACACGACCGATAGCAACCATGACTTGCCGATTGCAGAGAATATATTGAACCGTCAGTTTGACCCTACGGCGCCAAACAAGGCTTGGGTGGCTGACATAACCTACATCCGCACCCGCAGTGGCTGGTTGTACCTGGCGGTGGTATTGGACTTGTTTTCCCGCAAGATAGTGGGCTGGGCCATGGCCCCGAACATGCCGGCAGAGCTGGTGTGTAGCGCGATGCAGTTGGCCATCGCTCAGCGCCAGCCGCCACCAGGGCTGATAGCTCACTCAGACCGTGGCAGCCAATACGCGAGCGCCAGTTACAGAGCGTTGCTGGCGCGAAACAACATGCAGCAGAGCATGAGCCGTAAAGGTAACTGCTGGGACAACGCGGTGATGGAACGCTTCTTCCTGAGCTTGAAAATGGAGCGGGTATGGCGACGTGATTATGCCAACCATGGTGAAGCTATCCGCGACATAACTGAGTACATCGTTGGGTTTTACAACAACGAACGGTTGCACTCAAAACTGGGGTATCTGCCGCCGACTGCCTACGAGCGGGCGATGGCGTCGAAACCACCTATCGAGGTGTCCGGAATTAGTTGACCACCACACGGGGCGGCAGATAGGGCCGACGTTAGGCCAACTCTTGCCTCCTGACAAACACAATCCTCCAAGGTGGAGCGAACCTTTGTGGCGAGGGGCTTGCCTGTGGCGAGGGAGCTTGCTCCCGCTGGGTCGCGAAGCGGCCCCTCTTTTAAGGGGACCGCTGCGCAGTCCAGCGGGAGCAAGCTCCCTCGCCACAGAAGCCCTAACCCACATTAGATTGCGACGGCCTTAGCGCTCGATGATCGCCGTAACCCCCTGCCCACCCGCCGCACAAATCGAGATCAACCCGCGCCCCTTGCCCGCCGCATCCAGCAACTTCGCCAGGTTGGCGACGATGCGCCCGCCCGTCGCGGCAAACGGGTGCCCGGCGGCCAGTGAACTGCCCTTGACGTTGAGGCGGCTGCGGTCGATGGAGCCCAGCGGCGCGTCGAGGCCGAGGCGGGTTTTGCAGTATTGCGGGTCTTCCCAGGCTTTCAGCGTGCACAGCACTTGCGCGGCGAAGGCTTCGTGGATTTCGTAGTAGTCGAAGTCCTGCAAGGTCAGGCCATTGCGCGCCAGCAAGCGCGGCACCGCATACACCGGCGCCATCAGCAGGCCTTCGGCGCCGTTGACGAAATCCACCGCCGCCGCTTCGCCATCGCGCAAATAGGCGAGGATCGGCAAGCCGCGTTCCTTGGCCCATTCCTCACTGCCCAACAACACCAGCGAGGCACCGTCGGTGAGCGGCGTGGAGTTGCCTGCGGTCATGGTGCCCTTGGCGCTTTTCTCGAACGCCGGTTTGAGCGAGGCGAGTTTTTCCAGGGTCAGGTCCGGGCGCAGGTTGTTGTCGCGGTTCAGGCCGAGGAACGGCGTCATCAGGTCGTTGTGCCAGCCTTCGGCGTAGGACGCGGCGAGTTTCTGATGGCTTTCGAGGGCCAGTTGGTCCTGCTCGGCCCGGGGGATGTTCCAGGTCTGGGCCATCAACTCGCAATGCTCGCCCATGGACAGGCCCGTGCGCGGTTCGCCGTTGCGCGGGAACTCGGGGATCAGGTGGCCGGGACGCAGTTGCAGAAAGGTTTTCAGTTTGTCGCCGGTGGTCTTGGCGCGGTTGGCTTGCAGGAGGATTTTGCGCAGGCCTTCATTGATGCCGATTGGCGCGTCGGACGTGGTGTCGACACCGCCGGCAATGCCGCACTCGATCTGACCGAGGGCGATTTTGTTGGCCACCAGCAGCGCCGCTTCCAGACCGGTGCCGCAGGCTTGCTGGATGTCGTAGGCCGGGGTGGTCGGCGACAGCCGCGAGCCGAGCACGCATTCGCGGGTCAGGTTGAAATCCCGGGAATGCTTGAGCACCGCCCCCGCCGCCACTTCGCCCATGCGCAAACCGTGCAGGTTGAAGCGTTCGATCAAACCTTCGAGCGCTGCGGTGAGCATCGCCTGGTTACTGGCGGTGGCGTACGGCCCGTTGGAACGGGCGAAAGGGATACGGTTACCGCCAATGATCGCGACGCGGCGCAGCTGAGTCATGAAATGCTCCTTTCCAAATATTCAAATATGAATGCGATCCACTGTGGGAACGGGTGGCCTGTGGCGAGGGGGCTTGCCCCCGTTGGGTCGCGAAGCGCCCCCAAACCCGTAATCGCGATACATCAAATACACCGCAGGGGATGGTTTTCCGACTGCTTCGCAGCCGAACGGGGGCAAGCCACCCTCGCCACACAAGCTCCCTCGCCACAGGTTCTGCATTTCCCCGAAAGTCCTGCTACACATCAATCACCTGTGTTCTAGCGTAGGCCTTATCTCGTGGATCGAACGACTGATCGCCATTCATGGTCCACACTTTGAACCCCAGCTGCCGGAGAGCGTTCCATGTCAGACCGTTATATCGACTTCGCCAATTCGTCCATCGGCCATCGTCTGGTCGGGGCCATGGGCCTGCCGTCGCCGGTGCGTCTGGAACGCTGGCAGGCCGGGCGCCTGCGGCCGGTCGAGGGCGCATTGCTGATGGGTGGCGGACCGTTGACAGAAAAAGTCAGCGCCTTCGCCAACCGCCTGACCGACGCAATCTACAGCTACGGCACCGAGCCGTCCCTGGCCACCGCGTGGATTCCTGGCCACGGCCCGAAACTCAAAGCCGTGGTGTTCGATGCCAGTCACCTGGTGCAAACCGATCAGCTCAAACAGCTGCGCGAGTTCTTTCAGCCGCTGATGAAAAACCTCGATCACAGTGCACACCTGGTGATTCTGGGCCGGGCGCCGGAGTCCTTGAGCGACCCGATCGCCTCCAGCGTCCAGCGGGCCCTGGAAGGGTTCAGCCGTTCCCTCGCCAAAGAATTGCGCAGCGGTGGCACCTTGCAGCTGATCTACGTCGGAGAAGGCGCCGAGAATCAACTGGAAGGGCCACTGCGGTTTTTCCTCTCGCCGAAAAGCGCATTTGTCTCCGGGCAAGTGATTCGCTTGAACGCCTGCGACACGCCGGTCGAAGACTGGACGCGGCCACTGTCCGGGCGCAAGGCGCTGGTGACGGGTGCCGCTCGCGGCATCGGCGCCTCGATTGCCGAAACCCTGGCCCGGGACGGCGCCGAGGTGATCCTGCTCGACGTGCCACCGGCCAAGGCCGATCTCGAAGCCCTCGCCGCACGCCTTGGCGGGCGCAGCATCACCCTGGATATTTGCGCCGACGATGCCGCCGCGCAGTTGATCGAACACTTGCCCGACGGCGTCGACATCGTGGTGCATAACGCCGGCATCACCCGCGACAAAACCCTGGCCAACATGACCCCGGAATTCTGGGACGCGGTGCTGGCGGTCAACCTCAATGCGCCGCAAGTGTTGACCAAGGCCCTGCTCGACGCCGGCACCCTGCGCGACAACGGCCGGGTGATTTTGCTGGCCTCGATCAGCGGCATCGCCGGCAATCGCGGGCAAACCAATTACGCCGCGAGCAAGGCCGGGCTGATCGGCCTGGCCCAAGCCTGGGCGCCGCTGTTGCATGAGCGTGGGATCAGCATCAACGCCGTGGCGCCGGGGTTTATCGAAACCCAGATGACCGCACACATTCCGTTTGCCCTGCGTGAAGCGGGCCGACGCATGAGTTCGCTGGGCCAGGGCGGTTTGCCGCAAGACGTCGCCGAGGCGGTGGCCTGGCTCGCGCAACCGGGCACCGGCGCGTTTACCGGGCAGGCGTTGCGGGTGTGTGGGCAAAGTGTTCTGGGAGCGTAGCGATGATCATCGACTGGCACACCCTCAACCGTGAACCAAGCCTGCCCGGGTTGTATGTGCGGGCGGCCACGCGCCGAAAAATCACCGGCACCACCCTGCCCGATAGCGGTTTGCGCTGCTGGCTCGACGTCGATCCAAAACGCCTGGCGGCGTACCGCAAGGTCTGTGGTTTTGCGGACAACGGCCTGCTGCCACCGACCTATCCCCACATCCTCGCCTTTGCCTTGCAGATGCAATTGCTCACCGCCAGGGAATTTCCCTTTCCGCTGTTGGGGCTGATTCACCTGAGCAACCGCATTCGCGTGCTGCGGCCCATGGGCGGGGTGGGCCGTGTGCGGGTCAGTGTGCAAGTGCAAAACCTGCAACCCCATGCCAAGGGTGCGACGTTCGATCTGGTGACGACGCTGGACGATCAACTCGGCACGCTGTGGGAGGCCGAAAGCCAGATGCTGTGTCGCGGGGTCAAGCTCGAGGGCGAGCCGGTGGAGGATGAGTTGGCGACGACGCTGGCGCTGACGGAAGTGGCGCGCTGGAAAGCCCCGGCGGACATTGGCCGGCAATACGCCAAGGTGTCCGGGGACTACAACCCGATTCACCTGAGTGCGGCCAGCGCCAAGCTGTTCGGTTTTCCTACGGCGATTGCCCACGGCCTGTGGAACAAGGCGCGGACCCTGGCAGCGCTGGCCGATCATCTGCCGACGGCGAACATTGAGATCGCCGTGCAGTTTCGCAAACCGGTGCGCCTGCCCAGCGAGGTGACGTTGCTGGCCAGCGCGGCGGCGTCCAGTGGCGATTTGCAGTTGGTCGGCGCCGGGGAATTGGAGCATATGGTCGGGCATTGGCGGCCGGTGGCCTGATGATCGTTCCCACGCTCTGCGTGGGAATGCAGCCCGGGACGCTCCGCGTCCCTCCAGAGCCGAACGCGGAGCGTCCGTTGAGGCATTCCCACGCAGAGCGTGGGAACGATCAGGTCAGTGGCTGGCCCGTGCGGCGGCGCCGAGTGGCGATTTGCAGTTGGTCGGTGCCGGGGAGTTGGAACACACGGCCGGGCATTGGCGGCCGGTGGCCTGAACCTGATGATGATCGTTCCCACGCTCTGCGTGGGCATGCAGCCCGGGACGCTCCGCGTCCCTCCAGAGCCGAACGCAGAGCGTCCGTTGAGGCATTCCCACGCAGAGCGTGGGAACGATCAGGTCAGTGGCTGGCCCGTGCGGCGGCGCCGAGTGGCGATTTGCAGTTGGTCGGTGCCGGGGAGTTGGAACACACGGCCGGGCATTGGCGGCCGGTGGCCTGAACCTGATGATGATCGTTCCCACGCTCTGCGTGGGCATGCAGCCCGGGACGCTCCGCGTCCCTCCAGAGCCGAACGCAGAGCGTCCGTTGAGGCATTCCCACGCAGAGCGTGGGAACGATCAGGTCAGTGGCTGGCCCGTGCGGCGGCGCCGAGTGGCGATTTGCAGTTGGTCGGTGCCGGGGAGTTGGAACACACGGCCGGGCATTGGCGGCCGGTGGCCTGAACCTGATGATGATCGTTCCCACGCTCTGCGTGGGAATGCAGCCCGGGACGCTCCGCGTCCCTTCAGAGCCGAACGCGGAGCGTCCGTTGAGGCATTCCCACGCAGAGCGTGGGAACGATCAGGTCAGTGGCTGGCCCGTGCGGCGGCGCCGAGTGGCGATTTGCAGTTGGTCGGTGCCGGGGAGTTGGAACACATGACCGGGCATTGGCGGCCGGTGGCCTGATGATCGTTGATGATCGTTCCCACGCTCTGCGTGGGAATGCAGCCCGGGACGCTCCGCGTCCCTTCAGAGCCGAACGCAGAGCGTCCGTTGAGGCCTTCCCACGCAGAGCGTGGGAACGATCAGGTGTCGGGGGACCATGGTCAATTGTGTATATAACTTAAGTGCTCTCCCCCGCCATTACTCGCCTGCGTCCAAACCATCCTCATTGATTTAAAACGAATTCCCCTCTCGACCCACACCCAAGGTATTAACCCTTAGGCAGCATTCCTGCGCCTTGTATAAAGGCGTTAATACCAACTTGAGAATGGCCTCAAAGCACGCCCTGGATTGTGATGTGCACAACGGACGAAGGCATTGCCGGCGACAGATCGGCAAGCCATCGAAGACAACGAACGTTGTAACAGGTGCAAGGAATGACTCTCATGAAAACTCAAGTGTGGTGCAAGTCGGCAACAGCTTTGGCGTTGGTCCTCTCCCTCGGCCTGGCCGGTTGCAGCAGCGGCGGTGGCGGTCATCACAGCACGTCCGGCGGCTCGTCCGATGGCGCGGCGGGTGCGGCGGGAACGGGTAGCGGCGGCACCAGCGGTACGGGTGGCGGCACCGGTGGTGCGAGCGGGACGGATGGAACGGCCGGGACCGGAGGCACTGGCGGCACGGGAGGCACCACCGACCCAACCAATCCAACCAATCCAACCAATCCAACCAATCCGACAGACCCGACTGATCCCACCAACCCGACCAATCCCGGCGGGCCTGCACCACTGGTGACCAGCACGCTGGTCCAGGACGTCGGCAAAACCGTCAGCGGCGTGGGCGATGGCGTCGGGCAGATCGGCGATTCCCTGAGCACGGTTCCGGTGGTTGGCGGCGTGGTGCAAAGCGCGGTCAACACCACCGGCAATGTGGTCAGCACCGTCGGTGACGATCTCGCCAATGGCTTGGGCAAATTGGGCAGCGACCCGCAAGCCCTCAGTAAAACCACGGCAGTCGTCGGCGACGTGGTGTCCGATGCCGGTAACGGCGTGACGGATTTGAGCAGCAAACTGAACACGGCCACCAGCAGCATTCCCCTGGTCGGCGGCGTCGTCAGCAAAGTCACCCCGGTGCTCGGCGATGTCGGTGAAAAAGTCACCATGCTCGGCGATACCTTGAACATCGCCACCAGCACCGGGCCGCTGGGGTCCGTCACCAACGGCGTGGGCAATAAGGTGCTGGTGCCGGTGGTCACGCTGGCTGAAGGCCTGACCGGCAAAGTCGGCAGCGCCACTGGCCTGGGCAACCCAATCGATGGCCTGGTCGACAAGGTCGGCAGCACCGTGGGCAGTCTGGGCAGCAAAGTGACGGCGGCAGGCAATGGCAATGCGGTGACTAACACCGCGGGCGGCGCGCTGACTAACCTGGGCACCACCGTGGGTTCGGCGGGCGGCCTGGTGGCGAGTTCCGGTGCAGGGACGGGCGGCGGTCTGGGTGGCTTGGGCAGCACCGGGTTGCTGCAAACAGTCGGCGGTGCCGTGGCGAATGTCGGCGGTGGTTTGAACGCCGGCAGTACCAGCTCAGTGGTCAGTGCCGGCGGTGTGAACCTGGGCGCCATAGGCGGCACGGTGGCATCGATTGGCGGCGCACTCGGCGGCTCGAGTGCTCCCAACCTCGGCCCAACCGCACCGCTGGCCAGCGTCGCAGGCGTGATCGGTACTGCATTGAATCCTGTCACCAGCAGCGTCACCAGCCTCACTCAACAAGTGGGTGGCACCACCGGTCTCGGCGCCCCGGTCACTGGTCTGCTCAGCCAGGTCGGTGGAGCGGTCGGCGGCGTCGGTAGCAGCATTACCGCTGCCGCGCCCAACCCGGTAGTAGCCGCTGTCGGCAACACCGTCACCACCGTCGGTGCTACCGTTGGCGCGGTCGGTGGGCTGGTCGCTAGCGGCACCGGCAGCACCGGCACAACCGGTGGTCTCGGCGGCCTGTTGGGTGGCCTGAGCGGTAACAAACGCTGAATTGCACCTGGCCGATTCGACGGCCTTACCTGCAGCGCCTACGCTTGGTTGGAGGCGGAAGATTCAGATGAGTCTTCCGCTTTTTCTTTTGGAGCAAGACAGCCTGCGGTTCTGGTTCAGTCAGCTGACGAGCCCCGGGATGTCGCGATATGACCATGGAGTGTCCTATGCGCGTTATGGCTTCCCTGCTGTGCCTGACCGTCAGTTCTTTCGCTTTCGCCGACACCCTTCCGAGCTTTCTCAACAGTAACGAAACGATCCGCAACCTCCCCGTGCCAAACCTGCCCGCCGACGCCTACCGCCCGACAGCGGCACCGTTGCAAGTGCCTGAACCCGGCGCCACCGCCGCCCAACCGTTGATGATGGGCACAAAAGTGACGATCAAAAATGTGCAGATCGAAGGCGGGACGATTTACCCGCTCAACGAATTGGCGGCGCTGTATCAACCATTGCTCGGCCACGAAACCAGCCTCGCCGAGTTGATCGAAGCCACCCGCAATATCACCCGCCGTTACCAACAGGACGGTTACTTGCTGTCCTACGCCTTCCTGCCGCAACAGGATTTCAGCCAGGGCGTGGCACGGGTGGTGCTGGTGGAGGGTTACATCAAGGACTACCAGGTGCAGGGCGACCTCGGGCGGGTGAAAAGCCTGCTGGACAAACTGGTGGCCAAGCTCCAGGCCGAACGACCGCTGACCCGCAAGACCTTCGAGCGCTACACCACGTTGATGAGCCGCATCCCCGGCGTGACCTTGCAGGCGCAAGTGCCGCCACCGGGCACCACCGACGGCGCGGCATACCTGGCGGTGCAAGCCAGTCGCAAACCGTTCACCAGCAGCTTGAGCGCCACCGAAAACAGTCGCAATGGCACCCAGGCCTTGCTCGGAATCAGCAGCAATTCCCAGACGGCGATGGGCGAACAAGTGAGCCTCAGCGGACTGTTCCCGCCGGGGGACGACAAAGAGCATTACTACCGTCTGGACTACAACCAATTCCTCAACGCCGAAGGCACGCAACTGAGCCTGTCGGCCTCGCGCTACCGCGCTGATCCGGGCACCAATGTGCTGCTCGACAATGGCCTGCAGCTCAAGCCGCACCGGGAAAACGATCGCTACTCCATCGGCTTCAGCCACCCGCTGATCGCCTCGCCCAATGAACAACTCAGCGCCGGTGCGCGGCTGTATGCGGTCAACGACAAAACCCGCTACGACGTGGTCGATGACCCGCGCAGCGTCGAAGTGCGCACCGACATCCGCGCCCTCGCTTTCGAAAGCGACTGGCGCCAGGCCGACGCCCGGCAACTGCGGATTCTCAGTGGCGGGGCGTACCAGGGCATCGATGGCATGGGGGCGAAAACCAGTGCTGATGTCGACCTCAATTTCCTGCGCCTGCGCGTATCGGGAGTGCAGAGCGACAAGTTCTTCGACAACTGGCAAGGCGTGCTCTCGGCTGCACTGTACTGGAGCGACGACACCCTGCCCGACAGTGAACGCGCGGTGTTCGGCGGACAGAATTTCGGCCGTGGCTACCCCGACGACCAGGCGTCCGGTGACAAGGGTTGGGGGGTGGCTTACGAAGTGAACTACAGCTTCAACCGCGACGGAAACTGGCTGCGGGTGCTGCAACCCTATGTGGTGCTGGACCGCTCGAAAACCTGGTTCAACCAGTTGCCGGTGCAGGGCAACAACTTGTCCTCGGCGGCGGTGGGCCTGCGGTTTGGGGATGCGAAGTACTACAACATCGCGCTGGAAGCGGCCAAGCCGATGTCGGATGAAGCGCTGGACACGTTCAACCGGCGACCGCGCTATAGCGTGAGTTTCAGTTATCAGTTGTAGAGGCCATCGCGAGCAGGCAACACGCTTGCTCGCGATGAACAAAAACGCGGTCTGAAATCAGAACGCGTAACGCACCTTCGCCGTAAAGGAATCGGCATTGAAATCGGTGCTGGTCACGTAGTTGTAAGACCCACCGACACTCCAGGCGCCCATCACATAGTTGGCGCCCAGGCCCAGTTCATAGCTGTCGCGCACCGGCGTCGTACCGCGCGTAGTGAACGAATCGCCGCCCAGTGCAAAGGCCGACGTGGTCGCGGTCTTGTCACCGATAAAGTCGTGCCACGCCATGACCTTGGCTTCAGGTTCAAAGCTGCCGGTGCCGACATCGAACGCTGCGGCCAGGCGTGCGCCCACGCCCATTTCGCCCACTTCATAGCGCTGGCTGCCGACGTTCAGCGACGCCGAACTGCCCTTCTCGCGGTACGCATCCATGCCGACGTTGGCGTAACGCGCACCCACCTGCGGTTCGAGCACCAGGTTCGGCTGCAAGCGCAAGCTGTAACCGGCCAATGCGCTGACACCCAAGATATCGCTGTCGTAATCGCCCTTGGCCCGAGTGCCGGCGATGTAGCGCTTGGACTCGTTATCGTTCCAGCCATACATCAACGACGAATCAACGAACCAGTTGTCATGGGTCCAGTTGCCATACAGGGTCAACGCATGTCCGGTGACATCGGTCTTGCTGCCCAGATCGGATTTCACATCGCTCTTGAGGTAGCTGTAGGCCAGGCCGACAACGGTGTCGGCATTCAACTGACCGTCAGCACCGACCGCAATCCCGTGGCTGTCGGCGTCATAACCCGCCACGCCATGGCGCTCGTCCTGATTGGCATTGCTGCTCAGCGCTTGCAACCACACGCCTTTGTCCGTCGAACCGGTGCCGGTACGGGCGCGGCTGGAGCGGTCGTTGATGGCATTGGTCATCAGCGTCTGGCTGTTGGTGGTCGCATGCAACACGCCACGGCTGACGTCCGGGCTGAGCTTTTCCGACAGTTGCGCCAGTTCGGCGTCCGTGCCCGCGTTGGCGAAGGCCTGGAACACCGGGTCCTGTTCGTCGAGCAACGGCATGACGGCCGTCGAGAAACGCCCAATGGCCCCAACCGCGTTGCGCGTACCGCCGGCGCTGAGGATATTTTGTGCAACCACGGCTTCGGATTTGGTCGTCACCAGGGCCTTGATGTCATTGCCTTCCACGCCAAAGCTTTTGACATCCAGCAAGGCCGACGACGAAGTCACGCTCAGGTTCTCACCGCCGGTCAATGAGCCGGAACTGATCAAGGTGTAGCGAGTGCCGCTCGCATTGATGCGGAAGTCGCTGGAGCGCGCCAGCAACTTCAGTTGCCCACCCGGTGCAATATCCGTGTCGCCAGTGACCTTCAACACCGGCAACGCGGGGTTGGTGTCGTTGCCCAGGTACATTTCCAGCACCGAGTCGGACCCCTCCATGTCGAAGTCGCCGATGATCGTGGTGTGCGGTTGCATCAGCGTCAGCTTGCCGCTCTCGACCGTGACGTACCCCGAGCGGATGGTTGAGCCATCGAAGTTCACGTCGCCGTCGATGAGCACCCCCGAAAGGCCCAGCAGATCGCCTTTGACGTTGCCGCCATTCCAGTAGAAATAGCTGTTGCCACCGTCAACCTGGATCGCAGCCGTGCCGCCCTCGATGAGGCCGCCGTCCTGATAAAAATTGAAGGCACCCTGGCCTGCGACGGGCAGGCTGACATGGATGCCGTAGGCCTCACCCGAGATCGTGCCGCGGTTCCACGCCGCATACCGGTTGCCGGGCGCCAACACCACACCTTCAAATGCCAGCGCCTCGGCGTCGAGGCCGGTGGCGCGAATGCTGCCCTCGTTATAGACGGTGTTGCTCAGCGTCGCGCGGTCCAGATCCACCGCCATCGCACCTTCACCATTGGCGCTGATCGAACCGGTGTTGTTGATCCCCGTCAGCGTGGTGTGGGACAGCAGCACCCCTACCGGGCGCATGCCATTGACCGTAATTTCGCCGCTATTGACCAACGAATTCGTCAGCGTGATGCCGCTGGCGTCGATACCCATCGACGCACCGCTTGTGGCAAGGCCATTGATCTTGATTGAGCCGTCATTGATCAGGGAGCCGCCGATCACCGTCGCACCACTGCCATTGCTGATCGAGATGCCGCGTGCAAACGCCAGACCATCAATGACGATCGAGCCTTTGTTGGTCAGGTTTTCCTGGAGGGTCAGCGCCTGGAAGTTCACCGCATCACCCGATCCAGGCAACGCAGGTACGACGTTGAGACTTCCGGTGAACGTGGCGGCTCGCCACGTCTGCCCAGTGCCAGAGTACGGGCCATTGCTCAAATCGTAATTGAGGTCCGCCGCTTCAACGGCAGAGGTCTGAAACGCGGCAGCCGCCACGGACAACGCCAGCAACGAGCGGCGCAGGCAAGAGGTATTCAATCGAGAGTCCCTTCCGAAACTTGAAATGGCAGTTTCAGCAGGGTGACGAATTAATCAGGCATCCCTACCGGCCCCTCAGCAGGGTGCTGATCGGGGGCGGCAAATGTACACGAGCCATCATTTCGACACTACATAAAAGTCAAAGTGATGGCGTCAAATTTAACTGATCAAGGATTAACCAGGTGGGTCGCGGGCAGCGGGAACAAATTGTTCAACGTCTCCAACAACCGCACGTGATAGATCGGCTTGCGAAACAGGTCGAGCACCTGCAGGCGCAGCATGTCGCTGACATCCTCCATGTCCGCATGCCCGGACGTCACGATCACCGGCAAGTGCTGGCGTGAGGTGTGTTCGCGCAAACGCTTGATCAGCGACATGCCGCTCTCCTCCGGCATGCGCAGATCAGTGATCACCAGGGCGATATCAGGGTGGCGGGTCAGATGATGCAGGGCGAGCTTGACCGAGGTGGCCGTAAAGCAACTGAAGCCCTTGCCCTCCAGCAACTCCGCCAACTCCAGCAACGCGTCCTCTTCGTCGTCAACCAGCAGCAACTGTTGGCGTTCTTGAGGAGCGTTCATAGGATGGCACCCGCTGTGGACTAAGCGCTGACGTTAGAAGCCCTTTGGCGCATTGGCAAGTGACCGTCCATTGGCATCGACTGGATTCAGAGCGCACCCGAAATGGTGGTGAACATGGTGGTCACCGCCGTTTTGATCGGTGTGACGAAGGCCGCCAGCGCCACCGCCACCATGCCGGCAATGATGGCGTACTCGATACCCGAAGCCCCTTCGGTGTCCTTCGCCAGATTTACGTAGAAAGAAAGTTCGGACTTGATCTTCTGAGCCGTTGCTTTGAAGGACATGGCATTTCTCCTGATGACTGCGGTGTTGCAGGGTCACAACATAATTCCCCTATGCCAGCATCAGCATTGTCGCCAAAGGCTTTACCAACAACTGTAAGAACGAATTATCACTTAAGTATTAAGTCGTGCACTTTCGCTTGAAAAACCACGTTTGGCGCTTTAACCCTCTACTTTCGTTCGCTATTTAAAGCGAGGTAATGGCGTTTTGCTTTAGCTGCGCTACCGTCAAATAGCGAAATAGTTGCATGTTCATAGCTGCCTGATTGCGAAATTGTCTCGAAGGAATGGCGAGTCATTAGCAGCGGGGAAAGGGAGAGCCGTCATGAACAGCCGTGTCACCCTGGGCCTGGCCGGATTATTCCTAGTAGGTGCCGTCATTGCCGGTTATTGGGGCCTGGTGCTGGGCCGTCAGCCGGAACCCGCGCCTGTGGCGCAGCCCAACGTGGTGACGGTCACCGCACCAGCCGTGGCCACAGCGCCCGAGGAAGACCCCACCCGCCAACCGGTGGTGGTGTTGCTGCGCGATATCGCGCCGTTTGTGCAAATCACAGCAGCCGACGTGGCCCTGGAAAAACTGCGCACCGCGCCGGCCGGCAGCCTGAGCCGACTCGATCAGGCGATCGGTCGTGCGCCGTGGCGCGCCCTGAGCGCCGGGAGCTGGCTCAACGATGAGAGTTTCGAAGCCGGCAGCGCACTGGCCCGGATGATCCGCCCCGACGAACGCGCCCTCGCGGTGGCCGTGGATGAAGTGATCAATGCCGGCGGCCAGTTGAGCCCCGGCGACTATGTCGACGTGCTGCTGTTTCTGCGCTCAGACGTGAACAACCCCCAGCAATCGGCCCAGGTCGTGGTGCCGGCGCTGCGGGTGCTCGGGGTCGGTGAACAATTGGGCCTGACCAACGACGGTCAACCCGCCAGGCCCGGCCTGAGCGACGACGACAAACTCAAGCAAGATCAACTGCGCGCCAGCGCCCGATCGGTGCTGCTCGCGGTGCCCGAACCGTTGCTGAGTCGCTTGATGCTCGCTGCCCAGGCCGGGGTTTTGCGCCTGGCGGTACGCAGCGCCGAAGAGAAACGCCTGGCCCATTACTGGGCTGGTGAAAGCGCTTCACCCGCCAACCTGACCAGCGCCAACCGCGACTTGATCCAGTTCAACCAACTGGCCATGACGCCTGCGCCAAAACCCCTCGCCACCGCCAGTCGCGCCGCACCGCGCACGTCGAGCGTGGAAGTCATACGCGGCAATGAAATCACCCAACAAACCCCCTGAGTCGAGCAAGGACGCATCTAAATGCGCAGACGTTCCATGTCCATGTTCCAAGGCCTGCTCTGGGCCTCCGTGCTCAGCGGCCTGCCACTGACAACCACCCTGGCGGCCGTCGGCAATTGCGCCGCGCTCGGCCCGTTGCCGGCGGTGCTGGAAGTCGGTGAAGGGGTGCAACAGGCCCTGCAATCACCGGTGGCGATCACCCGGGTGGCGGTGGGCGATCCGAAAATCGCCGATGTTCGGGTCAACGGCAATCAAGCGTTTCTGGTCACCGGCATGGCTCCCGGCGCCACCAGCCTGATGGTCTGGACGGCCTGCGCCAGCGCACCGCGCCAAAGCATGGTGTTCGTGCAAGGCAAGGCCACGGCGGCCATGACCAGCGCTACCCGGTTGCCGTCCGATGACCCACTGCTGCCGTCGCAAGTGCAGACCGATATTCGCTTCGTCGAAGTCAGCCGCACCAAACTGAAAGAGGCCGGCACCTCGATCTATGGCAAGAACTCCAACTTTCTGTTCGGCTCGCCGGGCACGGTGCCCAACACCGCCGTCACCCCCCGAGTGCTGCCGCTGCGCAACCTCGATCCGCGCATCGCCGTGCCGAGCATTCCCCTGGCCAACGACATGTTCAACATCGTCGCCGGCGGCGGTAATTTCCTCGCCATCATCAACGCCATGGAAGGCAGCGGCTTTGCCTACACCCTGGCGCGGCCGAGCCTGGTGGCGATCAGCGGACAGAGCGCGAGTTTTCTCGCCGGCGGTGAAATCCCGATCCCGGTGCCCAGCGCCAACAGCAACAGCTACTCCATCGAGTACAAGGAATTCGGGATCCGCCTGACCCTGACGCCGACCGTGGTCAGCCAGGATCGCATCGCCCTCAAAGTGGCGCCGGAGGTCAGTGAACTGGACTACAACAACGGCGTGACCATCGGCGGCACCACCGTGCCGGCGTTCACCATTCGCCGCACCGACACCAGCATTTCCCTGGCCGATGGCGAGAGCTTCGTCATCAGCGGCTTGATCAGCACCCAGAACTCGTCGCAGGTCGAAAAATTTCCCGGCCTGGGCGACATCCCGGTGATCGGTGCGTTCTTCCGCAACTCGTCGATCAAGCGCGAAGAGCGCGAACTGCTGATGATCGTCACCCCGCACCTGGTGCAGCCATTGGCGGCCAACGCGCAATTGCCGTCGTTGCCCGGGGAAAAACTGCGCAACTACGACCCCAACTGGTATCGCCTGTACTTCCTGGAAAACGGCAATTTCGATAAACGCAGCGGGTTATCGCAATGAGCCAGAACCTGAACCAGACCTTCCTCGCCATCACCCGCAACAGCACCGACCTGGAGTGGCTGCAAGGCGCGCTCGCGCCGCTGGGGCAAGTGGTCAGCGCCGGTGGCGGCAGTCTTGACGAGTTGCTGGCGCTGGTCGACGTGACCTTCGCCAGCCTGGTGTTCGTGGGCCTGGACCGTGAACACGTGGTGGCCCAGAGCGCGTTGATTGAAGGCGCCCTGGAAGCCAAACCGATGCTGGCGGTGGTCGCGTTGGGCGACGGCATGGACAACCAATTGGTGCTCAACGCCATGCGTGCCGGGGCGCGGGATTTCGTTGCTTATGGCTCGCGCTCCAGTGAGGTCGCCGGGCTGGTGCGACGCTTGAGCAAACGCCTGCCGCCAGTGGCACCCAACACGCAACTGGGCGGCCTGACGGTGCTGTATGGCGTGCAAAGCAACGGGGACGGCGCGCTGCTGGTCAACCACATGGCGCAAGTGGTGCAAAAGAGCGGCCAGCAAACCCTGCTGCTGGACCTGGGCCTGCCGCGCGGCGACAGCCTGGCCTTGCTCGGCCTTGAAAGTTCGTTCCACTTCGGCGATGCATTGCGGCATTTGCGGCGCCTCGACGCGACCCTGATCGA
Organism: Pseudomonas sp. Emmai; assembly: GCF_055179735.1. Classification (NCBI taxonomy): domain Bacteria; kingdom Pseudomonadati; phylum Pseudomonadota; class Gammaproteobacteria; order Pseudomonadales; family Pseudomonadaceae; genus Pseudomonas; species Pseudomonas sp. Emmai. Next base: position 1,081,021 of record NZ_CM143685.1, on the reverse strand, counting down.
CAGCGCCTTCACCAGTGCCGAAGCCGGGCTGCGCATCCTCGCTTACGCCGCCAGCGACGAGCCGCTGGAACACACCAGCGCCGCCGAGTTGTACATGCTGCTCAGCGCCTTGCGCCAACACTTCCAGCACATTGTGGTGAACCTCACCGGGCAGCCGGACAGCGAAGCGCTGCGCACCTTTGTCAGCCACTGCGACAAGTTGCTGTGGTACACCGACCAGAACGTGCTCGACTGCCGCCGCAACCTGGCGGTGCTGAATCTGTGGCGCGAAAAAGGCATGAAACTCGACCACGCACGGCTGCTGGTGGACCGCTATTTGCGCAGCGTCGCCCCGGATTCCGAGACCCTGGGCAAGAGCTTCGGCCTTGAGGTGATTGCGGTCCTCGCCTACAGCCCCGAAGTGCGGCTCAACGCCAAGAACCAGGGCGTCACCCTGTTCCAGTTTGCCCCCCGTGAAGTCCTCACCCAGAGCCTGCGCACCCTCGGCGAACGGCTGGCGAAACGCTCCGAAGGCCTGGCCAAACCCAAGGCCGGCTGGTTCAACCGCTTGAGGGGCACACCATGAGCGGCGAAAAACTGTTCGGCGCGCCCCAGAGCGGACCGGCCGGCAACAGTGACCACGAAGGCCTGAAACTGGTGTTGCACCGCTACATCATCGACGCCATCGAGGAGTCCGGAAAAAACCTGCTGGAAGGCTCGCGGCCAGTGCTGTCGCAGTTTGTGATCGACAAGGTGGCCGAGTACATCGCCCGCCTGCACCTGGCGATCTCCCGCTATGAGATGGAACGCCTGGCCGAGGAAATCGTCGACGAACTCACCGGTTTCGGTCCGCTGGAAGTGCTGCTGCGCGACCCCGCCGTGACCGAGATTCTGGTCAACGGCCCGCACCGGGTCTTCATCGAACGCGACGGCGTGCTGCATCAAAGTGACCTGCGTTTTATCGATGCGCACCACGTCGAACGGGTGATGCAACGGATCCTCGCGCCGCTCGGGCGACGGCTCGATGAGTCGTCGCCGATGGTCGATGCGCGGCTGCCCGACGGCAGTCGGGTCAACGCGATCATTCCGCCGATTGCCCTCGATGGCCCATGCCTGTCAATTCGCAAATTTCGCAAGGACATGCTCAAGAGCAACGACCTGATGGCCATGCAAACCATCGATCAGGCGATCTTCGATTTCTTTCAAGACGCCGTGGGCAAGCGCTGCAACATCCTGATCAGCGGCGGCACCGGCACCGGCAAAACCACGTTGCTGAACATTCTCAGCCAGTTGATCAACCCCCACGAACGCTTGGTCACCATCGAAGACGTGGCGGAGTTGCAGTTGGGCCATCCCCATGTGGTTCGCCTGGAAACCCGTCCGCCAAATGCCGAAGGCCACGGCGAAGTGAAGTCCAGCGACTTGATCCGCAACGCCCTGCGCATGCGTCCCGACCGGATCATCCTCGGCGAGATTCGCGGCGTCGAAGTGCTCGATGTGCTCACCGCGATGAACACCGGCCACGACGGCTCCATGAGCACCGTGCACGCCAACAACGCCCAGGATGCCCTGTTGCGCCTGGAGACTCTGGTGGGCCTGACCGGCCGGACCATCGCCGAACGCACCCTGCGCCATATGATCTGCGCGGCCCTGGACGTGGTGATCCAGTTGACCCGCCTGCCCGATGGTCGGCGCTGTGTCAGTGAGGTGGTGGAGGTGGTCGGCGTGCGCGACGACGTCTACGTGACCAACACATTGTTCCGCCTAGACCGGCGTACCGGTTTCGGTTTTCTGCGCGAGGCGGTCCACCCCGCCGGCGACAAATTGCGCCGCGAATCGGCGCTCATTCCTTTTCCGAACTGAGGGCCCGGGCATGCTCAAGGTGTTGCTGCTGATCCTGGTGTGCCTGGCGCTGCTCGGCTTATCGGCGCGGATGTTCCAGCGCGGATTACGCCAGTCCGCCAGCGAACGGGTCATCAGCCGCTTGACCCAAGGGCAGCCGGAATTGACGGTGCAAAAGTCCTCGTGGGTTGGCCTGGAGCGGGCCTTTCTGCGCGCCGGCCTCGGGCGTCCCACCGAACGCCTCGGCCTGTGGTTGCTGCTGTGGGCGCTGGGCGTTGTGATCGGTTTCGCGCTGGGTGGCTGGCCCGGCCTTTTGGTGTTGCTGGCGGTGCCGCCGCTGCTCCTGCGGCTGTACGTCGGTTGGCGTTACCAGCGCCGGCTCAAGCGCATGATCGAACAACTGCCGCAGTTGCTCGACCACACCGTGCGCAGCCTGAAATCCGGACGCACCTTGGCCGACGCCGTGCTAGGCGGCATCGATGCCGCCGAAGACCCGCTGAAAAACGCCATGAGCCGGGTCCAGCGTAACGTGCAGCTGGGGGTCAGCTTGCCGGATGCCGTGTCGGACCTGGCCGAGCTGTATGAGCAGGAGGAATTTCGTCTGTTCGCGCTGGGGCTTAAGGTCAATCACCGCTACGGCGGCAACGCCAGCGAGCTGCTGGAAAACCTGATCAAGATGATTCGCGAGCGGGACCAGGCCGCGCGTCAGCTCAGTGCCATGACCGGTGAAACCCGCGTCACGGCAATCGTCCTCGCCGGGTTGCCGATCAGCCTCGCCGGCTACTTCCTGTTGTCCAACCCGCAATACCTGCTCGCCATGTGGCACGACGGTTCGGGGCAGCTCATGCTCGCCACCGCGTTCGGTTTGCAGGTGGTGGGTTGCCTGGCGCTGTGGCGCATGTTGCGCAGCCTATGAAGATCCCGTTGCTGATCAGCGCGCTGCTGTTGCTCACCGCCGGTATGTTGTTATTCGCCGGCCTGCTGGACCAACAGCGCCGGGTGCGCCAGGTGACACGGCGCCTGGATGGGCACCTGCCGGACCACCGCCGCTTCAGCCGTTGGTTGCAGGTGCTGGGCAACAGCCGGCTCGGTCAGCGCTCGGTCAACCTGGACCATGAAACCCAGGTGTTGCTCAACCGTCTGGGCTGGCGCAGTGCGCGTCGGCGCTCACTGTTCGCGGCGTTCCAGGTTGGCGTACCGGTGCTGGCGCTGGCGGTGACGTTGCTGATCCAGGGCCTGTTTTTTCCTGACCTGGACAACCATTGGATCGTCCCGGCGTTCGCCACCGGTATCGGTTATCTGCTGCCCAAACGCTTGCTGGTCGCGGCCGCGCAACACCGGCAAAAACAACTGGCGACCGAGATTTCCACCTTCATTCCCTTGCTGCGCATTTTGTTCGAGTCGGGCATGGCGGTGGAGCAGGCGCTGCGGGTGTTGAGCCTCGAAGGCAAACATTTACTGCCGGCCCTGACCCATGAATTGCGCCTGGTGCTGGCCCGGGTCGACTCCGGCCTGGAGCTGGGCGAGGAACTGAACAAGGCCAGCCGCTTGCTGGCGGTGGATGAGTTCAGCGACACCTGCGTGATCCTTCAGCAATTGATCCATCAGGGCGGCGGTGCGATGAAATCCCTGCTGGCGCTCAAACTGCTGCTCGATGACCGGCGCCTGACGCGCTTGCAGGAATACATTTCCAAGATGTCCGCCAAAATGTCCGTCGTGATGATGCTGTTCCTCTTCCCGGCGTTATTGATCGTGCTGGCCGGCCCGGGCTTCACCGCCCTGGCCCGGGCCTTTGCTTCTTGAGGGGAATGTGATGAAAGCGATGATGGCCGGTTTGAGTCTGCTGTTGCTCGGTGGCTGCGCGAGCAACGGGCAGGACCCTTGGAGCACTTTGACCAGCAGCGCCAGTTGCAGCAAACCCAGCGCCGATCAACAGCTGTCGTTGAACCTGGCCGACGACATGGCCAAGGACGGCAAGCTGCACGCCAGCCTGGCCAACCTGCAAAACCTGCCCGACAACCTGGCCGACGTGCGCTTGCGCAAAGCCAAGGTCTATCGACTGCTGGGCCGCAACGAAGCCGAGCCGTTGTACCGCAGCCTGCTCGGCAGTTGCATGGCCGCCGAAGCCGAACATGGCCTGGGCCAACTCGCCGCCGCCAACGGCGACAACGGTCAAGCCCAGGCCCACTTGCAACGCGCCGCACGCCTGGCGCCCACCGACGAAAAAATCCGCAACGACCTGGGCGTGGTTTATCTCAATCAGCGGCGGGTCGAAGACGCCCAATTCGAATTCCTCACCGCGATGGAGCTCAAGCAGAGCGACCAGTTAGCGGCGGTCAATCTGGTGACGCTGTTGATCTACCAGGACGACTGGAGCCGCGCCGCCGAACTGGTCAGCCGCGTCGGCCTGAGCCCGGCGCAAGTCACCGAGGCCCAGGCCCGCGCAGAACGACTCAAGACGCCGGGCAAGGCTGTCCCAGCCGTGGCGGCGCAGGACGCCACCGCGACGGCATCGACCATCCAATAGACGAGGCCTTGATGAAAACCACCACCTTCTGCGGCCTCGCGCTGTTGACCTTGCCCCTGGGCTCATTTGCCATCGACGCCGGCCCCGCGTCGCCGCAACAGCAGGAAACCGAAGTCTGGCTGCAACTGCAAAGCCGCAACACACTGGCCTCGCCCAAGCTGCAAACCGCCACCGCGACCGAGCGCGAACTGAGCATGCAGCGCTGGTTGAAAAGCTACCTGCACGAGATACCGAAGTTCTTTGATCAGGATGAGGGCGGGAAAGTCGACAGTGGGTCGGGGGGATAACGGGCACCGTTTTTGCCGCGCTTAAACAGATTTCTGCGCAAGCGTTTAAAGACACCCGGTGTTACGTCATAAACGGCTACAACGCCTTGCGTCGTTGCCTACGCGTACGCCAGAATCCGCCGGCTTGTGCGCCTTGGGGCTCGTCGGTAACTTGGTTCCTGTCACTGCACATCAGTGATCGGGTTTAGTCGCCCGGTGGTTATCGGTTAGGTGCATAAGCACCATTCAGTCAGGTCACCCCATTCCTGCACTTAATGGTGGTTGTGCGCAGGGCGCCCTCGGGCGCGCCGGGCTTTCTGATTCCACCGGTCGACTAACCTGCGTACAGCCGCCACCTCCTTTTAGTCGAGAGTGGTAGCGGCCCCAACTCAGGAATCAGATATATGTTCAAAGTTACACCTAACCCCCCGAACACCGATCCAGTCCCCTACGACGCCGCTTTTGAACTTGATCCCAAGAAAATGAAAATGGCGGCCGAACGTGCGCTCAGCTTCTACCTCAACCCCGGGGCGACGAAAACGCAGATACCGCCCCGCAGTTACGGCACCTTCTTCACCATCGACGCAGCGGTGGATAACGAAACGTTGCTGGTCGAGGTCTACGAATCGTTATCAACGGCCCGCAAGATGGTCAACGATCTCGTCGAGCTGACGGACGGCCCGCGACGCCACACGATGCTGGTGTTGCATCGGTCGCTCCTGATGGGTGAGATGGCGGCCGATCGGATGCTGGACAACCACAAGCCTGGATAGCCACCAGGCACGGCAGTGAGGGGGCGTGCTCCCTCACTGTCCTAATTATTCGTCCCCACCTTGCGCCCTGGTTTGCACGCTCGGCCTCTATCAGTGCGCAGTCACGCGCTGGTGCATTGCGGCATTGTTCGGCGACAGGGCCAGCGCCAATTGCGTGCGGTTATGCATGTGGGTCAGGCGCAGCACCTGGGACACGTACAACTTCACCGTGTTCTCGGTAATCCCCAGCTCACAGGCAATTTGATAGTTGGTCTGGCCCTTGCCCACCAAGCGCGCCACATCGAGTTGGCGTGGCGACAGCTGATTGAAAATCGCCGGGATCTCTTGCCGTTCCGCCTCACTCGGCTCGCCCGTGTCAGTGCCCAGCAACGCCGACGAACGCGGCGCGCGTCGCACCCGGTCCAGATCCTGGTAAAGGTCGTCGATCGACTCGGACAAGTACTGCAACTTCTGATTCAAATGCCCGAGCTGCACATCTTTATGCCGCTCCTGCAACGCCGCTTCCTGGCGCTGCAAACCTTCCAGCAATTCATCCAGGTCAATCGGCTTCTGGTAGTAATCGGCAATCCCGGCGCGCAAGGCCTTGATCACGTCCTGCTTGTCGGCGCGCCCGGTGAGCATGATCGCCTCGAACGCCCGCTGCCGGCCGCACAGGCGTTTGAGCTCCTGCACCATCTGGATGCCGTCCATGTCCGGCATGTGCAAATCGCACAACACCAGACCGATCTCCGGGTCCTGGGTGAAGCGCTCGACCGCCTGGGTGCTGGACTCGCACGGCACACAGCGGTAACCGTTGCTCTCCAGGAATTCACACAGCTCTTCGACCACCAGAGGCTGATCGTCGACCACAAGCACTTTTACTGCGGACGTAAGCTTGTTCACGTGCTACTCCATGCCCAGGCCGAAAGCTGACCATTCCTGTACTAATAGCCGCTGGTTGTATAACTGCTCTAAATTGAAAGTAGTCGCACTTTCCGACTATGTACATAGCACTAGTGGCCTGTTGCGATTAATGGATCCACAGGAGCGTACACACCATGCCTATCAATACGAACGGCGCGTAAGGCTGCTTCCTTGACGCTTCGTGGCGAAAAAAGCGCAGACGCTGCCTAAGTCCTTGACTCATATGCAGCCAGACTTTTGGCGCAAGCAGTAACCACAACGCACTGGCCAGCCCCGCACCGATAATCGCCCCAAGCAGGTGCATACCGTCGGTCGCCAAGCCCAAAGCTGTCATTAATTTCACATCGCCGGCGCCCATGCGCTTCATCACGTAGCCCGGCAAGGTGAAGGCCAGCGCCAGCAACACCGCCCAGCCGCCCTGCTCTGCCCCAGCCCCCAGCCACGTGTTGCCGGTCCATAACAAATACGCCAGGGCCAACCCGCCGGCGCCCAACGTCAGGGCGTTGGCAATGTGGCGCTGGCGAGCATCCTGCACGGCGCACAGCGCCAGCCAGATAATCAAGACAAGGCTCTGCATCCGGTAAAAACCGTCCGTTTTGGCTGAATGATTCTATGCTGATATTACGCAGTGATTGTCAGGGTAGACGCAGTCATGAAAGCAGGCCTCCCCCGCAAGCAAAAAGGCGCCGCCGCGATTGAATTCGCCTTGGTGTTCGTGATCTTTTTTGCCGTGTTTTATGGGCTGGTGAGTTACAGCCTGCCGCTGTTGCTGATGCAGTCATTCAACCAGGCCACCGCCGAAGCGGTGCGCCGCAGCGTGGCGCTGGACCCCGGCACTGCCAACTACAACACCGCCGTCACCGCCCTGGCGACCACCGAACTGGCCCGGCAACTGTCGTGGATTCCTGCCGCGCTGAATTTCAATGTGGCCACCGACACGGCGGCCACCTACACCGGCGGGGTCCTGAAGGTCAGCATCACCTACCCGGTCGCCAAGTTGAATCAGGTCATTCCGTTCCTGGTGTTGCCGGGCATCGGCGCGGTGCCCAATCTGCCGGCCAATCTGACGGCCAGTTCGAGCCTGCAATTTTGAGTTCCGGGGACACGCTGTTCGGGCGCCTGCTCCATCGCCAATCGCCGCCCTCCTCTCAAGCACCAGAGCCTTTGAACGTGCCCAGCATCGGCCTGCAAGTGCATGTGGATGCCGAGGGCCGGGTGCTGCACCTGACCGGTCCGCTGCGCCATGTGTTGGCCCCGTCGATGCCGGTCGGGCAAACCCCGCACTTGCTTGACTACCTCATGCCGCAAAGCGTGTTGGTGGTAGAAGGCAAACCGGCGGACTGGCAGGGACAAAGCCTGGACCTGGATTTCTTCAGCCTCAGCGGCCAGCCCTTGCATCTGCGCGGCTGGGTCCAGCCGTTGGCCGACACCTGGCTGTTGCAGTTGATGGACATCGGCGACTTGTTGCTGGAACGGCGGCAGGCGCAAAGCCGCGAACACGGCCAGTTCCTGGCGACGCAGATCAGCGAACAGTTGCGCTTGTGCAGCCTGTCGCGCCTGCCCGAGGTGCTGACGGAACAACTGCAAGGCCTGGCGCAACGCTTCCACATCCCGTGCCTCGCCGTGGCCTTGCTCGACGAGCAGGAACAAGGCTGGCAGGTTCACCAGCAGTTCGCCGCCTTCGATGCTCCGCAGCTGTGGCAGACCGGGCAACACCTGGGTGCCGGCCTCGACAGCTTGAGCGGCTCCGCGCCCCAGCGCATGACCCTTAATGAACACCCGCGCCTGCAAAGCACCTTCGGCAATGCCGAGGGCCTGGCCGTGCCCTATCACGATGCCCAGGGCGTGGTCGCCTGGCTGCTCTGTGGTTTCTACCCCGCGCAACAGCAGGCGCCGGACGTGACCGAGCGCGATTGGCTGCACCTGTGCGCCGCCCTCGCCGGCCCGTTGCTGGAGCGTTTGCGCGAACACTGGCATCACTTGCAACTGGAGCGGCTGGAGTCGTTGCAAGCCTTGCTCGGCACCGGTTGGTGGGAGCTGTTCAGCGAGCAGGCCGAGGTGCAACTGGCGCCTTCACTGGCCAACACCTTGCACTTGGCGAGCAGCCGACTGCCGCTGCACGACTGGCTGGATCAGGTCCACCCGGCCGACCGCGAAGAACTGCGCAGCCACTTGCACACCTTGCGCGACGAAGGCACGACATTCGTCCTGTGCGTGCGCCTGCATCACCCCGACGCGCCGCACACCGCAGCGTGGTATCGCCTGCAAGGCCAGGCCCTGGGCCTCGGCCAAAACCGTCGTTTGGTGGGGTTCATGCTCGACATCAGCGACATCAAGAACCAGGAGCAACAGGCCGCAGCGGCCCATGCCCGGCTGGACAATCTGATCGCCAGTTCACCGGCGGTGATCTACGTGCAGCGCTATGTCGAAGGGGCGCTGCAACCGACGTTTTTCAGCGACAGCCTGTTGCCGCTGCTGGGCTGGAACCTGGCCGATATCAGCAACGGCTCACTGGTGGAACGGGTGCACCCCGACGACCGCGAGCACTACTTCGAGCGCACGCGGCAGCTGTTGCGTCAGGGCTCGGTGCGCGCCCGGTATCGACTGCGCGACAGGCGCGGAGATTATCACTGGCTGCTCGACGAAGCCAAGCTGCTGCGCGATGACCTCGGGCTGCCGGTGGAAGCCGTCGGTTTGTGGCTGGACGTCACCGAAGCAACCCTGGCGGCCGAGGCGGTGAAACAAAGCGAAGAACGCTATCGGATACTGGTGGAAGATTCCCCGGCGATGATCTGCCGTTATCGCCCGGACCTGACCCTGAGCTTTGGCAACCGGCCGCTGGCGACGTATCTGGAATGCCAACCCGATCAATTGCCCGGAGTGAACCTGGGCAGTTGGATGTCGCCGGAACAGCGGGAAGCCTTCCTGCAACGGATCGGGCAACTGAGCCCGGAATGCCCGGTCAGCACCGCGGAAATCAACCTGCAATTGCCGGGACGGGAACACGCCTGGTGGGTCTGGTCGGATCGCGGGGTGTTCGACGAGCAGGGCCGTTTGCTTGAAGTCCAGGCCGTGGGCCGCGACAACACGGACGTGCGCCGCTCCCAGCAGCAACTGACCCAGAGCGCGAAAATGGCCACCCTCGGCGAAATGGCCACGGGGCTGGCCCATGAGATCAATCAGCCGCTGAACGTGATGCGCATGGCCATCGTCAATGTGCTCAAGCGCCTGGGCAACGGCGATGCGCAAATCGATTACCTGACCGACAAACTCAAGCGCATCGACACGCAGGTGCAGCGGGCGGCACGGGTCGTCGACCACATGCGCGTGTTCGGTCGCCGCTCCGAGGTCGAGCAGCATCCGTTCAACCCGGCCGAGGCCATCGAAGGCACCCTGGCGCTGCTGGCCGAAGGCATGCGTGGCAAAGGCGTGGAACTGCGGGTCAGCGAGATCGATTTTGCGGTGCAGGTGCGCGGTCATGTGGATCAACTGGAACAGGTGCTGATCAACCTGATCGTCAACGCCCGGGACGCGTTGCTCGGCAAGCGCGAGGCGGATCGGGATTTCAAGCCGTGGATCTCGGTGTACGCCGAACGCGATGCTCAGTCGGTGAGGCTGTGGGTCGAGGACAACGGCGGCGGCATCGATCCGCGTTTGCTGGAGCGGATTTTCGAACCGTTCTTCACCACCAAACCGGTGGGCGTCGGCACCGGGCTGGGGTTGTCGGTGAGTTATGGCATCGTCGAAAACATGGGCGGGCGCTTGAGCGTGCGCAACTCGAGCGAGGGCGCGCGGTTTTGTATCGAGCTGCCGATTGCCCCGGACGATCAGATCACCAGCGAGGCGCGGCCTGAGTGACAGCTGAGGTTGGCGCCGACATCAACTTTGTTCAGGTCAATGCCCAGGCTCACCAGCAAGGTGTTGATCAGCGTGTCGAGCAAGGGGCTGAGGACGCTATTGATCGCGTTGACCAGCAAGGTTTTGACCGAGCTGAGGATCGTCCCCAGCACACTGACCAGACTGCCCGACGGGCCATACATGTTGAGCTGGATGTTATTCAGGGTGTCGTTCAGGCTGCTGACCACGTTGGTGGTGGCAAAGGAGTAATAGAACGGCGGCTGGTTGATGTCCGGCAGGTTGGCGGCGGCGGGTGCGGCATACACGTGAGGCATGTTGGCGTTCGCGCCCACGGTGGTGTTGGCCGAGATATCGAGCCCTCCGCCGACACCCGGCGTGCGCGGGGTGCAGTTGAACGGCAAGACCAACAGAAAGCGCTGGCAGGTTTTCACGCCGATATCGATGACCTTCAACGGCTGCGCCACCACGGTGGGCGGCGTGATGTTGCTGCCAAACGCCGTGGCCGGATCGATGGTGCCGATTTTCAGGTTCACCAATGATGTGCTGGTGTTGGTGGTCAGGGTTTTGCTGGTGGGGCTGACGCAGCTGTAGGCGGTGACGTAGCTGTTGGCGCTGGCCACGTCCAGCGCCACATCGAGGCGGATCGGCGCCGGCAGCACGATGATGTCGGGCGTCTGGCAGGGCACGCCCAACAGGCAAGTGAGCGAATCGAGCACGCCGACCAGATTGAGGTTGAGCAAGGCGTTGAGCGTATTGGTCAACGGCCCGGCCAGATCGGCCACCGCGTTGACCAGCGGGGTAATCGCATCCAGCACCGGCAAATTGATCGACAGCAGCGTGCGCACCTGGGCGGTTTTCACATAAATCCGATTCGGCCCCAACGGCGCGAGCGCCGCATTTTTCGGGTTGCCGATGGCCGACAACTGCGGCGGTTCCAGCACTTGTACCCGGGCCGTGATTTGCGCCAGCCCCGCCAGGTTGATTTGCTGGGTCGCCACCAGGCCGTTCTTCTTATTGGCCAGTTGCACAAATGACTCGACGAGGTCGAACACCTTGATGTTGGTCGCCAGCGCCGCGATGTTGCTGCCGGCCTCGACATGCAGCAGATTGCCCAGCACCACCTTGGTGGTACCCGCCGCAACCTTGAGCGCTTGCAGGCTGGCGATGGTCACGGTCGCCCCCAGCGTGCCGCCGGGGTCGAGCACATTGATGGCGGTCTGGATCAGTTGGCTGACGTTGACGGCGGTACCCAGGGCCTGGTCATAACCGGCGACGGTCAGGCCGAGGTCCAGTTTCAAGCGGTCCAGGTAACCGAGCAGGCTGATGTTGGTATTGATCAATCCGTTCCAGCCGGCGACGCTGATATTGACGTTGCCCCCGAGCAAGCCACCGAACAATGCGTTGAGCATGGCGGACTTGCTGGTATCAACGCTCAGCAAGGTACTGCGAATGGTCAGGGCGGCCACCGGTGGCGGTAATGCGGCGACGGCGGTGGCGCTCAGGTTGAGGGTCGATCCGGCGGGCGCACCGCCGAACAGCGCGCCGATGCCCCCGGCAATGCTGCGCGGGACGGCATGGCTGGCGATCACTCGAATGGCTTCGCTTTTACTCGGATCGGCGCCGAATACCCGCAGGTTGTTGGCGTCCAGGCTCAAGGCGCCGCAGGTGACGGCCAGGGTGCGAGTGGGGTCGGGCAGGATGAAACCGTTGCGTGTCGCACTGGCGGTGGCATACGTGGTGGCCGTGGCACCGGCGGCGCAATCGCCACCCCGGCTGGCCGCCTCCAGGGCCGCCATGTCCGCCACCCGTTGCAGGTTGCGTTTTTCCAGGTACAGCCGACCGCTATCGACCACCAGCAGCAGGAACACCAGGGCCATGCCCAAGGTCAGCGCCGCCATCAAACCGATAGCCCCCCGTTGCCGGACCGGGCCGCGAAACTGCGACATCGCGCACTCCTTCGCCGGCGCACACCTTGTGCTGCCTCCATTGGCAAATTGCAGTGTAGACAAGGGTTGGCGAGGTTGCCGGCCACACAAAACCTGCAGGAGCGAAGCTTGCTCGCGAAAGCGGTGTGTCAGGCACATCCGTTTTGGATGTGTCGACGGCTTCGCGAGCAAGCTTTGCTCCTGCAGGGATTGTGGGGTTTATCGGGGTGGGTAGTTGGCCAGGATCCGGCCCACGGTTTCGCGCACGGCATTGCTGCGATCTGCCGGGTTGGGCGAGCTGCTGAGGATTTGCTCGTCGCTGCCGCGCCACACCAGTTTGCCGTCCTTGCCGTCGAGCAGGTCGATCTGGATGGTCGCCACTTTGTAGCTGACGTTGCGGGTTTCGTTGTACATCGGGCCGCCCCAGTAGCCGTTCCATGGGCCGCCCCAACCGCCGCCGTAATTGGTGGTCACTTGTTGCTGACGGTCTTCGACGATCAGGTAGGCCTGCACATTCACATCACCCTTCTGGCCCCCGGCGGCGGGACGCAAGCCGCGTTGATCGAGCTGATCGGTCACCGCCTGACGGATGCGCTGTTCGGTCAGGTCGCTCTTGATGCGTGGGTCATCGGGGCGGTATTGCAGGGCGGGTTCTTTCCAGCTCCAGCTGCGATAGGCGGCGAAGTCGCGGCTGGCGTCGAAATCATGGTTGACCTGGTGGGCGCAGGCACTGAGCAGCACGGCCACAGCCAGTAATACGAGAGGGCGGAACATGATGGTTCTCCGATTGAAGACATGAACCTGCGCAATGCTTCTTAGCTACAAGAAGCTAACTGGGAGGATACGCCGACATGGCCTTTTCCACAGCCTCCCGAATCGCATCGACACGCTGGCTTTGATTGCCCTGGTTCGCCGTTTCGGCGCTGGCGCTCCACACCGGTTGACCGGTGCCGGCGTCGAACAGATCGACACGCACCACCACAACCTGTTCCGAATAAGTGCGCACGATCGGCACGGTTTCGTACATGCCGTAACCCCCGCCATATCGGCGGTAGCCGCCATAACCGCCGCCGTAATAACCGTAGTCGTCCTGAACCTGGCGCAAGCGGGTTTCCAAGTGCAGGTTGGCGCTGACCAACAGGTCCGCCGGGCGATTATCGTGTAATGGGCGCAAGCCGCGCTGGTCGAGGGCATTGCTGACCGCTTCGGCCACTTGCGCCGAATCCGCCCAGGCCGAACCCGGCGGCAGTTGCCCGTTGAGCCAGGCCCAACTGCGGTAACGCCCGTAGTCCCGGGGCGGCGCCGGGTAGGCGCTGCGGTCGAAGGTATTCGCCGCTTGCGCGGGCGCCGGCGGCAAGGGGTTGGACGTCGCCACATACGGGTTGCTGCCCTGGCAGGCGGCCAACCCCAGACACATCAGCAGTAACCCTGAACGCGCGTTCATGTTGTTCTCCGATCAGATCGGCCGACAGATCCAGTGCAAGTAACGCCCAAGCCCGGCAAAGCTTGGGTGGCGACGGTGGGCCAGTTCCATTTCGAGCAAGTCCACCAGTTCGGCGCGGGCCTGGAATTCCACCGGCATGTAGTCGTGAAAAACCCGCACCCCACTTTGGGTTTCGACCTGCCACAGACCTTCAAGTTGCGCCGCCAATTCCCGTGGATCAAGGGGCTGTTGCGGGGTCAGGCTCTGCTTCTCACCGGCCATATCGTTCTTGCGCATTTTGCGGAAGTGGCCCTTGAGCAGGTTGCGGTAGATCAGTGCGTCGCGGTTATAGAAGGCCAGGGACAGCCAGCCCTCCTTGGTCGTGAGTTGATGCAGCACCGGCAGGATCGCGTGGGGTTCGGCGAGCCATTCCAGCACGGCGTGACACAGCACCAGGTCGTAGGGTTCGGTGAGCTGGCCGAGCAAATCCTGCCATGGCGCTTGAATGAAGGTCGCGCTCTGCCCGGCGTCGGCGAAGCGTTGGCGCGCGCCTTCGAGCATTGGCGCGGCCGGTTCGGCGAGGGTGACGTCATGCCCGCGCTGGGCCAGCCACAGCGACATATGGCCGAGGCCGGCGCCGATGTCGAGGACGCGCAGCGGACGGTCCGGCAGGGTTTCCGCCAGGTCGGCTTGCAGCACGGCCAGGCGAATCGCGCCTTTGGCCCCGCCGTAGATTTTTTCCGCGAAGCGGGTCGCCAGTTGATCGAAATGACGGTCGCTCATCAGCTGAACCGCCGTTCGCTGTCCGCGAGTTTGCTGCGCACCACTTCGTTCATGTCCAACCCCAACTCGCTGCACAGCAATAAGAGATAGAGCACGATGTCGCCGACTTCCTGCCCGGCGTGGGCCAGTTTGTCGGCGGGCAATTGGCGGGACTGGTCTTCGCTCAGCCACTGGAAGATTTCCACCAACTCGGACATTTCCACGCTCGCGGCCATGGCCAGGTTTTTCGGGCTGTGAAATTGGCGCCAGTCATTACGGTCACGGATGGCGTGCAGGCGTTCGGTCAGTTCAACAAGGTTCATCGGGCTCTCCTGAAGGCGTATAGCTTCGGGGGGATGGCGGGTGAAGGCAAGTCCCGGAGATTGCGCGCTTTTCCATGGGTGTCGAACCTGTGGCGAGCGAGCTTGCTCGCGTCGGGCTGCGCAGCGGCCCCTTGGGTGAGTGCTGCGCACTCAAGCGGGAGCAAGCTCCCTCGCCACAAAAGCCCTGCCACAGGGGCAAGTCAAACCCTCTATGCTAGTAGGGAACTCGGCACTACGATCCGCGGCCCAAGTCAGGCGCGGCAACCTTGCCACCACCATCATCAGGACGCCCACATGCAGGTAGAAAGTTTCTTTGAATGGCTCGGCCAGGCACTCGGTTCGGTCATCCGCTTTATCGTCGACGGCCTCAGTGGCCTGTTCAATATCCTCAGCCATGCCGGCAGCAACTTTGTCGAAGGGCTGTCCCGGACGCTGGGCATGGACACCTCGATCATCAGCATCATCGCGCTGATCATCGGGCTGATGCTGTTGTGGTCGGCGATCCGGGCGTTCATGAATGCGTCGATCATCATGGGGATCATCTGGTTGCTGCTGGGGCTTTGGTTGTTGAGCTGGATCATCCACTGACACCCCTGATCGTTCCCACGCTCTGCGTGGGAATGCAGCCCGGGACGCTCCGCGTCCCTGACGACGTGACGCAGAGCGTCACAGGAGTCATTCCCACAGAGCGTGGGAAAGATCACGCAAACTGTCGCTACAATGCCCGCTCCCCAAGGAGCCCGCATGTCCAACCTGATCGCCGACTGGCGCGACCGCCCGACCCATCGCAAGGTCTGGGCCCTCGCCGCGCCCATGATCCTCTCGAACATTTCCGTACCGCTGGTGGCGCTGGTCGACAGCACCGTCATCGGTCACTTGCCCCACGCCCATCAACTGGGCGCCGTTGCGGTGGGTGCCAGCCTGTATACCTTCCTGGCCTGGGGCATGGGTTTCCTGCGCATGGGCACCACCGGTTTTGCTGCACAAGCCGCCGGGCGCGGGGATGGCGCGGCGCTGCGGCAGATTCTGTTGCAGGGCCTGTTATTGGCCATGGGCCTGGCCATCGTGCTCGGGGCGGCGGGGATTCCGTTGAGCGGCGTGGCGCTGCACTTCATGCAACCGTCGGCCGAGTTGGATCAACTGACCCGGGAATTTTTCCACACCCGTTTGTTTGGCCTGCCGGCAGCGCTGGCCAGTTACGCGCTGGTCGGCTGGTTCCTCGGCACCCAGAACGCCCGGGCGCCGCTGGCGATTCTGCTGGGCACCAACCTGGTGAACATCGCGCTGAACCTGTGGTTCGTCCTCGGGCTGGACTGGGGCGTGGTCGGCGCCGCCCGAGCGTCGGTGATTGCCGAATGGACCGGTGCGCTGATCGGCCTGTTGATGACCCGCAAGGCCCTGCGCGCCTATCCCGGCCACATCGCCTGGGCCGCTCTGGCGCTGTGGCAGAGCTGGCGCCCGCTGCTGGCGGTCAACCGCGACATTTTCATCCGAAGCCTGGTGCTGCAATCGGTGTTTTTCCTGATCACCGTACAAGGCGCGCGGCTGGGCGATGCCACGGTCGCCGCCAACGCGCTGCTGCTCAACGGTTTGTTATTAACCGCCCACGCCCTCGATGGCCTGGCCCACGCCGTGGAAGCTCTGTGCGGCCACGCCATCGGCGCGCGGGATCGCGATGCTTTGCGCCGCTCATTGGTGGTGGCCGCCGGTTGGTCGTTGATCGCCAGCCTGGGCTTTGCCGCGCTGTTTCTGTTCGCCGGGCATCTGTTCGTCGAGATGCAAACCAACATCCAGAGCGTGCGCGACACCGCGTTCGTCTACCTGCCCTACCTCGCCGCCCTGCCGCTGATTGCGGTCTGGAGTTACCTGCTGGACGGGTTGTTCATCGGCGCCACCCGCGCCCGGGAAATGCGCAACGGCATGCTGTTGACCATGCTGCTGTTGCTGCCCTTCGCCTGGGCGTTGCAAGGTCTGGGCAACCACGGGCTGTGGATCACTTTCCTGCTGTTCATGTTGCTGCGCAGCCTGACGCTTGGCGCGATTGCCTGGCGCTTGCGCCAGAACGATGGCTGGTTTGCCGGCCGCGTTCACTGACTCGGCGTGGATTTGACGAAAGACGTGACCTCATCCAGCACCGGCGCCAGGCCGCGCAGGGGCCGGGACAGCGTCGCCACCAGCGTGGCGTGGCTGGTGCGGGCATAGTATCGATCCTGAACCGCAACCCCGGCCGCCCGCAGTTTGTTCGCCAAGCCGCCGGTGTTGCGGGTCGGGTTGACCACGTCATCGTCCTTTGCCGCGATTAACAAGGCCGGCGGCGCCCCGCGACTGATGTGATTGATCGGCTGTGACTGCGGCGGTGAATCTGGCCAGAAAAATACCGGGCGCACCTCGGGATTCTTGATCGGCAGAAAATCATACGGCCCGGCCAGGCCGATCCAGCCACGCAGATCATGGGGCGACATGCCCACCGCCTCCAGCAACGGCGGCTCCAGCGCCAACATCGCCACGTTGTAGGCCCCCGAACTGTGGCCCATCAGGAACATCCGCTCAGGGTCCCCGGAAAACTCACGAATGTGGTCGTGGGCCCAGGCCACGGCTTTGGCGCAGTCCTCTAGAAACAGCGGATAACGCACCTGTGGATACAAACGATAATCCGCCAGCACCGCGACGATGCCTCGGGAGGCCAACGCCTCGCCGACAAAGCTGTAATCGCTGCGTGAACCGCTGTTCCAGCTGCCGCCATAAAAAAACACCACCACCGGCGCGTTTTTCACCGGATACCGGGGCACATACACATCGAGTTTTTGCCGTGGATCACCGCCATAAGCAATGCCGTCGGTCTTGTCGAAAGTGCCGTCAGGGGTGAGGGCATTGAGCATTTTCAGTGGCGAACAGGCAACCACCATGGCCAGTAAAACCCCGCCGATACACGCTTTGAACAGTCGTCGGATTGTGTTCGCCATATCGGTGACATCCTCGTGTCAGGGTTGATCGCCCTGCCAGCGATTGCGCAGGTAATCGAGTCGTTCCTGCTGGGTCTGCCCCGGCAAGGGTTGCGCGGGCAAAGCGCCCGGACACTGCAAGCGTAGCCACAACCAGCCATCCAGTACCGGCCGTTCACTAAAGCCCAGCGCCAGGCCTTCCTGCACATGGGACCACAAGCGGTTGTACTCAGTGCCAGTGGATCGGCTCCAGTGCCAGGCATGTTGCTCCAGCACACAGGTTTGCAGCTTTTCCTGTTGGCGCGGGCTGAGGTTTTCTTCGACCGCCAGCGGGCTGACCGCCAGTCCCGGATTGAGCAGTTTCTGCCAGCCCTGACTGCCAATGGCCCGATCGGCCCAGGTCCCGCCGAACCAGCGCAACTGGCTGATCGGGCCGAGCCAGCGGCTCAGCTCCTCGGCATCGCAGGCATCAAAGAAGTAGCTGGCGCAGTGCGGGTTGTAATAGCTCAGCAACGCCCGGTGATGCAGGCCGAGCGACACCGTGAGCATGCGCCGCAAATGCGCCAGCAGCAGGGCCGCCGACGCCTCGCTGACCAGCAGCAAACCTTGCCAGGTGTGGGGTTCGCTGTAGCAAAACTCGATCAGCGCCGGGCAGTCCCGCAGTTCGATCAGCGCCGGTCCTTGCTCGCGCAAGGAATGCAACTCGGTGTCTTCGAACAACCAGCACCAGCGCACATCGGTGAATCGTCGCCGCAGCATGGCCGCCGCGCCAGGCGCACCGGGTACATCCAGCAACAGCCATTGCGAGGTCGGGTCTGGCGTCTGGACGCCGATCATGCCGCACCGCTCTGGCCAAACAGCGTTGCCGCCCGACAGGTGCAGACCTGCTCCCGACAATGACTGAAACTACCGCCGCCCGGCAGCAGGCAGAGCAACAGCAAGGGCTCGCTCGATCGCAACAAGGCCAGCAAACCTGCTGACTCAGGCTGCACCGCGCTCGTCACTTCAGGTTCATTGACGCACGGCGGGCCTTGCAGCAACCCGGTGATCAACGGCTGGTCCGGATCGCCCTCGATGAAACTGACCACCACCTCGGCCCCTGCCCTCCATTGCGAACGGGCGGCGTTGTTCAGTTCGGGGGACAGGGGCAGCCAACAGTGATCCGGTTTTGCGCCTTCGCCTTGATAGAGCCAGTCGAACTGCACCGCCACGGGACGCGCCGGATCGGGTTGGGCCTCCTCGACATCGACGACCCAGGCCCGTTGCAGGCTGAGCATCCGGGGTTTCGCCGGCCCATGGGTGGCCACCCAGGGCGCCTCCCATGGCACGGCGCGAATCGTGTTGGCATAGGCAAACAGCGGCTCCTGGCCGCCCCGGTGCTCAACCTCAATCAAGCGCCACACATCATTCCACTCGTTGACCGGATGGCCGGCCAGCGGCATCAACTGACCACTGCGCAACGTCGTCAGGGTCGTCCGGCCCTCGGCGACCGGCGCCGCGTTCACACCAACTTGCACCTCGAACCGAGACACTGCGCACGGCTCGCTTTCACCCTGGAACACCAGCGTTTGCCCATGGCGCGAGGCCCCCTGATCGTCACTGATGATCAAACAGTGCCCTCGGCTGGAATGTTCGAAGTGGTAGTGAAGACGCTCTTCGGCGCACAGACGCTGGAAAAATTGCAGGTCCGATTCGCGGTACTGCGTGCAGAAATCCCGGGGCGGGTAATCGCTGCTCAAGGCCAGGCGCCAGTCCTTGCCGGCAATCCCATGCTCCTTGAGCACCTGCCCAAGAATCTGCGGCACCGAACGCCCGCTGAAGATGCGCTGGCTGAAGCGCTGGGCCAGGCACGCCAGTTTCGGCCGCAGACGCACACGACACAGCCGGGACAAGGTGCCATGTTCACGCTGGACGAGTTCATGCAATTGCCCGTGGATACCGGTGCCCGAGGCTTCGAACTGCAAGAACGCCCCGCGATACAGCAGGCTGGCAAGGTCGAGTGTCGGGTCATCGATCAGCAGGTCCACCTCGAACACAAACGGTTCGCTGATGGCTTCACTGCCGGTAAAGGCCAGGACCTCAAAGGCGTCGGGCAGGCCCGCTACGTCCAGACGAAATGACGGCTCGTTGACTGGATCGAACATCGGCGATTCTCTACAGGAGGGGCGGCCGGGGATTCTCGCCGAGAGACATGGCCGAGTAGAGTGCCGAAGTACAACTTAGGAAATGACCTACGCGAAAAGAAGACCACATCGCTTTAACAACCGTCGATGTGAGTCATTTCGCTTGGAAAGAGAGAAATGTCGCACCGGGTCATCTGAAATTTCCGCAGCGTGCGGAACATTTTCAGACAACCCGATGGGAACAGTGCCTTACCTCAAGAAGACAGGTAAGACGAGCGGGTCAGGCCCAGGCGCAGCGCGTCGAGGAACTGGGTGCGCTCGGCGGCAGTGATGCGCGCACTGGCGCACTTGTCGCGGTAGTGGGTCATCAACTCCTCCGGCGACAAGTGCACGTAGCGCAGCATGTCTTCGATGGTGTCGTGAGTCTCGATCCCGGCGTGGTACACGCTGCCGTCGGCGTTCTGGTAGATGTTCACCGAGTCGGTGTCACCGAACAGGTTGTGCATGTCGCCGAGAATTTCCTGGTAAGCGCCGACCAGGAAGATCCCCAGCAGGTAGTCTTCACCTTCGTTCAGGCCGTGCACGGGCAGGCTGGTTTCGATGCTCTGCTCGTCGACGTATTGCTTGATCTTGCCGTCGGAGTCGCAGGTCAGGTCTTGCAGCACCGCGCGGCGCATCGGCTCTTCGTCGAGACGGTGCAGCGGCAGGATCGGCAATACCTGGCCGATGGCCCAGGTGTCCGGCAGGCTCTGGAACACCGAGAAGTTGCAGATGTACTTGTCGGCCAGCTTGTCGTTGAGTTCGTCGAGCACTTGGCGGTGCGAACGCTGACGCGCCTTCAACGAGTTGTGCAGACGACGGCAGACCGCGAAGTAGCACTGCTCGGCCAGGGCTTTTTCCGCCAGGGTCAGCTTGCCATCGGCGTACTGGGCGGCGATGTCGCTCATGTAGTGCGTGGCGCGCCAGTAGGTTTCGGTGACCATCTCGATGTCGGTCGGGCCCAGCAGGTCAACCAGCCACTGCACGGTTTCCGGCAGCTCTTCCTTGTTCTCGATCTTCGGCACGTCGTCGTTGTGTTTCTCGACGTCGGTCACTTGCACCACCAGCATCGCGTGGTGGGCGGTCAGGGAGCGGCCGCTCTCGGAGAAGATGTTCGGGTGCGGCAGGCTCTGCGCGTCGCAGAATTCCTTGAGCATCCCGACCACGACACCGGCGTAGTCGTCCATGTCGTAGTTGATCGAACTGGCGTTACGCGAGTGCGTACCGTCGTAGTCCACGCCCAAACCGCCGCCGACGTCGATGTGATCCACCGGCAGGCCGAGGTTGCGCAGTTCGCCGTAGTAGCGGATCGCTTCCTTGAAACCGTGCTGGTAGTCCGCCAGGTTGGCGATCTGCGAGCCCATGTGGAAGTGCAGCAGGCGAATGCCTTGATCCAGGCCCGCAGCGCGGAAGCGCTCGACCACGGACAGCAACTGCGCCGCCGACAGGCCGAATTTGGATTTCTCGCCGCCGGTGTCCGCCCACTTGGACGAGGCCAGGGACGACAGGCGCACGCGCAGGCCAACCTGTGGCTTGACCTTGAGCGATGCGGCTTCTTCGATCACCAGCTCAACTTCGGACTCTTTCTCGATCACGATGAACACGTTGTGACCGAGCTTCTGACCCATCAACGCCAAGCGGATGAACTCGCGGTCCTTGTAGCCGTTGCAGACGATGGTGCCGCCCTTCGGCGCCAGGGCCAGCACGGCCAGCAGCTCAGGCTTGGAGCCGGCTTCCAGGCCGATGGACACGTCCTGGGTGGCAATGATGTTCTCGATCACCGCTTCTTGCTGGTTAACCTTGATCGGGTACAGCGCGGTGTATTTGCTCTGGTATTCCAGGCGCTCGATGTTGGCGTCGAACGCGCCGGTCAGCTGACGCACGCGGTCTTGCAGGATATCGGGGAACCGCACCAGCAATGGCAAGGACAAACCGCTTTTGCGCAGTTGGTCGACTTGCTCGAACAGGTCGATAGGCGAACTGGTCGGACCGTTCGGACGAACTTCGACGCGACCGGCGTCATTGATCGCGAAATATCCGGCCCCCCAATGGCGGATCCCGTAAACACTGCGGCTGTCCGCAACTGTCCATTGGCTGCCATCGTCTTTGCGTGTGCGTCTTACGGACATTGAAGTCCCCTATAAAGAAGTCATAGAGCGTCGCCTGGGTTCAGGCCGGCGCAGTCTAAAGAATGAAAATGACGGTTCGTCAACGAGGGGATAGACCTCGCTGAGCGCAGTGAGTTTAGAAACCAGTCAGAACAGGCTCTGTGAAAACCATGTAGGCGACGCCGGACCGAATGAAATCAGGACCGGATCAAGCCGAGGGTGGTTTTCACAGAAGCTGCTAGCCGCCGGACTTCTTGGCCTTGAAACCCAGCTTGATCAGCTCGGCCAAGAGTAGCTCGACATGATCGCCCTGGATTTCGATGATGCCGTCTTTCAACGCCCCACCGGTGCCACAACGCTTCTTCAAGGTGGTCGCCAGGGCCGTGAGCGCATCCAGAGCCAACGGCACGCCGGTGATGGTGGTCACCGTCTTGCCGCCACGGCCCTTGCTTTCGCGACGCACGCGAGCAATGCCGTCGCCGGCCGGGATCACGGTCTGTTTGCAGATACAGGCGTCCACCGGCTTACTGCAATCCGGGCAATGACGACCTGCGTCGGTGGAAAATACCAGGCCACCTAGGGCGGCGAAGGATGCGGCTTTTTTGGCCACCGGCAATCCTCTTGGGAGGACAAAGACTGGCCGCGGCAACCCGGGAGGGCGCCATCGACCGCGAAGCCCCACTCAGGCAGGGGCAGCGCTACTGAAACGGTACAGACCTGTAGGAGCGAAGCTTGCTCGCGAAAGCGGTGTGTCAGGTACATCCATTCCGGATGTGCCGCCGTCTTCGCGAGCAAGCTTCGCTCCTGCAAAGAGCCATGTCGGTTCAGCTTGAAAAGGTCGCGCAGTGTAACGGCAAAAAGCCGACTTGCTAAGAGCCAATCAGCGCCAATTTATGGCTCTTTTGCGACGTCGGTTTGCTGAGCCCGCAGATAACGCTTCAACGCGGCCAAAGAGTCCGGGCAGTAAGGCTTTTGCTGGATTTCCAGCATCACCTGATCGATCGGGATAAAGCGCGCTTCAAGCACTTCTTCCGGCTGCAGGATCAACGGGCCGTCCCATACCGCCGAAAACGCCGAACACCACAGCCGATTGCCGGTGTCTTCGAAGAAAAAATGGTCATGGGCAGTCAGTTCCACACCGCTTACCCCCAGTTCCTCTTCCAGCTCTCGGGCGGCCGACTCGGCGTAGCTCTCGTTGGCCTGGACCATGCCCCCCGCCGCCACGTCCCAGTAACCAGGATAAATGGCTTTGCTCAGGGTGCGCCGGTGTACGCAAAGTTCACCGGCCGAGTTGAACAGCATGATGTAGGTGCCGCGCCCGATCAGCCCGCGTTCGCGCAAGTCGCGGCGGACCAGGCCGCCGAGCAGGTTGTCCTGCTCGTCGACCCAGGCGATCTGTTCGGCATCCGAGGCCGCGCGATGGGCGGCCTCTTTGGCGTTATCAACCATGAATCAGCCCTGGTTCAGCAGTTGACGCAAATCGATCACCGCCGCGTTGGCCCGGGAAATGTAGTTGGCCATGACCAGCGAGTGGTTGGCCAACACGCCGAAGCCGCTGCCGTTGAGGATCATCGGGCTCCAGACCGGCTCTTGAGAAGCCTCCAGTTCACGGATGATCTGGCGCACGCTGACCGTGGCGTTTTTCTTCGCCAACACGTCGGCGAAGTCGACTTCGATGGCACGCAACAGGTGGGACAGGGCCCAGGCCTGACCGCGCGCTTCGTAAAACACGTTGTCGATCTGCATCCACGGGGTTTCGACGATTTCTTCGTCAACCTGCGGTACCTGGCCCGGCACCACCACTTCGGTTTTCAGCGAAGTGTTGAGCTTGACCCGGCCAACGCTGGCCGACAGGCGTTGCGACAACGAACCCAAACGGGTGCCGACATC
Organism: Pseudomonas sp. Emmai; assembly: GCF_055179735.1. NCBI lineage: Bacteria > Pseudomonadati > Pseudomonadota > Gammaproteobacteria > Pseudomonadales > Pseudomonadaceae > Pseudomonas > Pseudomonas sp. Emmai. The sequence goes on along the minus strand of NZ_CM143685.1, from coordinate 1,057,338 downwards.
GCCCAGCCAGTTGTTCAGGTTGTCGGCGCGGGCATAGAACAAGGCGTTTTTCTGCGACGGGTCGGACAGGCGCGCCTGGTAGCGGCTCAGGGAATTGATGCCTTCCTGATACTCCGACTCACTGGACGGCAAGATCCAGCTCTTGTTATCGAAGTTGAAACGCGGCTCGGCCTTGGCCAGGTCCGAGTCTTCCGCCGACTGCGATTGCGAGCGGGCGAAGTCTTTACGCAGGGCGCGGGTCAGGTCGCGGACCTGCACCAGCACGCCATATTCCCAGCTCGGCATGTTGTCCATCCACAGGCCCGGCGGGAAGCGGTCGTTGGAAATGTAGCCGCCCGGTTTGGTCAGCAACGTACCGGCGACGGTCTTGAGGGTTTCCACCGTGGTGTAGCCGACGACCATCTGCTTGCCTTGTTGCTCGGCCGCGACCTGGGCATTTTGCTGGACCGGAAACAGCGCAGGCTCTTCGCTCCAGTACCAGCCAAGGCCGATGGTCACCACCAGGTAAATGGCAATCAGAGTGGCCAGCGCCCGGCTGAACAACAGGCCGCTGACGTAGCTGCGGGTGGCCGATTTCGGTTCAGCGGCACGTTCGGGTGCGCTGCCCGCGCGGTTCTTCCAGTCCAGCATGGCGATATCCTTTCAATCACTTGAGTTCATCGGTTCGACCACAACCCTACGCCATCGTGCCGCTTTTTACCGCACCTCAATCCTGCGGGAAACAACGAGCCATACAATCGCGGCGATCGAGGCGCCACTATAAATGAAGCACAGGCCTGGAGCCTATGCGACCAGTCGGTCAGAAACTGAATGAGGTCGCTTTGCAGATTATTGACGTACGACACTCATGTGACGGAAAAGAGGTGCTAGCATAGAGCCACCAGTCGATCTCAGCATGCACCCTAACTAGTAGTCAGGATATGACCGAGCCAGAAGACCCCAGCCGTGAGCGCCTCAAGCACCACTTTGCCCAGCGGGTAATTCATCAGGCACGTCAAATTCTTGAGATATGGCAGCGCCTGCAACGCAGCGAGTGGTCCGCCACCGATTTGTCCGAGCTGAGCGAGGCCAACCTGCGCCTGCTGCGCTTTGCCGAGCGTTTCGAACAACCGGAACACTCGCAACTGGCGCGCCACATCGGCCAGTCGCTGGAAGCGGTGGACGCCAATCGCGGACGCCTGAGCAGTGGCCTGATCACTGACCTCAACCGTTTGATGCAGCGCCTGTCGCGCACCGGCCTGCGTCACGGCGATCAACTGGACCAGACGTTCCTGCCGCCGCTGCGCAAGCCGATCTACGTGATGTTGCAGGATCACGACCGGGCCGAGCGGCTGGCCAAGCAACTGGAATTCTTCGGCCTCAGCGCCCAGTCCCTGGACAGCGTCTCGGCGTTTCGCTCCTCGATGGTCGAGCGCTTGCCGGCGGCGATTGTCATGGATGTGGACTTCAGCGGCCCCGGCATCGGCCTGAAACTGGCCGCCGAAGCCCAGGTCGGCCTCGACGAACCACTGCCGCTGTTGTTTTTCAGCCTGCACGAAACCGACACCCCGACCCGGCTCGCCGCCGTGCGCGCCGGCGGCCAGGAATTCCTCACCGGCACCCTCGAAGCCTCGAGCCTGCTGGAGAAGATCGAAGTCCTGACCTGCGTCGCCCAGTACGAACCCTATAAAGTGCTGATCATCGACGACTCCCGCGCCCAGGCCCTACACACCGAGCGCCTGCTCAACAGCGCCGGGATTGTCACGCGGACCTTGATCGAACCGATCCAGGCCATGGCCGAACTCGCGGACTTCCAGCCCGACCTGATCATCCTCGACATGTACATGCCGGCCTGCACCGGTACCGAACTGGCCAAGGTGATCCGCCACAACGACCGTTATGTCAGCGTGCCGATCATTTATCTGTCGGCCGAGGACGACCTGGACAAGCAGCTCGACGCCATGAGCGAAGGCGGCGACGACTTCCTGACCAAGCCAATCAAGCCCCGGCACCTGATCACCACCGTGCGCAACCGCGCCGCCCGTGCGCGTAACCTTAAGGCGCGGATGGTCCGGGACAGCCTCACCGGCCTGTACAACCACACGCACATTCTGCAATTGCTCGAAGACTGTTCGTTCCGCGCCCGTCGCGAGAACAAGCCGTTGAGCTTTGCGATGCTCGACATCGACCACTTCAAACGGGTCAACGACAGCCACGGCCACCCCATGGGCGACCGGGTGATCAAGAGCCTGGCGCTGTTTCTCAAGCAACGCTTGCGCAAGACCGACTTCATTGGCCGTTATGGCGGTGAAGAGTTCGCCATTGTCATGCCGGACACCGATGTCGAATCGGCCCACAAGGTGCTCGACGAAATCCGTCAGCGCTTTGCCGAAATTCACTACCCGGCCCAACCGCAAGACCTTTGGTGCACCTTCAGCGCCGGGGTGGTGGAGCTGCGCGAAGATTCCGACAGCCTGATGATGGCCAGCCAGGCGGACGAGGCGCTGTACCGCGCCAAGGATGCCGGGCGCAACCGCGTGCAGGCCGCGCGGGCGTCAAAGCAAAGTGCCACTTTTTCATCGGAATCCACTGAGTCGGTCATAACCCTGTAACACAAACGCAATAAATTCAGGCGCTTACCATTCTGCCGTCGGTAGACCCGTTATGCGCCTGAAGCTGCTGACCAATCTCAATACTCTCCTGCTGATCGCCGTGTGCGTCGCCCTCGGCGCCACGCTGTGGTGGTCTCAAAAAGCCCTGGAGCGCCCCTATCTGTTGATGGAGCGCTACCTCGGTTTATCCCAGCAGTTTCAAAATGAAGTGGCGCGTAACGTCGAGGATTACCTGTCCAGCGGCGATGCCTTGCGCTTGAGCAGTGCCGGCCAGGCCATCGACGGCCTGCAAAAAGAACTCAGCGAACTGCCCCCGACCTTGGCTGAGTCCTTGCGCCCGAGCCTGTCGAGCCTGGAAGAATTCAGCAAGACCGACCTGCTGGCCGCCGGCAAACTTGCGGGGGATCCGCAAGCGCTATTACTGCAAGCCGAACGGGAGCTGGGCGCCAGCCTCGATCAGCTCAGCCAGTACGCCAGCACAAACGCGAGCTACCTGACGCCGTTGCTCACCGCCTCCCAGCACTTGGGCAAGCTGTCCCTGGCCCGGGACAAACTGGTCAGCAGCGGGCGCAGCGAACTGGCCGCTGATGTCGAGCGCGAGGTCACCAGCATTCGCGCCCAAGCGACGCAACTGGATGCGTTGCCGCTGCTTGGAGTGACGGCCAGCGTGGAATCGAGCAGCGACGATTTCAACGCGATGATGGGCCTGGAGAACACCGAAAAAGCCGTGGCCGAAGATGCCGGCGTCGGCCTCAAGCGTGAATTGAACGGCCTGCTCACCCGCTACCCGGCGGAACTGGCGCGCACCCGCGATCAAATTCAAAAACGCGCCGACCTGAGCGCCGCCACGCACCTGAAAATCGCCGCCGTGCAACAAGCCATCGCCGGCCTGGAACCGGTGGTGCGCGCCCAGCACGGGCAGATCCAGGGCGAAGTGCGCTTGATGCAAGGGCTGATGATCGGTCTGATTCTGCTGATCGCACTGTTGATCGACACCCTGCAACGCCGTTTGGCCCGAACCCTGACCAACCTCGCACCCGCCCTGTCGACCTGGGCTGAAGGCGACTTCAGCCAGGACATTCAACTGGGCAAGACCAACCGCGAACTGCATGACATCCAGGCCTCGCTCAATCGCTTGCGTGCTTATCTCGTGGACTTGGTAGGGACCATTCGCCTCAACGCCGAACAAGTCGCCGGCAGCAGCCGCACCCTGGCCGAGTTGAGCAACGACCTGCACAGCGGCGCCGAGCATCAGGCCGGCGACACCGCGCTGATCCGCGACTCCCTGGGCGAACTGGAAGCCACCATTCAGCAAGTGGCCGGCGACGCCAGCCAGGCCGCCGATGCCAGCCGTAATGCCGGGCTGGCGGTGGAGCATGGGCAAAAAGTCATCGGCTTGAGCCTGACCGGGCTGCATGCGTTGGTGGGCGAGGTGCAGGGCAACGCGCAGATGATCGAACACTTGGCCGAAGAGTCGGCGACCATCGGCGGCGTGCTGACGGTGATCCGCTCGATTGCCGACCAGACCAACCTGCTGGCCCTGAACGCGGCCATCGAAGCGGCGCGCGCCGGGGAAATGGGCCGTGGTTTTGCGGTGGTCGCCGAAGAAGTGCGCTCCCTCGCCCAACGCACCGCCGGTGCCACCGCCGAAATCCAGACCTTGATCGCCGGCCTGCAAACCGCCGCCCGGCAATCGGTGGAAGGCATGCGCGCGCAAGTCGAACATGCCGAAGCCACGGCCAATCAGGCACAGGACGCGGATGGGGCGCTGGATAAAATCGTCGACGCGATCCAGACCATCGCCGACACGGCGGTGCGCATTGCCGATGTCACGGCGCAGCAAAGTGGCGCGGTCAGCGAGATCCGCGATCACAGCGAGCGAATTCATCAGTTGGGTGGGGATAATTTGCTGCGGATTGGCCAGGGGCGTGAGCAAGGGGAGAATTTGTTGGTGCTGGGTGGGCGGCTTCACACCGCCGTCCAGGCCTTCCGCGTCTGATTAATGATCGTTTTCACCGCGCGTGGGAATGATCGGGGCACCTGTAGGAGCGAGGCTTGCCCGCGAAGAACGATAACGCGGTCTGCCTGATGTACCGCGTTATCGTTCTTCGCGGGCAAGCCTCGCTCCCACAGGTACGGCGGCAATCCGCGTCGCTGTCCGCTATCATGCCCCCACGTCCAACACGCGAGATTGTCATGCGCCGTTTGCTTTGCCTGCTGCTGTTAGTGCTCGCCCTGCCGGCCTCCGCCACCGGGTTGCTGGACAGTCGGCCCAGTTCGACATTGGGTTCGATCAACAACAGCGCCGATTTCCTGCCGGTGCGCGAAGCCTTTCAGTTGAGCCTGGTAGACAGCACGCCGCAATCAATCAAGCTGCGCTTCGTCGCCACCGAGGGTTACTACCTCTATCGTCACCGTTTCCAGTTTCGCGCCGATCCGGCGGATGTCGCCCTCGGCGCGGCGCAACTGCCCGACGGTGAAAAGAAGCACGATGAGTACTTCGGCGATGTCGAGGTGTACCACGGGATTCTCGATGTAGAACTGCCGCGCACCGATCAACGACCGTTCACGTTGGTGGTGACCTATCAGGGTTGCGCCGACAAAGGCCTGTGCTATCCGCCGGAAACCGAGCGGTTGAGCATTGATGGCAACGGCGCGGTGGTTGCCGACCAAGTCGCCCCAACAGCGCCGAACTGGAGCTGGCGCGAACTGGCGCTGTTCTTCCTCGCCGGGTTGGGCCTGACGTTTACGCCCTGTGTGCTGCCGATGCTGCCGATCCTGTCCAGCGTGGTTCTGCGCGGCCAGATTGGCGGGGTGCGCGGCTTCAATCTGTCCCTGGCCTACGTGCTGCCGATGGCCGCGTGTTTCGCCCTGCTCGGCGCGCTGATGGGGATGTTCGGCGCGCAGCTCAATCTTCAGGCCCGCCTGCAATCGGCCTGGGTGCTGGTGCCGTTCGCCACATTTTTTGCGGTGTTTGCGTTGGCGATGTTCGGCGTGTTTGAGCTGAAACTGCCGCACTTCATCAGCAGCCGACTGGACCGGATTGCCGGGCGCACCGAGGGCGGTTCGTTGTGGGGCGCGGCGGTGTTGGGGGTGGTTTCCAGCCTGTTGGTATCACCTTGCGTTTCCGCGCCATTGGCCGGTGCGCTGCTGTACATCAGCGCCAGCGGCGATGCGCTGGGCGGCGGATTGAAACTGTTCGTGCTGGGCCTGGGCATGGGCACGCCGCTGTTACTGGTAGCCACCGGCGGTGCGGCCTGGCTGCCGAAAAGCGGCCCGTGGCTGGTCTATGTGAAAAACGCGATTGGCGTGTTGTTGCTGGCGCTGGCGATTGGTTTGCTGAGCCGCGTCGTACCGGGCCAGGTCACCTTGCTGCTGGTGGGTTTGCTATGGGGTGGCGTCGGCCTGTTCCTGGGCGCGCTGGAGTTTGTGTATAAACCGCCGCGAAAGCGTCTCGGGCAATTGCTCGGCCTGTTCCTGCTGTTTTACGCGATGGCCTGCTGGTATGGCGCTTTCAGCGGCCAGGGTGACTTGCTCAACCCGCTGGGCCGCACCGTGGTTGCCAACCAAGTGCAAACCAGCAACGCCTGGCAAACCGTCAGCACCCCCGCCGACCTCGACCGTGTCCTCGCCGAAGCAAAATCGTCCGGCACTCCGCTGTTGCTGGATTGGTATGCCGACTGGTGCATCAGTTGCAAAGTCATCGAGCACGAGGTGCTCAACGACACCAAAGTCGTCGAACATCTGCAGGGTTATCGATTGATCCGTTTCGACATCACCGCCAGCAATGCCGAGCAACGCACCCTCCTCGACCGCTACAAGCTGTTCGGCCCGCCCGCGCTGATGTTTTTCGGCAAAGACGGCGCCGAACGTGCCGATGTGCGAGTGATCGGCGAGATCAATGCGAAAGACTTCGCCGAACGTGTCGTCAAAGCGAATGACCGGATTTAATCACTCGGTCATATATTTCGCGCAAACATCGGCCATCGTGCTGGCTATTGCATAGAACTGGACAGTCACAAAGGCTTTGCGGCATAGTCGCCGGGTTCTGACAATTGCACACAGATAACAAGGAACAGCAGATGGCGACGCTACTGGTTCTGCACGGACCCAACCTGAACTTGCTCGGCACCCGCGAACCGGGCGTCTACGGGGCGACCACCCTGGCGCAGATCAATCAGGACCTGGAACGCCGTGCCCGTGAAGCCGGCCATCATTTGCTCTACCTGCAAAGCAACGCCGAGTACGAATTGATCGACCGCATCCACGCTGCCAGCAGCGAAGGTGTGGACTTCATTCTGATCAATCCAGCAGCTTTTACTCACACAAGCGTCGCATTACGTGACGCGCTGCTGGCGGTGAGCATCCCATTCATCGAAGTGCATTTGTCTAACGTGCACAAACGCGAACCTTTCCGCCATCACTCTTACTTCTCCGATGTAGCGGTGGGAGTGATCTGCGGCCTTGGCGCCAGCGGTTATCGACTGGCCCTGGAGGCCGCCCTGGAACAGCTTGAAACACAAGCTAAACGCCCCTGACCGACCCTTGGGAGTTGATGATTCATGGATATCCGTAAAGTTAAGAAACTGATCGAATTGCTGGAAGAGTCCGGCATCGACGAGCTCGAGATCAAGGAAGGCGAAGAGTCCGTTCGCATCAGCCGTCACAGCAAGACCCCGGCTCAGCAGTACTACGCTCCTGCGCCAATGCACGCTCCGGCCCCGGCACCTGTTGCCGCTGCTCCGGTGGCTGCTGCCGCCCCTGCTGCTCCGGCCGCCCCCGTACTGAACGGCACCGTTGCCCGTTCGCCTATGGTCGGCACCTTCTATCGCAAGTCTTCCCCGTCCTCGCCATCCTTCGTTGAAGTGGGCCAGACCGTGAAGAAAGGCGACACCCTGTGCATCGTTGAAGCGATGAAGATGATGAACCACATCGAAGCTGAAACCAGCGGTGTGATCGAATCCATCCTCGTCGAAGACGGCCAGCCGGTTGAGTACGACCAACCGCTGTTCACCATCGTTTGAACCGCGGAGAGACTTTGATGACTGCGAAGTTGGAAAAAGTTCTGATCGCCAACCGCGGTGAGATCGCCCTGCGGATCCTGCGTGCCTGCAAAGAGATGGGCATCAAGACCGTCGCCGTGTACTCCACGGCAGACAAAGAGCTGATGCACCTGGGTCTGGCGGACGAATCCGTCTGCATCGGTCCGGCATCGGCTGCAAAGTCTTACCTGCACATTCCGGCGATCATCGCCGCGGCTGAAGTGACCGGCGCTACCGCTATTCACCCAGGCTACGGTTTCCTCGCGGAAAACGCCGATTTCGCCGAACAGGTCGAGAACTCCGGTTTCGCCTTCATTGGCCCGAAAGCCGACACCATTCGCCTGATGGGCGACAAGGTATCGGCCAAGCACGCCATGATCGCGGCCGGTGTTCCAACCGTTCCAGGTTCCGACGGTCCGCTGCCGGAAGACGAAGAAACTGCCCTGCGCATCGGCCGTGAAGTCGGCTACCCGGTGATCATCAAGGCCGCTGGCGGCGGTGGTGGTCGCGGCATGCGCGTTGTGCATAAAGAAGAAGACCTGATCTCCTCGGCCAAACTGACTCGCTCCGAAGCTGGCGCGGCGTTCGGCAACCCGATGGTCTACCTGGAAAAATTCCTGACCAACCCACGTCACGTGGAAGTCCAGGTGCTTTCCGATGGCCAGGGTCACGCGATCCACCTGGGCGACCGCGATTGCTCGCTGCAACGTCGTCACCAGAAAGTTCTCGAAGAAGCGCCGGCACCGGGCATCGACGAGAAGGCTCGTGCTGAAGTCCTCGCCCGCTGCGTCAAGGCGTGCATCGACATCAACTACCGTGGCGCAGGCACTTTCGAGTTCCTGTATGAAAACGGCGCGTTCTATTTCATCGAAATGAACACCCGCGTTCAGGTTGAGCACCCGGTATCGGAAATGGTCACCGGCATCGACATCGTCAAGGAGATGCTCAGCATCGCCGCTGGCAACAAGCTGTCGTATACCCAGGAAGACGTCGTCATCCGCGGTCACGCACTTGAATGCCGAATCAACGCCGAAGACCCGAAAACCTTCATGCCAAGCCCAGGCACGGTCAAGCATTTCCACGCCCCAGGCGGCAACGGCGTTCGCGTCGATTCGCACCTGTACAGTGGCTATGCCGTTCCGCCGAACTACGATTCGTTGATCGGCAAGCTGATCACCTACGGCGCAACCCGTGACGAAGCCCTGGCGCGCATGCGCAATGCGCTGGACGAAATCGTTGTCGACGGGATCAAGACCAACATCCCGCTGCACCGCGACCTGGTCCGCGATGAAGGCTTCTGCAAAGGTGGAATCAACATCCACTACCTGGAACACAAGCTGGCTAACCAGCATTAAGATGTGATCCAGACCAACAAAGCCGCTTTCGAGCGGCTTTGTTGTTTCTGCTTTATGCGTTTCCCGACAGCGCACTACACCTGCGGGCTCTCCTGGATTGTCATGCCCATGAGGTACTCGGCCCAGGGATCACGCCCACTGATCGCATCCTCCAGGCTTGGCGTGCTGGCGGCCGTCAGGCGCAGTCCCAGACTCGCCGAGAACAGGCTGTTGCTCAGCACGTCCGAGGCCAGGCTGCGGATTCGGAATGACGTCATGGTTTGCGGCACGTCCAGGGTGCTGGCATCCGCGGCGGCCTGTTCGGGGGCCAGCGTCATGGCGCCGAACTTTTCCAGAGTGACCGTAGACGTCACGCCAGGCATGGGCATCGCCCCGGTTTCATAAGCGGCCCAGTCAAGCGGCAACAAGGTCGGGGCGCCGGTGGCGACCGTCGAACCGGGCGTCGCCGAGCCAGGGGAAGTCGGTTCGGCGTACCCGCGCAAACGCCGGACATTCAAGTCCTCCCGCTCGACGACGAGCCATTGCCCGGGGAAAAACTCGTAGACGCAATCGGCAAACGCTGGGTGCTGGCACAGCACCAGGATGCCGAAACGCCCCCGCGTCACCGTACCGGCCTGGGACTGACTGACGAAGAACAGCGTCAGCGCGCCATATTCCAGACGCTTGCGATGCCTCAGCGACATTAGCGACAGGCTGTACCGCAGCGCCTGCACATGCGCAGCCCACAGTTCGGTTTCACGGGTGACGAAATCCTGGCCGTACGCCGTATTGACGTCGCTCAGCAAATGGAACTGCCGGGCCATGCCCGGATAATCGAGGGTGTCACTGGTGGAGGTCCAGCGGTTCGAGCCCGAGGCCAATAGCCCGGCCAGGTGCAAATCGACTAACGAAGCCTGCTGGACGCCCGGCCCCACTGCGGTTTCTCCCGCCGCCGTCGGATCATCCGGCAGCCGCGTCAGGACCTTCATTTCCAGCGCCTCATTGCCCGGGTAAACCCGGCGCAAATCAGCCAGGGCCATCTCACGGCGAGTGACGGGCACACGGTGGAACGAGTCAATGGTTGTCTGGAGCCCCTCATACTGAGCCAGCAAGGCGGCCTTGCCCCTGGCGAGTTCCGACGATGTGAACACCTCACCGTTTTTGGGCAGCAAACCATTGGCCCGTGCCCAGTCGATCACCGGGCCGGAAAATTCTTTCAATTCCCAGTACTGCGGCTTGATCGACTTCAGCCGGTCGCCGCTCATGATGCTGTCGAGCGTCAGCCGGCGCGAAGATCCGGGGTACTTCCCCTCCAGGTACGCGACACAGTGCTTGAAATGCACCCAGACCTGGCCGGACATATAGGCCATTGCTTCAGGAATATCCCGCACCAGGAACTCAGGCGCGATACCACTGAGCAACAGGTGCGCGGCCAGCGGCGCGCTGCTGTTGCCGATCCCGAAGTCAGCCACCAGCCGTTTCTCGATGACGGCCAGGAGATTGCCATAGCCGTCCGCCCAGAATGCCTCGTCCGCCAGGTCAATCCCGGCAATCCGGGTCCTGCTCTGCCCGGCCAGCGGATCAAGACTGAGAATCGCCGCCGCCAGCACCAGCGAGTGACGACCAGCGCGGGTCGCGGCGTGACGGGCTTGCTCGCCATGCCAGGTCACGGCCCGGGACAGCGTGTCCGCCAGTTTTTGCGCCCGCGGGCACGCGAGCATCTGCGAGACCAGCAGATCAGCCTCGGCCCGTACGCTCTCACTGGACTTGCCCCTCACCAGTGACTGCGCAAGGTAGTCGAACAACGGGCCATCGATCCCGGCCATAAACTGCGCCGCCGCATCGCGCACCTGCTGGCGCTGGGAAGCTGAAAGCACAACGGTGACGTCGACCCTTTTCAGCACTGACCAGTAATACAGCGAAGTGCCGATCCTCGGCATGAAATGCTCGGGCTCTTCAATGATCTGCAAGCGCCGGGATAACAAGGGCGACGACACGGAGGCGAATGACCCGCCCAGCGCATTCCAGTACTCCACCGACGGGCGCGGGCGCAATGGCACCCCACGCAGTCGCTGCGCCATGACTAGCGCCTCTTGCGCCGTGACCGATGGCGCGAGGCTGTAGAACTTCAGCATCTGCTCCAGCGTCACGTTGCCATTGGATCGAAGGGCGCCACCGGTTCGACGGGCAATCGCCGCGAGGGACTGGAACTTGCCTGCCAGCACAGCGACGGCGTTCACCGCCGTGTCCAGATCGGCCCAGGTACCGTCCAGCTTGAGACCACCGACATAACCGGAACTGCTCACCAGCACATGACCGGCCGGATCCAGTTGCCTGGATCGGACGATGCTTTTGAATTCATCCAGCGCCATGACCGCCAACAGTTCTTGGCGGCCAGCCTCGGTCAACTCCGACAGCGGCGAATCAGGGTCGATGGCGACCGTCACCGCGCCAGTGGCGACAGCGGCGCTATCCTCCAGGCCGCTGCCCAGGCGCTGGAGTTCGAAGCCCATCCAGTAGCGGTTATTGAGCAAGCCCAGGTAACGCCGATGCCTGAGCAACGCTGCGGTGGAATGGGCCGACGCATGGACATAGGGTGTGAAGGTATCGGGCTCCTGACACAGGTCGACGACCAGCGCCCGAACCTCATCCACATCCGTCGGCGTCTCGCGTTCATAGGCCCGTAGCACGACAGCCAGGCTGAAACAGCCATCGGCATGCACGTTGGCGCCGAGTTTCTGCGCCAGTGCGGCGAGCTCACGCAAATCACCGGCCACCTCCGGCGCCGAGAGCCGGTCGGCCGCCACGGCTTTCGGCACGGCAAACCGATCGACTTCCATGAGCGTCTTCTCGACCAGGGAAAAATAGTAGCCGGCCGGCGTCGGCAAGCGCCCCACATTCAATTTGATGCTCAGGCCCTGGAGCAGACGCAGCGCCGAATTCATTGTTTGCGACAACATCGAGCCGGAATCCAGTTTGATGCGCCGCCGATAAGCTTCCAGGAAATCGTAATCTCCCGTGCTCGAGAGCTGATCCTGCAGCGCTCGTTCCAACTCGCGGGCCACCTTCGCGCAATCCTTGAGTTGTTCCGCCTGCTCCACCGACACGGAGGTGGAAATATGGCCACTGCTGTCAATCACCGGAAAGCCGGACAATCGGCGCAATTCGTCAATCAGGACATGGGCCTGGGGGCGATTGGCCGGCAGCGGGTAGCCGTGGAAAGCCAGGGTCGCCGCCAGGGAAAACGCATGGCTGGAAGCTGTCGATGGGTCCCGCAAACCAAACGGATCAATGCCGGCGGGGTCGATGATCCGCGCCACAGCGTTGATGGGGTCCGCCACCCGCCACCAACCGGAATCATCGTGCAAGGCCATGACCTTCGGGGTCGTGACACCGTCTTCAACGGCATTCACATACAACGTCCCGTCGTGCACCCGCAGGCTCTTGAGGTCCAGATGACGTTCGGCCGCCCAAGCCAGGAATTCCGGGTGCTGGATGGCTTTGAGGTACACGTCCAGCCATTGCCACAGCATGCAATTCTCGGGGAGGGCAAAGGTATCGGGCATTTCATACCGGATCGACTCCCGAGCCACAGCGGCCGACAGGCAGTCGATCAGCACATTGATGAGCGCGCGGTCGCCCTCGTCGCCCTTGACCTGAAAATCCGCCAGCCGGATCGAGTCCAGGTCTTTGCCGGCCACCGGCCCCTTGATAAACAGATGTTCTTCCATGAAAAAAGTACCGCTGCCAGGCCCCCAGGTATTGGGGCGCCATGAATGACCTATGTTCGTAAAGCGCACCATCGGGCAAAAGAGGACGATTCAAGACGAGCAGTGAGATGAGTCCGCGAATTCGTAAGGAATTGTTCCGTCGACAAGTCGGAATCCGCCCGCGCGCCCGCCTCACCGCAATCCGGTCGTCTTCTGCTGCGCGCTCGCGTAAACTTGCGCGCTTCTCGCAGCCCGCTAGGCTGCAATCAACATTTTTCAAAGGTGCCCGCCATGCCTTGGCTGCAAGTCCGTCTCGCCATCAGCCCAGAACAAGCCGAAACCTACGAAGACGCTTTCCTCGAAGTGGGCGCCGTGTCGGTGACGTTCATGGACGCCGAAGACCAGCCGATCTTCGAGCCGGAACTCAACACCACGCCGCTGTGGTCGCACACCCATCTGCTGGCCCTGTTCGAAGACGGCACCGAAGCCGCCAGCGTCCTGGCCCATATGGAACTGCTGACCGGCGGCCCGCTGCCCGAGCATCACAGCGAAATCATCGAAGACCAGGACTGGGAGCGCAGCTGGATGGATGGCTTCCAGCCGATGCGTTTCGGTGAGCGCCTGTGGATCGTCCCGAGCTGGCACGCCGCGCCGGAACCCGACGCCGTGAACCTGCTGCTGGATCCGGGCCTGGCGTTCGGCACCGGCACCCACCCGACCACCGCGCTGTGCCTGGAATGGCTCGATGGCCAGGACCTGAAGGATTGCAACGTCCTCGACTTCGGCTGTGGCTCGGGGATTCTGGCGATTGCCGCCCTGTTGCTGGGCGCCAAGGAAGCTGTCGGCACCGACATCGACGTGCAAGCCCTGGAAGCCTCCCGCGATAACGCCGGGCGCAACAACATTGCCGAAGCACTCTTCCCGCTGTACCTGCCGCAAGATCTGCCGCAGGTTCAGGCCGACGTGCTGGTGGCCAATATCCTGGCGGGGCCGCTGGTGTCCCTGGCGCCGCAACTGTCGAGCCTGGTCAAACCGGGTGGCCGCCTGGCGTTGTCCGGCATCCTCGCCGAACAAGGCGAAGAAGTGGCCAAGGCCTACGCCCAGGACTTCGATCTGGACCCGATTGCCAATCGCGATGGCTGGGTGCGCATCACTGGCCGTCGGCGCTAGAATGAGCGCCTGCATAATCCGGATCGCCGCATGACCGATAGCTTCGTCACCCAGTGCCCGCATTGCCAAACCAGCTTCCGCGTCAGCCATGCCCAATTGAGCGTGGCCCGTGGGGTGGTTCGCTGTGGCTCCTGCTTGCAGGTGTTCAACGCTGCCAAGCAACTGCTTGAGCAACGGGCCGGCAAAGACGCTGTCACACCGGTCGCCCCGGCCATCGTCGAGCCGCCGGTACGGGCCATCAGCCAAAAGCAGTGGTCCGCCGCCGAAATGGACCTGGACAGCCTCGACCTGGACCAGGAACTGGCCCGGCTCGAACAGCGGGAAATCCAGCCCACCAAGGAATTCGGCCAGCACCGCGAAGACACCTTGAGCGCGCGCCGGGACAGTGTCGAGCACGACGATGAGCCCTGGTCCGACAGCCTGTTCAGCGAATCGGCCGCCGATCGCGCCCAGGCCGTCGAAGCCGACCAACGGGAAACGCAGGCAGATCCGGGCAAGCACTCGCGCACTGAACCTTCGTTCTCGCTGGAACCGGTTGATCTGGACGACGAGCCCCAGGTGCCGCACCTGCGCCTGAATGATCCACTCGACACGCCGCGGCGCCATGATCGTCTGTCGGCCGCCACTACCACTGACGACGACCTGCCTCCGATTGTCCCCTTGCGCAAGCGACACGAACGCAGCGAGGCGACCGAGCGTGACGAAGCCTTGCTCGACCTGTCTGACGACCCGCTGCAACTCGATTGGCAAAAACGCCGCTCGCCGTGGGGCCGACGGTTTTTCTGGCTGGTGCTGATCCTGCTCGGCGCCGGCGCCCTCGTCGGCCAGTACGTGGCCTACCATTTCGAAGAACTGGCGCGCCAGGACCAATACCGCCCGTGGTTCCAGCAACTGTGCCCGCACATCGGCTGCACGGTGCCATCCAAGGTCGACATCGCCAAGGTCAAAAGCAGCAACCTGGTGGTGCGCAGCCACCCGGACTTCAGCGGCGCGCTGGTGGTGGATGCGATCATCTATAACCGCGCAGCGTTCTCCCAGCCCTTCCCGCTGCTGGAACTGCGCTTTGCCGACCTCAACGGCCACCTGATCGCCAGTCGTCGCTTCAAACCCGGCGAGTACCTCAACGGTGACCTCGAAGGCATGGCCGAGATGCCACCACAGACGCCGATCCACATCGCGCTGGACATCCTCGATCCAGGTCCCAAAGCGGTGAACTACAGCCTGAGCTTCCATTCACCCGAGTGAAACGCTTCAGCGTTGCGGGATTGACGGCGGTTTTCTGACTTCACCCCTGCGAACCAAACCGCTGGCGATAACAGAATAACTGTTCAGATTTTGTTCAATTCAGCCTTTAACCAGTCATCGAGAGCGGGTATCATGCCAACCCTTTTTCGAACTCTAATGATCCGGCCCCACAACAGGGAAGTCCTATGTCGGCGGTACGCATCGGTCCATATACATTGCACAACGGCTTGATCCTCGCCCCGATGGCGGGGGTCACCGACCAGCCCTTTCGTCAGCTGTGCAAGCGACTGGGCGCAGGGCTTGTAGTCTCGGAAATGGTCACCAGCGACATGAGCTTGTGGAACACCCGCAAATCGCGGATGCGCATGATCCACGAAGGTGATCCCGAGCCACGCTCGGTACAGATCGCCGGTGGCGATGCGCAAATGCTGGCGGACGCGGCCCGGGCCAACGTGGAACTGGGCGCACAGATTATTGATATCAACATGGGCTGTCCGGCGAAGAAGGTCTGCAACAAGGCCGCCGGTTCCGCGCTGTTGAAAGATGAAGCATTAGTGACCGAGATCCTGCAGGCCGTGGTGGCTGCGGTGGATGTGCCGGTCACGTTGAAGATCCGCACGGGTTGGGACCGGGACAACAAGAACGGCCTGACCGTGGCGAAGATCGCCGAGCAGGCAGGCATCACGGCGCTGGCGGTCCATGGCCGCACCCGGGCCGACCTGTACACCGGCGAGGCCGAGTACGACACCATTGCCGCGATCAAGCAGGCGGTGTCGATCCCGGTCTTCGCCAATGGCGACATCGATTCACCCGAGAAGGCCCGGTACGTGCTCGATGCGACCGGTGCCGATGGCCTGTTGATAGGCCGGGCCGCCCAGGGGCGGCCATGGATTTTCCGTGAGATCGACCATTTTCTGCGGACCGGCGAAAAACTCCCGGCACCGGAACTGATCGAGGTGGAACGTATTCTGCTTGAGCATCTGGCCGCGCTGCACGCTTTCTACGGAGACGTGATGGGCGTACGCATTGCCCGCAAGCATGTGGGCTGGTACCTCGCAACCCTGCCGGGCGCCAGGGAGTTCCGCGCCCACTTCAATCGTTTGGATGGTACGGAAACACAATGCGCCAACGTCCGGGAGTTCTTCGCCGAACGTTACAAGAGCCTGACAGGGGACGGAGAAGGGGTGGCCGCATGACGATGATGACCGAGACTTTAGTGAGTGGAACAACACCCGTGAGCGACAACGTGAATTTGAAACAGCACCTCAATACGCCGAGCGAAGAAGGCCAGACCCTTCGCGGGAGTGTCGAGAAGGCGCTGCACAATTATTTCGCCCACCTTGAGGGCGCTGCCGTCACGGACGTGTACAACCTGGTGCTCTCCGAAGTCGAGGCTCCCCTGCTCGAGTGCGTGATGAACTATGTCAAGGGCAACCAGACCAAGGCCAGCGAGCTGCTCGGGCTGAACCGAGGCACGCTGCGCAAGAAACTCAAGCAGTACGATTTGCTGTAAGCATTCAATCAAACCAGAAAGGCGCCCGCGTAAAAACGGTCGCCTTTTTTGCTGACTCCTTTGCTTTTGATGGAAATTGAAATGACCGACCAGACTACCCGCCTGCCGATCCGCCGCGCCTTGATCAGCGTCTCCGACAAGACCGGGATCCTCGAATTCGCCAAGGAGCTCGAAGCCCTGGGTGTCGAGATCCTCTCCACCGGCGGGACGTTCAAGCTGCTGCGTGACAACGGCGTTGCCGCAGTGGAAGTCGCGGATTACACCGGTTTCGCAGAAATGATGGACGGTCGGGTCAAGACCCTGCACCCGAAAATCCACGGTGGGATCCTCGGTCGTCGCGGTATCGACGACGCCATCATGAACGAGCACGGCATCAAGCCGATCGATCTGGTGGCGGTCAACCTGTACCCGTTCGAAGCCACCATCAACAAGCCTGGCTGCGACCTGCCGACCGCCATCGAAAACATCGACATCGGCGGCCCGACCATGGTCCGTTCGGCGGCAAAAAACCATAAAGACGTGGCCATCGTGGTGAATGCCAGCGACTACGCCAACGTCCTGGAAAGCCTCAAGGCCGGCGGCCTGACCTACGCACAGCGTTTCGACCTGATGCTCAAGGCCTTCGAACACACCGCCGCCTACGACGGCATGATCGCCAACTACATGGGCACCGTGAACCAGGCCGCTGAAACACTCAGCACCGAAGGTCGCAGCGAGTTCCCGCGCACGTTCAACAGCCAGTTCGTCAAGGCGCAGGAAATGCGCTACGGCGAGAACCCGCACCAGAGCGCGGCGTTCTACGTGGAAGCCAAGCCTGCCGAAGTCGGCATCGCCACCGCGACCCAACTGCAAGGCAAAGAACTGTCGTACAACAACGTGGCCGACACCGACGCCGCGCTGGAATGCGTAAAAAGCTTCGTCAAGCCGGCCTGCGTGATCGTCAAGCACGCCAACCCGTGCGGCGTTGCGGTCAGCCCGGACGCCGAAGGCGGCATCCGTCAGGCTTACGAACTGGCTTATGCCACCGACACCGAATCGGCGTTCGGCGGCATCATCGCCTTCAACCGCGAGCTGGATGCTGAAACCGCCAAGGCCATCGTCGAGCGTCAATTCGTCGAAGTCATCATCGCGCCATCCGTCAGCGCAGAAGCTCGCGCCATCGTGGCGGCCAAAGCCAACGTGCGCCTGCTGGCCTGCGGCGAGTGGTCGGCTGATCGCGCCGCTGCCTGGGACTACAAGCGCGTCAACGGCGGCTTGCTGGTACAGAGCCGCGACGTCGGCATGATCAGCAGCGCAGACCTGAAAGTCGTGACCAAGCGTGCGCCGACCGAACAGGAAATCAACGACCTGATCTTCGCCTGGAAAGTAGCCAAGTACGTTAAATCCAACGCCATCGTCTACGCCAAGAACCGTCAGACCATCGGTGTCGGCGCTGGCCAGATGAGCCGTGTGAACTCCGCGCGTATCGCCGCGATCAAGGCTGAACACGCCGGTTTGCAAGTGGCGGGCTCGGTGATGGCATCGGACGCGTTCTTCCCGTTCCGCGACGGCCTGGACAATGCGGCCAAGGTCGGTATCACCGCCGTGATCCAGCCAGGCGGCTCGATGCGTGATGCGGAAGTGATTGCTGCCGCTGACGAAGCCGGCATCGCCATGGTCTTCACCGGCATGCGCCATTTCAGGCACTGAGTGCAGCGACAAGTCCCAAGCTGCAAGCGACAAGTAAAAGCCGACCTGCGTAGCTCTTACTGCCACTTGCAGCCTTACTAATTCAGAGCTGCACGCCGCACTTCAGAGCGATACAGATTGCTCTCAACTTGCCGCTTGCAGCTTGCAGCTTCTCCGAAGGAGTCTTCTTTTTGAACATTTTGATCATTGGCAGCGGTGGCCGTGAACACGCCCTGGCCTGGAAAGTGGCTCAGGATCCGCGCGTGCAGAAGGTTTTCGTCGCGCCGGGCAACGCTGGTACGGCCATCGAAGCCAAATGCGAGAACGTCGCCATCGACGTGCTGGCCCTTGAGCAGTTGGCCGACTTTGCCGAGAAGAACGTTTCCCTGACCATCGTCGGCCCGGAAGTCCCGTTGGTTGCCGGCGTTGTCGACCTGTTCCGCGCCCGTGGCCTGGATTGCTTCGGCCCGACCGCGGGCGCTGCCCAGCTGGAAGGCTCGAAAGCGTTTACCAAGGATTTCCTGGCGCGCCACAAGATCCCGACCGCCGACTACCAGAACTTCACCGAGATCGAGCCGGCCCTGGCTTATCTGCGTGAAAAAGGCGCACCGATCGTGATCAAGGCCGACGGCCTGGCCGCCGGTAAAGGCGTGATCGTCGCCATGACTCTTGCCGAAGCCGAAGACGCCGTGCGCGACATGCTCGCCGGCAACGCGTTCGGCGATGCCGGTTCCCGCGTGGTGATCGAAGAATTCCTCGACGGCGAAGAAGCCAGCTTCATCGTCATGGTCGACGGCAAGAACGTATTGCCGATGGCCACCAGCCAGGACCACAAACGCGTCGGCGACGGCGACACCGGCCCGAACACCGGCGGCATGGGTGCTTACTCCCCTGCCCCGGTCGTGACTGCCGAAGTACACAAGCGCGTGATGGACCTGGTGATCTGGCCAACCGTGCGCGGCATGGCCGATGAAGGCAACGTCTACACCGGTTTCCTCTACGCCGGCCTGATGATCGACAAAGCCGGTAACCCAAAAGTTATCGAGTTCAACTGCCGTTTCGGCGACCCTGAGACCCAACCGGTGATGCTGCGCTTGCAGTCGAGCCTGGTATTGTTGGTCGAAGCGGCCTTGGCGCAAGCCCTGGACAAGGTCGAAGCGCAATGGGATCCACGTCCGAGCGTCGGCATTGTATTGGCGGCAGGCGGCTATCCGGGCGACTACGCTAAAGGCGTGGCGATCAACGGTCTGGAAGCAGCGGCGGCACTGGAAGGCAAAGTCTTCCACGCCGGTACCGCGCTGAAGGACGGCCAGGTGGTAACGGCCGGTGGTCGGGTGTTGTGCGCCACGGCCATGGGCGCCAGCGTCGATGCGGCCCAGCAGCAGGCTTACAAGCTGGCGGCGAAGATCGACTGGGAAGGCAGCTTCTATCGCAAGGACATTGGCTACCGCGCCATTGCCCGCGAGCGTGGCGAAAATCAGGAATAGGCCAGCCATTCGGCCAGGCAAGGGCGTGATGCCCTTGCCGGACTGTTCCAGCGCCGCGCATAGTTATATTCTGGCATCAACCTACGAAGGGATTTCGCCGTGCGCTGGCTCAGGATTGCCATAGGTCTTACCGTCACTCTGTTGACCTTGCTCTGCATGCTCCCGGCCCAGGCCGCGCAAGGCAGTGGCTGGTCGGTATTGCTCGACGAACAGGGCGACCTGGCGCTGAGCGACATCCGTTCCGCCCGCTTCACCAATCAATTCAGCCCCATCGAACTTGACCGCCTCACCGCGGCCGAGCCCGACGGTGCGTTATGGCTGCGTTTTCGCCTGGCCCCCGGCAAGCACGAACAATTGCTGCGGGTGTTCGCCCCGGACCTGTCACACCTCAATCTGTATGTGCTGGACGGCGAAAAGCTGGTCGAGCAACTGAACACCGGCACCCAGCAGCCCCAGGCCGATCGGCCATTACCCAGCAGCGACTTCATGTTGCCGCTGCCGCAAAGCGACAAACCCCTCGACGTCTACCTGCGACTGGTGTCCGAACACCAATTGCGGCCTTACATCACCCTGCAATCGGCAGTAATGACCGCCGCCAATCAGAACCTCACGCTGATCTATGGCCTGCTGTTCGGCTGCATCGCCATGCTGATCCTGCACAACATCGTGCGCTACGCCTACACCCGCTCGCGCAGCAGCCTGTGGCTGGCCGCGTGCGAATTCCTGCTGATGCTCAGCCTGATCCTGCTGCTGAACCTGGCCGGACCCTGGCTGCCGAACTGGCACGCGGTCCAGACCCCCGGCGCCTATCTCGCCTTGCTGCTGACCGCGCCGTGCGGCCTGATGTTCGCCTACCGCTTCTTCGCGCCGCTGGGCCCGCACCCGCTGAACAAATTGCTGCTCGGGGCCATTCTGTTCACGGTGGTCTGCGGGCTGCTGCTGTTGTTCGTCAACACCCTGCCGTTGAACATCATCACCTACGCCCTCGTCGCGCTCGCAGGCTTGAGCATGCTGTTTGTCAGCGCCTTCCACTGGCAAAAAGGCTATCGCCCGGCGCGCCTGTTCGTGGCAGCCATGGTGGTGTTCAACATCGGCGCGCTGATCATCCTGCCGGCACTGTTGGGGCTGACCCTGGTGGCGCCGCAAGGCCTGATCATCACCTTGCTGGCCTTCATCTGCATCAGCGGCCTGTTGATGAGCATCGCCCTGGGCGAGCGCCAGCGCAGCATCACCGAAGACCGCTTCAGCGTCAGCCGCGACCTGGCCGCCAGCAATGCCGAGATCAACGCCAAGGCCGAATTCCTGGCCAAGATCAGCCACGAGATCCGCACGCCGATGAATGGCGTATTGGGCATGACCGAACTGCTGCTGGGTACGCCGCTGTCGGTCAAGCAGCGGGATTACGTGCAGACCATCCACAGCGCCGGCAACGAACTGCTGACCCTGATCAACGAGATTCTCGACATCTCCAAGCTCGAGTCCGGGCAGATCGAACTGGACGACGTGCAATTCGACCTCAATGCCCTGATCGAAGACTGCCTGAGTATCTTTCGGGCCAAGGCCGAACAGCAGAACGTCGAGCTGATCAGCTTTATCCAGCCGCAAGTGCCACGGGTGATCAGCGGTGATCCGACGCGCCTGCGCCAGACCCTGTTGAGCCTGCTGGAAAACGCCCTGAAAAAGACCGACGAAGGCGAAATCCTGATCGTCGTCGCCCTCGACGAACGCAGCGCCAAACCACGCCTGCGCATCGCCGTGCAGGACAGCGGCGTGCCGATGGAAGCCGAAGAACGCGATGCGCTGATGCACGCCGAGTTGCACAGCAAGCATTTCCTCTCGGCCACGCGCCTGGGCGGCAACCTGGGGCTGGTGATCGCCCGTCAGTTGATTCGCCTGATGCAAGGGGAATTCGGGATCAAGAGCGGCACCAATCAGGGCAGCACCTTATGGCTGACCTTGCCGCTGGACCCGGATCGCCTGGAGCACCCGACCTCCGACCTCGACAGCCCGTTGCAAGGCGCGCGGGTGCTGGTGGTGGACGACAACGACACCTGTCGCAAGGTGCTGGTGCAGCAATGCAGCGCCTGGGGCCTGAACGTCAGCGCCGTGCCATCCGGCAAGGAAGCGTTGGCGTTGCTGCGCACCAAGGCGCACCTGCGCGACTACTTCGACGTGGTCCTGCTGGACCAGAACATGCCCGGCATGACCGGCATGCAACTGGCGGCCAAGATCAAGGAAGACCCGAGCCTGAACCACGACATCCTGCTGATCATGCTCACCGGCATCAGCAATGCGCCGAGCAAGATCATCGCCCGCAACTCGGGGATCAAGCGCATCCTCGCCAAACCGGTGGCCGGCTACACCCTCAAGACCACCCTGGCGGATGAGCTGAACCAGCGCAACAAAGGCCAGGTCGTGAACCATCACCTGCCCGCCGGCCCGACCCTGCCGGTCAAGGTGCCGAGCGACTTCAGGATCCTGGTGGCCGAAGACAACAGCATCTCGACCAAGGTCATTCGCGGCATGCTGGGCAAGCTCAACCTGCAACCGGACACCGCCAGCAACGGCGAAGAGGCCTTGCAGGCGATGAAGGCCCAACGCTACGACCTGGTGTTGATGGATTGCGAAATGCCGATCCTCGACGGCTTCTCCGCCACCCAGCAATTGCGGGCGTGGGAAGTCGGCAACCAACGGATTCGCACCCCAGTGGTGGCGTTGACCGCACACATCCTCGCCGAGCACAAAGAACGCGCGCGCCAGGCGGGTATGGACGGGCACATGGCCAAACCGGTGGAGTTGTCGCAGTTGCGTGAACTGATCGAACACTGGGTGGCCCAGCGCGATCAGCAGAATCGTACAGCCTCGACGTTCTGAAGCCGCTCTCGCGGCAGGTCCAGGCTGTTCGGCATCTCAAGACTCAGGGCTGCGACTTCTCGCTCACTGTTATCACTGCGACATTGTCCTTGAGCCTGTCCCGAACTTTCTGGGCAATAAGGTCACGCACGGGGCTATAGCGGGTTTCGGCCAGTTTCGCCTGGTCGTAGCGCATGGACACAGAGCCTGGCACGTCCAGGGCTGTATGCAACTGGGCGAAGGGGTTGGGGCCGACGGCCTGATGGGATTGAAACTCGAAATACACACTGGTGAGTGAAGTCGCCGATTGCGCCAGGAGCACCAGCAAACGTGCATTTTTCGAGGGCGCTTCCGTGTCCTCCCGCTGTCCATCGATAGCGTTTTGCAGGTGTTTACGCAGTAAGCCGATGGCAGGCTCGGTCCCCGGCAAACCCGCGACCTGCTTCAAGGCTGCAGCAATGAGTTGTCCTGCGCTCATTTCACCCTTGCCCATCGCGCCGACGATCCAGTCGACCGCAGACTCCGCACTATCGCCGGTTATCCGCCATTTCTGCTGTGCTTTTGCATACCGCAGCCAGAAATCATCCAGCACTTGCAAATAAGCATCGTACCAATTGCGTTGCGGGTGTTTTTCAACTTCTTTGTTGGCAACCAGTTGCGCCAGCAATACAGAGTTGAGCATGTCTGTGCCGACGACACTTTTATCCGTGCCAGGAATAATAACGAGCGCACTGCCAACGACCAAAAAGGAAAATTTGTAATCCATTCAACCCCCGTACTATTGAAAGAGCGGCCGATACCTGGCCGCTCCGTCACGAATTAATCAGATTTCGTAATCTTCAATCTTCTTCTCGATATTCAAGCCCAGTTTAGTCTTGATCGCTTCGCGCGCCTGATTAGCGACCATATCGTTTTTGGCAAACATGGTTTCACCGCGATACAGTTTCGCATCACGAATATCTACATCCACGAACAGCACTTTGGTCGACGAGTTTCGACGCATGAAACGCACCGCGCCTACGGCCATGATCGCCTCGCCATTAACTTCAGTGCACGCACCGGTGGCGACACCGCCAATACCGTTTTCCAGCAGGTTTCGCTCATACGTGGTCAGCGCGGTATCGCGTTTCTGCAACGCGGAAATGGCATCCCCCGCGACCTTGAGCATCAGTGCACTGGTCGGGCCCGGCAGGGCGACACCGGCGACGACCGAGCCCAGGATCTCCAGTACCAACTTATCCATACGGACGCTGGTCCCGGAAACATTCAAATCACTGTAGAACTTGGTGACTGGCGTCCAACCGCAACTGGTCATCACTTCGCGGAACATCTCGTAATTTTCTTTACCCTGATGTTGCAACGGGTATTTCTTGTTTGCTACCAGGGAAGCGAACAGAAAGGCGTTCTGAGCATCCGAGCGATTTTCCGCACTGAGATTACCGGTGAACGTTACAACGGCTTCGCCCACAATAGACGCTTTGCTCGGCTCTTCAACAGGCGGTTGCGCCATTAGAAAGCCACGTGGACGGGAAACTTCCGGGGCATCAACTTCATACGCTTCTATATTCTTCAGGCAAGTAGCAACATAGCTGTCACGAATAGATTGGTTGTACATAATAAACTCCTTGTTAAATGATAAATCAAACTCATCATGAGCTTGTGGAACCCACTCTAACCAAGCTCTAAAAAACCAACAAACTGAAAGCTGTAACATTATCCTTAATCAACTTTCGCAACTAAGAAACCACACCCCAAATACACTGGAGCAGCGCAAGAACGAAGGTAAAAAAGACGCTTGAAACATATCCCACGGGCCACGTATCGACTGATAGACTCCGCCTCAACTCTCTTGCTGCGAGTTCCAACCATGCTCCACGTGTTATTCAGCGTTTACCTGAAGATGTTGGTGCTCTATAGCCCGTTCTTCGTATTGTCCTGCTTCATCAGCCTGACCCGCGGTTACTCACGCAAGGAGCAACGTCGCCTGGCCTGGAAAGTGGCCCTGGCGACCCTGATCTCGAGCGTCTTGCTGTACCTGTTCGGGCGAGTGATCTTCGACGTGTTCGGGATCACGGTGGATGCCTTTCGCATCGGCGCCGGCAGTGTGCTGTTCATCTCCGCGCTCGGCATGGCCCAGGGCAAATCCGTGGTGCAGACCGACAACGTGCAACAAGACGTGACCATCGTGCCGCTGACCATTCCCCTGACCGTCGGCCCCGGCACCATCGGTGCGCTGCTGGTGATGGGCGTCAGCCAGCCGCATTGGGATGACAAACTCACGGCCATCCTCAGCATTGCCATGGCCAGCCTCACCGTGGGCGTGGTGCTTTACCTGTCCAACCGTATCGAACGCATCCTCGGTGATCAGGGCTTGCAGATCGTCAGCCGCTTGATGGGCCTGTTCGTTTGCGCCCTGGCGGCACAAATCATCTTTACCGGGGTCAGGGGTTACCTGGTGCCCTGAATGCCACGTCTTGAAAAGTGACCGTGAAAAAAAACGCCGCAGGTTTGAATAACCTGCGGCGTTTTCATTTACACGGACTGCCGAAGCCCTGTCACTTCGGGTTTATCCGCCGGACCAGCGCCGCCAGCGAATCAACCTGACCGACGCTCAGCGCCCCGATCAATTGCTCCAGGCTCACGGTTCGTGTTTCACCCAGCACGTGCAGGCCCAGGCTTACCTGGCTGCGCGAGGCTGGATCAGCCGATTCCACCTCGCTCAGGACCAGGCTGTGGCCTGAGTCCGGATCGGTGAACAGCAACTGCCCGTCAACCTGATCCACGCGCCATAGATCCTGAGGACCGACGTCCATGATCAGGGTGGTGGACGGCCCAGCCGCACCGTCCGATGAACGCCCGGAGGCATCCAGCACCAGGCATTCCAGACGCTGCCAGACCGCAAGCGATACGCGACAACTCAGCGAATCCGAGCCCGTGCCCAGGACCAATTGTGTGACGCCATCAGGCAGCAGTGGCTCCAGGTCGGTGAAGCTGCCCTGCAGTCGCAGGGTCAGCACGTCACCCTCACGCCGGGCGAAGCTCGGCTGCACCCACACGACCTTGGATGAGTTGTAAGTCAGCTCAGTCGGCACTTCATGCACCAATGCCATGGTTTTGTTGCCGACACCCAGGTTGCGAACACCCAGCAATCGTATGTCAAGCTTGGAGCCACTCACGCCCACCACCTCATCAATGTCGCTCACATACCAGTCACGGCTGAAGCGATTGCCGATGGACACATTCGGGTGATGCGGGTGCTGGCTGACCAGCGTTTTCAGAGCAGCTCTTGCACGGTCGTGCCTCGGATCAAACGTTGTGGCATTGGCCCGGAGCCATTTCTCCGTGACACCGACGATGCGGGCTTGAAGACCGTATTGCAAATCAAGCTGAATGCCATCGCGGGTCACGCCCCTCAGGCCGCTGCCATGCAACTCGACCTCGGCAAACGTCCATTCTGACCACTCGCGCTGCGCGGCGGCCAACGGATGGCCTGATAGCAGGCGCGTGCCCTGGGCAAATGCCGCGCTCAGTTGTTCGTTATCCAGATAGGCTTGGCGATAAAGCTGGCCAGTCGTCGGTGCGAACAACCAGGCGTAGCGTTGGTCAGGGGTGTTCGCCAGGAAACGCAAGCCCTGGTCGCTCTGAGCATCGACCAACAGCAAACGCTTGTCCTGATACCAGCCGACCAGCGCGCTTCCCCGGGACGTGGTCAATCCCGTCACCTCGATGCCTGCCACCTGATACTGCTCGGCCAGCAATGCCAACTCGCTCAGCCAATTAGCCTGCTTTTCCAGCCACGTCAGGTTGACCCCGCAGAGTTCCACCGCCCCGGAGCCGCGTGCATCAAACATCAGGCCGGAGTCGGTCACCACCTGGTAGCTGCGCCCCTGTGCCGTCAAGCTCTTGATGCCGTCCAGCACTGTCTCGACGGTGATCCTGTCTCCCTCGCCTCGAGTGCCGCGTCGCAGCCGCCCGAGAGAAATGGTGTAGATCAGGAAGCTGTCGTGCTGATCCGTCTCTGGCATTAGCAACACAGCGTTATCAGCGACAGGGTCAGCACTGACAATCATCCAGTTGTCACGGATGCGCAACCAGGAGGTGTAGATCCGAGTCTTCAAGTGGGCCTGCAATGCGAGGTACAGCGGCGGTTGCCACTGTTTGACATCCGAAGCCATGTTCGGCGTGGCATCCGCATAAACATCGCTCAAGCTGAACAGCGCCAGGAAGTCATTCCAGGCATACCAGTACGGGTCCTCCTGATCTGCGTCGCTCACCATTGTCGATACGGCGCTCATATGGATCTGATCGCCCTGTACCAAATAGACCAGGTTATAGGACTGGCCGTTATTACCCGTCACCTGCTGCACAACTCGCACCGTCGACCCCGCACTCTCACAAGCGATCAGGGTCGAACCCGACTGAGGATTGAGCAGCCGGTAGCGACGGTTGACCAGCCCGGTGGATACATCGACGCGCCAGATGCTCGTGTGTTCACGATGATAGAAATACACGTGGTCGCCCACCACCGTGCCGAGCTGAAGTTCCTCGCGGACAGCGGCAGGCAGGTTGCGCGCGTACAGCGTCCGTTTTTTCGCTACGTCGTAGAAAGCCCGGGTTCGAACCGGTGCCGCCGGGTCACTGAAAGGCGCGGTGAAGTGTTGCAATGGCAGATAGGGGGTGGGGATTCGGTGATCATCACCCAGTTTGGCCAATTGTTCTCGCAAGGCTGCCAAGTCGGTCTTGTCGCTGATATTCAGTTGCGTCAGGACCAACTGGCGCTTCGCCCGATCGACCTGGAACACCTGACCGCCTTCAAGCAGCAGATAGATTTCGTTGCCCGCTTCGACCGTGACTTCAATGCCACCCACTTTCAGCGTCGAGTCACCCACAACCACGCTTCGTTCATTGACCCAGGCCGCGCCAATCATCCAACGCATCGCGCCAGAGCCTTTCAAGGTGGTCAGCTGCACGCTGGCAATGCCCGGGATGAGCGTGAGAGAGCATTGTCCGCCGACGCCTTCAATGTCATAGGAGACCAGGCCATGGCATTCAGCAAGAATTGGCCAGACGGACAACGAGGTGACGACTTTATCCAGGTGCACACTGATTTGCGTGGGTTCATAGACTGGCAATAGTTTGTAGACGATATATTCGAAAGGGGTCCAGGGAGTGAAGTAAAACTGGCGGTTGCCCCGACCATCGAACTCCAGCTCGCGTGCCTCGTCGAAGCCTTTGTCATGCCGGTTCACGGCACCAGGCAGCAACTGATACTCAAACCCGTAATGACGTTTGGGCGTGCTCGGCAGCACGACCCTGGTGATCACTTCATCACCGGGCTGGTCGGTATTAGGGTCAATGCCGCCATCAATCAAGGCAAAGTCGAGCAAGCCCCAATTATCCCGTAGATCAATCCCCCGGGACCTGTCGACCACATAGTCCGGCAAGCCTGGCCCGTTTCGCCGCGAGGGAAACAACTTATGCGTGTCGAACTGGATATTCCGACGGCGTAGTTCAATCGTGGTGGTCACGACCTCCGGCCTTGGCCACAACACGCCATTGAACACCAGGTGACCGCCATCCTCGTAGGCGGACTTCAACCTGTAGAAATACTTGCCGACGCTCTGCGACTTCAGAAGGATCGAGCTGTAGTTATTGACCAGGGCTGAAACGCCAAAACCGATTCCTGCCAATGGCACCGCGACTGCTCCGGCAAAAGCACCGGCGGTGCCGCCGACGGCCAGCCCACCCACTCCGAGTACCAGCCCCACCGAATCAAAAAACAGCTGAGTACCGATACGCGCGATTTGCGCGGGGTCATCGGCGTTGGCCAGTTCATAGATATCAAACCCGACGCTGGCAACGGCCAGCAGATGGCCGATGCCCTCACCAACGGCCCGGCCCAGCGCGCGACCGACCACACTGGACGTCGTGGCGGCGATCACCTTCTCGTTTCTCAAGGCCTCACGCACCAGCCGTATGACGCCGACCACATCACTGACAACGCCGTGAATCATTTGTGCGTAAACGACATAGCTGTGCAGCCGCACGGACAGCGCCAACGGCGCGTTATCGGCGCTCAATGCGCCCTCGCGCTGATGCAGTGCGAGCATCAGGGACTGGATCGCAAAACCGGCGTTCAGTGTATTGACCGGCGAAGCTTCGGCGGGTTGGCCCAGCGCCAGAAAACGTTCGCGCAGATAGGATTTGATCCGGATCAGGCGAGTGTCGGCCGTGGTGACACTCATCACCGTCTGCGAATTCTTGACGTTGACCATCGACACCGTGACTTGGCCGGCGGCGTTGGTTTGTGCGGTTTCGATCATTGGGATGAATTCACGACCCAGGCTGTTTTCCAGGCGCAGCCGGGAGGTCACTTCATCCAGTTGCCGGGCCCAGTTTTGGCCTTCCAGATCCGCCAGCCCCTGACCCAGACGGGCATTTTCCGACAGGGAGCGTGCGCGCAATGCCGCGTGATGCGCCCATGGCGTGACCGCCGTGTCGCCACTCAGTGGGGCATGTTCCAGCAATGCAGACACTGCAACATGCGACGGCAGCGACCTCTCGGCGATTCGCGAGCCATTGAGATCGAGCACATGGTAGGTCGCATCCACCGACGGGCTGATGCCGTACAGGCCACTGATGCCCGGATCGCCGAGAAACTGCTGGAGGCCGCGGCGCAGAGCTTGAGCCTCTGTAAAACCAAAGATGCCAAAGTTCGGGTCATAGAACCGGTAGCTGCTTGATGCTCCGTCGACCACTTTGGCGATCAGCATCGAGTGGTTGTCGGTATTGACCATCAATGTGCGGGTGCTGGCACTGTCTTCCAGCGTTCGCAGAAGCTGGTCCAGCCGCAACTGACCGGCCGGCGTACCGGTCTCGACCATCGCCACCGTCCGCAACTCATCCAGGGTGCGCAGAAACACGTGGCTATCGTTGGCATTCGGGTCCAGGTTCGCGTTGGCCACGCGAGCGATCATTGCGTCTACTGCCGACGCGTCCTTCGACAGCGCCGCCGCCAGGGTCAGCACCAGCGGATAGCAGTGCCGGCCGGGGTCGCCTTCTGCGCGAATCAAAAGCCCCTGCGGCATCATCTTGGCGGACGACGCGCCCGCCGCGACAAAACGTTCCAGCACGGAAGCACTGCGGTCCAGAACCTGGATGCGTAATTCGTGTTCGGTTTGCAGGCGGATCCGAGCGATGTGCTCGCCCCACGCGCGCACACTCAACGGTTGGGTAAAGGCCAGAGCCTTGAGGGTTTTGGCGTTTTGCGCCGAGACTTCGAAACGCGCTTGTCCTTCGGCGAAACCAGCGGCAAAAGCGGGACTGTTCTGGCTGAGCAACGCTTGCTCAATCGCGAGGTAGCGCTGCGCAAGACCGCGCTCGACGGTGTTCTGTGCCAGCTCGCGGCTGCGCTGCCAGGTGTCGGCAAACCCCGCATCGTCCAGGGTTTGGGCGCCGAACAAACCGCCGAGATACACCCGGTGCACCGGGCTCAGTTGGTTCAGCGGCAGTGAACCATGGGCGATACGGGCGAACAGTTCGTTAAAGTTGCCCAGCGGCTGAGCACCAATTGACGACGGCAGTTCGACCGGCGCTTGTGCGCGGATCCGCTGGCGCTCTTCGAAACTGACACGCAGCCGCCCTTGAAGGCGAACCTCGCCGGTCAATTTATCGGTCATGGCGCGGACGAAGGATTCACCCGATTCATCGACCCAGCGTTGCAATAACGGGGTATCCAGGACCGGACGCCCCTCGATCACCGGCCAGCCTTTTTCGAAGGTCAGGGCCTGGCCTTTGAGCAACTCGGCAAGGTCACCGGCGTAACGGGTTTTGTAGCGGCCGGCGGTCCATTTTTCCTGTTCTTGTTGCAGCCATTCCTGTGGATTGTCGTTGACTGACCAACCAGAAATTTTGTCTTCTTCGGTCAGATCGTTGAAACCTTCCTTCAGTTGCATGCCCACCCTGATGGTTGCAGCCCCGCTAGGCGAAAGGTGCATTTCGCCAAATTCTGCAAGACCGAGTACCGTCGCACCAGGGCCAGTCATCGCAACGGTTCCACGAGCTTCCGGCCGTATTCCATCCCGGTAATAAGCGCTGATTCCATCCGTCGCATTTTTGATTACGGTACTGGGATCACTAGACTGGAATGAACGTTGTGCATAGCGATCGCGCACGACATCAACAATAAGATCAGACGCTACCCGGGCATCTCCAAAATCAGTTCCCAGAGCTAACAGCCTTCGCTCGACTTCAAGCAAGCAGTCGTAGTGGAAACGGATCAATTGCAGCGTGTGCTGCACAGCTCCGCTCTTTGGGTGGGCGATGATGTGCGAATTCATATCACCGAACGTGGCACGCGCCAGGCGCATGCCGTCCACGGCGACTCGATTGTCTTTGGGTAAGACAAAAATGTCATGAACCGAGGGCTTACTTTCGGCAAACTTGCGCAGTGCCTCTTGATGCTCCACCGGGATGCTCCCGGTTCGATCCTCGTAGCGTTTAACATCGCGCCCCGGCAACAGCAGCGCATTGTGATTGAGCAGAAGTTGCAACACGCCTATTGCTGCCCCATCGCTAAACTTGCTGATATCGACACCGCCGATCGGCTTGATCAGCCCCGGCAAGTAATCCAGGTCGCTGTAGCGTCCACCTTCAATATCCACCGCCAGCAGGCGCACCACATCACTGGCCGCTGCAAAATTGCCACGCATCGCCACTTCACGCTGATAAACATCCCAGAGAAAGTGCGACTGGAACGTATCGCGAACATCGCGCAGGCGGGTGTTGTCATCAACCATGGCCAAGTGACTGTCCAGGCACTTTTGCCGGAAGGCCGTGAGCACATCCTTGTCTTTGCCATAAGCCCTGACCATCAAATCGATCCGCGCTTCATCGGCCTTGCCGGCCCATTGCGGCTGGGCGAGATGCTCAGCCATTTGCCACTTGAGCACCCGCGCCCGATCTTCGATCATCCCCGCCAGTTCAGCCGGCTTCGTTACCGTGGCGCCGCCCGCCTCCATGGCATGCACCCTGGCGCTCTCATGGATGACCCGATTCATCTCAAAGGCCAGCAATGCATCGCTGTCGTACCACAGGTTGAACCGATGCCCCTCGGGCACCATCACCTGGCGCCAGATGTTCATGTAATCCCGTTGAATGGCGCCGAACTCGCTGCCACCGACCCAGACAAAGTGCATGACCTTCGGCACTTCCGGTCGCGTACCGACCAACATGGTGACGGTGTTTTCGCAGCGCACCGCGTATTCCCTGACCGTGGCAATCAGCCTGGTCTGCTCCCCGGTCGTCGGTGTCTCGAGTTGCTTGATCAGCGACGTCAGGGTGTCTTCGAACAGCTTGACCGCCGTGAGTTCTTCGGACACATCCATGGCGCTAATGGAGGCCTGAAAATACCGTTCCAAGTGACTGAATTCGGGCATCGAAACAGCTTCGGCCAGTATCGACCTGACTTCAGCCATATCGATCCAGGCCGGCAGGGCCAGCGCATTCAAATTACGTTCTTCCATGACAACTTATCCATTGAATAAAAAATGGGACACGCGTGGGCACGTCGAAAAATGTTCACTCCTCGACATTCAACTTCGCATTGATTTTTCTTGGCAGTTATTAAATACGATCCATCAGACAAGCACACACCGCCACTTGCAACTGGAGTAACAAGTCACAATTGAAATCATCTGAAAAGTATTAAAATCAATAACCACAAACACACTGCACGGAACAAAACTAATAGTTCGCATAGAACTTTTCAAACCACAAACAAATTCATTTAATGTCTACACAACTTGAAACTTAGTGCCAGGCATACAAAAACCAGCCCGACATCACATCGTGCCAACTAATAAATGAACAAAAAAAACGCCTCCGAGTGGAGGCGTCGTGCATCAAGAGGTCGGCTTGTCGCCGTACCAGCGCGGCGTATACACCCACGCACCACCCTCGGCGCGAGGGAACACGCAGGTGGTGGACGAACCGATCAACACCATCGTGCGCATGTCCACTTGGTCCGGGGTCAACTGCCCCAGTGTCGTCACGCGCAATGTCTGGCCCGGCCGGCCAATGTCACGCCCCAGCACCACTGGCGTTTCGGCGGTGCGGTGCTGCGCGACGATCTCCAGCGCGCGGCCCAGCTGCCACGGACGTGAGCGGGAGATCGGGTTGTAGAAGGCCAGGGCCAGGTCGGCCTGGGAGGCCAGATCCAGTCGTTTCTCGATGATCGCCCACGGCTTGAGGTTGTCCGACAGCGACATCACGCAGAAGTCATGGCCCAGTGGCGCACCCGCCTGAGCGGCGGTGGCCAGGGACGCGGAAACGCCGGGCAGGATTTCCAGATCGACGTTGTGCCAGTTGGCATCGCTGGATTCGTGCAAGGCTTCGAGCACCGCCGCAGCCATGGCGAACACGCCCGGATCACCCGACGACACCACCACCACCGAACGCCCCTGGGCCGCGAGTTCGAAGGCGTGGCGAGCACGCTGCATCTCTTCGCGGTTGTCGGTGCAGTGCATCACTTGATCGGCGCGGAACGGCCCGGCCATGCGCACGTAGGTTTCGTAACCCAGGATGTCATGGGCCCGGGCCAGTTCGGCCTTGACCGCCGGCACCATCAATTCGGCGGCGCCGGGGCCGAGGCCGATCACGGCGAGACGACCACGCGGGCGGCCGAGCAGCAGTGGGTCGAGGGGTTCGGCGGCGACGGCGATGGCCATCGAGTCATTGATTTCAATCGACGTCAGCAGCGACGGCACTGCACTGCGGGCCAGCTCAAGCACGCTGCCGGGCCGGGCACTGAATCGCAGCGGCACACCCAATTCCAGCGCCGCTTCGCGCAGGGCCGGGTTGGCCATCTCGCGTTCATCGGCCAACAAACAGGCCAGCGATTGCAGCGCAATATTCGCGTCATGCAATGCCGCTCGAAGGGTTTCAGCCGTCCCCGCCGTCAACGCCACCAGCACGTTGCGCGGATAGATCAGCAGTTCATTGGCACTCGGCTCACGCTCGGCATGCCCGACATGAATCGCCAATCGCGCCTGCTGATCCTCCGGCAACTGCGCCGCGGCCAGCCACGGCGCCGGGCCTTCGATGCGCACCGATTCACCCGCGAGCAAATCCGAAACGAAGCGCTTGCCCAGCTCCAGATCGCCCAAGGCATAACCAGCGGGCGGGTTGAGCAGGCAGGTGCCAAAGCGCAATTCACCGCTGGTGGTGATCGCGGCGGCGACGTCCAACGCGGCGGCGATTTCCCGCGCCAAGACATTCACCCCTCCCAGGCCACCGAGCAGCGGCACCACGGCGCTGCCGTCTTCGGCCACCGCGAGCACTGGCGGTTCGGCGCCTTTTTCCAGGAGCAACGGCGCCAGGGTGCGGATGACAATGCCGGCCGCGCACAGGGCGATGATCGGCGTGTCTTGCTGATAGAGTTCGCGCAGGGTCGCGCCAAATTCCTGATAGTCGCGGTCGGCGCCTTCAACCCGCCCGGCAAGTCCGTGAATCAAAGCGTCCGGGTAGCGCTGCTGAATCCGCCGCGCCGTGGCGAGGCTGCCATTGCCGAGGATGACAATGGCCGGAGCAGGACGGCCCATCACCCTTGCCACCGTTCGCCGGGGACGATGATCAGCGAGAAGTAGGGCGAGGACATCGGCTCGACTGCATCCAGCGGCACGATTTTCTGGTTGGCCATGGTCGCGCGTTCGACGTACAGCGCACGCCCGGCCAGACCGAGTTCTTCAAGCACCTGGCGCACTTTGGGGAAGTTGCGCCCCAGCTTCATGATCACCGCCGCGTCCGCATCCGCCAAACGTCGCTTGAGTTCGTCATGGGGCAGCACGCCGGACAGCACCGACAAACTCTGATTGCGATACACCAGCGGCGCGCCCAATACCGAAGCACCGCCAAGCATCGAGCACACACCCGGCACCACTTCAGCCACATAACGTTCGGCCAAACGATCGTGCAGGTACATGTAGGAACCGTAGAAGAACGGATCGCCTTCGCAGATCACAGCCACGTCGCGCCCGGCGTCCAAATGTTGCGCCAACTGCTCGGCGGCGGTGTCGTAGAAATCGCTGATCACTTGTTCATAGGACAGCGGCGCCGGCAGCGCTTCGGTGGTCACCGGGTACACCAGCGGCAACAGGTTTTGCGCATCGACAAGGTGCGCTTCGATGATGCCGAACGCATTGCCCTTTTTGCCCTTGGCGACGAAGTACGCCACCACCGGCGATTCGCGCAGCAGTCGCAGGGCTTTGACGGTAATCAGTTCCGGGTCACCGGGGCCCACGCCCAGGCCGATCAAGCGTCCAGGCTGCTGCATCATTCGATCTCCGTGGCGAGCGCGTTGACGGCGGCGGCGGCCATGGCGCTACCGCCGAGCCGGCCTTGCATGATGACGAACGGCACGCCGCGACTGTCCGCCGCCAGCGCGGCTTTCGATTCGGCGGCGCCGACGAAGCCCACCGGGAAGCCGAGGATCAGCGCCGGTTTCGGGGCGCCGGCGTCGAGCATTTCCAGCAAATAAAACAACGCGGTCGGCGCGTTGCCGATCACCACCACGCTGCCTTCCAGGTGCGGGCGCCACAGTTCCAGCGCGGCGGCGGAACGGGTGTTGCCCAACTCACGGGCCAGCTCCGGCACGCTGTCGTCGCGCAGGGTGCAGATCACTTGATTGTTGGCGGGCAGGCGCGTGCGGGTCACGCCTTCGGACACCATCCGCGCGTCGCACAGAATCTGCGCGCCGGCGGCCAGGGCATCGCGCCCGGCCTTGCCGGCACCTTCGGAGAATTGCAGACCGTCGATGGCGTCGACCATGCCGCAGGCGTGGATCACCCGCACCGCGAGTTTTTCCAGGTCGGCCGGGATGCGCGAGAGGTTGGCCTCGGCACGAATGATCGCGAAGGAGTTGCGATAGATCTCCTGACCGTCGCGGATGTAATCAAGCATCAAGGGGGCTCCGTGAGCGGGCGTCGAGCAAGGTCGCGACCGCTTCAATAGTAAGGTTGCGTGCGTGCAGCGCGCCGAAACCGGGCTGTGCTGCATCGCGAAAATAGAGGTCGTAGTGACCGGGAGAAACCGCCAGCAAGGTGAACGGCGCAACGTGCGCGGCGGCGCAGGAACGCGGGCAGCCGGACAGGTGCACATTGAGGATCTGGTCGTGACGTTGCAGCAGCGCCGCCAGTTGCAGGGCATCGCTTTTGGTGTCGGACACACCTTTGCCGCAACCGGCGGAACCGGTGCAGGCAATCACATGGGTCAGGGCGTCGTCGGCCGAGCAGCGCAGGCCGAGGTTTTCCAGGCTGTGGATAACTTCAGCGGCGTCGTCTTCGTGGATAGTGGGCAGCAGCAGGCTTTGCCATGGCGTGAAACGTAGGGTGCCGTCGCCCTTCTCGCGAGCCAGTTGTGCCGCGCCACGGAGCATGGCGGGATCGAGCCGGCCCAACGTGGGCACCGCGCCGATATAGACGCGACCGGCCTCGCGCTGTGGATGCGCGCCGATGTGCAGGACGCCAGAAACGGTGCGCGGCACACTGGCGATGGACAGCAGCGGCACACGTTCGGCCAGTTGCGCGACAAACCCGGCCAGCGGGTACTCGGCCAACAGATGACGCAGGCGGGTCAGCTCGGGGCGCGCCAGGTCGAGGAACCGCTCCAGCACCGCGATCACCAAGGCATGACCGTGTTCCAGCCGCACCGCGCCCAGGGCTACGTCCGTCGGGCAGCCGGCCAGGCCGAACGCCAACAGACACTCGCCATTCTGTTCAACGGCACTCAGCCACAGGTCATGGTGATGTTCGAGCATCGCTAAGGCTTCGCCGCCATCGAGTTGCACGGCGAACTTGGCGCTCAACCCGTGGAAACGCTCATGGCTTTGCAGGCTGGTGAGGATCTGCTCGGCCAACGGGCGCGTGTCGAACAGCATCTGCCGATCAATCCCGGCGCTCGGGCTGAGCATCAGGTTGCGCACATCGTCGCCCGCCGCCGTGCGTGGCCCCAACCCGGCGGCCAGCAGGCTGTCGATCAATGCCGTCTCTTCGCGGCCAATCCCGCGAATCTGCAGGTTGGCGCGGTTGGTCGCCTCGATCACGCCGCCGGCGTAACGCTCGGCGGCATCGGCCACGGCGTCAGCCTGGGCTGCGCTGATCGAGCCGCCATTCAACTTGATCCGGCAGATACCGCCATCCAGCGCCTGGACAATACGCAGCAACCCCGGGCAAGCCGAGGGGCGTAAGGCGGTGGACATCGGACGGACGTTCAAGGGATGGTTGGCTGCGCGGTGATGGGCGAAAGGTCGCCATTATGCCTGCTTTGCCCGAGCGCATGAAAATGCCTGCCGACCGATCGAGGGTAAAAATCCGCCGCCGGGCGGGCTTACAGTTCGTACTCTGTAAAAGGCAGACTCCGAACAGCGTCTTCCACGCTCTTTTTGCGGGCCTCGACCACCCGGCGCTTGATTACAAGGCGTCGGGCGCGGATT
Organism: Pseudomonas sp. Emmai; assembly: GCF_055179735.1. Lineage (NCBI taxonomy): Bacteria > Pseudomonadati > Pseudomonadota > Gammaproteobacteria > Pseudomonadales > Pseudomonadaceae > Pseudomonas > Pseudomonas sp. Emmai. Next base: position 1,020,237 of record NZ_CM143685.1, on the reverse strand, counting down.
TCCAACTGAGAGGTGTGTTGGCGCACGCGCCAGAACAGATAGGTCGTGCTCATGGTCAGTTTTATCAGCCGGATGTGCGACACCACGACGTCCAGATCCCCGTTACGGTTGTAGCCCATGGGAATCAGTTGAAACCTGACCGCTCTTCCACTGACGTCGGAAAATGCCGTCAGCAATCGGGCATCTCGTTCGACCAGTGCAATAACCCGCTCAACTTCTTCTATCTGAGGGCCGGAAACCAGTTTAGAAACCGCACTTGACCACATCTGTTGTATGTTTCCGGAAAAACTGGGTTTAACCACTTCAATGTGATCGCTGTCCAGCGACCAGCCATGCTTCCACATCAAGTCGGCGTAATGGTCAAACCACCGCCCTGTTTCTCTTTCCACGTTGTAATGTTGGTCTGCTTCGCGCTGTGCCAGTAAAAAGCAGTTCCTGGCAAAGTCACGTTCCTCTTTTGTCGGCCCCTGGGCACTGCATAACACCGTGTTATCCACAACGGTGGCTGTGCCTTTTAAGTTACTTACTGAGTTCATTACTTCCTCGCCTCCTTGGCATTTATATCATCCGGTCTTTTGATGGGCGCCCTATACCCAGCGCCCCTGCACAAACCAGACTAAACAAATTGATTAATTAAAACAGTCGAGGTTTATCAACATTAAATGTCAGTGCACAGCAGGCAGGCATTCGACAAGTGATGAGCCTGCAATGACGCAAGCCGCGTTATCATGCCGCCCTTGAAGATCAACCCTGGATTAAGGAACGGCATGACACCCTGGCTGACGGTTGTGGGAATCGGTGAAGACGGCTTCAAGGACCTGGGCAAAAACGCCCGACGCGCCCTGATGAACGCCTCGCGGATCATCGGCGGCCAGCGCCAACTGGATTTGCTGCCGGTGTGCATTCGCGGCGAGCGGCAGTTGTGGCCGAGTCCGTTTTCCCTGGCCCCGGTGCTGGAGCGCCATGGCGAAGCGGTGTGCGTGCTGGCCAGTGGCGACCCGATGTTCTTTGGCGTCGGTGCCAGCCTCGCGCGACAGGTTCCTGCCGAGCAAATGCTGATTCTGCCGGCGCCCTCCTCTTGCTCACTCGCGGCGGCGCGCCTGGGTTGGCCGTTGCAAGACGTGGTGACGCTTTCAGTGGTGGCTCGCCCGGTGGCTGCGCTGAATGCGCAGTTGTCCGCTGGTGTGCGGTTGTTGGTGTTGAGCAATGACGGGCAGAGCCCGACGGCGGTTGCCGAGTTGCTGCGCGAACGCGGTTTCGGGGCGAGCCGGCTGACCGTGCTGGAACACTTGGGCGGCGATGCCGAACGGCGCATCGACGGGGTGGCCCGCGACTGGAGCGCAACGGGCATTGCCGATCTCAATGTTGTCGCCATCGAGTGCATCGCCGACCCCGGCACCCCACGCCTGTCACGCCTCGCCGGTTTGCCGGATTGCGCCTTCCAGCACGACGGCCAACTGACCAAGCGTGACGTGCGCGCCATCACCCTCGCCCGCCTCGCGCCGACACCCGGCGAACTGCTGTGGGACGTCGGCGCCGGCAGCGGCTCGATCGGCATCGAATGGATGCGCACGCACCCGAGCTGCCGGGCGCTGGCCATTGAGGCTGATGAAGGTCGGCAGCTATTGATCGAACACAACCGCGATGCCCTGGGCGTCCCGGGCCTGCAATTGATTCGCGGCAGCGCGCCGCAAGCGTTGACCGGGCTCGAACGCCCGGATGCGATTTTCATTGGCGGCGGCGTGACCCGCGACGGTGTGCTCGACGCCTGCTGGTCGGTGCTGAAACCCGGCGGCCGCCTGATCGCCAACGCGGTGACCCTGCAAAGTGAAATGACCCTGATGGCTTGGCGCGAACAGCATGGCGGTGAACTGACCCGCATCCACATCGCCCAGGCCCAACCCCTTGGCGAGTTCGATACCTGGCGTCAGGCGTTGCCGATTACCTTGCTCGACGTGACGAAACCGTTCGATGCGTGACGAAACCGCCGAACAACCCGCGCCCCTGCGCAGCGGCCTGACCACCGGCAGCTGCGCCACGGCCACCAGCCTCGCCGCCGCCCGGTTGTTGCTCAGTGGCGCGACGGCGGACGCGGTGGAGATCGTCCTGCCCAAGGGCAAGCAAGTGCGGATGCGTCTGGAATTCTGCCGTTTGAACGACGACGGCGCCGAGGCTGGAACCCTCAAGGACGCCGGGGATGACCCGGACGTGACCCATGGCGCGTTGCTCTATTCCCACGTGCGCCTGGGTGCCGAGCCGGGGATTCGCTTTTTTGCCGGCCGTGGCGTCGGCACCGTGACGCGTCCCGGTCTGGTGCTGAACGTCGGCGAGCCGGCGATCAACCCGGTGCCGCGCAAGATGATCACCGAGCATCTGACATTGCTGGCCGAAGAGCTGGGCTACAGCGGCGGTTTCGAGGTCACGGTCAATGTCGAGAACGGCGAAGCCCTGGCGCTGAAAACCATGAACCCGCGCCTGGGGATTCTCGGCGGCTTGTCGATCCTCGGCACCAGCGGCATCGTCCGGCCGTTTTCCTGCGCGGCGTACATCGCCTCGATCCACCAGGGCATCGATGTCGCCAAAACCAACGGCTATCTGCACATCGCCGCCTGCACCGGCAACGCCAGCGAAGACACCATGCGCCGGGTCTATGACCTGCCGGAAATCGCCCTGATCGAAATGGGCGACTTCGTGGGTGCGGTGCTCAAGCACCTGCGCAAAGTGCCGGTGGATAAACTCAGCATTTGCGGCGGCTTCGGCAAGATCAGCAAACTGGCGGCCGGGCACATGGACCTGCACAGCCGGCATTCAAGCATCGACTTGCCGCAACTGGCCGAATGGGCGGCGGCGATTGGGGCGGACGGTGCTTTGCAGCAATCGATCCGTGAGGCCAATACCAGTCAGCAGGCGTTGGCCATGGCCAGCGCTGTCGGCATCGCGTTAGGCGATGAAGTGTGTCGGCATGCGCTGGAGTTTGCCCGCAGCGTGGTGCCGGCGCAGGTGCAGGTCGAGGTGTTTGCGATTGATCGCCAGGGCGGGATTGTGGGTCATGCGGGAGCTTTTCAATGAAGCGTATGTTGTTGCTCGGTGGCGTCACCGAAGCCCTGGCCATCGCCCGGACGTTGGGGCCGGAGCATATTTACAGCCTGGCCGGCGTCGGTCGGGTGCCGACGGATTTGACCTGCCAGGTGCGCGTCGGCGGATACGGCGGTGCTGAAGGCCTGGCGCAGTTCATTCGCGATGAAGGCATTGAACTGCTGCTGGACGCCACCCACCCCTACGCCGCGCAAATCAGTCAGAACGCCGCCACCGCCGCACAAATGAGCGGCATCCCGTGCTGGGCATTGCGACGTCCGGCCTGGCAACCTCAGGCCGGAGACGACTGGCGGGAAGTCAGCGACTGGGCAGAATTGATCGAAGCCTTGAAACCGTTCCGCCGACCACTGTTCACACTCGGCCGCGAGCCGTTGCAACACCTGCACGAAATCCCCCCGGAGCAATTCTGGACCTTGCGCGCCCTCGACGTTTACCCCGGCAACGAACGCTGCGAAGTCATCGGCGCCCGTGGACCGTTTGTGATCGAGGAGGAGCGGGATTTGTTCGAACGTCGGCAAATCGATGTGCTGATCAGCAAAAACAGCGGAAGCACCGCCACCGAGCCGAAGCTGGAAGTGGCGCGGGAGCGCGGGGTGCCGGTGTTGGTGTTGAAGCGGCCGGTGTTGGCGCGGGTTGATCGGGAGTTTGGGTTGGTGGATGAGGTATTGGCCGCACTGGCGGAATGCAATATGACAGACGCATAAATCATTGTGGCGAGGGAGCTTGCTCCCGCTTGAGTGCGAAGCGCTCACAAAAGATGGGACTGCTACGCAGTCCAGCGGGAGCAAGCTCCCTCGCCACAGGGTAGTGTTCTAGCCTGAACTCCGGCATTTTGAATCGAAGCCGCTACACTCTTTTGAAAGTACGCTGCGACACCACACCGCACGCCGCTTTTTTACTTATCGGCCCTGATCAGGCTAAATAGCCGCGCCTGATCGCCCACTCAACCGGATCTGTCCCATGTCCCGACAACGGCTCGCATTTGCCTGGATCGCCTGCTTTGCAGTGCTGTTCAATATGCTCGCCATGCCGATGACCGGAGCGATGGCGCAGTCGGCGAAGTCACCCGCCGAGCAGTTGTTGTGGGGCAGTTTCTGCACGTCCAGCGGGACGAAGATGGTGGCGATTTCCCTGGGCACGCTGGAACAGAAAACCCCGCAAAACGACGATCATTCCACTATGCAGCATTGCTGGTGCTGCTCGGGCTCTGCGCCTCTGGTGGCGCTGCCGGGGCATGTGCCGCAGTTGTATTTCGCGCGGTTCGAGGCCAATCGAAGCCTGCCCGCCGCCTCGCTCGATACGCCCACGCCGCGCCAGCAATGGCCGAGTCTCAACCCCCGCGCTTCCCCTCTGGGGTGATTCCTTCTCGCAATTGACCTGCGTTTTGAATCGTTCTGGAGAACTGCCATGTTGAACAAACTCATCGTTCTGGCCGCGTTGCTGCTGCCTGCCTGTTTCGCCAATGCCCACGAATACAAGGCCGGCGAGCTGGAAATCGCCCATCCGTGGTCGCAGGAACTACCGCCTAACGCGCCGACCGTGGCGGCGTACTTCGTGATTCACAACAACGGCAAAACCGCTGATCGACTGCTCAGTGTCGACTCGCCGATCTCCGGCGAAGCCCAGTTGCATGAACACGTCATGCAAAACGATCTGATGAAAATGCAGCAAGTGCCGAGCGTGGAAATCCCTGCGGGTGGCAACGTGACGTTTGCGCCGATGGCCTATCACGTGATGCTGCTGAACCTGAAGGACCGTAGCCTCTTGAGCGACGGCAAGCGTTTTCCATTGACGATGCATTTCGAGAAGTCCGGCAACGTGACGGTTGAAGTCTCGGTGCAGAAGAAGCCACCGGAAGACATGCAGATGCACGCTCACGCCCAGTAAACGCCTGAGCAGAAACCGCCATGCGCGCCCTTAGCGCCAGGTCATCCGCACATCGCCGTCAGTCGTCAGGCCTGACGCGAGGTAGCTGGATCAGCCTGTTCGCCATGCTGATGATCTTTATCGGTCCACTGATTTCTCAGTCGATGCCGATGGATCAGGGCGCGCCAATGTCCATGAACATGTCGATGGACATGAGCATGGACGGCCACGGTGAGCAGGCGCAAGAACACTGCCCTGCGAAAGCAGAGCATCACGCGCTCTGGGAAAAGTGTGGCTATTGCAGCCTGCTGTTCAACTGCCCGGCGCTGACCGGCGGCCAATCCTTCGTCGCGTTCAACACACCTCACGTAACGACCTTCACCACGCCTGCCACCCGCCTGGGCCACGCCCGGCAATCGTTCTTCCCTGGCGCCCGAACCCGCGCCCCGCCCATCACGTCGTAAACACCACACCGATCTCACACGGTTTAGAAGTAGCCGTAGCAACTTGTGGGAGCGGGCATTTGTGGCGAGGGGGCTTGCCCCCGTTGGGTCGCTAAGCGGCCCCAAAACCGGCAATTGCTGTGTATCAGGTACACCGCACGCAATGGTTTACGACTGCTTCGCAGCCGAACGGGGGCAAGCCCCCTCGCCACACAAGCGCCTCACCATAAAGCCCGCTCCCACAGGGATTGCGAACGCTGCCGGCCGTGTCGTTTACGACTGTTCGATGGAAATTGTCATGTCCAGGTTTTCTGCTGACACACGCTTGAGTTGCACCCCTGTCACCGCCGTCCTTTGCGGCGTTTTGCTGGCCCCCTTGGCGCTGGCCGATGACCACGCCGGCCACGCCGAAGAATTGAGCCCGACGGTGATTACCGCCATCGCGCCAAGCTCGCCGCTGACCATCGTCACCAACCCCAAGGACCCGCGCCAACCAGTGCCGGCCAGTGATGGGGGCGATTATCTGAAGACCATTCCCGGCTTCGCCCTCGTGCGCAATGGCGGCACCAACGGCGATCCGGTGTTGCGCGGCATGTTCGGCTCGCGGCTGAACATCCTCACCAACGGCAGCATGATGCTCGGCGCCTGCCCGGGCCGGATGGACGCGCCGACGTCGTACATTTCCCCGGAAACCTACGACAAGCTCACCGTGATCAAAGGACCGCAAACCGTGCTGTGGGGCCCGGGCGCATCGGCCGGCACCGTCCTGTTCGACCGTGAACCGGAAAGCTTCGGCGAACTCGGCACCCGGGTGAACGCCAGCGTGTTGGCCGGCTCCAACGGCCGCTTCGACAAAGTGGTGGACGCCGCAGCGGGCGGGCCGTTGGGCTATGTGCGAGTGATCGGCAACACCGCCCATTCCGATGACTACAAGGACGGTAACAACGACACCGTGGCGTCGCGCTACGACAAGTGGAACGGCGACGTCGCGGTGGGCTGGACCCCGGACGCCGACACCCTGCTGGAGCTGACCGCCGGCAAGGGCGACGGCGAGGCGCGGTACGCCGGACGCGGCATGGACGGTTCGCAGTTCAAACGCGAAAGCCTGGGGCTGCGTTTCGAGAGGTCCAACATCGGCGACGTGCTGGATAAGATCGAGGCGCAGGTCTACTACAACTACGCCGACCACGTGATGGACAACTACACCCTGCGCACGCCGTCCGGCACCGGGATGATGGCGGGGCCGATGGCGTCCAACGTCGACCGGCGCACCCTCGGCGCACGGATCAAAGCGACCTGGCGCTGGGCCGATGTGCAGTTGATCAGCGGCCTCGACGCCCAGACCAACGAACACCGCCAGCGCAGCAGCATGGGCATCGACACCTACAAGGACCTGCCCTACACCAAAGACGCCGACTTCCATAACTACGGGGTGTTCAGCGAATTGACCTGGTACGCCGCCGACCGTGATCGGCTGATTACCGGTGCGCGGGTGGACCGTGCCTCGGCCAAGGATTTTCGGCAGAGCACCGGCTCCGGGATGATGAGCATGCCGAACCCGACCGCCGACAAAACCCGCGCTGACACCCTGCCCAGCGGTTTCGTCCGCTATGAACACGACTTGGCGGACAGCCCGACCACGCTGTACGCCGGCCTCGGTCACAGCCAGCGCTTCCCGGATTACTGGGAGCTGTTTTCCCCGGATGCCGGTCCCGCCGGTTCGGTGAACGCCTTCGACTCGATCAAACCGGAAAAAACCACCCAGCTCGACTTCGGCCTGCAATACAAGACCGACGACCTCGAAGCCTGGGCCTCGGGTTACGTCGGCCAGGTGCGCGATTACATCCTGTTCAACTACACGCCGGGGATGATGGGCAGTACGTCACAAGCGCAGAACATCGACGCGCGAATCATGGGCGGCGAACTCGGGGCCGCTTACAAATTGACCTCGAACTGGAAAGCCGACGCGACCCTGGCCTATGCCTGGGGCAAGAACAGCAGCGACGGCAAGGCACTGCCGCAAATGCCGCCGCTGGACGCACGTTTCGGACTGACCTACAGCGAAGACAAATGGAGCGCCGGGGCCTTGTGGCGAGTGGTGGCGGCGCAGAACCGCATCGACCAGAACAAGGGCAACGTGGTCGGCAAGGACTTCGACAAGAGCTCCGGTTTCGGCGTGTTCTCGCTCAACGGCGCGTACCGCATCAACAAAAACTGGAAGGTCAGCACCGGCGTCGACAACCTGTTCGGCAAGGCTTACGCCGAGCATTTGAACCTGGCGGGGAATGCCGGTTTCGGCTACCCGGCCAATGACCCGCAAGCCATCAACGAACCGGGGCGCACGCTCTGGACCAAGGTGGATATGAGCTTTTAAAAGCTTCGCGGGCACGCCTCGCTCCTACGGATTTGCGTCGTTTACAAACGATGCGAACACCCTGGACCTCTAGGAACGAGGCTCGCCCGCGAACGACTGCGCAGCAGTCACCGGACAACAACAAAGAACCAAGCCAAAGCGGAGCACACGTGATGAAACAGCCCAAACCCAACTTCTACAACCTGGCCTGGCGTTGGCATTTCTACGCCGGATTATTCGTCGCACCGTTCATGGTCATGCTGGCCCTGACCGGCCTCATCTACCTGTTCAAACCGCAACTCGACCCGCTGATGTACGGCAGCCTGATGAACGTTCCGGCGGGGCATCAAACGGTGTCCGCCGACGATCTGCTCAAGCGAGTGAAAACGGCTTATCCACAAGGTCAGATCAAGCAATACCTGCCGCCCATCAACGCCGAACGTAGCGCGCAGTTTGTGGTGATCAACGGCGGCCAGGAGCTGAACGTCTTCATCGACCCGTACCACGGCGACATCCTCGGCGAGCAAGACGCCAAGAAAAACCTGCAAGCTGTCGCCCGGGCGATTCATGGCGAGCTGATGATCGGCACCGTCGGTGATCGGCTGGTGGAACTCGCCGCCGGCTGGGGCGTGGTGCTGGTGGTGTCCGGGGTTTTCCTGTGGTGGCCGCGAGGTCAGTACGCCGGCGTGTTGTGGCCACGCTTGAGCAGTCGCGGTCGCGTGCTGTGGCGTGATTTGCACGCCGTGACCGGGTTCTGGGGTGCCGCCTTCCTGCTGGTGATGCTGCTCAGCGGCATGACCTGGACCGGGTTCTGGGGCAAACAATACGCCGAGGTCTGGAACACCTTCCCGGCGGCGATGTGGGACAACGTGCCGAAGTCCGACGTCGAAGCCCGCAGCCTCAACAGCGCCACGCGCCAGACCGTGCCTTGGGCGATGGAAAACACGCCGATGCCGATGTCCGGCGACCACGCCGAACACATGGCCCACGGCGCCGCACCGGCCGGTCCCGCCGCGCCGACCATCAGCCTGCAAGACGTGCAGAACATCGCCGTGCAACGCAAGGTCGAGCCGGGTTACAGCATCACCCTGCCGACCACCGCCACCGGCGTGTTCACCATCGCGGTATTCGCCGATGACCCGCGCAACGACGCCACCCTGCACGTCGATCAATACACCGGCGACGTTCTCGCCGACGTGCGCTTCGAGCAATACGGCAGCGTCGCTCGCGCCACGGAAATCGGCGTGATGTTGCATGAAGGCAAGATGTTCGGTGCGTTCAACCAGATCATCGTGCTGCTGATCTGCCTGATGATTCTGCTCAGCGCGGTCAGCGGCGTGGTGATCTGGTGGAAGCGTCGCCCGCAAGGCAAATTCGGCGTTCCACCACTGCGCCATGACCTGCCGAAATGGAAAACCGGGGTGGCGATCATGCTCGCGCTGGCGGTGCTGTTCCCGTTGGTGGGGGCTTCGCTGGTGGTCGTATGGGTCCTGGATCGGCTGCTGTTGACACGCCTGAACCGGCAAGCTGAACCGGGTTCGGCGGCCTGAATAATGATCTGATTCAGGGCCAGCACCCTCACTGGCCCTGTTCAGATTGAATGACCGGGCAGGGCTCAAGCTGCAGCTCGCCGTTGCAGTTGTGGATTCTTTTTAACTCGGTTTTTTCGACATCCCGCGCGAGGTTCGGTGTGCTGGCGCCGTACCGGTTTTTGCAAAGGAGCGTCATCCGACACTGGCCATTCTCCAGATCAACGAGCATCGGTGTGACCTGATCCGGCGCGGTGGCACTGACGTAGGCCCTGCAACTCTCGCTGACGGGATTCTGCTGCCAAAGACTGAGGCAATCCTGCTCCGCCATGAGCGTCGCACAGTCACAAAAAGCCAAAAGACCGATGACTTTGCTGATCCCTGATACGGACATGATCAGCACTCCCTTTCACTATCAACAAGGCTCAAAACTAACGCCGCCAGAGAATTCGATCTACTGTCAAAAGTGACAGTCGGCTAGACCGTCTGGAGATAAAAAACGCGACGCACCACGCAACCTGAATCCGCCTCACCTTCATCATGAATCGGCCGAGATGCGCGCCTTAGAGGGATCTGTAGACTTCGCGCGCTTATCCCTCGGTCATTTTTAGTGTTACTGTATAACGCAAATCGACCGCCCCGCCCGCAACAGGAATGTCGCGGGTTTTCTTTGCAGAAGTGATTCACCGCCCCGATGAACAAGTACCTCTTGTCCAGCCTTTGCCTGTTTGCCCTGAACAACAACGCCCAGGCGCAACCGTTGACGCTGCCCACCGGCACCATCACCGCTGCGGCCGTCGATGACGAAACCGTCAGCCTCAACACGCCGACCACCGCCGGTTCGCGCCTGAACCTCACGGCGATGCAAACCCCGGCCAGTGTCGAAAGCCTGAGCGGCGAACAGATTCGCGCGCGGGGTGATCGCAACGTGCAGGACGCGGTGTCGCGCAGCACCGGGATCAGCCGCACCGGCACGCCGGGGGATGGCGGCACGTCGTTGCAGGCGCGGGGATTTACCGGGCAGAGCTCGGTGATGCAGCTGTATGACGGCAATCGGATGTACACCGGCATGGGCACCGCGACGTTCCCGGTCGACACCTGGTCGGTGGAGCGCGTCGATGTGCTGCGCGGCCCGGCGTCGGTGTTGTACGGCGAAGGCGCGACGGGCGCGGTGGTCAATGTGATCCCGAAAAAACCCTTCGAGGGCGAGATCGAAAACCACCTGCGCGTTGGCTACGGTTCCTACGACAGTCGGCAGCAAGCGTTCGACAGCGGCGGCTCGCTGACCGATACCCTGAGCTATCGCCTGAACCTCAATCGCCTGCGCAGCAATGGCTGGATCGATCGCGGCGACTCCGCCAGCGACTTCATCAGCGCCGCTTTGCGCTGGCAGGCGACGGACGATTTGTCGTTCACCCTCGCCCACGATTACGGCGACCAAAAGCCGATGAATTACTTTGGCACGCCACTGATCAATGGCCGCCTAAAGGACAGCCTGCGGGACAAGAACTACAACGTCAGCAACGATAAACAGCACTACAACGATCAATGGACGCGGCTGACCAGCGACTGGCAGATCACCGACAGCGTCAGTTCGAGCAACGAGCTGTATTACCTCAAGGCCCAGCGCCGCTGGCAGAACGCCGAGAACTACAACTTCGACCGCGACAGCCAGCAACTCAGCCGCAGCGGTTATTTCGGCATCGGCCACACCCAGGAACAGGTCGGCGACCGCCAGACCTTCACCTTCAAACACACCCTGTTCGGCCTCGACAGCCAGACCGTGACCGGCATCGATTACAACCGCATCCGCTTCCAGCTCGAGAGCAATTCGCCGTTCAACGACGTGCTGCCGAATGGCCAACCGCTGGATCTGTATCACCCGCAACCCGGTCAGTTTGAAAGTACCAATCCGTACCGTGGCCAGTTCCAGTCGACGACGAAGCAGATGTCGGCCTTCGCCGAAAACCGCACGCAACTGAGCGAGCGCTGGTCTGTGGTGACTGGTGTGCGCCGCGATTACGTACACGTCGACCGCACCGACCTGGTCAAGGACAGCCAGAACGACAAGACCCTGACCGGCAACAACTGGAAGGCCGGATTGGTTTTCGCGCTGACCCCGGACACTTCGTTGTACGGCCAATACGCCACCAGCACGGACGGCGTCGGCGGCCTGATTTCCTTGAGCCCGAGCCAGCAGCAATACGAGCTGGCCACCGCCAAACAGACCGAAATCGGCCTGAAGCAATTGTTCTGGGATCAGCGCGGCGAGTTCACGTTGGCGGCCTATCACATCGTCAAAAAGAAACTGCTGACCGACGACCCGGGCAACCCGACGCTCAAGCAACAGGTCGGCCAGCAATCGTCCAATGGCCTGGAAGCCAGCCTCGACCTGCAACTGCCACACGCCTGGCAACTGCAGGCGAACGCGGCCATCGTCAAAGCCCGGTACGACGATTTCTCGGCGGTGGTGAACGGTGAGACCGTGTCGTACAACGGCAACCGCCCGACCGATGTACCGCGCCGCACGGCCAATCTGTGGCTGAGCAAGGCGATCAACGATGACCTCAAGGCCGGTGCCGGTGTGCGTTACGTCGATGCGCGTTTTGCGGACATGGCGAATCAGAATGAGTTGCCGAGCTACACCGTGGTCGATGCCACGTTGTCGTGGCAGGCGCAACGCAATACGACGCTGGGGTTGCAGGTGAACAATCTGTTTGACCGGCAGTACGCGCAAAGCCAATACAATGAGGGGCAGCAGTGGATTTTGGGGGAGCCGCGGTCGTTCTTCGTCACGGCTGATTACACCTTTTAAAGTTGGAATGCTTGTGTGGCGAGGGAGCTTGCTCCCGCTGGGTTGCGAAGCGACCCCAAACCCGACAACCAGGTTGTCCCTGACACACCGCGTCGGCTGAATTTGCGACTGCTGCGCAGCCGAGCGGGAGCAAGCTCCCTCGCCACAGGGATGTGTACCGCCCCAAAATGATCATCAGGAATTCAATGACCTCGCTTAACCTCACCCACCTCGCCTGGACACCCCTGGGCCACGGCCACTGCCATCACCAGTTCCAACTGCGTGACGCCTCGTTGCACGTGGCCGCCGGTGAGTTTGTCGGGTTGATCGGCCCCAACGGCAGCGGCAAGACCAGCCTGTTGCGTTGTGCCTATCGCTTCAGCAAACCGGAAAGCGGCGAGGTCCGGCTCGACCACCACAACGTCTGGAAACAGTCCTCACGCTGGTGCGCCCAACGCATCGCCGTGGTCTTGCAGGAATTCCCCGATGCCTTCGGCCTGACCGTCGAGGAAGTGGTCGCCATGGGTCGTACGCCGCACAAAGGCCTGTTCGATGGCGACACCCTCGAAGACCGCCACCTCGCCACTCAAGCCCTGGAATCCGTCGGCCTCAAGGGCTTCGAAGACCATGCCTTCGCCACGCTCTCCGGCGGCGAAAAACAGCGAGTGATCCTCGCCCGCGCCCTGGCCCAGCAACCGCAATTGCTGATCCTCGACGAGCCGACCAACCACCTCGACCCGCGCTACCAGCTGGAGCTGTTGCAACTGGTCAAACGCCTGAACATCGGCACCCTGGCGAGCATCCACGATTTGAATCTGGCCGCCGCTTTTTGCGATCGGTTGTACGTGATCAACCACGGCCGCATCGTCGCCAGCGGCACGCCAAAAGCAGTCCTGACCACGTCGCTGCTGCACGATGTATTTGGCGTCGAAGCGCTGATCGACGACCACCCCCTTCACGGCTACCCCCGAATCACCTGGATAACCCAACCATGACTGTGCGCTCCCTGCTGTGCCTCGCCCTGCTGCTGGGCAGTACTCACGCCTTTGCCGAAGCAACGAAATACCCACTGACCGTCCAAAGCTGCAACCGCGAAGTGACGTTCAAGCAAGCGCCGAAACATGCCGTCAGCCACGACATCAACATGACCCAGATGATGCTCGCCCTCGGCCTCAAGCCAAGCATGGTCGGCTACAGCGGCGTCAGTGGCTGGAAGTCCGTCACCCCGGCCATGCAGTCGTTGCTCGATGGCCTGCCGGAACTGGCGGCCAAGTACCCATCGGTGGAAACCCTGCTCAATGCCAACGTCGATTTCTTCTTCGCCGGTTGGGACTACGGCATGCGCGTCGGCGGTGACCTGACGCCGCACACCCTGCAACCACTGGGCATCAATGTCTACGAGTTGACCGAGTCCTGCGCCTTCGTCATGAAGCGCCCCGCCGCGACCCTGGAAGACACTTACAACGACCTGCGCAACCTCGGCAAAATCTTCGACGTGCAGGACCGCGCCAACGCCTTGATCGCCCAGATGCAGGCGCAAGTCGCCGCGGTGCGCAAGGATCTGCCGGCGGACAAACCTCGCGTATTCCTCTACGACAGCGGCGAAGACCGGGCCATGACCTCCGGACGCCTGGGCATGCCGCAAGCGCTGATCGATGCGGCGGGCGGGCGCAATATTCTGGATGACGTCGAGGCCAGCTGGACGCGTGTGAACTGGGAGAACGTGGTCGAGCGCAACCCGCAGGTGATCGTGATCGTCGACTACGGCGAAGTCACCGCCGAACAGAAACAGCAATTCCTGCTCGACAACAAAGCCCTGCAATCGGTGGACGCGATCAAGCACCAGCGCTTTATCGTCATCCCCTACGTGCAAGCCACGCCAGGCATCGACAACGTGCTGGCGGTGGAAACCCTGGCCAAAGGGTTCCACGGCGAATGATCGACCGTCGCTACGCCTTGCTGCTGATCGCCCTGGGCACACTGTTGCTGGTGTCGTGCGTGGTGTCTCTGGGCTTCGGCCCGGCGCGGGTGCCGGTGGACGTGGTGTGGCGGATTCTGCTGCACAAGCTCTTCGGCATCGGCGTGCCGGATTGGGCGGCGGGCCAGGAACATATCGTGTGGCTGATTCGCGTGCCGCGCATGTTGCTCGGTGCGTTGGTCGGCGCCGGGTTGGCGTTGATCGGTGCGGTGTTGCAAGCGGTCACGCGTAATCCGCTGGCGGATCCGCACCTGCTCGGCGTCACCTCCGGCGCGACCCTGGGCGCGGTGATTGTGGTGCTGCATGTGGGTGAAATCGTCGGCCTGCTGACCTTGCCGATTGCCGCGTTTATCGGCGCGCTGGCGAGCATGCTGATCGTGCTGATGATCGCCAATCGCAACGGGCGGCTGGACAGTGATCGGCTGTTGCTGTGTGGCGTGGCGGTGTCGTTCGTGATGATGGCGATTGCCAATTTGCTGTTGTTTATGGGGGATCATCGGGCGAGTTCGGCGGTGATGTTCTGGATGCTCGGCGGGCTCGGATTGGCCCGTTGGGAATTGCTGGCGGTGCCGGCGGCGAGCGTGTTGCTGGGACTGGTTTTGTTGCTGGGGATGGCTCGGCCGCTTAACGCTTTGATGGCGGGCGAGCAGACGGCCGTGACACTCGGGCTGAATGCTCGCACCGTACGGTTGCGGGTGTTTTTGATCGCGTCGTTGATGACCGGCGTGTTGGTGTCGATCAGCGGCTCCATCGGCTTTGTCGGGCTGATGGTGCCGCACATCGCCCGGCGCCTGGTCGGGGCTGAACACCGGCGATTACTACCGGTGTGCGTGTTGCTCGGCAGCATCTTCCTGGTCTGGGTCGACGTCGCCGCACGCACGCTCATCGCCCCGGAAGACCTGCCCATCGGCGTGGCGACCGCCGCGATTGGCGGCTTGTTTTTCATCGGCCTGATGCGTCGTCGCTGAGCCCCTGTCACCAAGGGCTCAGCCAACAGGTCGGTGGATTACAGTTCGTCGTGCGCGGGTTGCGGCGGCACGACCGGGTAAGGCAGCGCTGACGGAGTGACCGGGCCGGGACGCGTCCAGTACCCATCCACCTCCAGCACCTGCAACCGGCTGATACCGATCAAGCGCTTGAAGAACCGGCCGACGCCCGCGCCCATGTCTTCCTTGAGCAGCGCGGTTTCCTCGGCGGTGAAATTGGGGGTGAACTTGAGCAAGGCTCCCCCGCGACCGCTCAGGTAACAACAAGCCCCCACCACGGCATTTTTTTTCAGGACATCGACGCTGAAATACAGATCGCCCAGGGCCAGGTTATTCATCAATTGCTGTTCTTCCTCGGTGGTCGGGTTGATCACCCGGGCGACCTTATAAAACTGGTGGACCGCCCCCAGCCTGAACCCGGCTGGAAATTCCGGTATCGGCAAGGACGGTGCCCCCGGCACGGTGACCGGCGCAATCGGCCCGCCGGGCCCCGAATAAAACAGGCGTGATGCCGGGTCGCTGTCGGGGCTGTCCTCCAACGGCTCGATCCCTACGCACAAATCGGCGTCGGGCAGCACTAACACCCCGCCCAGGTATGGCTTGCCCGTGAACGGTCCCAAACGGTGCTGGGCATGCCGCGCCGCATCATCGGCATGGGCGAACAGCGGCCCGAGCGCCTGGCGTTTTTCCCGCGGCCAGCGCACCAGTCCGATACCGGTTTTCACGCCATGGGCGTCCACCCGCAGTGGCGACCAGTAGCGACTGCGCTCCAGCACACGCAGCCCACCGGTCTTGATCAGTTTGCGAACGAATTCGAGCAGCGGTTCGTGGCCCGACTGGAGCAATGTGTCGTAGACATGGGTCGCCGGAAAACTCGCCCATTCGGTGGCCATCCGGGTGGCGCTGTAGTGCAGCAACGCACCGTCGGCACACGAAAGATACAACCCCAGGTACGTGTCACCCTCGGCGCTGGACACCCGCACCGCATCCAGCGCCCGCGTCAGCTCCCGAACCGAGACGAAGCTGCGGTGCAGGTCGTCCTGGCGCACAGCCGACGGCACCAGCAGATAAAGCCCCTGCACCGAAAACCCTGGCGGCAGCTGCGCCTGTGGAAACACCCGCTCCACACTCAACGGGCCCTCGGTGGCGGGGATCGGCAGCGTTGCGATATACCGCTCGACGCCCTGGGACTTGAGGAAATAACCGAACCTCAGTGCCCCACGAGACTGGGCCAGGCGATGCACATGGCGGGCGGCGTCATCCAGTTGGGTGAACAGCGGACTCAACGCCGGTTCGACAACGGCAAACCGCTGCAGCGCCTGCGCCGATACCGGACCGGTCCATTGCACCACAGGCCTTGGGCGCCCCCATGCCGGGCCGCCCTGGACCACCTGCAACTGTCCGGCGCTCGCCAGTCGCTGTACCAGATCCCCCGGGGTCAGCGTCCCGGCGCGCATCTGCAACTCCAGCACGGTTTGGCGTTGCTGCAAGCGGCTGGGCGTCGCCAGTGCCGTAGCCAGTGGCCGTGTTTGCACGTTGTCGCCGAGGCGGTAGCGCAGAAGGCTGTCATCGAGGCCGATCAGGTATTCATCACCCGGCGACCAGCGCGGACCGCTAAGCGGCGGCAAGACGATGGCGGCCAGAAAGTCCGTGGAAAACAGGTTCTGATACAGCGCCCGCTGCTCGCCGGACAAGGCAAACACCGGCTCGACCCGCCGCCGCGAATGGTAGCGGGCCACCACTGTGCTGCCGGCCACGGTGTCCGGCTGAATCCAGGCGGGCGGAAAATCCTCGACATCCACCGCCACCGGCATGGTCGCAACGAACCGGCCGTCCCGGCGGCGCAGCACCAGCCCACCGTAGACCCGCTCGCGGTCCGGTCCGACGTGCTGGATGACAAAACGCACCGCGTCATCCGGCCCGAGGAACACCGGGCTGAGCGGACGTCGCTGCCTTAAGGCAAAGGGTTGCCATTGCGCGGTCACCCGGCCTTTTTCGTCCCAACATTCGCTGCTGATCCGAACCTGCAATTCACCCCCTGCCGCGATGCTGTTCATGACCGAGGCAAAGGGCGGTGTGTCACGGCTCATGCGCGCCAGCAAGTCGTCGGCGCCCAGGCCGCCCTGTGCCAGGTCGAACAAGGTCGAGGTGCTCGAATAGCGATAGCGCAGCAAGGCACCGTCCAGGGCGGCGATGTACAGGGTCAGGTCCTGGTGATGGGTCAGCCGTTGCGTACCCTCGTCGTCGTGAAGCGCAGCGAACAGGTCCGTCAGGGCCAAGAAGTGTCGGGCGAACCAGGCATCGGCGGTGGACAGGCCCGGCAGCAGCCAACTGGCGGCGTAATAGACGCAGTGGGTGCGGAATTCGTCGATCAGCACCGCAGCGCCGAAATCACTCGCCAGGTTCAAGCGATTCAGGTCCTTGGCCGGCACCGTTTCGGTCGCCACGTATTCCTGCCGGGTCTTGTGCTTGAGGATAAAACCCAGGCCGCCACTGGCCGCCCGATAATCGGCGCGGGCGCGCTGACGGGCGTCGAGCACGGCCTGCTCCGCCGAGGCGAATCGGGGCCCCAGCACGGGCGCCAAGGGCCCGCGATGCACGCCGCCACCCAACAGGCTGCCCCGCTCGCCCCACAGGTCACTGCCGACGACGACCCGCAGTTCCCCGGTGATCGCCAGGGCGGTGATCAGCTCCGACACGGGCAGCGGATCGCTCACGTGGGGATTGGCGATGCGCTCTCGCAACCGGGTGCGGGCGCTCTGTGCTCGCTCGTCGCCGCGATAAGCCAGCACGCTGTCCGCCGCCCCGCACAGGTACGCCACGCTGACCGCATTACGGCTGTCCAGCAGCGCGTGAATATCCGCGTCGGTGAACATCTGCGCCGCCCTGCGCTGCTGCGCCTCGTCGGCGCCGCCGGGCCTGGCATCGCCCTGCCAACGCGACGCGTACAGCCCGTGCAGCGAATAACCGGCGGCCAACACGATGGGCGCACCGCTGCTGTCCCGGGGGCACAAGCGGTCGAGGACAAACCGGGGACCGAAGGCGGGCACCGGCAAGGTCGCGACAAACCCGTTGTCCGCCGAGCGCAGGATCAACCCGACATACGCCTGATCGCGCAGGCTGCCAATGGCCTGCTGGGCGAAGCGCGCCGCGTCGTCGTCGGTGATGAACACCGGGCTCAAACGGCTGGCCCCGGCGTAAGGTCGCCAATCCTGCGCGACGCGCCCGGCGACGTCCCATAGCGGGCTGCCAAGGATCACCGACAGTTCGCCATGGCCCGCCACACGTCGCACATAGTCGCTGGGGCTGAGTGTCCCGCTGCTCAGTTGCTCGTTGAAAGTCGCACTGTTGCGCAGGGCCTGTTCGGCCACATCGAGCGCGGGATCGTATTGCAACACCGCCCCCTCGCGGGTCCAGGTGTACACCTGCAATTCGTCGCCTTCCCGGCGCCGGTGGCTGTTCTCATGGACGAACCGTATGCCGTCCGCCAACTCGCCCGGCGTGAAGAAATGCGGGTACATCCAGGGTTCCTGGACACCGGGGAGCGCGTCCCCACGGGAGATGAAATACACGCCGTCGAGTTGGTAAGCCTGGGGCTCGGCCAGTTTGAGCCGGTTGAGGTCGTCGAACCGCAGCCGCCGCGTCAGCTCGGCGCTCGGTGTGGTCGAGACGATCGGGTAGGTGGCGAGACAGTCGCGACCGTCCGCCGACCGCAGGACGAAGCCCAGGTAGCGGCTGTTCGGCTCAAGGGCCTGCGCACTGCCCGCCGCGATGATGGCCTGGCTGGTGTAATCGGCGACCGGTCCATAGAACGCTTTTTCGTTGTGCACGGTGGTGCTGAGCGCCGGCGTGCCAAGCGTCCAGTTGCCCGACACCGTGCCCGCGCGCCCACCCCAGGCGGCATTGGCCACCAGCACTTGCAGGGTGCCGATGTGCGCCAGGTGCTGGATCAGGCGCTCGACATCGCTGAAGGAGCCCAGGTGGGTAAAGCCCGGCGTAAACAGTTGCCGTTCCCGGCCAGGTTCGGTGGATTCGTACTTGATCAGCGAGCCATCCGGCCCCGACAGGTAGTGGCGCTGCCCGTAGGGGCCGGGGTCCTGGAGGTGGGACGCCAGGTGCCCCATGAAAAAGAAACCGAGGTACAGGCTGATTTGCTCCTCCGTCCACTCCGGGTGCACGCGTCGCGGCTCGGCACGGTCGGCGGCGTGGGAAATGTAATAGCCCACCCCCACATAGCCTTCGGGCACCACGTAACGCTGGGAATCCGGCTCGTGGGCCAGCAGGTCGTCGAAGTCGAAATACAGCGTGCGCTTACCCGCCACCGGCAGCGTCGCCCGGTACTTGCCATCGCCGCTTTGCACGATGACGGCACCGTACGCCCGGTCACGCCGCTGACCGGTTTGCAAGTGCGCCCAATAGGCGGCGTCGTCCGCACTGATGAAGGTGGGGCCCAGCGCGGGGAAAACCGCACCACCGGAGGAAAGAGGAGGGAGTGGGATAGTCGAGTTGTCCATAAACGGCTCACCGGAAGAAGAGCCTTCATGATCGACATCCCCAAGCGTGGCGTGCGGTACATATGTATCGCGTGGCGAGACAGCGCCCGCGCCCCAATGTGGCGCAACCCGACGCACCCGTGCATCCTCGGCGTTCCTTTCTGGTGCGCCGGCACTCCCGGGCAACCGCTCTGGCACGACATTTACCGGCCAAACCCTGACCGGGCACAGCCCTTGCAAAACAGCCTTCAGTAGTCCGCCTCTGCCATCAAAAAAAATATCAATGTTCATGGAGATCGCACAATGAAGCGTCGCAGCTTGATCAAGGCTTTCACACTCACGGCAAGCATTGCCGCGATGGGCATGACCTGGACGGTCCAGGCCGCCGAGACCATCAAGGTTGGCATCCTGCACTCCTTGTCCGGGACCATGGCGATCTCCGAAACCTCCCTCAAAGACATGGCGTTGATGACCATCGACGAGATCAACGCCAAGGGTGGCGTGAACGGCAAGATGCTGGAACCGGTGGTGGTCGACCCGGCCTCGAACTGGCCGCTGTTCGCCGAAAAGGGCCGGCAGTTGCTGACCCAGGACAAGGTCGCCGTGGTGTTCGGTTGCTGGACTTCGGTGTCGCGTAAATCGGTGTTGCCGGTGTTCGAAGAACTCAACGGCTTGCTGTTCTACCCGGTGCAATACGAAGGCGAAGAGATGTCGCCGAACGTGTTCTACACCGGCGCCGCGCCGAACCAACAGGCAATCCCGGCGGTGGAATACCTGATGAGCGAAGAAGGTGGCAGCGCCAAGCGTTACTTCCTGCTTGGCACCGACTACGTCTACCCGCGCACCACCAACAAAATCCTGCGTTCGTTCCTGCACTCCAAAGGCGTGGCAGACAAGGACATCGAAGAGGTCTACACACCGTTCGGCCACGCCGATTACCAGACCATCGTCGCCAACATCAAAAAATTCTCGGCCGGGGGCAAGACCGCGGTCATCTCCACGGTCAACGGCGACTCCAACGTGCCGTTCTATAAAGAACTGGCCAATCAGGGCCTGAAAGCCACCGACGTACCGGTGGTGGCGTTCTCGGTGGGCGAAGAAGAACTGCGCGGCATCGACACCAAACCGCTGGTGGGCAACCTCGCGGCGTGGAACTACTTCGAGTCCGTCGAAAACCCGCAGAACAAGAAATTCGTCGCTGACTGGAAAGCCTACGCGAAGAAACACAACCTGCCGGGCGCCGACAAAGCGGTGACCAACGACCCGATGGAAGCTACCTACGTCGGCATTCATATGTGGGCGCAAGCGGCGGAGAAAGCCAAGTCCACTGACGTCGACAAAGTCCGCGAAGCCCTGGCCGGCCAGACCTTTGCCGCGCCGTCGGGTTACACGCTGACCATGGACAAGACCAACCACCACCTGCACAAACCGGTGATGATCGGCGAGATCCAGGCCGACGGTCAGTTCAACGTGGTGTGGCAGACCGAAGGTCCGATCCGTGCCGAGCCGTGGAGCCCGTTTATCGCGGGGAACGACAAGAAGCCGGATTATGCGGTGAAGAGCAACTGAGGCACCTGACTGAACTCACACGAAACCTGTAGGAGCGAGGCTTGCCCGCGAAGGGGACCTCAAGGCCGCCAAAAGCTTCGCGGGCAAGCCTCGCTCCTACAGGTTACTCATCGCCTTTCAGGACGTTGCCATGTCCCTTTATCGTCTATTTCTCGCCATCGCACTCTTGCTGCCGATGGCCACCCACGCCAGCGACGCCGAAGACTTCGTCGCCGCCAATCCCATGCAGCAAGCCAAGCTTCTGGAAACCTGGGCCGCGCAGCCCGATCCGGCCCGTGTCGAGCTGATCAACGCCCTGCAACAAGGCGAACTGACCGTCGACGGCCAACCGAAAACCCTGCGCCTGAATAACCGCCTGCGGGGTCTGATCGACACCGCGTTGGCCAGCCACCAATTGCTCGCCGCCGACCCGAAAACCCGCTTGGCCGCCGCGCAGCAATTGCAGAAAAGCGCCAAACCCGCGCAGCTGAAATTCCTCGACCAGCAACTGGCTGGCGAAAAAGACGACACCGTTCACGCCGCGTTGAGCCTGGCGTTAGCCAACCTGCAACTGGTGGACAGCGACCCGAGCGTGCGTCTCGCCGCCGTGCGTTTGCTCGGTGAAACCGGCGACCCATTGGCCCGTACACGCCTCGAAGGCTTGCTCGAACCCGGTGTCGAAGCCGATGCCGGCGTGCGCACTGCCGCCGAAACCAGCCTCGCTCAAGTCAAACGCAAACTGCTGATCGGCGAGATGCTCGGCCAGGCCT
Source organism: Pseudomonas sp. Emmai (assembly GCF_055179735.1). NCBI lineage: Bacteria > Pseudomonadati > Pseudomonadota > Gammaproteobacteria > Pseudomonadales > Pseudomonadaceae > Pseudomonas > Pseudomonas sp. Emmai. Next base: position 998,381 of record NZ_CM143685.1, on the reverse strand, counting down.
TCAGCGGCATGTCCCTCGGCTCGATCCTGCTGCTCGCGGCCCTGGGCCTGGCGATCACCTTCGGCCTGCTCGGCGTGATCAACATGGCCCACGGCGAGATGCTGATGCTCGGCGCCTACTCGACCTACGTCGTGCAACTGATGTTCCAGCGCTTCGCCCCGCAGGCCATCGAGTTCTACCCGTTGATCGCCCTGCCCGTGGCGTTTTTCGTCACCGCCGCCATCGGCATGGCGCTGGAGCGCACGGTGATCCGCCACCTCTACGGCCGCCCGCTGGAAACCCTGCTCGCCACTTGGGGCATCAGCCTGATGCTGATTCAGTTGGTGCGTTTGCTGTTCGGCGCGCAGAACGTCGAAGTCGCCAACCCGGCCTGGCTCTCGGGCGGGATTCAGGTGTTGCCGAACCTGGTGCTGCCATACAACCGCATCGTGATCATCGCTTTCGCGCTGTTTGTGGTGGTGTTGACCTGGCTGCTGCTGAACAAGACGCGCCTGGGCCTGAACGTGCGCGCCGTCACCCAGAACCGCAACATGGCCGCCTGCTGCGGCGTGCCCACCGGGCGGGTGGACATGCTCGCCTTCGGCCTCGGCTCGGGCATCGCCGGCCTCGGTGGCGTCGCGTTGAGCCAGATCGGCAACGTCGGCCCGGACCTCGGCCAGAGCTACATCATTGACTCGTTCCTGGTGGTGGTGCTCGGCGGTGTCGGGCAGTTGGCCGGTAGCGTGCTCGCCGCGTTCGGCCTCGGTATCGCGAACAAGATTCTCGAACCGCAGATCGGTGCGGTGCTCGGCAAGATCCTGATCCTCGCGCTGATCATTCTGTTTATCCAGAAACGTCCGCAAGGCCTCTTCGCATTGAAAGGACGGGTGATCGACTGATGAACCAGCCCCTGCTCGTTACCGCAACACAAAAGGCCGGCCCGAGGGTCACGATTGCCGTCGGCGCAGTGATCCTTGTTTTGTTGCTGGCGCTGCCGTTGATGTCGCTGCTCTCGCCGGTCAGCGTGTTCCACGTCTCGGCCTACACCTTGACGTTGGTGGGCAAGATTCTTTGCTACGCCATCGTCGCCCTCGCCCTCGATCTGGTCTGGGGCTACGCCGGCCTGCTGTCCCTCGGCCACGGCTTGTTCTTCGCCCTCGGCGGTTATGCGATGGGCATGTACCTGATGCGCCAGGCTTCGGGGGATGCGTTGCCGGCGTTCATGACCTTCCTGTCGTGGACCGAATTGCCGTGGTACTGGACCGGCACCAGCAGCTTTCTGTGGGCGATGTGTCTGGTGGTGCTAGCGCCGGGATTGCTGGCCCTGGTGTTCGGCTTCTTCGCCTTCCGCTCGCGGATCAAGGGCGTGTATTTCTCGATCATGACCCAGGCGCTGACCTTCGCCGGAATGCTGCTGTTTTTTCGCAACGAAACCGGGTTTGGCGGCAACAACGGCTTCACCAATTTCCGCACGATTCTCGGGTTTGGCATCACCGAACCGGGGACGCGCGCGGTGCTGTTTTTTGCCACGGTGGTGTTGCTGGTGGCGAGCCTGTTTATCGGTTGGCGCCTGGCGCAGAGCAAGTTTGGCCGGGTGTTGACCGCGCTGCGGGACGCGGAAAACCGTTTGATGTTTTGCGGCTACGACCCGCGTGGTTTCAAGCTGTTCGTGTGGGTGTTGAGCGCGGTGTTGTGCGGTCTGGCCGGTGCGCTGTATGTGCCGCAGGTCGGGATCATCAACCCGAGTGAAATGTCGCCGACCAACTCGATTGAAGCGGCGGTTTGGGTAGCGCTGGGCGGTCGCGGCACGCTGATCGGGCCGCTGCTCGGCGCCGGTGTGGTCAACGGCATGAAGAGCTGGTTCACCGTGGCATTCCCGGAATACTGGCTGTTCTTCCTCGGGGCTCTGTTCATCATCGTGACCTTGTATCTGCCCAAGGGTGTGATCGGTCTGCTGAAGAAAAGGGGCGAACAATGAGAATCACACCAACGGCGGAATTCATGCTCGAACCTGTGTTTTTTCCACCCGAACCGAACAAGGATTCAGGCACCAGCCGCGACGCCATCGGCCTCGGCCAACGGGTAACGCAAGGCCTGGACACCCGCCACGGCACGATCCTGACCCTGGAAGACATCAGCGTCAGTTTCGACGGCTTCAAGGCGTTGAACGCGCTGAACCTGTACATCGGCGTCGGCGAATTGCGCTGCATCATCGGCCCCAACGGCGCGGGCAAGACCACGCTGATGGACGTGATCACCGGCAAGACCCGCCCGAGTCACGGCAAGGCCTGGTTCGGGGAAACCCTGGATTTGACGCAGATGAGCGAAGTGCAAATTGCCCAGGCCGGCATCGGGCGCAAGTTCCAGAAACCGACGGTGTTCGAAGCCTTGAGCGTGTTCGAAAACCTGGAGTTGGCGCAGAAAACCGACAAATCGGTGTGGGCCAGTTTGCGCGCTCGGTTGAGCGGCGAGCAACGCGACCGTATCGCTGAAGTGCTGGACACCATTCGCCTGACCACCTCGGTCAATCGCCCGGCCGGGCTGTTGTCCCACGGGCAGAAGCAGTTCCTGGAAATCGGCATGTTGCTCATGCAAGACCCGCAATTGCTGCTGCTCGACGAACCGGTGGCGGGCATGACCGACGCCGAAACCGAGTTCACCGCCGAACTGTTCAAAAGCCTGGCGGGCAAGCATTCGCTGATGGTGGTGGAGCATGACATGGGGTTTGTGGGCTCGATTGCTGACCACGTCACCGTGTTGCACCAGGGCAGCGTGCTGGCGGAAGGGTCGCTGGAGCAGGTGCAGGCCGATGAACGAGTTGTTGAAGTTTATTTGGGGAGGTGAATCGGCCAGCTTCAAGCCGCAAGCATCGAGCGGCAAGTTGAAGCAAAGCCGTACACCGTTCCGCTCTCACTTGCAGCTTAAAGCTTGGCGCTTGAAGCCCAACTAACGGAGTTCCGATGCTACAGGTCCAACACCTTCACCAGTACTACGGCGGTAGCCACATCCTGCGCGGTCTCTCGTTTGAGGTGAAGGTCGGCGAAGTCACGTGCCTGCTCGGGCGCAATGGCGTGGGCAAGACCACCCTGCTCAAGTGCCTGATGGGCCTGTTGCCGTCCAAGGAAGGCGCGGTGAATTGGGAAGGCAAGCCGATCACCACGTTCAAGCCGCATCAACGGGTGCATGCCGGGATTGCCTACGTGCCCCAGGGCCGGGAGATTTTCGGGCGGTTGACCGTCGAGGAGAATCTGCTGATGGGCCTGTCGCGATTTCCCGGCTCTGAAGCCAAGGAAGTCCCGGCGTTCATCTACGAGCTGTTCCCGGTACTGCTGCAAATGAAGCAGCGCCGTGGCGGGGACTTGTCCGGTGGGCAACAGCAGCAATTGGCGATTGGCCGTGCGCTGGCCAGCCGTCCGCGCCTGCTGATCCTCGACGAGCCCACCGAGGGCATCCAGCCATCGGTGATCAAGGAAATCGGTGCGGTGATCAAGAAGCTCGCGGCCCGGGGCGACATGGCGATTTTGCTGGTGGAACAGTTTTACGATTTCGCCGCCGAACTGGCCGATCAATACCTGGTGATGTCCCGGGGCGAGATCGTGCAGCAGGGTCGCGGTGAAAATATGGAAGCCGAAGGTGTGCGCGGTCTGGTTACGATCTAACCTGTAGCGTCCTAACGATAATTAGAAACCATGAATTTACCTGCACCCACTGTCCTGTTTACCCCGAGCTGGCACGCCGAGCTGGAGCTGGGCTACGCCCGTTTCGGCGACAGCACGCGCCCGGTCCTGCGCCGACACCAAGGCCCGCTGCGGGTGCAAAAGCACCTGTACGCCGAAGGGCCCGAGGTGTGCCAGCACATCATCGTCCACCCGCCGGGCGGGATTGCCGGCGGTGATCGGCTGGACATCAGCGCCAGCGTCGGCGTCGATGCCTGGGCCCAGATCACCAGCCCGGGCGCCGCCAAGTGGTACCGCGCCGCCGGCCCCGCCTATCAGCAGCTGGACTTGCAGGTGGCGGCCGGTGCGACACTGGAATGGCTGCCCCAGGAGACGATCATCTTCAGCGCCGCCCAGGCAGAACTCAGTACCTCGATCAACCTTGAAGGCGATGCCCGGTTGTTTTACTGGGACGTGGTCGCGCTGGGGCGTCCGGCCAGTGGCGAGCGTTTCGACCTCGGGCACTTTCAGGCAACACTGGATATCCGCCGCGACGGCCAGTTGCTCTGGCACGAACGCCAGCGCATTGTCGGGGGCGATGGTTTGCTCGACTCGCCGATCGGGCTCGATGGGCAACCGGTGTTTGCGACGTTGCTGGTGACCGGGGAGATTGATAGCGATTTGCTGGAACAGTGCCGCTCGCTGCCCAATGACGTGCGCGGGGATCTGACCCAGTTGCCGGGGCTGTTGGTGGTGCGGTGCCTGGCCAGTGAGGCGCTGCTGGCGCGGGGTTGGCTGATTGATTTGTGGCGGTTGCTGCGGCCCGCATTGCTCGGACGCGAAGCCGTCCCCCCGCGAATATGGAGCACCTGAATACCGATCCTTGATCATCGATCCACGGATCTCCTGATCACCGATCTCCTGTAGGAGCGAGGCTTGCCCGCGAAGCTTTTGGCGGCCTCAAGGTCCCCTTCGCGGGCAAGCCTCGCTCCTACAGGGTTGTAGTGACCTTTTATCTGCCGATATGGATTCCAACGATGGACCTGACCCCACGCGAAAAAGACAAGCTGTTGATCTTCACCGCCGGCCTCGTCGCCGAGCGGCGTTTGGCTCGCGGCGTGAAACTCAATTACCCGGAAGCCATGGCCTACATCTCCGCGGCGCTGCTCGAAGGTGCCCGTGACGGTCGCACCGTGGCCGAGCTGATGCATTTCGGCACCACCCTGTTGAGCCGTGAACAAGTGATGGAAGGCATCCCGGAAATGATCCCCGAGATCCAGGTCGAAGCGACGTTCCCCGACGGCACCAAACTGGTCACCGTCCACCAACCGATCGCTTGAGGCCGCGCCATGACTTATCTGATTCGTGATGCGCTGCACGCCGACCTGCCGGCGATCCGCGACATCTACAACGATGCGGTGCTCAACACCACCGCGATCTGGAACGAACAGGCCGTGGACCTGGGCAACCGCCAGGCCTGGTTCAGCGCCCGGCAGGCCCAGGGTTATCCGATCCTGGTGATCGTCGACGGTGACAACGCAGTACTGGGCTACGCTTCATTCGGTGACTGGCGGCCGTTCGACGGGTTTCGCCACACCGTCGAGCATTCGGTCTACGTGCGCAGCGACCAGCGCGGCAACGGCCTCGGCCCGCAATTGATGACCGAGCTGATCGAACGCGCCAAAGGCTGCGACAAGCACGTGATGGTCGCCGCCATCGAAAGCGGGAATGCCGCCTCTATTCGTCTGCATGAACGCGCCGGTTTCATCATCACCGGACAGATGCCCCAAGTGGGCACCAAGTTCGGCCGCTGGCTGGACCTGACCTTCATGCAACTGACCCTCAATCCTGGCGCGGAGCCGCCAATCGCCAACAAGGAGTGACACCCGATGAACGCCGCCCAACTGCGCCGCGTGAATGTTGAAAGCTTTGCGCACTATCGCCAGGGTTTGATCGATTTGCTGCTGGATGCCGTGGGTTACGGCGCCAGCGTCGGTTTCATGGCTGATTTGGATGCGACACAGGCCCGGGCTTATTTCGATGAGGTCCAGGCCGACCTGAACCAGGGCAATGTGCTGCTGTGGGTGGTGGTCAAGGACGAGCAGGTGCAAGCCAGCGTGCAATTGACCCTGTGCCAGAAAGCCAACGGCTTGAACCGCGCCGAAGTGCAGAAGTTGTTGGTGCGTGAACACGCCCGTCGTCGCGGCCTGGGCCAACAATTGATGAGCGCCCTGGAACTCGCCGCCCGCCAGCACAAGCGCGGCATGCTCTACCTCGACACCGAGGCCGGCTCCCCCGCCGAAGATTTCTACAAGGCCTTGGGCTACACCCGCGCCGGCCAGATCCCGGATTACGCCTGCGATCCCGCCGGCAATTACCGGCCGACCGCCCTCTACTACAAGATTCTGCAAGGAGTGAATGGATGATTCCCGGTGAATACCAGATCCAGCCCGGCGACATCGAACTCAACGTCGGTCGCCGCACGGTCAGCCTGAAAGTCGCCAACAGCGGCGACCGGCCGATCCAGGTCGGCTCGCATTACCATTTTTTCGAAACCAACGACGCCCTCACCTTCGACCGCGCCGCCAGCCGCGGCATGCGCCTGAACATCCCGGCCGGCACCGCCGTGCGCTTTGAGCCGGGGCAGAGCCGGGAAGTCGAGCTTGTCGAGCTCGCGGGGTTGCGCCGGGTCTTTGGGTTTGCGGGAAGAATCATGGGCGACTTATAGATCGACTTCAGCAGCCAGTAACAAGCAGCAAGCTGCAAGAAAGAGCAGTTTGCGGCCCCCCCTATCCGCTTTTACTTGAGGCTTGCAGCTAGAAGCTTGCAACTCAATTACGAGGAACGAGTAATTGAAGATTTCCCGTCAGGCCTACGCCGACATGTTCGGCCCTACCGTCGGTGACAAGGTGCGCCTGGCCGACACCGAGCTGTGGATCGAGGTGGAAAAAGACTTCACCACCTACGGCGAAGAAGTGAAGTTCGGCGGCGGCAAAGTCATCCGCGACGGCCAGGGCCAGAGCCAGTTGCTCGCGGCCGAAGTGGTCGACACGGTCATCACCAACGCCCTGATCATCGATCACTGGGGCATCGTCAAAGCCGACGTCGGCCTCAAGGACGGACGCATCGCCGGCATCGGCAAGGCCGGTAACCCGGACGTGCAACCGAACGTGACCCTCGCCATCGGCGCCAGCACCGAAGTCATCGCCGGGGAAGGCATGATCCTCACCGCCGGCGGCATCGACACCCACATCCATTTCATCTGCCCGCAGCAGATCGAAGAAGCGCTGATGAGCGGCGTCACCACCATGATCGGCGGCGGCACTGGCCCGGCCACCGGCACCAACGCCACCACTTGCACCTCCGGGCCGTGGCACCTGGCGCGCATGCTCCAGGCAGCGGATGCGTTCCCGATGAACATCGGCCTCACCGGCAAGGGCAACGCCAGCCTGCCGGAGCCGTTGATCGAGCAGGTCAAGGCTGGCGCCATTGGCCTGAAGCTGCACGAAGACTGGGGCACCACCCCAGCGAGCATCGACAATTGCCTGACCGTGGCCGATCAGTACGACGTGCAAGTGGCGATCCACACCGACACCCTGAACGAGTCCGGCTTCGTCGAAACCACCCTCGCCGCGTTCAAGGGCCGCACCATCCACACCTACCACACCGAAGGCGCGGGCGGCGGTCATGCGCCGGACATCATCAAGGCCTGCGGCTTCCCGAACGTGTTGCCGAGTTCGACCAACCCGACCCGGCCGTTCACCCGCAACACCATCGACGAACACCTGGACATGCTGATGGTCTGCCATCACCTGGACCCGAGCATCGCCGAAGACGTGGCGTTCGCCGAAAGCCGCATCCGCCGCGAAACGATTGCCGCCGAAGACATCCTCCACGACCTCGGCGCGTTCTCGATGATCAGCTCCGACAGCCAGGCCATGGGCCGGGTCGGCGAAGTCATCACCCGTACCTGGCAGACCGCCGACAAGATGAAAAAGCAGCGCGGCGCGCTACCGGGCGACGGCGAAGGCAACGACAACTTCCGCGCCAAACGCTACATCGCCAAGTACACCATCAACCCGGCGATCACCCACGGCATCAGCCATGAAGTGGGTTCAATCGAAGTCGGGAAATGGGCGGATCTGGTGCTGTGGCGCCCGGCGTTTTTCGGGGTCAAGCCAACGCTGATTCTCAAGGGCGGCGCCATTGCGGCGAGCCTGATGGGCGACGCCAACGCCTCGATCCCGACGCCACAACCGGTGCACTACCGCCCGATGTTCGCCAGCTACGGCGGCTCGCTGCATGCCACCAGCCTGACCTTTATCAGCCAGGCCGCCCAGGACGCCGGATTGCCCGAAGCCCTGGGTTTGAAGAAGAAAATCGCCGTGGTGAAGGGCTGCCGTGACGTGCAGAAAACCGACCTGATCCACAACGACTACCTGCCGAACATCGACGTCGATCCGCAGACGTATCAGGTCAAGGCTGACGGGGTTTTGTTGTGGTGCGAACCGGCAGAAACCTTGCCGATGGCCCAGCGTTACTTCCTGTTCTGACACCCGCAAAAAACCACTGTGGGAGCAAGCGTGCTCCCACAGGTTTTTTTGTGGCGATCAGGATTCGGTGACCACCGTGAACGGCAATTCAACCCGCTGCAACCTGGCCCGGTCCATGGCTTCCTGGGTCAGTTTTTTCAGCAAGGCATCCATGTCATCGAGGATGAGTTTGAGCTGAGCGTCATAGGCTTCGTCGGTCATGACCTGCCCCGCGGCAATCTCGCTATCCGGTTTATCCAGCGCCGTGGCCAGTTCCTTGAGTTGTTCATTCAAGCGTGCCAGGGCGTCCGGCGTCACGTCAGCGTCGGCTCGCTCATCCATCGTCACCTTGAATTCGGTGGTGAGGTCGACCTTGCGCCTGAACACATCAAACGCCTCGCGGTTCTGCGCCTCGACCCAGGTTTTCCAGAACGGCACTTCGGCAATCGCATCGCGCAGCAAATCCCCCTCCTCCAACGCCAGCACTCGCTCATACGCCGCATCAATCATCGCTTGCGTGACCCCGGCGATGTTGCGGAACTGCATGCCCCGGGCCTGCCAGGGCAGATCAAGGCGTGCGGCCAGGTCGGTCATGTACGCCAGATGCACTTCCACCACGTCGATCGTGCCGACGACGTCACCTTGCTCGTTGACACGGCGGTAGGTTTCACCCGACGCCAAGCGCTCGGAGACGCGGCGCCGGGCGATGGCATCGAGCTGGTTCAGCCGCGACTTGCCCCGCGCCAGCGTCACCAGTTCCGCCTCGATCAGGGCCGGATTGGTCAACTGATACGCCTCGTGGGTCAAGACTTCGATACCCATCGCGTTGAACACCTGAGTGAGCCCATCCACACACTCGGTGGGCGCCAGGGCTTCGGCAAAGAGTTTTTCCCGCAACTCGGCGTTCTCGGCCATGGCCTCCAGCATGCGCCAGACTTTGGCCGTCAGGTCGGCACGGTAAGCGCCGGCAGCCTTGAAGTCGGCGGTCTGGGTCAGGGACCTGATGCGATTGAAAAACGGTTCGGAACCCCACTCATCTTCCAGCGCGTCCCACACCGGCATGCGCCTACTCCATTGGGTTTCGGACATGCCTGCGGCCCAGTAGACCCCATCCACGGAACTGCGAGGCGGATAGGGACGATCCGGATCCATGCCCACGGACTCGATATACATCCTCAGTTGCTCCAGGGTTTCGGCCGACATCCACTGTGGGCTGCGGCTCACATGGGTGCGGGCGAGCAATTCGGCACGCGCCGACCCTGGCGCCACGACCGGCACCAGGCTGATGGGGTTGTTGCGCAGATCGAGGTAGATATTGCGCTGGCGCGGGCTGGCAAACAGCCCCATGGGCCAGGTGTCGATCCCGGTGCTGTTGAGCAGCAGCACCTGCAAGCGCGCCATGCCGCTGACATCCGGCAGGCGACGCAATGGATTGCCGCTGAGCGAAATGGATTCCAGGCGGACCATTTTGCGCAGCTGCGCCACCGCGAGGTCCGTCAACTCGATCTGGTTATTGCTCAGCGACAATTCGGTGAGGTAACGCATGTCACCCACCGCTGCGGGCAGGCGATTCAACCGGTTGCCGGTCAGGCTCAGCCAACGCACCCGGCTAAACGGCCTGAGAAAATCCATCTGGCCTGTGAGCAAACCGTTGTTGCGCAGGTTCAGGCCGGTCACGTGATCGAAATTGGCCCGGAGCGGCGGCATGGTCGCCAGCAGTTCGCCCAGGTTGTGATTGTCGAGATCAAGCAACTGCGGATGATCCTCCCCAATCACTTCAGGGCCTCGGGGCCCGAGGCGCTGCCAACAGCGACGCAGCGCCGTCGCCACTTTGTTACGGGCATCCCATTGCGCCATGCTGCGCGAGGTCAGGTTCAACACCCTGGAATTGACCCAACGGGACAATCGGTTGTTCAGGTCGTTGAACTCGGCTTCCAGTGCGCGCATCTGCACGGATATCGAAGTGCCTCTTTGCTGGAACTTCGCGATCAACCAATCGAGATCAGCCTCGGAAAATCCGGGGTACAGGGACCTGGCGCGATGGCGCAGAATCCCCACGTCCGGCACATACCCATGGCCGCTCTGCATGCCGCCGCGCAACTTCATGGTCTGGGGGTCGTAAGCCGGTTTGCGCTGCGGTGAGTCCTGCAGGATCAGCGCCAGTCGATCATGGGCCAAGGGCGCTTGCTGCACCTGCAACTTGAGCTGGGCCCCCTGATTGATTTCATAGCCCAGCGCCTTGCGTTCGGTATCGGGCAAGGCATGCAGCAGCGCACCGTACAGATCATCCGCGCCGTGCAAATGCTGATCCCGGGCATCGCGGGTCTCGAAGGTGCCGTCCTCGTTGAGCACCAGTACTTTGCGAATCGGTGCGTCCACCGGGCCGACGCTGTCACGCAGCGCGCCATTGAATGAAAACAGGCGCACCTCGATTCGCACGTTTTTCGACCACCCCGGCAACGCCGCGATGCTGTGCAGCGCCAGGCGATCGGCGTCCGCGCTGGCCAGGTCCTTGAGGTACAAACCCTCGTAGGCGCGCACCACCCGCACCTCCTCCAGGGCCTGGCGTGCCTGGGCGTCCAGGCGCAGCGGCAGGCGACCTTTTTGCGCCATGAACCTCAAGTCCTCGGCATGCGCCTGCTCCAGCAATCGTTGGCCGACGCTGCCCGGCAACCCGGGGTATTTGTCCTGAAGCACGATCAACCGGGCATCGCGAGTCCGTTCAGCGGCGTGATAAAGCGAATCGAACAGACGCCGGGTCTGGCGCCCGGCATGCATGGCCAGGCGTGCGCGCAATGCCTCCAGGCGTGGGTTGCGATCCACCGACAGCCGCGTGCCGAGCAGGTCGTGGATTTCGTGTTCCTTGAGCGAATCCAGTACGCGCCCGGGCAAGTCCCCGCCCTTGAGATGCGCGCGGCTGAGCTTGATCGTGTCTGGCGCCGTCGCGTGGACATTCCCGTACTTGATCGAGGGGCCGGACAGGGCCTGCGTATCAAACAGTTCAATCGCCCGGGCTTCGGGCCAGCCAGGCAGTTCGGTGACAAAGGTCGGCAGGAACCCTTCCAGGGTTTCCGACATCCGGTTATCGAGGATCTGCCGCCCCACGGCTTCGGCCTCGGCGTAGGCCTTGAACCGCTTGAGGGTGTCGCTGAGCAACGGTGGCGGGCTTTCATGCTCGGCGTGCAGTCGGCGCAATACGCGCTGATCGACGCCGCTGACCGTGCGAATCTGCGCCTGGGTCGGCTCGGCAAACGCCTCCAGCGCATGCCCCAGGCGCCGCCAAACCTTGGCGTCGTCCCAGGTCAGCGGCTGCTCCAGTTCGGTGGCCCAGGCGCCGGCGCCGTTATGGGCAAGTCGGGGTCGGTAGGCGTTGGCTCGGGTCGGGTGTTCGATGCAGTACTCGCCCGTTGCGGGTTCGGTGCTCACCCGATAGCGGGTGTTTTCCAGGGGCAACAGGGTTTTGCCGTCCTGGTGGTGCAAACCCAGTTCGTCGGGGCCAGAAGTGTCGGGCAACGGCTGGTCATGGGCATAGGGCGCAAGGTCGGGTTTCCACAGGCTGGGCTGGCCATCGGGCAGTTCCACCGGGCGCAGGCTGTCGAGCACCGGCGAGGGCCGGATCGGCGTGACGCCGCCGGGCAGCACATGCCCGGCGCCCATCATCGCCAACTGGGCGCCGTTGATCAGCACCGAAATAATGTGCCCCGCCGCTTCATCGCGGTCGCCCTTGCTCCAGTCCTCAAGGCCTTCGGCCAGTTCTTCGAGGAGCTGCGCCGCCATGACCACGAGCACGGCCTCGCCGACGCCCGGCACCAGCATCGCGGCGAAGTTGAAGACATTCCAGGCGATGTCGAGGTAGCTGGTCAGGCGCTTCCAGCGGCTTTGGGCGTCCTCGTCCCCGGTGGGTACGGCAATCAGCCGGGCATCGCTGATCAACTTGTCCCGGCGCTCGACGTACCGGTGGCTCCACAGATTGCCGGTGATGATGTTGGTGATCGGTTCCGGGTCGGGATTTTCCACCGCTGTTTCGCGCCACCATGGCCCCATGTCCAGGGGTTCGCGCTGCTGCCAGGTGAAGGTCCTGAGGCGTTCCTTGACCCGGCTGAAGAACACACCCTTGTCGTTCTGCGCGACAAACCGGCTGAAGAACGCCTGGTAGTCGGGCCTGTTCAACTGGCTGACCAGGGTTTTCATGAAGTCGGTGAACGAGTCGTACTGCTTGAGCGGATGGTCGGGATCATCCGGGATGTACACCAGCAGGCTGCCCACCAAACGGCTTTGGCGATACGTGTCCTGGTTGCGCGCCAGTGCCTCAGACAGGCCCTTGGGCCCGTTGGCGAAAAAGGCCCTGAGCAGTTTGATCCGTTCGTATTCCTGGCCCGGCAGGATCGGCAGTTGTTGCGAGACATCCAGCACCACGCTGAGCAAAGGCCCGGCCATGGCGTCGACGGCTTGTTTCGCCCAGCCCGGTTCAGCCACGGCGCTGAACAAGGTAATGCCGCTCATCCTGAAGCCCATCAGCGACAGGCGATGGTTGAGCATGGGCGCGCCATTGAGCTGCTGCCCAGGCGTGCCGTCGTGGACGGCGAGCAGGCAGGCATAACCGTGGGCGGTAATCTCGCCCTTGAGCAACGCCCGGAACGCCGCGTATTTGAACGCCGCTTTGTCGCTGTCCACCGATTGCTGCTGCAAGGTCATCCTGGCCGTGGTCGCGACCGGCTGCAAAATCGCCTGGATATGCGCCTGGTACTGCGCCCCCAGGTCCAGGCGCCGGCACAACGCGACAAACTGCGCCACTGTCAGGGCATGTCGCACCGGCGCGCCATCGGCATCGCGGGTGAAAATCCCGGAACCCTCACGCCAGGCCTTGGGCTCAGCTTCGCTGGCTTCGAAATTGTGCAGGGCTGCGTCCAGCAGGCTCAGTTGTCTGAACCGGCTGGCATCGCGGTCAATGCCAAAGATCAAGGTATCGGGGATATACAGGCGCAACTCGGCTTCGCGCACATCCAGCGTCAGGTTTAAGTGTTCTTTTAGTGCGTTGACCAATAACGGTTCGGCAAACTTGCGAACATCCTGTTGCAACGTGCCGGTCAACGTGTCGAGTTGCCCTTGTAAGAACCAGCGGCGACTGAACAAGTCCTTGAGACTTTCTCGATCAATCTTTCGCGCCTTGAGGTACCAGTCAGGAAAGGCGCCCCGTACGAGTTCGGCCGCCAGCAGGTGGGCCGCGGGAGCCTGCCCCTGCCAATGCTGGAGGGACTGTGCAACACGCTCATAAGCGCCTGCATTTTCATTAATACCGGGAATATAAGCGGGCACTGGCGTGCGGGTGTCTGGTGAATCTTGCATATCGCTATCGTCCTTGATGACAAAGCCATCAGGCTAGCGATTATTGTTCATCAACAATAATGCAAAAACACGAAGTGTCCCCGCCCTTAAACAACGTCGACCTTTCAACATTCCAAAAGCCGACTATATATAAATACCACCGGGCGCCTCTCCATTTGTGCGGTGTTTACCTGACCGGGAAGGCGCTAAGATGCGGGTCACTTTCCGCCGTACCTGCTCAGGATTCTGCTCCATGCGTTTAAGCGAATTCATCGTGGTAGAGGTCGATCGTGTCGTCGATGAATGGGAGCAGTTCGCCCGCGCGATCACCCCTGACGACAACCTGGATCGCGCCACCTTGCGCGATCATGCCCGCTCCATCCTGCTGGCCGCCGCCCGGGACATGACCACCGCGCAGACCGCCCAGGAACAGGCCGCCAAGGCCAAGGGTGACGGCCCGGAGAAAACCCCCAGCCTGGACAAGGCCGCCGCCAGCCATGGCGAATTGCGGCACAACGTCGGCTTTGACCTGGTGCAGATGACCTCAGAGTTCCGTCATCTGCGCGCCTGTGTCATCCGGCTCTGGGTCGAGAGCCTGCAATCGCCGGACCTCGCCTACTTCCAGGACATGATCCGCTTCAACGAAGCCATCGACGAAGCCCTGGCCGAGTCGACTGCGGCCTACGCCGAGCAGGTCAATCATTCCCGGGATATTTTCCTGGCGATCCTCGGCCACGACCTGCGCGCACCGTTGCAGGCGGTGAGCATGTCCACCGAAATGCTGATGCGCAAAGCCAACCTCGAAGGTGACGCCCTGACCTGCGCGCACCACATCAAGCGTGGCACCCGGCACATGGCGGCGATGGTCAGTGATTTGCTGGAACTGGTGCGCAGTCGCCTGGGCAAGAGCTTGCCCATCGAACCAAAACCGATGGACCTGGCCGACGCCGCGCGCGAAGCCATTGCCCAGGCCTGCGCCGGCAACCCCGAATGCGATCCGACGATCACGGTGCAGGGCGATACCCACGGCACCTGGGATGCCGGGCGCATCAATCAGCTGTTGCAGAACCTGATCGGCAACGCGTTGCAGCATGGCTCGAACAAGCGTGACGTCAGTGTAGTGCTCAGCGGCGAGGCCGACTCGGTGCGCCTGACGGTGCATAACTATGGCGTGCCGATTCCGGAAGAGGCGCTCGGCACCATTTTCGATCCCCTGGTGCGCAACGCCGACGAAGAACTCGGGCAGCCGTCGACCAGCCTCGGTTTGGGCTTGTTTATCGTCAAGGAAGTGGTAAACGCTCACCGGGGCACGATTGAGGTCAGCTCCAGCGAATTGGAGGGGACGTTGTTTACGGTGGTGTTGCCCAGGAAGGTGTGATGGCTTGGGACCGCTTTTGTGGCGAGTGGGCAAGCCCCCTCGCCACAGGTTCAGTGCCTGCCGTTACTCAACGACCAACCGCCCCAACCGCTGCTTGAGCATTCGATTCTCAGCCCGCAGTTGCTGCACTTCTTCCAGCAAGTCCAGCGCCAGCGCGACGCCTTCCCACTCCAGCTCCAGATCGCGCCGCAGCTTGGCGGCGCGTTTGGCCAGGGCCAGTTCGTAATCGTTGAAACGCCAGTCCTTGGGCGCAGAGCCCTGAGGTTCGAGGATGCCGTGTTCGACGATTTCGATCACGTAGACGTCCGACAGCTCGGTCGCCTCACAGAATTCTGCCATGTCCAGTTGAACGATCAGGGGACTGCTCATTGTCAGTAGCTCCAGGGTTCTAGCGGATCAAAAATTTTCCCGTGGGTCGAACGCGGCTTTCTGCGCCAGCTCTTGCCACAACGCCTTGACCTCATCGTCCGAGGCTTTCGGCATCACGGCCTTGAGCTGCACGAACAGGAAGCCACGCTCGCCCTTCTTGTTCAGCAAGCCATGGCCCTTGGCGCGCATGCGCTGGCCATTCTGGCTGCCGGCCGGGACCTTGAGGTTGATCTTGCCGGTCAGGGTCGGCACCGCGACTTCGGCGCCCAGCGCCAGCTCCCAAGGAGCCAGCGGCAAGGTGATGATCAGGTTCTCGCCTTCGACGTCGAATTTCGGGTGCGGGGCGAAGCGGATGATCAGGAACAGGTCGCCATTGGCGCCACCACCGGTACCCGGCGCGCCCTGGCCCTTGAGGCGAATACGCTCGCCGTCGGCCACACCGGCCGGGATCTTCACGTTCAGGCTTTTCGAGGTGTTGCTGACATGCTGCCCAGCCGCGTTGTACTGCGGCACCTGGAAAGTGACCTTCTTCGATTCGTTCGAGAGGGTTTCTTCCAGAAAAATTCCAAGTTCCATTTCCACGTCTTGCCCTCGACGTCCGGCACTGCGACGCGACTCTCCACCCCCAAAACCAGGCCCACGGTTGCCGAAGATCGAACTGAAGAAGTCCGAAAATTCGCCCGTGTCCTGACCGCCACCGAAACCACCGCCGCCGCCGCCACGCCCCTGCCAGCCTGGCGGGCCCTGGAACGGTTGGCCGTGCTGGCCGTATTTGCGCAAGTCGTCGTATTCGGCGCGCTTGTCGGCACTTTTCAGCGCTTCATAGGCTTCCGAGGCGTCCTTGAACTTGGCCTCGGCGTCTTTTTCCTTGCTGACGTCGGGGTGGTATTTGCGGGCCAGCTTGCGATAGGCGGCTTTAATCGTCTTATCGTCCGCGGTCGGTTCCACACCGAGAATCTTGTAATAGTCTTTGAAGTCCATCTAAGGATCACCATCCGTTATCAAAATCGCGCCGCTACCCCGACAGCATGCGCGCATTGCAGGCTGTCGGGTTGACCGATCTCAAGTTTGTGACCGGGCAGCGCATCAGAAGTTTATCGGCAGCGGCGGGCGGTTCTTGCGACCGCCAAATGGCTGCCAGGGTCGATGCAGACAAGTTTGGGGCATCGTGCCCGCTTATCAAGGCGCTATTGCCGGTGATTTAGCGGATAGTCGGCCTTCGAATCTTCGCCGCACTGGCATACACTGCGCGGCCGTTTTTTAACCGGAACTCGAAAGACATGAAAAACGCATCCCCAGCCCGTGCCTGTGGTATCGACTTCGGCACGTCCAACTCCACCGTCGGCTGGCTACGCCCCGGCATGGAAACGCTGATCGCGCTGGAGGACGACAAGATCACCCTGCCCTCGGTGGTCTTCTTCAACATCGAAGAACGCCGCCCGGTGTACGGCCGGCTGGCGCTGCACGAGTACCTGGAAGGCTACGAAGGCCGGCTGATGCGCTCGCTCAAGAGCCTGCTGGGTTCCAAGCTGATCAAGCACGACACCAGCGTCCTCGGCACGGCGATGCCGTTCAAGGACTTGCTGGGCCTGTTCATCGGCCAGCTGAAGAAGCGCGCCGAAGCCGAAGCCGGTCGTGAGTTCGAAGAAGTGGTGCTGGGTCGCCCGGTGTTCTTCGTCGATGACGACGAACTGGCGGACCAGGAAGCCGAAAACACCTTGGTCGACGTGGCCCGCGCCATCGGCTTCAAGGACGTGTCGTTCCAGTACGAGCCGATTGCCGCGGCGTTCGACTACGAGTCGACCATCGAAAAAGAGGAGCTGGTGCTGATTGTCGACATCGGCGGTGGTACCTCCGACTTCTCGCTGGTGCGCCTGTCCCCTGAGCGGCGCATGCACGACAACCGCCACGACGACATCCTCGCCACCGGCGGCGTGCACATCGGCGGGACCGATTTCGACAAGCAACTGAGCCTGCAAGGCCTGATGCCGCTGTTCGGCTACGGCAGCCGCATGAAGAGCGGCGCCTACATGCCCACCAGCCACCACATGAACCTGGCGACCTGGCACACCATCAACTCGGTGTACTCGCAGAAGTCGACGTTGGCCCTGGGCAGCATGCGCTACGACATCGAAGACACCGGCGGCATCGATCGCCTGTTC
Organism: Pseudomonas sp. Emmai; assembly: GCF_055179735.1. Classification (NCBI taxonomy): domain Bacteria; kingdom Pseudomonadati; phylum Pseudomonadota; class Gammaproteobacteria; order Pseudomonadales; family Pseudomonadaceae; genus Pseudomonas; species Pseudomonas sp. Emmai. The sequence continues at coordinate 980,980 of NZ_CM143685.1, read as the reverse complement.
AAGCTGATCGACCAGCGCGCCGGCCACTGGCTGGCCATGGAAGTGGAAGAAACCAAGATCCAGCTGACCCACGCCGACAGCCGCCACGTACCGCTGGACCGCATCGAGCCGGGCCTGAGCGTGGAACTGACCCGCGCCTTGTTCGAATCCGCCATCGACAACCTGCTGGAGCGCGTGCGCAACAGCGTCACGCAACTGCTCAACGATGCCAACGTGCGGGTTGATCAGGTCGATACGGTGTTCTTCACCGGCGGTTCCAGCGGCATCCCGGCGCTGCGCAACAGCGTCTCGGCGATGCTGCCGAAGGCGCGGCATGTGGAAGGGAATATCTTTGGCAGCATCGGTAGCGGGTTGGCGATTGAAGCCATGAAGCGTTACGGCTGCTGAGAAGCAGCGGTAAGTTGCAAGCTTCAAGCGGCAAGTAAAAAGCAGGAGCGAACACCGCCACTGCTTTGACTTGTTGCTTGAAACTTGCGGCTTGCAACTGCTTTTAAACCATCCCTACCAGCTTCAACTCACTCTTCAAATACGCGTAATAAATCGGCCCCGCCACCACCCCCGGCAGGCCGAACGCGGCCTCGAACACCAGCATTGCCAGCAGCAACTCCCACGACTTGGCACTGATCTGCCCGCCGACGATGCGCGCGTTGAGGAAGTATTCGAGCTTGTGGATAAAGATCAGGTAACCCAGCGCCGCCACCGCGACCCAGATCGACAGCGACAAACCGACAATGGTGATCAGGGTGTTCGACATCAGATTGCCGATCACCGGCAGCAGGCCGAGCAGGAAGGTCAGCACGATCAGGGTTTTGGTCAGCGGCAGCTTGATGCCGAACATCGGCAGGATCACCGCCAGGAAAATCCCGGTGAAGAAAGTGTTGAGCAGGGAAATCTTGATCTGCGCGAACACGATGTTGCGAAACGCCTGGACCAGCAGGTGCAAGCGGTCGAACAGCGCGGCGGCCAGCGGTTTGCGCTTGGTCACGTCCGGTACCCGCTGCAAGGCGATGATCGCGCCCAGCACCATGCCGATCAGCAACGTCACGAACATGTGCGCCGCGTCCTTGCCCACCAGTTGCAAATCGCTGAGGTGTTTGCTCATCCATTCGCCAATGGCCACGCGGAATTCAGCGGCGCTGGCCGGCAGGTACACATCGATGAACGGCGGCAACTGCCCGCGGGCGCGGTCGACCACGTGCATGAATTTGTCGAGGGAAGCCCCGGGGTTTTCCGCTTCGTGCAATAGAAAACTGATCGCACCGGCAAAGATCAGCGCCAGCACGCTGACCACCAATGTGCCGAGCAACGCCACCGCCAGCCAACGGGCGCGGCGACCTTCGATCAGCCGCTGCAACTGCGGCGTGAGCATGTTGACCAGTTCAAATACCAACAACCCGGCCAGCAGGCTGGGCAACAGGCGCAGCGGGATCACCAGCAGCAGCCCGCCAAAAATGATCACCCAACTGACCAACAGCAATACATGACGCTGAGAAAACGTTGGCATACAGCCTCAAAACGAACGGCGTAAAAGGATGGGCAGTCTGCCAGCGATCCGAGGTCAGCACTAGGAATTGTGCATAACCTGTAGGAGCAAGGCTTGCCCGCGATGGGCGCGCCGCGAATACCCATGACACACCGCGTTATCGTTCATCGCGGGCGAGCCATGCGCCTACAGGGCCGGATTATTTCTTCTTCAGGCAATCGCTCATGAAGGTTTTGCGCGCATCGCCCGTGAGGGCTTTGGTCTTGGCGTCCGCGTTGCAGGTTTTCATTTTTTCCTGCTGCGGGGTCAGGACTTTCGCGTCATTGGCGGCCGGGGCGGCTTTGAGGCAGGTGCTCATGAATGTCTTGCGCTCATCGCCCTTGAGGCTTTTCGCGGTAGCGTCGGCATTGCAGGTGGTCATTTTGTTCTGTTGGGCCGTGGCGGCGAAGCCCTGGGAGCAGAGCAGCAAACCGATCATCAACAAAGGGACACGCAACATCTTCATGGAGTTTTCTCCTTGTTGCCGCACCGATGGATGCGGCCTCGCCCTGAAGTGTAGACAAACCCTGTAACACCTTCACCTGGTCTCGAGGTGGCTGCGGCGATATTGCTCCGGCGTGCACCCGGCCTGGCGCTGAAACATGGCGATAAAGGCCGAACCGGTGCTGTAGCCCATGTCGAAGGCGATGTCCTGAATGCTGCGCTGGCTGCCCAGCGCTTCAATCGCCGCGAGAAATCGCAGGCGCAGGCGCCACTCGCCGAAACTCATGCCCAATTCACGCACGAATTGCCGGGCCAGGGTGCGTTCGCTGACGTGAATCTGCGTCGCCCACACCGCCAAGGGCCGGTTATCCCCGGGCTCGGCCTGCAAGGCTTCAAGTATCCCGAGCAGCCCCGGACTGCTGGCGTAAGGCAAATAACAGGCGTGCTCGGGGGCCTGTTGCAATTGATCCACCAACACCTGGGCCAGGCGCACGTCAGTGTCCTGTTCGGGAATCTTCACGTCGCGAGCGGCGAAGTCCTTGAGGATCGCCTTAAGAATGTCGCTGATGGCCAGGGTGCACGCTTGTTGCGGCAGATCCCGGCACAGCGACGGCGCCAGGCACACCGCGCGGTAGTTGATTGGCTGGTTGCTGTAGAAACTGTGCTCGGTCTGCGGTGGCACCCACACCGCGTACTGCGGCGGCGACATGAAGCGGCTGCTGCCGATTTCCATGTGCAACACGCCATTGGCCGAATACTCCAGGGTGCCCCACGGGTGGCGGTGGGCCGAGGCGTATTCGTGGGTGTCGAAGTCGGCGTAGCGGAAGTACACCGGGGCCGGCAGTTCGCTGAAATCCAGCAGATCGATGTGTTTACTGCTCATGCTGTCCGTCATCAAGGGCCGATTGTCTGGATCGGAGTATAGGCTTGCATCCAGACAGGCGGATAATTGCGCCTCATCAACGTTCTGGTTTCTCTCCCATGCAATATGCGTTTCCCCTGCTGGCCATTTTCATTTGGGCCGGCAATACCGTGATCACCAAGATGTCGGCCGGCGCGATCTTCCCCGCCGAGATCGGTTTCTATCGCTGGCTGCTGGCCGGGATTCTGTTCACGCCCTTCATGCTCAAACCGGTGATCGCCCACTGGCCGATGATCCGTCCCAATCTATGGAAGATTTTCGTCCTCGGCGTGCTCGGCATGGCGGTTTATCAGAGCCTGGCGTACTTCGCGGCGAGCCTGACCACCGCCACCAACATGGGCATCATCCTGTCGTTGATGCCGCTGATGTCACTGACGATGGCGATCATCAGCCTCGGCCAGCGCCTGACCGCCGGTGCGCTGGCCGGTGCGGTGCTGTCGTTTGCCGGGGTGCTGGTGGTGGTGTCGTCCGGCAGCCTGAGCGCATTGCTGGAGCACGGGGTGAACCTGGGCGACGCGATGATGCTGATCGCGACTCTGGCCTACGCGATCTACAGCACGCTCCTGAAAAAATGGCAGCTGCGCCTGCCGCCGCTGGTGTTGCTGTATTTGCAGGTGCTGGTGGCGGTGGTGGTGCTGTTTCCGCTGTTCGTGGCCTCGCCAAAAATCGGCCCGACCTGGCAGAACATCCCGCTGGTGCTCTACGCCTGCCTGCTGGCCTCGATGATTGCGCCCTTGGCGTGGATGCAAGCCGTGGTGCGCCTGGGGCCGAGCCGGACCACGCAGTTTTTCAACCTGCTGCCGCTGATTACCGCACTGATTGCGGCGGTGGTGTTGCATGAGCAGTTGGCGATGTATCACCTGGTCGGCGGGATGTTGACGCTGGGTGGGGTGATTCTTTCGGAGCGGTGGACCACCGTTTTGGGGCGCACCTAATTCTTTGTGGCGAGGGGGCTTGCCCCCGTTGGGCTGCGTAGCGGCCCCATTTTGCGACCGCTGCGCGCTCGAACGGGGGCAAGCCCCCTCGCCACAGGCGATCTAAAGACCTGCCGCTTTCAACCGCGCCGCATGCTCGACAAACAACCGAACCGGCTGCGCGCCCTTCCCCACCAGCCCCAACGACTGGTTGACGATATCGAAGTGATCCATCGGGTATTCATCGCCGATCACCGTCCCCAGGTGCGAGCTGTAGCGCCCGACCATCCCGTCGCAATGCCCCTTTTCCCGCACGAAGGTTGTCGCGAATAACCGGCAAAACCGGTTGGTCCCATCGAACAGATTGCCGCCGCGATCGGTCTTGCCCGGCTGCAAGGTCCCGGACCAGGAGTAATAACGCACGCCGTTGACCTCCTCCGGCCCGTGCCCGCCCCAGGTTTGCGGCAGGCCCTGTGGATAACGCTGGTTGAACAGCGCCACGCCGGTAGTCGTCAGGGATTCGTGGGAGGCATGGATATCCACCGGCAGTTTCGGCCCGCGATAACCGGTTTCCAACACACTCATCAAGCCACCGATCAGGCGCAGCAAAACCGCCAGTACGCGCCCCTTGGCGCTGTCCGACGGATAGTGTTTGTGCAGGTAATCCGCCAATTCCGAACCGTGGTTCGGCCCGGCCACCGACGTGACCGACGCCACCCGATCCGGGCGTTTGGCAGCGGCATAACGCGCGGTCAGCGAGCCTTGGCTGTGGCCGATCAGGTTGACCTTCTCGGCTCCGGTTTCGCGAAGGATCTCGTCGATCCGCGCCAGCAACTGCTCGCCGCGCACTTCGCTGGAATTGAGCGGCGACACCTGCACCGCAAACACCACCGCACCCCCACGGCGCAACGCCGCGACGATCCCGAACCAGTACGGATACAGCAGCAAACGGATGAACCCGAGCATTCCGGGAACCAGCACCAACGGGTAACGCGTGGCGGAACCTTGCGACATGGGCGGACATCCTTGTGATCGGTGAGATGACGCAAGGCGGGATGCAAGACATCAGCCAAGCATCGCCACCGAACGTGACCAGTCTATGACATCCGTGTTACTTCAAGCCCACCACCCCCGCCACGATCAACCCGACCGAGACCAGTTTGAGCGCCGTCAGGCTCTCGCCCAGCAGCGCAAACCCGAGAAACACCGTGCCCAGCGACCCGATGGCGGTCCAGATCGGGTAGGCGATGCTCACCGGCAACTCGCGCATGGCCAGGGTCAGGAAATAAATCCCGCCGACCGAGCCGCCACCGTGATCAGCGACGGCCAGAGCCGGGTGAAACCTTCGGCGTACTTCATGCCCATGGCGAAGGTCACTTCGAAGCCGGCGGCGATCAGCAGAAACACCCAGGCCATCTAGAACTCCCTGGCCAGCGCCAACAGACGCTGTTCGGCCTCGGCGGCGGAGATCTGGAAAGTACGTTCGGCGGACTCTTCACCTTCGGCGGCGACCACCGTGATGTCGGTGATGCCGATGAAACCCAGCGCGGTGCGCAACAACGGATCGGCGTGATTCATCGCTTCCAGTTCACCACCCGGGCCAAAACCGAAGCCGCCGCGACTGGTGACGATCAGGGCTTTCTTGCCCCGCACCAACGGTTCGTACTGCGCCACGCCATTGTCCAGAGTGTGATTGAAGGTCAGCCCGAGCCGCACGATCTGATCGATCCAGGCCTTGAGGCCGCTGGGCACACTGAAGTTGTGCATCGGCGTGGAAATCACCAGCACATCGTGGCCGAGCAATTCACCCACCAGTTCATCGCTGAAGGCCAGATCGGCCTGCATCGACAACGGCCGGGCCTCGGGTTCGGGGTAAAACGCCGCCGCGACAAACGCCTCGTTGACCGGTGGGATCAACGCCCGACCGACCTCCCGACGGGTCAACTGCGACTGCGGATGACGGGCCTGCCACGCCGACAAAAACACCTCGGCCAGACGCCGGGAATGGGAACGCTCACCACGGGGGCTGGCGTGAACTGCAAGAACTGTGCTCATCTGAAAACTCCTTAATGGCTAAACTGCTTGAGGCTTGCAGCTTGCAGCTCGTAGCTGTTCCTCTTCAAATGAACAAAAGTCAGTCAGGATGAATTCATTTCATCCATGGAGTTCCCATGTTTGCCTCACTGCCGCTAACCGCCCTGCGCGCCTTTGAGTCCGCCTCGCGCCTATTGAGTTTCAAGGCCGCCGCCGAAGAACTCTCGGTAACGCCCACGGCGATTTCCCATCAGATTCGTTCGCTGGAGAGTTGGCTTGGCATTGCGCTGTTCGAGCGATTGCCGCGTCAGGTGCGCCTGACTGATGGCGGTGAACGTTTGTTCCAGAGCCTGCACGGTGCCTTGCTGGAAGTGGCGCAGAGCGTCGACACCCTGCGCCCGCAACGCAGCGGCGCCAGCCTGACGCTCTCCACTACCGCCGCCTTCGCCGCGTTGTGGCTGGTCCCGCGACTCGGGCGCTTTTATGCCCGGCACCCGACCATCAGCCTACGGCTCGATACCCATTGCGAAGTCATCGATTTGCATCAGGACGCCAGCGTCGATCTGGTGCTGCGCTACAGCCTCGACGATTACCCGAACCTGTATGGGCTGTGCCTGTTCGATGAATCCTTCGGCGTTTATGGCTCTCCCGAGCAGGTAGCGTCGGCGGCCAGTCGGGTGCCGACGCTGATCAGCGTGCGTTGGCATAACTCCAAGCTCTACGCCCACGGTTGGGAATCCTGGTGCGCGAAGTCCGGCGAAACCTGGCTGGCCGGGCGACCGGCGGTGCGTGAATACGACGAAGAGCATTACGCCCTGCAAGCGGCGATTGCCGGGCAAGGGCTGGTGCTGGCGAGCAATATCCTGGTGTCCGAAAGCGTGGCCAGCGGTTTGCTGGTGCCTTACAAGGGCGAGGTTCAAGTGGATGGCGCCGGCTATGCCGCGTTGTGTGTGCCGGGGCGTGAACGGCATCCACCGGTACGCGCATTTTTTGCGTGGTTGCAGGAAGAAGCAGCGGCGTCTGGTCTATTGCCAAGATCAAAGGCTCAACGCACCTCCCCGTAGGAACTGCCGAAGGCTGCGATCTTTCACGCCCGTCAAATACATCAAACTTTTCGCGACGCTCATTACTCACATCTTAAGTAGCGATCACGTCCCCAGAGGCGTGACGCCCACCGGATTAGCCTCCAGGAGATCGAGATGAGCGACATGCATTTGTCTGATGTAACCACCCTTCGCGCACGAGCCCGCCAGAACGTCGAGAACGGCGCCGTGACCGAAGGCTACAGCGCCGACCGCGAAGAAGTGCTGCGCCTGCTCAACGAATCGCTGGCCACCGAATTGGTCTGCGTGTTGCGCTACAAGCGCCACTACTTCATGGCCAACGGCCTCAAGGCCCATGTGGCCGCCGACGAGTTCCTTGAACACGCGACCCAGGAAGCCGAACACGCCGACCGCTTGGCCGAGCGCATCGTGCAACTGGGCGGTGAGCCGGAATTCAACCCCGACCTGCTGTCGAAAAACTCCCACGCCCAATACGTGGCCGGGAAAGACCTCAAGGAAATGGTCTACGAAGACCTGGTGGCCGAGCGGATCGCCATCGACAGCTACCGCGAAATCATTCAGTACATCGGCGAAAAAGACCCCACCACCCGCCGCATCTTCGAAGACATCCTGGCCCAGGAAGAAGAGCATGCGGATGATATGGCCGACATTCTGAAAGACCTCTAACCCCTGATCGTTCCCACGTTCCGCGTGGGAACGATCTTGTAGACGCCGCACATTTATCGGGTGGGCTTGACGGTCACCGGCGCCTTGCCCTGCTTCATCTGTTCCAGCAACGGCGCACACTGGTTCGGCTCGCCACCGCTCGGCGCCACCAACGCCAGCAACCCCGCCGCCGGCGCGGCAATCACGCCCAGCGCAACCATCCCGGCCCCGCGCAACAACAGAGGCACGGCTTTCACGCCCGCGCTCGGCTTGATGAACTTGCCCTGCACATACAGCGGCGAGCGCAGGGAAATCAAACGCCAGCCCTTGGATTCCGGGGTGATGGTCAAGTCCAGTTGTTCAGTCGCCATGTTCGCCGTGCCGTCGATATAGATAATCGCGTTCTCGGTATCGAAGACGAACAACTGCGTGGTCGCCAGGCCAGTCTTGATGTCGAAATCCGCCGCCGCGCAGTTGATCTTCACTTCCTTGTCGCCAAAGATCTTGCCGACCACGTAGTTGCCGACATTAAGCCCGGCCAGCTCCATCAACTCGCGGCTGATGGCGCCGTCATTGATCAGCATTTTCAGCTTGCCGTTGGCTGTGCCCAGCAGCTTGGCCACTGAATTGCCGCGACCGGCGATATCAGCGTCGCCGTTCAACTCGCCGAAACTGGTTTTCATCGGTTCAAAGGTCGGGAACAACTGTTTGAGTTTGAAACCGCGCGCGGTGAGTTTGGCCTGGCCTTCCAGCGGTTCGGTGCGGCCATTGAGGCGAATCTGTGCGTCGAGCTTGCCGCCGGCGACGCCGAAACGCAGGGGTTCGAGGCTCAGCACGCCGTCGGTCAGCACCAGATGCGTATAGAGGTCGGTGAACGGCAGCTTCTCGCTGTGAACGATGCGCTTGCCGGTGAATTCGACGTCGGCGTCCATATCGCGCCAGCGCTCGGTCTTGAATTCCTCGACCGGCAACACCTTGTCCGTCGGCTGTTTGCTTTCACCGCCACGGGCCTTTTGCTTGGCGTTGGAGTCGGCACCGATCAACGGCGCGAGGTCGGCAAACAGCAATTGATTGGAAACCAGCGCACCACTGAGTTTCGGCCGTGGCTGACTGGCGACATAGGCCAGGTCGCCGTGGATATCACTGGCGCCGATCTTGCCGTTGAAACCTTCGTAGCGGAACTGTGCACCTGCCGCGTCATGCAGTTTGGCGATCAAGTGACCGTCGGTGGCATAGGGCGGGGAGTCCGGCAGGGTTACGCCGGTCAGTGGATACAGGTTGGCCAGGCTGCTGCCGGCCAGTTTCAGGCGCAGGTCCAACGCGCCGAGGTTCAGCGGATCGGTCAGGGTGCCGGCGAGTTCGACGCTGGTGTCGGCGATCTTGACCTGGGCTTGCAGCGGGAACGGCTTGGCCGCGTCTTGCAAGGCCAGCAGGCCGCCAATCTTGCCTTCGCCGGCGAGTTTCTGATCGTGGTATTGGCCCTTCACTTTGATTGCGAAGGCGTAGTCCTGGGGGGCGCCGCCCTTCTCGACCGCGGTTTTTGCCGCTTTGTCGCCGACGATGTCACTGAACGGAATCGGTTTGCCCAGTGGATCGATCAACAGGTCGAGCTGAGTCTTCAGACTCTGGTCGTCGAGGGTCACGTGGCCTTTGTCGAAGCCGATGGCGCCAATGTCCACCACCCAGTTCGACGGTTCGGCGTTCGGGTCTTTCGGATCGAACTTGAAGGTCCAGTTGGCGCGGCCGTCGGCCAGGCGCTGGAGATCGGCATTGGGTTCGGTGAGGTCGATGCGCGGGATGACCACGCGCTGCGCCAGCAAGGCCAGCGGCGAAATCCGCAGTTCGACGCGCTTGAGCGTGACCATCTGCGGCTTTTTCGACCAGTCCGGGTTGCCCAGGCTCAAGTCCTCGGCCACCACATGCGGCCATGGCACCCAGGCCCGCCAGCCGCCCTCATCGGGCTCACGCTGCCAGACCACCGCGAGGTTGCCATTAATGGCGAACGGACGGTGCAGCTCTTCGGATACTTTGGTGTTGAGGGTGGGTTTGATCCGGTTCCAATCGAAGAACACGATGACCAGAACCAGTACCGCCAGCAGTACAACAAGGCTGGCGACGGTCCAGCTGATTATTTTTGCAGTGCGCGTCATTGCACAGGGCTCCTGAATACGACTGAGCGCCCTGACTGCGACGCACGTTTGAAACGGCGGGCCAGAAGCGGCGCGCCATGAAATCTACGACTGGAAAACGGCTCGCAGGTTTAACCGAAAGTCTCCTTAACGCTCAAATAATCGTCCGGCGACACAGTGCGCCCGCTACCGACGTTACCGGTCCCGCACTTTTGTGCGGCACGAGTGGGTCGAAAATACCCACCTCGGTGCAAAACCACCGGCCGGAGAAGCCCGATCTAGAGCCTCTACGCAGAACAATCAATTCTGTTGATTATTACCATTGCGTTTATGAACTTTTATATCGACTTATCGAGAGTAGCATTGCCCTCGTACCCACTTTATCGCCCTCCCAAGGAGCAACCCATCATGAAACGCCAATTATTGCTTAGCCTGACCCTCTCGATGCTAGCCAGCACCGCTTTTGCTCTGCCAGCCGCTGATCAGGCCACTCCGCAAGTCAAAGACAGTCACTCTGTATTCAGCCAAACCGTTGCCGCCGATGGTTCGGACCGCACTCCACAAGGCCAGACCCTTGCTGAAGGTGGTAATGATCGCCTGAAAGAGAAAGGCCTGATCACTGAAGATGGCTACGACAAAACTCCACAAGGTCAGGCTGTAGCCGAAGACGGTTACGATAAAACCCCACAAGGCCAACTCGCTGAAAACGGCCGCAACCGTCTTGAAGAAAAAGGCCTGGTTGAAGATGGCTACGACAAAACCCCACAAGGCCAAGCCGTTGCCGAAGGTGGTGGTGACCGTGTTATCGAACGCAACAGCGCTGTGAGCTGAGCCTGTGGCGGCCCTGAAAAAAAGCCCAATCACTGGATTGGGCTTTTGACTTTTACAGCAGCGCCCTTCTTCCTCGCTTGAATCCCTGATCCCTGATCCCCGTTCGACGCCGGCAAAGCCGATTTGCTAGAGTGCGCCGCTGTCCTGTCCAGAAAACACCCTTGCGATGCTGCCCCGCGCCGAACAGAAACAACAGACCCGCAACGCCCTGATGGACGCCGCCCGCCATTTGATGGAATGCGGCCGAGGATTCGGCAGCCTGAGCCTGCGCGAAGTGGCGAAAACCGCCGGGATCGTCCCCACCGGTTTCTATCGGCATTTTGCCGATATGGACGAACTGGGCCTGGTGCTGGTCAGCGAAGTCGGCCAGACCTTCCGCGAAACCATCCGCCTGGTACGCCACAACGAATTCGTCATGGGCGGCATCATTGATGCGTCGGTGCGGATCTTTCTCGATGTGGTCAGCGCCAATCGCTCGCAATTCCTGTTTCTGGCCCGCGAGCAGTACGGTGGTTCGCAGCCGGTGCGCCAGGCCATTGGCCGTTTGCGCGAAGGCATCAGTTCCGACCTGGCCTCCGATTTATCGCTGATGCCGAAATTGCAGCATCTGGGCATCGACGGGCTGAGCGTCATGGCCGACCTGATCGTTAAAAGCGTATTTGCCACGTTGCCGGACATTATCGATCCGCCGGTGGAAGCGTTGCCGGAGCATCTGACGCCCCAGGCGAAGATCACTCAGCAACTGCGTTTTATCTTTATTGGGTTGAAGCATTGGCAGGGGCTCGGCAGTACGGAATAACACACATCCTCTGTGAGAGCGGCTTGTGTGGCGAGAGGGCTTGCCCCGTGGAAGTGCGAAGCGCTCCCTCGCGTCCTATCAGCGCACCGCGTTTCTCAGATTTTACGACTGCTTCGCAGCCGAACCGGGTGGTGCGGCATTCCGACAAGCCCCCTCGCCCCACAAGCCCACCCCCCCCCCAATTTGGTGCATAAAGAATCCTTCACGCACCAACATGCACCAAAACCCCGCAACATCCTGCAACAACTACTAAGCTCCGACAGGGTTTTCCTACGCATCACCCCGATTGGCAAGCCCCTTGCTCTAGCCTGAGCATTGTCCTTTGCTGGAAGCATTCCGATGCTGGTGATTCATCGCAGAATCGAGCCTCAACCCGTCTGGGCCGCCGAGTTGCACCTGACCTTCGAAGCCCGGAGCAAAAGCCGTTTGCGCTGTTTCAGTGCCGAACAAGAAGACGTCGGGTTGTTTCTGGAGCGCGGCCAGCCGCCGCTGTATGACGGCGAATGCCTGCAGGCCGAAGACGGGCGCATCGTCCGCGTCTGCGCCCGTCCTGAGCAACTGCTGCACGTCACCTGCGCCAATGCCTTCGAACTGACCCGCGCCGCTTATCACCTGGGCAATCGCCACGTTGCCCTGCAAGTCGGTGACGGCTGGCTGCGCCTGCTCGACGACTACGTGCTCAAGGCCATGCTCGAACAGCTGGATGCCAAGGTGGAAAACATTGAGGCGCCATTCCAGCCGGAACACGGGGCCTATGGCGGCGGCCATCACCACTCGCGCCACGGCGATGAAGATTTCAACTACCCGCCGAAACTGCACCAGTTCGGCGTGCGCTTATGAACCCAGCCTGGGCGCTGTTGCGCCTGGCCAGTCCGCAATTGCCGATTGGCGGCTACAGCTATTCCCAAGGCCTGGAAATGGCGGTGGATAACTTGCGGGTGACGGATGCCGACAGCGCGCGACGCTGGATCAGCGATCAATTGCTGCTCAACCTGGCGCGTTTCGAAGCGCCTTTGCTGCTCGCCCATTGCACAGCGGCGGCGGACGAAAACTGGGCAGGGCTGCTGCAACGCTGCGAAGAACATCGCGCCAGCCGCGAAACCCGCGAGTTGCATCAGGAAAGCCGGCAGATGGGCTATTCGTTGCAGCAACTGCTCAACGGCTTGCCCGAACTCGATGCGCCGGCCAGGGCCTTTCTCGAACAACGCCCCGAACCGCACCTCGCCCTCGGCTGGGCCCTGGCCGCTCGCGCCTGGGGCATCAGTCCTCAGGATGCGCTGGCCGCATGGCTCTGGAGCTGGCTGGAAAACCAATTGGCCGTGCTGATGAAAACCCTGCCCCTGGGCCAGCAAGCCGCCCAGCGCCTGACCAGCCAATTGCTGCCGCTGCTGCAGGAAGCCCAGCAGCACGCCACTCGAATCAACCCCGAACACTATGGCAGCGCCGCTTTCGGCCTGTTCCTGGCGTGCATGGCCCATGAACGCCAGTACAGCCGTCTGTTTCGCTCCTAGGGCCCTTTATTTTGGAGAAGCATATGAACACTCAACCCCTGCGCGTCGGCATCGGCGGCCCGGTCGGTTCCGGCAAAACCGCCCTGACCCTGGCCCTGTGCCTGGCCCTGCGCGACCGCTACAACCTGGCGGTGGTGACCAACGACATCTACACCCGCGAAGACGCCGACTTCCTGGTGCGCAATGAAGCCTTGGCACCGGAACGCATCATCGGCGTGGAAACCGGCGGCTGCCCGCACACGGCGATCCGCGAAGACGCCTCGATCAACCTCGAAGCCGTGGACCAGTTGAACCGGCGCTTTCCGGGGCTGGACCTGATCATTGTCGAGTCCGGTGGCGACAACCTCTCGGCGACCTTCAGCCCGGAACTGTCCGACCTGACCATCTACGTGATCGACGTTTCCGCCGGCGACAAACTGCCGCGCAAGGGTGGGCCGGGGATCTGTAAATCCGATCTGCTGGTGATCAACAAGGTCGACCTCGCGCCGCTGGTGGGCGCCTCGCTGGAACTGATGGACAGCGACACCAAACGCATGCGCAACGGCAAGCCATTCGTCTTCAGCAACCAGAAAACCGGCCTGGGCCTGGAAGACATCATTGCCTTCATCGAACGCCAAGGCCTGCTGATCGCAGCCTGATCACGACTTATCAACAAGGAAGCTTATCCATGACACTCAAACGCATCCTGGGCGCTTTGGCCCTGCTGCTGACCCCCGCCATCGCCTTCGCCCACCCGGGGCATGGCGACAACGGTTTGATCGCCGGCATCAGCCACCCGATTGGCGGCATCGATCACCTGTTGGCGATGGTCGCGGTGGGTTTGTGGGCCGCGCAGCAAAAAGGCGCGGCGCGTTGGGCTCTGCCATGCACCTTTGTCGGCACCATGCTGATCGGCGGCTTACTGGGGTTTGAAGGGCTGAACCTGCCGGCGCTGGAAAGCGGGATTGCGGCCTCGGTGCTGGCGCTGGGCCTGGCCGTGGCCTTGGCGGTGCGTCCACCGTTGAGCGTCGCGGTGGGTGCGACGGCGTTGTTTGCGCTGTTCCACGGCGTGGCCCATGGTCTGGAATTGCCGGACATGTCCAGCCCTTGGGCGTATGCCGCAGGGTTTGTGGCGGCGACGGCGGCATTGCATGCAGCCGGTTATGCGGTGGTGCGCGTGCTGCCTCAGGCGGCGGCGCCGTTGATTCGCGTCGCGGGTGCGGCTTCCGCGGCGACCGGGGTCTGGTTGTTGGCGGGCTAAGCCCCCAGAGATCGTTCCCACGCTCCGCGTGGGAATGCAGCCCGTGACGCTCCGCGTCACTGGACGCGGAGCGTCCCTAGAGGCATTCCCACGCGGAGCATGGGAACGATCGACCCGCTCACTCTGCTACCATGTCGCGCAATCGCCCCTGCCGTGACGACGCCAGCCAATGCCCCATGCTTCCCGCTCTGCCTCCCAGCCTGAATTAACCGCCCTGTTCGCTTCGGTGCAACAGCATTTCCAGGACGTGATCGTGCCGCTCTGGCAAGGCCCCGGCTGGAACGCCGACATGGCGCTGCCGTATGAAGCGCTGGACGCCGGGCATCAACCGCTGGCGCCACAACGCTATCGAGCCATGGCCTGCGCCCGCCAGCTGTATCTGTTTTCCAGCCTGATCGGCCAGGTGCCGGCGGCCGAAGAACGCGCGGCAGCGTTGTTCCGTTCCTTGCAGCAGCATTTCCACGATGCCGAGCACGGTGGCTGGTTCTACAGCATCGACCCGCAAGGCGCGCCGCTGGATCAGCGCAAAGACCTCTATACCCACGCCTTCATCCTGTTCGCCTGCGCCCATTACTGGGACAAGGTGCGCGAACCGCTGGTGGAATCGGTGCTCAATGCCGCGCTGGAAGTCGTGGCCCAGCGCTTCGCCACGGACGACGGTCTGTATGAAGCGTGCCTTGAGCGCGACTGGTCATCCCTCGACACCGGCCCGCTACAAAACCCGTTGATGCACTTGGCCGAAGCCTTCCTCGCCACCCTGTCGGTACGCGAAGACGCTGGCGCCCAAGCGGCGCTCGTCAAGTTATGCACAGCCATGCACAAGCGGTTCATCGATCCACAGACCGGTGTGTTGATGGAAAAACCGCTGGGGGCTGTGGATAACTGGTTTGAACCGGGGCATCAATTCGAATGGTATTTCCTGCTGGAGTCCTCGCCATTGCTGCGCGGATCGAAGCTGCATGCCTCGCTGGACCGGGCCTTTGCTTTCACTGAGCACCTGGGTGTGGATCCACAGACAAACGCTGTTCGAGCGATGCTCGATCTGGATGGCCGCGCGAAGGACGGCACTGAAAGAATCTGGGCCCAGGCTGAATACCTGCGGGCACTGACGTTGCGGCCGGACGGCGAGGCAGCGGTGCTGCGCCAATTGCAGGCGTTGCAGCAGCGGTTTCTGCATGTTGGCGGTTGGTATGAGTGTCGGGATGAGGAAGGCGAAGTCAGCCGCAAGGACATGCCTTCGACTACGCCTTATCACTTGGCGACTTGTTATCGTGGCTTGGTTGAATATTTGCGCTGAGTTCGAGATCGCTTTCGCGGGCAAGCCTCGCTCCTACAGGATTTATGTTTGAACGCGGTAATGCGAACGACACATAACCTGTAGGAGCGAGGCTTGCCCGCGAATGGCCTTGAAGCGGTCACCGTCTAATCAAGCAATCCACTTCCGATCCCCGGTAAAACTGATGGTCAGCCATCGCGCCGCATCCGCCTTGCCCAACTTCGCGGAAATCTCCTCGCGCAACACATCCAGCTGCCCCACGCCGTGCAGCGGATAGTCCGCCGGCAACACCACATGAATTTCGATAAACCGCGCCCGTCCGTGCTTCTGCACGTAGGAAATGTAGTCGTCGAAACCATGCTCGACCTTCGCCGCGTCCATCACCTGGCGCACCTTGTCGTTGAGTTGATCCGGGACAATCCCCAGTACATCGCGCAGCGCTGGACGCAGGATTTTGAAGGCTGGTGGCAGCATGCTCAGGGCCAGCAGAATCAGGATCAAGGGGTCGACATACACCGCCCACTCGCCATAGCCCTGGGACTTGAGCAGCAGCGCGGTCAGGAAACTGACCAACAGGCCCACCGAGAGCATCGCGTCCACCAGCCAACTGATGTTGTCGAACTGGATCAGCGTCGATTTGAGCTTGCGATTGCGATGGCGCACGTAGAAGAAATAGGCGAACTCAACGACGGTAAACACCGCCGCATAGATGATCACCAACCCCAGCTCGATCTCGCGGCCGCCATTGATGATGCCGAACACACCGTTGAGAAAGGCGTAGATCGCGATCAGGAACAGGAAGCTGCCTTCGATCAGCAACACCATGGGCTCCAGGTGCCAGAAGCCGAACTGGAAGCGGTGGTTACTTTCTTTGGCGATCAGTTTGGCGGTGATCAGCATCAAGACCTTGATAAAGGTCGCGATCAACGAGAAAAAACCATCGAACAGGATGGATTGGGCACCCGAAACAAAACCGGTAACGATCCCGGCGATCGCCACGGCGAACATCAGGATGGTCGATTGTTTGAGCAGTGACTGCTCACCTCGGTTACTCACGTAGCCTCCTCTGAAAACCCTGGAAACCGCGGGGTGCGGTGGGGTTGTTGGGCGGGAGTCTACCTTATGTCCGGTTTTGCCTAGCCTGGCCCCATCGCGAGCAAGCTTTGCTCCTACAGGTTCTGTGTCGTTCGTGACGCACATGAATCCTGTAGGAGCAAGGCTTGCCCGCGATGGCCGTTACGCGGTCTTACGCCTTGCCACCATTACGCTCAATGGAGAACCCGGCCCAGGTCTGGCTCACCGGCATCAACTCCAGGCTGTTGATGTTGATATGCGCCGGGGCATTGAGGACCCAGAAAATGGTGTCGGCAATGTCCTGCGGCTGAATCGGCTCGGCCCCGGCGTAGGTGGCGTTGTAGCGCTCCTGGTCACCGGCGAAACGCACCAGGGAGAACTCGCTTTCGCACAGCCCCGGCTCGATGTTACTGACGCGTACGCCCGTGCCTTGCAGGTCGCAGCGCAGGTTCAGGGAGAA
The DNA here is from genome assembly GCF_055179735.1 of Pseudomonas sp. Emmai. Taxonomy (NCBI): domain Bacteria; kingdom Pseudomonadati; phylum Pseudomonadota; class Gammaproteobacteria; order Pseudomonadales; family Pseudomonadaceae; genus Pseudomonas; species Pseudomonas sp. Emmai. The sequence goes on along the minus strand of NZ_CM143685.1, from coordinate 964,115 downwards.
CTGTTTGACGAACGCTTTGCTCGCGCCATACACGTGGCTGCCCGGATACGGGTAGTTGCCGGCGATGGAGCCGAGGTTGACGATGCCGGCGCCACGACCGTGGGCGATCAGGCGCGGCAGCAGCAGGCGAGTGCTGTACATCAGGCCTTTGATGTTGGTATCGACCATGGTGTCCCAGTCGTCCAGGTCACACTTGGGCGCCGGGTCCACGCCCAGGGCCAGGCCGGCGTTGTTGATCAGCCCGCGCAGCTTGGCGAAGGACGGCGGCAGATTGGCAATCGCCTCCTCCATGGCCTTGCGATCACGCACGTCGAGCACCAGGCCATGGACCTCGGTCTGCTTCGACAACTCGGCGCACAGGGCGTTGAGGCGCTCTTCACGACGGCCCGTCAGCACCAGTTTCCAACCCGCCTCGGCAAAACGACGGGCACAGGCTTCGCCAAAACCGGACGTTGCGCCGGTGATAAACAGGGTGTTGGACATCGTGTTCTCCTTGCTTCGGCTGATCGGCAGCCATTGGAATAGAAAATCAGCAGCCAGCATGCCCGGCGCGGCGCTGACCGGCAACCTCGTTCCCCGGTGTTTTCTGTACAAAAAACAACCAGCCGAAGCGGCGCCTTACCCACCGTGGCTTGCAGCCATGTGCGCGCACGTTATCCACAGGCCGGTCCACAGTCTTTGGGGGCAAGTGCAAAAGCTGCAAGCCGCTGTGTATAAGGCTTTGCGAGCAGCACAGAAAGTTTTTTGCTTGACCCTCGACCGCTCGCCGTGTAGCCCCATGGCATTTTGCACGATTGGCCACACCCAAGAACGATGGCGCCAAGCCAGTAACGACGGCCCTCAGCCAAGTCTTTCCAGAGTTTAACCACAGACTTATCCACAGGCTGGCACATCTGCATTCCTGCCGTTTTCGCCCACAACAAAAAGGTTGACAACGACAGCTGATGGTCCGGGAAAAATGCCTGATCAAAAAACAACCACAAGTCTGCAAGCCACGGTTTCAAAGGCTCTCAGCCAGCTACTCCCACGTTATTCACAGCCAGCTCCACAGCAAACGGGGACAAGTCAAAACCGTGACAAAACAACTATTTGCAGCGGCTTTATGTCGCGGTTTGAGAGCTTGCGAATATTGTTTTCCACAATTTCCATTTGCCTTGAATCGCGGCCCCGTATAGGAGCCGCCGAAGGCTACGATCTTTTGCTTTTGCGGTTTAAAAGCAAGATCAAAAGATCGCAGCCTCGTTTCTCTCGACAGCCCCTACGGGGGATTTGTGTGGGCATAAAAAAACGCCCTGACGTGGAGTGCGTCAGGGCGTTTTTTATGGGGCCGAAGGCTTAGTGCCCGCCGAGATACGCGTTACGCACCTCCTCGTTCACCAGCAGCTCCTTGCCGGTGCCTGTTAGGCGAATCTCGCCGTTGACCATCACGTACGCCCGGTCCGAGAGCTTGAGCGCGTGGTTGGCGTTCTGCTCGACCAGGAAGATGGTCATGCCGGTTTTTGCCAGTTCCCGCAGAGTCGCGAAAATCTGTTTCACCACGATTGGCGCCAGGCCCAGGCTCGGCTCATCAAGCAGCAACAACTTCGGCCGGCTCATCAGTGCCCGGGCGATGGCGAGCATTTGCTGTTCGCCGCCGGACATGGTCATGGCCCGCTGGGTGCGCCGCTCTTCGAGCCGTGGAAACAGCTCGAACATGCGCTGCATGTCTTCCTTGGCGTACTTGTCGCCAATCGGGATGGTGCCCATCAACAGGTTTTCCTCGACGGTCATGTCGGGGAACACCCGCCGCCCTTCCGGCGATTGCGCGATGCCGTGGGACGCGATGTAGTGGGACGACTTGTGGGTGATATCCACCCCTTGATAGATGATCTGCCCGTCAGCGGCGCGAGGCTGGCCGAAGATCGACATCAGCAGGGTCGACTTGCCGGCGCCGTTGGAGCCGATCAGGCTGACGGTTTCGCCTTCGTTGATGTGCAGCGAGACTTTCTTCAGGGCCTGGATCGGCCCGTAAAACACATCCAGATCCTTCAGTTCGAGGATGGGTTGGCTCATAGCACCACTTCCTCTTCATCAGCGCCCAGGTAGGCCGCAATCACTTTCGGGTCGTTGCGAATGGCATCAGGCCCGCCCTCGGCGATGACGATGCCGTGGTCCAGTACCACGATGTGGTCGGAAATGCTCATGACCATGCCCATGTCGTGCTCGATCAGCACCACGGTCAGGTCGTGCTCGTCGCGCAGCAGCCTGATCATCGCGCTCAGTGCTTCGGTTTCCTGAGGGTTAAGGCCGGCGGCCGGTTCGTCGAGGCAGATGATCTGCGGCCGCGTGCACATGGCCCGGGCGATTTCCAGGCGACGTTGCTGCCCGTAGGACAGCTCGCCCGCCAGACGGTTGGCGCAGTCCACCAGGTCCACCACTTCCAGCCAGTAGAACGCATGGTCCAGCGCATCACTTTCAGCCTTGCGATAGCCCTTGGTGTTGAGGATGCCCGCGAGCATGTTGCGGTTGACCCACATGTGTTGGGCCACCAGCAGGTTTTCCAGCACCGACATTTCCTTGAACAGGCGAATGTTCTGGAAAGTGCGCGCCAAACCGGCACGGTTTACCAGATGGGTACCGCCGAACATCTTGTAGTACATCCGGCTAAGGAAAGATTTCGGCGAAACGAAATCCACCGGTTTGAAGGACTCGCCCAGCAACTGGATAACGTTGGTCTGCTCGCCGCGCACATTGAGTTCGATCTTGCCGCCCGAGGCCTTGTAGAACCCGGTCAGGCAGTTGAACACCGTGGTCTTGCCGGCGCCGTTGGGGCCGATCAGGGCGAAGATCGAGTTGCGGTGCACCTTGAGGCTGACATCGCTCAACGCCTTGATGCCGCCGAAGTGCATCATCAGCTTCTCGACCGAGAGTACGACTTCGCTCATGGCGCTACTCCTTTACGCGGGGTCACACCGGTACGGCTGATCCGGATCAGGCCGCGCGGTCGCCAGATCATCATCAACACCATCAGGATGCCGAACAGCAGCACGCGGTATTCCGCGAAGCCACGCAGCAGTTCCGGGGCCACGGTCAGCACGAAGGCAGCGATAACCACGCCGATGGTCGACCCCATGCCGCCGAGTACCACGATGGCGAGGATCAGGGCCGATTCGAAGAAGGTGAACGAGGTCGGGTTGACGAAGCCTTGATAGGTCGCAAAGAACACCCCGGCCAGACCGGCGGTCGAGGCACCGATGGTGAACGCCGAGAGCTTGACCAGTACGTGGTTCAGGCCCATGGAGCGGCAGGCGATTTCGTCTTCACGCAGGGCTTCCCAGGCGCGGCCGACCGGCATTTTGACCAGGCGATGCTTGATGTACAGCACGGCCAGGACCACCAGAAACAACACCGCATAGATGAAGTAATACTTCACGTCCGGGTTGTAGGCGATGCCGAAGAACTCATGGAACGGCACCCCGCCGTCCTTCGCGCGTTTGCCGAATTCCAGGCCGAAGAAGGTAGGCAGTGGCGCCGCCATGCCATTCGGGCCGCCGGTCAGGGACAGCCAGTTGTTGAGGATCAAGCGGATGATTTCACCGAAGCCCAGGGTCACGATCGCCAGGTAGTCACCGTGCAGGCGCAACACCGGGAAACCGAGAATGCACCCGGCCAGTCCCGCCGTGATCGCCGCCAGCGGCAGCACCGTCCAGAAACCCAGGCCCAGGTATTGATAACCGAGCGCCAGGCCGTAGGCACCGATGGCGTAGAACGCCACGTAACCCAGGTCAAGCAAGCCGGCCAGGCCGACCACGATGTTCAGGCCCAGGCCCAGCAACACGTAGATCAAACCGAGGATGACCACGCCCAGCAGGTAGGAGTTGGAGAAGAACGGGAACACCACGGCAATGACGATTACCAGCGGGATGATCCAGCGCAAGCGGGTTTTGTAATCGGGCGGCAGTACATGAACCCCGGAACCGGTGTTTTCAAAACCTTCGAGGATTTTCAGGCCCTTGGGGGTTTGCAGGAACAGGCTCAGGGCAAAACGGCCAGCCATGACGATGGCGACAATCCACGCCACACGGGTCGGTTGCAGGTTGAAGCCGTAGCCGTCGAGGACCACGCCGACAATCGGGCCGAACACAATCAGGGCAACGAGGCCGGCAAGAATCGCGTCAACCAGGCTTCTTTTGAGATCAATGGTTTTTTTAGTGGTTGAAGACATCGCTTACACCTTCGACACAAGAGGACGGCCGAGCAGGCCTTGGGGCCGAAAGACCAGAACGAGAACGAGCAGCGAGAAGCTGAAAACGTCTTTGTAGTCCGAGTTCACCAGGCCCGAGAACAGCGACTCGGAAATCCCGAGGATGATCCCGCCGAGCATCGCCCCAGGCAGCGAACCGATGCCGCCGAGTACCGCGGCGGTGAACGCCTTGATCCCGATGACGAAGCCTGCGTAGAAGTCGAACGTGCCGTAGTTCATGGTGATCAGCACGCCGGCCAGGGCCGCCATCGCTGCACCGATGATGAATACGTAGGAAATCACGCGGTCGGTGTTGATCCCCAGGATCGAGGCCATCTTGCGGTCTTGCTGGGTGGCACGGCACATGCGGCCGAGCTTGGTGTACTTGATGACATAGGTCAGCAGGGCCATCCCGGCGAACGCTGCGACCAGAATGAAGATCTTGGTGTAGGTCAACTGGACGAAGCCAGTGCCGACATCCACGCGCCATGCGCCGGTCAGGAGTGTGGGTACACCCTGTTGCCGCGCACCTTGGGCGATTTGTGCATAGTTTTGCAGGATCAGGGAAATACCGATGGCGCTGATCAGCGGTGCCAGTCGTGTGGAGTTGCGCAGCGGTTTGTAGGCGACGCGTTCGATGACCCAGCCATACACCGCCGTGACTACGATGGTGAAGACCAGCGTGCCGAGCATCAGCAGAGGGAAGGATTCAATACCGAAGTAAGCCAGCAGAGCCAGACTGATTGCCGCGAGGTAAGCGGAAATCATGTAAACCTCGCCGTGGGCGAAGTTGATCATGCCGATGATGCCATAGACCATTGTGTAGCCGATGGCGATCAGGCCATAGACCGACCCGAGGGTCAGACCGTTGACCAGTTGCTGCAGGAAAATACCATCCATAACGCAATCTCACGCATTTGAGAGACTGCACAGAAGCGGGTTGCAACGGACCGGGGTTCAGCCGCCAGTGCAACACGGTTGTGTGCAGCTCTACGAGAAAAGACAGGTACTGCACGGACATGTTCTCTGACTGCCCGGCGCACCAGGCACCGGGCAATCAGCGGTTCATATCACTTCTGTTTTTCCAGCTGGTGGTATTTGCCGTCCTTGTCCCACTGGTAAACCACGTAGTCGGAGACTTTCAGGTCGCCCTTGCTGTCCCAGGTCTTCTCGCCCATGACGGTCTTGACCGGGTTTTTCTTCAGCCACTCGGCAGCTTTTTCTCCACTGTTGGACTTGGAGCCGTTGAAGGCAGCAGCCAGGGTCTGGACCGACGCGTAGGCGTACAGGGTGTAGCCTTCAGGCTCGGTGCCTTTCTTGCGGAACTCGTCCACGACGGTCTTGCTGTCTGGCAGCAGGCGCGGGTCGGCGCCGAAGGTCATGAGCACGCCGTCGACGTATTGCGGGCCGCCAGCGGTGGTCACCAGTTCGTCGGTCACGATGCCGTCGTCGGACATGAATTTCACGTCTTTCAGGCCTTCGGTACGCAGTTGTTTAACCAGTGGACCAGCCTCTGGGTGCAGACCACCGAAGTAGACCACGTCGGCACCGGCCGCCCGGATCTTGGTGACCACGGCGCTGAAGTCTTTCTCGCCGCGGGTCAGGCCTTCGTACAGCACTGGCGTTACACCGCGCTTGATCAGTTGAGCCTTGGTGGCATCCGCCAGGCCTTGGCCGTAGGTGTCTTTGTCGTGCAGTACGGCGACTTTCTTGCCCTTGAGTACGTCGACGATGTAGTCGCCGGCCACGATGCCTTGCTGGTCGTCACGCCCGCACATACGGAACATGGCGCTCAGGCCGCGCTCGGTCACCTGTGGGTTGGTGGAACCTGGAGTGATCGCGATGATGCCCGCTTCGTCGTAGATCTCGGAAGCCGGAATGGTGGATGAGGAGCAGAAGTGACCGACGACGCCGGCGACTTTCTGGTTGGTCAGGTCCTTGGCGACCGTCACAGCCTGTTTCGGTTCGCAGGCGTCATCGCCCTTGACCAGTACGATTTTTTCCCCGTTGACGCCGCCCGATGCGTTGATCGCATCGGCTGCTGCCTGTGCACCCTTCATGTACTGCTCGCCAAATGCCGCGTTGGCGCCAGTCATTGGACCTGCCACACCGATTTTCACATCAGCCTGTGCAAACGCAGAAACACCCAACGCAGTTGCCACTGCGAGGGCCAGAAAGCCTTTCTTGTAAAACGTCTGGGACATGAGGTGGTGCTCCAAGGTTTTTTTTTAGTTGGCACTGCGACTTCTGTGGTTGCTCAGAGCAAGCGCCGTGCCATCGGTTTTTTATTCTGAAAAAAGTCGCTGCTTTATTGTTATTTCGACTGTTTCGATCCCATTTTCATTGGGCGTGCAACCGTCTAAACCGCGGAAGGTGAAACCATTTATTTCAAAAGGCGCAACCCGCACGCGCCATCATTGCAACCGCGGCGCCAAACGACGTGCAACCAGCCTGTAACAGCCTGCGTCACCGAAGTGCACACTCGTGGTGCGCAACTGCTACAACCCGCACCACTACAGGCTAGTCGCTGCGCGAAAAAGCGCCGCTCCCCCGCAACAAAATTCAACAATCAAATCACGATCCGCAAGCACTGGCCTGCGTGATACAGCGAAAAACCGGCCTCATACAGACAGCTGCGCAAGCCGACACCCGCCAGGGGCTGCATCGGTGCGAACGGAATCGGTAGTGCTTGAGGATTTCCGTTACACAAATAGTCGGCAAACGCTTTGCCGACCACCGTGCCCGTCGTCACGCCCCGGCCGTTGTAACCGGTAACTGCCACTATTCCGGGCGCCGGTTCGAACAGGCGCATCAGGTGATCGGGGGTAAAGGCGATGCAGCCAGTCCAGGTGCACTCCCATTCCACCGGTTTCAGGTAGGGAAAGTAATGCTGCTGAACGCGGTCGGCCCAGGCTTTCAAGAACCAGGTCGGTTTCTGATTGCCATTACCGAGGCTGCCGAGCAACAGACGCCCGTCCTTATCGCGACGGATGCTGCTCAGAACCTGGCGGGTGTCCCACGAACCCTGGCCGCCGGGCAGAATCTGTTGCGCAGCGTCATCGGTCAGCGGCACCGAGGCCACTTGGTAGTAATAACCGGGAAAAAAGTTGCGCCGAAGTTCTGTCCAGTCGCCTTCGGTGTAGGCGTTGGAGGCGATCACCACCTGATCGGCGAGCACCGAGCCTTGGGCGGTTTGCACCGACCAGCGCTGGCCCTGACGTTCCAGCCGGGTCACCGGGGAATGATCGAACAGTTGACCGCCGAGGTTGATGGCCGCTTTGGCCAGCCCGGTCGTATAAGCCATCGGATTGATAGTGCCGGCACGTCGATCCAGCAGCGCGGCGGCAATTTTTTTGGTCCCGGTCGCTTGTTCGCAGGCCTGGCCGGTCAACAGTTCCACCGGCGCCCCACGGCGCTTCCATTGTTCTTCACGACTGCGCAGATCCGCTTCGCCACGGCTGTTGTGCGCCATGTGCAGCGTGCCTTCGCGGCGCAGTTGGCAATCGATGTTGTACTTATCCACAAGGCTGAACACCAGGGACGGTGCGGCACCGAGCATGCGGTTGAGCTGACTGCCCACCGCTTCGCCGAACCCGGCTTCGATCTCGTCCGGTGGAATCCACATCCCGGCGTTGACCAGCCCGACGTTGCGCCCCGAGCCACCATGGCCGGCGCGATGGGCTTCCACCACGCAGACGCTTTTACCTGCTTCCAACAGATGCACCGCCGCCGACAGACCGGTGAAACCGGCGCCGATAACGCAGACATCGACCTTCACTTCACCCTTGAGCGCCGTATTGTCGGGCCTTTGCGGCGTCAGTTTTTCCCACAGACACTCTTCGCGTAACGGCATTGCCAGACTCCAATCAGAAACCTAACCATCACACACTGATCGTTCCCACGCTCTGCGTGGGAATGCAGCCCGGGACGCTCCGCGTCCCAAAAGCGGACGCAGAGCGTCCATTGAGGCATTCCCACGCAGAGCGTGGGAACGATCAACACAAGCTGCAAGCCAGTCTGCTTGAAGCTTGAGGCTTGCAGCTTGCAGGCTGCTTTTAATCGAACGTAATCCCCTGGGCCAACGGCAGCTCCAGCGAGTAGTTCACGGTGTTGGTCTGGCGGCGCATGTAGGCGCGCCAGGCATCGGAGCCCGATTCACGACCGCCACCGGTTTCTTTCTCGCCACCAAATGCCCCGCCGATTTCCGCGCCGCTCGGGCCGATGTTGACGTTGGCGATGCCGCAGTCGCTGCCCACGTCCGACATGAACTGCTCGGCTTCACGCACGTCGGTGGTGAAGATGCACGAGGACAGGCCTTGCGGTACGGCGTTGTTCAAGCGCATCGCTTCGTTGAAATCGGTGTAGCCGACCACGTAGAGGATCGGCGCGAAGGTTTCGCTGCACACCACGTCGCTTTGCTCCGGCATCTCAACGATGGCCGGCGAAACGTAGTAAGCATTCGGGAATTTGTCTTCCAGTTGACGCTTGCCGCCAAACACCCGGCCGCCTTCGCTCAAGGCTTGTTCCAGCGCTTCCTGCATGTTTTCGAAGCTGTTTTTGTCGATCAGCGGGCCGATCAGATTGCCTTCCAGCGGGTTGCCGATGCGCACCTTGGCGTAGGCAGCCTTCAGGCGGGTGACGATTTCTTCTTTTACCGATTCATGAGCGATCAGGCGACGCAGGGTGGTGCAGCGTTGACCGGCGGTGCCGACGGCGCTGAACAGGATCGCGCGAACGGCCATGTCCAGGTCGGCGCTTGGGCCAAGAATCATGGCGTTGTTGCCGCCCAGCTCCAGGATGCTGCGAGCGAAACGGGCGGCGATTTTCGGCGCCACTTCGCGGCCCATGCGGGTGCTGCCGGTGGCGCTGATCAGCGCGACACGCGGGTCATCGACCAGGGCTTCGCCGGCATCGCGGCCGCCGATGATCACTTGGCTCAGGTGCGGCGGTGCATCGCTGAAGTTTTTCAGGACGCGGTCGAACAGTGCCTGACAGGCCAGGGCGGTCAGCGGGGTTTTCTCCGACGGTTTCCAGATCACCGGGTTGCCGCAGACCAGCGCCAGCGCAGTGTTCCAGGCCCAGACCGCGACCGGAAAGTTGAACGCGCTGATCACGCCGACAACGCCCAGCGGGTGCCAGGTTTCACGCATGTGGTGGCCAGGACGCTCGGAAGCGATGGTCAAACCGTACAGCTGGCGGGACAGACCGACGGCGAAGTCGCAGATATCGATCATTTCCTGAACTTCGCCCAGGCCTTCCTGGGTGATCTTGCCGGCTTCCCAGGACACCAGCTCACCGAGATCAGCCTTGTATTCACGCAGGATGTCGCCCAATTGGCGCACCAGTTCGCCACGGCGCGGTGCCGGGACCTTGCGCCACAGTTCGAACGCATGATCTGCGCGACTGATGTGTTGCTCGACTTCGGCAGCGCCTTCCCAGTTCACGCTGGCAATCTGGCTGCCATCGATCGGCGAATGCACCGGCACTTTGCCGTTCTGGTACAGGGCCGGGTTTACACCAAGACGATCAAGCAATGCGGCAACCATGGGTCACTCCTCAAGCAAAAAACGGAAATCGTGCAGCCGGAATATCACGGCTGATCAGGCCTGTAGTTGTAGCGCCACTCAGACGAGCCAACAAACGACCATTAAGCGAGATATCATTCCGTTTATTCATGCTTCGCATCTGTCGGTAAAAGAAAAGCATAGAGCAACAAGAAAAAGGACCACCCATGCTGAATAAACGCTACTTGCCGTCGATCACCGCCCTGCAGTGTTTCGAGGCCGTGACCCGGCATTTGAGCTTCACCCGGGCCGCCGAAGAGCTGAACCTGACCCAGAGCGCCGTCAGCAAGCAGGTGGCGCAGCTGGAAGAATTGCTGCAGCACCTGCTGTTCCGCCGGGTGCGCCGACGCCTGCAAATGACCCCGGCCGGTGATTTGTACCTGGTGGAAGTGCGAAAAATCCTCACGCAAGTGGAGATGTCGACCCACTACCTGCGTTCCTACGGCGGTGATACCGAAGTCCTGCGCGTGTCGACGCCGCCGACCTTCGGCGCCCGCTGGCTGGTGCCGCGTCTGAAAGGCTGGCGCCTGCGTCACCCCTCGATTCATCTCGATTTGTGCAGCGAGCAGGAAGCCGACGACCTGCTGCAAGGACGCAGCGACCTGGCGTTCTACTTCGGCCAAGGCTCGCGGCCCGGCACCGAAAGCCTGAAGCTGTTTGGCGAAGAGCTTGTTCCTGTGTGTGCACCGGGCAGCCTGCCGGATAAGCCTTTCACCGACCCGACGCAACTCGCCGACCTGGTCCTGCTGCAAAACGCCTCCCGGCCCCAGGCCTGGCACGACTGGTTCGACAACCAGGGCTACCACACCGAACACAGCTACCACGGCCCACGCTTCGAAACCTTTTATATGTGCATCCGTGCCGCACAGGTTGGCTGTGGCGTGGCGTTGTTGCCACGGTTTCTGGTGGAGGAGGAATTGGCGGACGGCAAACTGGTGATTCCTTGGAAGCATGCGATGCCCAGTTCCGACGCTTATTACCTGGCGTACCCCGAGCATTCGGCGGAAGTGCCCAAGGTGCGGGATTTTGTGAAGTGGATGTTGGAGCAGATTGATAGCCCGGATGCGCCGCAACATTAAGTCCGCATGCGATACCTGTGGCGAGGGGGCTTGCCCCCGTTGCGTCGCGAAGCGGCCCTGAAATCGACGACTGCTGCGCAGCCGAACGGGGGCAAGCCCCCTCGCCACAAAGGCTCGCGCCCACAGGAATCGGCCGCGGTCTAAAAAATCGCTGGCAATCCGCACCTCTGATATGCGCCACTAGCCCCATTCATTAATACAGCTGAAACGTCGCGAGCACGGGCCGCGGCCAGCCTGGAGATTCCCTTATGAGCGAGAGCGTATTCGGCGATCGCATCGTGCAGAACCTGCTCGACACCGACTTCTACAAACTGACGATGATGCAGGCGGTGCTGCACAACTACCCTAACGTGGAAGTCGAATGGGAGTTTCGTTGCCGTAACAGTGAGGATTTGCGCCCGTACCTGGCGGAGATCCGCTACCAGATCGAGCGTCTGGCCGAGTTGAGCCTGAGCGCCGACCAGTTGAGTTTCCTGGAACGCATCAGCTTCATGAAGCCGGATTTCCTGCGCTTTCTTGGCTTGTTCCGCTTCAACCTGCGTTACGTCCACACCGGCATCGAAAACGGCGAGCTGTTTATCCGCCTGCGCGGGCCGTGGCTGCATGTGATTCTGTTCGAAGTGCCGATGCTGGCGATTGTCAGCGAAGTGCGTAACCGCTATCGCTACCGCGAAGTCGTTCTGGAACAGGCGCGCGAGCAGCTCTACCGCAAGTTCGACTGGCTGACCGCCAACGCCAGCAGCGACGAATTGTCCGAATTGCAGGTCGCCGATTTCGGCACTCGGCGCCGGTTTTCGTACCGAGTGCAGGAAGAAGTGGTGAACGTGCTCAAGCACGATTTCCCCGGGCGTTTCGTCGGCACCAGCAACGTGCACCTGTCCCGGGAGCTGAACATGAAACCCTTGGGCACCATGGCCCACGAGTGGATCATGGCCCATCAACAACTCGGCCCACGGTTGATCGACAGTCAGATTGCGGCCCTCGATTGCTGGGTTCGCGAGTATCGCGGTTTGCTGGGGATCGCCCTGACCGACTGCATCACCACCGATGCCTTCCTCGGCGATTTCGACCTGTATTTCGCCAAGCTCTTCGACGGTTTGCGCCACGATTCCGGGGACCCGGTGCTGTGGGCGGAAAAATCCATCGCCCATTACCACAAGCTCGGCATCGACCCGATGAGCAAGACCCTGGTGTTCTCCGACAGCCTGACGCTGCCCAAGTCCCTGGAAATATTCCGTGCGCTGCGCGGTCGGATCAATGTCAGTTTCGGCATCGGCACCAACCTGACCTGTGACATACCAGGTGTTGAACCGATGAGCATCGTGCTTAAAATGACCGCCTGCAACGGTCAGCCCGTGGCCAAGATTTCCGATGAGCCTGGCAAGACTCACTGCAAAGACCCGAATTTCGTCGCCTACTTGCGACACGTGTTCAAAGTCCCTGCCCTTTCCAGTATTCCTAGCAAGGAGTGAATTCATGCAAGCCGAACAGCGTGAGATTGCTGAACAGCTCAACGTCCAGCCGCCGTTCGCCGACCAGGCCGCCCTCGAGGCTGAAGTCGCCCGGCGGATTACCTTTATCCAGGATTGCCTGGTCAATTCTGGTCTCAAGACCCTGGTACTGGGCATCAGCGGCGGCGTCGATTCCCTGACTGCCGGGCTGTTGGCCCAGCGTGCCATGCGCGAACTGCGCACCCGCACCGGTGACGACAGTTACAAGTTCATCGCCGTGCGCCTGCCGTACGAAACCCAGTTCGATGAACACGATGCCCAGGCTTCGGTGGACTTCATCGCGCCGGACGAACGCCACACCGTGAACATCGGCCCGGCGGTCAAATCCCTGGCCAGTGAAGTCGCGGCGTTTGAAGGCAAGCATGCGGTGTCGGTGGATTTCGTGCTCGGCAACACCAAGGCGCGGATGCGCATGGTCGCCCAGTACACCATCGCCGGCGCGGCACAGGGGCTGGTGATCGGTACTGACCACGCGGCGGAAGCCGTGATGGGCTTCTTCACCAAGTTCGGTGACGGCGCCTGCGATCTGGCGCCGTTGAGCGGGTTGGTGAAGAACCAGGTCCGGGCGATTGCCCGCAGCTTCGGTGCGCCGGAGTCGTTGGTGGAGAAGGTCCCGACAGCGGACCTTGAAGACCTGTCGCCGGGCAAGCCGGACGAAGCGTCCCATGGCGTGACGTATGCCGAGATTGACGCGTTCCTGCACGGCGAGCCAGTGCGTGAGGACGCGTTCAAGATCATCTGTGATACGTACAGGAAGACGCATCACAAGCGGGTGATGCCGTTTGCGCCGTAAGCCGTAATACCTGCCTTCAGCATTCTCCGAATGCCGAAGGCAGTGCTGTGTTCATACCACCTGGAAAGAGTAGCTTTCCCTCACTAGCCCAGAGTCATAGCTTCCTTCTACATGGAACACGTGAGTATCGCTCGCTAAATCTCGGAGCTGCAGTTCCCAAACACCGAGGGCATCGACGATCGGATTGCCCACCAGATCCGTTCTATTTGTAACGCTGAGTTCTTCTCCCGCGGCACCAGTACCGGTCAATACAATCGAACGATCCCTCGTCGTCCCATTGATTGGAATAGGATTGCCCGTGGAGTCTCTCGCCAGTCGAATGATTGGCAGGCGCTGATCCACACAGCGAAATACACGATTATGACCAGCAATGGAATCAGCCACCTTGACGACATAGAGCTGTTGAGTGAGGTCCTCCAATCGTACTTTCCAGTTACCCTCAGGATCGGCCATTTCAGATTTTTCTTCACCGCTGGCGGGGAAAACCCTGACCAACTGACGCGGTGAAGCGGTGCCTATGACGTCCACTGTCGTCGAAGCCGTGTAACGAGCGGGTGGAATGTCATAACCGTCGCGGTCTTTTATTGCTCTGATCCAGACCGTCCCTTTCACAGCTTCCACGGTCACGTGCCAGATGTTGGACGATACTTCGCGGCTCACTGCCTTGAACGCATATTGCGTGTCCTGGTTCAAGTCCGTCACTATGAAAGCCCAGTTACCCTTTGGAGAATACGCTCCACCCCAATGTGAATCCCCGACAAAAAATTCGACGTAGCCATTAACAGCGGCTGAGCCTTTAAACACTAGAGTGGTGGAGGCGGTAACGCCGCCGTCAGGAACCGAATGTCCCTCAGTGTCCACGACCTCCAAAATCAAGGGTTGTATCTCTTCTACCCGAACCTGCCAGGCAAGCGAAGGCACCCCGTAGGCAGAAGCCCTGATGCCATACGTCCTGCCTCTGGTCAAATTTTCCAGGGAATAGTCCCATTTGCCATCTGTTGCTTGGGCTACCCCTCGTTTTTGCCCGTCGACAAGAACGTCAACAACATCGTCCATCCCTGCGGTTCCGCTCAGGTTCAGCGTGGTGGAGCTGGTGGCTCCCCCGTCAAGAATCGGGCGTCCCTCAGCGTCGGTGATGGACGTAATTTCAGGCACAACGTTTCGATTCGACATGATCCGATGCTCTCTCGATGGCATCACCGCGATAGCGGAGAACTCAAGAGCGATTTGACGCCTGGAATTGAAGCCCTGCCTACTGTCATAAATAACAGGTCAACCTAGCTTTCGGACCAATGGTCGGGTTCTGACAGGCGAAAAAAAGACGCCTGTGCGGGCGTCTTCTTTTAGGTCCTGCAAGAGTTACTTCAGGGTAATCGTGCCTTTCATCATCGAGATGTGGCCCGGGAACGAGCAGAAGAAACCGTACTTTTCAGCAGCATCAAGCTTCGAAACATCGAATGTCACCGAATCAGTCTCTTTGGCACCAATGATTTTGGTGTGAGCAATGATGCGTGCATCACCTTCCGGCAGGTAGTTCTTGTCGATGCCCGCGGCCAGGCCAGCGGTAGCGATTGGCTGCATGTCAGCTTCTTTGCTCAGCACCCAGTTATGACCCATGACGTTTTTCGGCAGGCTGCCGGAGTGGGTCAGTTCCACGGTGAAGGTCTTGCAGCTCTTGTCGATTTCGATGGCCTTGGTGTTGTAGGTCATCTGGTCTGTGGAGTCGATGGTGGTCTTGCACTCCGCAGCCATTAACTGGGCGCTGGCCAGAGTCAGGAGGGATACCGCAACAAGTTTGGCAAACATGGTGAATCTCCAAGGCAGGGTTAACAAATCGCGAATGGACAGAAGACTGCCTGAAAACTTCGCAAGTTCCTATGACCTGAATCAAAAATTGTATACAACTTTCGGGCTATGACACTCATCGAAACAATCTAACAGCCAGGCGTCTGTTCCGGCCCTATCCTCAGGTCGTCATCACTCATCTGGAGCGTCTGTCATGTCCATCAACAGCTTATTGCGCAGTTTGCTCGCCGCCTACGCCTCTGGCGCCAGCGGCACTTATGAAACACCCCAACGCGAGGTTTAGCCCTTGGATCGAGGTGTACCTGCCTTTACTCTGTGGCCATCCTGACCCTGGAGTAAGGCATGTCTATCGCATCCGTTTGTGTATTTTGCGGTGCCAGCACTGGCACCAACCCGGCTTATCGTGAAGCGGCTGTCGCCCTGGGGCGCGCACTGGCCGAGCGCAAGCTGACCCTGGTCTATGGCGGCGGCGCCGTCGGGTTGATGGGGATCGTGGCTGACGCGGCACTGGCGGCGGGCGGTGAAGTGATCGGCATCATCCCGCAAAGCCTCAAGGACAAGGAAATCGGCCACAGTGGCCTGACCCGTCTGGAAGTGGTCGACGGCATGCATGCGCGCAAGGCGCGGATGGCTGAACTCAGCGACGCGTTTGTAGCGCTGCCTGGTGGCTTGGGCACCCTGGAAGAATTGTTCGAAGTCTGGACCTGGGGCCAGCTCGGCTACCACGGCAAACCCCTCGGCTTGCTCGAAGTAAACGGTTTCTATGGCCAATTGACCGCTTTTCTTGATCATATCGTCGGCGAAGGCTTCGTTCGCGAACCACACCGTGACATGCTGCAAGTGAGCGAATCGCCGCAAACTCTGCTCGATGCCCTGGACGCCTGGCAACCCTCGGTCCTGCCAAAATGGGCCGAGCAAAAACCCAGCTAACGGCTAGGCACCGATACAAGGCAGAATATGCGCCGCTCAACCTCACCTTCGACCCCAGAGGATCGCCCATGGCTAAACCTAATTATTCCTTCGCCAAACGTCAGAGAGACTTGGCCAAGGAGCAGAAGAAAGAGGAAAAGCTTCAGCGCAAGAAAGCTACAGCTGAAGAAGAAGCAGCAGCACTGAACCCGGATGCAGAAGGTGAAGTGGCGCCAGAAGACGATGTAGAAGCACCGAAAGATCAGGCGCCCGACGCCTGAGACCCTCAGGGCCCGATGATCTGATCAGGCTCACCGGATCTGTGTCCAGGGTCAGCAGCCCCGCTGCTGACCCTCACAGGCCCAACGCGTTGTGAATCGAATCGCGATACCCCTTGGGCAAGTTGGCCGGCAAGTCCGCCGGATCAAACAGCCCGATCTCCTTGTGTTCATGACTGATTTTCGGCACAAAACCGCCCAGCAATTGGCAGCGGTAAGTCGAGATGAACACGTGTTTGCCAGGGATCACCTCGAACAGATACGAATCCAGCGGCTCCCCCACCTCCACCTCGACGTCCAGCTCCTCGGCGATTTCCCGTGCCAGGCAGCCCGGCGCCGTCTCGCCCAGTTCGATTCGCCCACCGGGTAATTCCCATTCGTCGCGCTCGTTAAGCATCAGCACGATCTGGCCTTCAGGGGATTGCAGGACGCCTTTGATTGAAACCGGGAACATTGAATTCCTCCTGTAATGATCGTTCCCATGCTCTGCGTGGGAATGCCTCACTGGACGCTCTGCGTCCGCTTTGGGATGCGGAGCGTCCCGGGCTGCATTCCCACGCGCAGCGTGGGAACGATCGGCTCAGTCCAGTGGCATTACGGTGACGCGGACTTCCGGATCGTGGTTGCCGCCGCCAAGAATCACCCCACGCAGCGGCGAGACATCGGAAAAGTCCCGGCCCCAGGCCAGGGTGATGTGTTCCAGCGCCGGTTGCACATTGTTCGTCGGGTCGAAGTCTACCCAGCCCAGCACCGGACAAAACACCGAGACCCAGGCATGGGACGCGTCGGCGCCGATCAACCGCGGCTGGCCCGGTGGTGGCTGGGTCAGCAGATAACCGCTGATATAGCGCGCGGCCAAACCACGAGAGCGCACACACGCGAGCATCAGGTGCGCGAAGTCCTGACAGACGCCGCGACGCCGCTCCAGCACTTCCACCAGCGGCGTGGCCACTTGGGTCGCTTCGGCATCGAAGGTGAATTCGCTGAAGATCTTCTCCATCAACGCCTGGACGCCCAACAGCAGCGGCCGCCCCGGAGGAAAACAGCTTTCCGAGAATTCGACGAAGTTGCGCTTCAAGTGCACGTACGGCGACTCGAAACGGTAGCGGCAAGCCTCCAGCACCTGCGGTGACAGCGGCTGACTGCTGTAGGTCAGCGCATTGCGGGTTGCTTCCCAGGCCGGCGATTGAGTGAAATCCAGGATCGGACGGGCCAGCACCTCGACCGTAAGCTCGGCGTTCACCAGCAATTCATCGTGGGGCCGTTCGAACGCCAAGCGGGTCAGCGGATTGCCGAACACGTCCAGTTCATCCCGGCGGGTCGTCGGTTCCGGGCTGATCAACAACGCCTGGGCGGTGCAACGCTGCCAATCACAGACGCGCGGCCACAGATGTGCCAGTTGCTGCGCCAGGGACACCGGGCTGTCGTAGTGATAATGGGTGTCGTGGAAAATCTGGTAACGGGCATTCATCAGACGGACACCGTGCGCTGGCTAACATCATCGACATGGGCAAAATGGCGCAAGGCGAGGCGATCCGAGACCTGGCCGCTGGCATCAGCGATTTCTTGCAGCAGATCAGCCAGGCCCTCGATGGCCGCATGGACGCTGGCTTCACCAAACAACGAATTCTCCAGACAGCCCAGATCGAAATGCATCAAGCGCTCCACCAACCGCGGCAACCCAGCCTCGCGCGGGGCGCCGAAATCGTCGTTCAGGCGCTTCAAGGTCCGCGTCACCAGTTTCAACTGGAACAGCACCGCATGGGGGTTCTGCTCGTCCAGCAGCAACAGGTCGAGCACCGGGATCAACTGCGCCACCGCCAGATACCGCGAGCGATAAGTGATGCTGCTGTTACCCAGCTCCAGCAACCATTCCAGCCCAGCCTGATCGAAGGCCCCGGCACCGCGCAGAAACGCCGCGAGGCTGCCACTGAGAAACTGCAAGCGCTCGATTCGCCGGCCGATCATCAAGAAGCGCCAACCTTCGTCCCGGGTCATGTCGTCCAGGGCAAAACCGGACAGCGCCGCCAAAGACATCACCAATCGGTTGAGGAAATCCAGCAACTCGCCGAAATCCGGTTCTTCGGTTTCCAGTTCCAGTGCCTCGCGCTGCAACTCCACCAGCGCCTGCCAGTTTTCCCGGGAGAGCTTGCCGCGCACTTGCGAGGCGGCCCACTGCAAGCGCTGCAAATTGGAACGCAGGCTGAACGGCCAGTCATCGCCCAGCAACGCAGCGAGTAAGCGCTCCGGCAGTTCGCCTTCGTCGGGCAACAGGTGCAGGCGTTCACCGAGGTCGACCGCCGCTTCCAGCGCTTGTGGGTCGTCGCCATCGACGTAGCGCGCCAGCATCACCCGCAGCAGCCGCGCGCTGTCATCGCAGCGCTCGCAGTAACGGCCGAACCAGAACAGGTTCTCCACCACCCGCGAGGGCAGATACGGATCGCGCCGCACCAAGTCATGAACACCGATGGTGCGCTGGGTTTTCCATTGTTCGCCGCTGGGGGCACGCTCACCGAGCACCCACGTATCCTTGCTCGCGCCACCGCGTTGCATCGACACCACTTCGGCGTCGGCCTCGGCGGCCACTCGGGTCAGGCCGCCGGGCAACACTCGATAACCCTCACGACTGGCCACCGCGTACACACGCATGCCGATCGCCCGGGGTTGCAATTGACCGTCCTCGGCCTGCCAGATCGGCGCCTGGGACAACTGAGCCAGTTCTTGCGCGACATAGGCATACGGCCGCGCTTGCATGCGCTCGGCCAGGGCCTGGCGCTGTTTTTCACTCAAGTCCCGGCCAAACACCGGCGCAAAGCTCTGGGACGGGAACGCCGGTTTGATCAGCAATTCCGGCAGTTTTTCCAACGCCTGGGCCAGTACCGGCGCTTCACCGCACCACCAGGTGGCGATGGAAGGCAGGATCAGTTCTTCGCCGAACAGGAATTGATTGATCCTTGGCAGGAAGCCCAGCAACCCCGGCGACTCCAGCACGCCGCTGCCCAGGGCATTGGCCACCAGCACCCGGCCCTGGCGCACGGCTTCCAGCAACCCCGGCACGCCGAGGGCCGAGTCGGTGCGCAACTCCAGCGGATCGCAGAAATCATCGTCGAGGCGGCGCATGATCGCGTGGACCCGGCGCAGCCCGCTCAGGGTTTTCAGGTAGACGGTGGCATCGCGCACCGTCAGATCGCCACCCTCCACCAGTGGATAACCGAGCTGACGCGCCAGGTACAAATGTTCGAAATAGCTTTCGTTGAAGCGCCCCGGCGTCAGCAGCACCACCAGCGGCGCTTCATCGTCACAGGGTGCCTGGCGGGCCAATGTTTCCTGCAAGGTGCGGAAGAACCCGGCCAGGTGCTGCACCTTCAAATCCCGGTACAACTCGGGGAAGGCCCGGGACACGATGGTGCGGTTTTCCAGCGCGTAACCAGCACCGGACGGCGCCTGGGTCCGGTCAGCAGTGACCCACCAACGACCGTCCGGCGTGCGCGCCAGATCCACGGCGTACAGATGCAGAAAGGCGCCGTCAGGCGGAGAAATCCCCTGACAAGGCCATAGAAAATTGTTGTGCCCGAACACCAGCTCAGCCGGCAACAAACCTTGCGCGATCAGCCGTTGCGGGCCATACAAATCCGCCAGCACCGCATTCAACAAACGCGCCCGCTGGGCAATTCCGGCCGACAAATGCTGCCACTCATCGGCGGCTATTACATGGGGCAACAGGTCCAGTTCCCAGGGTCGGTCGGCCCCCTTGGGATCGGCGTAGACGTTGTAGGTCACGCCGTTTTCCTGGATTTGCCGGGTCAGCAATGCCTGGCGCTGCACCAGTTGCGTCGGGGTGCTGCGTTGCAATTGGTCGAACAGCCGACGCCAGTGCGGGCGCACCGCGCCGCTGTCGTCGAGCAGTTCGTGATAAGTGCCCGCCGTCAGCGGGTAGCGGTCAAGCAGGTCAGGCATGGAAAGCTCGGCAGACAGCAAAGAACGGTCAGACTAACGCAGGCTCATGACGCCCGGATATACGAAAAATCCGAGCGTCGTGTAGGGCTTAGAAACGTCGTAAATCGAGCGTCATCGGCAGCTCGTCGTTAATCGTCACGTTAGGTATAGGAAGTTTCCCCGGGGTGTGTCCGATTCGGAAGAAGCGTGCCATGCGCCGACTCTCCGCTTCATTGGCATTCACCGGCAGGCTGTCGTAGTTGCGCCCGCCCGGATGGGCGACGTGGTACTGACAGCCGCCCAGGGAACGTTCCATCCAGGTGTCGAGCAGATCAAACACCAGCGGTGCGTGGACCGGGATGGTTGGTTGCAGACAGTTGAACGGTTGCCAGGCACGGAAGCGCACGCCCGCGACAAACTCGCCAACTCGACCGGTCGGTTGCAGCGGCACCGGGATGCCGTTGCAGGTCAACAGGTAACGCTGTGGCGCCAGCCCCGTGACCTTGACCTGCAAGCGCTCCAGGGACGAATCCACATATCGCACCGTGCCGCCGACCGCGCCCTCCTCGCCCAGCACATGCCAAGGCTCAAGGGCCTGACGCACTTCCAGTTCGATACCACTGACGGCGTAATCGCCGACCTTGGGAAAACGGAATTCCAGGTGCGCGGCAAACCACTCGGCTCGCACCGGATAACCGGCGGCATTCAGATCGACGATGACGTCAGCGAAATCCTGTTCGATAAAGTGCGGCAACAGGAAACGATCGTGCAGCTCGGTGCCCCAGCGCGCCAGTTTCGGCGGCGCATACGGCTCGCGCCAGAACCGCGCCACCAGCGCCCGCAGCAACAATTGCTGGGCCAGGCTCATGCGCGCGTGGGGCGGCATTTCAAACGCGCGCAACTCCAGCAAACCGAGACGCCCGGTGGCGCCGTCCGGTGAGTAGAGTTTGTCGATGCAGAACTCGGCGCGGTGGGTGTTGCCGGTGACGTCGATCAACAGGTTGCGCAGCAAGCGATCCACCAGCCACGGCGCGCACTCTTCCCCCGGTTTCGGCATCTGGGCGAAGGCGATTTCCAGTTCGTATAGGGAATCGTTGCGCGCTTCGTCCACTCGCGGCGCCTGGGACGTCGGGCCGATGAACAGTCCGGAAAACAGGTAGGACAAGGACGGATGGTTATGCCAATAACTGATCAGGCTGCGCAGCAGATCGGGACGGCGCAGGAACGGTGAGTCCGCCGGCGTCGCGCCACCGAGGACGAAATGGTTACCGCCGCCGGTGCCGGTGTGGCGGCCGTCGATCATGAATTTCTCGGTAGTCAGGCGGGTCTGTCGCGCTTCTTCATAGAGAAATTCGGTGCGCTCGACCAATTCATCCCACGTCGCGGACGGCTGCACATTGACCTCGATCACGCCCGGATCCGGGGTGATGCGGAAGTTGCTCAGGCGCGGATCGCTTGGCGGCTCGTAGCCTTCCAGCAAGACCGGGCACCGCAGTTCTTCAGCCGTGGCTTCGATGGCGGCGACCAGTTCCAGGTAATCCTCGACCCGTTCCAATGGCGGCATGAACAGGTACAAGCGGCCCTCCCGCGCTTCGGCGCAGAACGCGGTGCGGGTCAGCCAGTCAGCGGATTCGTCGACCTCGATATCCCGTTCAACCGCTTCGGCCGGCGTGCCCGGGCTGTTCAATTGCTGAGTGTCCGGCAGCGCCGGGAATTCCTGGTTCGGGTCGTTGGGGTAGATGAAGGGATACTCGGCCGCTTTCACCCAAGGCTGCGAGCCCAGCGGCAAGCGATAACCCAACGGCGAATCCCCCGGCACCAACCGGCAGTGTTCGTCGCGCAGGTACCAGCGGCCGCTCTGCCATTGATCGCCCTTGGCGGTGCGCGCCAGCGGCAGGACCTGGCCGATGACCTTGTCCAGCCCTTGGCTGAAGACTTTGCGCAGTCGCGCCCGCTCCAGCGGCTCTTCCAGGCGCGAGTCTTCGGCGCTGACGTTCTGCGGCAACGCGCCTTCGCGCCAGAGGTAATAGAAATTGTCTTCGTAAGCCGGAAACACAAAGCGTGTCGGAATTTTCAGGCGTTCGGCGACACTCGCGAGAAAACGCCCGGCCAGTTCGCCATCGGCGCCGTAGTCTTCTTGCTCATCGGCAATCAGCGCGCTGTTGTGCCAGATCGGCACGCCGTCACGCCGCCAGTAGCAGTTCAGCGACCAGCGCGGCAGTTGTTCGCCGGGGTACCACTTGCCTTGGCCGAAATGCACCAGGCCTTTGGGCGCGTAGTGCTTGCGCATGCGCTGGAACAGTTCGGCGGACAGACGCCGCTTGTCCGGGCCGAGGGCGGCGGTGTTCCATTCGGCGCCGTCCGGATCATCGATGGACACGAAGGTCGGCTCGCCCCCCATGGTCAGGCGCACGTCGCCTTCCAGCAGGTCGGCGTCGATCTGCCGGCCCAGGGCCTGGATCGCCAGCCACTGGTCTTCGGTGTAGGGCTTTGTGACCCGTGGCGCTTCCCAAATCCGCTCCACGGACATTTCGTGGGTGAATTCGCACTCACACGGTTCCACCAAGCCACTGATCGGCGCCGCAGAGCCCGGATCGGGACTACACGCCAACGGAATATGTCCTTCACCGGCAAACAGCCCTGAGGTCGCGTCCAGGCCGATCCAGCCGGCGCCGGGCAAGTAGACCTCGCACCAGGCGTGCAAGTCCGTGAAGTCCACCTCGGTGCCCGAGGGGCCGTCGAGGCTTTTGACGTCGGCAGTAAGTTGAATCAGGTAGCCGGAAACAAAACGCGCCGCCAACCCAAGGTTGCGCAGCAATTGCACCAGCAGCCACGCCGAGTCGCGGCAGGAACCGGAGGCGTGTACGAGGGTGTGTTCCGGGGTCTGGACGCCGGGCTCCATGCGGATCAGGTAACCGATGTCTTCGCTCAGACGCTGGTTGAGGGCGACAAGGAAATCCACGCTGGGCAGCGGTGTGCGGTCGATGCCGTCCAGATAGGCCTTGAACTTCGGCGTCAGGGGCAAGGTTTCCAGGTACGGCGCCAGTTCCTTGCGCTCATCGGCGGCGTAAGTGAACGGGATTTTTTCGGCGTAGGGCTCGAGGAAGAAGTCGAACGGATTGAACACCGCCATTTCCGCCAGCAGGTCGACCTCGATGCGCAGCTCATCGGTTTTCTCCGGGAACACCAACCGCGCCAGGTAATTGCCCTGGGGGTCCTGTTGCCAGTTGATGAAGTGCTGCTCGGGCGAGACTTTCAGCGCATAGGACAAAATCCGCGTGCGACTGTGGGCCGCCGGGCGCAGACGAACGATCTGCGGACCGAGCTCGACGGCGCGGTCGTAGCGGTAGTGCGTGACGTGATGCAATGCGACATGAATCGACACGGCGTGCCTCCTGCGAGCCTTAAGCGTATTCGAAAGCGCGCAAGACTTATGCCATCGCGCAGCGCTGGCGCTTTCATGGATTGCTTAGGGCAGTACAGCACCAAAATCGGGCGACGCGGGAAATTGGTTTGGGCCAGGTGCACGCAAATGTTGCAAGCCGCTACGGTGTGAGCCTCACAGCGTGTGCTTCAGGCTCGCTTCGAGCCGCTTGATCCGCCGACGGATGCGGTCGCCCACCTGCAGCACCTTGATCCCACGCTGATAGCGACGCTTGCTCATCAAATACAAACCGATCAGCGCCGGCACCGCCGCGATCCAGGCAAATCCCACATGATTCGCTTCAAGCATCACCAGCAAGGTGATCGACAGGCAGAACACCAGCATCGTGAACAAGCCCCAGACCGCCTTGGGGTAACCGCGAAGCAGCGCGATGAAACACAGGCACATCACCAGACACCCGCCGAACATGACGAAGAGGACGTACTCCATCATCGGGTAGTCATGTGGGAAAAATGCCGTACCGAACACCGAGCCGGTCAACGACATGGCAAAAATCGTCATCATCATGACCGCCACATGAATCCAGCCGTAGCGCCGCACATACGGTTGCCAGGCCAGCCAGTGGGCGAATTTCAACTGCATGAGTTTGTCGGCGGCGGTGGGTGGCGCGGGGGATTTCTTGCGACGGGACACGGTGTTCTTCCTTGAAGTTGAAAGACTGCAAACTGGATCGTTCCCACGCTCCTGCGTGGGAATGCAGCCCGTGACGCTCCGCGTCACTGGACGCGGAGCGTCCCCAGAGGCATTCCCACGCAGAGCGTGGGAACGATCAGCAACGGTTAGCAAAACGCCAACCCGAAGGTTGGCGCTCTGTTGTCAGCGATCAGCGTTTAGCGCGGTACTACCGGCTTACGCGCAGGCTTCGGCCCTTTGCCTTTGGCCGCGTCCTTGCGATCCTTGGCCGCTTGCTGGTTGCGGGCGAACGCCGCAGCCTTGGCCTGTTCGCGTTTGTCCCACGGGTTACCACCGTCACTGGCACGCGGCGGCAGGCCGGTGTGCTGGGTGAGGATCTTGGTGGTTTTCTCGCCTGCCACTTTATGGCTGCCAGCCGGCGTCGAGTTCTTGCGACGGGCGCTCTGGTAGCTGTCGGTGGCCGGTTGATGCAGCGGGATCAACTGAGTCTTGCCCGGCCCGATCAGGTCGGCGCGGCCCATTCGGGTCAGCGCTTCGCGCAACATCGGCCAGCCTTTCGGGTCGTGATAACGCAAGAACGCCTTGTGCAGGCGACGCTGCTCTTCGCTCTTGACGATGGTCACCGTGTCGCTCTTGTACGTGACCTTGCGCAGCGGGTTCTTGCCCGAGTGGTACATCGCGGTGGCGGTGGCCATCGGCGACGGGTAGAACGCCTGCACCTGGTCGGCGCGGAAACCGTTGCCCTTGAGCCACAAGGCCAGGTTCATCATGTCTTCGTCGGTGGTACCCGGGTGGGCCGCGATGAAGTACGGAATCAGGTACTGCTCTTTCCCGGCTTCCTTGGTGTACTTCTCGAACATGCGCTTGAACTTGTCATAGCTGCCAATGCCCGGCTTCATCATCTGGTTAAGCGGACCTTCCTCGGTGTGTTCCGGGGCGATCTTCAGGTAACCACCGACGTGGTGGGTCACCAGCTCCTTGACGTATTCCGGCGACTCGACCGCGAGGTCGTAGCGCAGGCCGGACGCGATCAGGATCTTCTTCACACCCGGCAAGGCACGGGCGCTGCGATAGAGCTGGATCAACGACGAGTGGTCGGTGTTCAAATTCGGGCAGATGCCGGGGAACACGCACGACGGCTTACGGCACGCGGATTCGATTTCCGGGCTCTTGCAGGCGATGCGGTACATGTTCGCGGTCGGGCCGCCGAGGTCGGAAATGACGCCGGTGAAGCCGGGGACCTTGTCGCGGATCTCTTCGATTTCGCGAATGATCGACTCTTCGGAACGGTTCTGGATGATCCGGCCTTCGTGCTCGGTGATCGAGCAGAAGGTGCAGCCGCCGAAGCAGCCACGCATGATGTTCACCGAGAAGCGGATCATGTCGTAGGCCGGGATTTTTTCCTTGCCGTACGCCGGGTGCGGAACCCGTGCGTAAGGCATGCCGAACACGTAGTCCATTTCTTCGGTGGTCATCGGAATCGGCGGCGGGTTGAACCAGACGTCGACTTCGCCATGCTTCTGCACCAGCGCACGGGCGTTGCCCGGGTTGGTTTCCAGGTGAAGCACGCGGTTGGCGTGAGCATACAGAACGGCGTCGCCACGAACTTTCTCAACCGACGGCAGACGAATCACGGTCTTGTCGCGAGTCATCTTCGGGCTGGCCAGGATCTGCACGACCTTGGCTTCTTCCGGATCTTCAAGCGGCCCCTTTTCCTGCTCGATGGCGCAGGCCTGGGTGTCTTGGGTGTTGACGTACGGGTTGATGATCTTGTCGACCTTGCCCGGACGGTCGATGCGCGTGGAATCGACTTCGTACCAGTCTTTCGGCGTGTCACGACGGATGAACGCGGTGCCGCGCACGTCGGTGATGTCTTCGATCTTGTGACCGTAGGACAGACGCTGGGCGACTTCGACGATCGCACGCTCGGCGTTGCCGTAAAGCAGGATGTCGGCGC
Organism: Pseudomonas sp. Emmai; assembly: GCF_055179735.1. NCBI lineage: Bacteria > Pseudomonadati > Pseudomonadota > Gammaproteobacteria > Pseudomonadales > Pseudomonadaceae > Pseudomonas > Pseudomonas sp. Emmai. The sequence continues at coordinate 937,982 of NZ_CM143685.1, read as the reverse complement.
AGGCGTCGATCAGGATCGAGTTGCGCACCCGGTCCTGCCAGTAATCGTAGTGAGCGATGCGACGCAGGGAAGCTTCGATGCCACCGAGCACGATCGGCACGTTTTTGTAGGCTTCCTTGCAGCGCTGGCTGTAGACCAGGCTCGCGCGGTCCGGACGTTTGCCCGCCAGGCCACCGGGGGTGTAGGCGTCGTCGGAACGGATTTTCTTGTCGGCGGTGTAACGGTTGATCATCGAGTCCATGTTGCCGGCCGCGACACCGAAGAACAGGTTCGGCTCGCCGAGCTTCATGAAATCGTCTTTGGACTGCCAGTTCGGCTGGGCAATGATCCCGACGCGGAAGCCCTGGGACTCCAGCAGCCGGCCGATGATCGCCATGCCGAACGACGGATGGTCAACGTACGCATCGCCGGTGACGATGATGATGTCGCAGGAATCCCAGCCAAGCTGATCCATCTCCTCCCTGCTCATGGGCAGGAATGGCGCTGGCCCGAAACATTCGGCCCAGTACTTGGGATAGTCAAATAACGGCTTGGCTGCTTGCATCATGTCGATAACCGGTGTTGGCTTTCATTGAATTTCGCGGGCGCGGAATATAGCACAAAAAATAACCAATTCCGACGGCTATGGTCGGAAATAGGTGTTGGCCCAAACGCGGAGCAAAAACAAGGACCGCGTTATCGTTCATCGCGAGCAAGCTTTGCTCCTACAGGTCGTGTGTGAACCCTTGTAGGAGCGAGGCTTGCCCGCGATGAGGCCCTATCAAACGCCGAATATCTTATTCGTCGTCGAAGTTGTAACTACCCGGCGCCAGGTTCTCAAAACGGGTGTACTTACCGATAAACGCCAGACGCGACGTGCCGATCGGGCCGTTCCGCTGTTTACCGATGATGATCTCGGCGATGCCCTTGTGTTCGGTCTCCGGGTGATACACCTCATCCCGGTACACGAACATGATCACGTCAGCATCCTGCTCGATCGCTCCGGATTCCCGGAGGTCGGAGTTGATAGGGCGTTTGTTCGGTCGCTGCTCCAGGGAACGGTTGAGCTGCGACAGCGCCACCACCGGGCAGTTGAATTCCTTGGCCAGGGCTTTCAAGGAACGGGAGATTTCGGAAATCTCGTTGGTCCGGTTATCGCCGCCGGAACCTGGAATCTGCATCAATTGCAGGTAGTCGATCATGATCAGGGCGACATCGCCGTGCTCGCGCACCAGGCGTCGGGTCCGCGCGCGCATCTCCGAGGGACTGATACCCGCCGTATCGTCGATGAACAGCTTGCGATCGTTGAGCAAATTGACCGCCGACGTCAGGCGCGGCCAATCGTCGTCGTCGAGGCGACCGGCCCGGACCTTGGTCTGGTCGATGCGGCCCAGGGACGACAACATACGCATGATCAGCGATTCACCTGGCATCTCCAGCGAGTAAACCAGGACGCACTTGTCGCTGCGCAACACGGCGTTTTCCACCAGGTTCATCGCAAAGGTGGTTTTACCCATGGACGGACGGCCGGCGACGATAATCAGGTCAGACGGTTGCAGGCCGCTGGTCATGCCGTCGAGGTCGGTGTAGCCGGTGGACAGGCCGGTAATGGCGTTGTCGGTGTTGAACAAGGTGTCGATGCGGTCGATGGCCTTGGTCAGCAGGTCATTCACGCTCACCGGGCCGCCGGTTTTTGGCCGGGCCTCGGCGATCTGAAAAATCTGCCGTTCGGCTTCGTCGAGAATCTCTTCTGCAGTACGGCCTTCGGGGTTGAAGGCACTGTCGGCGATTTCCGAGGCGATGCCGATCAGTTGGCGCAAGGTGGCCCGCGCGCGGACGATCTGGGCATAGGCCTTGATGTTCGCGACGGACGGCGTGTTTTTCGCCAGTTCACCGAGGTAACCGAGGCCACCCACTTGCGAAGTCTGACCTTCCTTGTCCAATTGCTCGGCCAGGGTCACGACGTCGATGGGCGAGTTCATGTCCGCAAGTTTGGCGATGGCACGGAAGATCAGGCGGTGGTCATGCCGATAGAAGTCGCCGTCCGACACTTGATCGAGCACGCGTTCCCAGGCGTTGTTGTCCAGCATCAAACCACCGAGCACAGCCTGTTCGGCTTCGATGGAGTGCGGTGGCACCTTCAGGGCAGCGGTTTGCAGATCGTATTGCTCAGGAGCGGAGATATCGTTCATGGCCACTTGAATAGGTTTGTGAAAATCAGGAACTGCAGAAAGACAAAGGGCACGACCTGTAAACAGGATCGTGCCCGATGTTACCGGCAAGCACCCGAGGGTGCCAGCCGACAAGTGCTGCTTAAGCTGCTACCACGACAACGCGTACGGTGGCTTCAACTTCAGCGTGCAGGTGCACGGCTACGTCGAATTCGCCTACGTTGCGGATGGTGCCGTTCGGCAGACGAACTTCGCTTTTTGCCACTTCAACGCCGGAGGCGGTCAGTGCATCAGCGATGTCGTGAGTACCGATCGAACCGAACAGCTTGCCTTCGTCACCAGCGGTGGCAGTGATAGTCACTTCCAGCTCAGCCAGTTGGGCGGCGCGGTTTTCAGCCGAAGTCTTACGGTCTGCTGCGGCTTTTTCCAGCTCAGCGCGACGCTCTTCGAACGCAGCCACGTTGGCAGCGGTCGCAGCGGTCGCTTTGCCGTAAGGCAGCAGGTAGTTACGACCGTAACCAGCCTTAACGTTCACTTTGTCACCCAGGTTGCCCAGGTTGGTGACTTTTTCCAGAAGGATCAGTTGCATGTGAAAATCCTCTTAACTTTTAACCTTCACCGTTCGCGTTATCGGCGTCTTTCGACGCGAGACGACCGCGAAAATCAATCAGGCTGTCGACGATGGCCAAGACCACCAGTAACGGACCGAGCAAGTGCATGAAAGGCACGAGCGTGACGTATATCCCCACCAGCCAGAAACCGGCCAACCGTTTCTGCGCCACCAACCCATGAATCAGGGCCAGACCGGCGAAAAACAGCGGTACGCTGCACAACGGCAACAGGATCAAGGCATGCAACCCGAAAAACGGGGCAACACACATGACGGCCAGCAGCGACAGCGCAACGCCTTTGGGCAGTCGGATGGCGCGAAACTCGCGACCAAAACCGCCGGGGTTATACAACAACGCCTGCCAATAGCGCCCAAGAATCAGGCACAGCACGCTAAAAACCTGCAACGAAACCGCAGTTGAAATGATCGACAGTGGAACAGCCAATGCCGTGAGAAACGCTTTCTGGTCTGCCGAAAACTTCTCGTAGACCTCACCCATCGCCAGCGGCAGGACTTGTTCAAACGTCTGCGCCAGTGACTCGATGAAGGAACTGAATACAGTCCCCAGAATCACCGCAAATAACACTCCCACGACCACGCTGACCAGCAGCACGCGATTCCAGGAATGGCCGGCGCGTAAAACCAACGCCAGACTGCAAGTCCCGAGCAGCACGATTAATGCCGTCGGGTCATGCAGGTAGTGCCAGCTCACTAACGCTGACAACACTCCCAGACCCAGGACGCTCAAGGCGTCCGAACCGCGCCGCAGGAGCACAAGGCAACCTGCAGCGGCACTCAACCAGAACAACAGCGGCAATGCCGCAGATCCGGCCACAACCAGCGTGGCCTGCACCCGTCCCCGCATGATGAATTCAGCTAAGGCACGCATGCATTCGATCCCTTACTTACTTGTCGACTGCCCGGTCTCAGCGGCCGTGGCTGTCGGTGTAGGCCAGCAGGGCCAGGAAGCGGGCGCGCTTGATAGCGGTGGCCAGCTGACGCTGATAACGTGCTTTGGTACCGGTGATACGGCTTGGAACGATTTTGCCGGTCTCGGATACGTAGGCTTTCAGAGTGTTGAGATCTTTGTAATCGATCTCTTTCACGTCTTCAGCGGTGAAGCGGCAGAATTTACGACGACGGAAGAAACGTGCCATGTAATAGGCTCCTCAAAAGGTCCGTGGATTACTCGTCAGCGTTATCGCTGTTGTCGCTGTCATCACTGTCAACGCCTTCGGCGTCGGAGTGCTCAGGACGGTCGCGACGCTCACGGCGCTCACTGCGGTTTTCTTCAGCCTTGAGCATCTCGGATTGGCCGGTAACGGCTTCTTCGCGACGGATGACCAGGTTACGGATCACTGCATCGTTGTAGCGGAAGTTGTCTTCCAGCTCGGCCAGGGCCTTGCCAGTGCATTCAACGTTCAGCATCACGTAGTGAGCCTTGTGAACATTGTTGATTGCATAGGCCAGTTGACGACGGCCCCAATCTTCCAGACGGTGGATTTTGCCGCCGTCTTCTTCGATCAGCTTGGTGTAACGCTCTACCATGCCGCCGACTTGCTCGCTTTGATCCGGGTGGACCAAAAAGATGATTTCGTAATGACGCATGAATGCTCCTTACGGGTTGTAGCCTGCCGTTCAAAAACGGTCAGACAAGGAGTGAATGACACTTATGGACTTGCTTGCGATAGACACATGCGTGCCTGCCGTCACAGCAAGGGGCGCAATTGTAGAGAAGGGACAGAAGAGGTGCAAGGCAATTGGTGATTATTTGAACAGCAGCCTGCAAGCTTCGAGCCTCAAGCTGCAAGCAGGCTGCTTTTAGCTTGAGGCTTGCAGCTTGCAGCTTGACGCTTAGGACTTGCGCGAAGCGCTCGCCTTCACGCTGCGCTGGCGCTGGGCTTCGAACAGGCAAACGCCCGTCGCCACGGAAACGTTGAGACTGCTGACGCTACCGGCCATCGGCAGGTGCACCAGGTAGTCGCACAGATCGCGAGTCAGGCGACGCATGCCGCTGCCTTCGGCGCCCATGATCAGGATGGTCGGGCCGGTCATGTCTTGCTGATACAGACTCTGCTCAGCCTCGCCCGCCGTGCCGACAACCCACAAGCCGCGCTGCTTGAGCTTTTCCAGGGTGCGCGCCAGGTTGGTCACGGCGACCAACGGAATCACTTCCGCCGCGCCGCAGGCCACCTTACGTACCGTTGGGGTCAGCGTGGCTGACTTGTCCTTCGGCACGATCACCGCCAACGCACCGGCCGCATCGGCCGAACGCAGGCAAGCGCCGAGGTTGTGCGGGTCGGTCACGCCGTCGAGCACCAGCAACAGCGGTGCGCCTTCGGAGCGATCGAGCAGTTCGTCGAGCATTGCCTCGCCCCAGACCTGGCTCGGACTCACGTCCGCCACCACGCCCTGGTGCACGCCATCAACCCAGGCATCGAGTTCACGACGCTCAGCGTTGCCGACGGGCACGCGATTTTCATTCGCCAGCGCGATCAGCGCCTGTACACGCGGCTCGCTGCGGCCTTCAGCCAGCCAGATCTGCTTGACGCGTTTGGGGTGGTGACGCAGCAATGCTTCTACCGCGTGCACGCCGTAGATTTTTTCCAACTGACTCATGACTTGGCCTTAGGTTTACGCGCCCCGCCGCTTTTGGCTGGGGCCGAGCCCGCTTTTGGCGGGCCTTTACGGTGTTTGCTCGGCTTGCTGCCGGAAGCCTTTTCAGGCGCCGACCGTCCGGTCTTTCCCCCAGACGCCGCTTTACCGCCGCTTTTCGCTTCAGACAGCAACGCCTGCTTCAGTTCACGGCTTTTGCGCAGCTCGGCGTTTTTTGCCGCCGCATCGCTTGGGCGATAGGCTTCGGGCGCTTTTTCCTTGGCAGGACGACGACCGGTTTTTGCCGGGGCCGGTTCTGCAGCGGTTTTGGCGCCTGTTTTTGCAGCAGAAGCCGCAGGTGCAGTGGTTTCAGTGCCACGTTTCTTGCGACCGATCGGCGCGCTGATGGTCTTTTCAGCCATCTCGAAGTCGATCTTGCGTTCATCGAGGTCAACGCGCATCACGCGCACTTCAACGGTGTCGCCCAGGCGGAAGCTGCGACCGGTACGTTCACCGGCGAGGCGGTGGTGCACAGGATCGAAGTGGTAGTAATCCCCCGGCAGCGCGGTGACGTGCACCAGGCCTTCGACGTAGATGTCGGTCAACTCGACGAACAGGCCGAAACCGGTCACGGCGGTGATCACACCCGGGAACGACTCGCCCACGCGGTCTTTCATGAACTCGCACTTGAGCCAGTTCACTACGTCGCGGGTCGCTTCGTCGGCACGGCGCTCGCTCATCGAGCACTGCTCGCCGAGTTGCTCCAGGGCCGCCTCGTCGTACGGATAGATCCGCGCTTTCGGAATGGTCATCGCGCCGGCACGGCGAACGTGCGGCGTGTCTTGCTTGGAATGGATCACGCTGCGGATCGCCCGGTGCGTGAGCAAGTCCGGGTAGCGGCGAATCGGCGAGGTGAAGTGGGTATAGGCTTCGTAATTCAGGCCAAAGTGGCCCTGGTTATCGGCGCTATACACCGCCTGGCTCAACGAACGCAGCATGACGGTCTGGATCAGGTGGAAATCCGGACGGTCCTTGATGCTCGCCAGCAATGCCTGGTAATCCTTCGGCGACGGGCCGTCCTTGCCTTTGTGCAGAGACAGGCCGAGTTCACCGAGGAAGGCGCGCAGTTTTTCCAGACGCTCCGGTGGCGGACCGTTGTGCACGCGATACAGCGCAGGAATTTCGTGTTTCTTCAGGAATTCAGCCGTGGCCACGTTGGCCGCGAGCATGCATTCCTCGATCAGTTTGTGCGCATCGTTACGCACGGTCGGACGAATCTCGGCAATCTTGCGCTCGGTGCCGAAGATGATCCGGGTTTCCTGGGTTTCGAAATCGATCGCGCCACGCACGTGACGAGCGCCCAGCAACACTTTGTACAGTGCGTAAAGCTGCTTGAGGTGCGGCAGAACGTCGGTGTACTCGCCGCGAAGCTGACGGGCTTCGGTGAGTTTCGGCGTTTCCAGCATCGCGCTGACTTTGTTGTAGGTCAGGCGAGCGTGGGAGTGAATCACCGCTTCGTAGAAGCAGTAGTCGGTCATCTCGCCGGATTTGGAGATGGTCATCTCGCAAACCATGGCCAAACGATCGACGTGCGGATTCAGCGAGCACAGGCCGTTGGACAGCTGCTCAGGCAGCATCGGCACGACGCGCTCGGGGAAGTACACCGAGTTGCCGCGAACCTGGGATTCGTTGTCCAGCGCCGAACCGATCTTCACGTAGCTGGAGACGTCGGCAATCGCCACGTACAACTTCCAGCCACCGGAGAACAGGCGCAGCTTGCCTGGCTTGGATTCGCAATACACCGCGTCATCGAAGTCGCGCGCATCTTCACCGTCGATGGTCACGAACGGCAGATGGCGCAGGTCGATGCGCTTCTCTTTGTCTTTTTCTTCGACTTCAGGCTTGAGCTTGGCGGCTTCTTTCAACACCGCCTCAGGCCATACATGCGGGATATCGTATGCGCGCAGGGCGACATCGATTTCCATGCCCGGCGCCATGTAGTTGCCCACGACTTCAACCACGTCGCCTTGCGGCTGGAAGCGTGGCGTCGGCCAGTGAGTAATCTTCACTTCGACGAACTGACCGATATCGGCATTGGCATTGCGACCCGGCGTGACCAGCACTTCCTGCTGGATCTTCGGATTGTCGGCAACCACGAAGCCGATACCGCCCTCTTCGAAGTAACGGCCGACGATGGTCTCGTGGGCACGGGAAACGACTTCGACGATCATGCCTTCGCGGCGACCGCGACGGTCCAGGCCGGAAACACGTGCCAGTGCACGGTCACCGTCGAACACCAGACGCATTTGCGCCGGGCTCATGAACAGGTCGTCACTGCCGTCGTCCGGCACCAGGAAGCCGAAACCGTCACGGTGACCGCTGATGCGGCCCAGGATCAGGTCGAGCTTATCCACAGGCGCATAGGTGCCGCGACGGGTATAGATGAGTTGAGCGTCGCGCTCCATGGCGCGCAGGCGGCGACGCAGGGCTTCGATCTGGTCTTCTGTGGTCAGACCAAACTCCTCGACCAGCTGCTCGCGGTTAGCAGGCGAACCTCGATCAGCAAGGTGCTGAAGGATCAATTCGCGGCTAGGAATAGGGTTTTCATATTTTTCCGCTTCACGAGCGGCCTCGGGATCGAGGGACTGCCAATCGGCCATTAGAGAGTTTTCACCTTGTCTATATGCGGGTTAGTTTGGCATAGGCGTAATGAAACGGGAAATTTCAGACTGTGACAGCCCATCTAAAGCCCTTTATTGACACCGCAAAGCTGATTTAAATGCCGCTGGCGAAATTTTCCAGGTTTTTTTAGCGACAGGGGTTTACAGTTAAAAAGACGCTCCGTATAGTGCGCGCCATCGACGACGCACTAGCGTTGCCGATACTGCCCAGATGGTGAAATTGGTAGACACGCCAGCTTCAGGTGCTGGTGACCGCAAGGTCGTGGAAGTTCGAGTCTTCTTCTGGGCACCAATTTAGAGCTTGAGATTAGATCAATTTCAAGGCTCACACAAAAACCCGCGAAAGCGGGTTTTTTGCATTCAGGGCTTCTGATTTATTAAAACCAAATCAGGGGTTTACAGATTTAAAAGCGCTCCGTATAGTGCGCCACATCAACAGCGGCGACGTTGCTGATACTGCCCAGATGGTGAAATTGGTAGACACGCCAGCTTCAGGTGCTGGTGACCGCAAGGTCGTGGAAGTTCGAGTCTTCTTCTGGGCACCAATTCAAATTTCAGAGTCGATCTGGAATTTCACAAAAACCCGCGAAAGCGGGTTTTTGCGTTTCTGGCCCCCCCAATATCCGGATGTATCCCCTGTAGGAGCAAAGCTTGCTCGCGATGGCGCCCTTGAGATCGCCATCGCGAGCAAGCTTTGCTCCTACAGGTCAGGCATACGGATTTTGGGAGGCGCACTTGAGAAACAATATCGTTTATCATTGTTGCAAGTTTTTGCAATGCGACAGTGAGGAACCCTGCGAATGACGTTTCGAAATACCCTGCGCCGTAGTCTGACCTTTACCCTGCTCGGCCTGGCACTCGCCACTCCCCTCACCCAAGCCGCCGACCCGGTTTCCCTGACACTCTACAACGGCCAACACAAGGAAGTCGGTGACGCTGTCGCCAAAGCCTTCGAAGCCAAGACCGGGATTCACGTCAATGTGCGCAAGGGCAGCAGCAACCAGCTCGCCAGCCAGGTCGTCGAAGAAGGCGACCGCTCCCCCGCCGACGTGATCTACACCGAAGAATCGCCGCCACTGAACAAACTCGGCGAACAAGGCCTGCTGGCCCAGACCGACGCCGCCACCCTGGCTGTCCTGCCAAAAGACTATGTCGCCGGCAATGGCACTTGGATCGGCATCACCGCCCGGGTCCGCGTGGTCGCCTTCAACCCGAAACTGATCGACGAAAAAGACCTGCCCAAATCGGTGATGGAATTCTCCGATCCAAAATGGCAAGGCAAGGTCGGCTTCGTACCCACCAGCGGCGCCTTCCAGGAACAAGCCGTGGCGATCATCAAGACCCACGGTATGGACGCTGCCGAAGAATGGCTGACCGGCCTGCGCGCGTTCGGCAAGATCTACAGCAACAACATGGTTGCGCTCAAAGCCGTGGAAAACGGCGAAGTCGCCACCGTATTGGTGAACAACTACTACTGGTTCGCCTTGCAGCGCGAAAAAGGCCAGCTCGATTCGAAACTGCATTACTTCACCGGCGGCGATGTCGGTGGCTTGATCACCGTTTCCAGCGCCGCCGTGCTGAAATCCAGCAAGCATCCAAAAGAAGCCCAGCAATTGCTCGCCTACATGGCCAGCGAAGAAGGTCAGCGCGTGATCACCCAGACCACCGCCGAATACCCGCTGCACAAAGGCATGGAATCGGATCGCGGGCTCAAGCCGTTCAGCGAACTCCAAGCGCCGAAAGTCACCCCGGCCGACCTCGGCAACGCCGAAGAAGCCCTGGACCTGGAACGTGACGTTGGCTTGAACTGATGAGCGCATCGCTATCCGCCCCCGCCTCGCGCGGGCGTTACGTGCCACGGCGTAAACGGCCGCCGATCTGGTTGCTGCTGCCGGTGTTGCTGCTGGTGGTGCTCAGCCTGTTGCCGCTGGCCTATGTCGGGCTCAAGACCTGGCAGGCGGGCTGGGCCGAGGCGTTGCATCTGCTGTGGCGGCCATATGTGTTTGGCCTGCTGCGCAACACGTTGTCGCTGATGATTGGCGTGACGCTGGCTTGCGGGGTGATCGGGTTGTCCCTGGCCTGGCTGCTGGAGCGCAGCAATCTGAAGGGCCGGCGAATCTGGGGTGTGATCCTGTGCTTGCCGTTTGCCGTTCCGGCATTCGTCAGCAGCTTTACCTGGGTGTCCCTCAGCTCGCACTTCGAAGGGTTAGGCGGGGCGATTCTGGTGATGACCCTGTCCAAGTATCCGCTGGTGTTTCTGCCAGTGGCGGCGACCCTGCGCAATCTTGATCCCTCGCTGGAAGAATCCGCCCGCACCCTGGGGCAGAATCGCTGGGGCGTGTTTTTCCGCATCACCTTGCCGCTGCTCTGGCCATCCTTACTGGCCGGCTCACTGCTGATTGCGCTGCACATGCTGGTGGAATTCGGCGCGTTGTCGATCATCGGCCTGCAAACCTTCACCACGGCGATCTATCAACAGTTCGAACTGGAATTCAGCAACGCCAATGCGGCGATGCTGTCGGCGGTGCTTCTGGCGCTGTGCCTGGTGCTGCTGTGGCTGGAGCTGCGAGTGCGTGGCAAGGGTCGACATGTGCGGACCGGCCAAGGCGCCGCGCGACATGCAGAACAAGTTCGATTAGGGCCGTGGGCCGCCGCCGGACAGGTTTACTGCCTGGCGCTGGCGATCATCGGCAGCGGCATTCCGCTGGGGATGTTGGCGTATTGGCTGGCAGTCGGCTCGTCAGCAGCCTTCCCGGTGGCGGCGATCAGCGAAGCGTTGCTGTCGTCGCTCGCGCTGTCGCTGGGCGGCGCAGCGTTGTGCCTGGTGCTGGCAGTGCCTGTGGGCTTGCTGGTGGTGCGCTACAAAGGCCAATTGGCAATCTGGGCCGAGCGCTTGCCGTATCTGCTGCACGCGCTCCCCGGCCTGGTGATTGCGCTGACCCTGGTGTATTTCGCCCTGCACTACGTGCCGGCGCTGTACCAGACGTCGACGTTGCTGCTGATCGCTTATGCGCTGCTGTTTCTGCCGCTGGCCCAGGCGCCGATTCGTACGGCGCTGAACAAGGCAGCACCGCAACTGGAAGAGGCGGCCCGCACGCTGGGCGCGTCGTCTCTCAGCGCGTTTTGCCGGGTGACCTTGCCGATCATCTTCCCCGCATTGGGCGCGGCGTTTGCGCTGGTGTTTCTGGATGCGATGAAGGAACTGACGGCGACGCTGCTGCTGAGCCCGACCGGGCTGAATACGTTGGCGACGGAAGTGTGGGCGCATACCGCGAACGTGGAGTTTGCGGCGGCGGCGCCTTATGCGGCGTTGTTGATTTTGGTGTCGGGGTTGCCGGTGTACCTGTTAACAACTCGAATGTATTTGAGCCGTTGAAAAGCTTCGCGGGCAAGCCTCGCTCCTACAAGGATCACGCAATCCCCTGTAGGAGCGAGGCTTGCCCGCGAAGGCGCCAGCCCCGTCAATACAAATCCTAAGCCCTGAACTGCCCCAGGCTCGCCTTCAACTGCGCCGCCAACCCATCCAGCACTTTGCCGCTGGCCGTGGTTTCCACCACCGCCTGAGCCGCTTTCTCCGCCTGTGCATGAATCGTCTCAACCCGACCCCGCACCGCTTGCGCACCTTGCGCCTGATGCGCCGCTGCCTGGGTCGCCAGGCCGATTGCCGCATGCACTTGCTCGACCGAGGCCTGCACCGACTGCTGCAACCGCGCGCTGTCACGCAACACCAGCAAACCTTCACTGGCCTGACGCCCGGCCTGCCCAATCGCGGCAACGGCCTCACGCGCGCCTTGCTGCAAGGCAACAATGTGCGCCTGGATATCGCCAGTAGAGCTTTGCGTCTTGCTCGCCAGCGCCCGCACTTCGTCCGCCACCACGGCAAACCCGCGACCGGTCTCGCCCGCCCGCGCCGCTTCGATGGCCGCGTTCAGCGCCAGCAGGTTGGTTTGCTCGGCGATCCCGTGAATCACCGTCAACACCACTTCAATTTGTTCACTCTGCTGCGCCAGACGCTCGATAACTTTCGCGCCGGTATCGACCTGGCCGGCCAACGCCTCGATCAGGCTGCCGACCTTGGCCGAAGTCCGGGTGTTCTCATCAGTCGCCGAACGGATATCCACCACTTGCTGCAAGGCGGCCTGCATCGCATGGCTTTCCGATTGCGCTTCATCGGCCATTTGCGACAACGCACGCAGGCTCTCGGCGACTTCATCACGCTGCATGCCCGCCGCTTTATCGGCCCCGGCATTGCGCAAGGTCATGGCGCCGATTTCCACGCCAGTACGCTGGGCCACGTCGCCCGCTTCGCGCACGATCGGCTGCAACTTATCCACAAAGCGATTGACTGCCGAAGCCATGTCGCCGATTTCGTCCTTGCTGTTGATCTGCACACGCTTGGTCAGATCGCCCTCGCCCGCCGCCAGATCATCCATGGCCGCAATCAGCAGCTTCAGGCGATTGACCACACGACGCCCCAGCACCACGGCCAGCAACAGCAATACGCCGAAACCCACCACCGCCAGGCCCATGCCGATGCGCCAGCGCAAGGTGCCCGCCGCTTCCTGCACGGTGCTGGTGGTATTGGCCTGCATTTGCGAAGCCGTGGACTGCGCCGACTTCAGACGCGCGCCCATCGCTGCTGCGCTGTCCGCCGCCGCGCCTTTGAGGCTGTCGCCGACCAGTTGATCACTGCTGGCGATCAGCGCCGAGAAGCGCTTGTCGAGGGCCGCCAGGTCGACTTCCACCGACGCCGTGGAGACGCCCATCAAGACTTTGCCGATTTCCACACCATTGGGGCTGATCGAAGCTTCGAGGTAGTAGACCGATGGATCGGTCTTCGCCGCATCCAGCACTTTGTCCAGAGCGCGCTCGCCCTGGCCTTTCTCCAGCAGCGCCTTGTTGATCGGGTTCTCACGGTTCAAATAACGCGTCAGGTGCTGGCCAGTGGCGTCGTCGTAGATCACGAACAACACGTTGGGATTGCGCTGGGCCCGGCGGGCGAATTCGGACAGGGTTGGAACGTCGCTGTCCCACATAGCGCGAGGTGCGACCGAAGCCAGTAGCTGCGCCATGTCATTGGCGGAGTCCTTCAGGTCTTTTTCCAATGTCCCACGCAACTGCGCCTGCTCGTCCTTCAGACGCGAGGACAAACCGGCGGTGAGTCGTTGACGGGTGTTGGTCGACAGGCTGTCCAGGCTCGACGTGACTTCACGCCCCGCCTGCTCCAGTTCACCGGAGAGCTTTTGACTGTCAGCCCCCAGGCGTACACCGAGATCGGCTTCCAGTGCAGTCACCGTGCTCCGAGTCAGGGCGACGGCAACCAGCACTTGCACCAAAAGGGCGATACCTAGGGTAACGAACACAGGCCGCAGAAGACGGCTTTGTAACAGTGAGAGAATGGCTGACACTTAAAATCCCTCTGCTTGGCGCCATTAAATTGATGGCGCACTGGAAGCGATGCTTTTAATCAACATCACAGCAAAGGTCGTGCCGTCCGACAGGCAGATACGACAAAGGCCCCAAATGAGGGGCCTTTGCGTTTTACATCAACGACTTATTAAGCGAACGGATGGCGCAAAACGATGGTTTCGTTGCGGTCCGGGCCCGTCGAAATAATGTCAATCGGCGCACCGACCAACTCTTCAACGCGTTTGATGTAGTTGCGAGCGGCTTGCGGCAGCTCTTCCAGGGTCTTGGCACCGACGGTGGATTCGGTCCAGCCTGGCATCTCTTCGTACACGGGCTCGAGGCCGATGTAGCTGTCGGCGTCGGTCGGTGCGTCGATCACTGCACCATCCTGGTTCTTGTAGCCGACACAGATGTTGATGGTTTCCAGGCCGTCCAGCACGTCCAGCTTGGTCAGGCACAGGCCCGAGATGCTGTTGACGTCGATAGCGCGACGCAGGATGACGGCATCGAACCAGCCGCAACGACGGGCACGGCCGGTGGTAGCACCGAACTCGTGGCCACGCTTGGCCAGGAACGCGCCAACGTCGTCGAACAGCTCAGTCGGGAACGGACCCGAACCGACACGAGTGGTGTAGGCCTTGGTGATGCCGAGGATGTAATCCAGGTACATCGGACCGAAACCCGAACCGGTGGCAATGCCGCCCGCGGTGGTGTTGGAGCTGGTGACGTACGGGTAGGTACCGTGGTCGATGTCCAGCAGGGAGCCTTGGGCGCCTTCGAACATGATGTCTTTGCCAGCGCGACGCAGCTCGTGCAGCTCGGCGGTGACGTCGAGCATCATCGGCTTGAGCAGCTCGGCGTATTCCATGCACTCGTCGAGTGTCTTCTGGAAGTCGATCGCTGGCTCTTTGTAGTAATTGACCAGGACGAAGTTGTGGTAATCCAGCAACTCGCCCAGCTTGGCGGCGAAACGCTCACGGTGGAACAGGTCACCGATGCGCAGGCCGCGACGGGCAACTTTATCTTCGTAAGCCGGGCCGATGCCGCGACCGGTGGTGCCGATCTTCAGCTCGCCACGGGCCTTTTCACGCGCCTGGTCCAGCGCGACGTGATAGGACAGGATCAGCGGGCAGGACGGGCTGATACGCAGGCGCTCACGCACCGGTACGCCTTTCTCTTCCAGCTTGATGATCTCGCGCAGCAGAGCGTCCGGTGCAACCACCACGCCGTTGCCGATCAGGCACTGCACGCCTTCGCGCAGCACGCCCGACGGGATCAGGTGCAAGACGGTTTTCTCGCCGTCGATCACCAGGGTGTGACCCGCGTTGTGGCCACCTTGGTAGCGCACTACGGCGGCAGCATGTTCGGTCAGCAGATCAACGATCTTGCCTTTGCCCTCATCACCCCATTGGGTGCCCAGGACTACGACATTCTTACCCATAACACTTGTCCTCATTCGCGCAAACTTGGTGCCGGCAGCCGCCGGCAGGAAAACTCAAGAAGCCAGCGGCAATACTTGCCAAAGCCCGTTCTGCTGAATCAATTGCCGGTCGCAGTCCGCTTCACGGGCGGCGGCCAATGGTTGCCCAGGCAAAGCCTGGACGACACGCTGACCCTCACTGCGCAACTGGCAAACCTGCTGCCAGAGTGCCGCATCCGTACTGTCAGGCATCCAGATACCGCCAGACGGTAGCTCGATCTCAGCACGCCCCAGGGTCACCAGGGTTTTCAAATCGGTGGAGAAGCCGGTTGCCGGACGGGCACGACCGAAGTCGGCGCCGATGTCGTCGTAACGACCGCCCTGGGCAATGGACTGGCCAACACCCGGCACGAACACGGCGAACACCACACCGGTGTGGTAGTGGTAGCCGCGCAATTCACCCAGATCGAAGTAAAGCGGTAACTCCGGGAAACGCGTGGACAGACGATCGGCGATGGCCAGCAAGTCTTCCAGCGCAGCGAGTACCGGCGCCGGCGCATTGGCCAGGCGCTCACGGGCAGCGCTCAATACTTCACGCCCGCCACACAGGTCGACCAACGCCCGCAGCATGCCCGACAGATCGGCGGGCAGGCCTTCGGTCAAGGTAATGACCTCGTCGATGGCCTTGCGTTGCAATGCGTCGAACAATTGCTGCTCGGTTTCACCGGACAAACCGGCGGCGCGAGCGAGGCCACGGTAGATGCCGACATGGCCGAGATCCATGTGCACATCCGGCACATCGGCCAGTTGCAGCATGGCCAGCATCAGGCTGATGACTTCCACGTCGCTGCTCGGGCTGGCATCGCCGTACAACTCGGCGCCCAACTGGATCGGGCTGCGCGACGACGACAAGGCCCGCGGCTGCGCATGCAGCACGCTACCGGCGTAGCACAGACGGCTCGGACCTTCGCGGCGCAGGGTGTGCGCATCGATGCGCGCCACTTGCGGCGTGATGTCAGCACGGAAACCCATCTGCCGGCCCGATTGCGGGTCGATGACCTTGAAGGTACGCAGATCCAGGTCCTGGCCCGCGCCGGTCAGCAGGGATTCCAGGTACTCGATATGGGGAGTCACGACAAACTCGTAACCCCAGCTCTGGAACAGATCCAACACCTGACGACGCGCGACTTCAATGCGCGCCGCTTCTGGTGGCAGTACTTCTTCGATGCCATCTGGCAGCAGCCAGCGGTCTACCGTTGCCATTACGCCATTCCCCTATGATCCGGGCGGCCAGCCGTTGGGCGAGCCTTGAGTGAAGCAGAAAATGATCGGCCCATGTGCAAACAACGCGCATGAACGACGTGGCGAAAAGCCTGAAACCGGCTTCGCCAACCACTTTCCTCGAAAAACCTGTCGAGTCTTTCAACTCGGGCGCCTGCAAAAAACCACAATCAAACGTGCAGACGCAAAAAAGCCGGGAATTTCCCGGCTGCCGCATCATACACACGTTTTCCCAAAGGATCACCCCGCCCGAGGTTTTAGCCGCCAGGCGGGGGATGATTCAGGTCAACGCCGTATCAAGGCTTGGCTTTTTCCAGGTAACGGAAGAAGTCGCTGCCTGGGTCCAGGACCATGACGTCGGTTTTGTTCGCGAAGCTTTCACGGTAGGCACGCAGGCTACGGTAGAACGCGTAGAACTCCTGGTCCTGGCCGTAGGCCTTGGAGTAGATCGAAGCCGCCTGGGCGTCACCGTCACCGCGAACCTCTTCGGATTCACGATAGGCTTCGGCCAGCAACACGCGGCGTTGACGATCGGCGTCGGCACGGATGCCTTCGGCCAGCTCGTTACCCTTGGCGCGGTGCTCGCGAGCTTCACGCTCACGCTCGGTGCTCATACGTTCGAACACGCTGCGATTTACTTCTTTCGGCAGGTCGATGGCCTTGACCCGGACATCGACAACCTCGATACCCAGCTCTTTTTCCGCCATCTTGTTCAGCGAAGCGGTGATGTCAGCCATCAGCGCGTCACGTTCACCGGAAACCACCTCGTGCAGGGTGCGCTTACCAAACTGGTCACGCAGGCCCGATTCCAGACGACGGGACAGACGTTCATCGGCAATCTGCTTGAGGCCGGATGTCGCGGTGTAGAAGCGCTCGGCATCTTTCACGCGCCACTTGGCGTAGGCATCGACCATGACGGCTTTCTTTTCCAGCGTCAGGAAGCGTTGTGTCGGTGCATCCAGCGTCATCAGGCGTGCGTCGAATTTGCGCACCTGGTTAACGTAAGGCACCTTCACATGCAGGCCCGGCTGAACATCGGCCTGGACCACACGACCGAATTGCAGCATTACCGCACGCTCGGTCTGACCCACGATGTAGAAGCAGTTCCAGGCTGCGATCGCCACGACGACGCAGACAATAAGGGCGATCAGCGATTTATTGCTCATCAGCGACTCTCCCTGGTACGTGCTTGCTGTTGTTGCAGATCAGCGGCTGCACGGGCATTCGCTTCATTGCTGCTGGCTGCCGCGCCCGTTACCGGTGCGCTGGTGCTGCGGCCACTGTCGATCATCTTGTCCAGCGGCAAGTACAGCAGATTGCTCTGACCATTCTTGTTGCCGGTCACGAGAACCTTGCTGGTGTTGGTGAAGACTTCTTGCATGGTGTCCAGGTACAGACGCTCGCGGGTAACTTCAGGGGCCTTGCGGTACTCGGCGACCAGCTTGGTGAAACGATCCGCCTCACCCTTGGCGCGCGAGACCGTTTCGTCGCGGTAACCGTTGGCATCTTCAAGGATACGCTGGGCCTGGCCACGGGCTTCCGGCACGACGCCGTTGGCGTAGGTTTCAGCCTGGTTGCGCGAACGCTGCTCGTCTTCACGGGCTCGGATCACGTCATCGAAGGCTTCCTGGACTTCACGCGGTGCGGCTGCGTTCTGTACGTTGACCTGGGTGACGGTGATACCGGTGCGATAGGTATCGAGGAAACGCTGCAAACGTTCCTTGATTTCGCTGGCCATCAACTCACGACCTTCGGTCAGGACCTGGTCCATGGCGGTGGAACCCACCACATGACGCAAGGCGCTGTCGGTCGCTTGCTGCAGGCTGATTTCCGGCTGGTCGACGTTCAGCACGAAGTCCTGCAGGTTGCTGATCTTGTACTGCACGGTCAGCGGCACTTCGACGATGTTCTCGTCTTCAGTCAGCATCTGGCCTTGCTTGGTGTACGAACGCTCACGCGTGACGTTTTCCATGTACTTCTTGTCGATCGGCGGGAAGTAGATGTTCAGGCCCGGGCCGACGGTTTCGTAGTACTTGCCGAAGCGCAGCACCACGGCTTGCTCCTGCTCGTCGACCACGTAGACCGCGCTGTACAGCCAGACGGCAGCGAGCACGACCAGGCCGATGCCGAGCAGGCCGCCGAAGCCGCCACTCTTGCCCGAACCACCGCCGTCATCACCGCGTTTTTTACCACCACCGAACAACCCGTTCAGGCTTTCCTGCAGCTTTCGGAAGGCCTCGTCGAGATCCGGTGGCCCCTTGCGGTCGCCGTTATTGCGGCGCTTGCCACCCCAAGGATCCTGATTATTCGAGTTGCCACCCGGCTCATTCCAAGCCATAGCGCTCTCCATCTGATAAAGCAAAGACGCACCCACGGCGCGCCGACCAATGCTACAGAATGCCTGTCACCACGGCACAACCGCTTTCTCAGGCTTTTATTGCAAAGTGTGTTGCTCGAGGAAGTCCATCGGTTGCAGGCCTTCGCGGCTCACCAGTCGATTCAACTCGACCCGAGGCAAGCGGACGGCCAGCAGGCTGATGCCCTCTTCGTCGTGTTCTTCTTTCTGTACCGCACCGAGTTCGAAAAACTGCGCACGCAGTCGAGCAAAACGTTGCGGTAAGCGCAAGGTGCCAACAAACAAATCACCGCCCAGCAACTCGGCAATGGCTTGCTCAAGCAATTCCAGACCACTGCCATCACGCGCCGACAGCCAGACCCGCTGGGGCTTGCCGTTTTCATCACGCTGGATTTGTGGCTCAACGCCTTCAAGCAAATCGAGTTTGTTATAGACCTCAAGGATCGGCAAGTCCTGGGCTCCAATCTCGCCCAGCACCACCATCACCTGCTCGATCTGCAACATGCGATCCGGTTCGGCCGCATCGATCACGTGCAACAGCAGGTCCGAGTTGCTCGACTCTTCGAGCGTAGACCGAAATGCCTCGACCAGTTTGTGCGGCAAGTGGCGGATGAAACCCACCGTGTCGGCCAGGACAATCGGCCCCAGGTCGTCGAGTTCCAGACGGCGCAAGGTCGGGTCCAGCGTGGCGAACAACTGGTCAGCCGCGTACACGTCGGATTTCGTCACGTTATTGAAGAGCGTGGATTTGCCGGCGTTGGTATACCCCACCAGGGACACGGTAGGAATATCCGCACGCGTGCGGCCGCGTCGCGACTGTTCCCGCTGACTGCGCACTTTTTCCAGCCGACCCTTGATCTGTCGCAGGCGAACACGCAGCAGACGGCGGTCGGTTTCCAACTGGGTTTCGCCCGGGCCACGCATACCGATACCGCCACCCTGACGCTCAAGGTGAGTCCAGCCACGAACCAGCCGTGTGCTCATGTGGTCAAGCTGGGCCAGTTCGACCTGGAGCTTGCCTTCATGGGTACGGGCGCGCTGGGCAAAAATATCGAGAATCAGACCGGTACGGTCGATCACGCGACACTCGAAAACACGTTCGAGGTTACGTTCCTGACTGGGCGTGAGGATGTGATTGAAGATGACCAGATCGGCCTCTTTGGCATGGACCAGGTCGCGCAGTTCCTCGACCTTGCCGCTGCCAATCAGGAATTTGGCAGTTGGCCGATGACGCGGCACGTTAAAAAACGCAACGGTCTCGGCGCCAGCCGAATTAGCCAATTCCTGAAACTCCTGCGGATCTTCGCGCGCCTCAGGGTCCTGTCCATCCAAGTGAACGAGGATCACTCGTTCACCACCACCGTGGCGCTCAAAGAACAAAGGAGACTCCTATCAGGCGTTACCTGGCTCAGCGTCACCCGCTTCCGATTCGGTTGCGCTAGGCAGACGAATTGGACGAACCGGTACCACTGTCGAGATAGCGTGCTTGTAAACCATTTGGCTAACGGTGTTTTTCAGCAGGATGACGAACTGGTCGAAAGACTCGATCGTGCCTTGCAGTTTGATCCCGTTGACCAGGTAGATGGACACCCCAACTTTCTCTTTACGTAAAGTATTCAAGTAAGGGTCTTGTAGCGAATGCCCTTTTGACATGTGCCGCACTCCTTTAAGGATTCAATATAAAAAATAGGTAAACAGATGGCTTGTGGCCGTCACACCCCCAAGGATAGACGGCAATTGCAAGGACTCAGCTCAATATGGAGATGGTCCCGAGGTATTTCAAGGCGCGCGGCAGATTGTCGCAATCCAGGCTGTCCAACCAATGTAAATCAGCCCAACTGCGCAGCCAGGTGAACTGGCGCTTTGCCAATTGGCGCGTGGCAATGATTCCACGCTCCTGCATCTCGGCTTGCGTCAGCTTGCCATCCAGGTAGTCCCAAACTTGTCGGTACCCTACAGCGCGTATGGATGGCAACCCTGAATGCAGGTCACTTCTCGTACGCAGGGCTACGACCTCGTCGATGAATCCCTGTTCCAACATATTTGTGAATCTTTGTTTAATACGCTCGTGCAGTACCTGGCGATTTGCCGGGGCGATAGCCAAGTTCGCGACAGTATAGGGCAATTGTTGCAGTCCCGAAGCGGCTGCTTCAGTACTTTGCGCAGATTGTATGAGGCGCAGCTCGGTCATGCTCTGACCGCTCACGCGATAAACTTCCAGCGCTCGACTGAGGCGTTGGGGATCGTTCGGGTGAATGCGCGCCGCAGAAACCGGGTCAATTACTGCCAATTGGTCGTGCAAGGCTTGCCAGCCAAGGCGTTCAGCCTCTTCTTCGATTTGCGCGCGAACCTCGGGATCGGCCGCCGGCATTTGCGCCAGTCCTTCGACCAAAGCCTTGTAGTAGAGCATCGTGCCGCCTACAAGCAGCGGAATTTTTCCCCGCGAAGTGATCTCGGCCATCGCCTCAAGGGCATCTCGACGGAAATCCGCGGCGGAATAGCTCTCGGCCGGGTCGAGAATATCGATCAACCGGTGCGGGAACTCGGCCAGAATTTCTTTGGAAGGCTTGGCAGTGCCGATGTCCATGCCTCGGTAGACCAGCGCCGAATCGACACTGATCAGCTCGCACGGCAAGACTTTGGTCAGCTCGATGGCCAGGTCGGTCTTGCCCGCTGCGGTCGGGCCCATCAGGAAAATCGCTGGAGGGAGCTGGCTCATCAACGACCGCGCAAGAACAGTTTGTCCAGATCGTCCAGGCCCAATTGGGTCCAGGTCGGTCGGCCATGGTTGCATTGACCGCTGCGTTCGGTGTTTTCCATGTCCCGCAGCAGACCGTTCATTTCGGGTATCGCCAGGCGCCGATTGGCCCGGATCGCACCGTGGCAGGCCATGGTGCCGAGCAGTTCGTTCAAGTGCGCCTGGATCCGGTCGCTGGTACCGTATTCCATCAGATCGGCCAGTACGTCGCTGACCAAGCGATTGGCTTCGGCCTGCTTGAGCAACGCCGGGATCTGCCGGATCGCCAGGGTTTCCGGGCCCAGGCGCTGCAATTCAAAGCCCAGGCGCTGGAACCACGCGACGTTCTCTTCGGCGCAATCGGCTTCGCGCTGGCTCACCGCCAGGGATTCCGGCACCAACAGCGGTTGGCCGCTCAAGCCTTCGCTGGCCATGGCCACTTTCAGGCGTTCATACATGATCCGCTCGTGGGCGGCGTGCATGTCCACCAGCACCAGGCCCTGGGCGTTTTCCGACAGGATATAAATGCCCTTGAGCTGCGCCAGTGCGTAACCCAACGGCGGAATATCATCTTGCCCGGCCGGCAGCGCAACTGCATTGGCTTCCGGCAACGGCGCGAAAAATTCGCGATACGCCGCTTGAGCCTCAGCCACCGGCACGCCGGATTGAGGCTTTGGTGTGTACTGATATTGATAACCGGCGCCAGCACCCGAGCCCGCCGTCGTATTAAAGGTCGGCTGCGCCTGGGGCTGTTCCAGCAAAGCATTGGCCGCGAGGCGCATTTCGCCCTGTGGACCGAACTCGCCGGCATCGATGCCGGTAGGCCGAACAATGGCCGTCGCCACCGGCGCCGCCAGATGATCTTCCGGCCGCACATCGCCCAAGGCGCGGTGCAAGGTGCCGTAGAGGAAATCGTGAACCATGCGCCCGTCACGGAAGCGCACTTCGTGTTTGGTCGGGTGCACGTTGACGTCGACGCCCGCCGGATCGACTTCGAAAAACAGCACGAAGGTCGGATGCCGGCCGTTGAACAGCACGTCGCGATACGCCTGGCGCACCGCGTGGGCCACCAGTTTGTCGCGCACCGCACGGCCGTTCACAAAGAAATACTGCAAGTCCGCCTGACTGCGGTTGAACGTCGGCAAGCCGACCCAACCCCACAAATGCAGGCCATTGCGCTCGATTTCGATCGGCAGCGCCTGCTCCAGGAACCCCGAGCCGCAAATCGCCGCCACACGCCGGGCGCGGGCCGCGTCGTCATGGGCTTCGTGCAGGCTGAGGATGGTTTTGCCGTTGTGGCGCAAATGGAACGCCACGTCGAAGCGTGCCAGGGCCAGGCGCTTGATCACTTCTTGCAGGTGATCGAATTCGGTTTTTTCGGTCTTGAGAAACTTGCGCCGGGCCGGGGTATTGAAAAACAGGTCGCGCACTTCCACCGAAGTACCGACCGGGTGAGCCGCCGGTTGCACGCGCGGCGCCATGTCCCGGCCTTCGGTTTCGACTTGCCAGGCTTGATCGGCATCTTTGGTGCGAGACGTCAGGGTCAGTCGCGCCACGGAGCTGATCGACGCCAGCGCTTCGCCGCGAAACCCGAGGCTCATCACCTGTTCGAGGTCTTCAAGGTTACGAATTTTGCTGGTGGCGTGTCGCGCCAGGGCCAGCGGCAGGTCATCGGCGGAAATGCCGCTGCCGTCGTCGCGCACTCGCAGCAACTTGACGCCGCCCTGCTCGACATCGACGTCGATGCGTTTGGCGCCGGAGTCGAGGCTGTTTTCCAGCAATTCCTTGATCACCGAAGCCGGGCGCTCAACCACCTCACCGGCGGCAATCTGGTTCGCCAGTCGCGGGCTGAGCAGCTCGATACGAGCGGTATTGGTCAGCGCCTGATTCATTCTTTGGCCGCCAGTTCAGTGCCGGGAATGGTCAGAGTCTGACCGATCTTCAGCTCATCGCTTTTCAGGTTGTTGGCGCTGCGCAGGGTCGCTGGGGACACCTGGTAACGCACGGCGATCATCGCCAGGGTTTCGCCGGGGCTGACGCGATGGTCGCGTGGGCCTTGGGCGATCTTGCCGGAATCACGCAGCCAGGCGATGTAGGTGCCCGGTGGCGGATTCTGCTGGAAGAACTGGCGAACACCGGCGCTGATGGAACGCGCGAGGGCCTGCTGATGGCTCGCCCCGGACAACTTGTTCGCTTCGTTAGTATTGGAGATGAAGCCGGTTTCCACCAGGATCGATGGGATGTCCGGCGATTTCAGCACCATGAACCCGGCCTGCTCCACCCGTTGTTTGTGCAACGGCGTGACGCGGCTGATGTTGCTCAAGACTTTTTGACCAACGTTCAGACTGGACGTCAGGGACGCCGTCATCGACAAATCGAGCAGTACGCCGGCCAGCATGCGGTCCTTATCGTCGAGGCTGACGCTGCCGGCACCACCGATCAAGTCGGAACGGTTTTCGCTGTCGGCCAGCCAACGGGCCGTTTCCGACGTGGCGCCGCGATCCGACAGGGCAAACACCGAGGCACCGAAGGCCGCCGAAGACGGCGCGGCGTCGGCGTGGATCGAGACGAACAGGTCGGCGCCTTTCTTGCGGGCGATTTCGGTACGGCCACGCAACGGGATGAAGTAGTCGCCGGTGCGGGTCAGTTCGGCGCGGAAGCCTTTCATGCCGTTGACCTGGCGCTGCAACTCACGGGCGATGGCCAACACCACGTCTTTCTCATGCTGACCGCGCGAGCCCGAAGCGCCCGGGTCTTCGCCGCCGTGGCCGGCATCGATCACCACAATAATGTCGCGTTTGCCCGCCGGAGCCGGCGGCAGTTTCACCGGCGGATCGATCGGGGTCACTGGCACCGGGGCCACGGTCGCGACGTTGGTCGGCGGCGGAATCGGGGCAGCGGCTTCGGCGCTATCAAACAGGTCGACCACCAGACGATTGCCATACTGGCCGTTCGGCGCCAGGGTGAAGCTTTTCGGCGTGACGGCTTTTTTCAGGTCGATGACCACCCGCAAGTCGGTCGGCGTGCGCTGGGCCGAACGCATGGCGGTGATCGGGCTGTTGGAGGCGTTGACGTTGAGCGGCGCACCGAGGGTCGCGCCGTTGATGTCGATGACCAGCCGATCCGGCGAAGTCAGGGTGAAAACGCTGTGTTGTACCGGCCCCGAGAGGTCGAACACCAGTCGTGTGTTATCCGGAGCTCGCCACAGGCGAACGCTGTTGACCTTCGTTTCGGCCACAGCGTCGACGGTCACCGCCAAAAACAACAATCCTACGGCAGCTACCATCGCGCGAAAGCGCATACCTGACCCCATCATTTAATTAGTTTCCAATGCCAAAGCGGCACACCACGACTCGCCACGCGAGCCCTGGGACAAAATTTTCAGCGAACGCCCGCTGTCTTGCGGGCTAATGGTAATGGTCAGGTCGGGCTTTGGCAAAAAGCCTGCACCCTTCTGGGGCCATTCAATCAGACACATGGCATCGTCATCGAAGTAATCGCGGATGCCGAGGTATTCCAGTTCCTCCGGATCGACCAGTCGATACAGGTCGAAATGGAAGGCACGGATGTCGCCAATCTCGTAGGGCTCGACCAGGGTGAAGGTCGGACTTTTTACCGCGCCCACATGCCCCAAGCCCCGGATGATGCCCCTGGACAGCGTGGTTTTGCCCGCGCCCAGATCGCCCTCGAGAAAAATCAGACCGTGCCCTTGTGTGGTTTTTGCTATGCGAGCACCGAATGCGGTCATCGCCTCTTCATCAGCCAGGTACAGGGTTACTTCAGACACGGTGCTCGCTCCTCCAACAACTGACGAATGGCCGGAATCAGATCACTGGCCGCCAGCCCACGGCCCGATTTACCTTGTTGCGCGCCGGCATTGGCGTGAAGCCAGACCGCCAGGCAGGCAGCATCGAAAGCGTTCATGCCTTGGGCGAGCAAGGCGCCGACCAGACCGGCCAGCACATCGCCCAACCCAGCCGTAGCCATCGCCGGATGGCCCTGATGACACACCGACAACCGCCCGTCGGGACTGGCGATCAGGCTGCCGGCGCCTTTCAGAATGACTACTGCTGTGTATTTTTTGCTCAATGCGTGTGCGGCGGCGGGACGGTCGGCCTGTACTTGTGCGGTGCTGATGCCGAGCAAACGCGCCGCTTCGCCCGGATGCGGGGTGATGATGCAATCGATGGGCAGTTTCACCTGTTCTTCGGCGAGCATGTTCAGCGCATCGGCGTCCCAGACTTGCGGCAACGGCGCGCTGGCCGCTGCGGACAGCAGGCTGCGGCCCCAACCGGCCTGACCGAGACCGGGGCCGACCACCAATACGGATACTTTTTCCAGCAAACCCATCAGCTGATTGGATGACGAGGTGCCAAGCACCATCGCCTCCGGGATTCTCGCCAACGCAGCGGGCACATGTTCGCTGCGAGTGGCCACGGACACCATGCCCGCGCCACTGCGAAGCGCACTTTGCGTACTCAGCAGGATCGCGCCGCCAAAACCGCGATCACCGCCGATCAGCAGCACATTACCGAATTTGCCTTTATGGGAGGTTGGTGCCCGAGGGGCCAGGAGCGGCAGGTTATTAGCGCCTAAACGACGGGCGCTGATCGCGGCGCTCTCAAGAATTTGCGGATCGGCGTGTAAATCGTTGAACACCAGTTCACCGACCACGTCCGCCGCATCACCAGTGAACAGGCCCAGCTTCAAGCCGATAAACGTCACGGTGAGATCCGCCCGAACCGCCGCGCCGAGCAGGCGACCGGTATCGGCGCACAGTCCCGATGGGATATCCACCGCCGCCACCGGCAAGCCACTGGCATTGATCGCGGCAATGGCGCTGGCGTAGGGCTCACGGACCTCGCCCGTCAGGCCGGTGCCGAGCAAGGCATCGAGGATGATGCCGCGCAACTCGGTGTCGGCAGTCCAGGCTTCGATAATTACGCTCTCGCTCAAGGCCTCGGCATGAGCCCGCGCCGCATCACCTTGCAATCGCTGGGGCTCACCGACCGCCAGCACCCGCACTTGCCATCCGGCACGCTGGGCCAATACCGCCACCAGATAACCGTCGCCTGCGTTATTGCCGTGACCCGCCAGCACAGTCAATTCGTTGGCCGTCGGCCACTGACGGACCAACGCCCGCCACGTCGCTCGCGCCGCCCGCTGCATCAATTCGAAGCCCGGCGTGCCGGCCGCGATCAGGCTCGCATCGAGCCCTCGCACTTGCGCGGCGCTGTACAGCGCGTCGGGTAAATCATCTTTAGTGTGCGGCATGCGTCTTCGGGCTCCGATGTCTGGCAGAATTATACGCACCTCAGCTCCGGTTTCTCTCGTCTCATGCCCGCTATTACTACAGACCTGCCCGCCCTCGCCCAATCCATCAAGGACTGGGGCCGCGAGCTGGGCTTCCAGCAAGTCGGCATCAGCGGCCTGGACCTCGCCGAGCATGAGCAGCACCTGGAGCGCTGGCTCGCAGCCGGCTACCACGGCGAAATGGACTACATGGGCGCCCACGGCAGCAAACGCTCGCACCCGGAAGAACTGGTGCCCGGCACTTTGCGTGTAGTGTCGCTGCGCATGGACTACCTGCCCGGCGACACGCAAATGGCGCAATTACTCGCCCAACCGGAAAAAGCCTACGTATCGCGTTATGCCTTGGGCCGCGACTACCACAAATTGATCCGTAAACGTGTGCAACAACTGGCGGATAAAATTCAGGCCGAGATCGGCCCCTTCGGTTTCCGCGCCTTCGTCGACAGCGCCCCGGTGCTGGAAAAAGCCATCGCCGAGAAGGCTGGCCTGGGATGGATCGGCAAAAACACCCTGGTCTTGAATCGCAAGGCCGGCAGTTACTTCTTCCTCAGCGAACTGTTTGTCGATCTGCCGCTGCCGGAAGACCCGCCCCACAGCACCGAACACTGTGGCCGCTGCACCGCCTGCCTGGACATTTGCCCGACCAACGCTTTCGTCGGCCCTTACGTACTGGACGCCCGGCGCTGCATTTCCTACCTGACCATCGAACTGAAAAGCGCGATCCCGGAAGACTTGCGACCGCTGATCGGCAATCGGGTGTTCGGCTGTGATGATTGCCAGATCGTCTGCCCGTGGAACCGCTTCGCCCGTCCGTCCGGGGAAAGCGACTTCAAGCCACGGCACAATCTGGACAATGCGCAATTGGCCGAGTTGTTCATGTGGGACGAAGACAAGTTTCTCAGCAGTACCGAAGGTTCACCGTTACGCCGCGCCGGTTATGAGCGCTGGTTGCGCAATCTGGCGGTGGGGTTGGGTAATGCGCCGTCGAGTATTCCGGTGTTGGAGGCGTTGAAGGCGCGCCGGGAATATCCGTCAGAGTTGGTGCGCGAACATGTGGAGTGGGCGTTGAAACAACACGGTCTAGCGTAGGAGCAGCCTTCGGCAGCTCCTAAAGGGACCCTGTGTAAATCAGGCTTCGTCGTTGTAGACGAACTTCGGCATTTCCCAATGAAACCGGATCGCCAGCAACCGCAGCAAAAACCCGCCGAACAAGGTGATCAGGATCGCCTGCTCCCCCGGTAATTCCAGATAGATGCAGAGCATGTAGCACCACGCGGCCGCGAACGAGACGCTGGCGTAGAGCTCGCGACGGAAGATCAGCGGGATATCGTTGCAGAAGATATCCCGGAGGATGCCGCCGAATACCCCGGTGATCACACCGCTGACCGAGGCCACCAACATGCCGTGGCCCATTTCCAGCGCAGTCATGCAGCCGATCAGGGTGAACGCCACCAGACCCACGGCATCGAGCACCAGAAACAGTGAGCGCAGGTGCCGCATCCAGCGCGCGGCGAAGACTGTGAACATCGCGGCGACCGAGGTCAGGATCAGGTATTCCGGGTGCTTGACCCAGGTCAGGGGGTAGTGGCCGAGCAACACGTCACGCACCGAACCGCCGCCCAACGCCGTGACGCAGGCGATCAGTACCACACCAAACCAGTCCATGCCCCGACGGCCGGCAGACAAGGCGCCGGTCATGGCTTCGGCGGTGATGGCAATCAGGTAGAGCATCAGCAACATGGTGGCGGTCCTGGCAGGAAGGCGCGCAGTCTAGCCATTTAGTCGCGGCACCAAAAGGGGGCAACAGAAACCACTGGGACCTGTGGCGAGGGGGCTTGGCCCCGTTGGAGTGCGAAGCACTCCCCTGCATTCCGCCAGTCACACCGCATTCTCAGGTGTTACGACTGCTTCGCAGCCGAACGGGGGCAAGCCCCCTCGCCACAAAGGCACCGCAGGATCAGAACTTGATGAAATGCTTACGGTAATGCTGCAACTCAGCAATCGACTCGCGGATATCGTCCAGCGCCAGGTGCGTGCTGCCCTTCTGGAAGCTGTCGCGCACGTCCGGCGCCCAGCGTGCAGCCAGTTCTTTGAGGGTCGACACGTCGAGGTTGCGGTAGTGGAAGTAGCTTTCCAACGCTTTCATGTGCGTATAAAGGAAGCGACGGTCCTGGCAGATGCTGTTGCCACAGATCGGCGACTTGCCCTTCGGCACCCATTTTTCCAGGAAGGCGATGGTTTCGGCCTCGGCTTCGGCCATGCTGATGCGGCTGTCGCGCACGCGCTGGGTCAGGCCCGAGCCGCCGTGTTGACGGGTGTTCCACTCGTCCATGCCGGCCAGGATCGCGTCGCTGTGGTGGATCGCGATCACCGGGCCTTCGGCCAGGGTGTTCAGGTCACTGTCGGTGACAATGGTCGCCATCTCGATGATGACGTCGGTATCAGGGTTCAAACCGGTCATTTCCAGGTCGATCCAGATCAGATTCTGCGGGTTTTGCATGTGTCGGCTCCTAGGCAATGCTGCGCAGTTTAGCCTAGGCAAGTGGCCGGGCGTGCTAAACTCGCGGCCGTTTTACCTAATCGCTGCATTCTTGATACGGAACACCCATGGCCAAACGCCAACTCAATCGTCGTCAAAACTGGCGCATCGAAAAAATTCAGGGCGAACGCGCTGCCCGCGCCGCCAAACGCGAGTCCTCGGCTGTCGAGGCACTTGAGGGCGGCGACCTGGGTCCGGAACAGACGGGCCTGGTGATCGCGCACTTCGGTGTGCAGGTCGAAGTCGAAGCGCTTGAAGGCGAGCTGGCCGGCGAAGTGTTCCGTTGCCACTTGCGCGCCAACCTGCCCGCGCTGGTGACCGGCGATCAGGTGGTCTGGCGTGCCGGCAACCAGGGCATCGGTGTAATCGTGGCGCAACTGCCGCGTAAAACCGAACTCTGCCGCCCGGACAGCCGTGGCCAGCTCAAACCCGTAGCGGCCAACGTCGACATGATCGTCATCGTCTTCGCCCCGCTGCCCGAGCCCCACGCCAACCTGATCGACCGCTATCTGGTCGCTGCTGAGCACGCCGGGATTCGTCCGCTGCTGCTGCTCAACAAATTCGACCTGATCGACGAACAGAACGCCCCGGCCCTGAACGCCTTGCTCGCGGTCTACCGCACACTCGGCTACCCGGTGCTCGAAGTGTCGGCCCACCACGGCAACGGCATGGAGCAATTGCAGGAACAACTGGACGGACGCATCAGCGTCTTCGTCGGCCAGTCCGGCGTCGGCAAGTCCTCGCTGGTCAACAGCCTGCTGCCGGAAGTCGAAACCCGCGTCGGCCCGCTGTCCGAACTGTCCGGCCAGGGCACCCACACCACGACGACCGCGCGGTTGTTCCACTTCCCCGGCGGCGGTGAACTGATCGACTCCCCGGGCATCCGCGAATTCGGCCTCGGCCACGTCAGCCGCGCCGACGTCGAAGCCGGGTTCATCGAGTTCAACGACTTGATCGGCACCTGCCGCTTCCGCGATTGCAAACATGATCGTGAACCGGGGTGTGCGTTACTCAAAGCGTTGGAAGATGGGCGTGTGCAGCAGCAACGGATGAACAGCTATCGCTCGATCATCGCGAGTTTGCCGGAAACCAGTTACTAAGTAGCCATGATCATTTTCGTGATGCCATGAAAATGATCAGCCGTTTCCAGCAAACACTAAAAAGCCGCGATCATCTCGCGGCTTTCTGGTTTTCAAAGCACTGCTTTTTCCAGCTTCCAACCCAATGCATCCAAGGCGTCACAGCCATCCTGAATCAACATATGCGCAGCATTGGCAAAATGCTCCAGATCGTGACCTTCAGCGTCTTTGACGCACAGGCAGGTGACGCTGCTGAGCAGATTGCGGGCAGCTTTGATTCGGTGGGTGGCGGTTTCGAGGAGGTCAGTGACTTTGGCTTCGGTGTCGATGTACAGCGTCGGGCCGACGCTGAAATTGCCTTGGAGCGGGTGGTACTTAGCCATGGGG
Source organism: Pseudomonas sp. Emmai (assembly GCF_055179735.1). Lineage (NCBI taxonomy): Bacteria > Pseudomonadati > Pseudomonadota > Gammaproteobacteria > Pseudomonadales > Pseudomonadaceae > Pseudomonas > Pseudomonas sp. Emmai. The sequence goes on along the minus strand of NZ_CM143685.1, from coordinate 907,425 downwards.
TCAAAACTCCGTTAACGGTCGAGAGATATCATCTGTAATTCGACCGGCTAAGATCGGTCACCGCACTGGCAGCAACGGGCGAAACTATAGGCAGATGCTCGCAGGACTGAGAACCCCGAACCGCAATTTCAGACCGTTCCTACAACCACTCATCTCGCCAGCAAACCGCATCCAACAGGAAAACGCGCCCCTCCGACAATAAGGTCGACTATCAGGCCGTCTTCGCGGGCAAGCCTCGCTCCTACAGGGATCGTGCCCACGCTGAAAATGGATCAGGAGAACGTACGCGCCCTAGTCAGGTCGGCTATCAGGCCGCCTCGCGGCGCTGTTGCGGTGCACGCCCCCTCGAGAGGCGGAGTGGAGGTTCTGCGCAGTGGGCAACCCGGCATGGATGCCGGGTTAGCCGCCCCCGGCCATGGATGGCCGATGGCGGCGGGCCCACGAAGCAGGACCGGAGCGAGGCACCGAACGAAAGGGGCAAAAGCGCTTTGGTTACTTTCGCGCTTTTCGAAAGTGACTCGCTGTAAGAGCGAAACCATAAGCAGCCGTTACCGCAGGAATGGATATGTACACATCCCCCGGTGCCTGACACAAAGCTTTCGCGAGCATGCTCGCTCCCACAGTTGATCGATGTACATCTGCAAAAGATGGGGCGGCTACCAGGCCGCCTTCGCGGGCAAGCCTCGCTCCTACAGGGATCGTGCCCACGCTGAAAATGGATCAGCAGAACGCACGCGCCCGAACCAGGCCGGCTATCAGGCCGCCTCGCGGTGCGATGTGCGCCCCCTCGAGAGGCCGAGTGGAGGTTCTGCGCAGTGGGCAACCCGGCATGGATGCCGGGTTAGCCGCCCCCGGCCATGGATGGCCGATGGCGGCGGGCCCACGGAGCAGGACCGGAGCGAGGGCATGCCGAGCCACAGCGAGGCACCGAACAAAAGGGGCAAAAGCGCTTTGGTTACTTTCGCGCTTCTCGAAAGTGACTCGCTGTAAGAGCGAAACCATAGGCAGCCGTTACCGCAGGAATGGATATGTACCCCCCCAAATCCTCCGGCGCCTGACACAAAGCCTTCGCGGGCAAGCCTCGCTCCTACAGGGATCGTGCCCACGCTGAAAATGGATCAGCAGAACGCACGCGCCCTAGTCAGGTCGGCTATCAGGCCGCCTCGCGGCGCTGTTGCGGTGCACGCTCCCTCGAGAGGCCGAGTGGAGGTTCTGCGCAGTGGGCAACCCGGCATGGATGCCGGGTTAGCCGCCCCCGGCCATGGATGGCCGATGGCGGCGGGCCCACGAAGCAGGACCGGAGCGAGGGCATGCCGAGCCACAGCGAGGCACCGAACGAAAGGGGCAAAAGCGCTTTGGTTACTTTCGCGCTTCTCGAAAGTGACTCGCTGTAAGAGCGAAACCATAAGCGGCCGTTACCGCAGGAATGGATATGTACCCCCCCAAAAAACCACGGCGCCTGACACAAAGCCTTCGCGGGCAAGCCTCGCTCCTACAGGGATCGTGCCCACGTTGAAAAATGAAGAAGCACAAAAAAGCCGACATCACTGTCGGCTTCATCGCTAACTCAGGAAACCGCCGCCGGCGGCTTCGGCGCAACGACCTTCGGCTCAGGCTTCTGAAATGGATAAAGATGCTGACGCACAATCCCACCCGGCAACTCCTTGCCAAACACCCCGTAGCGCACCGGCCATTCCTTGGGGGGCAACTTGAACGTACCAAACAGCATGTCCACCAACGGCGTGTGAATCGCGTAGTTCTTGTAGATGTAATCCTTGTGCCGCGCATGGTGCCAATGGTGATAACGCGGCAAAACCATCACGTAGTTCAGCCAGCCACCATTGATCCGCACATTGGCATGAGCCAACACAGCCTGGACGCCGACCAGAATCACATAGGCATTCAACGCCTGCGGCGCAAAGCCCAGCAGCATCAGAGGCACCAGCACGCCGGTACGGGTCAGCAGAATCTCGATAAAGTGCACCCGCGAACCGGCAAGCCAATCCATGTGCGTGCTCGAGTGATGCACCGCGTGGATGCGCCACAGCCACGGCACCACATGATAGAGACGATGCAACCAATACTGACCAAGGTCGGCCACCAGCACGGCGAGGAAGAACTGTACGACAAGCGGCAGGCTTTGCACGCTGGCCTGCAGATCCGACGACATCGCCCAACCCGCCACGTAGCTCGACGAGGCGGTGATGAAGATCAGGATGAATTGCACCAGCATGTGGCTGACGAAAAAATAGGTCAGATCGGTTCGCCAGTGCGGGCGCAGGATGTTTTGCTCGGGGTCCTTGGAATAGAGTTTTTCCAGGGGGATGAAAACGATGGCCGACACCAGCAGGGCCAGGACGAACCAGTCCAGCCCCAGCGAGTAAGGGGTCTGCCCGATCGAGCTGATCTGCACATTGGTGCCGCCGAGGAACACCGCCAGCCCCGAGGCCACCAACCCGGTGATCCCCAGGCGCTTGCGCTTGTTGAGCAGGATATTCAGGGTGCCGAGGCTGAACGACAGCACCAGCCCGAGCAACAGCGTGGTGCGTGCGAACTGCTCGTCGTAGACCTTGCGCAATTCGGCGGTGGTCAGCCACTCGGGAAACAGGAAGCAGAATACTGCGAGCAGGCTCAGCAGCCCGAGCGTGGCCGAGATGTAGCCACTGACCCGGCCTTCACCGAATTTGAAGGGCGCATTGCCGTGTCGCTGGAAATAGGCTTTGAGTCTTTCCATCTCTGATCTTCCCTGATTCTAAAAAAACGTGCAGTGGTGACGCCGCCAGACACAAAAAAGCCACGATTACCGTGGCTTTTTTGAGGTTATTGCTTGGGTGGCTCCGCCGGTTTAGCCGGATCACCCGGCTTCGGCGCCGCGTCCTCGAACAGATTCAACCGCTCGCGAAGCTCATGGGCCGGCACCGGCTGCTTGTCCGCAGGCAACGCATTCGGATCAACCGGTGTGGCTGGCGCGTTTGGCGCTTCACCCGGCGCGCCCTGCCCCGGCGGCGTCGTTGGATCGGCACCTTGCGCCCCTTCGATGGCCGCCTGTGCCTTCTTGGTCAGCACGACAATGTCGATCCGGCGATTGACCGGGTTGAACGGATGTTCCCGATCAAACAACGCCGACGACGCATAACCCACCACCCGCGCCACTTGCGACTCCGGATAGCTGCCAGCCACCAAGGCACGGCGCGCGGCGTTGGCGCGGTTGGCCGACAATTCCCAGTTGCCGAAATCACCGGTGCCGGTGTACGGCTTGGCGTCGGTATGGCCGCTGATGCTGATCTTGTTCGGCACCGCTTTAATGGTGTCGGCCATGGCCAGCAGGATGTCTTCGAAATACGGTTTCAGGCGCGCCGAACCCGAGTCGAACATCGGCCGGTTATCCGCGTCCATGATCTGGATGCGCAAGCCGTTCGGCGTGATCTCGAACAGGATCTGGTCCTTGAACTTCTGCAACTGCGGGTTCTCTTCGACCTTGTTCTGCAGTTCTTGCAGCAGCAATTCCAGGCGTTCTTTCTCGACCTGTTCGGCCATGCCTTCGACCTGATCGGTATCGACGGTCACTTTGTCCGGTTGGGGCTGGGATTTCACCTCGGGGTTGAGGGTGTTCTCCGGCGCCAGGGTCGGCGTGCCGCCCAGGTCGATGATGTAGGGCGTGCCGCTTTCGGAGAAGCCGACCGGGTCTTTGAAGTAACCGGCGATGGCGATCTTCTGTTCCGGCGTGGCGGTGGACAGCAGCCACAACACCAGGAAGAACGCCATCATCGCCGTGGCGAAGTCAGCGAAGGCGATTTTCCAGGCGCCCCCGTGATGCCCGCCGGCGATGCGCTTGACGCGCTTGATGATTATCGGCTGGTTATTTTCCATGGCTTAACGACCGCGAACCGCTTGTTCCAGCTCAGCGAAGCTAGGACGGTGCGCCGGGTACAGAACCTTGCGCCCGAACTCCACCGCCAACGATGGCGGCATGCCGGAAGCGGAGGCAACCAGCGAGGCCTTGATGGCTTCGTAGACGTTCAGTTCTTCCTTGGCATCGTGGGCCAGGGAATGGGCCAGCGGGCCGAAGAAACCGTAGGCCGCGAGAATACCGAAGAAGGTACCGACCAGCGCCGCACCTACGTGCATGCCGATGGCTTTCTGGTCGCCTTCGCCCAGGGAGGCCATGGTCACCACGATACCGAGTACCGCCGCGACGATACCGAAACCGGGCATGGCGTCGGCAATGCCGTTCACCGCGTGGGACGGGTGCTCCAGGTCTTCCTTGAGGCTGTAGAGTTCCATGTCGAACAGGCCTTCCAGCTCATGGGGAGCCATGTTGCCGGAGGACATGATGCGCAGGTAGTCGCAGATGAACGCGGTCATGCGTTCGTCTTTCAAGACTGTCGGGTACTTGGCGAAGATCGGGCTCGCAGCGGCATCTTCGATGTCGCCTTCGATGGCCATCATGCCTTCGCGACGGCTCTTGTTGAGGATCTCGTAGATCAGGCCCAGCACTTCAAGATAGAAGGTGTGGTTGAAACGCGAACTGAACATGCTCAAGGATTTCTTGAGCACGTGCATGGTCATGTAGCCGGGGTTGGCCTGCAGGAATGCACCGAGGGCCGCACCACCGATGATCATCACCTCGAAGGGCTGAATCAGGGCGGCGATTTTGCCATGGGAAAGCACGTATCCGCCGAGCACGCTCGCGAATACGACGATGATGCCGATTATTTTAGCCATAGGTAGGAGAGCACTTACTGAGTCGGGTTCAAGGTCATATTCGGAAGTTAAAAAATCTCTTCTTCTACTTATCGGCAAAACTGCGCCAGACTATAGCCAGTTCAGGCGAAAAGCCAATTTAGCCCGCGCCGGGCGTGTTTACAGCCAATGATGATCCCGTCCAGCCATGGCTAACGAAACGAACGTTCCACCTCCAAAACCGACCACTCTCGAAGGCTGGGTCAAGCTTCTTGATGGCGTGCGCCTGCCGGTTCCGCAAGAGAGTCACGACCGGGTCTGCAAAGCCATTCGCAATAACCGCAGCTCGTTGCGCGACATTGCCGAATTGATGCAGGAAAGCCCGGCCCTGGCCTTGAGCGTGATTCGCGAGGCCAACCGCCACACCCACGGCAGCATGACGGAGCCGGCGGAAAACCTCGACGTGGCGCTCAATCGCCTCGGCCTGAAACGCACCGAAGAACTGCTCGATCGCCTGCCCGCCGAACCGCAATCCGAGATCCCCAAGGCCCTGCGCCAGCTGCAACTGATCAGCCAGCACGCGACGCAACAGGCCAACGGCTTCTTCGCCAATCGCCTGGCGCGGCTGTGGCAGGACATTCATTGGGGCAGCCTGCTGTTTCTCTCGCCGCTGTGGCCAATGGCGCTGACGCACCCGCATTTGCTCGAAGAGTGGGAACTGCGGGTCATCCATAAAGGCGAGTCGGCGCGCAAAGTCGAAAAGCAGTTGTTCGGCGTACGCCTGCTGGAAATCTGCCTGGCACTGGTGGACCTCTGGCGGCTGCCGATCTGGGTGCAACAGGGTTATCGCCTGCTGCTCAACGAGCAGCGGGAATTGGTCAAAGTGCTGCGCATCGCCCGGGACAGCGAGCACCCGCTGCGTCAGCAAAACCGCCTCGACGACGATCCTACCCTGCGCCGCTGGCTCAATCAGCCGGCCAACACCGTGCTGCTGGCCAACGGTCTGGCGCTGTCGGCGCAACAGGCCTGGGACTGTCCGCACGCTGAGCGCTGGCAGTACCTGACCAGTCTTTATCTGCAAATATCGATGGACGAAGTACAGCAACAGTTGCACCAACAGGCCGCCAACAGCGCCCGCCAGCATGCGATGCCGGATCTGTGGCACCCGGCGGTTTCGCTGCTGTGGCCGTGGGGCATGAACCGTATTCACGCCGGGTTGCTGCCGGCCCCGGCACCGACCACTGAAGATTTGAGCCATTGGCGCAAACAATGCGCCGAGCTGCTGGTGGAACCGAGCCGCTTCTCCAACGCGATGCACCTGACCACCTCGGCCCGGGATGCACTGGTGGCCTGCGGCATGCGACGGGTGATGATCCTGATGGCCGACCGCACCCACGCCAATCTGCGGGTGCACCAGACCGCCGGGTTGCCGAAAGAAGCCGCCGGCCTGAATTTCCTGGTCAGCCAGAGCAGCGTGTTGCAGCGTTTGCTCTCGCAGCAGGCCCAAGTACGCCTGACGCCGGCCAACAATGCCCAGTTCTCCGCCCTGCTGCCCGCCAGCCTGCGTTCGCAGTTCAGCGGCGAACACTTGCTGTTGCGCTCACTGGTCAACAATGGCCGGGTGATCATGATTGTGGTGGCGGACCAGGGTGGCGGGCCGTTCTCGGAAATTACCGTGCAAGCCTTTGGCAAAACCGCGCAGTGCATCGAAAAGGCACTGAGTACCTTTAGCAGCCGCGGCCAATGATGCTGCGCTACAATCCTCCCTTTTTCGCCCTGGAGACCTCACATGTCTGACTTCTCTGGCTTGCCGCTGGTGATCGAGCCGAGCGACTTGCTCCCGCGCCTCGACGCCCGCGAACTGATTCTGGTGGACCTGACCAGCAGCGCCCGCTACACCGAAGGGCATTTGCCCGGCGCGCGGTTTGTCGATCCGAAACGCACCCAGCTCGGCCAGGCTCCGGCGCCTGGCTTGCTGCCGACCCACGCGGCCCTTGAAACATTGTTCGGCGAACTGGGCCACAACCCCGATGCGGTCTACGTGGTGTATGACGACGAAGGCGGCGGTTGGGCCGGGCGTTTCATCTGGTTGCTGGATGTGATCGGCCACAACAAATATCACTACATCGACGGTGGCCTGCCAGCCTGGCTGGCGGCGGGCTTGCCGATGTCGATCCAGGTCCCGGCCCCGGTCGGCGGCCCGGTCAAACTGACCTTGCACGACGAACCCACCGCCACCCGCGAGTACCTGCAAAGCCGTCTCGGCGCCGCCGACCTGGCGATCTGGGATGCCCGTGGACCGCTGGAGTACTCCGGCGAGAAAGTGCTGGCGGCCAAGGCCGGGCACATTCCGGGCGCCGTCAATTTTGAATGGACCGCCGGCATGGATCAGTCGCGTCACCTGCGCATCCGTACCGACATGCCGAAGATCCTCGAACAACTCGGCATCACCAAAGACAAAGAAATCATCACTCACTGCCAGACCCACCACCGCTCTGGCTTCACTTATCTAGTGGCCAAGTCCCTCGGTTATCCGCGGGTCAAAGGCTACGCCGGCTCCTGGGGCGAATGGGGCAACCATCCCGACACCCCCGTAGAGATTTAAGGTTTTTAAGGACAGTTAATGAATAAGCGTCTGTTTATCCTCAGCCAATACCTGCTGCCTCACCACTTGCTCTCGCGACTGGCCGGCTGCGTCGCCGAATGCCGCGTGCGCTGGTTCAAGAATGCCTTCACCGCGTGGTTCGCCAAGCGTTATCAGGTGGACATGTCCCAGGCGCTGGTCGAAGACCTGACCGCCTACGAGCACTTCAACGCGTTCTTCACCCGCGCCTTGAAAGACGGCGCGCGGCCGCTGGACGAAACCCCGGGCGCGATCCTCAGCCCGGCCGACGGTGCGGTCAGCCAACTCGGCCCGATCGAACACGGTCGCGTCTTCCAGGCCAAGGGCCACAGCTTCAGCGTGCTGGAATTGCTGGGTGGCGATACCGCGAATGCCGCGCCGTTCATGGGCGGTGATTTCGCGACGATCTACCTGTCGCCGAAGGACTACCACCGCGTGCACATGCCGCTGGCCGGCACCCTGCGCGAGATGGTCTACATCCCGGGCCGGATCTTCTCGGTCAACCAGACCACCGCCGAAAACGTCCCCGAGCTGTTCGCCCGCAACGAGCGTGTGGCGTGCATCTTCGACACCGAACGCGGGCCGATGGCCGTGGTGCTGGTGGGCGCGATGATCGTGGCATCGATTGAAACCGTGTGGGCCGGGCTGGTCACGCCGCCGAAACGCGAGCTGAAAACTTTCCGCTACGACGAAGCCGCCCGTGCGCCAATCCATCTGGAGAAAGGTGCGGAACTGGGTCGCTTCAAACTGGGTTCGACGGCGGTCGTGCTGTTCGGGCCGGATCAAGTGAAATGGGTCGAAGGCCTCGGCGCGACGTCGCCGGTGCAGATGGGCCAGGCTTTGGGTTTGCCGAACGCCTGATCCCGGATGGCCGAATGAAGAACCTGCGGGCGAGCCTTTGTGGCGAGGGGGCTTGCCCCCGTTGGGGCGCGAAGCGCACCTGAAAACGAGTCAACGCGATCTAAATATAGAAGCACCGATTGGTTTTACGACTGCTTCGCAGTCGAACGGGGGCAAGCCCCCTCGCCACACAAGCTCGCACCTACATGGGTTGCGGCGCTCCACTTCTACACTGACTGGCATTCACCACAGTTCCGCCCTTTCGAACGTCTTCGAAGGGGCGGATACCACTCGGTGGTGCCGTTACTCTATCTGTCCACGGAAGCCGATCGGCCCTTCGTTGGCGTAGGTATTGGTGCCACTGAGGTTTTTCCCTCCATCGCTGGAGGTCACGCTCAACGCCACAACGTTCTGATTATCGCGACCACCGATGACCCACTTGCCACCCGGGTGCCATGGAGCGTCGTTGCCGCCCCACTGATTTTCAACGTTGTACTGGTTCTGGCCCGTGCGCTGAGCCTTGAAGCCAATGGGACCTTCACCCGCATACGTCATGGTGCCGGTGAAACTCTTGCCGCCATCGCCTGACTTGATCTCGATCGCGACAACGTTCTGGTTGTCCCGCGCGCCCAGCGTCCAGTCTCCACCGGGATGCCAGGGTGCCGAACTACCGCCCCATTGATTTGCCACTACGTATCTAGACATGAACCTCATCTCCTTGAAGTTACAAAGAGACCTGCTCTGCGTAGGCAGCAGGCCGTACGACTGTGCGTATCCAGTCGCACGCCTGAGAGATTAGTCGGACGCTCGGCCCTCACTCAATTGGCAGACAAACGGTAACGACCAGCAAGTGCTACAGTCAGACCATTCACTGCCCATTTCCCGGTTGGAGTTTTTCCACGGCATGAATGAGAACAAGCCCACACTGTTGCTGCGCGCACCGATCCCCGCCGGCTTGCGCCTGTCGTTCTGCGAAGCCACCCCGCGCGACCTCAAGCGCTGGATCGCCAACCTGCCCAAAGCCAACATTGGCGAAACCGCTCGCCAGTTGTATCAAGGCTTGAGCGAACTCAATCAATTGCTGACCCCCAGCGATAATCGCCTGCAATTGCTCGAACTGCTGCGCCCCGAGGTGTATTACGTCTGCAAGCACCTGGAGCGGCATTTCCTGCATCAGGCGATTGTCCTCGACGAGCGTTCGCGCAAGATCGCCAACCTCTGCCAGGCGCTGCAAAGTCATTTGGCAATCGGCTACAAACAGATCGTCATGCGCATCGCCCCACGCTTCAGCAAGGACCGCGCGCCGCTGCTGACCCAGGCGTTGCAACGGGCGATCCATTGCCTGAACGGCCCGTTGATCCGCGCTACCCAGCTGTATTGCCCGGTGCCGGAAGGGGTGTGGCTGGAGCTGCATCAGTTGTATCGAATCGGCTGCGAGCATCGGCTGCAAAACATCAGCGTGCGCGATGAACTGGCCAGCGAGACCCCCGACCTGAGCATCGAGCAGACCTACGTGGCCGCCCTGCTGCTGGGCGCCTCACGCTGCAATCAACTGCGCCAGAACCAGATCGCCCGCCTCGCCGAGGTGCTGGAACCCTGGAGCAAATGGATCAAGTTGCACCCCGGCAAACCGGGCAATGAGCTGTTTGCGGTGGCGCCGGAACTCGATGTCGGGCCACGCTATCGGTCCAAGTTCCGCGCCGAGCAGCAGGCGAGTTTGCTGGGAATTGATCCGCAGCCGCTGGTGGCCGCCATCGAGGCCCGGCTGCTGAACCCGACCGACACCGCGTTGCCCGTCCCGACCGGGCTGAACCTCGATACCTTGCAACACTTGAACGCCGCCTGGGGCCAGGCCGCCGAGCGCAGTTTCCAGCGCACCGCCGGCAACGGCACCTTGACCCTGTGCGTGGGCATGAGCGCGTTGCACTTCTACCTGGGCGGGCAACGTTCGTTCAGCGACATCCTGAAAAACCCCGCCGGGCGACTGGCGCAGTTTGCGGCGACGGCACCGGCCGGCGGCAAGGACAACTGGAGTCAGGCGTTCGACGCCGGGCCCAATGGCACCGCTAACGACCTGCTGCCCTACGAAGAAATCGAATACCCGACGTTGCAGAACGACGACAGCCACGAAGCCGCCGACCGCAACCGGCACTTCCCGACCTACGCCTTGCCGGTGATCAACCACAGCCCCGGCGGTTATTGCCTGGCATGGCCCGGCGCCGTGCCGCCCGAGCTGCAAGCCGGGGAAATGGTCGGCATCGAAGACGCTGCTGGCCAGGGCTGGAGCATCGCCGTGGTGCGCTGGATTCGCCAGGTGCGGGGCGGAGGGACCCAGATGGGCATCGAGCAGGTCGCGCCGTATGCCGAGCCCTGCGGCTTGCAACTGGTGCGCACCCGGGACGATCACAGTCAGTATCTGCGCGGCTTGTTGCTACCGGCGATCAGCGCGATTGATCTGCCCGCCACCCTGCTGGCCCCGCGTTTGCCGTTCCAGGAAGGCAACAAGGTGCTGATCAACACCAACGGCCAGGAACGCCGCGCCGGGCTGGATCGGCGGGTGTCGAGCACCAACAGTTTCAACCAGTTTGCTTATCGCTCGCTGGAGGCGAGCAAAACCGAAAACAACCCGGGGAGCGGCGTGGTCGGGGCGGAAGAGGATTTTGATTCGTTGTGGAAGTCGCTTTAAGAGAGACATAAACCCCTGTGGCGAGGGGGCTTGCCCCCGTTGGGTCGCGAAGCGGCCCCAAACCTGCCATCGAGTTATTTCAGGCACAACGCATTTACAGGTTTTGCGTCTGCTACGCAGCCGAACGGGGGCAAGCCCCCTCGCCACAGAGGACCGCTCAGGAAACCAAGAACTCAGAGCTGCCCATCACGATCCCTGAAGCCCAACAAATACAACACCCCATCCAACCCAAGCGTCGAAATCGCCTGCTTCGCTGACTGCTTCACCAACGGCTTGGCGCGGAACGCCACGCCCAACCCGGCAATCGCCAGCATCGGCAAATCATTCGCGCCGTCGCCGACCGCGATGGTCTGCTCCAGCCGCAAACCTTCCTTGTGCGCCAGCTCTTTCAGCAGATCGGCCTTGCGCTGGGCATCGACAATCGGCTCGACCGCCACGCCCGTCACCTTGCCGTCCACCACTTCCAGCTCGTTGGCGAACACGTAGTCGATGCCCAATTTCGCCTGCAACTGCTTGGCGAAGTAGGTGAAGCCGCCGGACAGGATCGCGGTCTTGTAGCCCAGGCGCTTGAGTTCGGCGAACAGGGTTTCGGCGCCCTCGGTCAGGCGCAGCGAGGCGCCGATGGAGTCCAGCACGCTAACGTCCAGCCCTTTAAGCAGGGCCAGGCGCTCCTTGAAGCTGGCGCGGAAGTCCAGTTCACCGGCCATGGCCCGCTCGGTGATTTCGGAGACTTGATCGCCCACGCCAGCAGCCTTGGCCAGTTCGTCGATGACTTCGGCTTCGATCAAGGTCGAGTCCATGTCAAACACCGCCAGGCGCCGGTTACGGCGGAACAGCGAATCTTCCTGGAAGGCGATGTCGACGTTCAGTTCCTGGGCGACGCTGAGGAATTCAGCGCGCAGGGCCTGCGGATCGGCCGCTTCGCCACGCACGGAGAACTCGATGCAGCCCTTGCCCTTGTCGGCCGGGGTGTCCAGGGGCATGCGCCCGGACAAGCGATCGATATGGTCGATGTTCAGCCCGTATTTGGCGGTGATCGAGCTCACAGCCTGTAATTGCCCGGCGGTGACCTTGCGGGTCAACAGGGTGACGATATGGCGTTTTTTGCCCTGATTGCCGACCCACTGCTGGTAATCCTCTTCGGACACCGGGGTGAAACGCACCTGTTGGTCGAGTTCGTAACCCTTGAACAGGATGTCCTTGAGCACCGACTTGCCTTGCTCGGTGTCAGGAATTTCAACCAGGATGCCGAACGACAGGGTGTCGTGGATCACCGCCTGACCAATGTCGAGAATGTTCACACCACCCTGGGCCAGAACGCCGGTAATGGCCGCAGTCAGACCCGGTCGGTCGACTCCCGTGATGTTTATCAGGACGATTTCGCGCAAGGCGCACCCCCGCAGGTGGAAAAAAACCGCATTCTACCCACTTTCAGTGACCATCGGGCACCGTCAGCGCTTTGCCGGTCTAGGGCCTGTCGCTATACTGCGCGTCAACTTCACGGACAAAAGAGCCGAGCTCAAGTGAACCGGCCCACGCCAGTAAAAACCGATAACTTCTTCCTGCTGATCTTCCGGGCACTGCGCCACCGCCGTGTACCGATTGCATTGCGCATTGCCAGCCATAACGTGATCCTGGTCGCTCTGGCCCTGGTGATTTATGCCTGTGTGATGGGTTTGCAGTTCAAGCAGGCCATGCACGAGCAGGCCGATGCGCTGGGCGAAAGCCTGACCACGCAGACCGCCACCTCGGCCACCGAGTTGCTGGTGTCCAACGACATCCTCAGCCTCAACGTGCTGCTCAACAACCTGACCAAGAACAAGCTGGTGGCCCACGCCGCTATCTACAGCGTGGACAACCGCATCCTCGCCGAGTCCGGCCAGCGCCCCAAGCACAGCCTGTTGGGCGAAGCCGAAGGCATGTATGAGAGCAAAATCACCTTCCAGGACGTGACCGCCGGGCAACTGCGCATCAGCCTGGACATGGATCAGTTCCAGCAGCCGATGACCATCAGTCTGCAAAGCATGGGCATCCTGAGTGCGATTTTGCTGGCACTGTCCCTGGCCTTGAGCCTGCGCCTGGGTCGCCACATCTCCACGCCGCTGATGCAATTGCGGGTGTGGCTGCGCAATATCGACGAATACACCCCGGCCATCGAGCGTCAGGATGAAATCGGCGATCTCGCCCGTCAGTTGCACGCCAACTTCGCCCCGGAGCCGGCCGAGCCTGAGCCCGTGCCGGAGCCTGAATTCGACGACGTCGATTACGACGAAGAGGCTGATCCAGCCTTCGAAGTGCGTAACCTGCGCGATCCAAGTTTTGATGAAACCAAGCCGGTGGCCAGCCTTAAGCCTGCGCCAAAGCGCAGTGTCAGCACCGTCGAAGACGATGACGACGATGACGCGTTCGCCGACCTGCGTGACGAGTCGGCAGACAACGCGCCGATCACCCTGGCCAAACCGGCGGTTTCCAACGTGCCGCAGCACAGCGCGGTGCTCGCCGTGCAACTGGGCGCTCAGGATCAACTGCGTCGCCTGCCCCGCACGCGCCTTGAGGAACTGCTCAAACGTTACCGTGACTGCCTTGACCAGGCGGCGTCGCTGTATCAGAGCGAACTGCACACCCTGAACGATGGCAGCACGCTGATGCTGTTCCACACCGAAGACAGCGGCGACGACTACCTGACCAACGCGATCTGCTGCGGTGAGTTGCTGCGCGCCCTGGGCCACCAGTTGCAGATCGAAGTCGCCGACAGCGGCATCACCCTGCAATTGCAACTGGGCCTGACCCTGGGCGACGAGTTGTTCGGCCTGAGCCAGATCGACCTGCTGCTGACCGAGTCGGCCCAGGACGCCCTGGCCCTGTCGCAACACAGCCGCAACCTGCTGCTGGTGGAGCGCAAGATCGGCGACGACGCCCTGATCCGCCAGCGTGCGCGGATCCGGCCGATCGCCAGCCCTGAGGGGGCTTGCTGTGTCGAGCGGTTGATGGAGCCTTATCCGTCGATGCTGGAGCGGCAACTGGCGCGGATGCATGAGCGCCGGGCGTAAAAGCCCTGCTGTGAAAAAGCCCGCCGACAAGTGATTGTCGGCGGGCTTTTTTGTTGTTCTCGCTGGCCCCTTCGCGGGCAAGCCTCGCTCCTACAGGGTTCACTGATCGTTCCCACGCTCTGCGTGGGAATGCCTCCAGGGACGCTCCGCGTTCCAGCCTCACCTCATAGGCGACGTCCGGTACCGATGTGACGCGGAGCGTCACGGGCTGCATTCCCACGCAGAGCGTGGGAACGATCAGCTCTCCAATCCGCAGAAACAACAAAGCCCGCATCTCTGCAGGCTTTGTGTCGGATCAATCCAGGCTCAGAACCTGAACACTTCCATATCGGTCCGAATCGGCGAGGCCATCGGGATCTTCGGCTGTTTGTCTTGCTCGGCGGCCGGAGCCACAGGCTTGGGCTCCTTTTTACGCGGTGCCTCGGCAATCGGCGGCTGGTTGGCCAATGGCTTCAGCGCCACTGACAATTGCTCGGCCAGACGCTGCACCAGCACACCTTGCGCTTGAACCTGCGCCGCCGTCCCGCCTGCATGTTGCTCTTGCAGATGAATGATGCGGTTATCGCGAACCTGGCCACGACGGTCGATCAAGCGCCATTGCGCATCCAGGATCGCCGGTTGCGACTCACCCGAATCCAGGCGCGTGATCGTCAGCAGCACCTGAACATCCGGGGTAAACCCCAAGGTTGCCGGTGCCAGCACTACGCGTTGACTGTCCAGATGACCGGCAACCTGACGCAGCAGCAACTGATCGATGTCCGAAGACAGGCTGCCCGCCCAACGCCCATCGGACGAAGCCTGGAGGCTGCCATCCGGCTGACGCTGCAGCAAGGTTTCGCGTTGCAGGTAGTCGGCAATGGTTACCGGGCCAAGCAGTACAGCCATGCCCGCGCTTTGCGCAGGCTGAGCCGGACTTCCGCTGTCCAGCTGATACAGCGACACCGGTTGGTGAACGCTGCAACCCGCCAGGCCAAGAACGCCAGCGAGCATCAAAATTAACGGAAGGCGCAGAGCAGTCATCGTCCCATCCAGGTGGTTGCCACAAGGCTAACCACAGTGAAAATACTCAATAAATATGAAGAACGCTCGGCCACGCCGGCGCTTGAAAGGCCATATCATCCGTGAATATGCGTTCCGACTCCAGCGGCAAAGCGCCGATCTACGGGTTAAATCGTAGATCCGCGCCTCTAGCACGCCTAATTGAGGTTTTCGACGAGCAGCGCATCTACCCTCTGGAAGCCACGTGGCAATTTGTTACCACGACGTCCTCGCTCACCTTTGTAGTGTTCGAGATCGTCTGCTTTCAGTGACAAGGTACGTTTTCCGGCCTGCAGCACCAAGGTGGCACCTTCCGGCAGAACGGCGATGTCTGTGACGTATTCTTCGCGGCTGGCAACACGCTCACCGGAGATGCCGATGATCTTGTTGCCTTTGCCCTTACCTAATTGTGGCAGGTCGCTGATCTTGAAGATCAGCAGGCGACCTTCGGTCGTGACCGAAGCCAGCCAGTTGTTCTCACGATCAGCCACCGGCCGCGGCAGGATGACCTTCGAATTGTTCGGCAAGCTCAGCAGCGCCTTGCCGGCCTTGTTCTTGGCCTGGAAGTCTTCACCCTTGACCACAAAACCGTAACCGGCGTCGGAGGCGATCACGTACAGCGAGTCGTCTTCCGGCATCAGCACGCATTCGAAGGTCGCGCCTGGCGGTGGCGTCAGACGACCGGTCAACGGTTCGCCCTGGCCACGGGCCGATGGCAAGGTGTGCGACGGCACCGAATAGCTGCGACCGGTGGAGTCGATAAACACCGCAAACTGGTTGGAACGCCCCGGCGCCAACGCCTTGAAGCCATCCCCGGCCTTGTACGACAGCCCGGTGGCGTCGATCTCGTGCCCCTTGGCCGAGCGAACCCAGCCTTTTTCCGACAGCACCACCGTCACTTTTTCGTTCGGCAGCAGGTCGTGTTCGGTCAGGGCCTTGGCTTCGGCGCGTTCGACGATTGGCGAACGGCGGTCGTCGCCATAGGTTTCGGCGTCCTTGATCAGCTCGGTGCGGACCAGTTTTTTCAACTTGGCTTCGCTGCTCAGCAAGGCTTGCAGCTTGGCTTGTTCCTTGAGCAGTTCATCTTGCTCGGCACGCAGCTTCATCTCTTCCAGTCGCGCCAACTGACGCAAACGGGTGTCGAGAATGTAGTCGGCCTGGATTTCGCTCAGGGCGAAACGGGCGATCAGCGCGGCTTTCGGGTGCTCCTCGGTGCGGATGATGTGGATCACTTCATCCAGGTTGAGGTAAGCAATCAACAAACCGTCCAACAGGTGCAGGCGACGCTCGACCTTGTCGAGGCGAAATTGCAGGCGACGACGCACGGTCTGCACCCGGAACTCCAGCCACTCGACCAGCAACGCCCGCAGGTTTTTCAGCTGTGGCTTGCCGTCCAGGCCAATGATGTTGATGTTGACCCGGTAGCTCGACTCCAGCTCGGTGCTGGCGAACAGGTGGGTCATCAAGGCATCGTGGTCAAAGTTCTTGCGCGCGCCGGGGATGATCACGATCCGGCACGGGTTTTCGTGGTCCGATTCGTCACGCAGGTCGGCGATTTGCGGGGCCTTGGACGGCTTGGCCTGCATCATCGCCGCGATCTGCTCCAGCACCTTGGCACCAGATACCTGATGCGGCAGCGCGGTGACAATGATGTCGCCGTCTTCGATGTGGTACACGGCGCGCATACGCACCGAGCCCTTGCCGGTTTCGTACATTTTCAGCAGGTCGGCGCGGGGGGTGATGATTTCCGCTTCGGTCGGGTAATCCGGGCCCTGGATGTGTTCGCAGAGCTGTTCGACCGTGGCTTTCGGCTCATCGAGCAAACGCACACACGCCGTCGCGACTTCCCGCAGGTTGTGCGGCGGCACGTCGGTGGCCATGCCCACGGCAATACCGGTGGTGCCATTGAGCAGGATGTTCGGCAAACGCGCCGGCAACACCAGAGGCTCGTCGAGGGTGCCGTCGAAGTTCGGGCCCCAGTCCGCGGTGCCCTGGCCCAATTCGCTGAGCAGCACTTCGGAATAACGGGACAACCGCGCTTCGGTGTAACGCATGGCGGCGAAGGACTTGGGATCATCCGGCGCACCCCAGTTGCCCTGGCCGTCCACCAGCGTGTAGCGATAGCTGAACGGCTGGGCCATCAGGACCATGGCTTCGTAGCACGCCGAATCGCCGTGGGGGTGGAATTTACCGAGCACGTCACCGACGGTACGCGCCGATTTCTTGTGCTTGGAATCGGCGTCCAGCCCCAACTCGCTCATCGCATAGATGATGCGCCGCTGTACCGGTTTCAGGCCGTCGCCGATATGCGGCAAGGCACGGTCCATGATCACGTACATGGAATAGTTGAGGTAGGCATTTTCGGTGAAGTCAGCCAGTGACCGGCGCTCTACACCGTCCAGGCTGAGATCAAGGGAGTCGCTCATGCGGGCCTCATCGGTTCGTTGTCTGGCGCAGCAGCATGGTGCCACCGCGCTGGGTAAATTCAAGTTTGTTCAGTGCGCTCATGCCGAGCAGCACCTGATTGCCATCCAGCCCTGGCGCGACCAGCGCGCGAACATCACGCAGCACGATATCGCCCAGTTGCAGCCGGTCGATGCGGGTTCGGTAACCCTGACTCAAACCGTTGGCCGTGCTCAGGGTCACCCCGAAGCCCTCCTCCAGTTTCAGCCGTTCGGCCAGGCTGGCCGGGATCGACACATCGGTCGCCCCGGTATCCAGCATGAAATCCACCGGCTGGCCGTTGATCTGGCCGCTGGCGACGAAATGACCCTGGCTGTTACTGACCAGTTTCACTTCGACAAATCCTTCGCCCTGCTGTGAAGTGACCACCGCATTGGGGTTTTGCTGACGCTGTTCCCACTGCCCGAAAAACCGCGTGGCCAAAAACAGCGCCGCGCACCAGGCCAACACCATAAACACCCGACCGGCACGTTTACCCGGCGGTTGCTGGCTCATGGCTTGGCGCTCCAGCCACCTTCCGGCGCGGCGAAGCGCCAGACAACCGGGCGGACTTCACCATCGGCGCGAGGGCCGAAATTGTTGTCGACACCGATCCAGGCGCCATCGGCGTCGATGATCAATGCTTCCTCCAAACCAAAGTTCTGCGAATAACGCCGGTTTTCCTGCAACAGCTCAGCGGCATACGACCAGCAGCGCTCGACCTTGGCCGTCTGCGGGTCGCGGCGACAAATCTGATAGGCGTTGCGCTCAAGGGTAAACAGCTTGCCCTCGAACAACGACAGGTCGGAAAAATCCCGGTCAACCGCGCGGGCCTTGGGAAACTGCGGCGGCTGCATTTCCTTGCCGGCTTCACTCAACAGCACACAGCGACCGTCGCAATCCCACACGGTCTGCTGACGTTTGATCAGCAGCAAGCCCCGGCTTTGACGCTCGGCGGCGAGCCACATCTGGTCGCCTGCCGGATTGATCGCCAGGCCTTCGAATATCGCATTGAATTGCAGCAACATGCCCCGAGCCCGTGCTTCGCGAACCATCATGGGCGAGATTTTCAGCCAGTTCGCCGGGCCCGTTGGCGGCACTTGCAAGACGGCCGCATGGCCTTCGCTGACAATGTAACGATTGCCGGCGCTGTCGCAGGTGATGCCTTCGAAATCCAGGTCCCCGCCGCGCACGAAAGACGCCGCCCAGGTCCGCGAACGCAAACCCCAGGGCAAACCGGTATCCGGCACCTCGGGCACATCGATGTGCACGGGTTCGGCTTGCCAGGTGCTGGCGGTCGTATCGAGGCGGTAGATTTGATCGTCGTCGCGATCGGAAACGGTCCACAGGTCCTTGCCACACTGGGCCAGCCCCGACAGGTTGCCGCCGCGCATGCCATCGACGGCATGCTCGGACAACACGCGCAGCTCCGGCGCCGGCTCGGCAGACACCGAAAACGAGGTCAGCAGCAACGCACACGCCAGGGCAAAGCCAAACCGCATCAGCCCAGAACCTCGGCCAGGTTGCCCTTGGACTCCAGCCAGGATTTGCGATCACCGGCGCGTTTCTTCGCCAGCAGCATGTCCATCATTTCCGAAGTTGCTTCGAAATCGTCCAGCGTCAGCTGCACCAGGCGCCGCGTGTTCGGGTCCATGGTGGTTTCGCGCAGCTGCGGCGGGTTCATTTCACCCAGGCCTTTGAATCGTGTGACCTGCGGCTTGCCGCGTTTCTTCTCGGCCACCAGGCGATCGAGGATGCCATCGCGCTCGGCTTCGTCGAGGGCGTAGTAAATCTCTTTGCCCAAGTCGATGCGGTACAGCGGCGGCATGGCGACGTAGACGTGACCGGCATCCACCAACGGCCGGAAATGCTGGACGAACAACGCGCAGAGCAGTGTGGCGATGTGCAGGCCGTCGGAGTCGGCGTCGGCGAGGATGCAGATCTTGCCGTAGCGCAGCTGGGCGATGTCCGCCGAGCCCGGATCGACGCCGATGGCCACGGCGATGTTGTGCACTTCCTGGCTGGCCAGCACTTCGCTGCCGTCGACTTCCCAGGTGTTCAGGATCTTGCCGCGCAACGGCAGGATCGCTTGAAACTCTTTGTCCCGCGCCTGCTTGGCCGAACCGCCAGCGGAGTCACCTTCGACCAGGAACAGCTCGGAACGCATCGGGTCCTGCCCGGCGCAATCGGCGAGTTTGCCCGGCAGTGCCGGACCGGCAGTGACGCGCTTGCGCTCGACCTTTTTGCTCGCCTTCAAGCGACGGCCGGCGTTGTTGATCGCCAGTTCCGCCAGCAGCATGCCGGTTTCCGGGTTGGCGTTGAGCCACAGGCTGAACGCGTCCTTGACCACGCCGGAGACGAACGCCGCCGCTTCACGGGACGACAGGCGTTCCTTGGTCTGGCCGGAGAATTGCGGTTCCTGCATCTTCATCGACAACACGAAGGCGATGCGTTCCCAGACGTCTTCCGGCGCCAGCTTCACGCCCCGTGGCAAGAGGCTACGGAATTCGCAGAACTCGCGCATCGCATCGAGCAAGCCCTGGCGCAAACCGTTGACGTGGGTACCGCCCTGGGCCGTCGGGATCAGGTTGACGTAGCTTTCCTGCACACTGTCGCCACCTTCCGG
Source organism: Pseudomonas sp. Emmai (assembly GCF_055179735.1). Lineage (NCBI taxonomy): Bacteria > Pseudomonadati > Pseudomonadota > Gammaproteobacteria > Pseudomonadales > Pseudomonadaceae > Pseudomonas > Pseudomonas sp. Emmai. Next base: position 887,437 of record NZ_CM143685.1, on the reverse strand, counting down.
CAACCACAGCAGCGCCCAATCCACCGCCTCCTTATTACCGGCCAGGCTGCCGCAGAACGGCTCGTCCGGCAGGCGTTCGAAGCCGTTGACCGCGTCCACCAGGTAGGAGCGCAGGCCGTCTTCGTAATGCCATTCGACTTTTTCGCCGGTGGCCTTGTCTTCAAAACTGACCAGCAACCCCGGGCACAGAACAGCCTTGGCCTTGAGCACGTGCTTGAGGCGGCTGATGGAGAATTTCGGTGAATCGAAGTACTTCGGGTCCGGCGCGAAGAACACGCTGGTGCCGGTGTTGCGCTTGCCGACGGTGCCAATGACTTCCAGCTCGGTTTTCTTGTAACCGTCGGCGAAGGTCATCTGGTATTCGTTGCCGTCACGCTTTACGCGCACCCGGACTTCGTTCGACAAGGCGTTGACCACGGAAATACCCACCCCGTGCAAACCGCCGGAGAACTGGTAGTTCTTGTTGGAAAACTTGCCGCCCGCATGAAGCTTGGTGAGGATCAGCTCGACGCCCGACACGCCCTCTTCCGGGTGAATGTCCACCGGCATGCCACGGCCATCATCGCTGACTTCCAGGGAGTGATCGGCGTGCAGGATGACCTGCACCGAAGTCGCGTGCCCGGCCAAGGCTTCGTCGACGCTGTTGTCGATGACTTCCTGGGCGAGGTGGTTCGGCCGACTGGTGTCGGTGTACATGCCGGGGCGTTTGCGCACCGGGTCGAGGCCCGAGAGGACTTCGATGGCGTCTGCGTTATAAGAGCTAGCGCTGGGAGTGGCCATGGGGTCTCGTCGTCAGTGTTCGTTTAAATGGGGGGCGATGATTCACAGTGCGGTGAAATCAATCGACTGATACAAATCTGCGCCGATGCCGGCAAAACTCAACATGGCCGGCAATTGCCCGGCAAAACCCTGGAAACTATGGTCGCCGCCGGCCTGGATGCGCAAGGCACAGGCGCGGTAATACTGCTGGGCGAGGCGATAGTCCAGCGTTTCATCGCCGGTCTGCAACCACACCTGATAACGCTGCGGGTCCCGGGGCGCCGGCACTTCCAGCTCGGCCAAGGCCGTCACATGGTCGTGGGTCAATTCCCAGGCCTCATCGGTATACAGGTTTTTCTGCGTCCCCAGATACCCGTCAAACATCCGGTGCGGACTGACGGCAGGGTTGATCAGCAGGGCCTTGAGGCCATGGTGCTCGGCCAAGTGAGTCGCATAGTAGCCGCCGAGTGAGCTTCCGACCAGCAGCGGCCGCCCAAGCTCCTCGATCGCCCGGTTCAACTGACCGATGGCCTCACGTGGGTGGTGATGCAAGGCCGGAACCTGCAACTGATCGCTCAAGCCCAGGCGCTCCATCACATTGATCAACTGGCAGGCCTTCTTCGAGGCCGGCGCACTGTTGAAACCGTGGATATAAAGGATCGAACCGGACATTTGAACTCCCTGGGCGTCGGGTAAAGAGGCGCAGTTTACAGGGAGACGAGGAATGTTGGCGCCAGCATCCATCGAAATGAACACGGTCACGTACAGAATCGTTGCATCCGGGACGGATCGGTCGTCTGTCAGGACGCCTTCGCGGGCAAGCCTCGCTCCTACAGGATTGATGTACACCGCCCCGCTCTTCACCACTCATTAGGCCGAGCGTTAGCTCGCCTGCTTTTGATCTTGCTCTACCCGCCCCTTCGGGAGGCTGAGTGGAGGTGTTCATCTGGGGGTGGGCGCGTAGCGCCGTGCGGCGAAGCCGCACACATCGAGAGGAGGTCGAAGCGAAGCCGACCGGAGGCGATGCCCCCAGATGGACACCGGAGCGAAGGAACGCCGAGCCTCAGCGAGGGGCCGGACGCTGGGGCGAGACCTTTTGGTTACTTTTGGGGCGTTTGCCAAAAGTGACCCGCTGTAAGAGCGGAACCATAAGCCGCCGTTACCGCAGAAATGGATATGTACACCAACCAAGAGTATGGTCGGCCCAAAGGCCGCCAAGTCTCAGTAACCGTTGGAACCGTAATCAACCGTAAACTCGAAACCAGTAACACGCTCAACCCCAGTTTCAATCAGGCCATCAGGCAAAAGCCGCAACCACCGATACCCCGGCGCCTGCTCCCCGACCTTGAAATCCTCACTCCCCGGCTCAAACTGAATGCAAGTCGAAGGCGAAGCCATCAACCGCACCCCCTCGCGCATCTGATCGATCTCCTGATGCACATGCCCCCACAAAACGGCGCGCACCTGAGGAAACCGATCCAGCACCGCAAACAACCCCTCAGGATTGCGCAACCCAATCGGCTCCATCCACGCACACCCGATCGACACCGGATGATGATGGAAACACACCAGATGATGCCGCTCCGGCGCCTCGCTCAGCGAACGAGCCAGCAACTGCAACTGCTCATCCTGCAAATACCCCGGCACCGACCCCGGCACAGCGGAATCGAGCAACGTCACCCGCCAGTTACCGATGTCCACCACCGGCTCCAGCAACGCACTCTGCACCGCCGCTTCAGCCATGATCCGCGGTTCATCGTGATTGCCGGGAATCCAGCGCGCCGGGGCATCGAGCTGCCGGGTCAGGTCGCGAAAAAGCTGATACGACTCCAGCGTGCCGTCCTGGGACAGGTCGCCACTGGCAATGATCAGATCGATTCGCGGCTGTTGCACACGCACCAGTTCAATGACCTTTTGCAGGCTCTCGCGGGTATTCATGCCCAGCAACGTGCCATCCGCCTCGGCGAACAAATGACTGTCGGAGATTTGCACCAGCAACGCCGGATCGGCGGTGGTCAATGTGGATACGCTCGGCAAGGCGTTCTCCCAGGGGTGAATCACGGGGTTGGATAGAGGCCGCAATTATGCTGGGGGACGGTCAAAAGAGGAAACCTGTGAACCGGACGCAGTTCACATCTATCGCACGACGGCGTACTCGTGCCCACACGCCAGACAGTGGCTCAGCCATTCCCCCAGGAACAGATTGAGCTGCGCCTTTTCATCCGGCTGATGCATCGCGGCGTTCGGGTAAGGATAGATGCCCCGGAAGCGTCTTGCATGTTCGGCGCTGACGACCTCGGCCATGCACGCGTCGTGGTAGACCTGGACTTCCAGTTGCGGCACCGGCAACCACGGCAGGCTGTGTTCCTGGCGCACTTGCAGGGTGGTGGTGTACGGATTGACTTGCAGCACTTCCAGGGCCAGCACGCCCAGCATCTGCTCGCCCTGGGTCACGGCGATGCGCCGGGCCTCGGGTTCGCTGCGCATGTCGGGCAGTAGTCGCATCAAACGCGCATAGTTCGCCTCGCAGGAGGCTTGCAGCCCCACGAGGTCCACCCGATAGCGATCGCGCAGCTTGTTTACGACCATAACCCCCTCACTTCAGCGCGGTTCAAAGCAAGCCATTGCAAAGCAATGATGCTGGCCGCGTTGGCAATTCGTCCGTCGCGTACGGCTTGCAGCGCATCTTCGAACGCCCAGACCGTGACGCGGATATCTTCCGCTTCTTCTGCCAGTCCATGCAGGCCGCCTACTCCGTTGGTTTCACAACGCCCCAGGTACAAATGCACGAATTCGTTACTGCCGCCGGGCGATGGAAAATATTTGGTCATCGGCCACAGCGCCCCGAACACAAGCCCAGCTTCCTCCTGCGCTTCACGGTGAGCAACTTCTTCCGGTTCTTCGTCTTTATCGATCAGACCGGCGACCAGCTCGATCAGCCACGGGTTGCTGGTCTTGCCCATGGCGCCGACCCGGAACTGCTCGATCAACACCACTTCATCGCGTTGCGGATCGTAGGGCAGCACGCACACCGCATCGTGGCGCACGAACACTTCACGATTGATCTCGCGACTCATGCCGCCGGCGAATAATTCATGGCGCAAATGCAGGCGGTCGAGCTTGTAGAAGCCCGCGTAGCACTGCTCGCGCCGAACGATCTCAACGGTGGTCGGAATGGCGTTGGCAAAATCAGTCATGACAATCCTCGTTTACTGCAATCCGTTACGAGGCGCCTTTTTTGTACCTGGCAGCCTCGACTTCGCGCCATCCTAACGCGCCGTTGATGTTTGATGCAGCCCCTTTACCTTCAGCGGGATAGACGGTGAGGGCGAAACCAACTCTAATTAGCTTAGTGGCGAACTGACTGCTTCGTTGACAGTCGAAGCGGTAACTTTTCGCCTTTCCCTGTTTTATGAAGGACGCCCATGTCGCTTTTTAAAATCGCCTCCGTGGCCGCTATCGCCCTGACGCTGGGCGCTTGCCAGAGCCTGTTCCAACCCAACTACCGCACGCCGCTGGAAACCACCCGCGATGCTTCGGAAATCCTGAAACCGGGTTGCACCACGCCTGACTGCCCACTGGTGAACATCGATACCCTGACATTCCCCGCCGAGCCACAACTGGACGGCATCGTTGAAAAGAACCTGCTGCAATTGACCCGCACCCCGGACGCTCCGGCGGCGCCGACCCTGGCCGCCTACCGCGATCAGTTCCTGCGCACCGCGGCACCGCGCTCCAGCAGCTACTTGCAGGCCAAAGTACGTGAACAGCATGACGGCTTGGTGATCGTCGAGTTTTCCAGCTACCTGGACACCGGCGGCGCCCATGGCACGCCGGGCCGCAGCTTCATCAACTATTCGCGCCAGCAGCACAAAGTGCTGACGTTGTCGGACATGTTGCTGCCGGGGCAGGAAGAGGCGTTCTGGAAAGCCGCGCAGGTGGCACACAACAGCTGGCTGATCAGCACCAAACTCGATCAGGAGCCGGATTTCCTGAAGAACTGGCATTTCCAGAAAACCCAGAACGTGGCGCTGACCTACGGCGGGGTGATCCTCAAGTACGAAGTGAGCACCATCGCGCCTTACGCCCTGGGCCACATCGAACTGAAGATCCCCTACCCGCGCCTGAACGGTATTCTCAGGCCCGAGCTGTTTCCCGGCCGTAACTGAAGGCTCGACCGAGCACGAGTTGCAGCAGCCCTGCCAGTACCAGCGACGGCAGGGTTGCGCCGACATCCGGATACAGATTCGCCAGCAGATGATAAGTGCTCACCCCGCCCAGCCAGGCGAGCAACGCCGGCCAGCGCAACGCGGCTGACGCGACCTGGGCACTGCGTTTGCGCAGGATGAAGTGATCCACCAGCACCACGCCGAACAGCGGCGCAAACACCGAACCGATCAACAGCAGGAAGTTCTGGTACTGGGCCAATGGCGCCAGGCAGGCGATCAGTGTGCAAATCACACCAATGGCCAACGCCAGATGCTCGACTTTCAAGCGCAACAGAATCCCGCTCGACACCGCCGCCGAGTGAATATCGGCGAAAGCGTTTTCCGACTCGTCCAGCAGAATCAGCAGCAGCGGAATCCCCAGGCCGGCCCCGGCCAACGCCAGCAGCAAGGCATTCACTTCACCGCTCGGCGCGAACGCCAGCGTGTAGGCCACGCCCAGGCTCATCAGCCAGAAGTTACCGATAAAGAAGCCCAACGCCGTTCCGCCGAACACGTTTTTCGCGCGTTTGCCGAAACGCGAGTAGTCGGCAATCAGCGGCAGCCACGACAGCGGCATCGCAATCGCAATGTCGAAGCCCACGGCGAACGGCATCGAACCGTCACCGGCCTGAGCCCACAACGCGGCCAGATCGGCTTTGGCGAACAGGTTCCAGGTCAGCCAGAGGCACGCGGCCAGCAGCAACCAGATACCCCATTTGCGCAGGATCTGCCGCACGAACGTCAGCGGGCCGCTGACGGCGAGCAAGGTTGCCAAGCCACCGAAGAACACGGTCCAGAGCAAAGGGTTCGACAGCAAGCTGCCTTCGCTGAACGCCCGGGCGCCGAGCAGGCTGGCGGCGTCGCGCATGACGATGATTTCGAACGAGCCCCAACCGATCAGCTGCAGCAGGTTCAGCACCGCCGGCAGGCTCGCGCCATGTTTGCCGAGGCTGAGCTTGAGCGCGGCCATCGACGACAGGCCGGTGTCGCTGCCGATCACGCCCACGGCGGCCAGCAGCAAAACGCCGACCAGCGTGCCGAGGAAGATCGCCAGCAACGAGCCAGACAGGCCCAGGCCCGGCGCGAGCAATGCGCCGGTCTGCAAGACCATCAGGCCGATGCCGAGGGAAAACCACAGGGAAAACAGATCGCGACCGCCGAAGACGCGCCTATCGGCGGGTACGGCTGTGTCAGGGGAATAGGTGTTCAAGTCAGGTATCTCGAGGGAAAGATGGGTTACTAGTTTCAAGCGGCAAGCCTCAAGGAAAAGCAGATCCAGCCTTGCTTCTAACTTGCCGCTTGCAACTTGCCGCTTAGATCTTTTGATCGTTCCCACGCTCCGCGTGGGAATGCCTCCTGTGACGCTCTGCGTCACGCCGTTCGGGGACGCGGAGCGTTCCGGGCTGCAACATGGGTTACTACCTTCAAGCGGCAAGCCTCAAGGAAAAGCAGATCCAGCCTTGCTTCTAACTTGCCGCTTGCAACTTGCCGCTTAGATCTTTTGATCGTTCCCACGCTCCGCGTGGGAATGCCTCCTGTGACGCTCTGCGTCACGCCGTTCGGGGACGCGGAGCGTTCCGGGCTGCAACATGGGTTACTACCTTCAAGCGGCAAGCCTCAAGGAAAAGCAGATCCAGCCTTGCTTCTAACTTGCCGCTTGCCGCTTGCAACTTGCCGCTTAGATCTTCTTGTACAGCTGACTGCCTTCCTGCTTGAACCGCTCTGCCTGGTCCGCCAGTCCCTGGGCGACTTCGGCATCGATGGTTTCGATCCGCTGGTTGGCCGCGTATTCGCGGACTTCCTGGGTGATTTTCATCGAACAGAACTTCGGCCCGCACATGGAGCAGAAGTGCGCGACCTTGGCCGAATCCTTCGGCAGGGTTTCATCGTGATACGAACGGGCGGTGTCCGGGTCGAGGCCGAGGTTGAACTGGTCTTCCCAGCGGAATTCGAACCGCGCCTTGCTCAAGGCATTGTCGCGAATCTGCGCGCCCGGATGCCCCTTCGCCAGATCGGCGGCATGGGCCGCGATCTTGTAGGTGATGATCCCGGTCTTCACGTCATCCTTGTTCGGCAGGCCCAAGTGTTCCTTCGGCGTGACGTAGCAAAGCATGGCGCAACCGAACCAGCCGATCATCGCCGCACCGATGCCGGAGGTGATGTGGTCGTATCCCGGCGCGATGTCGGTGGTCAGCGGGCCGAGGGTGTAGAACGGCGCCTCGTCGCAGCACTCAAGCTGCTTGTCCATGTTCTCTTTGATCAACTGCATCGGCACGTGGCCCGGGCCTTCGATCATGCATTGCACGTCGTGTTTCCACGCGATTTTGGTCAGCTCGCCTAGGGTTTCCAGCTCACCGAATTGCGCGGCGTCGTTGGCGTCGGCAATCGAACCCGGACGCAGGCCATCGCCCAGCGAGAAGCTGACGTCGTAGGCCTTCATGATTTCGCAGATGTCTTCGAAATGGGTGTAGAGGAAGTTTTCCTTGTGGTGCGCCAGGCACCACTTGGCCATGATCGAACCGCCACGGGACACGATGCCGGTCACGCGCTTGGCGGTCAGCGGCACGTAGCGCAACAGCACGCCGGCGTGGATGGTGAAGTAGTCGACGCCCTGCTCGGCTTGCTCGATCAGCGTGTCGCGGAACAACTCCCAGGTCAGGTCTTCGGCGGCGCCGTCGACTTTTTCCAGCGCTTGATAAATCGGCACGGTACCGATCGGCACCGGCGAGTTGCGGATGATCCACTCGCGGGTTTCGTGAATGTGCTTGCCGGTGGACAGGTCCATGACCGTGTCCGAACCCCAGCGAATGCCCCAGGTCAGTTTCGCCACTTCTTCTTCGATGGACGAACCCAAAGCGCTGTTGCCGATGTTGCCGTTGATCTTCACCAGGAAGTTACGGCCGATGATCATCGGTTCCAGTTCGGTGTGGTTGATGTTGGCCGGGATGATCGCGCGACCGCGGGCGATTTCGTCACGGACAAATTCGGGGGTGATGATTTTCGGCACGCTGGCACCGAAGCTGTGACCGGCGTGTTGCTGGTCCAGCAGCCCGGCGGCACGGGCCACTTCGAGCTTCATGTTTTCGCGGATGGCGACGTATTCCATCTCGGCGGTGATGATGCCTTTGCGCGCGTAGTGCATCTGGCTGACGTTGGCCCCGGCCTTGGCCCGACGCGGGTTGTTGACGTGGGCGAAACGCAGCTTGGTCAATTCGGCATCGGCGAGGCGTTCCTGGCCGAAGTTGGAGCTCAGGCCCGGCAGGCGCTCGGTGTCGCCACGGGACTCGATCCACGGCGAGCGAATATCGCCCAGGCCTTTGCGCACGTCGATGATGACGTTGGGGTCGGTGTACGGGCCCGAGGTGTCGTACACCACGACCGGCGCGTTGATCTCACCGCCAAAATCGGTCGGAGTTACGTCGAGGCTGATTTCGCGCATTGGCACGAGGATGTCCGGGCGGGAGCCCTGGACATAGATTTTTTGCGAGCGGGTAAACGGTTGAACCGATTGTTGATCGACTTGGGCCGAATCACTCAGGTTCGTCGTATTTTTTAGTTTTATCGTCATCACGGGCTCTCCAGACAGCATCCAGGCAGTGGAATTTTGTCGGAGTGAACCTGTAACGAATGGACGCGACCAATCAGCGATAGAAATGCCGTTGGTGCTGTGCTCAGTGCTCGAGGGGTGTTCGATTGTCGAACAACATCCCGGACGAAGCACAAGAGGACTCGCCGGGTGACGAGAAATCTTGTTCCCTACGCAGGCGCTAACCTGATCAGGTTCAACGGGATCCGAAATTATTCGATCTCAGCCTCATAGCAAGGCACCCCGACAAGAACCCGGCCAGTCTAGACACAACTGGCAAAGAACGCCAACACCGCGGTAAACACCATGATGAATGGCGCAATTACCAGATTGTTGCGGTACGCCCGTGCAACTACACTCGCTACGCCGTGCTGCGCCTTGACGCTGCGCGGGCCGCGCCTTACCTTTGGCGCTCAAATTATCAGCGTAATTTTTTAGGGATGGCCGCATGCTGCGCAAACTCTCACTGGCCCTTGCCGTGTCTTGTGCTTCCAATGGAATGGCCTGGGCAGCAGAAGCGCCCTTATCCACCAAGACCGATCTGGTCAGCGTCTACCAGGAAGCGGTGGACAACAACGCCGACCTGGCGGCCGCCCGCGCCCAATATGGCGCCCAGAAAGAAGTCGTGCCCCAGGCCCGCGCCGGGCTGCTGCCGAACCTGTCGGGCGGGGCCAATTTGAGTTCCGTGCGCACCCAGCTCGATCAACCGTCGGGCACCGCCAACCGCAACGCTCATTCCTATCAGGCGACCTTGGCCCAGCCACTGTTCCGTGCCGATCGCTGGTTCCAGTTCCAGGCCGCCAAGGACGTCAACGAGCAAGCCTCGCTGCAACTGTCAGCCACCGAGCAGAACCTGATCCTGCAATCGGCGGAAAGCTATTTCAACGTGCTGCGCAGCCAGGACAACCTGGCCTCGACCAAGGCTGAAGAAGCGGCGTTCAAGCGTCAGCTCGACCAGTCCAACGAGCGCTTCGATGTCGGCCTGTCGGACAAGACCGACGTGCTGCAATCCCAGGCCAGCTACGACACCGCCCGAGCCAATCGGATCCTCGCCCAGCGCCAGGTGGATGATGCGTTCGAAGCCCTGATCACCCTGACCAACCGTCAGTACAACGCGATCCAGGGCATCGTCCACACCTTGCCGATCCTGCCGCCAGCGCCGAACGACGCCAAGGCCTGGGTCGACACCGCCGCCAAACAGAACCTCAACCTGCTGGCCAGCAACTACGCGGTCAGCGCCGCCGAAGAAACCCTCAAGCAACGCAAGGCCGGCCACGCGCCGACGCTGGATGCGGTAGCTAAGTACGAAAAGGGTGACAACGACGCGCTGGGCTTCAGCAACCCGAGCGCCTTCGGCCAGCCTTACGGCGGCAACGTCGAGCAGACCACCGTCGGTTTGCAAGTGAACATCCCGATCTACAGCGGCGGCCTGATCAACTCCCAGGTGCGCGAGTCGTATTCACGCCTGGATCAAACCGAGCAACAGCGCGAGCAACTGCGCCGGCAAGTGGTGGAAAACACCCGCAACCTGCACCGCGCGGTGAACACCGATGTCGAGCAGGTGCAGGCGCGCAAGCAGTCGATCATCTCTAACCAGAGCGCGGTGGAAGCCACCGAAATCGGTTACCAGGTGGGCACGCGCAACATCGTCGACGTGCTCGACGCCCAGCGTCAGCTGTACACCTCGGTGCGCAACTACAACAACACCCGCTACGACTACATCCTCGACAACCTGCGTTTGAAGCAGGCAGCGGGCACGTTAAACCCGGGGGATTTGCAGGATTTGTCGCGTTATCTCAAGGCTGACTACAACCCCGATAAAGACTTCCTGCCGCCGGATCTGGCCAAGGCTGCGGCCGAGCAATTGAAGGCCCGGCCCTAAGGGCAAACGTGAATGTTGTAGCGACGCTTACCTGTGGCGAGGGAGCTTGCTCCCGCTGGGCTGCGAAGCAGCCCCAAACCCTGAGCATGCGGTCTGTCAGGTAAACCGCATTGGCTGATTTTACGACTGCTGCGCAGCCGAGCGGGAGCAAGCTCCCTCGCCACAAAAGCTTGTTCCCACAGGTTGATCAGCGGTGGATCAGGATTTGTCGATCAACCGTCCCAACCCATCCAACAACCGCTGCAATGCGCCTTGATTGGTGCGCATCACCTTCAACCCCGCCTCCGCCATCCGCTGCGCATCCCGCGGCAATTCGAATAACCGCTGCACCGCCACCGCCAACCCTTCGGCATCATCGACTTCCGCCAACGCCCCGGCGCTGCGCAATTGCGCGGCGATTTCGAGGAAGTTGAACAGGTGCGGGCCGCTCAAAACAGGCTTGGCCAGTGCTGCCGGTTCCAGCAGGTTATGCCCGCCATTCGGCACCAGGCTGCCGCCAACAAACGCGCTGTCGGCCAGTGCGTAAAGAAACAGCAACTCGCCCATGGTGTCGCCCAGCAGCACCGACGTATCGGCGGTGACCGGCTCGCCGGTGGAGCGGCGCACCGTGGCGAAACCCTGCTGCTTGCACAACTCGAACACCGAATTGAAACGCTCCGGGTGACGCGGCACCAGGATCAGCAACGCATCGGGGTGATTGGCCAGCAACCGGCGATGGGCGGCCAGCACCACTTCGTCTTCACCTTCGTGGGTACTCGCGGCGATCCATACCGGACGCTCCAGCGCCTGCCATTGCCCGCGCAACTCGGCGGCGCGCTCAAGCAATTGCGGGTCGATGGTCAGGTCGAACTTGATCGAACCGGTGACCTCGACCGTTTCCGCACGCGCACCGAGTGTACGGAAACGCTCGGCCTCGGCCTCGGTCTGCACCGCGAACAGGCTCATCTCGGCCAGCATCGGCCCGGTCAGTTTGTGGAAGCGGCCATAGCCCTTGGCCGAGCGCTCGGACAGCCGCGCATTAGCCAGCGCCACAGGAATCCCACGCTTGGCACATTGGTGGATGTGGTTGGGCCACAGCTCGGTTTCCATGATCACCGCCAGTTTCGGCTGAACCCGATCGAGAAACCGCGCCGCTGCGCACGGCAAGTCGTAAGGCAGATAGCAGTGCTGGATGCGTGGCTCGTTGGCAAACAAGGCGTGGATGCGCTCCGAGCCGGTCGGGGTCATGCAGGTCACGGTGATCGGCAGCGCGGGATAGCGTTGCAGCAAGGCGCGAATCATCGGCGCCGCCGCAATGCTCTCCCCCACGGACACGGCGTGCACCCAGATGCCGCCCGGCTGCATCGTCGGCAAGCCGTAGGAGAAGCGCTCGCCAATGCGTTTGGCATACGCCGGCGCCTTGCGCGAACGCAGCCATAGCCGAATCGCTACCAATGGCAGCCCCAGGTAAAACAGCGCGGTGTAGAGAGTTCTATTCATGGCGGCGGAGTTTATCGGTTTTTAAGCCGATCGCCTGCAAGTGCACGGCAAAACGTTCGGCCAACCAACGCGCCGCCGGACCCAGCGGCTCGTCGCGGCGCCAGACCAGCTCCACCACCAGGGCCGGCGGGGTCCATTCGCTGACCAGTTCGACCATCTGATCCTGATACGTCGGGTACTGCACCACATGCCGGGGCAGCCAGGCCCAGCCGAGGCCGCGCACCAGCCATTCGGCCATCACATAAAAACTGTCGGCGCGCCAGACTTGCGGACTGGCGGGCTCGCTACCGGGGTAAACGCTGGACTCGGTGGACATCAGCAATTGCCGGTGCTGCGCCAATTGCTGGCAATCGACTTCGCCCATGGCCGCCAGCGGATGGCCCTTGCCGCACACGGTGACCATTTCGACGCTGCCGACGACGCGGCGCTCCAGCGCTTCGGGAATCTGATCATGGAAGAACAGCAGCCCCAGGTCGGCCCGGCGCTCCACCAGTTTGCGCGCCACATCGCCTTGGGCGGCGCTGGTCAGTTGCACTTCGAGGCTGGGAAATTTTTCCGCCAGGGCTTCGAAGCTTTCGATGATCGGCTGATAAGGCATCGCCTCGTCCTGCGCTACCCGCAGACGCGCTTCCTGACCGCGCATCATCGCCAGCGCCCGACCGTTCAGGCGTTCGCATTGACGCAGCACCTCCCGCGCCTCTTCCAGCAGCGCACCGCCGGCCTCGGTCAGCTTCGGCTGGCGGCCACTGCTGCGGTCGAACAGGCTCACGCCCAGGTCTTCCTCCAGCAACGCAATCGAACTGCTGACCGCCGACTGCGCCTTGCGCTGGTCCCGCGCCACCGCCGAAAACGAGCGCTGTTCCGCTACGCTGACAAACAAACGCAGCTGTTCCAGATTCCATTGCATGTTCATGGCTCAACCCATCTCTACGGCAGATAGGTAATGACTTTACCGCATCTGGGGAATCTCTAGAATGCCGACCTCAGAGAGCAACACTTCATTCGAGGATTACCCCATGACCGCCTACTACTACCTGGCCATTGCCATCTGCGCCGAAGTGATCGCCACTGTTTCGATGAAAGCGGTCAAAGGCTTCAGCACACCCCTGCCGCTGATCCTAGTGATCGTCGGCTACGGCATCGCCTTCTGGATGCTGACCCTGGTGGTGCGCAGCGTGCCGGTGGGCGTGGCGTACGCGGTGTGGGCCGGCATGGGGATTGTGATGGTCAGCGTGGCGGCGCTGTTTATCTATGGCCAGAAACTGGATGTGCCGGCGATATTGGGGATGGGACTGATTGTGTTGGGTGTCGTCGTGATCCAGCTCTTTTCCAAAACCGCCGGGCATTAAGAGCGGCTACAAGCGACAAGCCATAAGCTGCAAGCAAGTGCGCGATGTGTTCTTGCTTGCAGCTTGCGGCTTGAAGCTTGAAACTTGCCGCTTCACTTAGCCCGAGGTTGCTGCATGCCATCCGTTATTTCCACCGACGTTCTGATTGTCGGCGCTGGTGTCGCCGGCCTCTGGCTGAATGCGCGTCTGCGCCGCCAGGGTTTTTCGACCGTGCTGGTGGAAAGCGCCAGCCTCGGTGGCGGGCAGAGCGTGAAATCCCAAGGCATCATCCACGGCGGCGCCAAGTACGCGCTGCACGGTGCGCTGACCGGCGCCTCGGAGGCCATCGCCGACATGCCACGACGCTGGCGTGAAGCGCTGGCCGGTGACGGCGAGCTGGACCTGAGCGGCGTGCGCCTGTTGTCCGAAGCTCACTACCTCTGGTCCCCCGGCACGATCGCCGGCAACCTCACCAGTTTCTTCGCCAGCAAAGCCGTGCGCGGCCGCGTCGATCAGGTCAAGGGCGATCAACTGCCGCCAGCCCTGCAAGACAAGCGCTTCAAGGGCAAGGTCTATCGCCTGGCCGAATTGGTGATCGACGTGCCGAGTCTGATCCAGCGCCTGGCCGATCTGGCGGGTGACGGTTTGCTCGCCGGGCAAACAATTGAGCCGTTGCTGGACGGTGGCATTCTGGTTGGTCTGAAGGTCGACGGACGCGAGATCCGCGCCCAGCGCATCGTCCTCAGCGCCGGCGGTGGCACGGCCGCGTTGCTCGAAGCGTTGGGGCTGACTCAACCCGCCATGCAGCGTCGACCGTTGCACATGATCATCGCCAAGGGCCCGAGCCTCAAACCGCTGTACGCCCATTGCCTGGGCGGCGGCACCAAGCCGCGCATCACCGTGACCACTCACCCGGCCGCCGATGGTCAGTGGGTCTGGTACATGGGCGGCGACATCGCCGAAGCCGAAGGCGTGGCCCGCGAACCCGCCGAGCAAATCGCCACCGCGCAAAAAGAACTTGGGCAATTGCTGCCGTGGATCGACCTCAGCACGGTGCAATGGGCAACCTTGCGCGTGGACCGCGCCGAGCCGCTGCAAACCGGCCTGAGCCGCCCGGACAATGCGTTCCTGGCCGAACAGGGGCGGTTGCTGGTCGGCTGGCCGACCAAACTGGCACTGGCGCCGGACTTCGCCGACCGCGTCATCGCCAGCCTCGCCCGGGACGGCATTCAACCCGGCCCTGTCGCGCCGTTGCCTGAACTGCCGAAACCACCGATGGGCGTCCCTGCCTGGGAGCAACTGCTGCCATGAGCGTACAAACCCTGCACGACTTGCATCGCCCGCTGGGCAGCACCGGCCTGCTGGTTTCGCCCCTGGGCCTGGGCACCGTGAAACTCGGTCGCGACCAAGGCGTGAAATATCCCAACGGTTTCCAGATCCCGGACGATGACGAAGCGCGCATGTTGCTCAAACTCGCCCGGGACATGGGCATCAACCTGATCGACACCGCCCCGGCCTATGGCCGCAGCGAAGAACGCCTCGGCCCATTGCTGCGCGGTCAGCGTCAGGACTGGGTGATCGTGAGCAAGGTCGGCGAAGAGTTTGTCGATGGCCAGTCGAGCCACGACTTCAGCGCCGCCCACACACGCCTGTCGTTGGAGCGCAGCCTGCAACGTCTGGAAACGGATTTTATCGACCTGGTGCTGGTGCACTCCGACGGCAACGACCTTAGGATCCTCAACGACTGCGAGGTCTATGCCACCCTGGCCGAGCTGAAGAACGAGGGCAAGATTCGCGGCTTCGGCTTTTCCGGCAAAACCGTCGAAGGCGGTTTGAAGGCTCTGGAACAAGGTGATTGCGCTATGGTCACCTACAATCTGAACGAACAAAACGAAAAAGCCGTGATTGACTATGCTGCTGCCCATGGCAAAGCGATCCTGGTCAAGAAGGCCCTCGCCAGCGGTCATGTGTGCCTGAGCCCCGGCGTAGACCCGGTGCGTGCCAGCTTCGAGTTGTTGTTCCAACATCCGGGTGTTGCCAGTGCTATTGTCGGGACCATCAATCCGCTGCACCTCGCCCACAACGTCGCGACCGTTGCCCAGGTCCTTCGTAGTCACTGACGCCGCCCACGCGGCCTTAAGCAGGAGCCGACATGCCGCGTACGCTCATTAGAAAGAACCCGAGCAACTTCAAGACCCTGCCGTTGTACGTCGAAGCGACTCCCGAAGGCTTGAGTTACCAGAGCGTCGGGATGCCGCTCAATTTCTCCCAGACCCTGCAACGTCGCCGCCCGGTGGCCGTGGCCGACACCGAGCGCTTTGCCCTGGAACTGGCCAATCTCGGGGTCTCCGTGCGCCTGACCCTGCATTGGCAGAATCGCGATTACTGGGTGCTGGTGCGCCAGCGTCGGCAAGACCGTGGCGACGTGGTGCTTAAGCTGATTTCCGGTTACGTGCCGGCCCACGAGCTGAACCTGCCGCTGCACACGGCGATCCAGGAGATTGCCGAAGAGTGCCTGCTGGAAACCCCGGAAGGCTGGTTGACCGGGCGTTTCAATGACACCTGGCTACCTGCGCCCTACTCGTCCGCCCTGCATTATCGCGAAGCCCTGCCGTTTCGCCTGACGCCGCTGTCCGGCGCGGCGCGACCGGTGCGTTGCGCCAATATGCAGTTGATCGAACGGCCTCGGGCTTACGTGCATTTGCCAACCGCTTCGTTGCAACTGATCTACGACTTGCGCCTGGACGTGCCCAAGGAAGCCAAATCCCTGAGCCTGTTTCATGTCGACGAGCGCCTGGAGGGCGATCAACTGGTGGCGCGGCTGGACCGCAAGCGTCCAGACTTGTACTTGATGCCCCTGGAGGATGGCCAGCCGATGGCTGAGCTCTACACGCTGAAAAAGGATCAGCTGTACCCGGCGAGTACGCGTGGGTTGTACCTGGCGGAGAGCTTTGCCCAGCAGGAAGGCTGGCTGGTATGCGATGAGCGGATTCGCTGGAAGGATTGGGTGCGCCAGCAAGGGCTGGCACCACCGGGGAAAGATTCGGGGTTGGCGCGGTTGCGGGGGAAGGCGAAGCAACTGCTGAAGAAAATCGTGCCGCGCAAGAAAGTCGGCTCTTGATTGATCGTTCCCACGCTCCGCGTGGGAATGCAGCCCGGGACGCTCCGCGTCCCAACAGCGGACGCAGAGCGTCCATTGAGGCATTCCCACGCAGAGCGTGGGAACGATCAACCGCAGTCAGTTATTGCGGATCTTCTCGACAATCGCCGTGGTCGAGCTGTTTTCCACCAGCCCCAACACTTTCACCGTGCCGCCGTAAGCGCTGACGATGTCTGCGCCGACCACTTGGTCGATCCCGTAATCCCCGCCCTTGACCAACACGTCCGGCTTGACCTCGCGCAGCAGGTTTTCCGGGGTGCCTTCAGGGAAGCTGATGACCCAATCCACTGCGCCCAGACCGGCCAGTACCGCCATGCGCCGGTCAACGCTATTGATCGGGCGACCCGGCCCTTTCAAGCGGCTTACCGAGGCATCGTCGTTGACTGCGACGATCAGACGATCGCCCTGGGCCCGCGCCTGCTCAAGGTAGGTCACGTGGCCGGCATGCAGAATGTCGAAGCAGCCGTTGGTGAAGACGATCTTCTCGTTATGCGCACGGGCATCGTCGACCGCCAGCAGCAATTGCTCAAGACCGAGCACA
Source organism: Pseudomonas sp. Emmai (assembly GCF_055179735.1). Taxonomy (NCBI): domain Bacteria; kingdom Pseudomonadati; phylum Pseudomonadota; class Gammaproteobacteria; order Pseudomonadales; family Pseudomonadaceae; genus Pseudomonas; species Pseudomonas sp. Emmai. Next base: position 870,494 of record NZ_CM143685.1, on the reverse strand, counting down.
CCGCGCTCGGAACCTTCTTCACGCTGGATGGCGCGGCGCAGTTCCGGTGCGCTGATGCACGCCGTACCGAGCTTGCCCACCACAATGCCCGCCGCCAGGTTGGCCAGGGCCACCGCGTGGGGCAGTTCTTCGCCAGCGGCAATCGCCGCCGCCAGGGTGGAAATCACCGTGTCGCCGGCGCCGGTCACGTCGAACACTTCACGGGCGCGGGCCGGCAGGTGCAGCGCCGGATGATCCGGGCGCAACAAGGTCATGCCGTGTTCGCCACGGGTCACCAGCAAGGCGCCGAGGTCGAGGTCGTGCATCAGGGCCGCGCCCTTGCTCACCAGTTCGTGCTCATCGGCGCAACCGCCGACGATGGCTTCGAATTCGCTGAGGTTCGGGGTGATCAGGCTCGCACCGCGGTAGATCGAGAAATCCTTGCCCTTGGGATCGGCCAGCACCGGAATGCCACGGGCACGGGCGGCCTGGATCAACACCTGATGGTTTTTCAGCGCGCCTTTGCCGTAGTCGGACAGCACCAGCACCTTGATGCCTTCGAGCAGTTCTTCAACCTGTTCGCCCAGCGCCAGGGCGTCGGTGGCGAACGGTTCTTCGAAGTCGATCCGCAGCAGTTGCTGGTGACGGCTCATGACCCGCAGCTTGACGATGGTCGGCTGGTGCGCGATGCGCTGGAACAACGCCCGCACGCCAGCGCCCTTGAGGCTGTTGGCCAGGCTGTCGGCGGCTTCGTCGTCGCCGGTCACGCCGACCAGCGAGGCCGGGGCGCCGAGGGCGGCAATGTTAAGGGCAACGTTGGCGGCACCGCCCGGGCGGTCCTCGATTTGCTCGACCTTGACCACCGGCACCGGCGCCTCAGGGGAAATCCGTGAGGTACCACCATGCCAGTAACGGTCGAGCATGACATCGCCGACCACCAAGACAGGGGCTTGATCGAATCGCGGCATGGACAACTTCATGGAGCAACCCACATACAAAATGAACAGGGGCGCGATATTACCACAGGGTTGGCACAGGCTTGCGCGACGGCTGCAACAGGATGAATTGACAGGTTTTTTTGATCATTTATTGAGCAAAAAACTCGATAGCCGAGCGCAGGCGTCTTCCAGCGCCAGGCGCTGCGTGTCGATCTCGCACTCTGCGCTCAGCGGTGGCTCATACGGGCTGTCGATGCCGGTGAAGTCCTTGATCCGGCCTTGCAGGGCGGCCTGATACAAACCCTTGGGGTCGCGTTGCGCGCAGACCGCGAAGGACGTGCTCACGTAGACCTCGATGAAGTCATCTTCGGCGAACAGCTGCCGCGCCGCCTCACGCTCGGCGCGAAACGGCGAGATCGCCGCCACGATCACAATCAGCCCGGCATCGACCATCAGCCGCGCCACCTCGGCCATACGCCGGATGTTTTCCCGGCGACAATCAGCCCCCATCCCCAGGTCGCTGCACAGGCCGCCGCGCAGGTTGTCGCCATCGAGGATAAAGGTGTGCAGGCCACGTTGATTGAGTTGCAGCTCCAGGGCATTGGCCAGCGTCGACTTGCCCGCCCCGGACAACCCGGTCAACCAGAGGCAACGCGGACGCTGGGACTTGAGCGCGGCCCGGGCCTGGCTCGACAGCGCCAATCCATAGGGGCGAATCCCAGGCATGGGTGCTGACATCGACGGGGCCTCATTCATAGCCGAGCATCTCGTAATCGCGCTGATAAACCCGGCGCACCAGGCGCCGGGTCCGCACCGAACAGAAGTCACGGGCCAGCCTGGGCTGACGCTGCTGCGAACTGTTGATATGGGGCAGCGCCACCGGATGCTTCAACTGCTCGCAAACCAGCGCAAAATCCCGCGCCAGATGTTCTTGATAGCCGATAAAGTCCAAGGCCAGATGCCCCAGGGAATCGGTGAGAAAATCCGTTTGCGCGGCAAAATGCAGTTGTCGGCCAATCGTCTCCGGATGCAGCCAACGCGCCACGAAGTCATCGAAGTCGCGGTACTGATTGACCAGTTTCTGCGCAGCGTGATCGCGCCGACCCAGCTCATTGCCGCGCAGAAATGCGTAAGCCGAGTAGGCCCTTTCCAGCGGATGGCGAACGAAGGCGAACTTGAAACTGGCGGCAAACGCCTCGGGAAATTGCTCTTCGTACCAGTACAACGGCAAATGCCCGGGGCTCCAGTCGTCGAATAGCGCGGCACATACACTGCTTCCGGCACATTTAGGGACGTGAATGAACAGGCAGGCGTGCCGGGCGAAGGACGGGGGGAATTGCAGATTGGCTGACATCGACTTGTTCACAACCTGGCGATCGACGACCGACAGGCGCCCCAGCAGGAAGGCCCGCTGCTGCTTGGGCAACAGTTTCCAGAGATAGCGTTGCAACATGACAGTACCCGCGCGACGGGGATGACCCCCTCGATGAAAGTCAGAAGTTCGTTCAGGAACCTTAACAAGCGCGGTGCAGAGATTTATTCAGGTTTGGTCAAGACGGGTAAGCATGCCGATACAAATCACCGCAAGCCTTGCACTTGCGGTGAGCGAGGGTGAGACACGCTCACCCTCGCGCAGGTCAGGCGATGTCTTCTGCCGGGGCGTCGAGGCCCATGGCGTTCAAGCGGGCATAGTAGCCGTTCTGTGCAAGCAACTCGGCATGGGTGCCGCGCTCGACGATCCGACCCTGGTCCATGACCAGAATCAGGTCAGCCTTCTCGATGGTCGACAGACGGTGAGCGATCACCAGGGTGGTCCGGCCTTTCATGACCTGGTCCAGTGCTGCCTGGATATGCCGCTCGGATTCGGTATCAAGGGCCGAGGTGGCTTCGTCGAGGATCAACAGCGGTGCGTTCTTGAGCAGTGCCCGGGCAATGGCCAGGCGCTGGCGCTGACCGCCGGACAGCAACACGCCGTTCTCGCCGACCTGAGTGTCCAGGCCTTCGGGCAACTGCGCGATGAAGTCCATGGCATAAGCGTCTTTCGCCGCTTTCTCGATGTCTTCACGGGGCGCGCCGGCCAGATCGCCGTAGGCGATGTTATTGGCCACGGTGTCGCTGAACAGCGTCACATGCTGGGTGACCTGGGCGATGTGCTTGCGCAGGTTCAACAGCTTGTATTGTTCGACTTCAACACCATCGATCAGGATCTCGCCCTTGTCGTGGTGATAGAAGCGCGGGATCAGGTTGGCCAGGGTCGACTTGCCGCTGCCCGAGCGCCCTACCAGCGCCACCATCTGCCCCGGTTCAACCGAGAAGCTGATGTCGTTGAGGACCTGGCGATCGGTGTCCGGGTAGGTGAAGCTCAAGTGGCGCACGTCCAGGCGACCAGTGACCGCATCGCGCTCAATGGTGCCGGTATCGATTTCCGGCTCGACATCCAGCTGTTCGAAAATGCTCTCGGCACCGGCCACGCCTTTCTGGATGGTCGAGCTGACTTCGGACAACTGGCGGATCGGCTTGGGCAGCAGGCCGGCCAGGGTGATGTAGGCAATCATGTCACCGGCCGAAGCATCGCCGCGCAGGTACAGCACCAGGAACATCAGCACCGCCATGGCGCTGTAGATCACCAGTTGCAGCAGCGGCGTGTAGATCGCGCCGGTACGGGTCATGCGCAGTTGCTTGTCGGTGTTGCCCTGGCTGGCGGCCAGGAAGCGTTTCTGCTCGTAGACTTCGCCGCCAAAGCTGCGGACCACGCGATAGCCCTGGATCGTCTCCGACGACACGTGGGTCACGTCGCCCATGGCGGCCTGGATCTTCTTGCTTTGCTTGCGGAATTTCTTGCTCGCGGTGCGCACCATGACGGCGATCAGCGGCAGGATCGCGATCATCACCAGCGTCAGCTTCCAGTTCATGAACAGCAGCGAGGCGAACAGGAAGATCACCGTCATGCCTTCACGGATTACGACCTTGATCGCATCTGTGGCCGCCCCGGTGACCATGGTCACGTTGAAGGTGATACGCGAAATCAGATGACCCGAGTTATGCTTGTCGAAATACCGGTTCGGTAGCACCAGCAGGTTGTTGAACAACTGCACCCGCAGGTCATGGACCAGCCCGAGGGAAACCTTGGCCAGGAAGTAGTTGCCCAGGTAGGAACCGAAACCTTGCCACGCCGCGATCAGGATGATCAGCAACGGGACCGCCTGCAGCAGTTGCAGGTCGCGCAGGTAGGGCACGGTCGGAAACAGCACAGCCTCCGGATTGGACAGGCCATCGACGAAGTACTTGAGGATGTAGCCGAGCATTGGCTGCGTCGAGGCGAAAATCAGAAAGCCGACAATGCTGATCAGAAACAGGCTGATATACGGCCGGACATAGCCGAGCAGACGGAAGTAGATTTTCAAGCTCGATGGGCTTGCGGAGAGACTGGAGTCGGTCATATCACGCGAATGTCGATAAAAAGGACGCTGACTTTAGCACAGCTTCTTCAGGGTTCTGGCAAACGCATAAAGGCTGTTATTGTTAGGCACTGCATTCAGCATCAAATAGCCATCACCCCGAAATGGCCGATCAACTTCAGGATTGAATCTCTCAGCATGCAACTCAGCGGTTTCAACAGCACGTCCAATCGAGTTTTCGACTTCATCTGCCTGTGGATACTTCCACTGGGCTATCTTTTGCTCCTGTGCGCGCTGTTCTTTCTGCCCGGGCGCAGTCTTCACCATAAGCTGTTTTATGGCCTGTTTAGCATTCCATCGCTGATTGCCCTGTGCCTGCGACCGCGGGAACTCAAGGAATTGGTGCGTGAGCCGGTGTTTGTCGCGCTATTGCTGTTCGCTGCCTGGGCCCTGCTGAGCCTGTGTTGGGGACCGGCGGATGACGAGAGCATCCCCGCCCAGTTCAAGCCGGCGCTGCATACGCTGCTGCTGTTCGCCGGTTCCTATCTGCTGGTGCGCCATCGCAGCGAAATCATCCAGCCGCTGCTGTTCAGTGCCGCGCTGGTCGGGTTGATTGCCTCGGTCTACAACCTGTTCATGTTTGCCCATATCTATCAGCCGGGCATGCGTCTGATTGGTGGCGGTGCGTTCGACAACCCGTTGCTCAGCTCGCACATCTTCGGCTTTTTCTGCGCCTACTGGTTAAGCCTGAGCATGACCTGCAAGCGGCGGCAGATGCTCTGGCTCAGCCTTCCGGCGATGGCCATCATGTTCGCCGCGGTCATCGCTACGGGCTCCAGAACCCCACTGGTGGCCTTGACGCTGGCAGCGCTGTGGCTGAGTTTCATCTGCTGGAATCGTCGCTCGATCGTATTGCTCGCCGCCCTGATCGTCAGTGGACTCGGGGTCAGCGTGCTGTTTTCGCGGATGATCGTTGAGCGAGGCGACTCCTTCCGCCTCGAAATCTGGCAGTTGGTGCTGCAGCGAATTGCCGAGCACCCGTGGATCGGCCATGGCTACAACGCCAGCCTGTCACTCGACCCCGGCGTCGGCTACAACCTGCAAGAACCCCATAGTTTTGCCCTTGGCGTGCTCTATTACGTCGGCATTCTAGGCTTGTTGCCCTGGCTGTTCTTTCAGGGCTGGGCCCTGCTGAGCAGCTGGCGCAATCGTGTGCAGCCACTGTTTATCGTCGCTTCTACCTGGCTGATATTCGGCATCGGTGCGGGTTTGACCGAGGGCGGCGGCATCATTTCCCGTCCCAAGGAGCACTGGTTCCTGCTGTGGATCCCCCTGGCGCTGATCGCCGCACTGAGCATCAACCAACGCGCCAGGCGCCTGCTGGCCACGCCGGTCAACGGGCTGACGCCAATGGCATTCGAGCACATGACTGCCAATGCCCAGGTAATCGAAGAGGATGGCCTCGGGCCGAAAGTGCTGCGCCTGGTCGATGGCAGTTTCCTCAAGTTGTTCCGCCGTCGCCGCTGGTACACCTCGGGCAGTTTCAACCCTTATTCCGAACGTTTTGCCATCAACAGCGAGCAACTGCGGACCCTGGGCATTCCAACCCCACAGACCCTGGGCCTGTATCGCCTCGAAGACGGCAGCAGTGCCGTGCATTACTCGCCACTGCCCGGCAACACCCTGCGCCAGGTCCTGCAAGGGATCACCGCACCGGCGGTGCGTCAGGCACTGGTGGAGCGTTTTGGCAAGTTCATGGCGCAGTTGCATGAGCAAGGCGTGTACTTCCGCTCCCTGCACCTGGGCAATGTACTGGTGCTCAGCGACGGCGAGTTCGGCCTGATCGATCTGGCCGACATGCGCATCTACCCGTCGTCATTGAGCCTGTCGCTGCGTCAACGTAATTTGCGCCATATGCAACGCTACAACGAGGATCGGCGCTGGCTGTTCGAGGATCACTTCCAGGCGCTGCTCCAGGGATACGCCGCCACCGCCTCCACATCCGCCGTAGACAACCTGCACAGGCAAGTGCTGGCCGCCAGCAACACGGCCAAGGCTCATTGATGACCGAAACCAACCCCTTCATCGCGCTGGGCGCCTACCTGGTGGCCATCGTGACCGCCGCGTTACTGCTGCGCGCCGTTCCGAAAATCGCCCGGCACCTGCAGCATTCCGGCGAAAGTCGCTTTGCCAGCATCGACGGCCTGCGTGGCTATCTGGCGTTTGGGGTTTTTGTACACCACTCGATCATTACCTGGATCTTTCTGCGCACCGGCGTGATTGATTTTCCACCGAGCAACTTCTACTCGCAGCTTGGCCAGGGCAGTGTCGCGCTGTTTTTCATGATCACCGGTTTTCTGTTCTGGAGCCGACTGCTCACCCAAGGGCGCGAACATGACTGGCTGGCCTTCGCGGTCTCCCGCTTGTTTCGCCTCTACCCGCTGTACCTGCCACTGATGTTGCTGGTGTTTGTCTCCGTCTTCCATATGCAGAACTGGGAGCTGAAGGAGACCGGCTTCCGGCTCGCCGGGCAGATTCTGGCCTGGCTGACCTTCGACCGCCCGGACATCAACCAGTACCACCAGACCGGCATGCTGATTTCCAACGTCACCTGGACCCTGGGCTACGAGGTGTTTTTCTATCTGGCGCTGCCCTTGGCCGCGATGGTGTTCATCTATCGCGGTAGCTGGCTACAAGTGGTGTTGTGCCTGGTCGGCATTTACGCGCTGTACCAGGTCGTCGGCTGGGAGCATTCGCTCAAGAAGCACTTTCTGGCCAGCTTCCTCGGTGGCATCGGTGCCGCGTACTGGGTACGCCGCCCGCAACTGGTGGCCTGGAGCCAAACACGACTGGCGGGCATTATCGCGTTGCTCGCCCTCGCGATTGCCTTTACCGCTTTCAACCGGGCGTTCAGCCTGATTCCGCTGTTGCTGATGTCGGTGTTTTTCGTGATCGTGGCGTCGGGGCACACGCTATTCGGCGCCTTGAAGCCGCGCAGCATCCGCTGGCTCGGAGAAATCAGCTACAGCACTTACCTGCTGCACGGTTTCCTGCTCTGGATCATGTTGCAGCGTCTGCCACACATACTGCCCATCGATACGCGTGAAACCTGGACCTTCCTGCCGATGATGGCGCTGTGCGCGTGCCTGCTGATCATCATCAGCAGCGCGACCTTCCTGTACATCGAAAAGCCTGGCATCAACGCCGGCAAGCACGTCCTGAAGTGGTTGCGTCAGGGTCGGATGACAAAGAGCCTGAGAGAAAAGTTCGCTCGATAACATCGAGCGATCTTCCTCAGCGGATTCAGTCCTTTTCCAGCGGCGAAAAGAACAGTCGCCCCAGACCACGCCAGGTCTTCTTGTTCCAGGCCTTGAACGGGATCTGCGACAGTAGCTCCCGCGCCAGTTTGCGGTCGCGGTTGGCGGTTTTCAGGAACATCGAGCTGAGGAACTTGTAGCGCACCTCGTCGTACAGCGGATGATCGCTGAACAGCGCGTAGGACCGCAGGATGTTGTCGATCATGAAGCGGTGGTTCTTGTAGGAATTGGTGGCGTGCTTGCGATAGCGCGCCATCAGCACATTCAGGCCATCGATGAAGTAACCGGCACGGGTCACCTTCAGTTCGATCAGCAAATCCTCCAGGCGGATGTTCGGATCGAACCCGCCCACCTTGTCCAGCGCTTCACGACGGATCATCAGGGTCGGCGCCGGTGGATAGGGCTTGCGCTCCAGGAACATGTCATCGAAATCCAGACGACGGAACGGTACATCCCGGCGCTGGCGTTTCTCCGGGTACAGATTGCCGTCGGCGTCGATCAGCTCGATGTTGCCGGCGCAAATGCCGACCTCGGGCTTGCCATCCATGTACGCCACCTGCGTGGCGATGCGTTCCGGCAACATGATGTCATCGGAACCGAACGGCACGATCAGGCTGCCCTTGGAGCGGGCGATCGCGCCGTTGAGCGTGTTGGTCAGCCCCTGATTCTCCTGGACCCGAAAGTCGAAGCCATGCTGCGCCTGCAACGCCTTGATGCGCTCGACGCTGTCGTCTTTTGAACCATCATCAACCACCAGCAATTCGATGTTCGGATAGGTCTGGTTGACGACGCTGAGGATGCTTTCCTCGATGTAGGGAGCGTGGTTGTACGACGCGATAATGACCGTGACGATGGGTTGCGCGTCGTTCATTTGGGTTCCTTGCGAGCCTGTTCCAGGCCGGAGTCGATCAGGTTCAGGTATTCCTGGCGGAACACCTCGATGTCGTGTTCGGTCTGCAGATATCGGAACGCCTGCTCGCCCTTGGCCTTGAGTTCTTCATCCGACAGGGCGAGGTAGTTATCCAGCGCCGCGACCAGACTTGGCACATCTTTCGGGGTAATCGCCAGACCACCGGCGCCCTCGATCAGCGGCAGCATCGCCGGCACGTTCGAAGCGATGACCGGCAGATGCCCGCTCATCCCTTCGAGCAGCGCCAGGCCCAGGCCTTCGGCCAGGGACGGCATGGTCCAGACATCGAACGCGCGAATGTACTGCAAGGCGATTTCCTTGAAGCCCAGCAGGTGCGCCCGGCCGGTCAGGCCCAGGCGTTCGATCTCGGCCGCCAGCTTCGCTTCTTCGCGCCCGGCACCGATGATCGCCAGTTGGGTGTCGGGGTATTTGTCCTTGAGCGCGGCAAACGCTTGCAACAGATAGGTGTGACCCTTGACCGGCACCAGACGGCCCAGTGCGCCGATCAGTCGCACCGACGGATCGATGCCCAGCATCTCGCGGGCGCGCTCGCGGCTGTGCTGCAAGCCTTCGGCCTGCTCGATGTCGATGGCGTTGGTAATGGCGTAGGTGTTCTGGTCGGTAAAGCCGCAGTCGGCATCCAACAGGTACTGCTTGACCGCCGGCGAGACGCCGACGAAGCGCCAGTGACGATCCACCAGGCGCTGGGTCTGGCGGCGCCGGTAAAACCGGTCGTACTCGCCGAAACCGTGGGAGATGCCGATGCACAGCGGCACTTTCAGCCAACGGTTGAGCGTCAGCATCATGTTCACGGGTTTGAAACGGTTGCAGATCACCACGTCGAATTTTTCGGCGCGGCAAAACTTGTACAACGCCCACATCGCACGCAGGCGCATGCCCTTGAGGGATTTGTCGGAAAACTCGAAATACACCGAACGGTCGGCACGGCTCACCGCCTCGCCTGGCCCCGGCTTGCCGCGCAGGAACGCGGCAGTCACCTCATAGCGATCGCTTGGTAGCGCCTTGACGATCTGCTCTGCCAGGTCGGCAAAATCATGGGCTTTGACGTTGTAGTCAGGCTGCAGTTGCAGAACCTTTGACCGTTGACTCATAACTCTCCCCGTGGAAACCAGTCGCATCGATGACCCAGACCGGTTCGGCGGCGAGGCGCCTGACCTCGGCTGGATCGGGTGGGGTCAACCGTGACCACTCGTTGCGTTTCCAGCAAACGAAGTGGAAGTACGGAAACCGGCGATCGCCATCGCGATCGCGATCATTGCTCAAACTGCCATCGCGCCAATACCAGTGACGCGGAAAATCGTCCGTGCCGTCATGCCATTTGATGCAGCCACCCGGCGTGCTGAAGGCCTCGGTGAACTCGCTGCGGCGACGCCACGGATTGAGCTTGCCCACCAGGGTGAACAGAGGCTCGGGAAAATTCTTGCGCCAGTGGAAGATACGGCTGAAGGCCCCTTCGTCCAGCGCGTGATGCTCCTGGTCGGTAAAACGCTTCTGCCAACCCTTGATCTGCATGAACAACTCACGCTTGCGCGCGGTGTTGCGCATCAGGCACAAATGCCCCGCAACCCGCCGCTCATGGGTGGAAAACAGGTCATAACCGGCCAAGCGATCCGGGGTGAAGTAACTTCGCAGGTCACCATACACCAGATCAATATCGCCAAACGCCCAGAAATCATAGCCTTGCAGGCGGTCGACATGAATATGCCCCAACGCCGGCTTGATGTCGCACAGCTTGTAAGCGGCAGTGGGCGCAAAGTCGATCTTCAAGCGCCGCGAGACCAACGCACAATAATCACTGAAGGTCATGGCCTCGACGGTGACATTGGGTGGCAGATTTTCAGGCGTGCCGCAGTCACTGAACAGCAACCAGTCGATGTCGGCGTTACGCCTGCAACTCTCCAGAAAGAACGGCATCCAGAACGGCCATTGGCCGAAGTAAGGAATCAGAAAAAGAATACGCGGGCGCTGGTCCATTACACAAAGTCACGGCTGGTTGATTTGACGCCATGCTAAACCGCGTCATGCTTCATTTTTACTGTGCAGATGTATCTGTATGCTTCAAAACCCACAACAATTCATGGCGTCTGACCGCTTTGCGGAAGAACTCGTTCTCGCCATAAGTCGGCGGTACCCGCCCCGCCAACAGTCGCTGTATGCAGCGGCGCAAACGTCGCTTGAACGGCATGGGCGGTTGCAGGTCATGCATCATCCCCAGCGCCATCGCCTTGTCGCGCTGTTGCTCAATGGACATCGGCAGGCAGCACGGCTGCATGGGCATGGACGAATCGAACGCCGGCGGCAGCGCGACGCCATGGCCCTCATTGCCCATCGGCCAGCGATCGTTGTAGTGCAGATGATTGGCGTAGCCGAGCAGCGTCGGCTGCCAGTCCAGGCCACGGAGCGCTTCGAGGACCGCTTCCTGGGCGCAGATATGATCGGGATGCGGATCGAGGGTCGGGTGCGGCAGCACGATCACCTCCGGACGGGCTCGCAACAGCACTTCACGCAGGTCGGCCAGCAGGTTGTTCCAGGTCGGCGCACCGTCGGCGTCACCGGGCAGGGTAAACGGGTTCAACTGGCGGAACAGGCGGGTGTCGCCCAGCTCCGCTTCCCGTGATCCCATGGGTTGCGATGGCGCCGCTTTCATGGCCGCCAGTTGCAGGCAGAAATAACCCAACTGCACGCAATGCTCTTGCGGCACGCCAGCCCAACGCGGCACGGCGATGCTGTCCCAGGCGCGCAAGCGGCCCTTGAGCCGCGCCGCTTCAACCTTGTTCAGACCCATCTGCTGATAATGTTCGGCTTCGATTTCGCCGGCGGTAAGGGTGACGATCCAGGCTTCATTGGCCTGGCTGTACAAACCGTAGGCCGCCAGTTCGGCGTCGTCGGCGTGGGGCGCGATCACCATGACCCGCTGACGGTGGTAATCCGGTTGTTCAAAGGCCCAGAGCACCGGTTCGCCGAGCAACCGGCAGAAGCGCCCGCGCAAACGCAACTGCCCTTGGGACAGCACGTGCGACTGACCCGTCAGGTTCAAGTAGCGCAGGCCATCGACGCCGCGTTCGAAGGTTTGCCGGTCCGGGTGGTTACCACCCGCCAACTCGATCACCGGGTCGATAAAACGGCCCAGCCAGGTGCTCTTGACCCGCAACGCCAGGACCAGCGTGGCGTCGTCGACCAGCATCACGCCTTCATCCAGCCGCAGATGCTCGCCCACCAGATGGACCTTGGGCCGCTGGGTGTAGGGCGGGAAGCTGTACTGGTAATCGTCTTTGGGCGAATAGAACAAATGGTCGGCAAACCACGCCTCGTGGGCGATCCAGCCCAGGACCGCCAGCACCAGCGGCAACCACCAGGCCACCAGCAGACCGATGACGATCAACAGCGCCAGCGCGATCAGCAGGCCGATGCGCTTGTTGCGACGGTGACGCTTGAGCAGTTGCTGTTTGCGACTCATGGGTTGGCTCATACGGTGAAGACCGGCACAGGATTGCACCAGCGGTCCTTGTATTCACGGTCGGCCCGACCGAAGGAAAACCGCAACGGTTTACCCAACGCGCGAGCGTGTTCCCAGGCGCTTTGGGTATTGAGGAAACTCAGCACGCTGCCGGGGCTGAACTCGCGGGTTTCCGGGTCGACGCCGCCATTGATGTACTCGACACTGATCCACTCCGGGGCTTCGACGCGATACACCAGTTGAATCGCAATCGGCGCCTCGTTGAGGAATATCACCGAGCCGATCAGCAACTCGCGCAGCAACTCGATCACCTCGGCCATGCGCGCCGCGCCGGTCGCCGGGAAGCCCCAACGCCGCTGGAACAGGTCGCAGTAAATCGCCGCCAGTTCGCTGCTGGAAAACTCGCTGACCGGCCGCACCACGCCACCCGCCTCTTCCAGCAGGCGCAATTCGCGACGCTGGTTGTAGCGAAACTTCTTCGACAGTTCTTCGGGCGTGCGGGCCATGGCCAGTTGTTCGGTCTGCAACTTGATGCCGGTGAAGCGGCCTTCGTTCAGTGCGGACAAGTAACGCCCGCGATGACGCAACGGGGCCTGGGTCTCGGCGGCGGCCGGCAGGATCAGCTCGGCGTTGCCGAGGTCGAACAGGCCTTTTTTGCCGCTGCGCTTGAGCACGTCCTTGGACAGTGCGAGGTCGCGGCCCCAGGTCGGGATCGCGGCTTTGATGTCGCCATCGTGCTCCCAGGCCAGGTAGCGCACCGGAATCTGCGCCAGCGCGGCCAGGCGCTCGACGACGATGGGATGGGTAGCGACACTGCCGCCAAAACGCTGCCAGGCATCGGCATACGTCGAGGCGTCAACCGACGCCCAGCCTCGTTCGCGCCAGCCTTGAAATCGGTTGAGCATCAGCCCCTCTGTGCCAGTTCGGTAACGTGCGGCAAATGCCAGAAAGCCTCGCGTACCGCGCGGTCGGAGAAGCGCTCACGCAAGCGGTCGAGCATCAGCTCGGCACACTGGCGACGTTGCTGCTCGTTCATCGCGGCCAAATGTTGCAACCCTTGCGCCAGGTGCTCGGCATCGCCCAGCGGGAACAGAATGCCCACGCCTTCGACCACTTCCTTCGCCCCGCCACAGGCCGTGGCGAGCAACGGTACGCCGGCGGCCATGGCTTCGAGCAGCACCATGCCGAACGGTTCGTGATCGGAACTCAGGGCAAATACATCAAAAGCGCGGAAGTAACGTCGGGCGTCGGGCACCTGGCCGAGGAACAGCACGCGATCGCCGATCCCGAGTTCACGGGCCAGGTCCTTGAGGTTTTGCTCCAGGCGACCGGAACCGAGAATCACCAGTTGGCTATTGCCCGGCAAACCCGGCAACGCTGCGGCAAAACCGTGGAGCAGCGTGGCCTGATCCTTGTCCGGGTGCAGCCGCCCGACGTTGCCGACCACCCAGGCGTCCGCCGCCAGACCTAGGGTTTCCCGGGCCTCGCGAGTCGACACCTGAGTGACCTGCAACGCCTGCACGTCGATACGGTTGTACAGCGTCTGAATCCGCGCCGCCGGCCATTTCGGCAGGCACTGGCGCATGTCGTCGCGCACCGCATCGGACACGCCGAGCAGGCTCAAGCGCTTGCGGAAGATGTGCGCGAACAGTTTGCGCGTACCGCGTTTGTAATCGCCAAACGCGTGGTGCACGCCAATCACCGGCAACGAGGTGCCGAGCAAGGCGATGTAGATCGGCTTGAAGCGATGGGCGATGCAGAAACTGAAGTTGCGCGAGGCGGCGATCTTGCGCAGATCGCCGATGGCGCCCAGCTTCAGGCCGCGAATGGCCTTGGAGCTGTATTCCATGAACAGCACTTCGTCGGAAGCGCAGCCCGCGGCGACTTCGCTATCGGCGGCCCCGGTCAAGAAGACCGTGGTCACCCGATAGCCAGTCCCCGCGAACAGGCTGGCGTATTGCCGGGCGCAGTCCAGGAACGGCCCGTCATAGCCGTGGCAGAACTGCAGCACATGGCGTTCAGCCGAGCGTGTCATAAGCGTCCGCGCCTTCTTTGACCACCAGAATGTCTTCCATGATCAGGTATTGCAGGTCGGAGCCGAAGAACATGTTCAGGGCGTCGGTCGGCGAGCAGATCATTGCCTCGCCACGACGGTTGAGCGAGGTGTTCAGCGACACGCCGTTGCCGGTCAGCACTTCCAGCGCTTTCATCATGTCGTAGTAGCGCGGGTTGTATTCGCGCTTGAGCACCTGGGCCCGGGACGTGCCGTCTTCGTGGACGACTTCCGGCACGCGGGTCTTCCACTCCTCCGCCACTTCAAAGGTGAAGGTCATGAACGGCGCCGGGTGATCGACCTTGATCATCTGCGGGGCCACGGTGTCGAGCATCGACGGGCAGAAAGGCCTCCAGCGCTCGCGGAACTTGATCTGGTGGTTGATACGGTCAGCCACGCCGGTGGCACTCGGGCAACCAATGATCGAACGACCGCCCAAGGCACGCGGACCGAACTCCATGCGTCCCTGGAACCAGGCCACCGGGTTGCCGTCGACCATGATCTTGGCGATGTTTTCCGGCATGTTCTCGATCTTGCGCCAGGCCGGCTTGCTCGGGTGACGGGCGCACGCGGCGATCACGTCTTCGTTGCTGTAGGACGGGCCGAGGTAGACGTGTTCCATCTTCTCGACCGGTACGCCACGGGCGTGGGACACATAGGCCGCTGCACCCACCGCCGTACCGGCGTCACCCGACGCAGGCTGCACGAACAGTTCCTTGACGTCGTCGCGGGCGATGATTTTCTGGTTCAGCTTGACGTTCAACGCACAGCCACCAGCGAAGGCCAGCTTGCCGGTTTCCTTGAGCACGTCGCCCAGGTAGTGGTCGATCATCTGCAGCGAGATCTTTTCGAACAGCGCTTGCATGCTGGCGGCGTAGTGGATGTACGGCTCGTCGGCGATGTCGCCTTCGCGCTTGGGACCCAGCCACTCGATCAGCTTCGGCGAGAAGTAGAAGCCTTTGCCCTTCTCTTTATAACGACGCAGGCCGATGACGTTGGCGTAGTCGGTGTTGATCACCAGTTCGCCGTTTTCAAACGACGCCAGGCGCGAGAAATCGTATTTGCTGGCGTCACCGTACGGCGCCATGCCCATGACCTTGAACTCGCCGTCGAGCATCTCGAAACCGAGGAACTCGGTGATCGCGCCATACAGGCCGCCGAGGGAGTCCGGATCGAAGAATTCCTTGATCTTGTGGATCTTGCCGTTTTCGCCATAACCGAAGAAGGTCGTGGCGTACTCACCCTTGCCGTCGATCCCCAGGATCGCGGTTTTCTCTTTGAAACCGGAGCAGTGGTAAGCGCTGGAGGCGTGGGCCAGGTGGTGCTCGACCGGCTCGATCTTGATTTTCTTCGGGTCGAAGCCCAGTTGTTCAAGGCAGAACACGATCTTGTTGCGATAGCGCTTGTAGCGACGGTTGCCCATCAGGATCGCGTCGAGGGCGCGGTCCGGGGCGTACCAGTAACGCTTGGCATAGTGCCAGCGCGCCTTGCCGAACAGGCTGATCGGGGCGAACGGGATCGCTACCACGTCAACGTCGGACGGCTTGATGCCTGCCTGTTCGAGGCAGAACTTCGCCGATTCGTAGGGCATGCGGTTCTTTGCATGTTTATCGCGTACGAAGCGCTCTTCCTCAGCCGCCGCGACCAGCTTGCCGTCGATGTACAAGGCTGCGGAAGGATCATGGCTAAGGGCGCCGGACAGGCCAAGAATCGTCAATGCCACAGGGGTCTAGCCTCTTTAGTCTGCATTCAGGCGACAAGCGCCTCAAAAATTAATGTGCCCTCGCAAGGGGCGAGAGACAGCTAAAGGGCGGGATTATAGCGTAAACATGGCGGGAATGACCCTGCGGTTATCAGCCGCTGAAGAAGGACCAGGCCAAAGCCTGCCGTCAGTGGTTACCCACGCCCCGCCCGCCAATAAATCGCGATATTGCCGTCGGTGCCCTGCCGATAGATCGTGTACGGCAAGACCACCGTGTCCAAGGCCCCCGACAGCCCCAAATCCAGCAACACCAGCGGCACCAGAACCCCGGTGGGGTCGGGCGGTGCGTTCAGTACGCAGAAGTCATAGGCCAGGCCGCTGTAGACGCGGGGGATGGATTGGCAATAGGTCTTTTGTTTCCTGAGGCCGCGAGCGGCGTCGGCGTCGTCTTGCAGCACCGTCAGCGCGGTGCCGCAGCCGGATAAGGTCAGTGAACATGCGCCCAGTACAACCGCCATTTTCTTCATCAAAATCTGCCTGTCGAAATCGTCAGGCAAACTAGCATCGGGGTTGTTCAGGGCACAGTTCATGGGGTCTGTGGATCATGTAGGACAGTTCTTAAGAACTTGTCCTCCGATGACGGATCGGGATTCAGACCGGGCTGGAGATGTCCTTCGGCAATCGTTGATCAATCACCTGATACAGCGCGCTGCTCTCAGGCCAGTTGCGCATGAATCGCGCCCGATCCCGCGCATACGCCGGGGCGAAGCTGCCCGCCGAGCCGTGCTGACACATCGAATCCAGATCGATCAGCGCCCAACGATCCTGCTGCCAGAACAGGTTGTGACCCTTGAAATCGCCATGGCTGATCCGCTCGCGAATCAGTTCGGCGAACAGATGATCCAGCGCCAGCAGTTCATTTTCCGGCGCAGCACCACTCTCAACATACGGCGCAAAGCGCTCGATGATGTCCGGCCCCGACAGGTACTCGGTCACCAGATAAGCCCGGCTGCGCAGCCAGAGAAAACGCTTCTCCAGCACCGCCAATGGCTTCGGCGTGGCGATACCCAGGAACGCCAGGCGATTGCCTTCGCGCCAGGAATGCCAGGCGCGACTCGGGCGCCAGAAGCGTTTGAGCCAATGGGCAAAGCCCTTGATGTTGTAGCGTTTGATCACCAGCGTGCGCCCGCCCGCCTCGACCTTGCCGACGCTCGCCGCGCCGCCGGTCTTGTACAAGTGGCCCTGATCGAGCAAGGCATCGGCCTGCTCCAGCACCGGCACCATCGCGGCTTCTTCCTCGCGACGAATCGCCCGCAAGCCGAAGGCCCCGCGCTGGACGCTGAACAGCGTGCATTCGCGGCCACACTTGATCAGGAAGTCTTTCAAGCGCCAGCGCCGAACCTTGTCGATCTGCTTCTGCAAGGCTTCCATCGGCAACGCGTGCTCGCCGTTGCTCAACAGGTAATACACCAGCAGTTCTTCGGTGAACGGTTCCAGCGACTTGGGCAACTGGGCGAAAAACACCCCGAGGTTTTCCAGGACTTTCTGTCGCGACAGCGGCTGGCCAGGGGTTTCGGCGCAGACGCCGCCGCCATCGATCAGGTACAACCGACCGCGCTGACGCAGCAGGTTGTCCAGATGCAAGTCTTCCTGCCACAGGCCTTTGCGATGCATTTGACCAATGGCGCCCAACGCCTCGGCCAGCACGGCACCTTGCATGTCTGCCAGCACTGGCTGGTGTTCAACTTTTTTCCAGGTCTCGCCCAGGCTCTCGGCGCCTTCGATGAACTCGAACAGCAGCCAGCCGCCCTCGCCATCCTTCAGCCCATCCGCCAACAACTGCGGCGTCGTCAGGCCCTGATCGGCGAGCAAACGCACGCCATCGCGCTCACGCTGGAAATGCCGCGCCGCTTTGCTGCCGACCAGCAATTTGGCCAGCACCGGCCGACCGCGCCAGACGCCCGCGCCCACATAACGCTGCCCCGGCAACACCCGCAGCAGGCTCAACAGTTGCAACTCGGCAGGCCCGGCGGCATCGGCCAATGGAATGTTCAACGGCAGGCTCGGGCTGCGGCCGGCGTTTTTCAGGTCGGACAAACGCATCAACGCGTCTCCTTGTGACTGCGCCGCGCGGTGAGTCGTGAAACCCAGGTGTCTACCAGCGAACTGGCTGGCGACTGATCCACATAGCTGGCCAACATCTCGCGCAGCTGGCTTTCGGTCCATTCCGGCGCCCGACGCAGCAACGGTTCCAGATCCTTGATCCGGTCACGCTGGCCGAACAGCAAGGGCCGGGTCTTTTCCAGGTCGATCAATTGCGCCTGGTAACCGTCGCCGGTGGCCCGCAGGAAAATGTGTTTGGGGTAGAAGCAACCGTGGACCTGTCGCACGCCATGCAGGCGCCGCGCCAGTTGCCCACAGGCGTGCAGAATCGCCGAGTGCTGCGCCTGGCTCAGGTCCGACCAGCGCTGCAACAGCGAATCCAGGTCATCCCAGCCATCCAGGGCACGGGTCAGCAGAATCGCCCGGACTTCGCCGTCGACCTTGCGCTCACCGAAGAACGCCGCTTGCAGCGCCGGGATGCCCATCTTTTGATAGCGGGTGATGTTACGAAACTCGCGAGCAAAACTCGGTTCGCCGAACGGTGCATGCAAGGTCCGCGTCAGGTAGTTGCTCTGGCGCTTGAGGTAAAAGCCCTGACCTTCCAGGTCCAGCCGAAACACACTGCTCCAGCCGCCACCCGCGGTGTTGGGTTCATCCACCGCGTCGAGCTGCTTGGCCCAGAGGGCGTCGAAGGTGCTGAGACCATGGCGCTCAAGCAGCGCCTGGTCTTCAGCGGCCAGAAAATCAGTCATTCGCGTCCCTCGAAGAATCTCACCACGTGCCGGATGCGTTTTTTGTCGGCCGCGTTGAGCCGGGTCCGTCCGCGATATTGCAGGTAAAAGCGCAGGCGCTGGGTAGCGGACAGGTGATACTTGGCCACCTTGTCGAGACAGGCCAGGTCCTTGGTGATGCGGTACTTGAGCCAGAAGCCGCGCCAGAAATCGCCGTTGGGGCAATCGATCAGGAACAGTTTGGCTTCGTCATCGATCAGCAGGTTGCGCCACTTCAAATCGTTATGAGTGAAGCGATTGTCGTGCATGGTCCGGGTGTAACCCGCCAACTGCCGACTGACACCGTCGACCCAGGCGCGATCCGCCAGTTTCGGGTCATGCCGGTCAGCCAGCGCCGACAAGTCTTCGGTGTGCGGCAACTCGCGGGTGATCATCGCCCCACGGTCGTACGCCGCACCACGACGTTCCAGGCCCCAGGCCACCACTTCGGCGGTGGGGATGCCCCACTTGGCGAAGCGCTTGAGATTCTGCCATTCGGCTTTCACTCGTGGCTTGCCCAGGTAACGACGCAGGCCTTTGCCAGCGCCGACGTAGCGCTTGACGTAATAATTGACGCCGTTGCGCTCGACTCGAATCACCTCGGACAACGGGTCGCGCGTCAGGCGCTCGCCCTGAAGCGCGAAGACCGCCTCAAGACTGCCAAAATCTTCCGCCAGATCGCTGTAAGCAGGTTCCAGTCTCCAACCCGGCATCAGAGCGCATCCCCGTATCGCAGTTTACGGTCGTAAAGCTTGTTGGCCTTGCCTTCGAGCCAGGCAAGCAGCGCCGCTTCCTCGGCCAGGATCTGGCGCAATGGCTGCTGGAAGTAGCCCTTGAGGAAACGCAATTTGTCGCGCTGGGTCAGGCCGATGTCCAGGGCCGAAAAGTACAGCGCCGCCAGGTCCTTGTTGCGCCAGCGCTGGGTAATCGCCGGGCGGGTCTGGGCGCGGTGCAGGTCGATCACCGAGAGCTTGAAGTCGTCGGCCGTCACCGGTTTGTCGGTGTGCAGCAGGAAGTGGCAGATGTAGCAGTCGCGATGGTTGACCCCGGCGCGGTGCATCATGCCGGTCATGCGCGCGACTTCGGCGATCAGTGCGCGCTTGAGTTTCGGCTCAGGCGGACTCTTGACCCAATCGATGCTGAAATCTTCGAGGCTGACGGTCGGCGCCAATTCTTCGGTGACGATGAACGAGTGCTGGTCCGCCGGGTTGCTGCCCTTCTCGCCGTACGCCACAGCGGTCATGGTCGGCACGCCGACGTCTTGCAGGCGCTGGATGGCTTTCCATTCCTGGCCCGCGCCGAGTACCGGCAGCTTGGCGGTGAGCAGGTTCTTGAAGATCTCGCCCCAGCCGATGCCACGGTGGATTTTCACGAAAAACCCGTTGCCGTTCACTTCAGTGCGCAGGGTCCGGCGCGCTTCAAGCTCGCGGTACACCTCGCCCTGCAAGCCCTCGACTTCGGCGAACGGGTCACGTCCGGCCCACAGGCTTTTGAACGGTTCAGCCAGCATCAACTTCATTAAGCGTGCTCCGCCAGAATCACATCGGCCGCGTGTTGCGGCATGCTGTAGAGGTCGGCCGTCTCGGCGAAGGCCAGACCGTTGCGGCTCCAGGCCGCCCGTGCTTGAGCGTCATTCAACATACCGGTCAGGTACTGCGTGAGTTGCGCCTGCTCGAAGGGGTCGTCCAGCACCAGGCCGGCGTCGGCCTCAGCGATGTAATGGGCGTAACCGCAGACCGCGCTGACCAGCACCGGCAACCCGGCGACCAGCGCTTCAAGCAGCACCGTGCCGGTGTTTTCGTTGTACGCCGGATGGATCAACAGGTCGGCGCCCAACAGGAAACGCGGGATATCGCTGCGACCCTTGAGGAACGTCACGTTGTCGCCGAGCCCCAGTGTGGCGCTCTGCATCTGGAACAATTTGGGGTCATCCTGGCCAATTACAAACAGCCGGGTGCGTTTCTTCAGATCAGCGGGCAACGCCGCCAATGACTTGAGGCTGCGATCCACACCCTTGGTCTTGAACCCGGAGCCGATCTGCACCAGCAGCAAATCGTCATCCTTGAGGTTGAACTCGCGACGGAATTCGGCGCGAATCTCAGCCGCATTCGCTGGCGCGCGACGGTCCTGGGAAATGCCCGGTGGCAGCAGATGGAAGCGTTCCAGCGGCGTGTCGTAATGCTTGATAAACAGCGGCTGCTGCACTTCGGAAATCATCAGCACTTCGGTCTTGGCGTCCTTGGCAAACACCGCGCGCTCGTATTCGGCGAAGTGCCGGTAGCGGCCCCAGCGCCGGTACAGCGAGTTGCGCAGGTTCTGCGCCTTGTCTTCGAAGCAGCCGTCGGCGGCGTAGTAGACGTCCAGGCCCGGCATCTTGTTGAAACCGATCAGGCGATCCACCGGACGCTTGGCAAGGTCGGCCTCCATCCATTCACTGAGTTTTTCGTTGCGTCGATGATTGAAGAACGCCTTGACCGGCGCCACCAGCACTTCAAAACCCGGCGGCACGTCGCCTTCCCAGATCAGCGTGTAGACGCGAATCTGATGCCCGCGCTGCTGACATTCCAGGGCGATGCGCATGAAATCGCGCTGCAAACCGCCAAACGGGAAATATTTATAAAGGACAAAAGCCAATTGCATCAGCGCAGCTCCTCAGCCAGTAACAACGTGCTCAGTCGGCTGGCGACACGCTGGGGATTCAGACGCGTGAAGCACAGAGGCCACTCGCGTTTCAGGTCGAACTGACGGGCGTCTTCGGCCGTCGGTTGATAGGTGCATTTCTTTTGCAGGCACGGCGCGCAGGGGAAGTCGCTGGCGATGTGAATCTGCGCCTTGCCATAGGCGCCGGTCAGGCCCGGGTTGGTCGGGCCGAACAGCGACAGGGTCGGCACGTCCAGCGCGGCGGCCAAGTGACCGAGGCCAGTGTCCACGGCCACGCACGCTTGCGCGCCGGCCAAAACCTTGCCGACACCGGCCAGGTTCAATTTGGGCAGCACTTCGACATGGCGGAAACCGGCGGCGATGCGCTCGGCGCGGGCCTTCTCGATCGGATTGCCCCACGGCAGCTTCACCGCCACGCCGAGGTGACCGACACGCTCGGCCAACTCGCGCCAGTAGGCTTCGGGCCAGTGCTTGGTGTCCCACGTGGTGCCGTGCAGGAACAGCACGTACGGATTCTTGCGCGGCAGTTCCACCAGGCGCTCGACGCTCAGGCCGTAATCGCCCAGGCCCTTGGGCAAGTCGTAGCCCAGAGCCAACGCAAACAATTGACGAACTCGCTCGACCGCGTGCTGACCACGGCCCACGGACAAACGTCGGGAGTAGAAACGCGCAGCCATCGGTTCGCGGGCCGAATCCTTGTCCAGCCCGGCCACCGGTGCCTTGACGTAGCGCGTCAGCCAGGCGCTTTTCAGCAGGCCCTGGGCGTCGATCACCAAATCGTATTTAGTGGCGCGAACGCTTTGTTTGAAGCGTTTCCACTCGCCGCTCTTGATGGTCTGCCAGATGTTTTTGCGCCAGCGCCGGATCGCCACCGGGATCACCTTGCCCACAGCCGGGTGCCAGGTCGGAATCTCGGCGAAGCCTTCTTCCACCACCCAGTCGAATGTGATGCCGGGGATCGCCCGCGCCGCGTCGGTCAACGCTGGCAACGCGTGAATCACGTCGCCCAGCGATGAAGTCTTGATCAACAGTACCCGCAAACTAATTGACCTCGACCACAGTGCCCTGCAACCGCTGCAAGGCTTCATTAACCGGTTGCGGCTCCAACTGACGCAGGCAGTTGTAATGGCCGAAGCGGCAGGTGCGATCAAAGCACGGGCTGCATTCGAGGCCCAGGCGCACGATCTCGACGTGCTCGGCCAGCGGCGGCGTGAAGCCCGGCGAGGTCGAGCCGTAGACCGCCACCAGCGGACGGTTCAGCGCAGCGGCGACGTGCATCAGGCCGGAGTCGTTGGACACCACGGCATCGGCGCAGGACATCAGGTCGATGGCCTCGGCCAGGGACGTGCCGCCGCTGAGGTTCACCGACTCTTCACGCAAACCGGGAATCAGCCGCGCGCGGATGTCTTCGCCCACCGCGTGATCGTTTTTCGAGCCGAACAGCCAGACTTGCCAGCCTTCGCGGATCTTGGTTTCGGCGACCTTGGCGTAGTGCTCGGACGGCCAGCGCTTGGACTCGCCAAACTCGGCGCCAGGGCACAGGGCCAACACCGGACGGTCCAGCGCGAGGCCGAACTTGGCCAACGCGGCTTCGCGGGTGACCGGGTCGATTTGCAGGCTCGGCCGTGGATACGGTTGCGGCAGCTCAGCGCCACGCTCGTAGGCCAGGGCCATGAAGCGCTCGATCATCAACGGGTAGCGTTCTTTATCCAGGGTGCGCACGTCATTGAGCAGGCCGTAGCGGAATTCGCCACGCCAGCCGGTGCGTTTCGGGATGCCGGCGAAGAACGGCACCAGCGCCGACTTCAGGGAATTGGGCAGCAGGATCGCCTGGTCGTACTGGCCGGCCAGGGATTTGCCGATGCGCCGACGGGTCGCCAGCTCAAGGGCGCCGTGGCCGAGCGGGAAGCTCAAGGCCTGACGCACTTCGGGCATACGCTCAAGGATCGGCCGGCTCCACTCGGGGGCCAGCACGTCGATTTCGCACTGCGGGTGGCGTTGCTTGAGACACTGAAACAGTGTCTGCGCCATCACCATGTCACCGACCCAACTGGGCCCAACGATCAGAATTTTCATGTGGTTTCCAAAAACGAACCGGGGAGGCATACGCCTCCCCGCCTCGAGAATCCAGCACCTGCAGCCTTGGCCGGCAGGTCATTTGGACGAGCCGGTTGGGGCTCGTCGGATCAATTTCATGCATATTCGAGTCAATTTATACACATTGTATTTATGACATCTGTGTCAATTTACATAAATCTCGTGGCGAGGGAGCTTGCTCCCGCTGGGTTGCGAAGCAGACCCAAAACCTGCCACTGCATTTTCATCTGACGGACCGCGCAATCTGATTTGGGAGCGCTTCGCACTCTAACGGGGGCAAGCCCCCTCGCCACAAAAGCCAGCCACACTCCAAGTCAGCTTCAGCTTAGCCCCAGCTCACGCCAGATCCGCGACACTTGCCGCCGTTCGTCCACGAACTGGTCGCCTGGAATCACCCCGGGATCCTTCTGCAAGGCCTGTCGGTGCGCGGCGGAGCGGTAGGCTTTATAGGCCTCGCGCAGCAGGCTCGCGTCTTCGACGGGCATCAGTCCTGCCTTTTCCAACTCTTCCAGAATGCGGATGTTGTCGGTCCAGCGCAGCAATGACGGGTGCTGTTCGGACCACGCCAGGGCCGCGTATTGCACCATAAATTCAATATCGACGATACCTCCGGCGTCCTGCTTGAGATCGAACGGCGCCGTGGCCTCGAAGGCATTTGCCCCGGTGCCGGCGGCGGTGCTCTTGCTGCCGAGGTTATCGCGCATCTTGGCGCGCATCTCGCTGACCTCCTGGCGCAAGGTCGGCAGATCCCGGGCCTTGCCCAGAATCGCCGCCCGAACCTTCTCGAACGCCTGGCCGACTTCCTGGCTGCCCACCAACACCCGCGCCCGTACCAGCGCCTGATGTTCCCAGGTCCAGGCCTCGTTTTCCTGATACCGGGCAAACGCCCCGAGGGAACTCACCAGCAACCCCGACGCACCGGACGGTCGCAAACGCATGTCCACTTCGTACAACTGACCGGAGTTGGTCTGCGCCGTGAGCAAGTGAATAATCCGCTGCCCCAGCCGCGTAAAGAACTGCGCGCCATCAATCGGCTTGGCCCCGTCGGTTTCCGCTTGCGGATCGCCATCGTGGATAAACACCAGGTCCAGGTCCGAACCATGCCCCAATTCCAGGCCGCCGACCTTCCCATAACCGACAATCACGAAGCCGGGATCGCACAAGGTGCCATCGGTGCGCAGCGGCGTGCCGTATTTGGCCACGGTTTGACGCCAGGCCAGGGCCAGCACTTGTTCGAGGATCGCTTCGGCGAGCCAGGTCAGGTAATCGCTGACTTTCATCAACGGCAGGCTGCCGGCGATTTCCGAGGCGGCAACACGCAAGCGGTGCGCCAGTTTGAAATGGCGCAGGGCTTCCATCTGCTGTTCGAGGTCGTCCTCGGGGATCCGCGTCAGGCGCTCGCGCAATTCGGCGGCCAGTTCCGGCGCCAGCGGCGGCTTGAACAGGCGGCCTTCGTTGAGCAACTCATCGAGCAACAACGGGAAACGGGTGATCTGCTCGGCAATCCATGGACTCGCGGCGCACAGGGTCAGCAAGCGCCGCAGCGCGCTGGGGTTTTCCGTGAGCAACACTAAATAAGCCGAACGCCGAGCCACGGCTTCCACCAAGGGCAGCACCCGTTCCAGCACCAGGTCTGGATTGGCGTGTTCCACCGCCTGGGCCAGCAACCGTGGGATAAAGGCATCGAGGCGTTCGCGCCCCAAACGCTGCATGGCGCGCAACTGCGGACTGCCGCGCAGGCTGGCCAAGGTTTTCAGGGCCTTGGAAGCATCCGCAAAGCCGCCCTGCTCCAATTGCCGGCACGCGGCCTCTTCGTCCTGGGATTCTTCCCACAACGGCAGCCATTCACCACCGACCACCACTTCGGCCTCAGTGCCTTCCTCTTCATCGGGATCGGCAATCACCTGAGCGAAGTGCCAAGCCACGCGACCGCGCCAATACATCAGCCGCTCGTGGAACGCATCCCAATCGGCAAAGCCGAGCATGTAAGCAATCCGCGCCTGATCCTGTGCACCGTCCGGCAGCATCTGGGTCTGGCGATCGGCAATCGCCTGGATCGCGTGTTCGGTGTAACGCAGGAATTCATACCCGTTGCGCAGCTCGGCGATCACCGGTGCCGGCAGATAACCCTGACCTTCCAGGGTGCTCAAGACTTTTAATAGCGGACGTTGTTGCAGGCTCAGGTCGCGACCGCCGTGGATCAGCTGGAACGCCTGGGCGATGAACTCGACTTCACGAATGCCGCCGGAGCCGAGCTTGATGTTGTCGGCCATGCCTTTGCGCCGCACTTCCTGCTGGATCAGCTGCTTCATGGTGCGCAGCGCTTCGATGGCGGAGAAGTCCAGGTAACGCCGGTAAACGAACGGGCGCAGCATTTCCTGCAATTGCGCGCCGGCCACTTGATCGCCGGCCACCACCCGCGACTTGATCATCGCGTAGCGTTCCCAGTCGCGGCCCTGATCCTGGTAATACTGCTCCAGCGCGTTGAAGCTCAAGACCAGTGCACCGGCGGAACCGTAAGGGCGCAGGCGCATGTCGACGCGGAACACGAAACCATCGACGGTCATCGGGTCCAACGCCTTGATCAGGCGCTGGCCCAGGCGAATGAAAAACTCCTGGTTATCCAGCGAGCGCTTCACGCCCACGGTTTCGCCGCCCTCGGGGTAGGCGAAGATCAGGTCGATGTCGGAGGACAGGTTCAGCTCCACGGCGCCGAGCTTGCCCATGCCGAGGATGACCATTTGCTGCGGCTCGCCGCTGCGCCGGCCGGTGGGCACGCCGAATTGCTGGCAATGCCGCGCGTACAACCACTGATAGGCCTGATCGATGCTCGCATCGGCCATGTCCGAGAGGTCGCGGCAGGTCTGGACCAGATCGGCCTGGCGGGTCAGGTCGCGCCAGATGATCCGCACTTGCTGGCGGGTGCGCTGGCGGCGCAGGACCCGACCGAGTTCATCTTCGCTTTCCGCCGCATTCACCGCCGCCGCAATCTGCGCGCACAGTTCGCCGGGGGCAAAAGCGCGATCCAGTTCACCGGACTGCACCAGCGCGAGCAACATCAAAGGGTCACGAACGCTCTGTTCAATCACGAAGTCGCTGGCGGCGCTGACGCGGGCCAATTGCGCCCAGCGCTCTGGCGTCCAGGTCGACAGACCATGATCGTCTTCTAATAAGGCAACGGCCGCACGGAACGACTGCTCGGCACGGGTGACCAACGGCTCAAGAATGGCGGGCAGTTCGGCAAGCGAAGGCAGGGTCATGGTCTATCCTTGATCGGCGTGTGAAGGGCTGCATGTAGTGATTCTTGAAAACACGCTACGTGACCGACTGTCGAACAAAGGTTAGTAATAGCTGAAATTTCTTTTATTTTGGCAGCCAACATCAAGCTTTCACCTTTTCTGGTTGGCAAAAGACCAACCTTAACGATTATTCTCACAACGCAGCCGGAGGCCACAAGCCATTCATCTGTAGTTTTACTACTCGTCTATACATTCGAAAGGCTGAAATGCCCGTTGATTTGTAGTAAAACTACACGCCGCCGGAACAACCTCTCGGCAATCCAAGAATTTATATCGTCTGCCCACAAGGCCAGTCGCAAACTCAGGCAACCGATTCTGGAAGCCTTTCCGCCCTGGAGCAAGCCATGCAAGACCTCGATCCCGTCGAAACCCAGGAATGGCTGGACGCCCTGGAATCGGTTCTCGACAAAGAAGGCGAAGACCGCGCTCACTATCTGATGACCCGTATGGGCGAATTGGCAACCCGCAGCGGTTCGCAATTGCCTTACGCCATCACCACGCCATACCGCAACACCATTCCTGTGACCCACGAAGCACGCATGCCTGGCGACCTGTTCATGGAACGCCGCATTCGCTCGTTGGTTCGCTGGAACGCGATGGCCATGGTGATGCGTACGAACCTGAAAGATTCGGACCTGGGCGGTCACATCTCCAGCTTCGCCTCCAGCGCCACTTTGTACGACATCGGCTTCAACTACTTCTTCCAGGCCCCGACCGACGAACACGGCGGCGACCTGATCTACTTCCAGGGCCACACCTCGCCAGGCGTCTATGCCCGTGCGTTCATGGAAGGCCGCATCACCGAAGAACAAATGAACAACTTCCGCCAGGAAGTCGACGGCCAGGGCTTGTCGTCCTATCCGCACCCTTGGCTGATGCCTGATTTCTGGCAGTTCCCGACGGTATCCATGGGCCTTGGCCCGATCCAGGCGATCTACCAGGCACGCTTCATGAAGTACCTGGAAGCCCGTGGCTTCATCCCTGAAGGCAAGCAGAAAGTCTGGTGCTTCCTGGGCGACGGCGAGTGCGACGAGCCGGAATCCCTGGGCGCCATCTCCCTGGCTGGCCGCGAGAAGCTCGACAACCTGATCTTCGTCATCAACTGCAACCTGCAGCGCCTCGACGGCCCGGTTCGCGGCAACGGCAAGATCATCCAGGAACTCGAAGGCGTGTTCCGCGGTGCTCAGTGGAACGTGACCAAAGTCATCTGGGGCCGTTTCTGGGACCCACTGCTGGCCAAAGACGTCGACGGCATCCTGCAACGTCGCATGGACGAAGTCATCGACGGCGAGTACCAGAACTACAAAGCCAAAGACGGCGCGTTCGTGCGTGAACACTTCTTCAACTCGCCAGAACTCAAGGCGATGGTTGCAGACTTGTCCGACGACGAGATCTGGAAACTCAACCGTGGCGGCCACGACCCGTACAAGGTCTACGCGGCGTACCACGAAGCGGTCAACCACAAAGAACAACCGACCGTCATCCTGGCCAAGACCATCAAGGGTTATGGCACCGGTGCCGGCGAAGCGAAGAACACTGCGCACAACACCAAGAAGGTTGATGTTGAAAGCCTGAAGCTGTTCCGCGATCGTTTCGACATCCCAGTACGCGACGAAGAGCTGGAAAATCTGCCGTTCTTCAAGCCAGAACCCAACAGCGCCGAAGCCCGCTACCTGAGCGAGCGCCGCACTGCACTGGGCGGTTTCGTGCCACAGCGCCGCGCGCAAAGCTTCAACATCCCGACGCCGCCACTCGACACCCTCAAGGCCATCCTTGACGGCTCGGGCGACCGTGAGATTTCCACCACCATGGCCTTCGTGCGGATCCTCGCGCAACTGGTCAAGGACAAGGAAATCGGTTCGCGCATTGTTCCGATCATCCCGGACGAAGCCCGTACCTTCGGTATGGAAGGCATGTTCCGTCAATTGGGCATCTACTCGTCCGTCGGCCAGCTCTACGAGCCAGTCGATAAAGACCAGGTGATGTTCTACAAG
Organism: Pseudomonas sp. Emmai; assembly: GCF_055179735.1. Taxonomy (NCBI): domain Bacteria; kingdom Pseudomonadati; phylum Pseudomonadota; class Gammaproteobacteria; order Pseudomonadales; family Pseudomonadaceae; genus Pseudomonas; species Pseudomonas sp. Emmai. The sequence continues at coordinate 841,795 of NZ_CM143685.1, read as the reverse complement.
GAAGACAAGAAGGGCCAGATCCTCGAAGAAGGCATCAACGAAGCGGGCGCCATGAGCTCCTTCATCGCTGCCGGTACTTCGTACTCCAGCCACAACCAGCCAATGCTGCCGTTCTACATCTTCTACTCGATGTTCGGCTTCCAGCGTATCGGCGACCTCGCCTGGGCCGCTGGCGACAGCCGTACCCGTGGCTTCCTGATCGGCGGCACCGCCGGCCGGACCACGCTGAACGGCGAAGGCCTGCAACACGAAGATGGTCACAGCCACATCCTGGCCGGCACCATCCCGAACTGCCGCACCTTTGATCCAACCTACGGCTATGAGCTGGCGGTGATCATCCAGGACGGCATGAAGAAGATGACCGAAGAGCAGCAGGACGTTTTCTACTACATCACCGTGATGAACGAGTCCTACCAGCAGCCAGCCATGCCGGCCGGTGTCGAGGAAGGCATCATCAAGGGCATGTACCTGCTCGAAGAAGACACCCGCGAAGCGGCGCACCACGTTCAGCTGATGGGCTCCGGCACCATCCTGCGTGAAGTCCGCGAAGCCGCGAAGATCCTGCGTGAAGAGTTCAACGTCGGCGCTGACGTGTGGAGCGTTACCAGCTTCAACGAACTGCGTCGCGACGGCCTGGCCGTGGAGCGCAGCAACCGTCTGCACCCGGGCCAGAAGCCTAAGCTGAGCTACGTCGAAGAGTGCCTGAACGGCCGTAAAGGTCCGGTCATCGCGTCTACCGACTACATGAAGCTGTTCGCTGAACAAATTCGTCAGTGGGTCCCGTCCAAGGAATTCAAAGTCCTGGGCACCGACGGTTTCGGTCGCAGTGACAGCCGTAAAAAGCTGCGTCACTTCTTCGAAGTCGACCGTCATTTCGTGGTGTTGGCAGCCCTGGAAGCCTTGGCTGACCGTGGTGATATCGAACCTAAGGTGGTGGCTGAAGCTATCGTCAAGTTCGGGATCAACCCGGAAAAACGCAACCCACTGGACTGCTGAGGAGACAATCTGTGAGCGAACTCATTCGAGTACCTGACATCGGCAGCGGTGAAGGTGAAGTAATCGAACTCTTTGTGAAGGTCGGCGACCGTATCGAAGCCGACCAGAGCATCCTGACGCTTGAGTCGGACAAGGCGAGCATGGAAGTGCCTGCGCCGAAAGCCGGCATTATCAAGAGCCTGAAAGTGAAGCTGGGCGATCGCCTGAAAGAAGGCGACGAACTGCTGGAGCTGGAAGTCGAAGGTGCCGCTGCACCGGCCCCTGCGCCTGCCGCTGCTGCGCCGGCTGCCAAGGCTGAAGCGAAACCGGCTGCTGCACCTGCCGCCGCTGCTCCGGCTGCCGCGCCTGCTGCCGCTTCGGTTCAGCAAGTGTACGTGCCGGACATCGGTTCGTCGGGCAAGGCCCAGATCATCGAGATCCAGGTCAAGGTTGGCGATACCGTCGCCGCTGATCAGTCGTTGATCACCCTGGAATCCGACAAGGCAAGCATGGAAATCCCATCGCCTGCCGCAGGCGTGGTGGAAAGCGTTTCCATCAAGCTGGATGACGAAGTCGGTACTGGCGACCTGATCCTTAAGCTGAAAATCAAAGGCGCTGCGCCTGCTGCTGCACCGGCTCCGGCCGCTGCTGCCGCTTCTGCTCCAGCCGCCGCTGCACCTGCTGCCGCACCGGTAGCGGCCGCACCTGCTGCTGCCCCGGCCAAGCCTGGCGCCAAGGTTCACGCCGGCCCGGCTGTTCGCCAACTGGCCCGTGAATTCGGCGTCGAGCTGAACGCGGTTGGCGCAAGCGGTCCGCACGGTCGCATCCTCAAAGAAGACGTGCAGGTTTACGTCAAAGCGATGATGCAGAAGGCCAAGGAAGCACCGGCCGCTGCGGCTGGCGCAACCGGCGGCGCGGGCATCCCGCCGATTCCGGTCGTGGACTTCAGCCGCTTCGGTGAAACCGAAGAAGTGCCGATGACTCGCCTGATGCAAATCGGCGCGTCGAGCCTGCACCGCAGCTGGTTGAACATCCCGCACGTGACTCAGTTCGATTCGGCTGATATCACCGACCTGGAAGCGTTCCGCATCGCACAGAAAGCCGTGGCGGAAAAGGCCGGCGTCAAGCTGACCATCCTGCCGCTGCTGCTCAAGTCGTGCGCGCACCTGCTCAAGGAACTGCCGGACTTCAACAGTTCGCTGGCACCAAGCGGCAAGGCGATCATCCGCAAGAAGTACGTGAACATCGGCTTCGCGGTCGACACCCCGGATGGCCTGCTGGTACCGGTCATCAAGAACGTCGACCAGAAGAGCCTTCTGCAGCTGGCGGCTGAGGCGGCCGTATTGGCTGCCAAGGCCCGCGACAAGAAGCTCACCGCTGACGACATGCAAGGCGCCTGCTTCACCATTTCCAGCCTCGGCCACATTGGCGGCACCGGCTTCACGCCGATCGTCAACGCGCCGGAAGTGGCAATCCTCGGTGTTTCCAAGGCAACCATCCAGCCAGTCTGGGACGGCAAAGCCTTCCAGCCGAAACTGATGCTGCCGCTGTCGCTGTCCTACGATCACCGTGTGATCAACGGCGCCGCTGCTGCACGCTTCACCAAGCGTCTGAGCGACCTGCTGGCGGACATCCGCACCATCCTGCTGTAACAACCGATGGGCCCTCCTTCACCGGAGGGCCTGTTGTGTTCCAAGATTTCCGAGCGCCACGCTCGTACCTCAACCCCGCCAATTTGGCGGGGCTTTTTTTGCCTCGTAAAAACCTCGGCACTTTCCTACATTCCTGGCTGATTTCACCTACAACTCCAGTCCCCTTCGACTCGATATTTTTTGCCGGCCAGTAACTAGTCTTAGTTGCCATAAGTTCAGCACGAACTTTGACACCCTTAATAGCTTAGTTAGCATTACTTCGAACGGATTCGAAACATGTTCAAACCGACTGTCGGCCCGATCATTGGCCACACTACAACTCATCACGCGCGCATTTTCTTGCGCGGTAATACACAGGACAGCGACACCGTATTTGCCGGCATCCGTTACCGGCGCGCGGGCGATGAACGCTGGACTAAAGGCGTGTTTGCCAAACTGTCGCTCTTGCGGGATATGTCCGACGTTATTGCATTAAATAATCTGGGTGAAGATACCGAGTACGAATATCAGGCTGGCTGGTTCAGCCCGATGAACCCGGTGCATACCGTGGAAACGGTGCAGGAGTTGCCCTTGCAATGGCCGCGGGAGATCTATCAATTTCGCACTCGCTCCAGCCAGCACGCGCAGCCCCGAGCCTATATCGTCGGCTCGTGCCGCTACCTGCGCATGACGGCGGGCATTGCCTCGGCGCCGCATCTGGGCGACCGGATCTTTGCCTCGATCACGCAACTGGCGGAGCACGCCAATCCGCCGATCAGCGCCACGCTGATGACCGGAGACCAGATCTATGTCGATGACATGAACCGTATTGCCCCTGACCGTGAATACAAGGACATCCTCAGCAAGTACCGGGCGGCGTTTTCCCAACCCAATATCAGTAAGTTGATGTCCGGCACATCGACTTACATGATCCTCGACGACCATGAAATCGAAGACAACTGGCCGGCCAATAAAAGCGGAAACGATGATTACTTGTATAAAAACGCCATCGCCGCCTATGAGTTGTATCAGGCCAGCCACAGCCCCGCGCATGAACTATTGGCGAACGGACAAATAAGCCGGAAGCTGGAACAGTATTGGTACCAGTTTGCCGAGGGTGATATTGAATGGTTTATCACCGATAGCCGGACCCGACGCAATTTGTCTGCCCAGGATCGACGGATCCTCGATGAAGCACAGGAGCAAGCGCTGCTTGAATGGCTGATCCACAGCCCGGCGCGGGTGAAGTTCGTGGTCACCAGCGTGATGTTCTACCCCGATCGGAAGCTTCATGGTGATGACGCGTGGAAGGCGTTCCCGGAACAACGCCTGCGGCTGCTGGAAACCATTCGTACGCATCGCATCCAGAACGTCATCGTCGTTTCCGGCGATGTCCACGGCTCGCTGACCAGTCGTCTGACCCACAGCGAAGATCCGGACTTCGAGGTGCACACCATCGTTTCGTCGCCGCTGTGCAACAGCAAGCTGCTGCCGTATGCCCACAAATCGACGTTCATCCTCGATCAGCCTTTGGCGCAAACAACCGCCGGGGACTATCAGCACGAACTGACGAGCAAGGTGGTCAGCCAGGATAACTTTGCGCATCTGGTGGTTGAGGCTGAGCAGATTCGGGTCAATTACCACGATCGGGAGGGCGGGCTGCTGCAATCCATCAGCATTCCCTTAAGGTAATTCGCAATCCCGTGGCGAGCGAGCTTGTTCGCGCTGGGCTGCGCAGCGGCCTCAGGATTTTTGTGAGCGCTGCGCACTCAAGCGCGAGCAAGCTCGCTCGCCACAGGGCTCCAAACGATTACTTTCACCCCCGCGCTGGAGAAATCCCCCCTCCTGCCGACATATTCTTATAGCACTTGGCCTTCATGTCTCTTGTCAGTCGGTGCCGCAATGATGCAACCTTGCCGCAGGCAACAGTTAAGAGGGCGAGAGCCCGGCGCGATCAGCATATTCGAAGCGAGTTCCCTCCCATGAAAAGCCAACCCGATGCCGCCAGCCGTATGGTGGCCGAGGTAGTGACGCAGTTGCCTGTGCCCTCGCGGCTCGGCATGCTGCGTTTCGAACGGCTGAATGAAGCGAGCTGGGCGTTGCTGTTTCTCGATCCCAATTGCGAACGCCAGTTCGGCCTGCCAGCGGTGGAGCTGTGTGCGCTGGTAGGTTCGCCCTACGCCAGCCTGATGGAGCCCGAAGCGCGCTATCAACTGCATGACGCGATCCAGCTGCAACTCGCCGACAGCCCGCATTACCTGATTCGCTACACCCTGCACACCGCCGCCGGCACCTTGAGCCTGCTGGAACTCGGCGAAGCCTACAAACAACACAATCGGCACCTGCTGCGCGGCTACCTGCTGGTCGTCGATGGCTTGTTCGACGGTGAGCCGCTGCTGCCGGCCCTGGACCTGGAAACCCAGAACTCGCGCCTGCAAATCGCCCTGGAACTCAACCAGCGCGCGCAGCAGGAACAACTGCAGCACCTGGACCGGGTGCGTGCCCAGCAAGACTTGATCCTGCTGCTGACCCGCCAGCGCTACAGCACCGGCAATTCCCTGAAAGAAGCCGCCGAACTGATCACCCGCTGTGCCTGCGACATCTACGAAATCGACTGCGCCAGCCTGTGGAACCTCGAAGGCTCAACGTTGGTGCCGATCTCGGCCTATCACCGCGCCACTCAGGAATACCTGATGCCGGAGCCGATCGACGCCAGCAGTTTCCCCGATTACCTCGACGCCCTGCACACCAGCCGCGCCATCGATGCGCACAACGCGATCCGCGACCCGCGCACCCGGGACATGGCCGAAAGCCTGCGTCCACGGGACGTCAACGCCATGCTCGACGCCAGTATCCGCGTCGATGGCCAAGTGGTCGGCGTGTTGTGCCTGGAGCAGACCGGCGCCACCCGCGCCTGGCAATCGGACGAAATCGCCTTTGCCGGTGAGCTGGCGGATCAGTTCGCCCAGGTCATCAACAACCACAACCGCCGCACCGCCACCAGCGCCCTGCACCTGTTCCAGCGTGCGGTCGAGCAAAGTGCCAACGCCTTTTTGCTGGTCAATTGCGACGGCGTGGTCGAGTACGTCAACCCGAGCTTCACCGCGATCACCCAATACAGCACCGAAGAAGTCCACGGCCAGCGCCTGTCGGAACTGCCGGCGCTGGAGAACCTCAGCGAACTGTTGTTCGACGCGCCCTCGGCGCTGGCCAAGAGCAACAGCTGGCAGGGCGAATTCAAGAGCCGGCGCAAAAACCTCGAACCGTACTGGGGCCAGTTGTCGATCTCCAAGGTTTATGGCGACAACCGCGAACTGACCCATTACATCGGCATCTACGAAGACATCACCCAGACCAAACTGGCTCAGCAGCGCATCGAGCGCCTGGCCTACACCGACAACCTGACCAACCTGGGCAACCGCCCGGCGTTTATCCGTAACCTGGATGAACGTTTCGCCCGAGACAGCGATACCCCTATCAGCCTGTTGCTGGTGGACATCGACAACTTCAAGCGGATCAACGACAGCCTCGGCCATCAGACCGGCGACAAACTGCTGATCAGCCTCGCCCGGCGCTTGCGCAATAGCCTGAGCTCCAGCGGCAGCCTGGCGCGCTTCGCCAGTAACGAATTTGCCGTGCTGCTGGACAACACCGACCTCTCGGCCGGCCAGCAAGTCGCCAACCAGTTGCTGGCGACCCTCGACAAGCCGATGTTCGTCGATAACCAGTTGATCAGCGTCACCGGTTCCGTGGGCCTGGCCTGCGCGCCGCTGCATGGCCGCGACCCGCAGACCTTGATGCGCAACGCCGGCCTGGCGCTGCACAAGGCCAAGGCCAACGGTAAACATCAGGTCCAGGTGTTCACCGAAGCGTTGAACGCCGAGGCCAGCTACAAGCTGTTTGTCGAAAACAACCTGCGTCGCGCCCTGACCCAGAACGAGCTGGACGTGTTCTACCAGCCCAAGCTGTGCCTGCGCAGCGGTCGCCTGCTGGGCATGGAAGCCTTGCTGCGCTGGAACCATCCGGAAAAAGGCATGATCCGCCCGGACCAGTTCATCAGCGTGGCGGAAGAAACCGGCCTGATCATTCCGATCGGCAAATGGATCGCCCGCCAGGCCTGCCGCATGAGCAAGCAATTGACGGCTGCTGGACTGGGCAACCTGCAAGTGGCAATCAACCTGTCGCCCAAGCAGTTCTCCGACCCGGACCTGGTGGCGTCCATCGCCAGCATCCTCAAGGAAGAAGCCCTGCCGTCGAACCTGCTGGAGCTGGAACTGACCGAAGGCCTGCTGCTGGAAGCCACCGAAGACACGCACTTGCAGCTCGACCAACTCAAGCGCCTGGGCCTGACCCTGGCCATGGACGACTTCGGCACCGGTTACTCGTCGCTGAGCTACTTGAAAAAATTCCCGATCGACATCATCAAGATCGATCGCAGCTTCATCCACGAGATCCCGGACAACCAGGACGACATGGAAATCACCTCCGCGGTGATCGCCATGGCCCACAACCTGAAACTCAAGGTCGTGGCCGAAGGCATCGAGACCGCCGAGCAGTTGGCGTTCCTGCGGCGCCACCGTTGCGACGTCGGCCAGGGCTACCTGTTCGACCGCCCGATCCCGGGTTCCGAGCTGATCGAAAAGCTCAAACGCTACCCGCGCGGTCCTCTCGCCTGACAGCGGCGAAACACTCGGGCAAACTGAGTGTCTGACAATTTACATTCAACCTGACTGAGGGGACTGATCATGGTCTTGCGCTCGGAAATTCTGGTGAACAAAAACGTGCTCCCGACTAAAGAACAAGCTCTGCCCGGCCGCGAAACCCCGATGAACCTGCCGGAAAAACACTTCGTCCACGACGCGCCGCTGCTGGGCCCGTTCGCCATGGATGTGGATTTCGCAATTTTCGGCCTGGGCTGCTTCTGGGGCGCTGAACGCAAATTCTGGCAGCGCGAAGGCGTGGTCAGTACGGTGGTGGGTTACGCCGGCGGCTTTACGCCGAACCCGACGTATGAAGAAGTCTGCTCCGGCCTGACCGGCCACAGCGAAGTGGTCCTGGTGGTCTACGAACCGGCCAAAGTCAGCTACGAAGAATTGCTGAAGATGTTCTGGGAACTGCACAACCCGACTCAGGGCATGCGCCAGGGCAACGACATCGGCACCCAGTACCGCTCGGTGATCTACGCCACCAACCCGGATCAGTTGGCCGCCGCCAAGCACAGCGAACAAGTGTTCCAGGCTGAACTGACCAAGGCTGGCAAAGGCACCATCACCACCGAAATCGACGAAGCGCCGACGGTCTACTTCGCCGAGGCGTATCACCAGCAGTACCTGGCCAAAAACCCTGAAGGGTATTGCGGAATTGGCGGTACAGGCGTGGTTTGCCCGATCTGAAGATAGCTATAAGCGGCAAGTTTCAAGCTTCAAGCTTCAAGTAAAAGCCCTGCGCTAACCGTTTTTACTTGTCGCTTGCCGCTTGCCACTTACCGCTGCTACTCCGCAATTAGCCAATCCATCTGCCACCCACCCTGGGTCTGCCCCAACTTCTGGGACAACCACGGCAACAACTCACGCAATTCCTCTTCCAGCCCCCACGGCGGATTCGCTATCGCCAACCCCGAACCGTTCAGGCTGTTCGGCGTATCCAGCGGATGCACCAACAACTCCACCCGCAACAACTTCGGCGCGCCCGAGCCCGCCAGGTCTTGATAGAAACGACGCAGCAGACGCTGGTCCTTCACCGGGTACCAAATCGCCGCCACGGTCTGACGCATCCGCCCCACCGCTTCTTTGAGCGACGCCGCGCAACGCTGCATCTCATCAAGCTGCTCGAACGGCGGATCAATCAACATCACCGCCCGCTTCTCCTGCACCGGCAACATCGCCCGCGGCACATGCCAGCCTTCGCCCAAGTGAACCTTCACCCGACGATCACCGGCCATGTTGTCCTTGAGCAGCAAACCGTCCTCGGGGTGCTTCTCGTTGAGCATCACCCGATCCTGCGGCCGCGTCAGGCGCCGCGCCAACTCCGGCGAGCCCGGGTAATAGCGCAACTGGCCATCCGGGTTCATGTCGTGCAACACCTTCATGTAATCGGCGGTCAGCGCCGGCAAATCCGGCTGATCCCACAACCGCGCGATCCCTTCCAGGTACTCCCCGGTACGACTCGCCTGATCACCCTGCAGGTCATACAGACCAATACCGGCGTGAGTGTCGAGATAGGCAAACGGCTGCTCCTTGCGCGACATCAGGGCGATGAGGCGGGTCAAAGTCAGGTGTTTGAACACATCGGCGTGATTGCCGGCATGGAAGGCGTGACGATAATTCATGATTGCTCCTGCGAAGGCCGGGAAGTTTACCTTGTACCGAGCCGAACGTCAGGGGTTCACGGCCGAGCGGGCATTCCGCACTCTGATCATTCCCACGCTCCAGCGTGGGAATGCCTCCCGGGACGCTCCGCGTTCCAGCCGCACCACCGATGTCGCGCCTGATACCGAGGTGACGCAGAGCGTCACGGGCTGCATTCCCACGCAGGAGCGTGGGAACGATCATGGGGGTGGCCGTACGCAGGTGTGGAAGACCGGGACGTCAGACACCCGTCGCACTCAAAAAGCGCCCCGCGCACAGCCACCATAAAACACCGACGCACGATCGTTCCCACGCTCCGCGTGGGAATGCCTCCCGGGACGCTCCGCGTTCCAGCTGCACCACCGATGTCGCGCCGGACACCGAGGTGACGCAGAGCGTCACGGGCTGCATTCCCACGCAGGAGCGTGGGAACGATCATGGGGGTGGCCGTACGCAGGTGTGGAAGACCGGGACGTCAGACACCCGTCGCACTCAAAAAGCGCCCCGCGCACAGCCACCATAAAACACCGACGCACGATCGTTCCCACGCTCCGCGTGGGAATGCCTCCCGGGACGCTCCGCGTTTCAGCCGCACCACCGATGTCGCGCCTGACACCGAGGTGACGCAGAGCGTCACGGGCTGCATTCCCACGCAGGAGCGTGGGAACGATCATGGGGGTGGCCGTACGCAGGTGTGGAAGACCGGGACGTCAGACACCCGTCGCACTCAAAAAGCGCCCCGCGCACAGCCACCATAAAACACCGACGCACGATCGTTCCCACGCTCCGCGTGGGAATGCCTCCCGGGACGCTCCGCGTTCCAGCTGCACCACCGATGTCGCGCCGGACACCGAGGTGACGCAGAGCGTCCCCGGCGGCATTCCCACGCAGGAGCGTGGGAACGATCATCACGCAGCCTTACTCCGGCGACCGAGCCCGCAACCGCCGCCCAATCAAATCCAGCACATCACACCCATCCCGTAACGGAATGGCACAGAGCAAGGCAAAGTCACTGAGGATGAAGGACTCACATTCGATTGAATCGCGCATGGACAGGTTTTCCAGCACCTGGGTAACGGCGCGGATTCGATAGTTGGCAGCGTCATACAAAACATCGAGCGGGGCGTGGGTATCGACGAACAGGGTGGGCATTTCGCAGCAATTGCTGGTAAGTGCCATGTAGCGGTTGTCGGGGTGAGGAACTGGTTTTTCGTAGGGTGGGTCGGGGTGAAGAGTTTTCATTTTTTTTAGACCTTGGGGGATAGATTGAAGCTACCAACGGCCTTTCCTACGGGCTTGGGTGGCAGCCGTGCGCGGGAGTAGGAAACTGAGGTACCCACCAAACTCAGCCACGCCGAAGCGTGTCCCGCGCACAACCGCCGCGAACGATCTTACGGACACGAATTAAGTGCCGCAATCAGACGACAGCGCAGATGCGCGGTGAATACCTAAGGGTTCCTACACCCTGCCACTGCATTCGCAGCGACAGCCAAAGACTATCCACGGATCTCACATCGCACCAGTTCATGGAAACCGCCACGACCTGAAGGAAACTTCCGACGACCTTGTCCGGAAATTTCGCTAACGATTAGGCTTCAGACTCAAGAGCTGACGATCAAACAAATCCAATAAATGTAACAACCAAGATTCACCAGACGGCCAATCGAGCCAATAACAGTAACTGCAGCACATATCACTCAATAGAAATTGCCGCAGTTCGACTTCGTTTTTATCAAACGACAAAAGGGTCATCATCTGAGCACGCACTTCTAATATGGAGTCGACATACGACTCCATAAAAAACGACTGTATTACTTCATCTGCCGTCCTATGCATGCACATCCAGTCTTGATGAAAATAACAACCAAAGAACTGGAACAACTCTTCAAAATCCTGCTTATTGCTTCCGTCTTTATCGCCATACTCCTCACCTACCACGTCGAAAAATCCTCTTGGCTGGCTTTATACAATTCATCACACCAGGCTTCGGATAGCTTAAGATGTATATCTTCAAAAAACGCCTTTGGATCTATCATTTCACTCCATCCAACAGGAAGCAAAGAATGCGCCTTCGGATCATGCTCAAAAATCTTAGAGAAAGCACTAGAGTCACCGTCAAGAGCCTCACTCAGTACAAAAAACAAAACAAATTTGTGCCGATAACTCAAACCCGCGAAGCGCTTGATAATAAATTTAGATATTAAAAATTCTCTATCCGAAGGGCAGCCTGGATCGTATGCCGACAATTCAACACCAAGACTCTCCTCGCGGTCATATATATCAAACCCGCCGAGGAAATGCCCTAAGAGGGGATTATATGGAACCTCAAGAAATGGATGCATCAGCATTAGATTTTCTCTATCGGATAAAGCGCTATAGGCTGCAACGTCTCGAAGTCGAATTTCATCTCAAACGCATTCATTTGAGGAATGAAACGCGGATTTTCTGGATCTAAAGGATTAGGCTCATATCCCTGACCTACATTTTCAGCCTCCATTCTTACTAACAAATTTCCTTTGCTATCCTCACCAGTAAAACGAGACATTTTTCTAGCCTCCCTTGTCATCGATTCATTGTAAGCATTCAGTTGCGCTCTATGGCTTATAAATTTAGAGCTTGGAACAGCTCTCCACTCCCTACTTACAAAAAGAAGTTCGCGACCAAGGGTTTGCTGCTCAGTTGCAGAGCCGGAATTTTCCACTTGATGATTATCCGAATTTTTCATTGCAGCAATTCTTTTTCTATGACCACTAAAAAACGCAATCTTTAGAAGCTGATTATTCAATACAATCGCCATACTTTTTAAGCACTTCATCTTCGTAATTACAGCCTGAATTGAAAAATGGAAAAACTCTATTTACTCCCAGAGCTATGCACGCCTTTCAGCCACATACCCGTTAGCTACTACTGTCAACACAACATGCCACTCGCGAGCACAAGTAAAACAATAGCTAAACGCTACTTTTGCAGGGTCGTTCAACGCCAGCTCCTGCGACAAAGGCGTTACATCCTTCACAAACATCTCTGAGATCTCCGCCCCCACTGCCCCAACGGATTTAAACCCCAGAACATTCTCAAATGTAATTATCCAGCGCTCTTCCTGCCAATCTAGAAACTCTATAAAAAGACTCTCTCTCCCACATGTTTTTTTTTCAATGACGCCGTCTGAAACTGGAAATTCTGTCATTTTAGTAAAAAACAAAGTAAAACGAAAAAGATTCAATCATTCAAATTATTCGTTTGTCGATCAGAAAGAAACATCAATCCTATCCACCCTGACCTTTACGAATTGTTCGTTAAACTCTGGATTGTCGCAGTGGATTTCCTGATCCATAAAATCAACAAAGGATCGGAAGACACTTCCGTCCAAATAACCATATAGAAAGCATGAAAATCCATCGCCTATCACTTCAATCAGTGAGTCGGGTCGCTTTTCTGCAACGGTAATGAAGTCATCATTAGGAAGGACTATCTCGAACTCGGCCTCATAGGATCCCCCTACCTGAATTTTTTCAGAGCAGCAGCTCGCAAAGCATTTAACTTCCACACCATTAACAAGCAATAAAACTTCTTCTTCAACGACGAGACTTACTGCCAGGACAGTCACAACATACTTATCTATCATTTGAAGCCCCCACAGCTTTATTGAAAATCCAAACTCTTACTTTCTTACCAAAAAGCAACAACTAAAGACCTACCAACGACACACCACCCAATAAAACAACTTAACGCATCGTCTCCCCACCAAAAAGCCCCAAATCCAACGCTACCAAGCTTCTGTAATAAAAGTCGCTATTGCTACTTGTATAGGCATGTCTAAAATCAAGAAGCTGTTTGTAAAGAGCCTGTATTGCGGGATCTTTTATAAGCCTCATACCATCTAAAACCAAGCAGATATCATAAATCTCTTCCGCTTGCGCTTCCATCTCAGCCCTATATTCCTCTCTGGACTTAATTCCTAGAAAACGTGAAAAATGAAATGGAAGATTTCCATTCGAACGAAAGATCCTTAAAAAAAGAGTTACAAACCTATCTACAAAATATCTTCTATTCGGGCACGCTGGATCTGCTGCAAATTCTAATAAGCCTTTGGCCCCTAGCACCCTCATCACAGCATTATCAAAGCACGCAGCGTCTCCATCACAATCACTTTCAGCCAAATCAATAACAGTGCGCCCATAGGCCCAATCTGTAATTACCCCACGCGTTAGTTTTTGATCAGACATCTAACACTCCATTTTAAATTGCCAAAACAATTCAAAATTATTTCTTCACCAAGTGGACCGATCTTCCAACCCTGCCTTAAGCAGTTCATCTTTCCAGACTTCTTGCGCCAAGGTATAGACATGTTCAAGAAAACCACGAGGATTCTCTAATTCGTACCATTCACCGCGTGGCCAGCTCGCAGCCTCGTCTTCATCAATATCGAACAAACCTTGGAAGTCATAGCTTTTGTCATTCAGCTTCTCTGCTAAAGACTCCACCAAAACAAGTTTATGTCGGTAGTTCAAATAGCCTAAATTCAATGTGTACTTTCTAATCAGCTCGCCCCTATCCCACCTATTGTTAGGATCATAGATTGAAAGCTCCGCACCTAGCGTCTCTTCACGATCATAAACATCAAAAACCCCAATAATCCACATTAAACCTGGATGAAACTCTTCACCTAAAAATGGGTCTCGCAACACTATTTGTCTCAGCCCCCAAAATGCAAATTCTGGCCAAAAGCAATCAAGCTAACAATCACTAGACTTTTTACCAACTCTCTGGATCTTCAAGACTGGCCCTTTGAAGGTCTTCTTTCCATACGACAGTTGCCAATCGGTAAATATCTTCAAAAAAAACTCTTGTATTTTCCATTTCATCCCACCCATAGGGAAATGAGGAATATGCCTCTGGGTCATACTTAAAAAGTGCCTGGAAATCGTAGCTTTTGTCCTGAAGCGCCTGTTCCAAACATTTATAAAGCAAAAAATGATGTCGGTAGGTACGATTACTAACCAGACAATACTTGAGTATTAACTCTTCCCTATCCGCCGGATCATTCGGATTAAATTTCTCCAACTCCTCTCCAAGTGTTTCTTCACGATCATAAATATCGAAACACCCCAAAAAATATGAAGGTGTCGGAACATATGGCTGCCCAGTTCCAAGATCAACAAACATACTCACCTCACCTAATTGGATACAACGTAAACGGTATGCCTTTATCATCGAATTTCATCTCGAAGCGGTCCATGCTAACGCGTACAGGGTGTTCTTTTGAATTAGCATTTGGTATGTACCCTTCCCCTGCACCCGGAAGTATCATTCTGACAATATTGTTGCCCTCTCGGTCTATACCGGTGAATTGAGACAGCCCGCGCTCCGTTCTCGTTGTTGCAAGAGTGTAAGCCTCCAGCATCAACTCCCAACTGATAAATCTGGAGCTTGGATTACCACGTCGATTCCTGGGTCTTCTACCAGTAATGGGGTCCGTACCATCAATAGCTCTCTGTTTCCATTTGTTATCTGGAACCTCTGGGCTATGTTTCCCCACCATATGCATGCCTTGGCTCGTGTCCAAACGTTTGATTTCTATCTCGGCAAGCTCCGCCGGACTTAACTTGGGCTTCGGTAGTTCAGGCTCACCCTCATCAACCCTAGCGCCAGTCGTATCACCCGGCACTGTACAACCAGCCGCTTTCGGTGGCGGGCAGCTCAACCCCAACGGATCAACCCACCCCGTCGGATTCGGCGTGTACTGGTACTGGTTCAGCCCACCCGCCAACTTGATCGGATCAGGCGTCAGGTACCGGCCAATGTCCGGATCATAGTACCGATGCCGGTTGTAGTGCAGGCCTGACTCGGCATCGAAGTACTGCCCTTGAAACCGCAACGGCTGTTCAAGTTGTTCGCCGGCCCCGCGTGTCAGGCGGGTGACTTTGCCGTAAGCGTTGTATTTCGCGGACCAAACGATTTCGCCGCTGTAGTCGGTCAGTTCCTGCGGGGTGCCGAGGTGGTCGAGTTGGTAATAGAACGGGCAGGCTTTGCGCGGGCCTTTGCCGTCGAGCATGGCCAAGGGGCGGAAGGTGCCGGGTTCGTAGACGTAGCTGCGGTGGTGTTCGCGGCTGCTTTCGGCGACGACTTGGTCGCCTTGCCAGAAGAATTCGGTGGTTTTGCCGTCGACGGTTTTGGCGATGCGGCGGCCGAAGGCGTCGTAGCGATAATTCGCACAGCTGCCATCGGGCAACGTAACGCCCACCAACCGGTGCTGGCAGTCGTAGCGGTATTCGGTGACCCGTTTTTGCGCAGTACCACGGCGTTCGCGGATGAGGTTGCCGAAAGCGTCGTAGTCGTAATGCCGGTCGCCCTGCATCAGCAGGCGATTGCCCTTGATGGTCGCCGCGCCGGGGCGGTCCTGCATCAGCAGGTTGCCCGCCGGGTCGTGGGCGAAGCTTTCCGGTGGGTCGTCGCGGGTGTGGCGGACGCGGGTCAGGCGGTTGAGGGCGTCGTAACCATAGCTGCGCTGGCCGTGGCGGGTGTCGGCGATGTGGTCGAGGTTGCCATTGGCGCTGTAGGCATAGTCGCGGCGATACAACGGTTGCTGCTGTTGGCTGACAGCGTGAGCCTTCAAACGCCCCTGATCGTCGTAGGCATATTCGCTGAGCAGCAAACCTTGCTGGCGCTGACGCTCACGACCGAAATGGAATTGATGAGCGGTGAGTCGCGCGCCGTTGAGGTCGATGGCCGTCAGCGCACCGCCCTTGGCGTAGTGGTAGTCGAGTTTGCTGTTGTCCGGCAGGCGCAGGCGTTTGAGTTGGCCGCAGGCGTCGTAGCTGTAACGCAACGTTCCCCAACCCTGGTGCTCGGTGATCAACCGATCCTGTTTGTCGTAGGAAAATTCCAGTGGATGATCGTGGCCGTCATCGACGCTGACCAGGCGCCCGAGGCTGTCGTAGCGATACTCGACCTTGACGCCATCGGGCAGGGTCTTGACCAACAGGCGCCCGGCCGAATCCCGCGCGTAACCGGTGACCAACCGCGAGCCGTCATCACCGAACTCGGTTTTCTCCAGCAGTTGGCCATTGAGGTCGTAGGCATACGCCGTGCGCTGCCCGTCGAATCCAGTTTCCTGTCGGATCAATCCATTGGCGGTGTAGTCCAGCTGATATTTTTCGCCGGATTCGTTTTCAATTTCTGTCAGCAGAAGTTGCGGATTGTCGTAACGGTATTTCAGCTGCGTGCCGTCGGGATTGATCCGGCGGCTGACCAGGTGCAGGTCTTCGGCGTATTCATAACGGGTGATGCGGCCGAGTTCGTCTTGCTCGGCGGTGATCTGACTGTAGGCGTTGTAACTGAAGGCGCGAGTGGCACCTGTAGGAAGGGTCGTCTGGATCAGTCGGCCAACGGCGTCCCACTGGTAATGGGTGACGGCGCCATGTTCGTCCTGGCTGGTAATCCGCCGCCCCATGACGTCGTAGGAAAACTTTCGCTGTCCGCCACCCGGCAAGGTCTCTTCTACCCGTTGCCCCAAACCATTCCAGACGAAGATGTGCCGACTGGTATCGGGGTAGCGGATCGTCAGCAACCGCCCTTGGACGTCGTAGTAGTAATGGGTGACCTGCCCGTCCGGATCGACCGCCTCGGTCACATCGCCCTGGGCATTGCGGCGATAGGTCCACACTGCGTCGCCGCGATAGCGCGCGTGTAGGAAGCCGTTGCGATACTCGTAGGCCGTTGGCTCGTCTTCCGGCGGAATCAGCGCCACCAGGCGTCCGACTTCGTCGTAGCGGTATTCGGTGATCGCGCCGAGCGGGTCTTGCTCGGCAATCAATCGCCCCTGTTCGTCGTAGGACTTGAGGTGTTCGCCGCCGTCGAGTTCGACCTTGCGCACCAGTCGCGCCCGGTCGTCGTGGACGTAAACCTCCTCGCTGCCGTCGATGTTCTTGACGGTGACACTGCCTTCGTTATCCCAGACATACCGCGTGTCCATCTGCGAAAACGACGCCCAATGCCGGACGCATCGCGCAGCCTTGCCGGACTTTTCCCACTCCCAAAAGAAACTCGCCCCACCGGTCAGTTGCCGCTGCAGGATGACGTGATGGTCGTCGTAGTCGTAGCGCTCGCTGTCACCGGCCGCGTTGATGGCGGCGATCAGCCGGCCACGCTCGTCGTAGTCGTAACTGACCAGCGTTTGCTCGGTGTGCCAGGCCTCCTCGAGGGTGGCCGCCGGGCGGAATTGCTGGTAGTCGATGGCGATCAAATGGCGCCGCACATAGCGCAACAGCAAGGCGCGGCCCGCACTGTTGTCGAGGCGTTTGATCCGGCCCTGGTGGTCGCGGGTGATGCGCAACCGGTTGTCATACCCGTCGCTGATCGCTGTCAGAAAACCGTTATGAAAGTGGTAGAAACGGGTTTCTTCGCCAGCCTGGGCGAGGATCAGTTCTTCAGGCTCTTCGCCGAGATAAATCGCCGCGCGCGACAGGCTGTTGTGGATGGCCGGGCGTTCGCTGCTCGGTAGCGGAAAGGTCGTACGCCGGTTTTCGTGGTCGATCCAGATGACGTGTTCGCCATCGATTTCCAGGCGATGGGCCAGGCTGTGGCTCCAGCCGAAACCGAGGCCGCTGTCGATCTCGGCGGCGCTGGTGCGGTAGAGCCGGGTGAAGTCGAACGGCAGCACACCGTCGAGGGTGCCATCGGTCAACGTCAGCAGTTCTTCGCCAGTGACCATCGACACCGGGCAGCCATTTTTGCAGGTCGATGGCACACAGGTGGCGCTGTCGCCGTTGGGGTTTTTCGCTTGGTCGGGGGCGTCGTCGTGGTGTTCGTCTTTCTTCAGCGAAGCGTTGCGGCGGGCACGCCAGTTCAGCCGCATCCGGCCTTTTTGCATGCCGGCCGCGATGCCTCGTGCGGCGATTTTTTTGTAGCGGTCAACGTAGCTGATGAAGGTGTTGATGATCGTGAAGATCGCCTTCACCAGACGCAGCACGGCACTGAGTAATTGCGCGCCTCGGTCCGCCAGACGCATCGTCAAGTAGGCGATGCCAGCAACCGCTCCGGCGAACGTCAGGACGATGCCGATCAGGATGTCGATCAACAACTGCACCACGATCATCGACATTGCTTCGGCGGTTTTACCGGCGATTTCGCTCGGTGGCAGCATGTCCAACCAGAGGCTGGCACTGCGCACCAGCAAGCACAGCGCTGCCTCGTCACTGGCCAGCAATTGGGCTTTTTCCATAACGTGCGGGGCGGTTTGCGCGAGGTCCTTCAGCGCTGCGGCGCTCTCGCCCAACCGCTCGGCAAACTTTCCGGGATCCTTGAGAATCTCCGACAGCAGGCTGATACCGTCCCACACGCCTTCGATAGCCGCCCAACTGCCCGCGAGCAGTCCATTGCCTACAGCCGCCGAAGAAGATTCCGACCACTTCGGTTTAAACGTCTGCCACTCATCCCGCAGCCACGTTTCCAGCTCCCTCGTCAGCCCATCGTAGGAAGAGAAGAGATCTTCAACCTGCTCCGGCGTGACTTCGTCGTGAACGTGAATACGGTAGAACTTGCCCTCTTCTCCTCTGAATGTCCCTTTACCGTCTTCATCCAGCGTGACCGGCGTCACCTCCCCGCCATCGGCCGCAATCACATCGACCTGGATATTTCCTACAGGGATGTCATAAACCGATTCGAACTTGCTCTCGATCTCGAGCGTTCCGCCCTTCGGACACTGCACAACGGTGGAAATAAAGTCGTCGTCCGCACTGCCCACAATGGTGCTGGCATTGCCGAACCGGACGATCCGCTCCATCCCCATCAACGAAGGCAAATCAGCCGCATGACTGGCCGCGTCCGCCGTCCGGCTGAACCAATGCTTAAGCTGTTCACGGTAGAGGGAAAGGGTGTTCGGAAAACTGTCGAGCTCCTGCTCGATACGCACAATCTGATCCATCAATTCAGCTCCGCCGTCAGGTAATCCACCAAGGCTTGTTTCGGTGCTCCAGGAAGGGACGGCGCCCCAAGAAAACTCGCGATCTTGTGTCGCAAAACGCTGTAGGGAAAAGCTTCGAACAGATCACGACGGTCCTCACTCAGCCACGTCAGTAAGTTGTTGATCCGGGTGATTTCAGACTGTGTGGCGAGTTGTTCCAGCAGGGCCTCGGGGACCTGCCACCAAGGAAAAACCTGCGAACTCTTCAGTGCGCGTCCACCGATTTCGAGCGGCTGGCCGTTGATCAGGCAACGACTGATCAGCGGCAGCAGTTGCGCACCATCGACTTCGCCGGATTGCAGAATCGGCAGCAGATAACGCCCATCCCAGAAACGGAAAAACACCGAGTCGCCGTTGGGCAGCAGCGCTTGCGTGAGGGAGCGCAAGTGCTCGACCAGCGCTTCCTGGCTCGCGGAAGAAACCGCCAACCAACCCCAATCGCGAGACTCGGTGGTGGCGACCCACTCCAAAAACTCACTGTCAGCGGCAACGATTCCCACAAAGGGCATCACCGGTTCCCACTCGGCATACACGGTGTCAGCCCAGATCGGGCTCGGTGCTTGCGCGGTGATCGAGCGTTGCCAGGCAACGAATGGTTCAGCGGCGCTGGCATTGCTGAAAATGGCGAAGAGTTTTTCCGAGGGCTTGAGCGGTTGCTGCTCCAGCCAGTCGCGAGGAGCCAAGTGATCAGGCTGCACAAACACCCTCCTTGCAGCGCTCGCATTCTTCACAGAACGGCGCATCACTTTTCAGGCTGAAAATCTGTGCGGCGCTGAGCAACGCCGCTGGCGCTGCGGCGAGTTTCAGTGGCACGTCAGGCGAACTCGCAACCGCCGCCATGGCCGCCATCGGTGCCCCGCCGACCTGGATCGGCACGCTGCTGAAAATCCCGCCGGGGCCGATGTTGATCCACTGCCCACCCGCCTGGATGGTTGCGCTGGCGCCGCCGTCGATGACCACTTGCTGGCCGGCGCGGACATGGAATTGTTGGCTGGCGTTGAGGGCCTGGCTGTTCACGCGGATGTGGCGGTCGCCGGTCACCAGCAGGTGGTCGTCCTGGCGGATTTCGGTTTGGCGCTGACCGTGGGTGATGCGCTGCTCGTCGGCCTTCAGCTCGTGCCGGGCGATGCCGGTGACGACGATGCTGCGGGCGTTATCCACTTGCACCTGTTGATCATTCAACACGTGCTGAGTCCAGTTTCGCTGGGCGCGCAGGTAAATTTCCTCGGCGCCTTTGCGATCCTCGATGCGCAACTCGTTGTAGCCACCGCCGCCGGGGCTGCTCTGGCTGCGGAAAATGCTGCGGGTCTTGTCGGCGGGAAGGTCCAGCGGCACGGGGGTCGCGGCGTTGGGCAGGCAGCCCATCACCACGGGTTTGTCGGCGTCGGCGTCGATGAAACCCACCAGCACTTCCATGCCGACGCGGGGTATCAATACGCTGCCGTAGCGGTCGTGCGCCCAACCGGTGGCGACCCGCAGCCAGCAACTGGAATGCTCGTTGAGTTGGCCGTCGCGGTCCCAGGCGAGCTGGACTTTGACGCGGCCATATTCGTCGCAATGGATTTCGCTGTCGGACGGACCGGTGACGACGGCATGTTGATAGCCGAGCATGCGCGGCTTGTCCGGCCCCAGCGGTGGGCGAAACGGCGCACTCCAAGGCGTCGCGAGAAAGGTATTGCGGTAGCCCTGGAATCCGCCGTCGTCGGTGACGGACTCCTCAAGCACTTGCGGTTGACGGCCCTGGTGCTCGATTTCCGTAACCAGCCACAAGACATTCCAGTCGGCACGCGGATGCTCGGCCAGCTGCAGGAAATGTCCGCTAACCAATGCCGATTGATCGCTGCGACCTTCCGCCAGACGGTAATCCGCCGCATGGCGCTCCAGGGCTCGCTGGGTCAGTTGCTTGCCGGATTCGCGATCAGTGAATTGACCGGGGAAGTGGTAATCCTCCAGTACCGGCAGCTGTTCGCTGTCGACACGGCTTTCGAGTTGCAGGCGCGGTTTGTGGAAGTCGTAGTCCCGGCGTGTAACGGTTGTAGTCCGCGTTTCCCAACGCACGTTGAAACGCTTGATCGCCGGCGCGCTCGCGGCCATGCCGCTGCCGGGCAGGTACAGCGTGGGTTCGGGCAGCGGCGGGAACACGGTCTGGTCGTCGCCGAACACCAACAGATGCCCGTCGGGGCTGTGTTGAAAGTGGAAGTGAATGCCGATCTCGGCGCAGAGGCGCTGGATGAACGCCAGGTCGCTTTCCGCGTACTGCACGCAGTACTCGCGCTCGGGGTAGTCGCTGCCAAGTTGAAACTTGAAGGCATCGCGCTGGATGCCGTGGTCCTTGAGAACCTGCGCGATGATCGCCGGCACGCTTTTGTGCTGGAAGATCCGCTGATTGAAGCGCTGACCGAGGTAGGTCAGACGCGGGACCAGGCTGACTTGATAGCGTGTCAGACGTTTACCGCAATCCCCTTGGCCAATGCGATAGATCTGACCGTGAATGCCGGAACCTTGCCCATCGAAACTCAGAAACGCCTGACGGTGCAGGAGGTTTTCCAGTTCCAGATCCGGCCGCTCGCTGACCAGTTCCAGGTCGAAACGGAACGGTTGGCTGATGGCTTCCTTGCCGGTGAACTCAAGCACCTTGAGCTCATTCTGGACGCCGTCGAGGGTCAACGTGAAACGCGGTTGATTGGCAGGCGCGAACATCCGATGTGTCTCTGCAGAATGAGGGCGGGCGATTCTGCATGAGCAACAGGGCGGTTTGAGCAGAGGGCAGGGAAATCAGATTTTCCCTACTTTTTTAGGGAATTGTCCTTCAAGAATCGGTGCATTTAGCTACAGACATTTCCCTACGGAAGCAGTGTGGTGAAGCTGAAGACGCCTTCGCGGGCAAGCCTCGCTCCTACAGGATTGCGCTGGATCGTGAGCTGAACCCTGTCGGAGCGAGGCTTGCCCGCAAACAAAAAAAAACGGCCCGCCTCCACAGGAGACGGGCCGCTTTCCTACAAGCGATGGCGTTAAATCATCACTTGTTCAAGCGGAAATCCGCTTCAGCCGCCGCAAAGCGCATCAGCATGCCTTTGGTCGGCGCGCCCAGCTTGCTGACGATGTAGATCGCCAGGCTGGCGAAGATGAAGCCCGGGATAATTTCGTACAGACCCAGCAGTTCGAAATGTTTCCAGACAATCACGGTGATTGCACCGACCAGAATGCCGGCCAGTGCGCCGTTGCGGGTCATGTCTTTCCAGATCACCGAGATCAACACAACCGGACCGAACGCAGCACCGAAACCGGCCCAGGCGTAGCTGACCAGCCCCAGTACACGGTTGTTCGGGTTGGCCGCCAACGCGATGGCGATCAGGGCAACCAGCAACACCATGGCGCGACCGACCCAGACCAGCTCGACCTGGGAAGCGGTTTTACGCAGGAAGGTTTTGTAGAAGTCTTCGGTCAGCGCGCTGGAGCACACCAGCAACTGGCAGCTCAGGGTGCTCATTACGGCCGCCAGGATGGCCGACAGCAACACACCGGCAACCCATGGGTTGAAGAGGATTTTTGCCAGTTCGATAAACACACGTTCGTGGTTTTCGGTTACCGGCGCGGCCAGCTCAGGGTGAGCCGAGAAGTAGGCGATGCCAAAGAAGCCTACCGCGACGGTGCCGCCCAGGCACAGGATCATCCAGGTCATGGAGATGCGGCGTGCTTTAGTAATCGACTTGACCGAATCCGCCGCCATGAAACGCGCGAGGATGTGCGGCTGGCCGAAGTAGCCCAGCCCCCAGCCCATCAGCGAAATCACGCCGATGAAGGAGGTGTTTTTCAGCATGTCGAAGTTGCTTGGGTCTTGCGCTTCGATCGCCAGGAACGTGGTGTCAACGCCACCGGTGGCCAGCAGCACGATGACCGGCGTCAGCAACAGCGCGAAGATCATCAGCGTCGCTTGTACGGTATCGGTCCAGCTCACGGCCAGGAAACCGCCGACGAAGGTGTAGGCAATTGTCGCCGCAGCACCGGCCCACAGCGCCGTTTCGTACGACATGCCGAAGGTGCTTTCGAACAGACGGGCACCGGCCACGATGCCCGACGCGCAATAGATGGTGAAGAACACCAGAATCACGATGGCGGAGATGATCCGCAGCAGGCCGCTTTTATCTTCGAAACGGCTGGAGAAGTAGTCCGGCAGGGTCAACGCGTCGCCGTTGTGCTCGGTCTGCACCCGCAGGCGACCGGCCACGAACAGCCAGTTCAAATAGGCACCGACGATCAGGCCAATGGCAATCCAGCTTTCGGACAGGCCGGACATGTAGATGGCGCCGGGCAAGCCCATCAGCAACCAGCCACTCATGTCGGAAGCGCCGGCGGAAAGCGCGGTCACGACGCTGCCCAGGCTGCGACCGCCCAGGATGTAGTCAGAAAGGTTGTTGGTGGAGCGATAGGCCATGAAGCCGATCAGCACCATTGCTGCGATGTAGATCACGAACGTGATCAGGGTTGGATTGCTTACGCTCATTCGAATGCTGCCCTGGCTTTGTTTTTATGTAGTGGCGAAGTGTGAAACGCCGACAAACGACACTGTTTGTTCAGACGGTTTTCAGCCCCGCGCATTTATGACTGATGTTTCCCCAGGAAAGCCATCAGCCGGCGCACCTGTCTTTTTTTGACCGGTTGCACCTTGGGCGCGAATCCTATTCAACAACCCAAATGAGGTGCAACCCATTTCTTGAGAATAAGTTGCACCTAGTCGGATTTTCGTGAAAAAGCCTAGTTTTTGCTCCTTTTTAGAGCAGTCCTGGCCATTTACTAGAAGCAAAAGCACCAAGCAGAAGCGGCACGTTCGTACCGGAATTTAATTCCTGACGAGCTGCTTATTATTCCGACAAAAAAAGGGTTGCACCCGGTTGCACCTCTGCCAGCGCACAGCTAATCTTGCCGCCAGCTGATGCCACGCAGTCGTGGCAAACATGAGGATAAAAATATGGCTACCACCACCCTTGGGGTCAAACTTGACGACCCAACCCGCGAGCGCCTCAAGGCTGCCGCGACCTCGATTGATCGCACGCCGCACTGGCTGATCAAGCAGGCAATTTTCAATTACCTGGAAAAACTCGAGGGTGGTGCAACCCTGACCGAGCTGAGCGGTTTGACCAAGGATGCCGACGACGCCGTCGATGTGCCAACGGATCACGCCCATCAGTGCTTCCTCGAATTCGCTGAAAGCATCCTGCCGCAATCGGTGCTGCGCGCTTCAATCACTTCCGCTTACCGTCGCCCTGAGCCGGAAGTGGTGCCGATGCTGATCGAACAGGCACGCCTGCCAGCAGCAATGGCCGAAGCCACCAACAAACTCGCCTCCTCGATTGCCGACAAACTGCGCAATCAGAAAAGCGCCGGCGGCCGTGCCGGGATTGTTCAGGGCTTGCTGCAGGAATTTTCCCTGTCGTCCCAGGAAGGCGTGGCGCTGATGTGCCTGGCCGAAGCGCTGCTGCGTATCCCGGACAAAGGCACCCGTGACGCACTGATCCGGGACAAGATCAGCACCGGTAACTGGCAGCCGCACTTGGGCAACAGCCCGTCGCTGTTCGTCAACGCCGCCACTTGGGGCTTGCTGCTGACCGGCAAACTGGTCGCCACCCACAACGAAACCGGCCTGACTTCGTCCCTGAGCCGCATCATCGGCAAGAGCGGCGAGCCGATGATCCGCAAGGGCGTCGACATGGCCATGCGCCTGATGGGCGAGCAGTTCGTCACCGGCGAAACCATCGCCGAAGCCCTGGCCAATGCGAGCAAGTTCGAATCCAAGGGCTTCCGTTATTCCTACGACATGCTGGGTGAAGCCGCACTGACCGAGCACGACGCGCAGAAGTACCTGGCCTCGTACGAACAAGCCATCCACTCGATCGGCAAAGCCTCCCACGGTCGTGGGATTTATGAAGGCCCGGGCATTTCCATCAAGCTGTCGGCCCTGCACCCGCGTTACAGCCGTGCGCAGTACGAGCGTGTGATGGACGAGTTGTACCCGCGCCTGCTGTCGCTGACTTTGCTGGCCAAGCAATACGACATCGGCCTGAACATCGACGCCGAAGAAGCCGACCGCCTCGAGCTGTCGCTGGATCTGCTCGAACGCCTGTGCTTCGAGCCGCAATTGACCGGCTGGAACGGCATCGGTTTCGTGATCCAGGCGTATCAAAAGCGTTGCCCGTACGTGATCGATTACGTGATCGACCTGGCTCGCCGCAGCCGTCATCGCCTGATGATCCGCCTGGTAAAAGGCGCGTACTGGGACAGCGAAATCAAGCGCGCCCAAGTCGAAGGCCTGGAAGGCTATCCGGTCTACACCCGCAAGGTGTACACCGACGTTTCCTACATCGCGTGTGCGCGCAAATTGCTGTCGGTGCCGGAAGTCATCTACCCGCAATTCGCCACGCACAACGCCCACACCCTGTCGGCCATTTACCACATTGCCGGTCAGAACTATTACCCCGGCCAGTACGAGTTCCAGTGCCTGCACGGCATGGGTGAACCGCTGTACGAACAGGTTGTAGGCAAAGTTTCCGAAGGCAAGTTGAATCGTCCGTGCCGCGTGTACGCACCGGTCGGTACTCACGAAACACTGCTGGCGTACCTGGTACGTCGTCTGCTGGAAAACGGCGCAAACACTTCGTTCGTCAACCAGATTGCCGATCAGTCGATTTCGATCCAGGCGTTGGTGGCCGATCCCGTGGCCAGCATCGAGCAGATGGCGACGGTGGAAGGCGGCTTCGGCCTGCCGCACCCGCGTATCCCGCTGCCCCGCGACCTTTATGGTGCCGAGCGCGCCAACTCCAGCGGCATCGACATGGCCAACGAACATCGTCTGGCTTCGCTGTCCTGCGCCCTGCTGGCCACCGCACATAACAGCTGGAAAGCCGCGCCGATGCTCGGTTGCACGTCCAGCACTGAAACTCCTGCGCCAGTCCTGAACCCGTCGGATCTGCGTGACGTGGTCGGCTATGTCCAGGAAGCCACCGTCGAAGACGTCGACAACGCGATCCAGTGCGCACTGAATGCTGGCCCAATCTGGCAGGCCACCCCGCCCGCCGAACGCGCCGCGATCCTGGAACGCGCCGCCGATCTGATGGAAGGCGAGATTCAGCCGCTGATGGGCCTGCTGGCTCGCGAAGCCGGCAAGACCTTCGCCAACGCCATCGCCGAAGTGCGCGAAGCCGTGGACTTCCTGCGTTATTACGCGGTGCAGGCACGCAACGATTTCACCAACGACGCCCACCGCCCATTGGGTCCGGTGGTCTGCATCAGCCCGTGGAACTTCCCGCTGGCGATCTTCAGCGGCCAAGTGGCTGCTGCCCTCGCCGCCGGCAACCCGGTACTGGCCAAGCCTGCGGAACAAACCCCATTGGTGGCGGCTCAAGCCGTGCGTTTGCTGCTCGAAGCCGGTATTCCGGAAGGCGTGTTGCAACTGCTGCCTGGCCGTGGCGAAACCGTTGGTGCCCGTCTGGTGGGTGACGATCGGGTTAAAGGCGTGATGTTCACCGGCTCGACCGAAGTCGCGCGTTTGCTGCAACGTAACGTCGCCGGTCGTCTGGATGCACAGGGTCGTCCGATTCCGCTGATCGCTGAAACCGGCGGCCAGAACGCGATGATTGTCGACTCGTCGGCACTGACCGAACAGGTTGTGATCGACGTGGTGTCCTCGGCCTTCGACAGTGCCGGTCAACGTTGCTCGGCTCTGCGTGTGTTGTGCTTGCAGGAAGATTCCGCCGACCGTGTCATCGAAATGCTCAAGGGCGCCATGGCTGAATGCCGTCTCGGCAACCCGGAGCGCCTGTCCGTGGACATCGGCCCGGTGATCGACGCCGAAGCCAAGGCCGGCATCGAGAAGCACATCCAGGCCATGCGCGACAAAGGTCGCAACGTGTACCAGGTGGCTATCGCCGATGCCGAAGAAGTCAAACGCGGCACCTTCGTGATGCCGACGCTGATCGAGCTGGAAAGCTTCGACGAACTGCAACGGGAGATCTTCGGCCCGGTGCTGCACGTGGTTCGCTACAAGCGCAAAGACATCGACCAACTGATCGGCCAGATCAATGCGTCCGGCTACGGCCTGACCCTGGGCGTGCACACCCGGATCGACGAGACCATCGCCAAGGTGATCGACAACGTCAATGCCGGTAACGTCTACGTAAACCGCAACATCGTTGGCGCTGTGGTTGGCGTGCAGCCGTTCGGTGGCGAAGGTTTGTCGGGCACGGGGCCGAAGGCCGGTGGCCCGCTGTACCTGTACCGTCTGTTGTCGACCCGTCCTACGGATGCGATCGAACAATCCTTCGCTCGCGGTGACGCTATCGCGGCGCCGGATGTGCGTTTGCGTGATGCCATGAGCAAGCCGCTGACCGCCCTGCAAACCTGGGCCGACAGCCACAAGTTTGCCGACCTGAGCACCTTGTGCGTGCAGTTCGCCGCGCAATCGCAAAGCGGGATCACCCGCGTCCTCGCTGGCCCGACCGGCGAGCGCAACAGCTACGCCATCCTGCCGCGCGAACACGTGCTGTGCCTGGCGGAAGTCGAAGGCGATCTGCTGACGCAACTGGCGGCGGTATTGGCGGTGGGCGGTTCGGCGGTCTGGCCGGAAGCTGACTTGACCAAGGCCTTGTTCGCACGTTTGCCGAAGGAAGTTCAGGCGCGGATCAAGCTGGTTTCCGACTGGAACAAGGACGAAGTGGTGTTTGATGCGGTCCTGCATCATGGCCATTCCGATCAGTTGCGTGCGGTGTGCCAGCAAGTGGCCAAGCGTGCCGGGGCGATTGTCGGGGTTCACGGGTTGTCCCAGGGCGAGACCAACATTGCGCTGGAGCGGTTGGTGATCGAGCGGGCGTTGAGCGTTAACACGGCTGCTGCTGGAGGCAATGCCAGCTTGATGACCATCGGCTAAGCAGCAGCGGCAAGTTATAAGCTGCAAGCTGCAAGTAGAAGCAAACTGCTTTTACTTGCAGCTTGAAGCTTGTAACTTGTGCCGCCCCATCACCCCCATCTATCTTCCTTCCCCATTTTTATAAGCCAACCTAGACTGCGGCATACTTTTTTAAAGGTAGGCCGACATGTCCGAGACGTTGCTCAGTTCCCGCAATCTGGCTTTTGAGCTGTACGAAGTCCTCGATGCCGAGGGCCTGACCCAGCGTGAGCGGTTCGCCGAGCACAATCGCGAGACGTTCGACGCCGCCATCGGCACCGCCCGCAACATCGCCGAGAAGTTCTTCGCCCCGCACAATCGTAAGGGCGACGAGAACGAGCCGCGCTATGAGAACGGTCAGGCGATTCTGATTCCTGAGGTGAAACCGGCGGTGGATGCGTTCCTCGAGGCTGGTTTCCTCAACGCCGCGCGAAGTTTCGACGCCGGCGGCATGCAACTGCCTACGCTGCTGTCCCAAGCCTGTTTTGCCCACTTCCAATCCGCCAATGCGGCGTCGACCTCGTATCCGTTCCTGACCATGGGCGCGGCCAACCTGATCGAAAGTTTCGGCACCGAGGAACAGAAGCAGCGCTTCCTGCAACCGATGATCGACGGTCGCTTCTTCGGCACCATGGCATTGACCGAACCCCACGCCGGATCGTCGTTGTCGGATATTCGTACACGGGCCGAGCCGGCGTCTGACGGCACTTATCGACTCAAGGGCAACAAGATCTTCATTTCCGGCGGCGACCATCCGCTGTCGGAAAACATCGTGCACATGGTGCTGGCCAAGTTGCCGGACGCACCGGCCGGGGTGAAGGGGATTTCGCTGTTTATCGTGCCCAAGTTTCTGGTCAACGATGACGGCAGCCTCGGTCAGCGCAATGACGTGTTGCTGGCCGGGTTGTTTCACAAGATGGGCTGGCGCGGCACGACCTCCACCGCGCTGAACTTCGGCGATAACGGTGAGTGTGTCGGCTATCTGGTGGGCAAGCCGCACCACGGTTTGAGCTACATGTTCCAGATGATGAACGAGGCGCGGATTGGCGTCGGCATGGGCGCGGTGATGCTCGGTTACGCCGGGTATCTGTACTCGCTGGAGTACGCCCGCGAGCGGCCGCAGGGCCGGGTGCCGGACAGCAAGGATCCGAACACCGCGCCGGTGGCGATCATCCAGCACGCAGACGTCAAACGTATGCTGCTGACGCAAAAGGCCTACGTCGAAGGTTCGTTCGACCTGGGGCTGTACGCGGCGCGGCTGTTCGATGACACCACCACCCTTGAAACCGAAGACGCACGCAAGCAGGCCCATGAACTGCTGGATTTGCTCACGCCGATCGTCAAATCCTGGCCGTCGGAGTTTTGCCTGAAGGCCAACGAACTGGCGATCCAGATTCTCGGCGGCCACGGCTACACCCGCGAATACCCGGTGGAGCAGTACTACCGCGACAACCGTCTGAACCCGATCCATGAAGGCACCCACGGCATACAGTCCCTGGACTTGCTGGGGCGCAAACTCGCGCAAAACGGTGGTGCTGGCCTCAAGCAATTGATTCGCCTGATCGCCCACACCGCCGAGCGCGCCCAAGCCCACGAATCCCTGACTGCGCTGCGTGAGCCGTTGGAAAAACTGGTTGCACGCCTGCAAACCGTGACCATCGGCCTGCTGACGGATCTGGGCCAGGGCAAGGTCAACAGCAGCCTGGCGAACTCGGCGCTGTACCTGAAAGTGTTCGGTCACACGGTGATTGGCTGGCGCTGGCTGGAGCAGGCGATTCGCGCCGAGGAAGGGCTGGCCAAGGGTAATGCGGCGGATGTGAGCTTCTATAAGGGCAAGTTGCAGGCCGCGCGGTATTTCCTGACGTGGGAAGTGCCGGGTTGTCACCATGAGTTGGCGATTCTGGAGGCGCGGGATGATGTGTGTCTGAGCATGCAGGATGAATGGTTCTGACACCGGCCGATCGTTCCCACGCTCTGCGTGGGAATGCAGCCCGGGACGCTCCGCGTCCCATTAAAAGCGTGACGCGGAGCGTCACAGGAGGCATTCCCACGCGGAGCGTGGGAACGATCATTCGGCGTGGGAACGATCAGTCAGGTGAGTTTGAACCCACCCATCTGCCGCGCCAAATCATCCGCCAAGCGCTGCAACGTCTGACAATCCTCGCGACACGCCCTGACCTCCCCCGCCGTCGCCCGTGCCAGGTCGGAAATGCCCTGCACGTTGCGGTTGATTTCTTCGGTAACGGCGGACTGCTCTTCGGTCGCCGTCGCCACCTGATGGTTCATGTCGCTGATGCGCTCGATCTGCCCGGTAATCGCCGTCAACGAGGTCCCGGTACGCTGGCTCGATTCGACGCCGGTGCCGGTCGCGGCTTGCCCCGAATGCATCGACGACACGGCGTTTTCCGCGCCCTGCTTGAGGCTGCCGATCATCTGCTGAATCTCGTCGGTGGACGACTGTGTACGTCTGGCTAACGTGCGCACTTCATCCGCCACCACCGCAAAGCCGCGCCCCATGTCCCCGGCCCGCGCCGCTTCAATCGCAGCATTGAGCGCCAACAGGTTGGTCTGCTCGGAAATCCCGCGAATCACCGCCAGCACTTGATCGATAGACGCCACCTGATGCGCCAACTCGCCCACCGCCGTGGCCGCGACACCGATTTCATCGGACATGCTTTCTATATGCCGGATCGAACCACCGACCACTTCCCGCGCCTGCAGCGCTTCATCGCGAGCGCTTTGCGATGCCACTGCCGCGTTGCCGGCGTTCTGGGCGATTTCCTGCACGGTCAGGCCCATTTCGTGGACAGCGGTGGCCACCATGTCGGTCATTTCCTGCTGACGCCCGGAACGCTCGGCGGTGTTGTCCACCACCTTCGCCACTTGGCCGACGGCGGTGCGCAGACGTTCGCTGGTGGTCAAGACTTCGCCGATCATCTCGCGCTGACTTTCCAGGAAGCGGTTGAAGCCCCGGGCCAGGTCGCCCAGTTCATCGGCGCGGCTGGAATCTAACCGGTGGGTCAAATCTCCACCACCGCTACCGATGGCCACCAGTGCCGCTGTTACCTGACGAATCGGTCGCACCAAGCCACGGGCCAGCAACACCACCAGCATCAGGCACACCAGCGCCACCGCCAGGCCGATTGCGCTGCTGGTCCACATCGCGTGGCGGGCTTCGGCGTAGATCTGCGACTGAGGCACTTCGGCCACCAGGGTCCATCCGAGATCCCGCAGCGGCAGGCTCAATGCCAGAAAATCTTCGCCATCGCGGACAAAACTGCTGTTGGTGGCAACTTTTTGACCCATCACCGCTTGGGCCGCCGGGCCACCAATTTGCTCGGCCAACGTGCGCTTGCCACTGAACTGCGCCTCGGGATGAACCTGGATCAAACCGTCGGAACGCACGAGGTAGACCTTGCCGCGCTCCCCGAAGTTGAAGTTGTGGATCAGCTCCGACAGCTCTTTCATGCTCAGCCCCAAGCCCGCAACGCCCACGACTTTACCGGCCTGCTCGACCTTGAGGTCGATGAACAGCGCCAATTCTCCGGTCGCGGTGTCGTTATCGATATTGAGGGTGCGCGGCTGGTTGCTGTCGAGGAATGTGTAGAACCAGGCGTCTTTCGGGTTGGAGCGGCTGAGGGTGCGGTCCAGGCCTTTTTCCGTGAGGTAGTGGTTGGACGCCGTGCCGACGATCAGTGCGGTAAAGGCCTTGTGCTCGGCGCGGATGCCTTCCAGGTACTTCACGAAGGTGTCGGTCTGGGCACTGTTTTCACCCCCGGCCAACCAGTCGCGCACCATGCTGTTGCTGGCGATGTCCTTGGCGGCGGTGAGGGGTTGCACGAGGATGCGTTCGATGTCGTTGCGCATCGCTTCGATGCTCGACGGCAGCGCCTGTTCGACCAGATAGCTCTGGGCGAGACGGTTGACCACCAAGGTATAAACGCCAACCACGATCAGAATACTGACCAGCAGGGCGGTGCCCATACTCAGGATCAACTGCCATTGAATACTGCGTCGCCAGAACTGCATGGAGCACCCCCAAAGAATAAGAGGCTGAAACACTGCAACAGCCGTGCCGATTGTATACAACGCAAACGACAATTTTATTCTTTGGTTGTGCGCAAACCGATCAGGCCTGATTGATCGTCTTGGCGATTACTTCAACCGTGGCGCTGACTTGCTCTTGGTAACGGTCGAGTTCCTGCTGGTGCTGCTTTTTCATTTCGATCTGCTGGGAGCACAGATTCATCGCCGCCAGCACCAGCAAACGATCACCGATCAACGTCGGGTATTTGCGTTTGGTGTCGGCCAGGGCAGCCTTCAACATCATGGCGGCGTCCAGCAGGGTTTGCTCTTCCCCGGCCGGCGCCTTGATCGAATAGTCCTCCCCCAGGATCGAGACGACTTTTACCCCTGCGGCGCCCTGATTCATGCGCTGACAGGGCCGGCGCTGACGCGCTCGACCAGGGCCTGGATGCGGGCGGCGGTGGCGCCTTGTTTCTCTTCCTGTTCCATCAGGCTCAGTTGCAGGCTTTCGTTTTCATCCTTGGCCTGGGCCAGTTCGGCGCTCAGGGTCTGGTTGGTGCCGAGCAGAGTCTGGTTCTGTTGCACCAGGTCGCTGACCAGTTGTTCCAATTGACTCAGGGATGCTTCCAACATTTTGATTTTCCAAGCTTTTTCAAAGGGCGCGTACGATAAAGAAAAGTCACCACGGATGCCAGGGTTATTGGGGCGCAAGGCCTTGATTTTCCTGGCGGGCAACCTTGCTCGCGAGCTTTAAAGACTGTGATTGGCGGATCTGGTTCCTGCACTTCGTCGCCGCAGCCCGCGTGCGACAAATACGCGCAGGGGCTCAAGACTTTAGTCGTAGAACCGATAAGTCACTCATACAGCAGTCTCAGCCCCGCACGGATGCGCCTTTCACGGTAAACACCATGTCCCTTCGTAATATGAATATCGCGCCGCGCGCGTTCCTCGGTTTTGCCCTGATTGGCGCCCTGATGCTGATTCTGGGTGTGTTCGCCCTGAACCAGATGAGCAAGATCCGCTCGGCCGGCGAAGACATCGCCAACGCCAGCGTGCCGAGCATCAAGAGCCTGGACGAGTTCACCCAACTGACCCTGCGCCTGCGCGTGCTGTCCTACCGTTTGCTGATCAACCGCGAACCGGACGTGCAGCAGAAAACCATGGACCTGTTCGACGTGCGTAACCAGCAGATCCGCGACGCCCAGCGGGTTTACGAACCGTTGATCGACGGCCCGCAGGAACGTGCGGCTTATGATCAGTACGTGCAGTTGCTGGCGCAGTACCGTCAACTCGAAGACCGGATGAAGAGCCTGTCGCGCAACAACCAGATCGATGAGTTGCGCAGCATGCTCAACACCGAACTGCTGGCCAACTCTGAAGCGGTCAACAATGCCCTGGCGAAGCTGCTGGAGATCAATACCCAGCAGATTGCCGCGACCGATCAAGGGGCGAGCGATCAGTATTCGTCGTCGTTTAACCTGGTGATCACACTGCTGGTGATCGCCACCGGCCTGACCCTGCTGTTCGCCTGGCTGCTGACCAACAGCATCACCAAGCCCATCGCCAACGCCTTGAGCGCTGCGGAAGAAATTGCTGAGGGCAACCTGACACGTCCGATTACGGTCGATGGCGAAGACGAAGCCGGTCGCTTGCTGGCGGCCATGTCGAAAATGCAGGACAAGCTGCGCGATACCCTGCAGCGGATTTCCGGCTCGGCCACGCAATTGGCCTCCGCCGCTGAAGAGCTGAACAGCGTCACCGACGAAAGCGCCCGTGGCCTGACCCAGCAGAACAACGAAATCGAACAGGCCGCCACCGCAGTCAATGAAATGACCAGCGCTGTGGAAGAAGTCGCGCGCAACGCGGTGAGCACGTCCGAAGCCTCGAAAAACGCCACCACTTCCGCCGGTGACGGCCGTGACCTGGTGCAGGAAACCGTCAGCGCCATCGAACGCATGAGCGCCGATGTGCAGAGCACCGCGACCCTGATCGGCGATCTGGCCAACGAATCCCGCGACATCGGCAAAGTGCTGGACGTGATTCGTGGCTTGGCCGACCAGACCAACTTGCTAGCCCTGAACGCCGCGATCGAAGCGGCCCGTGCCGGTGAAGCCGGGCGTGGTTTTGCGGTGGTGGCGGATGAGGTTCGTGCCTTGGCGCACCGTACCCAGCAGTCCACCAGCGAAATCGAACGCATGATCGGCAGCATCCAGAGCGGCACCGAACACGCGGTGGATTCGATGCGTAACAGCACCGAGCGCGCCGAGTCGACGTTGAACATTGCCCGTGGTGCCGGGATGTCGCTGGACACGATCAACAGTGCGATTGTCGAGATCAACGAGCGCAACCTGGTGATCGCCAGCGCGGCCGAAGAGCAGGCGCAGGTGGCTCGCGAGGTTGACCGCAACCTGGTGAACATTCGCGATCTGTCGGTGCAATCGGCGACCGGGGCGAATCAGACCAGTGCGGCGAGCAATGAACTGTCGCGGTTGGCGCTGGACCTGAACAACATGGTTGGGCGGTTTAGCCTGTAATCCGTCAAGAGCAAAAGATCGCAGGCTTCGGCAGCTCTTACAGGACGTACGCCGGGCTGCGATCTTTTGATTGATCGTTCCCGCGCTCTGCGTGGGAATGCAGCCCGGGACGCTCCGCGTCCCATCGAGAGCCGAACGCGGAGCGTCCGTTGAGGCATTCCCACGCAGAGCGTGGCAACGATCGACACCACACCGTCAAAACCTTTTTGACAGCATCACATTTCAACAGGTTAGAATCGCTGGCACGCAGACTGCATGGTCAGTTTGTCCGCCTTTCAGCTTTCTGGAGTATTGCCTTTGAATGCGACGGCCATCAACAGCCTGTTCTTGATCGGCGCGTTGCTGGTAGGTGCAAGCATTCTGGTGAGTTCCCTTTCGTCCCGCCTCGGTATCCCGATTCTGGTGATTATCCTGGCCGTGGGCATGGTTGCTGGCGTCGACGGCGGCGGCATTATTTTCGATAACTACCCCACGGCTTATCTGGTCGGCAACCTGGCGTTGGCGGTGATCCTGCTCGACGGTGGCTTGCGCACCCGGGTCTCCAGTTTCCGCGTGGCGTTGTGGCCGGCGCTGTCGCTGGCCACGGTCGGGGTGTTGATCACCACCGGGCTGACCGGCATGGCCGCGGCGTGGCTGTTCAACCTGAACATCATCCAGGGCTTGCTGATCGGCGCCATCGTCGGCTCTACCGACGCCGCAGCGGTATTTTCGCTGCTGGGCGGCAAGGGCCTGAACGAACGGGTGACCGCCAGCCTCGAAATCGAATCCGGCAGCAACGACCCGATGGCGGTGTTCCTCACCGTGACCCTGATCGACATGCTCGCCAGTGGCCAGACCGGCCTGCACTGGAGCCTGCTCGGTCATCTGGTGCGTGAATTCGGCATCGGCGGCGTGATCGGTTTGGGCGGCGGCTGGGTCATGCTGCAACTGGTGAACCGCATCAACCTGGCCAACGGCCTCTACCCGATCCTGGTGATTGCCGGCGGCCTGCTGGTGTTCGCCCTGACCAACGCCTTGCACGGCAGCGGCTTCCTCGCCGTTTACCTGTGCGGGCTGGTGATCGGCAACCGCCCGGTGCGCAGCCGCCACGGCATTCTGCACATGCTCGACGGCATGGCATGGCTGGCGCAGATCGGCATGTTCCTGGTGCTGGGCCTGCTGGTCACGCCCCACGACTTGCTGCCGATCGCCCTGCCCGCTTTGGGCCTGGCGCTGTGGATGATCCTGTTCGCGCGGCCGCTGTCGGTGATGGTCGGCCTGCTGCCGTTCAAAGCCTTCCATGGTCGCGAAAAAGCCTTCATTTCCTGGGTCGGCCTGCGCGGCGCGGTGCCGATCATTCTGGCGGTGTTCCCGCTGATGGCCGGGCTGCCGCACGCCCAGCTGTATTTCAACCTCGCGTTCTTTATCGTGCTGGTGTCGCTGCTGGTACAGGGCACAAGCCTGCCGTGGGTCGCCAAACTGCTGAAGGTAACCGTCCCACCGGAGCCGGCACCGATCTCCCGCTCGGCGCTGGAAGTTCACGTCACCAGCGAGTGGGAGCTGTTCGTTTACCGCCTCGGCGCCGAGAAATGGTGCATCGGCTCGCCCCTTCGTGAACTGAAAATGCCCGAAGGCACCCGTATCGCGGCGCTGTTTCGTGGCCAGCAACTGCTCCATCCGTCGGGTAGTACGGTGCTGGAAGTCGACGATTTGCTCTGCGTGATCGGCCATGAACACAACTTGACGGCCCTCGGAAAACTCTTCAGCCAGGCGCCGCAACGGGGCCTCGATTTGCGTTTCTTCGGCGACTTCGTGCTCGAAGGAGACGCCCAGTTGGCCGCGGTTGCTGCGCTGTACGGGTTGAAAGTCGAAGGCATCGATCCGGACATGTCCCTGGGCCGCTTCATTGCCCAGAAGGTCGGCGGTGCACCGGTCGTGGGCGACCAGGTGGAGTGGAACAACACCATTTGGACGGTCGCGGTCATGGAAGGGAACAAGATCGGCAAAGTGGGCGTCAGATTCCCCGAAGGAAGTCGCCCGGGTCCCGGACTCTTCCTCTAAACTGCCATTCTTTTCACCTGATCGATCGGTCTCTATGCCAACCCTGCGCTCTTTGTTTGCCATTGCCCTGCTGGGCTTGAGTCTCTCCGTCGGTACCTTGCAAGCGGCGGAACCGCCGTCCAGCGAAGCCGTGCAGGGCAGCCTGGACCGGATCGCCGAGCGCAAACTGCCGGAAGCCGATCAAAAGGCGCTGCAAAACATCCTGCAGAGCACGCTGACCCAGCTCAACAGCAAGCGCGATTACGATCAGAAACTGATCGATCTGAAGCAGCAATTGGCCACGGCGCCCAAGCAGAACATCGAAAACCAGCGCGAACTGGCCCGGCTCAAGGGCACCAAGGTCGTGCCGATCGAGCAACGCTACGCCAATTCGTCGATCCAGCAACTCGAACAGATGCTGACCGAGCGTTCCACCCAACAAGGCAATCTGCAAAAAGCCCTGGCCGACGCCAACAGCCTGATCATCACCGCCCAGACCCGCCCCGAGCGCGCCCAGGCGGAGATCGCCGGCAGCCAGACGCGTATCCAGCAGATCAACAACATCCTCAAGGCCGGCAAAGATAACGGCAAGGCCTTGAGCATCGAGCAGCGTGACCAGCTCAACGCCGAACTCGCGGCGCTCAACGCGCTGATCCCGCTGCGCCGCCAGGAACTGGCCGGCAACAGCCAGTTGCAGGATCTGGGCAACAGCCAGCACGACTTGCTCTCGGAAAAAGTCGCGCGCCAGGATCAGGAAATCCAGGAACTGCAAACCCTGATCAACCAGAAGCGCCTGGCCCAGTCCCAAGAGACGGTGACCCAACAGTCCATCGAAGCGCAGAAGTCCGGCAGCAGCAGCCTCCTGGCCACCGAAAGCGCGGCCAACCTCAAGCTCTCGGACTACCTGCTCAAAAGCACCGATCGCCTCAACGAAGTCACCCAGCAAAACCTGCAAACCAAGCAACAGCTGGACAGTGTGACCCAGAGCGATTCGGCCCTGGACGAGCAGATCAACGTGCTCAAGGGCAGCCTGCTGCTGTCGAAGATTCTCTATAAACAGAAACAGGCCCTGCCGCGCCTCAAGCTCGACCGCGACCTGGCGGACCAGATCGCCGACATTCGTCTGTATCAATTTGAAGTCAGCCAACAGCGCGAACTGCTCAGCAACCCGGCGACCTATGTCGACAACCTGCTGGCTACCCAACCGCCGGAGCAAGTCACCCCGCAGTTACGCAAGAACCTGCTGGAGCTGGCCAATACCCGTGCCGACCTGCTGGAACGCCTGAACCGGGAATTGAGCGCGGTACTCAACGAATCGATCACCCTGCAACTCAACCAGAAACAATTGCTCAGCACCGCGCAAAGCCTGCGGGCGACCCTCGACGAGCAGATGTTCTGGATCCCCAGCAACAAACCGCTGGACCTGGAATGGATGCACGCCGTGCCGGAGCGTCTGCAACGGCAAGTCACCACGCTGCCATGGACCTCGAGCCTGAGCGAATTGAGCGATGGCCTGGTTCAGCGACCGCTGCTGTTCCTGCCCCTGGTGTTGCTGATCGGTGCCCTGCTGTGGCGCCGCAAGAGTCTGTATGCCCGCCTGAACAAGGTTCACCAGGACATCGGCCACTTCAAGCGTGACAGCCAGTGGCATACGCCCCAGGCGATCCTGATCAATATCCTGCTGGCGATGCCGGTGGCGCTGGGCCTGGCCTTGTGTGGCCTGGCCTTGCAGATCGACGCCCGTGGGCAGAACGCCAATATGGGCGCGGCACTCCTGCAAATGGGCCAGGCCTGGCTGGTGTTCTACACCGCCTACCGGATCCTCGCGCCGGGTGGCGTGGCCGAATTGCATTTCCGCTGGGAAAAGCCCCAGGTCGAATTCCTGCAAGGCTGGGTCCGGCGTCTCGGGCTGGTCGTGATGGCTCTGGTTGCGGTGGTGGCCGTCGCCGAATTGCAACCGGCGGCACTGGCCGATGACGTGCTGGGCATGCCGGTGGTGCTGACCTGTTACGCGTTGATGGCCTGGCTGCTCGGTCGCTTGCTGATCAGCAGCCCGACCCATGAGAGCGCGTCGCTGTTCCGCAAGGCCGTGGGGATTATTTTCACCGTCCTGCCGGTCGCGTTGTTCGTCGCCGTGTGCTTCGGCTACTACTACACCGCGCTGAAACTCAGTGACCGGTTGATCAACACCTTGTACCTGCTGATGTTCTGGCTGGTGATCGAAGCCACGTTCGTGCGCGGCCTGAGTGTGGCGGCGCGGCGCCTGGCGTATCAGCGTGCCCTGGCCAAACGCCAGGCGGCGAAAGAGGCTGGCGAAGGCGAAGCGGTGATCGAAGAGCCGACGCTGGACATCGAAAAGGTCAACGAACAGTCGCTGCGCCTGATTCGCCTGGCGCTGCTGGCCGGCTTCATCGCGGCGCTGTATTGGGTCTGGTCGGACCTGATTTCGGTGTTCTCGTACCTCGACAACGTAACCCTCTACGAATACACCAGCGGCACGGGCGCCAACTTGAGCATGGTGCCGATCAGCATCGGCGACTTGCTCGGCGCGCTGATCATCATCGGCATCACCTTCGCCCTGGCGCGCAACTTGCCCGGGCTGCTGGAAGTGTTGGTGCTGTCAAAGCTGAACCTGGCCCAGGGCAGCGCCTACGCCACCACCACCTTGCTGTCCTACGTGATCGCCGGCGTTGGTTTCGTCTCCACCCTGTCCACCCTCGGCGTCAGCTGGGACAAATTGCAGTGGCTGGTGGCCGCGCTCTCGCTGGGTATCGGTTTCGGGATGCAGGAGATTTTCGCCAACTTCATCTCCGGCATCATGATCCTGTTCGAACGCCCGGTGCGGATCGGCGACACCATCACCATTGGCAACCTGTCCGGCACGGTGAGCAAGATCCGCATTCGTGCCACGACCATTACCGACTTCGACCGCAAGGACATCATTGTCCCGAACAAGACGTTCATCACCGGGCAACTGATCAACTGGTCCCTGACCGACACCATCACCCGGGTGACCCTCAAGCTCGGCGTCGACTACGGCTCGGACCTGGACCTGGTCAAAGCCTTGTTGCTGCAAGCCGCCCGGGAAAACCCGCGAGTGCTCAAGGAACCCGAGCCACACGTGTACTTCCTGAACTTCGGCGAAAGCACCCTCGACCACGAGTTGCGCATGCACGTGCGCGACCTCGGCGACCGGAACCCGGTGCTCGATGAGGTCAACCGCTTCATCAACCGCGAGTTCAAAAAGCAGCACATCAACATCTCGTTCCGGCAGATGGAGGTGTACCTGAAGAACCTTCACGGCCAGGAATACAAGTTGGTACCGGTCGAGGAAGAGAACAAAAGTATCATCTCCCGCGAAGCGCCCCGTGACGCGCCCCTTGAGTCCACGCCCGACGTTCCGGAACAAGAGCCGCCTCCGACCAAACTCGACTAACCGTCTTATCCCTAGCAGAATGCTCGGACATTCTGCTGGAGATGGCCGTTGAAAGCCCTCGACGAACTGACCTTCGACAATCGTTTCGCCCGCCTGGGCGATGCGTTCTCAACCCACGTGCTGCCCGAGCCCATCGCTGCGCCGCGACTGGTGGTCGCCAGCCCCGCCGCCATGGCGCTGCTGGACCTGGACCCGGCCGTGGCCGAGACGCCGGTGTTCGCCGAACTGTTTGGCGGGCACAAGCTCTGGGCCGAAGCCGAACCCCGGGCGATGGTCTATTCCGGGCATCAATTCGGTTCCTACAACCCGCAACTGGGCGATGGTCGCGGTTTGTTGCTGGGCGAGGTGTACAACGAAGCGGGCGAGCACTGGGACTTGCACCTCAAGGGCGCCGGTCAGACGCCGTACTCTCGGATGGGCGATGGACGGGCGGTACTGCGTTCATCGATCCGCGAGTTTCTCGCCTCCGAAGCGCTGCATGCCCTGAACATTCCGACCACCCGCGCCCTGTGCGTGATCGGCTCCGATACGCCGGTATGGCGCGAGAAACAGGAACGCGCGGCCATGGTCCTGCGCCTGTCGCCGAGCCACGTGCGCTTCGGCCATTTCGAATATTTCTACTACACCAAGCGCCCCGAACAGCAAAAGGCCCTCGGCGAACACGTGCTGGCCATGCACTTCCCCGAATGCCTGGAGCAGCCGGAACCCTACCTGGCGATGTTCCGCGAAATCGTCGAGCGCAACGCCGAACTCATCGCCAAATGGCAGGCCTACGGCTTCTGCCACGGGGTGATGAACACCGACAACATGTCGATCCTCGGCATCACCTTCGACTTCGGCCCGTTCGCCTTCCTCGACGACTTCGACGCCAACTTCATCTGCAACCACTCCGACGACCAGGGCCGCTACTCCTTCAGCAACCAGGTGCCGATCGGCCAGTGGAACCTCAGCGCCCTCGCCCAGGCCCTGACGCCGTTCATCAGCGTCGACGCCCTGCGCGAAACCCTCGGCCTGTACCTGCCGCTGTACCAGGCTCACTACCTCGACCTGATGCGCCGCCGCCTCGGCCTGACCACCGCTGAAGATGACGATCAGAAACTGCTGGAGCGTCTGCTGCAATTGATGCAGAACAGTGGCGTTGATTACACGCTGTTCTTCCGTCGTCTGGGCGATGAATCAGCCGAGTTGGCCGTCGCTCGCTTGCGTGATGACTTCGTCGACATCAAGGGCTTTGATGCCTGGGGCGAGCAGTATGTGGCCCGGGTTGGCCGCGAAGGACCGCTTGATCAAGAACAGCGCCGGGTTCGGATGCATGCGGTTAATCCGCTGTACATCCTGCGCAACTACCTGGCGCAGAAGGCCATCGATGCGGCGGAGAGCGGTGACTACTCGCAAGTTCGTCGCCTGCATGCGGTGCTGAGCAACCCGTTCGAGGAGCAAGCCGGGATGGAAAGCTACGCCGAGCGGCCGCCGGAGTGGGGCAAGCATCTGGAGATCAGTTGTTCGTCGTGAGATCCATCAGGTAAACGCTTACTCAATGAACAGGGACGTTCCATGCATTACCAACAGCATCTCAGCGTCGGCGAACTGATCGCGATACTCAGAAAACAGGAAAAAACCCTGCATTTCTGTGTCTATGGCGCTCAGCACTCCAGCACCATCACCTTGCAGACCTTGTGCGTGATCGACGCCTTTCCCCAGATCACCGACAACGACGAAGAAATTTACCCGGACTTTGTCGTCCACCAAGGGCTGGAGTTCTGGTTCAGCGACGAACTACTGGAGGATGTGGTGATGAGCGCGTTGCATCACAAACCGTCAGTGACAGACTCCGAACTGCTCAAAGCAATCGGGCATTACGCCGAGCACGATTGCTTCATGAATTTCGACTGATCCCTTTCCAGTAAACCCGTGAAATTTCACGACAAGGACGTTCCCGTGCCTTTCTGTAACACCCCGCAGCAGGATGAGGTATTGGTGTGATCAGCAAAAGCGATCTTGAAGGGCTGCTGATCCTGGGTTTTGGAGTGATCGTGCTGCTCAAGGTGACTCCCATTGCCTGGGAGTATTTTTCCTTGGCCCTAACGACCCGAAGCGTAATCAGGAACGCCGTGCCGGTTCGTCAACTAAGCGACGAAGAAAGAGCCGCGCTCGCATTTCTTGGTGGTCCCGCCAGGTTTTATGTTGATTGGGTCGGCGTCACGCAACTGCCGCTGCACAAACTGGCCACCGCGCAAGGCGCGAAAGCTGCGGTTTATCAACTACGCGGGCCGTTAGGCGGATGGGGCTACCAGATGCACCCGGGGGGCGAGGTGCATTACGCGATACAAGGTGCAGAAGTATTTATGCCGCTCGAAGACATTACCGCCTGCACGACCAAGGACAACATTGTCGAGGTCGTGTTCTGCAAAAAAATCGGGGTCATCCTCACCTGCAATAACCAGTACTCCATTGTCGACACCAGCGATAAATGGCAGATATTGTTTCAATCACGCAAGGACGGCCCGTCGTCGTGATGATCCCCTCTGGCGAAAAGGACTTCGCCACCCACGACCCGTATTCGACCACACCCCCACTGATGAGCTGGTCGGTCAAGGTCCAGACCCGGCCGACCGGAGCA
This sequence comes from Pseudomonas sp. Emmai, assembly GCF_055179735.1. Lineage (NCBI taxonomy): Bacteria > Pseudomonadati > Pseudomonadota > Gammaproteobacteria > Pseudomonadales > Pseudomonadaceae > Pseudomonas > Pseudomonas sp. Emmai. Next base: position 799,305 of record NZ_CM143685.1, on the reverse strand, counting down.
TGGAATATCGCCATGTCGGTACTTGTTCTGCCAGGAATCGTCGTTCTGGCCAACAGCCTGTATGAAAGCCACTTCGGCCCACCCGGCCATGGGGGAAATCCGTGCTGTTCAACAGCGTCTTTGGCGTGGCCTGGCTGCTGATCATGGGCTACTTGTGGGTCATGATGGGTCGCCGCAAGACCGTCCACCACTACAGCATCCACCACTGGCTAGGGCTGGACATTGAGGCGCGCTCGGAGATCTCGCTGCCCTGGAGTTCGTATCAGCGAGTGCTGATCGATCGCCCAAACAACCGGGTTGTCGCGTGTCAGGCGGACCGCAATGACAGGTTCGATGTGCATCTGCCGGAACACCTGCTGGATCGCTTCCTCAGCATCCTGGGCTCGTTGCTGCCAGACACCGCGCCGTTCATACAATACCGCTGATTTCGCGCACCAGCCCTGGACCTCATTGCCAGTCTGAGTGCGCCAGTCCACGGTAGTGGATCTCTCAGGCAACTTGATATTCGCCCGCGCGCCACCATCTACCCTGCTTCTTATCGATTTTTGCGGAGCCGCGCGCATGACCGAGCCACTGCTAATCCCCTGCCCCCACTGCAACGGCCTCAACCGCATCCCCGCCGAGCGCCTCAGCGATCATCCGAAATGCGGGCGCTGCAAGGCCGGGGTGTTGCTGAGCAAGCCTTTCGAATTGAAGCAAGGCGATTACGCCAGCCAGATCAAGGGTGATCTGCCGTTGCTGGTGGACGTGTGGGCGGAGTGGTGTGGGCCGTGCAAGTCGTTTGCGCCGGTGTTTGAACAGGCGGCGGGGCAGTTGGCGGGGAAGTGTCGATTGGCCAAGCTTGATAGTGAGGCGAATCAGCAGTTGTCGGCGCAGTTGGGGATTCGTTCGATTCCGAGCCTGATTCTGTTCAAGAACGGCCGGGAAGTGGCGCGCCAGAGCGGGGCGTTTCCGTTGCCGCAGTTGATGAGCTGGTTGCGTAGCCAGGGGATTTGAACGAGATCTCGAAAACACCGCGAAACCGTAGGAGCGTGGCTTGCCCGCGAAGGCGAACTGACATTCAACGACAGCGTTGAATGTTAAACCCTCTTCGCGGGCAAGCCACGCTCCTACAAAGGGCAGTCAGGCGTTTTCCAGCAAATTGTGCAACTCGACAAACTGCTGCGTCAGCTTGTGCCGCGGGTCGAGGTGGATCAGCGGCGTATTGGCCTGGTGCGATTCACGCATGCGAACCGAGCTGCCCAGGTACACCGGCAGCACCGGCAGGCCTTCGGCGATCAGTTCGTCGAGGATTTGCTGAGGCAGGCTCGCACGGGCCTGGAACTGATTGACCACAATGCCTTCGACTTCCAGCCCCTCGTTGTGGTCTTCCTTCAACTCTTCGATTTCCGCCAGCAGGCCGTACAGCGCCTGACGTGAAAAGCTGTCGCAATCAAACGGGATCAGCACCCGATCAGCGGCAATCAACGCCGACACCGCATAGAAGTTCAGCGCCGGCGGGGTGTCGAGGTAGATCCGGTCGTAGTCTTCGCTCAACTCATCCAGCAGTTTGCGCAACTTGTTGATCTTGTGTTTGGCCTCAAGCTTGGGCTGCAAGTCGGCCAGTTCGGCGGTGGCGGTGATGACGTGGAGGTTATCGAACGGAGTTTCGTAGATATCCACCTGGTTTTTCTTCGAGAACGGCCCGGAAGACAGGGTCTGCTTGAAGAAATCGGCAATGCCCATGGGGATGTCATTGCCGGTGAGGCCGGTCAGGTACTGAGTGGAGTTGGCCTGGGCATCGAGATCCACCAACAGGGTGCGATAGCCCTCGCTGGCACTGACCGCTGCCAGATTGCAGGCGATGCTGGATTTACCCACACCGCCTTTCTGATTGAACACCACGCGCCGCATGTCAAAACCTCCGTGTACCAAAGAATGACCGAGTGTAGTTGTCCAAAGCGCTGCTTAGCTACCTCGCGGGCAAGGGGACTACACAGTCAGACGTAATCCCCTGGCGAAAAAGCCGCGAACTCGTCGGTTGATTGCAGACAGGGACGACAGACTTGCTTGCCGCAACGTGGATAATGGCCAAACGACAGCTTTTTCACGAACCAAGCGGTACATTTGTTTGCGCAAACTGTAACCAGTATTTGCTACACGCCGGCCGCACCGGGATAATGCGCGCCACTCGGCGTTAAGCGCCACGTCAGGTCGGCTGTGGATTTTGCGACCGGCCCGTCAAGGAAAGCCCGCAGGGGCGGGATGAATCTTTGTGATCAACTTCAACATCGCCCAATGGCGCGCATGGGCCCCTGGGCTCGAAAGCGTGGACGATTGGCAGGCCTGGAGCCGACAACCGGTCGCACTCCCATGCAGCGATGCCGCCCCCGATGTGTCGTTCCTGCCGGCCATGCAGCGTCGTCGACTCAGTCGCCTGGCGCGGATGGCCTTTAGTGTGGGCTGGCCGTTGGCCGATGGTCGGCAGGACCTACCGTTGGTCTTTATTTCCCGTCACGGCGAAACCCCGCGCACCTTCGACATTCTCAGTGACCTGGCGGCCGATCAGCCGCTGTCACCGACCCAATTCAGCCTGTCTGTGCATAACGCGGTCATCGGTCTGTGGTCGATCATGCGCGGCGAAACCAGCGAGATGACGGCCCTGGCCGCCGCTGGCGACGGCCTTGAACACGGCATGCTTGAGGCCGCGGCGCTACTTTCCGAGGGCGCGCCCGCCGTTCTGCTGGTGGTTACTGAAGAACAACCGCCCAAGGCCTACTCGGCCTGGATCGACGATGTGCCCTTCCCTTATGCGGTCGGTCTGCTGCTCACCCCCGGCACCGACTGGCAGCTGTCCCTGAACAGCAACCCGGATGCACTGTCCAACGCTCACTGGCCCCATGCCCTGAATCTATTGCGTACCCTGCTCGGCCAGCAGTCAACCTGCCAACATGCCTGGAAAAATCGTGTATGGACCTGGCAACGCAACCTGTAGCCGATAAAAACCGCGACGCCTATTACTGGCGCCTGCTGGCCACCGCCGTGAGCTTCACCCTGTTCGGGTTGGGCGGGCTGTGCCTGCGGCTGCTGGTTTTTCCGCTGCTCGGCTGCCTGCCCGGCGATGCCCAGGCCCATCGGCTGCGGGCGCGCAAAACCGTCAGTCGCTGTTTCTGGTTTTTTGTCCGGTTCATGGCCCGTGCAGGAGTGCTGACCTACGACATCCAGGGTGCGGAAAAACTCGGCCGTGCGGGGCAGATGATCATCGCCAACCACCCGTCGCTGATTGACGTGGTGTTCCTGATCGGCCTGGTGCGCCACGCCAACTGCGTGGTCAAAAAAAGCCTCTGGGAGAACCCCTTTACCCGCGGTCCACTGCGCAGCACCGAATACATCAGCAACGATGGCAGCATGGACATGCTCGACGCCGCGGCCGATGCCCTCAAAAGCGGCCAGACCCTGATCATTTTCCCCGAAGGCACGCGCACCCAACCCGGCCAGGCGCCAGCCTTTCATCGGGGTGCCGCGGCCATTGCCCTGCGCGGTGCGAAAATCCTCACCCCGGTGATCATCAAGGTCAGCCCGAGCACATTGACCAAGGCCGAGCCCTGGTATCGGATACCAAAACGTCGCGTGCACTTCAGTTTCCGTGTGGGTGCCGATATAGACCCACAAGCCTTCGCCGCGCAAGGCGCTCCCCCGCAGGCTTCGCGCAAGCTCAACGACTATCTGCATCACTACTTTATTAAGGAGCTCGCCGAAGATGAGCGATCTGCACCGTGACATAAAACTACTGATCATCGACGCCCTGGGCCTCGAAGACATCAGCATCGACGACATCGGCGACGACCAGACCCTGTTTGGCGAAGGCCTGGGCCTGGACTCGGTAGACGCCCTGGAACTCGGCCTGGCGATCCAGAAAAAGTACGGCATCAAGATCGACGCCGACGCCAAGGACACCCGTAATCACTTCACCAACGTGGCGAGCCTTGCGGCGTTCGTCACTGCAAAACAGGCAGCTTGAGACCGGACCATGCAAACTCGTGACGACATTTTCAACACCCTGCGCGATGCCCTGGTCGAACTCTTCGAGCTGGACCCAGCGCGTGTCAGCCTGGAATCCAACCTGTATCAGGACTTGGAAATCGACAGCATCGACGCCGTCGACCTGATCGACCACATCAAGCGCCAGACCGGCAAGAAAATCGCCGCCGAAGAATTCAAATCGGTGCGTACCGTCAGTGACGTGGTCGAGGCGGTCTACCGTCTGGTTCAACCGGCCGCATGAGCCGATTGATCGGCCTCGGCCTGCTGCTGGCGGGCCTGCTGTACCCCTTTGCGGTGTATTTCGGCATGGAGCACTTTGCCCCGTGGCAGTTTGGCTTGCTGCTGGGCAGCCTGTGGCTGGCGCGTGCGCTGACCGGCGTGCGGCGCCCGGGCAGTCGATGGATGGCCATTATCGCCATCGTGTTTTGCCTGCTGCTGGCGGTGTTCGATAGCCCGGAACTGCTGCGTTGGTATCCGGTGCTGATCAGTGGCTTCATGCTCGCGCTGTTCGGGCTGAGCCTGAAATATGGCCCGCCCATGGCTGAACGCCTGGCCCGTCTGCGTGAACCGCAACTGCCGGCCAAGGCAATCGTTTATACCCGCCAGGTCACGGTGGCCTGGAGCGTGTTTTTTCTTTGCAACGGATTGTGCGCCGCCGCGCTGACCCTCTGGGCGCCGCTGAGTTGGTGGATGTTGTACACCGGCCTGATCTCCTATGGATTGATCGGCCTGATGTTTGCCATTGAATGGCTGATACGACAACGGGTACGAGGCCACCCATGAATTGGATAACACTTGAGCATTTGCTGCTCAAGGCTCAGCCGGAACGTGCCATGACGGCCGAACCGGCGCTGAATCACGCGCAACTGTGCGAACAGGCCCTGAGCCTCGCCGCCGGCCTGCAAGCCCAGGGCGTGCAGCGCATTGCCGTGCACCTTGAAGATGGCGCCGAGCTGGCGATTGCCCTGCTGGGCGCCTGGCGTGCCGGGGTCAGCGTGCTGCTGCCGGCCGATCTGCAAGCCCAGACGCGCCAGCGCTGGTCGAGCGAAGTCGATCTGTGGCTGACCGATCAGGCCGACGATGCGCACCTTGACGACTATCAGCATTCGCCAATGCCCGCCGCCGCGCTGGATCTGGATCGCTGCCAGCTCAGCCTGTGTACCTCCGGCTCCAGTGGCGAACCCAAGCGCATCGACAAAACCCTGCGCCAGCTGGCCAATGAAGTCCAAGCCCTGGAACAGCTGTGGGGCGCTGACCTCGGCCCGGCCTGCATCATCGGCAGTGTCGGCACCCAACACATTTACGGTTTGCTGTTCCGGGTGCTGTGGCCGCTGTGCGCCGGGCGGCCGTTCGTGCGCAAGCAACTGGCCTTCCCGGAAGACTTGCAGCGCGCCAGCCGCGAACACCCGGTGTTCGCCTGGGTCGCCAGCCCGGCGCTGCTCAAGCGCATGGGTGACAACCTCGACTGGCCCGCCCTGAGCGCGGTGCGCCGAGTGTTTTCCTCCGGTGGCGCCCTGCCCGCCGAGGCTGCACAAAGCCTGTTCGAGCGCTTGCAGCAATGGCCGACGGAGATCCTTGGCAGCTCGGAAACCGGTGGCATTGCCTGGCGTCAGGGGCAAGACCTGTGGCAGCCGTTCGCCGACGTGCTGCTGAGCCAGGACAGCGACGGCGCGCTGCTGATCGCCTCGCCCTACTTGCCCGTCGACCACGTCGAACACACCGCCGACGCTGCGCGGATCGCCGCCGATGGCCGTTTCGAACTGTTGGGACGGCTGGACCGCATCGTCAAACTGGAAGAAAAACGTATCTCGCTACCGATGCTGGAACAGGCGCTGATGGCCCACGACTGGGTCGCCGAAGCGCGCCTCGGGGTGGTCCAGGAAAACCGCGCCTCACTGGGTGCGCTGCTGGTGCTCAGCCAAAAAGGGCTGCATGCCCTGCGCAATCAGGGGCGGCGAACCCTCACCCAAGAACTGCGTCAGCACCTGAGCCAGCATTGCGAAGCCCTGGCCTTGCCTCGGCGCTGGCGCTTGCTGCGGCAACTGCCACTGAACGCCCAAGGCAAACTGCCTCAGGCCGAGGTCGAAGCGCTGCTACTGGCACCGCGTCCCAAGGGACCGGAGGTGCTGGAACAGGTCGAAACCGACGGCGAATGGAGCCTGCAACTGGCTGTGCCACCGGACCTCGCCTACTTCAGCGGGCACTTTCCCCAGGCGCCGGTATTGCCCGGCGTGGTGCAGGTGGATTGGGCGCTGAGCCTGGGTCAACAGCTGATGGACCTGCCGGCCAGTTTCGCCGGCATGGAAGTGCTGAAATTCCAGCAACTGGTGCGTCCGGGCGATGAAATCCAGCTGCACCTGCGGTTCGACCCGGTGCGCAGCAAGTTGTATTTCACCTTCCGCAATGACACCGCCACCTGCTCCAGCGGGCGGATTGTGCTGGAGGCAGCGGATGCATAACCCCTGCGCCATCATCCCGGTCTACAACCACGAAACCGCCATCACCACGGTGGTCGATGCCCTGCTCGCCAAAGGTTTGCCGTGCATTCTGGTGGACGACGCCAGCACCCCGGCCTGCGCCAAGGTGCTCGATCAACTGGCGCTGCGGGACAACGTCTATCTGATCCGCCTCACCGTCAATCAAGGCAAGGGCGGCGCGGTCATGACCGGTTTGCGCGAAGCCTCGCGCCTGGGCTTCAGCCACGCCTTGCAAGTGGACGCCGACGGCCAGCATGACCTGACCGACGTCGCCGCTTTCATCGAACTGTCCCGCGCCCACCCGGACGCGGTGATCTGCGGTTATCCGCTGTACGACGCCAGCGTGCCCAAGGGTCGTTTGTATGCGCGCTACCTGACCCACGTGATGGTGTGGATCAACACCTTGTCGTTGCAGATCCGCGATTCGATGTGCGGGTTCCGCGTCTATCCCTTGCCACCGACCCTGGCGCTGATCAGTTCGGCGAAGATCGGCAAGCGCATGGATTTCGACTCGGACATTCTGGTGCGGCTGGCCTGGCAAAACCTGCCGATGCAGTGGCTGCAAACCAAGGTCCATTACCCGCTGGATGGCGTTTCGCACTTTCGCCTGTTCCACGACAACGTTTTGATTTCGAGCATGCACACCCGGCTGTTCTTCGGCATGTTGCTGCGTGCTCCGGTGATCCTCTGGCGACGGTGGCGGGCATGAGCACTGACGCGGATAAAAAGCATTGGGCCGACCGCCAGGAGCGCGGCAGTTTCTGGCTGATGAAATTCACCGCTGTCTGCGCCAAAGTGCTCGGTCGGCGGCTGTTGAGCCCGTTGCTGTACGGCATCGTTTTGTACTTTTTCCTGTTCGGCCGCAGCGCGCGCAAAAGCGCCTGGCAATACCAGCAACGCCTCGCCGACTTCAGCGCGCGCCCAGCGTTGCGCCCGACCCATTGGCGGGTCTTCGGCCAGTTCATGGCCTTCGCCGATTCCATGCTCGACAAGCTCGACGTGTGGAACGGCAAGCTGAGCATCCAGCAGATCGAAATCGACGACCCGGCGCTGTTGCGCACCCAACTGCGCGGCGCCCGTGGGCAGATGCTGGTGGGCGCGCACCTGGGCAATCTTGAGGTCTGCCGTGCGCTGGCGGAGATCGGCGAACAAGTCACCATGAACGTGCTGGTGCACACCAAGCACGCCGAGCAGTTCAACCGCCTGCTCGGCGAAGCCGGGGCGACCAATTTGCGGCTGATTCAGGTCAGCGAACTGGACCCGGTGATCATGCTGCAACTGCACGAACGCCTGGAGCGCGGCGAGTGGCTGGCGATTGCCGGCGACCGCGTGCCGCTGCATGGCGGGCGTCGCGTGATCGTGGACTTCCTCGGGCATCCGGCGGCGTTCCCCCAGGGCCCTTGGCTGCTGGCCGGTCTGCTCAAGTGCAAGGTCAATCTGTTGCTGTGCCTCAAGCAACCGACGGGCGCCTACCGACTAAGCCTCGAACCCTTCGCCGAGGCTGTGGAGTGGAAGCGCAGCGACCGCGAACAGGTCATTCATCAGTGGGCTTCCCGCTACGCCGAACGCTTGGGTCACTATTGCCTTGAAGCGCCACAACAATGGTTCAACTTTTACCCTTTCTGGAAGACCGATGACGACGCCAACGCTTGAGCCGGTAACCTTCGGCGAACTCCCTTTGCGCATCGAAGACGTGCTGGCCCTGGCCAATCGTCAGGCGCCGACGCAGCTGCAGGGCGACCCTGAATTTCGCGAGCGCATCGCCAAAGGCGCGCGATTCCTCGATTCCCTGCTGGACAAGGAAGGCGTGATCTATGGCGTGACCACCGGTTACGGTGATTCCTGCGTGGTCGCGGTGCCGCTGCATCACGTCGAAGCGCTACCGCGTCATCTGTACACGTTCCACGGCTGCGGCCTGGGCAAACTGCTCGACGCCCAAGCGACCCGCGCCGTACTCGCGGCGCGTTTGCAGTCGCTGTGCCACGGCGTGTCCGGGGTGCGCGTGGAACTGCTGGAACGCCTGCAAGCCTTCCTCGAACACGACATCCTGCCGCTGATCCCGGAAGAAGGCTCGGTGGGCGCCAGCGGTGATTTGACGCCGCTGTCCTACGTCGCCGCGACCTTGTCCGGCGAGCGCGAAGTGATGTTCCGTGGCGAACGTCGCGAAGCTGCCGATGTGCATCGTGAACTGGGCTGGACGCCGCTGGTGTTGCGCCCCAAAGAAGCCCTGGCGTTGATGAACGGCACCGCCGTAATGACCGGCATCGCCTGCCTGGCCTTCGCCCGCGCCGATTACCTGCTGCAACTGGCCACGCGCATCACCGCGATGAACGTGGTCGCGCTGCAAGGCAATCCTGAGCATTTCGACGAGCGCCTGTTCGCCGCCAAGCCGCATCCGGGGCAGATGCAAGTCGCCGCGTGGTTGCGCAAGGATCTGGCGATCGACGCGCCGACCGCGCCGCTGCATCGCCTGCAAGACCGCTATTCCCTGCGTTGCGCACCCCATGTGCTCGGGGTGTTGGCCGACAGCCTGAACTGGCTGCGGTCGTTCATCGAGATCGAGCTCAACAGCGCCAACGACAACCCGATCATCGACGCCGAAGCCGAGCGCGTGCTGCACGGCGGGCACTTCTACGGCGGCCATATCGCGTTCGCCATGGACAGCCTGAAAACCCTGGTGGCCAACGTCGCCGACTTGCTGGATCGGCAACTCGCGCTGCTGGTGGACGAGCGTTACAACCACGGTTTGCCGAGCAACCTGTCCGGCGCCAGTGCCGACCGCGCGATGCTCAACCATGGCTTCAAAGCCGTGCAGATCGGCACCAGCGCCTGGACCGCCGAAGCGCTGAAAAATACGATGCCGGCCAGCGTGTTCTCGCGCTCCACCGAGTGCCATAACCAGGACAAAGTGAGCATGGGCACCATCGCCGCCCGCGATGCCGTTCGGGTGCTGGAGCTGACCGAACAAGTCGCCGCCGCGACCCTGCTCGCGGCTAATCAAGGCGTGTGGCTGCGTGGCCAGGCCGAGGACGCACGCCCCCTGCCGCCGTCCCTGGCGGCGATGCACGAGGAACTGGCCAAGGACTTCCCGCCGGTCATCGAAGACCGCGCCCTGGAAGGCGAACTGCGGCTGTGCCTGAAACGAATCGCCGAGCAACACTGGAGGCTGCATGCGTAGCAAGGGAGTGCTTCACGCCGATACGGAAATCCTCGTGCCGTTCTTCGACGTAGACACCATGCACGTGGTCTGGCACGGCCATTACGTCAAATACCTGGAAGTTGCCCGGTGTGCACTGCTGGACAAGCTCGGCCACAACTACACCGCGATGGTCGAGTCGGGTTTTGCCTGGCCGGTGATCGACCTGCAACTGCGTTATGTGCGCGGCGCGGTGTTCGGCCAGACGCTCAACGTGCGCGCCAGTCTGGTGGAGTGGGAGAACCGGTTGAAGATCAACTATCTGATCAGCGATCAGCAAACCGGCGAACGCCTGACCCGCGCCAGCACCGTGCAGGTCGCCGTCGACATGAGCAGCCGCGAGATGCAATTGGCCTCGCCGAAAGTCTTCACCGATGCTGTCGAAAGGATGCTGCCATGAACACCATTTTCAAATGCCTCGGCGCGTTAGCGCTGCTCGGATTGTCGTCACTCGCCAATGCCTTCGACCTGCAACAGCTCAGCGATCAACTGGCCAAACCCGACGTGATCCACGGCCACTTCATCCAGGAAAAACACCTGCGCGCGCTGCCGCAGCCGCTGGTCAGCAAGGGCAGCTTCGTCCTCGCGAAAAACCACGGCTTGCTGTGGCTGCTGAAAACCCCGCTGCAACAGGATTACCGCATCACCGCCAAGGGTATCGCCCGGCGGGATGCCAACGGCTGGCAGTTGCTGCCGGGCAAGAGCGCGGGCGCGGAGCAGAACCGTTTGTTCCTCGCCGTGTTGCAAGGCGACAGCAGCGGTCTGCAACGGGATTTCGAGCTGTCGCTGAGTGGCGACGCCCAGAAATGGAAGCTGACCCTGACCCCGCGCTCGATGCTGCTCAAGCAGGTGTTCAACCAGATCAACATCGACGGCGGCGAACTGGTCAACAGCATCGAACTGCTCGAAACCCAGGGCGACAGCACCCTCATGCGCATGCAGGACAGCACCAGCGCCCAACCGTTAAGCGATGCGGAGCAACATGATTTTGCCGAGTGAACGGAGGCTCCCACGGCTGTTCCTGATCCTGCTGCTGGCGGTGTTCGCACTCGCCGGTTGGCAATGGCGTGACGGCGCCCCGCTGTCGGCCAATCTGATGGAACTGGTGCCCGGCACGGCGCCGGACGCGCTGGAACTGCGCGCCGAACAACGCATGCAAGAACCGCTGAACCGCGAAATGCTGGTACTGGTCGGCCACACCGATCGCCAGCACGCGGTGGCCATGGCGCAGAAACTCGGCGAACAGTGGCAGGCCAGCGGCCTGTTCGAAAAGGTCCAGTGGACCCTGCAAGCCGACTTGCCCGCCCTGCGCACGCAACTGCTGCAAGGCCGGCTGGCGATGCTCGCGGACGCGGATCGGCAACAACTGATCAAACATCCCGACGCCTTTATCCAGCAACGGGTGCAAGCGCTGTTCGACCCCTTCACCGGTTTCAGCCTGGTGCCGAGCCAGGACGACTGGCTGGGCCTGACCGGGCGCATCCAGAACAGCCAGCCACAACATGGCGCGGTGCAACTGGACATCGGCAGCGGCGCCTTGATCGCCGATGCCGACGGCAAGAGTTGGGTGCTGCTGCGCGCGCGCACCACCGGCAACGCCTTTGACATGAACCTGCCGCTGCAAGTGGCCGACCTGCTCAAACACAGTCGCGAAGAAGCCGCCCAGGGCGACGTGCAATTGCTCGCCGCCAGTGGCTTGCTCTATGCGGCCAACGGTCAGCAACAAGCGAGCCGGGAGATGACCTGGGTCGGTGGCGGCGCCACGTTGGGCATTCTGTTGCTGCTGTTGCTGGCCTTCCGGCGTTTGCGCGTGTTGCTCGCGTTTGTCCCGGTATTGGTGGGCATGTTGTTCGGTGGCGTGGCGTGCGTGGCGCTGTTCGGCCATATGCATGTGATGACGCTGGTACTCGGTTCGAGCCTGATCGGCGTCGCCGTCGATTACCCGCTGCACTACCTGTCCAAGAGCTGGAGCCTGAAACCCTGGAACAGTTGGCCGGCCCTGCGCCTGACCCTGCCGGGGTTGACCCTGAGCCTGATCACCAGTTGCATCGGCTACCTCGCCCTGGCCTGGACACCGTTCCCGGCGTTGACGCAAATCGCTGTGTTCTCCGCCGCCGGCCTGCTCGGTGCCTACCTGTCGGCGGTGTGCCTGTTGCCGGCGCTGCTCAAGGGTTCTGACCTGCGTCCGGCGCAATGGCCGTTGCGGGTGGCCGAATTTTTGGTGAACCTGCGCGAAGCGATGCTCCAGCGTGCCCGCACGCCGGTGTTGCTGGCCCTGCTGACCGCCTTCTGTATCGGCGGTCTGTTGCAGCTCAGCACCAAGAACGACATTCGCCAATGGGTCGGCATGCCGCAGCACTTGACCGACGAAGCGCAAGCCATCGCGCGCATCACCGGCTACCAGCCCACCAGCCAGTTTTTCCTGATCCGCGCCGCCAACCAGCAAGAATTGCTCGAACGCCAGGCCGCCCTCGGTGATCGCCTGGAGCAACTGGTCAACCTCGACAAGCTCCAGGGTTTCCTGTCCCTCAACCAATTGGTCAGCCAGCCGAGCGAACAGAAGCAAATGCGCGACGCGCTGACCAAACTGCCGCAGTTCTGGCAACCGTTGCTCGACGTCGGTGTACCGGTCGAGGCGTTGCAAGCCGAGTTGACGAAGTTACAGGCGCTGCCCACCGAAGACATCGACGCAGCCCTGGTTGGGCCGCTGGCCGAGCCTTATCGCACCCTGTGGCTGGGGCCGACCGATGACGGTGGCGTAGCGGCCATGGTCAGCCTGCAAGGCTTGAACAATCCGTCGCTGCTGCGGGTCCAGGCCCTGGACTTGCCGGGGGTGGAACTGGTGGATCGTCTGGGCGAACTGAATAAGGTGTTCGCTGAAACCCAGATCAGCGCGGCGGAATTGAAACTCGCCTCCTGCGTATTGATCGTGCTGGTGCTGATCCTGCCGTTCGGCCTCATCGGCGCCTTGAGAATCGTCGCCCTGCCGCTGCTCGCCGCACTGTGCAGCCTGGCCAGCCTCGGTTGGCTCGGCCAGCCGCTGACCCTGTTCAGCCTGTTTGGCCTGCTGCTGGTCACGGCGATCAGCGTCGATTACGCGATCCTCATGCGCGAACAGGTCGGCGGCGCCGCGGTGAGCCTGCTGGGCACCTTGCTGGCGGCGCTGACCACGTGGCTGTCGTTCGGTTTGCTGGCGGTGTCCAGCACACCGGCGGTGAGCAACTTCGGCCTGTCGGTGAGCCTCGGCCTGGCGTTCAGCTTCATCCTCGCACCATGGGCGGGCCGTCAGACCCACGCCGTGGCAGTCGCGGAGCCAACAGCATGATGATCGCGCTGTTTTGGGCCATGGCCCTGGGGATGTTCGCCGTGGCCACCCGCGTCGGTCGGCATTTCGGCTTGATCCCGATTGTCAGCCAGTTGCTGCTGGCGACGTTCGGCCTGCCGCTGCTGATGTATTTCTGGATCGAACCGGGCTGGCAGCTCAGCGGCGCCGCGCTGATTTCCCCGGTGTGGCTGAAAAACCTCTACAGCCTGAGTTTCGCGCTCTTGCTGGGGCACATTCTCAGCGACGTGATCGACCTGAAGCTGGATCGCCAGAGCCTGAAAATCGCCCTGCCGAGTTTCTGCCTGCCGTTCGCCTGCGGGTTGGCGACGGCGGTGTGGCTGTTGCCGCCGCAAGCGTGGATCAGCTCGCTGGCCGTCGGTTTGGTTTTCGCCATCACCGCGATCCCGGTGTTGTACCTCTACCTGCGACACATCAACTACCCGCCCGACGCCACCCGGCGCCTGGTGCAGACCGCGATCCTGATCGACCTCACCTGCTGGACGCTGTTCGGCTTCGCCCAGGGCAGCCTGCATCTGAGTAGTCTGTTGCTGCCCTTGGCCGGCGCCTGTTTGCCGGTGCTGTTGCGCTTGCTCGGTTTGCGCCAACCGTTGTTGTACAGCGGCGGCTTCTTCGCGCTGCTGGTGGTGGCCGAGCACTTCAAGCTCAACGCGCTGATTTTCGGCATCGGCTATTTGCTGTGCATGGCCGCGCTCAAAATACCGCTGGTGTTGCCGTTGCCGGCGCTGTGGATGAATCGTTTGCAGACCTGGATCGCCATCCCGCTGATCCTCACATTCGGCATCGTGCAGATCGATGTGCACGCCGCCATGGCCAGCCTCGGTTGGTTGCCACTGGCCGCGCTGTTGCTGTTGCCGATTGCCAGCAAACTGCTGGGCAACTGGCTGGGTCTGGGCTGGGCCGGCGTTTCGGTGGATGGCGCCAGTCGCTGGCGCGAAAGCCTGCTGCTGAATATTCGCGGGTTGAGCGAGATCGTCTTTCTCAACCTGCTGCTGCAACAACACCTCATCAGCCCGGCGCTGTACTTTGCGCTGATGCTGATGGGCCTGATCGCAACACTGCTGCCGGCACTGGCCGGCATGCATCGAATCCCGCTGATTATCGCCACCCCGGCAAGGAGTCCACGTGCCAATCGTTGAAATGGAACATCGTCAGGTAGTGGTCATCGGGGCCGGGCCTTCGGGCGCCATCGCCGCCGCGCTGCTCAAGCGCAAGGGTCACGATGTATTGGTGATCGAGCGCCAGCATTTCCCACGCTTTTCCATCGGTGAAAGCCTGCTGTCCCACTGCCTGGATTTCGTCGAAGAAGCCGGCATGCTCGACGCGGTAAACGCCGCCGGGTTCCAGCTCAAAACCGGTGCCGCATTCGCCTGGGGCGAGCAGTACAGTGCCTTCGATTTTGGTGACACGTTCAGCAACGGCAAGCCGACCACCTTCCAGGTGCAACGCGCCGATTTCGACAAGCTGCTGGCCGATCAAGCGGCGCTGCAAGGCGTGGAATTGCGCTATGGCGAAGCCATCGTCAGCGCCGATTTCAGCCTGGCGAAACCGCAGCTGACGGTGCTGCGCGAGGATGGCAGCGAGTACCGTGTCGAAGCCGATTTCGTGCTGGATGCCAGCGGCTACGGCCGGGTGTTGCCGCGCTTGCTTGACCTCGAAGCGCCGTCGAACTTCCCGGTGCGCCAAGCGGTGTTCACCCACGTCGAAGACCACATCGACCACCCGAACTTCGACCGCACCAAGATCCTCGTCACCACCCACCCGATCCATCGCGATATCTGGTTCTGGACCATCCCGTTCAGCAACGGCCGTTGCTCGGTGGGCGTGGTGGCGGCGGCCGAACATTTCGAAGGCCGCACCGATGATCTCGACGAGTGCCTGCGCGGCTTTATCGCCGAAACCCCAAGCCTTTCCGGTGTGCTGAACAATGCCGTGTGGGACACCCCGGCACGCACCATCGGCGGCTACTCGGCCAACGTCAAAACCCTCCATGGTCCAGGCTTTGCACTACTGGGCAACGCGGCGGAATTCCTCGACCCGGTGTTCTCCTCCGGCGTGACCATCGCCATGCGCTCGGCGAGCATGGCCGCCGGTGTATTGCATCGGCAATTGCAGGGCGAAAGCGTCGACTGGCAGACCGAGTTCGCCGACCCGCTGAAACGCGGCGTCGACACCTTCCGTTGCTACGTCGAAGGCTGGTACGCCGGCACCTTCCAGGACGTGATTTTCCACGACGGCAGCTCCACCGATATCCGCCGCATGATCGCCTCGATCCTCGCCGGTTACGCCTGGGATGAACGCAACCCGTTCGTCAGCGAAGCGAAACGCCGGTTGAAGGTGATTTCGGAAATTTGCGCACGGGAAGCCACATGAGCTACCTGAGCGACAACTACGTCGAGGAAACCAAATTCGGTTTCTGGTTCCTGCGTAGCCATACCTGGCAGCACCATGTGCTGCGGGTGGCAATCAATGATTTGCGCGGTTTGTTCAGCGAGTCGCCACCCAGCCACCCGGTGTTGCTGGATGCCGGTTGCGGCCAGGGCAAGTCGTTCCAGTACCTGCGCCAGACCTTTGCGCCCCAGCGTCTGATCGGTGTGGATGCCGATCCGCACAGCCTGAACCTCAGCGGTGAAGAAGCGGCGCGCCAGGGTATGAGCGTGGAACTGATCGGCAGCGATTGCGCGACGCTCAACGTACCGGACGCCAGTGTCGACCTGCTGTTCTGCCACCAGACCTTTCATCATCTGGTGGAGCAGGACCAGGCGTTGGCCGAGTTCTATCGCGTACTCAAGCCCGGCGGCTATCTGCTGTTCGCCGAGTCCACCGAGGCTTACATTGATACGTGGGTGATTCGCTGGCTGTTCCGGCATCCGATGCACGTGCAAAAGAGTGCGGCCGGGTATCTGGAGATGATTCGCCAGCAGGGTTTCGAATTCGGCCCGCAGAATGTGTCTTATCCGTACCTGTGGTGGAGCCGCGCCAAGGATTTCGGTTTGCTTGAACGCTTTGGTTTGCGCAAGCCCAAGCCCTTTGGCCAACGGGAAGAAACCCTGGTCAATGTGGTGGCGCGCAAGCCGCTTGAAGGTGCTGTGTGATGTCTGGCGCAACTGAAGGGCTTTTGTGGCGAGGGGGCTTACCCTCGTTGGGCTGCGAAGCGGCCCCAAAACCTGCAACCGCAAAATGTCTGGTTAACCGCATGCAATGGTTTCACGACTGCTGCGCAGCCGAACGGGGGCAAGCCCCCTCGCCACAGAGATTCTCACTGATTCGTTTCCTGCTCCTGGGTTGTGTCCTGCTGCTGAGCGCCTGCGCCAGCCGCGCCCCGCTGCCCGAGCACAGCCCGAGCCTGGCGCTGCCGCTGCAATTGCATATCCAGCGTCTGGCGGCGGACCAGCGTCAGGACTGGGTGTTGGTGATTCAGCAAGAAGGCCCGGCCCTGCGTTGGTCGATGATGGATTTACTGGGCATTCCCCAGGCCCGGCAGAAGCTGATCGACGGCGCCTGGCAGGCCGACGGTCTGCTGCCGCCGAACCCGGAAGCCCGGGAACTGTTCGCCGCATTGTTGTTTGCGTTGACGCCGGAAGGTGAGTTGCAGAGCAACTATCCCGTCGCCTGGCAGCATGGCGCGCAACGAACCTTGCCCGAGCGCTGGGACGTCCGATATTCACGCCCGATGAGCTTTGAATTGAACCTGCCCAAAGGCCCGAAATACCAAGTCACGCCGCTGAACGGGGACACGCCATGACTGCCTGGTTGAACGCCTTGGGGGTGATCTGCGCCCTGGGTCACGACAAACGGGAAGTCGCGCGCAACCTGTTTGCCGGCGATTGCTCCGGCATGCGCAGCGAGGCGGGCTGGGTGACGGGACGTTCATTGCCGGTGGCCGCGGTGCAGGGCGAACTCGCGCCGATTCCCCCGGAACTGGCCGACCAGCGCAGCCGCAACAATCAACTGCTGCTGGAAGCGGCGCTGCAAATTCGCCCGGACATCGAGCAAGCGATCCAGACCTACGGCCATGACCGCATCGGCATCGTATTGGGCACCAGCACCTCGGGCATCGACGAAGCCAGTCGCGGGTTGGCGCATTACATCCGTGAGCATGAATTCCCCGCCGACTACGATTATCGGCAGCAGGAACTCGGCGCACCGGCGAATTTCCTGGCCGACTGGCTGCAATTGAGCGGCCCGGCCTATGTGATTTCCACCGCGTGCACCTCCAGCGCCCGGGCCTTGATGAGTGCCCAGCGCCTGCTCGACCTGGGGTTGTGCGATGCCGTGCTGTGCGGCGGCGTCGACAGTTTGTGCACACTGACCCTCAATGGTTTTTCGGCCCTGGAAGCGGTGTCCGAGCAGCGCTGCAACCCGTTCTCGGCCAACCGCAACGGCATCAACATTGGTGAAGCGGCGGTGCTGTTCTTGATGAGCAAGCAAGCGGGCGACGGCCCATCGATTGCCCTGCTCGGCAGCGGCGCCAGCTCCGACGCGCACCATATTTCTGCGCCAGAACCCACCGGCCGTGGCGCCCAGCAAGCCATGCGCAAGGCCTTGAGCCGCGCCGCTCTGCAACCGTCGCAAATCAGCTACCTGAACCTGCACGGCACCGCCACCCAGCACAACGACGCCATGGAAAGCCTGGCGGTCGCTGCGCTGTTCCCGGACGGCGTGCCCTGTTCGTCGACCAAACCGATGACCGGCCACACCCTCGGCGCCGCCGGGGCCCTGGAAGCGGCGTTCTGCTGGTTGAGCCTGAGCGCGGACAACCCCGAGCACGCCCTACCACCACACCTCTGGGACGGCCAGCCCGACCCCGACTTGCCGCCATTGAACTGGGTGACGCCGGCCCATCGCCTGGCGTCCATTGCACCCCGCTACCTGATGAGCAATTCGTTTGCCTTCGGTGGCAATAACGTCAGCCTGATTATCGGAGACGCCCCATGATTGCCTGGCCGCTCGCCGAACTGCTGCCTCACGCTGGCGACATGATCCTCATCGAGCAGATCCTGTCGTTCGATGACGAGCAGATTCACACTCGCCTCACCGTCAAGCCCAATGGCCTGTTCAACCGCCCCGACGGCAGCCTGCCGGCCTGGGTCGGCATCGAACTGATGGCCCAGAGCGTCGCCGCCTACGCCGGTTGCCATGCCCGGGCCCGTGGCGATGCGGTGGAGCTGGGCTTTTTGCTCGGCACCCGCAAATTCGAATGCAACGTCGAACACTTCCCCGCCGGCACCGAGCTGACCATCCACGGCCTACGCTCGCTGGAAGACGACAGCGGCATGGGCGTGTTCGAATGCCACATCAACGCGCCCGGCATCCACGCCACCGCCCGGCTCAACGTGTACCGCCCGCCGCAAGCGGCGCAATACCTTCAAGAAATCCAAGGAGTCGAGTGATGACTGAATTCGTACTGGTCACCGGCTCCAGCCGTGGCATCGGCCGCGCCATCGCCTTGCGCCTGGCCCAGGCCGGGCATGACATCGTGCTGCATTGCCGCAGCGGCATGGCCGAGGCGATCGCTGTTCAAGGCGAAATTCAGGCGTTGGGCCGTAATGCCCGCGTGCTGCAATTCGACGTGTCCGACCGCGCCAGTTGCAAAGCCATTCTCGAAGCCGATGTCGAAGCCCATGGTGCCTATTACGGCGTGGTGCTCAACGCCGGGCTGACCCGTGACGGTGCTTTTCCGGCCCTGAGCGAGGATGATTGGGACGTGGTGATGCGCACCAACCTCGACGGTTTCTACAACGTGTTGCACCCGGTGATGATGCCGATGATTCGTCGTCGCGCCGCCGGGCGGATTGTGTGCATCACGTCGGTGTCCGGCTTGATCGGCAACCGTGGCCAGGTCAACTACAGCGCCTCCAAGGCCGGGTTGATCGGCGCGGCGAAAGCGTTGGCGATCGAACTGGGCAAGCGCAAGATTACCGTCAACTGTGTCGCACCCGGCCTGATCGACACCGCCATGCTCGACGAAAACGTGCCGGTGGAAGAACTGATGAAAATGATCCCCGCACAACGCATGGGCACCCCCGAAGAGGTGGCCGGCGCCGTGAATTTCCTGATGTCGGCGGAAGCCTCGTACATCACCCGCCAGGTTCTGGCCGTCAATGGAGGCCTGTGCTGATGAAGCGCGTCGTCGTCACCGGCATGGCCGGCATTACTTCACTGGGCAGCGATTGGGACACCATCGCCGGCAACTTCGCGGCCAACCGCAGCGGCATTCGCCGCATGGACGAGTGGGATCGCTTCACTGAACTCAACACGCGCCTGGCTGGCCCCATCGATGATTTCAAAGTCCCGAGCCACTGGACCCGCAAGCAACTGCGCAGCATGGGGCGCGTTTCGCGCCTGGCTGTGGGTGCTGCTGAGCAAGCGCTGGCCGACGCCGGGCTGTTGGGCGACGAATCGATCAAGGACGGGCGCATGGGCGTCGCTTGTGGTTCGTCCACCGGCAGCACCGACGAGATCAAGGCATTCGGCAACATGCTGCTCAACTCGGTGGCCGAAGGCCTGAACGCCAACTCCTACGTGCGGATGATGCCGCACACCACGGCAGCGAATATCAGCATCTTCTTCGGCCTCACCGGCCGGCTGATCCCGACCTCCAGCGCCTGCACCAGCGGCAGCCAGGGCATCGGCTACGCCTACGAATCGATCAAGTTCGGGCGCCTGCCGCTGATGCTCGCCGGCGGCGCCGAAGAACTGTGCCCGACCGAAGCCATGGTCTTCGACGCGCTCTACGCCACCAGCCTGAAAAACGACGCGCCGCAAACCAGCCCACGTCCGTACGACAAGGGCCGCGATGGCCTGGTGATCGGTGAAGGCGGCGGCATGCTGGTCCTCGAAGAGCTGGAACACGCCCTGGCCCGTGGCGCGCACATCCATGCCGAACTCGTCGGTTTCGGCAGCAACGCCGACGGCCAGCACACCACCCGTCCCGAGCAGGTGACCATGCGCCGCGCGATGGAACTGGCGCTGGAAGATGCCGGTTTGCAGCCGTCGGACATCGGCTACGTGAACGGTCACGGCACGGCTACAGAACAGGGCGACATTGCCGAAACACTGGCCACCAGTGCGCTGTTCGGTGAACACATGCCGATCAGTTCGCAGAAAAGCTTCCTCGGTCACACGTTGGGTGCCTGCGGTGCGCTGGAGTCCTGGTTCAGCATCGAAATGCTCAATCGCGACCTGTACGTGCACACCTTCAACCTCGACGAGATCGACCCGCACTGCGGCAAGCTCGACTACCTGCGCGGCGAGTTCCGGCAGATGAGCAACCAATACGTGATGAACAACAACTTTGCCTTCGGCGGCGTCAACACTTCGCTGATCTTCCGCCGCTGGTCGTAACCGAACTAATCCGGGTCAAGGAGACCTCCATGCACTTCAAGAAACTCGCTACCGCCGCCACCCTGCTGATCTGCGCCCTGCCGGCCATCAGCCAGGCCCGTGACACCGCCGTGTACCTGCCCTTCGACAAAGCCGTCGCCGAAGCCACCCGCACCGGCAAAATCGATGGCAGCGTGAAGTTCTACCTGGCGGGCAACAATCCGGCCGGCAACGTCACCGTCCTCACTGCGGGCTCGGTGACCAACAAGAAAACCAACGCCTTCAACAAGACCGACACCGTGGCCTGCGAATGGGTCGCGCAATCGGCCATCATCAGCCTGCACGAGGCGGCCAAAAGCGCCGGCGCCAATGCGGTGACCAACATCGTGAGTTTCTACAAAAGCAATGAGCGTAAAGACGCCAAGAACTATGAGTGCCACGCCGGCGCGATCATGGCCGGTGTTGCGTTGAAAGGGGATTTGGTGAAGGTTCAGTAAGGCCAGAAACGACAAAGGGCGCCTTTTCAGGCGCCTTTTTTTTGAGCCCGTTTTGATCGGACGCGGAGCGTTGATCGTTCCCACGCTCTGCGTGGGAATGCAGCCCGGGACGCTCCGCGTCCCTTGCCGATGCGGACGCGGAGCGTCTATCGAGGCATTTCCACGCAAGGACGTGGGACGAACATCTCGCTAGCTTCCATCCCGGTAAAAAAATGAAACAGGGAAAGCACCGTCCACGATTTCAGAAACATCCCACAGCGAGACCTTGAGCTTCCCGGTAGGGTCAAGGCCCCGGCGATCTGCCGGGATATTCCAGGGATGAAAATATGACCAGAAAGGCAGTAATTGTTTTTAGCGGCGGCCAAGACTCTACGACCTGCTTGATCCACGCCTTGCCAAACTACGATGAAATACATTGCATCACGTTTGATTATGGACAGCGGCATCGGGCGGAAATTGAAGTTGCACTTCAACTATCAGAAAAACTTGGCGTAACAGTGCACAAGGTTCTCGATGCGGCATTATTAAATGAGTTGGCGGTTAGTAGCCTGACTCGAGATAACATTCCAGTACCAACGAGCTCTAGCTCTGGGGACGGCCTGCCAAATACCTTTGTACCTGGTCGAAATATTCTATTTTTAACACTGGCTTCTATTTATGCGTATCAAGTTGGCGCCCAGACTTTAATCACAGGAATTTGCGGGGCAGACTTCTCCGACTATCCAGACTGCCGAGATGATTTTATAAGCTCCTTAAATAAATCTGTTGATTTGGGGCTGGACTATAGACTGCGCTTTGAAAACCCACTCATGTGGCTAAACAAATCGGAAATCTGGGCCTTGGCAGAGTATTACAATCAGCTCGACCTGATTTATGACGATACGCTTACTTGTTACAACGGATTAAAAGGAAGCGGTTGTACCAGTTGTAGCGCATGCACTCTTCGCCTGAACGGCCTGAATGATTTCCTGGCCAACAAGACAAATACGATGAATAGTTTAAAAGGCAAACTTCAATTGAAATAATGCCCCCACTAAAGTGAGGGATTCACCCCAACCCTCACTTACTATACCGAAGGAGATCCAGCAATATGCTTTTTAAACAAACTTCTTGCTCCATACGCTGGCAATATATTAAAAACAGCAAAACACATTTTTATGGCTATCTGCACATAAATTATATTCAGTATTTCGGCGCTTTGCATAGCCCCATAAAATGCGATAAAGCAAAAAATAAAGCTATCTATTATTACCGCAAAAAACGAACTCAAAAAAACCCGTAGAAAAAGAAATCTGGAGTTTGTGAGCTCTTTTATCTTGCAAAGTAAATAAGAATTAATATATTCGGAGCAAAGAAAAGATATGGAAGATGCTACCAACACGGAAGAGAAGTAAGTAATCACCTCTCCATAAGGCGCATCTAACTTCCACCCAGGAAGTCCTGGGAGATAGCTAGTGACAGTCAACAGTAAAACTATAAAAGCGTTACTGGCAAACGCAAACAATATAGCTTTTCTTGCAAGCCTGAATCCATAAAACTCGTTTAACAAATCGACCACTAAAAAAGTTAACGGATAAAGAAATACTCCCGGAGTAACGACAATATCAAATTGTTTCAAATAGACAAGCTTTGCCGCAGCGACATTAGCAAAAATGTAAAGCGTAAAAAGTAATAAATTTAGCCCTACATACAAAACCCACGATCTTTCATGGCGATCTGCTATTTCATACGCAGTCAATACGTCTCCACGGGAATAAAACTTCTTATATATGCTTTTTATTTCTGCCCTGTTTAAATTATCCAATATTTCGCTTTTCAACACCTCACCCAACTTTACCTTTATAACCTTCCCAGTAGAAACAACCATAATTACAGCAAGACTTTTGTTATTCTCAAAACCCAACAACTTATACTTGCTATTTTCTAACTCACTAACGCTAACCATTGAACCGTTCCTCTATAACCTCCCCAACAACGATAACATCAGAAGTTAAAAAGCACTGGTTGGATATAAATAGCTTCCTTGTCGTTTTGTCATAGAACAGCTTATCTCTATCACCGCTCGACAGTCCTTTTTTTACTATCAACAAGTCACCTGATTCATTCACCCCATCAATTTCGTTTTCCAGAAGCACACCTATCAAATTGCAGCCAACTCCAAAATAGTAGGTTAAAGGACAAGTAGTTGCCAACTCACCGATTCTTTTATCTAGACTTTGAATCAGTAGACTTTCCTTTATGACAGGGACTGCAGCCGGATTCATATTCCCTTCCAAGGAAATATTACTCTCCACTACTTCTCTTTCTTCAAAATCAACACTTTCAATTTCTTTATACGAAACTCCGAAAAAGTCAGAAATCTTCCGAATTGTGGATTGCTGCACATTAACTACTCGCCCCTCCAATATATTATATATTGTGGTCCGAGTTAAACCACTTGCATTGCACAAAGATATTTGCGTCTCTCCACGACTTTTTATCAAGTACCTGACATTGTTTTTCAACGTTTCTGATTTTTCTTTTTTATACATGGGAAACATACCACTACTTATAGTTATAAAAAACTACGAGCCCTAGCCTAGCATTTATGATGACCTGTTTTGCAAGGCCAGAGCCTACATATATAGCCTCTCACACAAAAACAATGTCATAAAAGCACAAGAAAAACCGTTAGCTAATATTTCACAATCGTAATTAATGGCCAAATGTAGGAATTCTCTTACAGAAAAGACGACAACCAAATGAGCCAAGTTAAACAAAGCGCAACAACCCAATTCCGCTTGAATACAAACCATGCACAGCATGAGGTAAGCGCCAAGCAACCGAAATTAATCATTTAGCTAAACAGATGTTAACTTTTCTGATTAAGCTTAATAAATTTTATAATAATGACTTTACCGCCGCGCCAACTTGAGTACAGTGATCAACCAAGTCTCCACCAACAACATGAGACTTATACCTCTTTAACTTGTAAGGAGCGCCTGCATGAAAAGGAAAGATCCCAACGATACTGAATCGCCCAACAGTTCAAACAGCGAAAACATCGATTTATCCAAACTCTCCGAAATCACCGAGCCCCTGGTCAGCGCACGCCTGCGCAATCCCAACCGCCCCGATCCGGTCAGCCATGTCTTTGCCATCCTCCCAACCGTCGACAAGGAGACTCTGCTCTGTCACGCCTGTGAAACTCTGGCATCCCTGAACGTCATGAGCACCGATCTGGCCGACGAACTGGAAAGCTCTCGCCGCAATGTGGCGCTGGCCATCCAGCAACTGGCCGCGATGGCCGAGTTGTTGGTTAACCGAGCATTGGACCTCCTGGAGTTGCCCAAAGAGCTACGCGATCCTCCACCCACCAGCAACGCCTGAGCTATCGCGTACTTTTTCCAACTGGAGGTTTTTTGTCATGGATAGATACATGCCCATCACCGGCATCGACTGCACCATCGCGTCGCTGGTGATCGATACACAAGCACCGCTGGACGTATTGCACGAAACAGCGGCCTACCGCATCCGCACCGCAACTCAGCTATTGGAGAACATCGCGTTTAACGAAGGTATTCATAGCGAGCTGGCGCGGGTATTGGTGACGTCATTGCGCGATGGCTGCGATTTGATGGATGTGATCGGGCGACGATTGCAGATGCAAGTCTCTGCCTAGGATAGAAACGGGCGACCTGACGAGGCCGCCCGTTTTTTTCTGAGAATCCTGATTCATACCACGAGCACGAGCGACAGTCCCGATAGCCTTGGCGATGAAAGCAGGATCACCCCCGGCTTCCTCCACGCAAGCATTCAAATAGTTAGCCATGTCCTCTTCGGTCTTGAGGTACTCGGCAGAATCCCAACGAGTGAATTGTTCTGTCATGGGTTTTGCTCCTGCCAGGACTTCGGGATCAGCTGGCTTGTTGATCGTTCCCACGCTCTGCGTGGGAATGCAGCCCGGGACGCTCCGCGTCCCTGCCGAGGCGGACGCGGAGCGTCCATTGAGGCATTCCCACGCAGGAGCGTGGGAACGATCATCGTCAAAGATCGCAGGCTGCGCCAGTTCCTACAGGGTTGGTATTGTGTCGTCTGGCGATGATGGCTGATCTTTGTGAGCGCTGCGCACTCATGCGGGAGCAAGTTCTCTCGCCACAATGACAAAGGGCGCCTTTCGGCGCCCCTTCGCAAACAGGTCGGCTTGTCATCGCCCTTCACCTGTCTGGCTCTGCGATGGCTGGTTACCCAGGATCCTCAGAGTCTCACAAGCCCCTTTCGGGTTCGCCGTTGATTGATCGTTCCCACGCTCTGCGTGGGAATGCAGCCCGGGACGCTCCGCGTCCCTGCCGATGCGGACGCAGAGCGTCCATTGAGGCATTCCCACGCAGGAGCGTGGGAACGATCATCTCTGTCGTTTTCAAGGTGAGTCGAAGTTGTCCAGCACCCGGTTGACCGCCAGCTCTCCCAACATGATCGACTGCTGAATCCCAAGCAGTGTGTTGCACTGCGATCCCTCCAGAAATCTCACGAAATCACTCGCCATGACATTCGCCGATGCCAGCGATTCACTCGCGTATTCCAGCAAGGTCCGGTTGTCGACTTCGGGCGCGATGAAAACGATGTTGCTGGGTTGTCGCTTGTAGAGGGGCGCTACGTTATCGGCGGACTGATTGAGCGTTTCTGCGTCCGGGGACGTGTCGAGAGATGCCGAATGACCATCCGGCGGGTTTGGTGTGTCCTTGAACATAATTCGGTCTCCAAAAAAGTGGAGCCGTCACCGAATTGCTACTAAACAAAAGGGTGGCAGCTGAACGCAGGTTAGTAGACCGGGGAGACACGAAACCGGCGCGCCCGAGAGCGCCCTGCGTACAGCTACCATCAAGCACAGGCATGGAAAATACCTGACTGTCTGGAACGCAATTACGCTTCGTGTAACCACGAGCTACTAAACCCGATCACTGATGAGCAGTGATGCGAATCAAGTTACCGATGGCCCCCAAAGCGTACAAGCCGGCGGATTCTGAGCCTGTCGTAAGCTCCGCCGCAAGGCGTTGTAGTCTTCCGGAACATAGCTTCGGAAATGTCCCACAGAGGGCATCACGATTTCAGGGGCTCCACCTTCCTCGTCAACAACTCCACAAACGCCTTCGCCATCGGCGATTTCTGATCCTTGCGCTGCACCAGCCACACCGCCGACACCGCTTCCGGATCCAGCAACGGTCGATACACCACGCCATCAATCCGCATCCGCTGGTACGACGCCGGCAGTACCGACACACCCAACCCCGCCGCTACCAACCCAATGATGGTCATCGCCTCGCCAGCCTCTTGGGCAAAGTGCGGGCTAAACCCGGCATCTCGCGCCAGGCTGAGTAGCTGGGCGTACAGACCACTGCCATAACTGCGTGGGAAAAAGACGAAAGGTTCGAGGGCAAGGGCTGACAGAAACAGGCCTTCTTCGCTGTCGTTCGCCAATGGATGCTTGGAACTGAGCACCGCCACCAGGGGCTCGCGCATCAGTTCCACCACACTGAGGGAATCCGGCAACCCGAGCGGTCGCATGATTCCGATCTCGATTGACTCATCCACTAACGCGTCGGCGACTTGGGTGCTGCTCATCTCCCGCAAGTTCAGATGCACAGCGGGAAAGCGCTGGCGAAACGAGAAAATCGCTTGGGGAATGGTTGAGTTGAACGGCGCCGAGGAGGTGAAGCCGATTTTCAACTCGCCCAGTTCACCGAGTTGCGCTCGACGGGCGACATCCGCAGCTTTATCGACCTGGGCCAATACCAGCCGCGCCTCTTCCAGAAACAGCCGACCGGCCTCGCTGAGTTCGACCCGACGATTGGTCCGCTCGAACAGGCGTGCGCCAACCTCGGCTTCCAGTGCCTGAATTTGCTGGCTCAAGGGCGGTTGGGAGATGCCCAACACCTGGGCGGCGCGGCCGAAGTGCAGTTCTTCGGCGACGGCGATGAAGTAGCGCAAATGGCGCAATTCCATGAAAACTCCATTAGGTCGTAAAACGTTTTAAACAGGTCGAATAATATATTGGATTGAATCGTTAGGCAGCTATATGCTTTTTTCCATTGCCTGACCGGCTGCGCCCTCCCGAGGTCCGAAGTGAAAACTGCTGTCGCCCCACTCGCCCATGAAGTTACGCCCACTGCGCTGGACGATGTCGTCGCCGAGCTGAACGAGATCTACATCGAAAAAGGCACGCCGATGTTCATGCGCACGGTGCTGGCGCTGTTCTGCGGCGGCTTCGCGACGTTCGCCCTGCTGTATTGCGTGCAGCCGATGATGCCGCTGCTGTCCCACGAGTACTCGATCAACGCGGCCCAGAGCAGCCTGGTCCTGTCGGTGGCCACCGGCATGCTCGCGATTGGTCTGTTGATCACCGGCCCGATTTCCGACCGGGTCGGGCGCAAGCCGGTGATGGTGACCGCGTTGTTCGCCGCCGCCCTGTGCACCATGGCCAGCGCGATGATGCCGAGCTGGGAAGGCGTGTTGATCATGCGGGCGTTGATCGGGTTGTCGTTGAGCGG
The DNA here is from genome assembly GCF_055179735.1 of Pseudomonas sp. Emmai. NCBI lineage: Bacteria > Pseudomonadati > Pseudomonadota > Gammaproteobacteria > Pseudomonadales > Pseudomonadaceae > Pseudomonas > Pseudomonas sp. Emmai. Next base: position 771,916 of record NZ_CM143685.1, on the reverse strand, counting down.
TCTGGCGGCGGTCGCCATGACTTACCTGAGCGAGGAGATTCATCCGCAGCACATTGGCTTGGCCATGGGTTTGTACATTGGCGGTAACGCGATTGGCGGGATGTCTGGACGCTTGATCACTGGCGTTTTGATCGACTTCGTCAGCTGGCACACGGCGATGTTGGTGATCGGCGGTCTGGCGCTGATCGCGGCGGCTGTGTTCTGGAAGATCCTGCCCGAATCACGCAACTTCCGCGCTCGCTCGATGCACCCGCGCAGCCTGCTCGACGGCTTCACCATGCACTTTCGCGACGCCGGCCTGCCGCTGCTGTTCCTTGAGGCTTTTGTGCTGATGGGCGCGTTCGTCACGCTGTTCAACTACATCGGCTATCGCCTGCTGGCCGCGCCTTACAACATGGACCAGGCCTTTGTCGGGCTGCTGTCGGTGGTGTACCTGTCGGGGATTTACAGCTCGGCGAAGATCGGTTCCTTAGCCGACAAACTGGGCCGCCGTAAGGTGCTGTGGGCAACGATCACCTTGATGCTCGCAGGCTTGGCGCTGACCCTGTTTACACCGCTGCCACTGGTGATCATTGGCATGCTGATCTTCACCTTCGGCTTCTTCGGCGCGCATTCGGTGGCCAGCAGCTGGATTGGGCGGCGGGCGATCAAGGCCAAGGGGCAGGCTTCTTCGCTGTATCTGTTCAGCTATTACGCCGGGTCGAGTATTGCGGGGACGGCGGGTGGGGTGTTCTGGCACCTCGGCGGGTGGAACGGGATCGGGTTGTTTATTGGCGGGTTGCTGGTGATTGCGTTGTTGGTAGCGTTGAAGCTGGCGAAGTTGCCGCCGCTGCCAGGCACCGCACAGGTCTAGCCACAACTGCGCCCTAGCGGTAATCGCGAGCCAAGGTACACTGACGGCATTCGTCAGTCTTGGTAAAGGGAAGCCAGAATGCGCCTGGACCGTCTTCACATTCAGAATTTTCGTTGCTACGAAGATGCCACTTTCGACTTTCAGCCGGGTTTCAATCTGGTGGTGGGGGTTAATGGGAGTGGGAAGACTTCGTTGTTGCAGGCGGTGGCAGTTTCATTCATCGAATTCGGCAATGCGATGAAACCTAGCCAGACCTCCCTAAAAAATGAAGACATACGTTTTGTCATAGATCGTTTTGATGGCCGAAGCCGGTACGAACGCAAATTTCCATTACTTGTGCACGGCATGGGTGACGTGTTCGAAGCAACAGAATGGGTGATGAAACGTGATGGGGAAGCCCTTCCACACCTGGTCGATTCCATTTTCGACGCTGAAAAAGACAAAGTACTTCAAAAAATCAACTTGGCTATTCAGGTCGATTTACCCGTACTCGCTTTCTACCGGTCCGATCGTCGCTGGCAAGGTGCGGGGGTAACTGCTGAGTTCGCCGCACAACATCGAGTATCGCGTTTCGACGGATACATAAACTGGTTCGACGCTGTCGCCGATCTTCGCGATTTCGAAAGTTGGTTGATCGGTAAGACGCTTGAGCGGATGCAAAATCTGCTTGATGCAAAACCTGTCTCGGTAGATTTCGAAGACGAACTCGCATGGGTCAATAGTGCTATCAAGTTTGCAGTACCCAAAGCGCGAAACTTACGCTACGACCTAAGACTGCAAAGCCTGTTGATCGATATCGACGACCAAAAAACCATTCCCTTTAACGAACTGAGTGACGGCCAACGCGGGATGGTCGCTCTCTTCGCCGATATCGCCCGCCGCATGTGCATCCTCAACCCACACATGGGTAAGGACGTACTGAAAAACACTTCAGGCGTGGTCATCATCGATGAGCTGGATATCCACCTTCATCCAGCCTGGCAGCGCAACATTGTTCCGGCATTGAAAGAAGCCTTCCCTAAAGTCCAGTTCATCGCCGCCAGCCACTCCCCTCAAATCATCGGCAGCCTGAAACCCGAAGAAGTGATCGTGCTAAACCATGGCGACGCCTCCCACCCACGGGTCACCTATGGCCTGGATTCCAGCAGTGTTCTGGAGGAAGTCATGGGTGTTACTCAGCGCGAGCCCGAAATTGAAAAACTGCTCTCTGAGCTGTTTTCCACGCTGGAAGACAACGACCTCAAAAAAGCAAAAATCCAACTTGAGACGCTGAAGAAAAAAGCCCCTGACCTCCCAGAGTTTGCGGGCGCCGAAGCGCTGATGAGGCGCAAGGAGATCCTCGGAAAATGAAGCGAGTGCTCAAAGGAACTGAACCTGCTTCATTTACAGAATGGAAAAACTCGGCAAATGATGAGTGGACTCCAACTTACCCAACCCTGCAAAACCCGCAAAAGCGCGACCTTCACAACAACTTGTTAACCGAACAAGGATTCTTCTGTTGCTACTGCGGTAGAGAAATAGAGGCGTCCAACAGTCATATCGAACATTTCAAGCCACAAGAGCACTTCGAAGAACTGGCCCTGGAGTATCAAAATCTCCACGCCTCTTGCCTGCGCGAAACAAAACCCGGTAACCCGTTGCACTGCGGCCATCGCAAGGGCAACTGGTTTGACGAAGCGCTGCATATCTCTCCAATGGATGAACGATGTGAGCTGCGCTTCCGGTATCTGAGAACTGGTGAAATCCAACCAACAGACTCTGAAGACCTCCCCGCATCGAAGATGATTGAAGTGTTGGCGCTGGATATTGCCTACCTGAACAATCGGCGTCAGAACACCATCCGGCTGCTGTTCGATGAAGAATTCACCACGCAGGCCAGTGAAGAAGACCTCAACCGTCTCGTCACTGCGATTCGATCAACCGACATCTGCGATCAAAAACCTTTCGACCACATCATCGCCCGCTACGCCGAACAACTCCTCGGCCACTAAAAACCGACACAAAAAAAACGCCCGGCACAAGCCGGGCGTTTTCGCTATCGGGCAACGATCACTCGTGATACTGCGCCGACAATTCATGCACCGCGCGCAGGAACGCGCCCGCATGCTCCGGATCAACTTCCGGGGTGATGCCATGACCCAGGTTGAACACGTGGCCACTGCCCTTGCCATAGCTGGCGAGGATGCGGCCGACTTCGGTGCGGATGGCTTCTGGCTTGGCGTAGAGCACGGTCGGGTCCATGTTGCCTTGCAGGGCGACTTTGTTGCCGACGCGGTCGCGGGCGTTGCCGATGTCGCAGGTCCAGTCCAGGCCCAATGCGTCAGCGCCAGCGTCGGCGATGCTTTCCAGCCACAGCCCCCCGCCCTTGGTGAACAGGATGACCGGCACTTTGCGGCCTTCGTGTTCGCGGATCAGGCCACTGACGATCTTGCGCATGTAGGCCAGGGAGAATTCCTGGTACGCCGCCGCCGAGAGGTTGCCGCCCCAGCTATCGAAGATCTGCACCGCTTGGGCGCCGGCCATGATCTGGCCGTTGAGGTAGCTGGTGACCGACTGAGCCAGCTTGTCCAGCAACAAGTGCAGGGCTTGCGGGTTGTCGTAGAGCATGGTTTTGGTCTTGCGGTAGTCTTTCGACGAGCCGCCTTCGACCATGTAGGTGGCCAGGGTCCATGGGCTGCCGGAGAAGCCGATCAGCGGCACGCGGCCGTTCAGTTCGCGGCGGATGGTGCTGACCGCGTCCATCACGTAGCCAAGGTCTTTGTGCGGATCCGGGATCGGCAGGGCTTCGATGTCGGCCATCGTGCTGACGACTTTCTTGAAGCGTGGGCCTTCACCGGTTTCAAAGTACAGGCCTTGGCCCATGGCGTCGGGGATGGTGAGGATGTCGGAGAAGAGGATCGCCGCGTCCAGTTGCGGGTAGCGGTCGAGCGGTTGCATCGTGACTTCGCAAGCGAACTCCGGGTTCATGCACAGGCTCATGAAGTCACCGGCCTTGGCGCGGCTGGCGCGGTATTCCGGCAGGTAGCGACCGGCCTGACGCATCATCCATACCGGTGTGACGTCTACGGGTTGCTTGAGCAGGGCGCGAAGGAAACGGTCGTTCTTCAGGGCAGTCATGTCGGCATCCGGAAAAAAAGTGCGGGCATTTTCTCAGAGCGCGACGCAGAAAGACAGCCACAAGCGGCAAGCTACAAGCCGCAAGTCTAAAAGCGCCGTTGCTTCTGACTTGCAGCTTGTAGCTTGTAGCTTGCCGCTGGCGTCGTCAGACGCCCAGGTAATCCAGGATCCCTTCGGCGGCATTGCGGCCTTCGAAGATCGCCGTCACCACCAGGTCAGACCCGCGAACCATGTCGCCACCGGCGAAGATTTTCGGGTTGCTGGTCTGGTGCTTGTATTGACCTTGCTCCGGGGCCACGACGCGGCCCTGGCTGTCGGTCTGGATCTCGAATTGTTCGAACCACGACGCCGGGCTTGGACGGAAACCGAACGCGATGACCACGGCATCCGCCGGGATGATCTCTTCGGAACCCGGGATCGGCTCGGGGCTGCGACGGCCACGGGCGTCCGGTTCGCCGAGACGGGTCTCGACCACTTTCACGCCTTCGACGCGGTCTTCACCGACGATGGCGATCGGCTGGCGGTTGTAGAGGAATTTCACGCCTTCTTCCTTGGCGTTCTTCACCTCTTTGCGCGAGCCCGGCATGTTCGCTTCGTCGCGACGATACGCACAGGTCACCGACTTGGCGCCCTGGCGGATCGACGTGCGGTTGCAGTCCATCGCCGTGTCGCCGCCGCCCAGCACCACGACCTTCTTGCCTTTCATGTCGACGAAATCTTCCGGCGACTTTTCAAAGCCCAGGTTGCGGTTGACGTTGGCGATCAGGAAGTCGAGCGCGTCGTGCACGCCCGGCAGGTCCTCACCGGCAAAGCCGCCCTTCATGTAGGTGTAGGTGCCCATGCCCATGAACACGGCATCGTATTCGGCGAGCAGTTGCTCGATGGTCACGTCCTTGCCCACTTCGGTGTTGAGGCGGAACTCGATGCCCATGCCGGTGAAGACTTCGCGGCGATTGCTCAACACGGTCTTTTCCAGCTTGAACTCGGGGATGCCGAAGGTCAGCAGACCGCCGATTTCCGGGTTCTTGTCGAACACCACCGGGGTCACGCCGCCGCGCACCAGCACGTCGGCACAGCCCAGGCCAGCAGGGCCGGCACCGATGATTGCGACACGCTTGCCGGTCGGCTTGACCTTGGACATGTCCGGGCGCCAGCCCATGGCGAACGCGGTGTCGGTGATGTACTTCTCGACCGAACCGATGGTCACCGCGCCGAAGCCGTCGTTGAGGGTGCAGGCACCCTCGCACAGACGATCCTGGGGGCACACCCGACCGCAGACTTCCGGCAGGGTGTTGGTCTGGTGCGACAGCTCGGCGGCCTGGAGGATGTTGCCCTCGGCCACCAGTTTCAGCCAGTTGGGAATGAAGTTGTGCACCGGGCACTTCCATTCGCAATACGGGTTACCGCAACCCAGGCAGCGGTGGGCCTGATCGGCCGAATGCTGGGGTTTGAAGGGTTCGTAGATTTCCACGAACTCTTTCTTGCGTTGACGCAACAGTTTCTTCTTCGGATCTTTGCGCCCGACATCGATGAATTGGAAGTCGTTGCTGAGACGTTCGGCCATCTTCAAAACCTCATAACAGCAGCGTCAAGCTACAAGCTTGAAGCTGCAAAAAATCACTCTGCAGGCACATCGCGCACTGCTGTTCGCTTGCGGCTTGAAGCTTGCCGCTTGCAGCTACGTCGATTACTGCGGACTTGCCCGCGTACTGGAGAGCAGCGACTTCAAGCTCGCCGCCTTAGGTTTGACGAGCCAGAAACGACGCAGATAGTCATCGAGGTTTTCAGCGAGGTTACGACCCCATTCGCTGTCGGTTTCCGCGACGTATTCGTCCAGCACGCGTTGCAGGTGGCTGCGATAGGCTTCCATCGCTTCGCCGCTGATCCGCTGGATTTCCACCAGTTCGTGGTTGACCCGGTCAACGAAGGAGTTGTCCTGGTCGAGCACGTAGGCGAAACCGCCGGTCATGCCTGAGCCGAAGTTGTAACCGGTCTTGCCCAGAACGCAGACGAAACCACCGGTCATGTACTCGCAGCAATGATCGCCAGTGCCTTCCACCACGGTGTGGGCACCGGAGTTACGCACGGCGAAACGCTCGCCTGCGGTGCCAGCGGCAAACAGCTTGCCGCCGGTGGCGCCGTACAGGCAGGTGTTGCCGATGATCGCACTGTCCTGGGTCTTGTAGACGCTGCCCTTCGGCGGAACGATGACCAGCTTGCCACCGGTCATGCCTTTGCCGACGTAGTCGTTGGCGTCGCCTTCCAGGTACATGTTCAGGCCGCCGGCGTTCCACACACCGAAGCTCTGACCGGCCGTCCCTTTGAAGCGGAAGGTGATCGGCGCGTTCGCCATGCCTTGGTTGCCGTGCTTGCGGGCGATTTCACCGGAGATCCGCGCGCCGATCGAACGGTCGCAGTTGCAGATATTCAGCTCGAAATCAGCGCCGCTCTTGTCGTTGATCGCCGAAGTGGCCATGTCGACCATTTTCTCGGCCAGCAGGCCTTTGTCGAATGGCGGGTTGCGCTCGACCTGGCAGAACTGAGGCTTGTCTGCCGGGATGTGATCGCTGCCCAGCAACGGGGTCAGGTCCAAGTGTTGCTGCTTGGCGGTCTGGCCTTCGAGGATTTCCAGCAGATCGGTACGACCGATCAGCTCTTCGAGGGAGCGCACGCCCAGCTTGGCCAGCCACTCACGGGTTTCTTCGGCGACGTAGGTGAAGAAATTCACCACCATGTCGACGGTGCCGATGTAGTGATCCTTGCGCAGCTTCTCGTTCTGAGTCGCGACGCCGGTGGCGCAGTTGTTCAGGTGGCAGATGCGCAGGTATTTGCAGCCCAGGGCGATCATTGGCGCGGTGCCGAAGCCGAAGCTTTCGGCGCCGAGGATCGCAGCCTTGATCACGTCGAGGCCGGTTTTCAGGCCGCCGTCGGTTTGTACCCGGACTTTGCCACGCAGGTCATTGCCACGCAGGGTCTGGTGGGTTTCGGCCAGGCCGAGTTCCCACGGCGCGCCCGCGTATTTGATCGAGGTCAGTGGCGATGCACCGGTGCCGCCGTCGTAGCCGGAGATGGTGATCAAGTCCGCGTAGGCCTTGGCCACACCGGCAGCGATGGTGCCAACGCCCGCTTCTGCCACCAGCTTCACCGAGACCAAAGCCTTCGGGTTGACTTGTTTCAGGTCAAAAATCAGCTGCGACAAGTCTTCGATCGAGTAGATGTCGTGGTGCGGTGGCGGCGAAATCAGGGTCACGCCCGGCACTGCGTAACGCAGCTTGGCGATCAGACCGTTGACCTTGCCCCCTGGCAGCTGACCACCTTCGCCGGGCTTGGCGCCCTGGGCGACTTTGATCTGCAGCACTTCAGCGTTGACCAGGTATTCCGGGGTCACACCGAAACGGCCAGTCGCAACCTGCTTGATTTTCGAGCTCTTGATGGTGCCGTAGCGCGCCGGGTCTTCGCCGCCTTCGCCGGAGTTGGAACGCGCACCGAGGCGGTTCATGGCTTCGGCCAGGGCTTCGTGAGCCTCAGGCGACAGGGCGCCCAACGAGATGCCAGCGGAGTCGAAGCGCTTGAGCACCGATTCCAGCGGTTCGATCTCGCTGATGTCCAGCGCCGTGTCCAGGGTCTTCACCTTGAACAGGTCGCGGATCATCGACACCGGACGGTTGTCCACCAGCGCCGTGTATTCCTTGAACTTGCTGTAGTCGCCCTGCTGCACAGCGGCTTGCAGGGTGCTGACCACGTCCGGGTTGTAAGCGTGATATTCGCCACCGTGGACGAATTTCAGCAAACCGCCCTGTTGGATAGGCTTGCGCGGGCTCCAGGCTTCGGCGGCCAAGGCTTTCTGCTCGGCTTCGATGTCGACGAAACGCGCACCCTTGATGCGGCTCGGCACGCCACGGAAGCTCAGTTCGCAGACTTCTTCGGACAGGCCAATGGCTTCGAACAACTGCGCACCGCGGTACGAAGTGATGGTCGAGATGCCCATCTTCGACAGGATCTTCAGCAGGCCTTTGGTGATGCCTTTGCGGTAGTTCTTGAACACCTCGTAGAGGTCGCCCAGTACTTCACCGGTACGGATCAGGTCGCCCAGCACTTCGTAGGCCAGGAACGGATAGACCGCTGAGGCGCCGAAACCGATCAGGACCGCGAAGTGATGCGGGTCGCGAGCGGTGGCGGTTTCCACGAGGATGTTGGAGTCGCAGCGCAGGCCTTTTTCGGTCAGGCGGTGATGCACCGCGCCGGTGGCGAGCGAAGCGTGGATCGGCAACTTGCCCGGGGCAATGTGCCGGTCACTCAGCACCACCTGGGTACGGCCGGAACGCACGGCTTCTTCAGCCTGATCGGCAACGTTGCGGATCGCCGCTTCGAGGCCGACGCTTTCGTCGTAGTTCAGATCGATGATCGCGCGCTCGAAGCCCGGACGATCGAGGTTCATCAGCGAGCGCCACTTGGCCGGGGAAATCACCGGCGAGCTGAGGATCACGCGCGAGGCGTGTTCCGGCGACTCTTGGAAGATGTTGCGCTCGGCACCGAGGCAGATCTCCAGCGACATGACGATGGCTTCACGCAGCGGGTCGATCGGCGGGTTGGTCACCTGGGCGAACTGCTGGCGGAAATAGTCGTACGGCGTGCGCACGCGCTGGGACAGCACGGCCATCGGCGTATCGTCGCCCATCGAGCCCACGGCTTCGTAGCCTTGCTCGCCGAGCGGACGCAGCACCTGGTCGCGCTCTTCGAACGTGACCTGATACATCTTCATGTACTGCTTGAGCTGGTCGACGTCGTAGAACGCCGAACCGTGGTCGTTGTCTTCCATGGTCGCCTGGATGCGCAGGGCATTCTTGCGCAGCCATTGCTTGTACGGATGACGGGACTTCAAGCGGTTGTCGATCGCATCGGTGTCGAGGATCTGACCGGTTTCGGTGTCCACGGCAAAGATCTGGCCCGGGCCTACACGGCCCTTGGCGATCACGTCTTCAGGCTGGTAGTTCCAGACACCGATTTCCGAGGCCAGGGTGATGAAACCGTTCTTGGTGGTGACCCAACGCGCCGGGCGCAGACCGTTACGGTCGAGCAGGCACACCGCGTAACGACCGTCGGTCATTACTACGCCGGCCGGGCCGTCCCACGGTTCCATGTGCATCGAGTTGTATTCGTAGAACGCCCGCAGGTCCGGGTCCATGGTTTCGACGTTCTGCCACGCAGGCGGAATGATCATCCGCACGCCACGGAACAGGTCGATGCCGCCAGTGACCATCAGCTCGAGCATGTTGTCCATGCTCGAGGAGTCAGAACCGACACGGTTGACCAGTGGGCCGAGTTCTTCCAGGTCCATCAAGTCGTTGGTGAACTTGGTGCGACGGGCCACGGCCCAGTTGCGGTTACCGGTGATGGTGTTGATCTCGCCGTTGTGGGCGAGGAAGCGGAACGGCTGCGCCAGCGGCCATTTCGGCAGGGTATTGGTCGAGAAGCGCTGGTGGAACACGCAGATCGAGGTTTGCAGGCGCTGGTCGCTGAGGTCTGGATAGAAGGCGGTCAAGTCCGCCGGCATCATCAGGCCTTTATAAATAATGGTCTTGTGCGAAAAGCTGCAGATGTAGTGATCGGCGTCGGCGGCGTTGGCCACGGACGAGCGACGACGGGAAGTGAACAGCTTGATCGCCATGTCCTGATCGCTCAGGCCTTCACCGCCGATGTACACCTGTTCGATCTGCGGCAGGCGCTCCAGGGCCAGGCGGCCGAGGACGCTGGTGTCGATCGGCACTTTGCGCCAGCCGACGAGGGTCAGGCCGGCCGCAAGGATCTCGCGGTTCATGTTTTCGCGAGCGGCTTCGGCTTTGACCGGGTCCTGGTTGAAGAAGACCATGCCCACGGCATATTGCTTGGGCAGTTCGACGCCGAAGGTTTCCTGGGCAATGGCTCGCAGGAACACGTCCGGCTTTTGAATCAGCAAGCCGCATCCGTCACCGGTCTTGCCGTCGGCGTTGATCCCACCGCGGTGGGTCATGCAGGTCAGGGCCTCAATGGCCGTTTGCAAAAGGGTATGACTGGGCTCGCCCTGCATATGGGCTATCAGGCCAAAACCGCAGTTATCCTTGAATTCATCTGGTTGGTACAGACCTGCTTTCATAGACACTTTCTCACCAGGCTGCCTCTTTTCGAGGCAAATTTCTTTTCAATTCAACCACTTGCATTCCGCGCCGAACGTACGCCAGCTTAGCGGGGGCAAAAGGGTGGTCATTGTACACAGCGACACAGACGCTCACAAATTTGACGACGAACTGTCGCAAATCTATGTCGCATTTGTGAAAGGTTTAAAGCGATCTGCTGTGCTAGTCAAAACTTTTTTAATTTTGACCGCAACGACTCAAAGACTACTGTAACGCAGACACCACAAGGCACGCGGCCTCTGGGGCAGCATGCTACTTGCGGAAAATTTTGAGGTGCCGGGAGAGGCGGCCTGGGTAAGGCCGCCGAATCATCAGCGAGCTGTAGCCAGTTCCTGTTGGACGCTGGCGACGGAGCGAGGCCAAGGTTTACCAGCCTGAACCTTCGCTGGCAAGGCCTTGATGGCGGTAACGGCTGCATCGCGGTTGGCGAAGTTGCCGTAGGTGATGACGTAAAGCGGTTTGCCGTTCAGCACTTTCTTGAAATAACGGTACTCGCCGCCCTGCTCCTTGACGAAGGATTGTGCAGCGGTTTCGGAGCTGGTGCCGAGGATCTGCACCACGTAGTTGCTCGTCGGCTGCCCGGCGTACCAGGTGCCGCCGGCGGCTTTAGCGACGGTAACCGGCTTCTCGGCCGGTTTGGCGGCAACTACGGGCTTGGCCGGCGCTGGAGCCGGCTTGGCCGCTGGCGCAGGCTTGGCGGTAGCGACCTGGGTCGGTGCCGGCGCCGGTTTGGCGGCAGGCGTCGGTGCAGGGCCAGGCTGGATGCCGGTCGGCGGTGCGATGGTGGTCACGGTTGGCGGCGTGGCGCTGGAGCCTTCGACCGGCACGCCGTCGTCGCCTTCAGTGATACCACCGGCCGCTTCGGCCAGTGGGCTGCGCATGACCGGTTGCTGCTGGCCGACGAGCGGCAACGGCATCGGCTGCGTGTTACCGGCGAACTCTACCGAAGGCGCGCCCCCGGCAGCGTTAGGTTTTGGCGTGCCCAGTGGCAGTTGGGCCTGTTCGTTGGCCGGTGCGCCGGTGGTCGGTGTCTTGCTGCGGCCCGGCATCAACCAGGCGGCGGCTACCGCGACCACGACTACGGCGGAAATCGCCAATACGTGTTTCTTCGGCATGTTGAACCCCATACTTGGACGCTTCACCGCTGTGCGGCTGGCAATCATGGCTTCGATCATCGCATCGCGGGCGACCTGGTTGATATTGCCAGGCCAACCGTCGGAGCTTTCGTGAATATCAGAGATCTGATCCGCGGTGAAAAGTTCGATACCCCGACCGGCGCCTTCGAGACGCTGATCCAGGTATTCGCGGGTTTCTTCTTCGGTGTAGGGCTGCAATTCGATGACGTGGAAGCGCTCTTCCTCGAGGCTCAACGCCTCCAGTTGCGCAATCAGCGACGACTCGCCGAACAGGAACACATGAGGGCGACCCTCTGGTGCACCGGCGGCCAGGGCCATCAAGGCTTCGAGCGCGGACTCGTCGAGTTGCTCGGCGTCATCCACCAGCAAGTAGACTTCTTGCCCGGTGAGAGCCAGTTGCACCACCTGGGCCAGGATCGCGTTGATCTCGGCCTGGGCCACGTTCAGCGCCTGGGCAACCTGGCGCAGCACACCGGCGGCATCACCGGCGCCACGGGCGGAAACCACCACGCTTTGCACGGACTGCTTGTTGGTGCTGGCCACCAGGGCCTGGCGCAACAGGGTCTTGCCGCTGCCTTGCGGGCCAGTGACCACCAGCAGCAACTGGCTGTAACGCGCCAGGTGATGCAGTTGCCCCAGCACCGGTTTGCGCTGGGCCGGGAAAAATTTGAAGCCAGGCACCCGTGGAGCAAAAGGGTCATGACTTAACTGGAAATGGCCGAGGAAAGCCTCGTCGGCATGCAAACTAGTCATCGGGATCTTATTAACCTTTAAGCTGAGCCAGGGCGCGGTAATCCGCTCCCAGCGTGGCCTGTAGAACCTCTTTCGGATAATCGTCGGTCACCACTGCTTCGCCCATGTGGCGCAGCAGCACCAGGCGCAAACGACCGTCGATCACTTTCTTGTCAATTGCCATGTGTTCGAGAAAATCGGCTTCGGTCATCTCTTCGGGCGGGACGACCGGCAGGCCGGCACGCTGGAACAGGCGAATACCGCGATCTCGCTCCTGTTCGCTGATCCAGCCCAGGCGCGCGGACATTTCCAGCGCCATTACGGTGCCAGCAGCGACCGCCTCACCATGTAGCCACACACCATAGCCCATGTGGGTTTCGATGGCGTGGCCGAAGGTGTGACCCAGGTTCAACGTGGCGCGCACGCCGGTTTCCTTTTCGTCGGCGCCTACCACTTCAGCCTTGGCCTCGCAGGAGCGCTTGATGGCGTATGTCAGGGCGACCTGATCCAGGGCGCGCAGGCGATCGACGTTTTCTTCGAGCCAGGTCAGGAACGGCTCATCGCAGATCAGCCCGTACTTGATAACTTCGGCGAGGCCCGCAGACAGTTCGCGAGCCGGCAAGGTATTGAGCGTCGCGGTATCGATCAGCACCACATTGGGCTGATAGAAGGCGCCGACCATGTTTTTGCCCAGAGGATGGTTGATCCCGGTCTTGCCGCCCACCGACGAGTCGACTTGCGACAGCAGCGTGGTCGGCACCTGGATGAAGTCCACGCCGCGCTGGTAGCAGGCGGCAGCAAAACCGGCCATGTCACCGATCACGCCGCCACCGAGGGCGATCACCGTGGTGCGGCGGTCGTGCCGGGCGGTCAACAGACCGTCGAAAATCAGTTGCAGGGTTTCCCAGGTCTTGAAGGCTTCGCCGTCGGGCAGCACCACCGAGACAACTGAAAACTGTGCGAGGCTTTTGGTCAGACGTTCGAGATAGAGCGGCGCCACGGTCTCATTGGAAATGATTGCCACTTGCCGTCCGCGAACGTGCGGGGCCAGCAATTCGGGCTGATCCAACAAACCTTCGCCAATATGAATCGGGTAGCTGCGCTCGCCTAGATCGACCTTGAGTGTCTGCATGTGTCCCCACAGTGAAGATGGAATCAGGCGTCCTGCCTTGAGTTAACGAATGTGCGCGGCGCCTGCTGGTGTGACGCCATTTGATAGCCATCCGCCACAACCTTGGGCGGCCATGACAGGACGCCGAGGATAGCGCATTTCGCGCCGCGCTTTAACGGGGCGGAAGTTGCTGCAAGCGTTCGAGGATGTCTAGCACGACCATTCGCGGCGGCCGCTCATCGGTTTCCACCACCAGATCGGCGATTTCCCGATAAAGCGGATCGCGGATCGTCAGCAGGTCGCGCAGGGTCTTGGCCGGATCGGCGGTGCGCAACAGCGGACGATTGCGATCGCGGGAGGTGCGGCCAACTTGCTGCTCGACGGAGGCGTGCAGATAAACCACGCGCCCCCCGGCATGCAGGGCCCGACGATTGGCTTCGCGCATCACGGCACCGCCGCCGGTCGCCAGCACGACGCCGTCGCAGGCGCACAGCTCTTCGATCATCGCTTGCTCGCGATCACGAAAGCCGGGCTCGCCCTCTTTATCGAAGATCCACGGGATATTGGCGCCCGTGCGCAATTCAATTTCCTTGTCGGAATCTTTGAATGGCAGGCGCAGCTCTTTGGCCAGCAACCGGCCGATGGTGCTTTTTCCAGCCCCCATCGGTCCAACAAGAATCAAATTTCGCACAGAATCAATGACTCACAGCAATCGCCTGGTTGTTCATGATACGCGGAGTGAGAAATACCAGCAGCTCGGATTTTTTCTCCGAAACCACGTCACGCCGGAAAAGGCGGCCAAGATACGGCACATCGCCCAGAAATGGCACCTTATCTACAACCTTGCTCTGAGTATTTGAGAAAACCCCGCCAATGACGATGGTCTCGCCATCGTTGACCAGCACTTTGGCGTTGACTTCGTTTTTCTTGATCGGCGGGACATCGTTGAGCTTGTTCAGATAGTCCGGCTCATCCTTGGTGACCTTGACCTCCATGATGATGCGGTTGTCCGGGGTGATTTGCGGCGTCACTTCCAGGGACAGCGACGCCTCCTTGAACGACACCGAAGTCGCGCCACTGGAGCTGGCTTCCTGATAGGGAATCTCGGTGCCCTTGAGGATTTTCGCGGTCTCCTTGTCGGACGTAACCACCTTGGGCTGCGAGACGATTTCGCCGTTGCCGGTCTTCTCCATCGCCGTCAGCTCAAGATCGAGCAGCACGTTGTCGGTGATGAACGCGATGCCGAGCCCCGAGGTGTTGGCCGCCGTCCCCATGTCGACGAACGACGAGTTGGTGTTCGTGCCGCCAGGCGTACCAATGGTGGCCGACCCGCCGGTGCCGTTGCTGACACCCGACGTGTTCCAGTTGCCCTTGTTCTGGACCGACCCACCCCAGCGCACGCCCAGGCTCTTGTCGTAATCGACGTTGGCTTCGACGATCCGCGCCTCAATCATCACCTGGCGCACCGGGATATCCAGTTGCGCGACGATGCGCCGGAGCTCGTCGAGGCGATCCTGGGTCTGGTAGGCGATGATGTTGTTGGTCCGCTCGTCGACGGTGATCGAACCGCGCTCGTCGACTTTCGCATCGGCACTGGTCACCGAGGTGAACAGCTTGGCGATGTCCGCGGCCTTGGCGTAGTTGACCTGCAACAGCTCCCGACGCAGTGGCGCCAGTTCGGCGATCTGTTTCTGCGACTCCAGCTCCTGACGCTCCCGCGCGGCGATTTCATCGGCCGGCGCGACCAGCAACACGTTACCGATCTTGCGCTTGTCCAGGCCTTTGGTTTTCAGCACCAGGTCCAGCGCCTGATCCCACGGCACGTTCTGCAGGCGCAAGGTAATGCCGCCCTGCACCGTGTCGCTGGCCACCAGGTTGAGATTGGTGAAGTCGGCGATCAGTTGCAGCACTGAGCGCACATCGATGTCCTGGAAGTTCAGCGAAAGCTTTTCACCGGTGTAGGCAAAACGTTCAGCATTGCGCTTCTGCAAGTCGTCGGCAGTGACCGCACGGATGCTGACGGTCAGCTTGTTGTCGGTCTGGTAGGTCGAATACTCGAAGGCGCCGCTGGGTTCAACACTGATCACGGCGCGGTCGCCCGTGGCACTGGCGTTGACGAATTGCACCGGGGTGGCGAAATCCTTGACGTCGAGACGCACGCGCAATCGCTCGGGCAATTGGGTCCTGGCGAAACCGAGGAGGATCTTGCCGTCGCGCTCCTGGATGTCCGGGGCAATGGAGGGGTCCGACAAATCGATCACCACATTGCCTTCACCCTGGGTGCCGCGCTGAAAGTCCACGCCACGGATGGCCTTGCCCACCGGCGCGTAGGTTTTCGCCGGGGCCGGCGTTGCGGTGGCGACGCGCGGCGCGACAGGCTTGGTTGCCGCGCTTTTGGCGCCTTGCCCAACGACCACGAACAGATTGTTGCCTTCAACCCGGGAGCTGTACGGCGCCAGTTGGGTCAGGTTGATGATCAATCGCGTCCGGTCCTTGGCCTCCACCACCGTGGCAGTGCGGGCGTTACCGCCACCCAGGTCGCGATTCTTGCTGGCCAGTTTGCTGACCACGCCCGGCAAATCCAGCGCAATGCGCGCCGGTTGCTCCGTGGTGTAGCCATGGGGCGGCGGCGGTGGTCCGTCGAAGGTCAACTTCAACTCGACGCGGTCACCCGGCAGCGCAGCGACATCCAGCGCATTGAGGTTGGCCGCTTGTACCATCGGCGACAGCAGCGCTATCCATAGCGAAATACCGAGGGTTGAGAAAATCCTGTTCATTGTTCGAGTTCCACTATGAGTGCTCTTTCAAAGGGATGGTCCGTGGTCGTTCCAGCCAGGCGCCTTCGCCGTCGGGAACGATTTCGACCACATCGACTTGCGAGCCGCTGATGGCGACGATCCGTCCATCGTTACGCCCCAGGTAATCGCCGACTTTCAACCGATGCACACCGCCCGCCCCGCGCAGCAGCGCAAAGGAGCCGGAGGCATTGGAGATGGTGCCGACCATTTCAAACTGCTCGATGTTGAAACCTTCGAGGTATTGCTTGACCCGATTGGGGTCGGGCTTGACGTTGCGTGAACCGTGCTTCTGGCCCGCCAGGTCAACCCTGACCTGCCGGGAAAACGGACTGCGCAGGTTCGCCGCGCTGTACGTGAACGTGGGGTAAGACCGGAATGTCGGCGTTGGTTCAATCTTGCCCGGCGGACGCAGGCGCACTTCGTTCAGGTACGCGTCCAGGTCGCCGAAGCCATTGTCGCCGCCGCAACCGGCCAGCCCCGCCAACAACACCCCCATCGAAAAACAACGCAACGGGCTCATTTTTGCAGCCCCTTGTCGTTGTAGCGGTAGGTCTTGGCGAGGATGCTCATGCGCAGCTTCGTCCCGCCGTCAGGATTGGCCGGCGCCAGGTCAAAGTCATGCAGGGTGACGATGCGCGGCAGGCCGGCCACGCCACTGACGAACGTGGCCAGGTCGTGATAGGCGCCGGTGACGGTGATCTGGATCGGCAATTCAATGTAGAACTGCTGGGTGACTTCCGGCAGCAACTTGATTTCTTCGAATTCCAGACCGCTGCCCAGGCCGGTACGGGTGATGTCCTCCAGCAAACCGGGGACTTCGGTGTCGCTGGGCAGTTGGCGCAACAGTACACCAAAGGAGTTCTCCATCTCCTTCATCTGCTGGGTATAGAGCTCGAGGTTCGCCGCCATACTGGCCTTGCTGGCGAATTGCTCCTTGAGCGTCGACTCTTCCGTGCGCTTGAGATCGAGCTCGTTTTGCTGGTCGCTGATGAAGAAGTTGTAGCCCAGCGCCAACACCAGAACCATCAGCAGGATGCCCGCCAACGCCTTGATTGCCGGTGGCCAGGAGCCGATGTTGTTGGTGTCCAGATCATTGATGTCGATCTTGCGCAGCCCTTCGAACCATTCCGATGGCGTCATTTAGCGGCCTCCATCGAGACTGGTCGGGTCTGACGCACGGTCAACTGAAAGACGTTGGCCTGGTCCAACTGACCGGCGGTCGTCGCCTTGACCTCGGTCAGGCTTGGCGCGTCGAACCAGTCCGAGGCATCGAGATTGCGCATCAGCTCCGAGACCTTGTTGTTCGACTCGGCCGCGCCGGTAATGGCCAGGCTCTTGCCTTGCATTTTCACTTCGGTGAAATACACGCCGTCCGGCAGGGTACGCGCCAACTGCTCGAAGATACGCCCGCTGATCTGCCGGTTGCCCTGCAGGTCCTGGATGATGCGCATGCGCTCCACCAGTTGCTGGCGGCGGGCCTTGAGGTCGCTGATTTGCTTGATCCGCTCATCGACCACGGCGATCTGTTTGCCGAGGTAATCGTTGCGGGCCATTTGCTGGCTGATGGCGCTGCTGAAAACCTGGTTGGCAATCAGGACCAGGCCCACCGAACCGACCAGCACGCCCACCAACGTCAGCAGAAAGCGCTTTCGGCGCTCTTCGCGCAGCTCTTCACGCCAGGGTAAAAGGTTGATCCGCGCCATCAGTCGAAACTCCTGAGGGCCAGACCGCAGGCAATCATCAAGGCCGGCGCATCGCTGGCCAGGGCGCCGGCGTTGACCTTGCTGCTCAGCGACATGTCGGCGAACGGGTTGGCGACCTGGGTCGGGGTGCCCAGTCGTTGTTCGATCAACCGATCGAGCCCGGGCACCGAGGCCGTGCCGCCGGCCAGCAGAATATAGTCGACCGCGTTGTACTGGCCGGACGCAAAGAAAAACTGCAATGAACGGGAGACCTGCTGCACCAACGCTTCGCGGAACGGTTGCAACACCTCGCTGACGTAGTCGTCCGGCAAGCCGCCCTGTTTCTTCGCCAGCCCGGCCTGCTCGACCGTCAGGCCGTAACGGCGCTGGATCTCTTCGGTGAGTTGGCGACCGCCGAACAATTGTTCGCGGGTGTAGATGATCCGGCCGTTGTGCAGCACGCTCAGGGTGGTCATGGTCGCGCCGATGTCCACCACCGCAACGGTCGGACGCTCTTGATTGGAAGCGAGCTGGGGCGCCAGCAGGCCAAAGGAGCGCTCCAGGGCGTAGGCTTCGACGTCCACGACCTTGGCGGTCAACCCGGCCAGGGCCAGGGCAGCCTCACGGACCTCGACGTTTTCTTTTCGACAGGCGGCAAGCAAAACATTGACCCGTTCGGGGTTGCGCACCGACACATTCTGGACTTCGAAGTCGATGGCGACCTCGTCCAAAGGGTAAGGAATGTATTGATCGGCCTCGATCTTGAGCTGGTTTTCCATCTCGTCGTCGGACAGCCCGGCATCCATCTCGATGGTCTTGGTGATCACCGCCGAACCGGCCACGGCCACGGCGACATTGCGGATCCCGGTGCGGGCCTTGAGCAGCACGCGAGACAGGGCCTGGCCCACGCCTTCGAGCTCGGCGATGTTTTTTTCGATGACGGCGCTGGCCGGCAGCGGTTCGACCGCATAGGCCTCGACCCGGTAGCGATCGCCCTGGCGGCTCAGCTCCAGAAGCTTCACCGACGTGGAGCTGATGTCGATCCCCAGAAGCGTTCTGGTCTTTTTATTGAAGAGTCCTAGCACTACCAATTCCCTATGACTATCCGTGAGTTACGGACTCTGTAATGTGCATTGCGTTCAATCACTGCGTCTTGACAGAAGCGCCAATGACGCCCCCGGCGGAAAAATGCTTATAATGCCCAGCGATTTTTTCCGCTTTTACTGCCCGCGCGGGTCGTTCTCTGTGTAGTCGAGACCCTGACGCCAAATTCATTCTTTACCCTGGATGTCCAAACGCCTTGATTCGTCTGCTGAAATTTTTCGGTTGGTCCATCGTCGCCGTTTTCTGCGGACTGCTTTTAGGTCTCAGTGGCGCCTATCTTTACCTTAGTCCGGGTTTGCCGTCCGTGGAGGCGCTGAGAAGCATTCAGTTGCAGATTCCTCTACGGGTATACAGCAGCGATAACAAGTTGATTGCAGAATTCGGCGAAATGCGCCGCACGCCGATCCGGTTCGCCGACATTCCCCCCAATTTCATCAATGCGTTACTAAGTGCTGAAGACGATAACTTCGCCAACCACTATGGCGTCGACCCGAGCAGCCTGATGCGTGCGGCGACCCAATTGGTCAAAAGCGGCCACATCCAGTCCGGCGGCAGCACCATTACCATGCAGGTCGCGAAGAACTTCTTCCTGACCAGCGAACGCAGCTTCTCGCGCAAAACCACTGAAATCCTCCTGGCCTTGCAGATTGAACGGCAGTTGACCAAGGACGAAATCCTTGAGTTGTACGTCAACAAGATCTACCTGGGCAACCGCGCCTACGGCATCGAGGCCGCCGCGCAGGTTTACTACGGCAAATCGATCCGTGATGTGAGCCTGGCGCAGATGGCGATGATCGCCGGTCTGCCCAAAGCCCCGTCGCGCTTCAACCCGTTGGCCAACCCGGCCCGCAGCAAGGAGCGTCGCGACTGGATCCTGGGGCGCATGTACAAGCTCGGGAAAATCACCGAAGCCGACTACACCACCGCGATCAACGAACCGCTGAACGCCAGCTATCACGTGCCGACCCCGGAAGTGAATGCGCCGTACATCGCTGAAATGGCCCGCGCCGAAATGGTCGGCCGCTATGGCAGCGACGCCTACACCGAAGGTTTCCGCGTCACCACCACGGTGCCGAGCAACTTGCAGGAAATGGCCAACACCGCGCTCCACGAAGGCTTGATGACCTACGACCAGCGTCACGGCTATCGTGGTCCCGAGTCGCGCCTGCCGGGCAAGACCCGCGAAGCCTGGGCCACCGAACTGACCAAGCAGCGCACCATCAGCAGCCTGGAGCCGGCCATCGTTACCCAGGTCGACAAGAATGGCCTGCAAGTGATGACCCGCACCGGCGACGAGCACGTCAGTTGGGACACCATGAAATGGGCACGGCCATTCCTCAACACCAACAGCATGGGTGCCAATCCGAAGCAGCCGGCGGACGTGGCCCAAGTCGGCGACCTGATTCGTGTGCAGCGCCAGCCGGACAACTCACTGAAGTTCAGCCAGATCCCGCAGGCACAGGGCGCCTTGGTTTCCCTGGATCCGCAGAACGGCGCAATTCGCTCGCTGGTCGGCGGCTTCGCTTTCGAGCAGAGCAACTACAACCGCGCCTTGCAAGCCAAGCGTCAGCCGGGCTCGAGCTTCAAACCGTTCGTCTACAGTGCCGCCCTGGATAACGGCTACACCGCCGCCACCCTGGTGAACGATGCGCCGATCGTGTTTGTCGACGAGTACCTGGACAAGGTCTGGCGTCCGAAGAACGACACCAACACCTTCCTCGGCCCGATCCGCTTGCGCGAAGGCCTGTACAAGTCGCGTAACCTGGTGTCGATCCGTCTGCTGCAGGCCTTGGGCGTTGATCGCACCATCGATTACATCAGCAAGTTCGGCTTCAACAAGCAGGACCTGCCACGCAACCTGTCCCTGGCCCTCGGCACCGCGACCCTCACGCCGATGGAAATCGCCACCGGCTGGAGCACGTTCGCCAACGGCGGCTACAAGATCACGCCGTACATCATCGACAAGATCGAAAGCCGCAACGGCGACACGCTGTTCGTCGCCAATCCGCCGAGCGTGCCTAAGGGCGATGCGGCGACCAGTGGCATCGCCGCACCGGTCGCCCAGACGTTCACGGTCAACCCGCCTCCTGGCGAGGCCACGACCGCTCCCGCTACGGTGCCGCAAACCCCGGCCCTGGCCGAACGTATCGTCGATGGCCGCACCACGTTCATTCTCAACAGCATGCTGGAGGACGTGATCAAGCGTGGCACCGGCCGTCGCGCACTGGCTTTGGGCCGCTCCGACATCGCAGGCAAGACCGGTACGACCAACGAATCCAAGGACGCCTGGTTCTCCGGTTACAACGCCGATTACGTGACCACGGTCTGGACCGGTTTCGACCAACCCGAGAGCCTCGGTCGCAGAGAGTTCGGCGGCACCGTCGCGCTGCCGATCTGGATGAACTACATGGCTGCCGCGCTCAAGGATAAGCCGCCACACACGCAAGCGGAGCCGGAAGGCATCCTCAGCCTGCGGGTCGACCCGGTCAGCGGCCGTGCGGCCACGCCAAGCACGCCTGGGGCCTACTTCGAGCTGTTCAAGGCCGAAGACACGCCACCGACGGCCAGCGAACTGGGCAACGGCACCGCGCCGGGCAGCCCGTTGCCGGCGGACGAAGCGGCGCCGATCGATTTGTTCTAGAGAAACAGCTACAAGCGGCAAGCTTTAAGCGGTAAGAAGAAGCAAGAGCCATGCGCACCGCTTTTAACTTGCAGCTTGTAGCTTGCCACTTGAAGCCCATAAAAAACCCAGCACTAGGCTGGGTTTTTTATGGGCGCTGCGATGATCGTTCCCTCGCTCCGCGTGGGAATGCCTCAACGGACGCTCCGCGTTCGGCTGTGAGAAGGGACGCGGAGCGTCCCGGGCTGCATTCCTTTGCTGCGCGTGGGAACGATCAAAACAGCTACAAGCGGCAAGCTTTAAGCGGCAAGAAGAAGCAAGAGCCATGCGCGCCGCTTTTGACTTGCAGCTTGTAGCTTGTCACTTGAAGCCCATAAAAAACCCAGCACTAGGCTGGGTTTTTTATGGGCGCTGCTCTTATCCGTTGAACACGTCATCCACGCTTTTCAGCGGGTAGTTCTTCGGATACGGCAGGGTCGCTACGCCGGTCTCGATAGCGGCTTTGGCCACGGCATCGGAGATCACGGTGATCAGGCGGGCGTCCATTGGTTTCGGGATGATGTACTCACGACCGAATTCCAGCTTGATGCCGCCGTAGGCGTCGCACACTTCCTGAGGAACCGGCAGCTTGGCCAGTTCACGCAGGGCGTTGGCCGCAGCCACTTTCATTTCTTCGTTGATGCGCTTGGCGCGAACGTCCAGGGCACCACGGAAGATGAACGGGAAGCCCAGTACGTTGTTGACCTGGTTCGGGTAGTCCGAACGGCCGGTCGCCATGATCACGTCATCACGGGTGGCGTGAGCCAGTTCCGGGGCGATTTCCGGATCAGGGTTGGAGCACGCGAACACGATCGGGTTGGCCGCCATGGACTTCAGGCCTTCGGCGCTCAGCAGGTTCGGGCCGGACAGGCCGACGAACACGTCTGCACCGGTCAGGGCGTCAGCCAGGGTGCGTTTTTCAGTCGCGTGAGCGAACACAGCCTTGTACTGGTTCAGGTCGTCACGGCCGGAGTGGATCACACCGGTACGGTCAACCATGAAGATGTTTTCGATGTTGGCGCCCATGCTCACCAGCAATTTCATGCAGGAGATGGCGGCCGCACCGGCGCCCAGGCAGACGATCTTGGCGTCGGCCAGGGTTTTGCCAGCGATTTCTAGGGCGTTGATCATGCCGGCCGCGGTAACGATCGCGGTGCCGTGCTGGTCATCGTGGAACACTGGAATGTCGCACTGCTCGATCAGGGCACGTTCGATCTCAAAGCACTCAGGTGCCTTGATGTCTTCCAGGTTGATGCCACCGAAGGTGATGGAGATACGCTTGACGGTGTCGATGAAGGCTTGCGGGCTTTCGGAGTCGACTTCGATGTCGAACACGTCGATGCCGGCGAAGCGCTTGAACAGCACGCCTTTGCCTTCCATCACAGGCTTGGAAGCCAATGGGCCGAGGTTACCCAGGCCGAGAATCGCGGTGCCATCGGAAATGACTGCAACCAGGTTGCCTTTGCCGGTGTATTTGTAGGCCAGTTCAGGATCGCGGGCGATTTCGCGTACTGGTTCGGCTACGCCGGGGCTGTAGGCCAGCGACAGGTCGCGGGCGGTAGCGGTGGCCTTGGTGAGCTCGACACTCAGCTTCCCTGGACGAGGATGGGCGTGATATTCGAGAGCGGCAGTTTTCAAATCAGACATGTGGGCATTCCGCTTTTTACTGTTGGACAGACGGACCGCCGAGGATACGCGTGTCGCAAAGTCCCTACAAGACTGACCAGTCACCCCTGTCAAGCGCCCGGGCCTACGACTTTGGGCCAAGAGCCACGGAACACAAGGGGTTGACTGTTCACAATCCCATCAAAAAATGTCTACAATTTTTTATCGGCGTCCTGCTTGAAGCATAGCCGGATCACTCAAAGGTAAAAGCCATCGCGCCTGGCCTTTTTCGAGTCCGCCCCGACGCGAACGGTCCAGCACCCAGCCACGCGCCTCGATCTGCTTGCCCTTCAGACGTTCCAGCGCGGCCACATCGAACCGCCCCAGCACATTGGGTGCAACGCGCAATACAACTGAATCCTGCAACTCGATCCAAACCCCGCCGCGATTGCGCTGAACCTTGCTCACACGACCGCTGAGCAGCGCAAAACCGGACGCCTTGATCTGATCCGCTTTCAGTACAGGCGATTGCCGCCATAGCCCGCGACCCGCCTGCC
The DNA here is from genome assembly GCF_055179735.1 of Pseudomonas sp. Emmai. NCBI lineage: Bacteria > Pseudomonadati > Pseudomonadota > Gammaproteobacteria > Pseudomonadales > Pseudomonadaceae > Pseudomonas > Pseudomonas sp. Emmai. Next base: position 748,389 of record NZ_CM143685.1, on the reverse strand, counting down.
GGGCCGCGCGTTCCGCCGCCTGCTGGCAACTCACCAAATCGACATTCGGCGCGATCGCCACCTGAAAACCGAGACCTTCGGCGAGCATTTGCGCCTCGAGACTGGCGCCGTCGGCACTGTAGACATGGGCCAATGTGCGACCGTAGCGATCCTTGCCCTCTTTACCCGGCAGCAAACCGACCCGGCCCTTGCTGGCAGCCACCAACGCTTCGAGGCGTTTGCGCGCCGCCACGGCGAAGGGTTCGTCGCTTCGGCCTTGCTTGCCCAGTTCCGGGGTGTTCAGGCCGATCATGCGCACGCTGCGGCCATCGCGCAGGCGCAGGGTGTCGCCGTCCACCACCCGTTGCACGGCAACAGGCGTCAAACCGCTCGGCGCAGGGCAAAAGGCCTGGGCGCCGGAAAGCCAAATCGCAGACACAAAAAAGGCGCCCACAAGGGACGCCTTTTTCATTAGCAAGGAAAAGCCCATAAGGCCTTTGAACCTTACTCTGCAGCAGCAGGTTTCTTGCCGAAGGCACCGAAACGGTCTGCGAAGCGCTGTACACGGCCGCCAGTATCCAGAGTCTTCTGCTTACCGGTGTAGAACGGGTGGCACTCGTTGCATACGTCAGTACCCAGTGGCTTGCACAGGTTCGAACGGGTTTCGAACTTGTTGCCGCAGCTGCAAGTGACTGCAATGGTTTCGTACGCTGGATGGATATCGGCTTTCATGGTGTATTCCTCAGGCTAGCGTGCCGCCACTCAACACTATTGTTGAATACCGCACGTAATTAGGCCGCGGATTCTACCAGACCTTTGCAATCACGCAAGCTGTCCCTTCTACCGACCGTCTGCTAGGCTCCCTGCCTTCTTCACCGCCCCATCATCGAGAAAACCTTCGCGTGCCCGACGCCATTCTGCGCCTCGCCCTGCCCTCGCCCCTGCGCCGCCTGTTCGATTACCGTGCCCCGGCCGGGGTCCTGCGCGCCCAGTTGCAGCCGGGCATGCGCCTGCGGGTGCCGTTCGGCCGGCGGGAGATGATCGGCATTCTGGTGGAGGTCACCGACACCAGCGAAGTGCCGGTGGAAAAGCTCAAGCCGGCCATCGCCCTGCTCGATACCACGCCGCCGCTGCCACCGGCGCTGTTCAAGCTGTGCCTGTGGACGTCCCAGTATTACCAGCACAGCCTCGGCGATACCTTGAGCTGGGCGCTGCCGGTGCTGCTGCGCCAGGGCGAACTGGCCGAAGCCCGCCAAGAGCGCTTCTGGTCCGCCGCCCCCGGCGCCAGCCTGGATGATCCGCGCATCGCCCGCGCTCCGCGTCAGCGTGAAGCCCTGGCCACGCTGGCCCAGCACCCCCACGGTGTCGCTCATCAGTTGCTGAGCAAATTGATGCTGAGCAAGGACAGCCTCGACCTGTTGCTGGCCAAAGACCTGGTGCAAGTCGAAATCCGCAAACACGCCCCCGACGCCCGCCACGAACGCTGGCTGGCGCAACCGGAACTTCCGCTCAACCCGGAACAGCGCGCAGCCTACGAGGCGATCCGCGCCGGGTTCGACAGCTATCACGCGTTCCTGCTGGCCGGCGTCACCGGCAGTGGCAAGACCGAAGTCTATTTGCAGTTGATCCGCGAAACCCTCGAAGCCGGCAAGCAAGCGCTGGTGCTGATCCCGGAGATCAACCTCGGGCCGCAGACCCTGGCGCGCTTCGAGCAGCGCTTCAATGCGCGCATCGCGCTGATCCACTCGGCGGTCAATGATCGCGAACGCCTGGAAGCCTGGCTCGCGGCCCGGGACGGCGATGCCGACATTATTATCGGCACCCGTTCGGCGCTGTTCACGCCGATGAAAAACCCCGGCCTGATCATCATCGACGAAGAGCACGACGGCTCCTATAAACAGCAGGAGGGCCTGCGCTACCACGCTCGCGACCTGGCGCTGGTCCGTGCGCGGCAGGAAAACATCCCGATTGTCCTCGGCTCCGCCACGCCTTCGCTGGAAAGCCTGCATAACGCCTACACCGGTCGTTACGGTCTCCTACGCTTGAACGAGCGTGCAGGTGGCGCCAAGCAGCCGCGTTTCCTGCGCCTGGATGTGAAAAGCCGTCCACTGGACAGCGGCATTTCCGGGCCGATGCAGCAAGCCATCGGTCAGACCCTGGCCGCCGGCCAGCAAGTATTGGTCTTTCTCAACCGTCGCGGTTTTGCCCCGACCTTGCTTTGCCACGATTGCGGCTGGATGTCCGAGTGTCAGCGCTGCGATGCGCGGATGACTGTGCACCAGCGCTCCGGCGAGCTGCGCTGCCACCATTGCGGCTACGTCGAACGCGTGCCCCGGCACTGCCCGAAATGCGGCAAGGTCGATCTGCGGCCCGTGGGCGCGGGCACCGAGCGCGCCGAAGAGCGTTTGGCGATTCTGTTCCCGGACGTGCCGGTGCTGCGGGTCGATCGCGACAGTACGTCGCGCAAGGACGCGATGAATCAGCTGTTCGCCACCATCCAGAAAGGCCAGCCGTGCATTCTGGTCGGCACGCAGATGCTTGCCAAAGGGCACCACTTTCCACGGGTGACGCTGGTGTCGATTCTGGATGCCGACGGCGGGTTGTTCTCCGGCGACTTCCGCGCCAGCGAGCGCATGGCGCAGCTGATCGTCCAGGTCGCCGGCCGCGCCGGCCGGGCTGAAGAGCCGGGCCGAGTGATCATCCAGACCCACCTGGCCGACCATCCGCTGCTGGTGCAACTGACTGAACAGGGTTACTTCGCGTTTGCCGAGCAAGCCTTGAGCGAACGTCGCGCCGCCGGCCTGCCGCCATTTGCGCACCTGGCACTGCTGCGGGCCGAAGCGCACAAACCGGGACAGGCCGAAGGCTTTCTCGATGAGGCGTGCAGCGAGGCGGAACGATTGCTGGCCGAGCAGAACCTGAGCGGGATCGAATTGCTCGGGCCGGTGCCGGCGCCGATGGAGCGTCGGGCCGGGCGTTATCGGGCGCAGTTGTTGTTGCAGGCCACGGCGCGGGCGCCGCTGCATCGGTTGCTCAGCAGCTGGTTGTTGATGCTGGAACAGATGCCGAGTGGGCGGGCGGTGCGGTGGTCATTGGATGTTGATCCCGTCGATTTGTATTGATTTTGAGATCGCCACATATCCCTAACCTGCCCGCTATAGTTGGCAAGCACGTCCATGCCACGGATAATGCCCAGTTTTTCCACTAGCGCATCCAGGCGCCGCCGCGCTTGCGGTCGAAAGAGAACACCATGAAAGACACCATTCGCCAGCTGATCCAACAAGCCATCACCCAACTCGTCAACGAAGGTGTGTTGCCTGAAGGCCTGTCGCCGGCGATCCAGGTGGAAAACTCCCGCGACAAGAAGAACGGCGACTTCGCCAGCAATATCGCGATGATGCTGGCCAAACCGGCGGGCATGAAGCCCCGCGATCTGGCGGAAAAGATCATCGCCGCCCTGCCCGCTGACGAAAACGTCACCAAGACCGAAATCGCCGGTCCGGGCTTCCTGAACTTCTTCCAGAACACTGACGCCCTGGCTTCGCGCCTGGACGCCGCTTTGGCCGACCAGCATGTCGGCGTGCGCAAGTCCGGTCCGGTGCAGCGAACCGTGGTCGACCTGTCGGCACCGAACCTGGCCAAAGAGATGCACGTCGGCCACTTGCGCTCGACCATCATTGGCGACGGCGTGGCGCGCGTACTGGAATTCCTCGGCGACGAAGTGATCCGTCAGAACCACGTCGGCGACTGGGGCACCCAGTTCGGCATGCTGATGGCCTATCTGCAGGAAAACCCGATCACCAGTGACGAGCTGTCGGACCTGGAAAACTTCTACCGCGCCGCCAAGCAGCGCTTCGACGAATCCGAAGAGTTCGCCGACCGCGCCCGTGGCCTGGTGGTCAAGTTGCAGGCCGGCGACGCCGAGTGCCTGGCCCTGTGGACACGCTTCCGCGATATCTCGCTGTCCCACTGCCAGGCGATCTACGAACAACTGAACGTGAAACTGACCATGGCCGACGTGATGGGCGAAAGCGCCTACAACGACGACCTGATCAACGTGGTCAATGACCTCAAGGCTGCTGGCCTGCTGGTCGAGAGCAACGGCGCCCAGTGCGTGTTCCTCGACGAATTCAAGAACGCCGACGGCGACCCGCTGCCGGTGATCATCGTCAAGGCCGACGGTGGCTACCTCTACGCCACCACCGACCTGGCGGCCGTGCGTTATCGCAGCGGCAAGCTCAAGGCTGATCGCGCGCTGTACTTCGTCGACCAGCGCCAGGCCCTGCACTTCCAGCAAGTGTTCCAGGTCGCGCGCCTGGCCGGTTTCGTGACGCACCCGATGGAAATGGAGCACATGGGCTTCGGCACCATGAACGGCGCCGATGGCCGTCCGTTCAAGACCCGTGACGGCGGCACCGTGAAACTGGTGGACCTGCTGAACGAAGCCAAGGACCGCGCCTACACCCTGGTGAAAGAGAAGAACCCGGAGCTGGCCGAAGACGATCTGCGCAACATCGCCAAGGTCGTGGGCATTGGCGCGGTGAAATACGCCGACCTGTCCAAGCACCGCACCAGCGACTACAGCTTCAACTTCGACCTGATGCTGAACTTCGAAGGCAACACCGCGCCGTACCTGCTGTACGCCTACACCCGCGTCGCCGGTGTATTCCGCAAGCTGGGCAAGGATTTCACCGAAGTCGAAGGCCAGATTGTCCTTGAAGCACCGCACGAACATGAGCTGGCGGCCAAACTGGCGCAGTTCGGCGAAGTGCTGAACAACGTTTCCGACAAAGGAACGCCGCACATCCTCTGCACCTACCTGTACGATGTCGCCGGTCTGTTCTCCAGCTTCTACGAGAACTGCCCGATCCTCACCGCCGACACTCCGGCGCAAATGCAGAGCCGCCTGCGCCTCGCCGCGCTGACCGGCCGCACACTCAAGCAAGGCCTGGAACTCTTGGGTCTGGAAACTCTGGAGCGTATGTAAGTTGGCTGCCAAGAAAAAACCTGCACCCAAGCGTGGCGCCAGTCGTTACACCGCTCCTGCCAAACAGCCGATCCCGGGCTGGCTGTGGATGGCCATCGGCCTGACGGTCGGCGCGTTTATCGTGTTCCTGATGAAACTGGAGCCGGGCAAGGGCAGTGAAAGCGTCAAGCGCGAAAAAATCGAGCAGCAGAAAGCCAGCAAGATCGCCGAGGCCAACAAGACCCCGCCGAGCCCGACGCAACCGGTGAAGCCGAAGTACGACTTCTACACCCTGTTGCCGGAATCGGAAGTGATCGTGCCGCCGGACGCGGTGCCGGAGAAAACCCTGCCGACGCCGCAAGTACCGACGGTGCCGACCACCCCGGTGACGCCAGAGCAAGCCGCGAAGATCGACACCGCACGGGCCCAGGCCGCGCTCGCCGGGATCACCCCGCCACCGCCGCCACCGGTTTCCAAAGCGGCACCGGTGACCAAGTTCTTCTTGCAGGCGGGCTCGTTCCGCAAGGAAGCTGACGCCGACAAGGTTCGCGCGCAGATCATCTTGCTCGGCCAGGCCGTGGCGGTTGAGTCCGGCATGGTCAAGGATGAAACCTGGTATCGGGTATTGGTCGGGCCGTTCAGCAACCGCGAACAACTGACCACCGCCCAGAAACAACTGGCCGGCAGCGGTTTCAGCAACCTGTTGTTACAACAACGCCAGAGCCGCTGATTTCGTCAGCAGTACCGCGTGATCGTTCTTCGCGGGCAAGCCTCGCTCCTACAGGAAATGCGCCGTTCGCCGTAAATGCGAACGACATAAACCTGTAGGAGCGAGGCTTGCCCGCGAAGGCGCCAGAACAAACAACACACCCTCCCCCGCTTAACACCGCTCGTCCCCCGCCGCTGCTTACAGTTGAAAAAATCTCCACCACCCCCATATGAGTTGGCATAAGGCATTTTCGCCCCGCTGCGTGGAGACTCTCCCTTGACCACCATCGTTTCAGTTCGCCGCCACGGCAAAGTCGTCATGGGCGGCGACGGCCAGGTTTCTCTCGGCAATACCGTGATGAAAGGCAACGCGAAGAAAGTTCGTCGCCTGTACCACGGTCAGGTCATCGCCGGTTTTGCCGGGGCCACCGCTGACGCCTTCACCCTGTTCGAGCGTTTTGAAGGCCAGCTCGAGAAACATCAGGGTCACCTGGTTCGCGCCGCCGTCGAACTCGCCAAAGAATGGCGCACCGACCGCTCCCTCAGCCGCCTCGAAGCCATGCTCGCGGTCGCCAACAAAGACGCTTCCCTGATCATCACCGGCAACGGTGACGTGGTCGAACCCGAAGAAGGTCTGATCGCCATGGGTTCCGGTGGCGGCTACGCTCAAGCCGCAGCCAGCGCCTTGCTGAAGAAAACCGACCTGTCGGCTCGGGAAATCGTCGAAACCGCGCTCGGTATCGCCGGCGACATCTGTGTATTCACCAACCACACCTTCACCATTGAGGAGCAGGACCTCGCCGAGTAAGCCTGTTTCGGCCTTGTGCCACGGCTCACTTTGACCAGAGGACCGCCAATTACTATGTCCATGACTCCCCGTGAAATCGTCCACGAACTCAATCGCCATATCATCGGCCAGGACGATGCCAAGCGCGCCGTCGCCATCGCGCTGCGTAACCGCTGGCGCCGGATGCAGCTGCCGGAAGAGCTGCGTGTTGAAGTAACACCAAAGAACATCCTGATGATCGGCCCGACCGGTGTCGGTAAAACCGAGATCGCCCGTCGCCTGGCCAAGCTGGCCAACGCGCCGTTCATCAAAGTCGAAGCGACCAAGTTCACCGAAGTCGGCTATGTCGGCCGTGACGTCGAGTCGATCATTCGTGATCTGGCTGACGCCGCGATCAAGCTGCTGCGCGAACAGGAAATGACCAAGGTTCGCCACCGCGCCGAAGACGCCGCCGAAGACCGCATCCTCGACGCCCTGCTGCCACCGGCACGCATGGGTTTCAGCAACGAAGAATCGACGTCGTCGGCTGATTCCAACACCCGTCAGCTGTTCCGCAAGCGCCTGCGTGAAGGCCAGCTGGATGACAAGGAGATCGAAATCGAAGTCGCCGAAGTGGCGGGCGTCGATATCTCTGCGCCACCGGGCATGGAAGAGATGACCAACCAGCTGCAAAGCCTGTTCGCCAACATGGGCAAGGGCAAAAAGAAAAGCCGCAAGCTCAAGGTCAAGGAAGCCCTGAAACTGGTGCGTGACGAAGAAGCCGGGCGCCTGGTCAACGACGAAGAGTTGAAGGCCAAGGCCCTGGAAGCGGTCGAGCAGCACGGTATCGTGTTCATCGACGAAATCGACAAGGTCGCCAAGCGCGGCAATTCCGGTGGCGTCGACGTCTCCCGTGAAGGCGTGCAACGCGACTTGCTGCCGCTGATCGAAGGCTGCACCGTCAACACCAAGCTGGGCATGGTCAAGACTGACCACATCCTGTTTATCGCCTCCGGTGCGTTCCATTTGAGCAAGCCGAGTGACCTGGTGCCTGAGCTGCAAGGTCGTCTGCCGATCCGCGTGGAATTGAAGGCGCTGACCCCGGAAGACTTCGAGCGCATCCTCAGCGAACCACACGCGTCGCTGACCGAGCAGTATTGCGCCCTGCTGAAAACCGAAGGCTTGACCATCGAGTTCCAGCCGGACGGGATCAAGCGCATCGCCGAGATCGCCTGGCAGGTCAACGAGAAAACCGAGAACATCGGTGCCCGTCGCCTGCACACGCTGCTTGAGCGTCTGCTGGAAGAGGTGTCGTTCAGCGCCGGCGACCTGGCCAGCGCCCACGATGACAAGGTGATCCTGATCGACGCCGAGTACGTCAACAGCCACCTCGGTGAATTGGCGCAGAACGAAGACCTGTCGCGCTACATTCTGTAGAGCGACAAGTTGCAAGCCGCAAGCTGCAAGTTGGTCACCTACCTCTTGCAGCTTGAAGCTTGGAGCTTGTAGGCTGGCTCCATGAGCCAGATTCCCACCGACATCAAGTTGCACAAAGCCTCGAAAACCCTGTCGCTGAAATACGCGTCCGGCGAGGAATATCACCTGCCCGCCGAGTTCCTGCGCGTGCATTCTCCCTCCGCCGAGGTCCAGGGCCACGGCAAACCTATCCTGCAATTTGGCAAGATCGCCGTCGGCCTGAGCAAAGTAGAACCGGCCGGTCAGTACGCACTGAAATTGACCTTCGATGACGGCCACGACAGCGGCCTGTTCACCTGGGAATACCTGTACCAGTTGGCCGTGCGCCAGGAAGACCTCTGGAACGATTATCTTGCCGAGCTCAAAGCCGCTGGCAAAACCCGCGATCCGAGCCAGTCCATCGTCAAGCTGATGCTCTAGGTCAGGCCTCTTGCTCTTTAGAGGGCATTTTCTAATTTCATCTGTTTGAATGCTCCGCTGCGACGTCGAGGATCGGCCCGCTTGCGAAAAAAATTAAACTCGGGTAACCAATGGAACTGGCAAGTTCCCTGCAGTGCTCGTTGTGTTGAAAAAGCAGCGATGCAGTATTAACGGTCACCCGAGCAGCAGTACCTGGTATTGGTTGTGTGACTACACGGCTGGCCCCGGGTACTCGTCTCAGGACAATGGAGCGTCGTAGATGAGTAACAAGAACAACGATGACCTGAAGTATCAAGCCTCGGAAAACACCCTGGGGCTTAATCCTGTTGTTGGGCTGCGTGGAAAGGATCTACTGGCTTCTGCTCGGATGGTGCTCCGGCAGGCCATCAAACAACCGATTCACAGCGTCAAGCATGTCGCTCATTTCAGCCTCGAACTCAAGAATGTGCTGTTCGGCAAATCCGAGCTGCACCCGCCGGGCGATGACCGTCGCTTTGCCGATCCGGCCTGGAGCCAGAACCCGCTTTACAAACGTTATCTGCAAACTTACCTGGCGTGGCGCAAGGAACTGCATGCCTGGATCGACGACAGCAGCCTGTCGCCCAAAGACGTCGCCCGCGGGCACTTCGTGATCAACCTCATGACCGAAGCCATGGCCCCGACCAACAGTGCGGCCAACCCCGCGGCGGTCAAGCGCTTCTTCGAAACCGGCGGCAAGAGCCTGCTCGACGGCCTCTCCCATCTGGCCAAGGACATCGTCCACAACGGTGGCATGCCGAGCCAGGTCAACATGGGCGCCTTCGAAGTCGGCAAATCCCTGGGTGTGACCGAAGGCGCGGTGGTGTTTCGCAACGACGTGCTGGAGCTGATCCAGTACCGGCCGATCACCGAGCAGGTGCACGAACGCCCCCTGCTGGTGGTCCCGCCGCAGATCAACAAGTTCTATGTCTTCGACCTGAGCCCAGACAAGAGCCTGGCGCGCTTCTGCCTGCGCAACAACGTACAGACGTTCATTGTCAGCTGGCGCAACCCGACCAAGGAACAGCGCGAGTGGGGCCTGTCCACCTACATCGAGGCGCTCAAGGAAGCGGTGGATGTGGTGATGGCGATCACCGGCAGCAAAGACGTGAACATGCTCGGCGCCTGTTCCGGCGGCATCACCTGCACCGCCCTGCTGGGCCACTACGCGGCGATCGGCGAGAAGAAGGTCAACGCCCTGACCTTGCTGGTGAGCGTGCTGGACACCACCCTGGACAGCGACGTGGCCCTGTTCGTCGACGAGCAGACCCTCGAAGCCGCCAAGCGTCATTCCTACCAGGCCGGCGTACTGGAAGGCCGCGACATGGCGAAAGTCTTTGCCTGGATGCGCCCCAACGACCTGATCTGGAACTACTGGGTCAACAACTACCTGTTGGGTAACGAGCCGCCGGTGTTCGACATCCTGTTCTGGAACAACGACACCACCCGGTTGCCGGCCGCGTTCCACGGCGATCTGATCGAGATGTTCAAGAGCAATCCACTGATCCGCGCCAACGCCCTGGAAGTGTGCGGCACGCCGATCGATCTCAAGCAGGTCACCGCCGACATCTTTTCCCTGGCCGGTACCAACGACCACATCACCCCGTGGAAGTCCTGCTACAAATCGGCGCAACTGTTCGGCGGCAACGTCGAATTCGTGCTGTCGAGCAGCGGGCACATCCAGAGCATCCTCAACCCGCCGGGCAACCCGAAGTCGCGCTACATGACCAGCGCCGACATGCCGGTGAAGGCCGAGGACTGGCAAGAGAACTCCACCAAGCACACCGATTCCTGGTGGCTGCATTGGCAAGCATGGCAGGCCGAGCGTTCAGGCAAGCTGAAGAAATCCCCGACTGTTCTGGGCAACAAAACCTACACGGCGGGCGAAGCTGCGCCGGGCACTTACGTACATGAGCGGTAACTGACACACCTCGCCCTCTGTAGGAGCGAAGCTTGCTCGCGAAAGCGGTCGTTCATTCAACGTAGATGTCGACTGGACTGACGTCTTCGCGAGCAAGCTTCGCTCCTACAGGGGATCGGGGATGAATTTGAGAGCGAGACCCACAGGGCCTGAAGCATGCCGCAACCGTTCATTTTTCGTACCGTCGACTTGGATGGCCAGACCCTCCGCACTGCGGTACGCCCCGGCAAGCCTCACTTGACGCCCTTGCTGATTTTCAACGGCATCGGCGCCAACCTGGAGCTGGTGTTTCCGTTCGTCGCGGCGCTGGACCCGGACCTGGAAGTCATCGCCTTCGACGTTCCCGGGGTTGGCGGCTCGTCAACGCCGAATCACCCGTATCGCTTCCCGGGCCTGGCAAAACTCACGGCACGGATGCTCGACTATCTCGACTACGGCCAAGTCAACGTGATCGGCGTGTCCTGGGGCGGTGCCCTGGCGCAACAGTTCGCCTATGACTATCCGGAGCGCTGCAAGAAACTGGTGCTGGCGGCCACGGCAGCGGGCGCGGTAATGGTGCCCGGCAAGCCGAAAGTGCTGTGGATGATGGCCAGCCCACGGCGTTATATCCAGCCATCCCACGTGATCCGCATTGCACCGATGATCTACGGCGGCTCGTTCCGCCGCGACCCGACGCTGGCCGCCAGCCATGCGGCGAAGGTGCGTTCGGCGGGCAAGCTCGGTTACTACTGGCAGCTGTTCGCCGGCCTCGGCTGGACCAGCATTCACTGGCTGCACAAGATCCACCAGCCGACGCTGGTGCTGGCCGGCGATGACGATCCGCTGATCCCACTGATCAACATGCGCATCCTGGCCTGGCGGATTCCCAACGCCCAGTTGCACATCATCGATGACGGGCATCTGTTCCTGATTACCCGCGCCGAAGCGGTGGCGCCGATCATCATGAAATTCCTCGAGGAAGAGCGGCAGCGCGCTGTGATGCATCCGCATCCGACGCCATTGGGCGGCTAATCCGCCGTTCAGCCGACGGAAAGGGAATGGCAGGACGCCGTTCCGCGCAACAACCCATAACAGCGTCTATGGTGTTCTGGTTCGGTGTGTTTGTTTTTGGCCTGAAGACGAAGGAGTGTTGATTCATGCGCGAAAAACCAGCGAGGGAGTTTTTGCCCACTCCCGCCGCGTTCATCAACGCACAGAGTGCGATTACCGGCCTGCGCGGTCGGGATCTGTTTTCAACCCTGCGCAGTGTTGCCGCCCATGGTTTGCGCAACCCGGTGCACAGCGCCCGGCATGCCCTGAAACTGGGTGGCCAGTTGGGTCGTGTGCTGTTGGGGGAAACCCTGCACCCGACCAACCCGCATGACAGTCGCTTTGCCGACCCGGCATGGAGCCTCAACCCGTTCTATCGGCGCAGCTTGCAGGCTTATCTGAGCTGGCAGAAACAGGTCAAGAACTGGATCGACGAGAGCGCCATGAGCCCCGATGATCGCGCCCGCGCCCACTTCGCCTTCGCCCTGCTCAACGATGCCGTGGCCCCGTCCAACACCTTGCTCAATCCGCTGGCGATCAAGGAGATATTCAACTCCGGCGGCAACAGCCTGGTGCGGGGTGTCGGGCACCTGATCGACGATTTCCTGCACAACGATGGCTTGCCCCGGCAGGTCACCAAGCAAGCCTTCGAGGTCGGTAGAACCGTCGCTACCACCACCGGCTCGGTGGTGTTTCGCAACGAGCTGCTGGAGCTGATCCAGTACAAGCCGATGAGCGAAAAGCAGTATTCCAAACCGCTGCTGGTGGTGCCGCCGCAGATCAACAAGTACTACATTTTCGACCTCAGCCCGCACAACAGCTTCGTCCAGTTCGCCCTGAAGAACGGCCTGCAAACCTTCATGATCAGCTGGCGCAACCCGGATGTGCGTCACCGCGAGTGGGGGCTGTCGACCTATGTGGAAGCCGTGGAAGAAGCGATGAACGTGTGCCGGGCGATCACCGGCGCCCGGGAAGTCAACCTGATGGGCGCCTGCGCCGGCGGGCTGACCATTGCCGCGTTGCAGGGTCATCTCCAGGCCAAGCGGCAACTGCGCCGAGTGTCGAGCGCGACCTATCTGGTAAGCCTGCTCGACAGCCAAATGGACAGCCCGGCCACCCTGTTCGCCGACGAACAGACCCTGGAAGCGGCCAAGCGCCGTTCCTATCAGAAGGGCGTGCTCGACGGTCGCGACATGGCCAAAGTGTTCGCCTGGATGCGCCCCAACGATTTGATCTGGAGTTATTTCGTCAATAACTACCTGCTGGGCAAGGAGCCGCCGGCGTTCGACATCCTCTACTGGAACAACGACAACACACGCCTGCCCGCGGCGTTCCACGGCGACCTGCTGGACTTCTTCAAGCACAACCCGCTGAGCCATCCGGGCGGTCTGGAAGTGTGTGGCACGCCGATCGACTTGCAGAAAGTCACGGTCGACAGTTTCAGCGTGGCCGGCATAAACGATCACATCACGCCGTGGGATGCGGTGTATCGCTCGACCCTGCTGCTGGGCGGTGAGCGTCGCTTTGTGCTGTCCAACAGCGGCCATGTGCAGAGCATTCTCAACCCGCCGTCCAACCCGAAAGCCAACTTCGTCGAAAGCCCGAAACTGAGCAGCGACCCACGGGCCTGGTATTACGACGCCAAGCAAACCGATGGCAGTTGGTGGACCCCCTGGTTGAGCTGGATTCAGGAACGTTCCGGCGCGCAAAAAGAAACCCACATGGCCCTCGGCAACCAGAACTATCCACCGATGGAAGCCGCACCCGGCACTTACGTCCGCGTGCGCTGACGCTCAAACCACCACGGCCGGCGCCGGCCGTGGCCTGACTCGACCATTAAGAAGACTGGATGAAAACCCGCGACCGGATCCTCGAATGTGCCCTGCAGTTGTTCAATCACAAGGGCGAACCGAACGTCTCCACCATGGAAGTTGCCAACGAAATGGGGATCAGCCCCGGCAACCTCTACTACCACTTCCACGGCAAGGAACCACTGATCCTGGGGTTGTTCGAACGCTTCCAGAATGAGTTGGCGCCGCTGCTCGATCCGCCTTCCGATGTGGAGCTGGGGCCTGAAGATTACTGGCTGTTCCTGCACCTGATCGTCGAGCGCCTGGCGCACTACCGGTTCCTGTTCCAGGACCTGTCGAACCTGGCCGGGCGCCTGCCGAAACTGGCCAAGGGCATCCGCAATTTGCTCAATGCGTTGAAGCGCACGCTGGCGTCATTGCTCGCGCGGTTGAAGGCTCAGGGACAATTGGTCAGCGATACCCAGGCGTTGGGGCAACTGGTGGAACAGATCACCATGACGTTGCTGTTTTCCCTGGACTACCAGCGGATTCTGGATCGCGAGGGAGAGGTTCGGTTGGTGGTGTACCAGATCATGATGCTGGTCGCGCCGCACTTGCTGCCGCCGATCAAGGCTGCGACGGAGCAGTTGGCGTTGCAGTATCTGGAGGAGCATGAGTGAGCCGGCATGATTCAACGCATGCAGTGCTTTCTTTATTTATGATAACTAGCTAGTTTAGCTGTGCAGCTAAACTAGCTAAATAACATAAACAAATGATCTCTCCATAATCCACCCGGACCATACCGCTATGCCAAGTGAGTCTCCTGAGCACACTCAACAGCCGCTGATTGATGCATTCATCGAATCCTTTCAAAGCGCTACAGGGGCCAAGATTCTCAATAAAAAAAACGCACGTTCCCCTGCCAACGGCATTGACCTGCTATTGACGATCAAGTCCCCCGGCGGCACATGGAACGTGGCCGTAGCAGTCAAGCGGGTGGTTTACCCTCGGGACATTCGCGACGCTTTATGGGTATTTGAACGTTATCGCATCGAAAACGAACACAAGCGAAACGAGACCTTCATCCCCTTAGTGATCGCGGAGAAAATAAGCCAGGGGGCACGCGAAGAACTCAAGGATCAGGGAGCGGGTTATTACGACACCAGCGGCTCTTTGTACTTTCGTCATGATCAATGGCTGATCAATATTGATCGGCCAGCCACTGCATCCGCCCAGAAAAAACAACGAGCCCCTCTTTTTGCCGGGGCTAAAGAAATGGTGGTCCACGCACTGCTGCACAAAAGAGGCGAATGGTTCACCGGGTTGGAGCTGGCAAAAATCTCTGAAACATCTGTATTTACCGTCTCATCGGTTTTACGGGAATTGGAGTTGCGCGAATGGGTGGAATCCGAGGGCAAAGGTCGTCTTCTTCGCCGCAGGCTCAGCAGACCAGGTGACTTACTGGATGCCTGGGTTGAGGTGTGGCAGAAACGTAAGGAAAACAAATCCAGCTGGTATTTCTTTTCCTCCGACCCCAAAAAGCTACTCGACAGCCTGGCCCTCAAAACCGAAAGAGCCCGTATTGGGGACTGGGCCTTTACGGGCGCAATCGCTGCTAATTACATGTCACCGTTACTCACTCATGTCGATGTAGCTGAGCTGGAAACCTTGCCTGGGACCCACGTTCAGTTCGCCGAAGCCTTGGGTTTGAAGCCGGCAGAAAAAGGCAGCAACGTCGTTTTGATCGAGCGCTCAGGTGCAGGGATGCTTTTTCGACGCCCCCATCCAGAGTCAGGTGGCTGGCTGGCCAGCGAGTTCATTCAATATCTCGATTTGCACGATGGGCGAGGTCGCAATGAAGAGTTGGCGACTCAACTTCGACAAGACATTCTGAAGGTCTGAATACATGGCTTTAGCTCCAAAACCGAAGACTGCAGCAGGCTACTCTGCCGAGCAAACTGATACCTGCGAGCAAGTTCTGGTGACGCTGCTCGGCGCATTCGGAACATTGAAGTCGACCCTGCGACTTGTTGGTGGTCTGGTTCCCCGCTACCTCACTCCACAATCTCCACCGGACGTCCCGCCTCACTTTGGCACCTCCGACGTAGACATCGTTTTAAACCTTTAAGTAATTGCAGAGGGCGAGGGGTATGCGTCGCTTGCCCAGCAGCTCAGGGGCAGAGGCTTTGAGCCCTTTGTAGACGACAACGGCTGGACCTCGGCATGGCGCTGGATGCGAAGACTGTCGGAGAAGGAATACGTCCTTGTGGAATTTTTAAGGGGGGCCGATGTGCAATGCCCTGCCTTTGAAAAGAAACTCCTCGACGGGGAAGCTGTTTCCGCCCTGGCGATTGAGCACGCTGAAATTGTGCATGACTGGTTTGATTCGAAAGAAATCAAGGCACCCTTGCTCGATGACGGTGGCGTCTCAATCGAGACTATTCGATACGCAGATGTGGTTGCGTTCATCATCCTTAAAGCGCTTGCCTTCGATAGTCGTGGTGAACCCAAGGACGCTGGCGACCTTATTCACGTTATGCGCTACGCCGGCACACCGGAATACGTCGCTTCGAAATTCATAGAGAAATCGCTTACCCGTCAGCACGCGAACGCCTTGAAGGCAGGACTCGATGCGCTGCAAAAGAAGTTTGCCGAGGGCAACGGTGTGGAGGGCTACGAACTGACCGGACCGGTCAAATACGCGCAGTTCCTGTTTGGTCGCGGCGAAGAAGGAACCGATGAGAGAGTTGCAGCGCAGCGCTATGCTTCGGGGCTTGTAACGGAAGTACTTAGCCTTATCCATAACGGCATTTAACTGAGACATCTGCATAGGCGTTACGGAAAACTGCACACGTTCAACCATAAAAAACGCCCGACCTTTGCAGGCCGGGCGTGATCGTTCCCATGCTCCGCGTGGGAATGCAGCCGGTGACGCTCTGCGTCACTGCCGCAGGGGACGCGGAGCGTCCGTTGAGGCATTCCCACGCAGAGCGTGGGAACGATCATCAGGACTGACTGGTTGGCGTCGATGGAGCTGGCGCGGCAGTCGGGGTAGCAGCAGGGGTCGGCGCTGCAGCGGAGTTCGCTGAAGTGGCCGGGGTTGCCGGTTTGGCGGCAGCCACTGCTGGTTTTGGCGCGGCGACTTTTGGTGCTGCCGGTTTTTTCACCGCGGGCTTCTTCGCGGCGGCAGGTTTTGCCGCTGGCTTGGCCGCTGCGGTTTTGGCAGCAAGTTTCGCTGCTGGTTTTGCAGCTGCTTTGGCGGCGACCGGTTTGGCCGCTGGCTTGGCTGCTGCAGGTTTTGCTGCGGCCGTTTTGGCGGCTGGTTTGGCAGCCGGTTTAGCGGCAGCTTTAGCCAGTGGCTTGGCAGCAGTTTTAGCCGCTGGTTTGGCCGCTGCGGTTTTCGCCGCAACAGGCGCAACCTTGGCACCGGTGAGTTTTTCGATCTGCTTGGTCAGGGTATCGACCTTGCTGTGCAGCGCTTTGACTTCGTTGCGGCTCGGAACACCCAGGCGCGAAATGGCGCTGTTCAGACGCTTGTCGAAAGCCCCTTCCAGCTCATCCCACTTGCCCAGTGCGCGATCTTTCACGCCGCTGATGCGCGACTTGGCCGACGAAGCGGAGTCCTTGGCGGCGTCGACTTTCTTGCCAACAGCGCTTTTGGTGAGCTTCTCGGCTTTCTCGCCGTCTTTAACCAATGTATCGAAGAGTTTGCTGCCGTCAGTGTCGATCTTCGAATACACGCCTAAACCAGCCAGCCAGATTTTGCGGGAGTAGTCTTCGACTTTCCCGATCCACGAGCTGCCTTCTTTTTCAGTATTCTTTTTGCCAGCCATCCCGTTCTCCTTAAGATTTACGCGCGACACGTTCGAGCAATGCCGTCAGCTCATCGAGCTTAGCAGAGAGTGTCTCAACGTCATGTTTAGACGGAATGCCGATACGATTCAAGGCACTTGCGACACGCGAGTCAAAAGCCTTCTCGACCTTGTCGAGTTGCACTTCGACCTTGCCTTTGAAAGTGCTCACTTCAGTCTTGGCTTCATCGATCTCGGCATTAGCCGCTTCGAGTTTTTCAGCAACGACTTTTTTGCCTTTCTTTTCAACAGTTTGACCAGCCTTGATCAACTCTTGAAAGTACTCGCTGCCCTCGTGGCCAACTTTAGTGTAGGCACCCAGGCCTGCCAGCCAGATCTTGCGGGCATACGATCTGACGTCTTGCAGAGCGTTAGTCGATGCGTCGATTTTTTTCTTCAAAATAACTTTGGCCATGGTGCACCTCACGCGCAGAAGGTTTGAGGAACTGCCCGCGAAAGTGTCGGGCTCAGGCACAAAGTAGGGAGAAAAATTAGAAACGGCACCCTAACAACCGCAACATTTGCGTGCCGTGAAACCTGTAGGAGCGAAGCTTGCCCGCGAAGGCGGAGTTCCTGCCAAAGAAGATGCAGCGAATGTACCGGCCTCTTCGCGAGGAAGCTTCGCTCCTACAGGTATTAATTACACCAACGCTTTGTCGAGGGCCTTTTCGATTTCCGATTTGATGGTGCCGCTCATGGCCGACATCAACAGGCCCAGCTCGACATCGACCTTGATCGAATCCTCACCGACCAATACCGCGCCTTTCACACCCGAACGCTTGAGGTTCAGGGTATCGCCGGACCACGACGGCTCCAGGCCATATTGCTCGGACAGTTTCTGCGCCAACAGGTCGGCCTTCTCGCGCGCCGCTTCCTTGCCCAGGCCGTGGGCACGTTCAACACTAATTCGGGCCATCGAATGACTCCTGCTTTATGGATACTTTCCTGAAGCATCTTGACCGCTGCTGCGGCAAAACGTCCCGGTGGTCGCCTATCTTACCTTCAGTGTTGCCAAGACAAAGCAGGCCACCGGGATTAGAATGTCCCGCATTCTCTTCTGGTGACAGCGATATGACTGATCAGCGCAAAGGCAGCGATGCCGAACCCACCACTCACTTCGGTTTCAAAAACGTTCCGGAAAGCCAAAAAGCGGAAAAAGTCGCTGAGGTTTTCCACTCGGTAGCTGCCAAGTACGACTTGATGAACGACCTCCTGTCGGGCGGCATGCACCGTCTGTGGAAGCGTTTCGCGATCGAGCTGTCGGGCGTTCGCACCGGTAACCGCGTGCTGGACATTGCCGGCGGCACCGGCGACCTGACTAAAAAGTTCTCGCACCTCGTGGGCCCGACCGGCCAGGTGGTGTTGGCCGACATCAACGAATCCATGCTCAAGGTCGGTCGTGACCGCCTGCTGGACCTGGGTGTGGCCGGCAACGTTGAATTCGTCCAGGCCGATGCGGAAAAGCTGCCGTTCCCGGACAACCATTTCGACTGCGTGACCATCGCTTTCGGCCTGCGCAACGTGACGCATAAAGAAGACGCCCTGCGTTCGATGCTGCGCGTGCTCAAGCCGGGCGGTCGCCTGCTGGTGCTGGAATTCTCCAAGCCGACCAACGCGCTGATGTCCAAAGCCTACGACGCCTACTCGTTCGCCTTCATGCCGCTGATGGGCAAGCTGATCACCAACGACTCGGAAAGCTATCGCTACCTGGCCGAATCGATCCGCATGCACCCGAATCAGGAAACCCTGAAGTCGATGATGGTCGAGGCCGGTTTCGACCGCGTGACCTACCACAACATGACCGCAGGCATCGTCGCCCTGCACCGCGGCATCAAGCCCTGATGCTGCTGGCCGGCCTGCTCGCCAGCGTTGAACTCGGCCTGAACCGGGTGCTGCGGCTCGACAGCACCGCGCTGCCGCGCCTGGCGCATTTGAGCGGCCGGGTGATTGCCGTCGACTGCCGCAGCCCGGCGCTGCAGCTGTTCATCCTGCCCAGCGATGAAGGCCTGATGCTCGCCTCCCAATGGGAAACCGGCGCCGACTGCACCTTGCGTGCACCGGCCTCAAGCCTGTTGAAACTGGCGCTGAGCAAGGACAAGACTTCGATCTTGCACAGCCCGGAAGTCGAACTCGACGGTGACAGCGGCGTGCTGCTGGAACTGGCGGCCATCCTGCAAGACCTGGAGCTGGACTGGGAGTACGAACTCTCGCGCTGGCTCGGCCCGGTCGCCACGCAACTGGTCGGCGGTCACCTGCGCAGCCGCGCACGTTTTTACCAGCAAGGGTTCGCCAGCCTGAACCAGAACCTGGGCGAATACCTGGCCGAAGAATCACGCACCCTCGTCGGTCAGCGTGAAGCCGAAGCCCGTTTCAGTGAACTGGACCAGATCAAACTTGATCTTGAACGTCTCGAGGCGCGTTTCGAGCGCCTTTCCCGATCCCTCGACCCAAGCGATAACGCATGAAGCTGCTTGCCGTCCGCCGTTTGTTGCGCATCCAGCGCGTCGTGATCCGCTACCGCCTC
Source organism: Pseudomonas sp. Emmai (assembly GCF_055179735.1). NCBI lineage: Bacteria > Pseudomonadati > Pseudomonadota > Gammaproteobacteria > Pseudomonadales > Pseudomonadaceae > Pseudomonas > Pseudomonas sp. Emmai. The sequence continues at coordinate 728,941 of NZ_CM143685.1, read as the reverse complement.
GATGACCTGCTGTTCGCCCTGCCGCTGCCCTGGTTTCTGCTGGCGCTGCGCTATGCCTTGCCGTGGCGCTGGTTCCCGCGCAAGCCCCTGGACCTGACCCGTGGCGCGCGATTGCGCCTGGCGTTGCAGGACCTGGGGCCGATTTTCATCAAGTTCGGACAGATTCTGTCCACTCGCCGCGACCTGTTGCCGGAAGACATCGCCGACGAACTGATGAAGCTGCAGGACCGCGTCCCGCCGTTCGACTCGCAAGTCTCGATCAAGCTGATTGAAGAACAGCTCGGGAAAAAGATCAGCGAAGTCTTCAGCCGATTCGACGTCGAACCGCTGGCCTCGGCCTCGGTGGCGCAGGTGCATGCCGCGCAGCTGAAAACCGGTGAAGAAGTGGTGGTCAAGGTGATCCGCCCGGGCCTGAAGCCGATCATCGCCCAGGACCTCGCGTGGCTGTTCATCCTCGCCCGCGCCGCAGAAAAACTCTCGGCCGATGCACGCCTGCTGCACCCGGTGGACGTGGTCCAGGACTACGAAAAAACCATCTACGACGAACTCGACCTGTTGCGCGAGGCGGCCAACGCCAGCCAGTTGAAGCGCAACTTCGAAGGCTCGGACCTGCTGTACGTGCCACAAGTCTATTGGGACTGGTGCCGGCCGAAAGTGCTGGTCATGGAGCGCATCTACGGGATTCAGGTCACGGACCTGGCGACCCTGGCCGACCAGCGCACCGACATGAAAATGCTCGCCGAACGCGGTGTGGAGATCTTCTTCACCCAGGTGTTCCGCGACAGTTTCTTCCACGCCGACATGCACCCGGGCAACATCTTCGTCAGCACTGTCAACCCGTGGAGCCCGCAATACATTGCGATCGACTGCGGCATCGTCGGCAGCCTGACTCCGGAAGACCAGGACTACCTGGCGCGCAACCTGTTCGCGTTCTTCAAGCGTGACTACCGGCGTGTGGCGCAGTTGCACATTGATTCGGGCTGGGTCCCGGCGGAAACCAAACTCAACGAATTCGAAGCGGCGATCCGCACCGTGTGCGAGCCGATTTTTGAAAAACCGTTAAAAGATATTTCCTTCGGCCAGGTGCTGATGCGCCTGTTCCAGACCGCTCGGCGCTTCAACATGGAAGTGCAGCCGCAGCTCGTCTTGCTGCAAAAAACCCTGCTGAACATCGAAGGCCTGGGCCGTCAGCTGTACCCGGACCTGGATCTGTGGAACACCGCCCAGCCGTTTCTCGAACGCTGGATGCGCGAGCGCGTCAGCCCGAAAGCCTTGATCGGCAACGTACAGAGCCAATTTGAGCAGTTACCGCACTTGGCCAACATGGCCCGCGACCTGCTGGAACGCATGTCCCAGCCTCACGCTTATGACCCGCCGCCACCATGGCATCGACGCAAGGACGACTGGTTCCTGCGCCTGCTCGGTTGCGCGCACCTGGGCGGTGGCGCGGTGCTCGCAGCGGGTGGCCCGCTGAATGAACTGGGGCATTGGCCGGCCGGGATCATGATGGTGGTCGGTTTGTATCTGGTCGTTCGCCGATAGCCGGATTGAGCTGCAAGCGATAAGCTTCAGGCTTCAAGCGCTTCGTTTGCACGACGCAGATTGTTTTTTACTTGCAGCTTGCAGCTTAAAGCTCGCCGCTGCTCCGGGACGGACCATGAACAACTGGCTGGACGAGATCAAGTGGGACGCTGACGGACTGGTCCCGGCGATTGCCCAGGATCACAAGACCGGGCGCGTCCTGATGATGGCCTGGATGAACCGCGAAGCGCTGGAACTGAGCGCTGCCGAGAACCGTGCCATCTACTGGTCACGTTCCCGTGGCAAGTTGTGGCGCAAGGGTGAAGAATCCGGCCATGTGCAGACCCTGCATGAGATGCGTCTGGACTGTGACGCCGACGTGATCATCCTAATGGTCGAGCAAATCGGCGACATCGCCTGCCATACCGGCCGCCAGAGCTGCTTCTACCGTGTCTTCGAGAACGGCGACTGGAAAACCGTCGACCCGGTCCTGAAAGATCCGCATGCCATCTATTCCGCAGGACACACACATGAGTGACACTCTCACCCGTCTGGCGCAGGTTCTGGAAGAGCGCAAAGGCGCCGCCGCCGACAGCTCGTATGTCGCCAGCCTGTACCACAAGGGCTTGAACAAGATTCTGGAAAAAGTCGGCGAAGAGTCGGTCGAAACCATCATCGCCGCCAAGGACGCCGCCATCAGCGGTGACTGCAGCGACGTGATCTACGAGACCGCCGATTTGTGGTTCCACAGCATGGTCATGCTCGCCCAACTGGGGCAGCATCCACAGGCTGTGCTCGATGAACTGGACCGTCGCTTCGGTCTGTCCGGACACGCCGAGAAAGCCTCGCGTCCGTCCGCCTGAATAACTATTTGAGAGGAGCAGTAACATGGGCATTTTTGACTGGAAACACTGGATCGTCATCCTGGTTGTCGTGGTGCTGGTGTTCGGCACCAAAAAACTGAAAAACCTCGGCACTGACGTCGGCGAGTCGATCAAAGGCTTTCGCAAAGCCATGAACGACGAAGAGAAACCGGCCGATCCGACCGTGACCCCGGCCCAACCGGTGCCACCTGCTCAACCAACCACGACCTCGCCACTGAACCAGCCGCACACCATCGACGTGCAGGCACAGAAAGTCGAAGAGCCGATCCGCAAAGACGTGTGAGCACTGACTAATGTTTGGTATCAGCTTCTCTGAACTGCTGCTCGTCGGCCTCGTGGCCCTGCTGGTGCTGGGCCCCGAGCGTCTGCCGGGTGCTGCGCGCACCGCCGGTCTGTGGATCGGGCGGCTGAAGCGCAGCTTCAACGCGATCAAACAGGAAGTTGAACGTGAAATCGGTGCCGACGAGATTCGTCGGCAACTGCACAACGAGCACATCCTGTCCCTGGAGCAGGAGGCGCGGAAGATCTTCACGCCGACCCAGCAGGAAGCCACGCCGGTGCAGCCGGTTGAACCGGTGGCCGAGCAGACGATTCACGCGCCGGGCACCGAACCGGTGGCCTCCATGGGCGGCGTCGAACCCGCACCTGTTGTCCCCGCGCCGCCCCCCGTAGAACCTGTTGCTCCTGCTGCCGCGCCAACTGCGCCGGCTCCTCACGACCCAACACTGCCGCCGCGAGCCCCATGATAAGGGCCTGTCATCGGTCATTTCCTGTGTCGCGTTGTCGCCTGAAAGCGGGCCAGGCAAGGCGTAGGCCGCAGGGAATGGTTGTTCCCTTTCCAAGGGCTACAACGCAGCCTGGCCCGCTTTCAGGCACAACCCGAAGGGCCGGCCTGTATTTGCGCAGGGCTGCGTTACTCGTCGCTTATTTGAAACGCCAAACTACGCTTCTCGCGCCTTGCCCTGCGCAAATACAGGCTCGGCGCGACACAGGAAATGACCGATGACAGGCCCTAATCTTCCGGAAAACGACCAGCACATGCCCCTGGTTTCGCACCTCACCGAGTTGCGTACTCGCCTGCTGCGCTGTGTAGCGGCGATTTTCATCATCTTCGCCGGGTTGTTCGCGTTTACCCAGCAGATCTACACCTTCGTCTCCACGCCGCTGCGCCAGTATCTGCCGGTGGGCGCGACGATGATTGCCACTGACGTGTCGTCGCCGTTCCTGACGCCACTGAAGCTGACGATGATGGTGTCGCTGTTCCTGGCGATCCCGGTGATCCTGCATCAGATCTGGGGCTTCATCGCGCCGGGCCTGTACAAGCACGAGAAGCGCATCGCGGTGCCGTTGCTGGTCTCCAGCATCCTGCTGTTCTACACCGGCATGGCCTTCGCCTATTACCTGGTGTTCCCGCTGATCTTCAAATTCTTCGCCGCTGCCACCCCGGCCGGCGTGGAGATGATGACCGACATCAGCAGCTACCTCGATTTCGTCATGACCCTGTTCTTCGCCTTTGGCGTGGCGTTCGAGATCCCGGTGGCCGTGGTGCTGCTGGTGTGGATCGGCGTGGTCAACGTCGCTTACCTGAAGAAAATCCGCCCGTACGTGGTCATCGGCTGCTTCGTGGTCGGCATGATCCTGACCCCGCCGGACATCTTCTCCCAGACCCTGTTGGCGGTACCGATGTGGTTGCTGTTCGAAATCGGCATCCTGTTCGGCAGCCTGGTCAGCAAGCGCGGCGAGCACCCGGACGATCAACCGGCTGACGATCACAACGACCAGCCGCCAGCGACCCAGCCGTGAACCTGCTGCTCCTCGAAGAGGCCGACTTTATTGCGGCCGACCGGGTGATCCTGCGCGATCGGCGCTTGACGCATATGCAGGAAGTCCATCGCTGCGTGGTGGGTGACAGCATGCGCGTCGGCCGGATCGGCGGCTTGATGGGCTCGGCCGAAGTGCTGCGCCTGGAGGCCGGCGAAGCGGAATTGCGTGTCGTGCTCGACCAACCGCCACCGACCAAGTTGCCATTGACCCTGGTATTGGCTCTGCCACGGCCGAAAATGCTCCGTAGGGTGTTTCAGACCGTGGCGGCCATGGGTGTGCCACGGATCGTGCTGGTGAACAGCTACCGCGTCGAGAAGAGCTTCTGGCAAACCCCGTTCCTGGAGCCTGAAGCGATTCGCGAGCAGTTGATCCTGGGTCTGGAACAGGCCCGGGACAGCGTGCTGCCGGAAGTCGTCATAGAGAAGCGCTTCAAGCCGTTCGTCGAAGACCGGCTGCCCGCGATCACCGAAGGCACCCTCGGCCTGGTCGGCCACCCTGGCAACTACCCGCCCTGCCCTCGCGGCCTGGATGAACCGGTGACCCTGGCCATCGGGCCGGAGGGTGGCTGGATTCCTTACGAAATCGAATTGCTGGGCAAGTCCGGGCTGAATCCAGTGCAACTGGGTGATCGCATTCTGCGGGTTGAAACCGCCGTCACCGCGCTGCTGGCACGCCTCTTCTAAACCCCACACCGCTCTTCTGTAGGAGCAAAGCTTGCTCGCGATAGCGGACGGTCAGTCAGCCCTCTATTGACTGACACACCGCCATCGCGAGCAAGCTTTGCTCCTACAGGGGATGTCGTCGCTCCAACCCACGTGTACGCCTACAGATTCCCGCCCGCCAGCCGATACAGCCCCCATAAAACCAAATTGTGTTCCGAGGGGAGTAGCAGCATGTACCGTTGGCTAGCCGAGAAACTGGGAAACGTAAGCGTTAATCGCAAACTGGGTGTCGGCTTCGGTCTCGTCCTGCTCCTGACCTTGTTGATCACCTTCACCGGCTGGACCGGCCTGACGGGGGTGATGAGTCGTGGCGACAAGCTGGGGTTCATCGCCAGCCTGAATGACCTGACCAAGGACTTGCGCCTCGCCCGCCTGGACTACGAAATGCGCCGGGGCGAACAAGGCCCGGGGGCGGTCAACGACTTGTTGGGCCAACTCGACGCCGGCCTGCAAACCGCGCGCAAGCTGATCGAGCAACCCGCCGACGTGGCGATGATCGACCAGCAATTGGCCGCCGTCAGCCAGTACAAGCAAGCCTTTACCGCCATGACCCAGGCCGGTGCCAACCGCGAAGATGCCCGCAGTAAACTCGGCGCCACCGCTGACAACGCCGTGGCCAAGGTGTCTGAGGTCGAGAAGGCACTGCTGCAAGGTGACAGCGTCGCCCAGTTCAACGCCGTGATCGACCTGAGCAAGCTGATCCAGCAAGCGCGCTTCCAGGTACGCGGCTACACCTACAGCGCCAAGACCGAAGCCGAGCAACCAGCGCTGGACGCCATCGACAACGCCCTGAAAAACCTCGAGACCCTGCCGGGCAAACTGCCGGAACAGCACATCGCCAACCTGCAACAGGCCACCGAGTCGCTCAAGGCCTATCGCGCCGCCGTCAGCCAGTTCCGCGACTCCCAGGTGGCCAGTGCCGCCGCCCTCAAACGCATGGCCGAGCAAGGCGACCTGCTGCTCGACGTCAGCAAAAAGCTCACCGCGTCGCAAACCATCGTGCGCGACACCGACGCCGCCCATGCCAAGAACCAACTGCTGATGGCCTCCCTCCTGGCGCTGGCCTTTGGCTTGCTCGCGGCGTGGGCCATCACTCGCCAGATCGTCATTCCCCTGAGCCAGACCCTCAAGGTGGCCGAGCGCGTCGCCTCGGGCGATCTGACCCACAACCTGATCTCCGAACGCCAGGACGAACTCGGCCAGCTCCAGCGCGCCATGCAGAGCATGACCCTGGGCCTGCGCGAGTTGATCGGCGGCATCAGCGATGGCGTTACGCAAATCGCCAGCGCTGCCGAAGAGTTGTCCGCCGTGACCGAGCAAACCAGCGCCGGGGTCAACAGCCAGAAGGTGGAAACCGATCAGGTGGCCACCGCGATGCACGAGATGACCGCCACGGTGCAGGAAGTCGCGCGTAACGCCGAAGAAGCCTCCGAAGCCGCCGTCGCTGCCGATCAACAGGCCCGTGAAGGTGACAAAGTGGTCGGCGAAGCCATCGCCCAGATCGAACGCCTGGCCATCGAAGTCGGTAACTCGACTGTCGCCATGAGCGATCTGAAGCGCGAAAGCGACAAGATCGGCAGCGTGCTCGACGTGATCAAGTCCGTGGCGCAACAGACCAACCTGCTGGCGCTCAACGCCGCCATCGAAGCGGCCCGTGCCGGTGAAGCCGGACGCGGTTTTGCCGTGGTCGCCGACGAAGTCCGCAGCCTGGCCCAGCGCACCCAGAAGTCCACCGAAGAAATCGAAGAGTTGATCGTCGGCCTGCAAACCGGCACCCAGCAAGTCGCGACCATCATGGACAACAGCCGCAGCCTGACCGACAGCAGCGTCGAACTGACCCGCCGCGCCGGTGGCTCGCTGGAAAGCATCACCCGCACGGTGTCGGCGATCCAGTCGATGAACCAGCAGATCGCTGCGGCCGCCGAGCAACAGAGCGCCGTGGCCGAAGAGATCAACCGCAGCGTGCTGAACGTGCGCGATGTGTCCGAGCAGACCTCGGCGGCGAGCGAAGAGACCGCGGCGTCCAGCGTCGAGCTGGCGCGGTTGGGCACGCATTTGCAGATGTTGGTGGGGCGGTTCAAGGTCTAGGAAGCGCCACGTATCCCTGTGGCGAGGGAGCTTGCTCCCGTTCGGCGGCGAAGCCGTCGTAAATCAGACTCACCGGATTCATCTGTTAGCATTTGGGGCCGCTTCGCGGCCCAGCGGGAGCAAGCTCCCTCGCCACAGGGTGTTTTTGCGTTAGAGGACTTGCCGCAAAAACGCCTGCGCCCGTGGATCCTTCGGCGCATCAAAAAACTCGGCCGGCGAAGCATCTTCCAGCAATTTGCCGTGATCGAAAAACAACACCCGATCCGCCACTTCCCGAGCGAAGCCCATTTCGTGGGTCACGCAAACCATGGTCATGCCTTCCACCGCCAGGGTTTTCATCACGTCCAGCACTTCGCCGACCATTTCCGGGTCGAGCGCCGACGTTGGCTCATCAAACAGCATGACCTTCGGCTCCATGGCCAACGCCCGGGCAATCGCCACGCGCTGTTGCTGGCCGCCGGACAGGCGTGACGGAAACTCATTGGCCTTCTGCGCGATACCGACCTTTTCCAGCAACGCCAGGGCCTTGGCCTCGCGCTCTTTCTTGCCGCGCTTGCGCACGACCTTCTGCGCCAGGCAGAGGTTTTCCAGCACAGTCATGTGCGGGAACAGGTTGAAGTGCTGGAACACCATGCCGACTTCCCGGCGATAGGCATTTACGTCGGTGTTCGGATCGGCCAGTTGCAGGCCGTCGATGCTCACCGAGCCCGAATCGAACTCTTCCAGGCCATTGAGGCAGCGCAGGAAGGTCGATTTGCCGGAACCCGACGGGCCGATCACCACCAGCACTTCGCCCCTGGCCACGGTCGTGGACACGTTATCCACCGCGCGCACCACCTGGCCACGGGTGTCGAAGACTTTTACCAGTTCGCGGACTTCAATCACTTTGCGCGAGCCTCCGCTCAAGCCGGCTGGCGATTTTCGACAGCGGCAGGTTGATCAACAGGTACAGCCCGGCCACGCAGAACAGGATTTCGAACGGCGAGAACGAGGTGGTGATGACTTCGCGGCCACTTTTCAGCAGTTCGGTAATCGCGATCACCGACACCAGCGACGTGTCTTTCACCAGGCTGATGAACTGCCCGGCCAGCGGCGGCAGCACGCGTTTCAAGGCTTGCGGCAATACCACGTGACGCATCGACTGGCCGGCGCTCAAGCCGAGCGAGCGCGCGGCTTCGTTCTGCCCACGGGCAATCGACTGCACGCCGGAACGGATGATCTCCGCCACGTAGGCGCCAGTGAACAGCGACAGTGCGGCGATCCCGGCGAACTCCCGGGACAGGTTCATTACCGTGCCGATGAAGAAGTAGAAAATGAAGATCTGCACCAGCAGCGGCGTACCGCGCACCAGTTCGACGTAGAGGGTCGAAAGGTCGCGCAGGGTCGGGTTGTTCGACAGCCGGCACAGGCCGGTCGCAAGGCCGATCAACAGCCCGAGCACGCCAGACACCACGGACAGCCACAACGTGGTCCACAGGCCCCACAGCAACGGTCCGGCGGCCCAATGTCGGGTGACACCGATCACGTCGCCTTCCGCCACGTCATCGCCCCGGGCGACTTGCAGGCTATTTTCATCGACGATCAGGTGTTGTTCTGTACCTGCGTCATTGCGCAGGGTGACTTCGGCCTTGTCGCCCTGGCGCACCAGTTCACTGACCGTGGAGATATCGGCGGCGCGCTGGGATTCTTCGGCGTGGTAGGCGAAGTACTGCGGCACGCGGTTCCAGCGCCATTCGTAGGCCATCAGCGAGGTGGCGTAATACAACGCGCCGGCCAGGCCGATCAGCACCAGCACGGTCAGCACGTGCCAGGGCAGTTGGGATTTCTTGTGTTTCATTTGCTTTGGAGATTCCGGATTTGTGTCGCCTGGGAGGCCGCCTTCGCGGGCAAGCCTCGCTCCTACAGGGGAACGCATTCCAAATGTAGGAGCGAGGCTTGCCCGCGAATGGGGCGGCGCGGTCTAGCTGACCGAGCCTTATTCCATGTCCTTGAGCCAAGCGGTGTCTTTAAACCACTTGTCATGGATGCGGTCGTAGGTGCCGTCTTCGTGGATCTGGTGCAGGAAGTTGTTGATGAAGTTGAGGCTGTCGTAGTCGCCCTTCTTCAAGCCGAAGGCCAGCGGCTCGTAGGTGAACGGCTTGTCGAGGAACACCAGTTTGCCGGCGCCGACCTTGTTCACCGCGACCACGTTGTACGGGGCGTCGTAGATGAAGGCGTCGGCCTTGCCGTTGACCACGTCAAGCACGGCTTCCTGCTCGTTGTCGTAGCCGTGGTACTTGGCTTTGGCGATCAGCTTCCTGGCGACCATCTCGCCGGTGGTGCCGAGCTTGGAGGTGATGCGGTACTCGTCGGTGTTCAGGTCTTTGTAGGACTTGATGGTGCCTTCCAAGTCCTTGCGGATCAGCAGGGTCTGGCCGACGACGATGAACGGTTCGCTGAAGTTCAGGCGCAGGTTGCGTTCCTGGGTCAGGGTCATGCCGCTGCCGATCATGTCGAACTTGTCGGTCATCAGGGCCGGGATGATGCCGTCGTAGCCGGTGGACACCAGCTCCAGCTTGACGCCCATGGCCTTGGTCATAGCCTTGAGGAGGTCGACTTCGAAGCCGATGATCTCGCCACGCTTGTTGGTCATTTCGAACGGCATGTAGGTCGGGTCCATGCCGACTTTCAGCGTGCCGCGCTTGACCGCGTCATCGATGGCACCGGCCTGCGCCGCGTTGACTGCAACCAATGCCGTGACGCCGACCAGCAGCATCGAGAGATACTTCTTCATCATCAAGTCCCCAAAACCATTGCGGTGTGAGGCGCGCAATCGGCGGTTTTCGTTAGAAAACCGGAAGATACGAACAGAAAGCTGTCCGGGCGCACCAATTCGGGGACGGATCCTATCGCACTCGTTCGTTTGCACAAGGGTTAGCGCAGGAATTTGATCGTTCCCACGCTCTGCGTGGGAATGCAGCCCGGGACGCTCCGCGTCCCAAAAGCCGAACGCGGAGCGTCCGTTGAGGCATTCCCACGCAGAGCGTGGGAACGATCATTCCAGCGACGCCACAAACAAAAAACCCCGCTTTCGCGGGGTTTTTCATTACGCCAACTGAGGCTGTGCACTCAATGGCTTGAGCGGCAGCAGCGGCGCATGGGGATCGGCTTTCACCGATTTACGCCAGGCGTCCAGCCACTCGGCGTGACCTTCGCTCCAGACCGCGTCATGCAGACGACCCAATGCCACCGGATCGCTCAGCAATTGCAGGCGCTCATGGTTGTTCAGCCCGGCAGGGCCGGCCTTCAACGCATGACGAACCCGTTCGACGCGCAACCACTCGATCGGCTCGGCCTGACCGTGACGGGACGTCGCCAGCGCGCACGCCAACGCATTCTGCTGTGGATCGACCACCGCCCGGATGAAGCCGTCGTTCAACGCGTGATAACGGTTTTCATGGGTGTACTGGTCGGTCGCCACCAAGGCCTGTGGCGGATTGTATTCCTCAGGGATCAGGAACAGGCTCTCGTCACGGGACTTGAGGCCCAGGCCGACACGGCTGGAGATCACCGACACCGGGATCGACAGCATCAACGAACCGACGATCGGTACCAGCCACCAGAGAAAGCTCGGGTTCAGCCAGATCACCAGCAGGGCCCAGAAGAAGCCCAGCAAGGTTTGCGGACCGTGGCGCTTGACCGCCTCGCTCCATGGCGTGGAGTCGTCGTCACGTTGTGGCGAGTTCCAGGTCGCGGCCCAGCCGAGGAACGCGGCGAGCACGAAGCGGGTGTGGAAAATCATCCGCACCGGCGCCAGCAGCATGGAGAACAACATCTCCAGCAGCATCGACGTCGTCACCTTGAACTTGCCACCGAACTCTTTCGCGCCCTTGGCCCAGATCAGGATGATGCTCAGCAACTTCGGCAGGAACAGCAGCACGACGGTGGTCGAGAACAGCGCCACGGCCTTGTCCGGGTGCCATTGTGGCCACAACGGATACAGCTGGCGCGGCGCCATGAAGTACTGCGGCTCCATCAGGGTGTTCACCGCCAACAGCGCGGTGGACAACACCAGGAAGAAGAACCACAACGGCGCCGACAGGTAAGACATCACGCCGGTCAGGAACACCGCGCGGTGCACCGGGTGCATGCCCTTGACCAGGAACAGGCGGAAGTTCATCAGGTTACCGTGGCACCAGCGACGGTCACGCTTGAGTTCGTCCAGCAAGTTCGGCGGCAGTTCTTCGTAGCTGCCCGGCAAGTCGTAGGCAATCCACACGCCCCAGCCGGCACGGCGCATCAGCGCGGCTTCGACGAAGTCGTGGGACAGAATCGCACCGGCAAACGCACCTTTACCCGGCAACGGCGCCAGGGCGCAGTGCTCGATAAACGGCTTCATGCGGATGATCGCGTTGTGACCCCAGTAGTGGGATTCACCCAACTGCCAGAAGTGCAGGCCGGCGGTGAACAGCGGACCGTACACACGGGTCGCAAATTGCTGCATCCGCGCATACAGGGTGTCCATGCCCGACGCACGTGGCGCGGTCTGGATGATCCCGGCGTCCGGCGTGGCTTCCATCAAGCGCACCAGACTGGTCAGGCATTCGCCGCTCATCACGGAGTCCGCGTCGAGCACGACCATGTACTTGTAGTCACCGCCCCAACGACGGCAGAAGTCGTCGAGGTTGCCGCTTTTACGCTTAACGCGACGACGACGGCGGCGATAGAAAATCTTGCCGAAGCCCTTGGCTTCCCGGCAGACGTCCAGCCAGGCCTGTTGCTCGGCGACGCAGATATCGGTTTCGTTACTGTCGCTGAGGACGAAGAAGTCGAAGCGGTCCAGGTCACCCGTGGCCGCTACCGACTCGAAGGTCGCGCGCAGACCGGCAAACACCCGTGGCACGTCTTCGTTGCAGATCGGCATCACCAGTGCGGTGCGTGCGTCCTTGGCGATCGGCTCATTGCCGGCGCTTTTGCCGGAAATACGGTATTTGTCGTGACCGGTGAGCAACTCGAGGAAGCCCATCAGCGCAGTCCAGAAACCGGCCGACACCCAGCAGAACAGAATCCCGAACAGAATCAGGATGCTGGTTTGCAAGGCATAAGGCAGGACCTGCATCGCAGTTTGCGTCAGGGACTGGTTGATGATTTCGTCCATGTCGACGAACGACCAGCCCTGGTACGGCATGATGCCTTTCATGTACCAGCCGGCCACGATGGTCTGGCCGAGCATCAGCACCAGCAGAATGTAGCGACGGATCGAACCGACGGTGCGCCAGCGAGCCGCTGGCAACACGCGTTCATCCTTCGGCGGGGCTGGTGGATTGGTGCGACCGGTCATCCGGCGCCAGCCGCGCACCAGGATGTTGGTGCGCCACGGCTCCGGCACGACCTTGGTCCGACGGATCGGCGGAGTCGCTTTGAGTACGACACGACCACTGGCGTCAAGCGCCAGCATCTCCGCTTCTTCCAACTCTTCAGCACTGTTGAGGAGCAAGCGTTTGCCCACCGAGGCTTGTGCAGCCTCGGCAGGAGCGTCGAACGTCGACGACGAAAGACGCTGGTGCAGTTCACTGAAGGACTGGCAGCCCGCGAGTTCCGCGCGCTGCTCGTCGGTCATCGGTAAATGCGCCAGATACTCGGAGAGAGTCTCTGGCTTTAGTTGAGAATTACTCATCGGCAGGCAACTGGTAGCTCCAGGTCTCGGTCAGGACTTCTTCAGTCTCGTTCGATTCCGGTGTGGCTGGGGCCGCGTCCGCAGCAGCAGGCTGCTTGGCGTCTTTGTTGTCCTTGTTCTTGGCATCGGTCACTGGCTTGGCATCAGCCTGCTTGGCGTCTGCCTGCTTGGCGTCCTTGGTTTGCTTGTCCACTTTCTCTTGCTGCTTGGCGGCGACTTTGTCGGCCTTGGCAACAGAGGAACTGGAGGAAGGCACCAACGACTTGGCCAGATCTTCAGGCTGGATCTTCTGGACCAGTGCCGCGCGCATCTCGGTGGCCTTGCTCGGATCCTTGATTTTCATGCGCAGCATCAGGCGCCAGCCCTTGGTTTCAGGGTTGTAGCGCACGGTGTTCTCGACCAGTTCGGCATTGTCGCCAATGCTGACCTGGCTGCGCACGTCGGCGTTTTCCGGCAAAGCGGCCAGGGACGGACCTTCGAAGTCCACCAGGTAGGCAACGCTGCCATCCGGCTGACGGATCAGGTTCGACTGTTTGACGTCGCCGGTGGAACGCAGGGTCTGTTTGACCCAGGCGCTGTCCGGTGCGTGAATCGAGGCTTCGTCAATGGTCCAGTGCATGCGATAGGCGACGTCGAGTGGCTGGCCTGGTTCAGGCAGTTTTTCCGGGCTCCAGAAGGCAACGATGTTGTCGTTGGTTTCGTCGGCGGTCGGAATTTCCACCAGGTCTACAGAACCCTTGCCCCAATCGCCTTTTGGCTCGATCCACGCACTTGGGCGCTTGTCGTAGCGGTCGTCGAGGTCTTCATAGTGGCTGAAGTCACGACCACGCTGCAGCAAGCCGAAGCCACGCGGGTTTTCGATGGCGAAGTTGCTGACCGCCAAGTGTTTTGGATTGTTCAGGGGGCGCCAGATCCACTCGCCGTTGCCGGCATGGATCGACAGACCGCTGGAGTCGTGCAGTTCGCGGCGATAGTTCAGCACTTTCGACGGCTGGTTGGCGCCGAACAGGAACATGCTGGTCAGCGGCGCAACGCCAAGCTTGGTGACTTTGTCACGCAGGAACATCTTGGCCTTGACGTCGACCACGGTGTCGCTGCCTGGACGCAGGGTCAGACGGTAAGCACCGGTGGCACGCGGAGAATCCAGCAGGGCGAAGATCACCAGGTGCTTGTCACCCGGCTTGGGCTGCTGAATCCAGAATTCGGTGAAACGCGGGAATTCTTCGCCGGACGGCAAGGCGGTGTCGATGGCCATGCCGCGAGCGGACAAGCCATAGGTGTGACCCTTGCCAACCACGCGGAAGTAACTCGCGCCGAGCATGGTCATGATTTCGTCTTGCTTGTCGGCCTTGTTGATCGGGTACAGCACACGGAAACCGGCATAACCCAGTTGTTCGGTGGCTTTAGGATCGAACGAGACATCGCCGAAATCGAAACGACTTGGGTCGTATTTGATCTCTTCGACGGTGTTGGCCGTGATTTCGTTGATTTTCACCGGGGTATCGAAGTGCATGCCCTGGTGATAGAACGACAGCTTGAACGGGGTTTTCTGATCGGCCCACTCGGCTTTTTCAGTGCGGAAACGAATTTTCTGATAGTCCGCGAATTTCATTTCGCGGAATTCGTTCGGCAGGTTACTGCGCGGGGCTTCGTATTTCTGCCCGGCCAGCTCTTTCGCCTTGACCGACACATCATCCAGGTTGAATGCCCAAAGCTGGCCGGCGCTGAGCAGGCACAGCAGTGCAGAGCCCGCTACCAGAGCGCTTCGGAACCGTTGGGCAGACAATTTTGGTGCATTACAGGGACTAACAATCACGAGCAACCCTCGCCGAAAACAGATCAAAAAACCAACGGCCAGCTATCTATATGCCAGGTTGGCGAGCATTGTTCCGACTCCTATGGGGCTAAATGATTCCCCAACAGGTCCGGGCAAGTCTCTACATAAGTCAAATGGGCCAACGAACGCTGATCCCCGTAGCGCGCGATTATCTAGTAGGCCGCGTTACAAAGCATCAGGGGGTAACAAAGTATTTATCGCGCAAAATCCCTGTTTTCAGTCGAAACGCCCTGAAAAACAGGTTTCAGGGCGTTTCAGGCCTGTAACAGGAAGGTGACCGGGCCATCATTGACCAGATGCACCTGCATATCCGCGCCGAATCTACCTGATGCCACAGTGCCATGCACCTCTTTCGCTTTGCCTAATAGATAGTCGAAAAGTTCTTCACCCAGGGCCGGAGGTGCCGCGGTCGAAAAACTCGGGCGCAGCCCACTCTTGGTGTCGGCCGCCAGGGTGAATTGCGAGACCAGCAGCAACCCACCGCCAACGTCCACAAGGGACAGATTCATCTTGCCCTCGGCGTCACTGAATACACGATAGTTAAGCATCTTATGCAGAAGTTTGTCGGCACTGGCCCGAGTGTCCCCGGGCTCGACCGCCACCAATACCAGCAAACCCTGGTCGACAGCACCGACCACCTCCCCCGCTACCTCGACACGCGCGCCTCGCACGCGCTGCAACAGACCCTTCATGCTTCTTCAGGCGGCAGATCAAGCAAGCGTCGGGCCATCTGACCGGCGGCACGTACCAATGCATCGGTGATGCCCGGTTCGGAGGCGGCGTGGCCGGCATCGCGGATGACCTGCAGTTCGCTGTTCGGCCAGGCCTGGTGCAATTCCCAGGCGTTGTCCAACGGGCAGATCACGTCGTAACGGCCATGGACGATCACGCCAGGCAAATGGGCGATCTTGCCCATGTCGCGAATCAGCTGGTTCGGTTCAAGGAACGCATTGTTGGTGAAGTAGTGGCATTCGATGCGGGCAATCGACAAAGCGCGCTGTGGTTCGGAGAAACGATCGACCACCAGCGGGTTCGGGCGCAGGGTCGCGGTCCGGCCTTCCCAGGTGGACCAGGCCTTGGCCGCGTGCATCTGGGCGATCTGATCGTTGCCGGTCAGGCGCTTGTGGAAAGCGGTGAGCAAGTCGCCGCGCTCGTCCAGCGGGATTGGCGCGATGTAGTCCTGCCAGTAGTCGGGGAACAGGCGACTGGCGCCGGCCTGGTAGAACCACTCGATTTCCTGCGGCCGGCACAGAAAGATCCCGCGCAGGATCAGGCCATGCACACGTTCCGGGTGGGTTTGCGCGTAGGCCAGCGCCAGGGTCGAGCCCCAGGAGCCGCCGAACAATACCCATTTTTCGATATTCAGGTGCTTGCGGATCCGTTCCAGGTCGGCGACCAGATCCCAGGTGGTGTTGTTTTCAAGATTGGCGTGGGGCGTAGAGCGACCGCAGCCGCGCTGGTCGAAGGTGACAATGCGATACAGGTTCGGGTCGAAATACCGACGGCTTTGGGCATCACACCCGGCGCCGGGGCCGCCATGGATGAACACCACCGGCAAACCTTCCGGGGAACCGCTTTCGTCGACGTACAGCGTGTGAGTCTTATCGACGGCCAGATCGTGCCGGGCGTAGGGTTTGATCTGCGGGAACAAAGTCTGCATTGCGCGCTCCGTAAGGGGTCGGGTCATCCCTGGGGGGACTTCTATTATTCTGCCGTCCGGCATCATAAACCCGAATTACGTCAATGAGCATGCCCTTGCAGCGTCAGAGCCTGTCAGCCAGAAACCCGACCAGCGTTTCGTACAGTCGGTCGACCTCCGCGACCTGCCCGCGACCCCGCAGGCAGCCGTGCACCAGCCCTTCGCCGTAGTAAAGCGTTGCACTGATGCCCGCGGCATTGAGTCGCTCGGCATAGCGCACACCGTCATCGCGCAGCGGGTCGAATTGCGCCACGGCGATCCATGCCGGGGGCAAACCGCTGAGATCGTCGGCAAGCAGGGGCAAGGCGTAGGCGCTCGGTGGTGCGTTGCCGCGCAAGTAATGGGCGTGATAGCAATCCACGTCGCGGCTGCTGAGCAACGGCGCGTCGGCGCATTCGCTGCGGGACGGTAGACGGTGATCGCCACCCAGGCCCGGGTAAATCAGCACTTGTGCGGTGGGCAACGGCTCGCCCGCGTCGCGTAACGCCAGGCATAACGCGGCGGCGAGATTGCCGCCGGCGCTGTCCCCGGCGACGACCATTCGCTCCGGGTCGAACCAGAACGGCCCTGACCGAAGCGCCTGCCAGACCTTCAGGCAATCGTCGAACCCGGCCGGGAACGGATGCTCGGGCGCCAACCGATAATCCACCGCGACCACCATCGCTCCCGTCACCGATGCCAGTTCGGCGCAGATGAAGTCATGGGAATCCAGATCCCCGACCACCCAGCCACCGCCGTGTAGATACAGGATGCACGGCCAGCCGCTGGTCGGCGGCGTCACCGGGGGACGATAGGAACGCACCGCCACGCCCGCGAGGGTGAAGTCGGTGACCTCAAGCCCGACGGGCCGGGGCGGGGTAAACGCCCGGCACATCTCGCTGTAGGCCTGGCGCAACCCGGTGAGGCTGCTGTCGGTGCTGTTGAAGCCGAGGGTTTTCTCGACGAAGGCCGACATTTGGGCAGAAAGGGAATAAGAAGGCATGGGCCAGGTGTCAGCCTGTTCAGGGTTGATCGAGTACCGCTTTTGTGGCGAGGGAGCTTGCTGTGGCGAGGGAGCTTGCTCCCGCTGGGCTGCGAAGCAGCCCCCAAAATTTCACATTGCAGTAAATATTTGCGACTGCTGCGCAGTCGAGCGGGAGCAAGCGCCCTCGCCACAAAAGCGGTACTCGCCACAGAAAGCATCCTTGCCTGCAATCGTGATCAGTTTTTGAGGCTGGCCTGCACCGTCGCCACACCCTCTTTACCATCAAAACTGCTGACCCCCGCCAGCCAACGCTGAAGGTCTTCCGGATGCTCACGCAGCCACTGCTTGGCAACGTCCTGCGGCGTCTTGCGCTCCATGATCGGCACCATCAACTGGCTTTCCTGGGACGCGGTGAAGGTCAGGTTTTGCAGCAGGCGATTCACGTTCGGGCAGCGTTCGGCGTAGTCCGGGGCGGTGACGGTGGAGACGGTCGCCGCGCCTTCGTTCGGGCCGTAGACGTCTTCGCTGCCGGTCAGGTAGGTGATGTTCATGTTGATGTTCATCGGGTGCGGGGTCCAGCCGACGAACACCACGAATTCCTTGCGGTTCACCGCCCGTTGTACGGCGGCGAGCATGCCGGCCTCACCGGACTCGATCAGTTTGAAATCCTTCAGGCCAAAGTGATTGGTTTCGATCATGGTCTTGATCGTGGTATTGGCGCCGCTGCCCGGCTCGATGCCATAGATCTTGCCGCCCAACTGGTCTTTGAATTTGGCGATATCCGCGAAAGTCTTCAGCCCGGCCGCTGCCACGTATTCAGGTACGGCGAGGGTTGCCTGGGCATCGGCCAGGCTCGGCTTGTCCATGACCCTGACCTGATTGGCCGCCACGAACGGGGCGATGTTCTTGTCCATCGCCGGTTTCCAGTAACCGAGGAAGATGTCGAGGCGCTTGTCGCGCATGCCGGCGAAGATGATTTGCTGCACGGCGCTGGTTTGCTTGCTGTCGTAGCCCAGGCCATTGAGCAGCACATCAGCCATGCCGCTGGTGGCGATCACGTCGGTCCAGTTGACCACGCCCATGCGCACGGCTTTGCAGGACGCGTCGTCACTGGCCATGACGCTGGTGCTCAAAAGAGCGGTGCCGCAGAGGATTGAGAGACAGCGGGTGAACAGTCTTTTCATCGGAGGGATCTCGTGCGGCAGCAATTATTGTGGGATTCGGCGTCTTGGTGCACCGTGCCCAGAACATTACGCAGCAGACGAGCGGTAAAAGCGAACTGTGGCGACCGAGATTTGCACGGTGGCGACTTGATAGCGAAGTGCTGATCGTTCCCACGCTCTGCGTGGGAACGGTCGGCGACCGGTTACGCGTAGTGCTTCTGGCCCCAAGCCAACAACCCTTCCAGCAATTCCTTGAGCACCACCTGCGTCGGCGCCGCCAGGTCCGGGCGATAGCGGAACGGCTCAAACTCTTCCATATACGTGCACTGCCCCAGCTCCAGTTGCACCGCGTGGATGTTTTCGGCCGGGTTGCCGTAATGGCGGGTGATGTGGCCGCCCTTGAAGCGTCCGTTCAGCACATGGCTGTACTCGGTGTGTTTGGCGCAGATCGTTTCCAGTTGGGTGGCCAACTGAGGATCGCAACTGGCGCCGTTGAAGGTGCCGAGGTTGAAGTCCGGCAGTTTGCCGTCGAACAGGTGCGGGATGATCGAGCGGATCGAGTGCGCATCGAACAGCAGCGCGTAGCCGAACTCGGCCTTCAAGCGTGCCAGTTCGCTCTGCAAGGTGCGGTGATACGGCGTCCAGATCTGTTCCAGGTAGGTCGCACGCTCGGCCGCCGTCGGCTCCATGCCCTCGCGGAACAATGGAATGCCATCGAACAGTATCGACGGGTACAGGCCGGTGGTGGCGCCGACGTACATCGGTTTGTCGTCGGACGGTCGGTTCAGGTCGATGACAAACCGCGAGTACTCGCCGGCCAGGGTGCTGGCGCCCAGTTCGGTGGCGAAATCGTAAAGCTGCGGGATGTGCCAGTCGGTGTCCGGCAGGCTTTTCGCGTCGGGGATCAACCCGGCTTCGACCACAGGCGTCAGGCGCAGGCCGGCGTGGGGCATGCTGATCAGCAGCGGCACGCGGCCTTGTTTGAAGTTCAGAACCTTATCCACAACTGCTCTCCTAAAGACTTGTCTCGACGCCGTGACGCACGACGCGTTTTTCCAGGTCGCCGCCCAGCCAGTACGACAGGTCGGCGGGACGATCGATTTGCCAGGCGACGAAATCCGCAACTTTGCCGACTTCCAGCGAACCATGGGTATCAGCCATGCCCAGCGCGGTAGCGGCATGAATGGTTGCGCCGGCCAGGGCTTCTTCCGGGGTCATGCGGAAACAGGTGCAAGCCATGTTCAACATCAGGCGCAGCGACAACGCCGGCGAGGTGCCGGGGTTGAGGTCGCTGGCGATGGCGATTTTCACCCCGTGCTTGCGCAGGGCCTCCATCGGCGGCAACTGGGTTTCGCGCAGGAAGTAGAACGCCCCCGGCAGCAGCACCGCGACGGTGCCGGACTGGGCCATGGCGATGGCGTCGTCTTCGTCCATGAATTCCAGGTGATCGGCGGACAGCGCGTGGTAACGCGCGGCCAGGCTCGAACCGTGCAAGGACGACAACTGCTCGGCGTGCAGCTTCACCGGCAGACCGAGTGCCTGTGCGGTGATAAATACCCGCTCGACCTGCGCTGGCGAGAACGCCAGGTATTCGCAGAACGCATCCACCGCATCCACCAGCCCTTCGGCGGCGAGGGCCGGCAGCATCTCGGCGCAGATGTGATCGATGTAGTCGTCGGCGCGATCCTTGTATTCCGGCGGCAAGGCGTGCGCCGCCAGGCACGTGCTGCGCACGCTGACCGGCAACTCGGCGCCGAGGCGACGCGCGACCCGCAGCATTTTGCGTTCGTTGACCAGGTCCAGGCCGTAACCGGACTTGATTTCGACCGTGGTCACGCCGTCGCGCAGCAGGCTTTTCAAACGCTTGGCGGCGCTGACGAACAGGTCATCTTCAGTGGCCGCACGGGTGGCGCGTACGGTGCTGGCGATGCCGCCACCGGCTGCGGCGATGTCCGAATAGCTGACGCCTTGCAGACGCTGTTCGAATTCACCGCTGCGGTTACCGCCGAACACCGTGTGGGTGTGGCAGTCGATCAGGCCCGGCGTGACCCAGGCTCCTTTCAAGTCGTTGACCGCCGGGTAGTCGCCCGACGGCAATTGAGCACGTGGGCCGATCCACTCGATGTGCGCACCGGACGTCACGATGGCCGCATCCTCGATGATCGAGTAGACGCCTTGCGCCATGGTTGCGACGTTGCAGTGTTGCCAGAGCGTTTTCATCCTGGCCTCCGTTAGGTTATCGATGAGAAAAATCAGGGTTTCGCGTCACTAATGCAGCTTTACCGGCCGCGGGTTTGACCCAGGTCAGGTAGGCCAGCACCAGCAACACGATCCAGACCACGCCAACGACCAGCGCGGCCTGGGTATCCGGGAAGTAGCCGAGCACGCCGAAAATAAACAGCATGAACGCAATCGCCGCCATCGGCGCATAAGGCCAGAACGGCACCGGGAATTTCAGTTGCGCGACCTGTTCGGCGCTCATGGAACGGCGCATCGCCACCTGGGTGAACAGAATCATCAGCCAGACCCACACCGTGGCGAAGGTCGCGATGGAGGCGATCAGCAGGAACACGTTCTCCGGGATCAGGTAGTTCAGCAGTACGCCCAACAGCAGCGCGACACTCATCACCACTACGGTCATCCACGGCACGCCGTTGCCGGACAAGCGGGCGAACCCCTTGGGTGCGTGGCCTTGCTGGGCCAGGCCGTACATCATCCGACCCGCGCCGAAGATGTCACTGTTGATGGCCGATACCGCCGCCGAGATCACCACGATGTTGAGGATGGTCGCTGCCGAGCTGATGCCCAGGTTGTCGAAAATCTGCACGAACGGGCTGCCCTGGCTACCAATCTGCTGCCACGGGAAGATCGACATCAGCACAAACATGGTCAGCACGTAGAACAGCAGGATGCGCAACGGCACAGCATTGATCGCCCGGGGCAGCACGTGCTGCGGGTCCTTGGCTTCGCCGGCGGTGACGCCGATGATTTCAATGCCGCCAAAGGCGAACATCACCACGGCGAACGAGGCAATCAGGCCACCCACGCCATTGGGCATGAAACCGCCATGGCTCCAGAGGTTGCTGATGTCAGTCGCCTGGGCGCCAGGGGCGGTGCTGATGCCGAACAGCATGATGCCGAAGCCGCCGAGGATCATCGCGACGATGGCCGCGACCTTGAGCAGCGACAGCCAGAACTCCATTTCGCCAAAGACTTTGACGTTGCACAGGTTCAGGCCGCCGACCACCGAAACGATGCCCAGGACCCAGATCCAGCGCGCGACTTCCGGAAACCAGAAGCCCATGTAAATACCGAACGCGGTGACGTCAGCCATGCCGACGATGACCATTTCAAACGCGTAGGTCCAACCGAGGATGAAGCCCGCCATCGGCCCCAGGTAGGTGCTGGCGTAGTGACCGAACGAGCCGGCCACCGGGTTGTGCACCGCCATCTCACCGAGGGCGCGCATGACCATGAACACCGCCGCGCCACCCATCAGGTAGGCGAGCAGTACCGCAGGCCCGGCCATTTGAATGGCCGAGGCAGAACCGTAGAACAGCCCGGTGCCGATCGCCGACCCCAGCGCCATGAAGCGAATATGTCGGGCAGAGAGCCCGCGCTTTAATCCTTTTGCTTGCGGTTGCATTGCTCGTCCTTAATTATTTTTATTGGTGGAGTTGATCGTTCCCATGCGCAGCAAAGGAATGCCTCTGGGGACGCTCCGCGTCCAGTGACGCGGAGCGTCACGGGCTGCGTTCCCACGCAGCGCGTGGGAACGATCACCAACAGACTTACAGGCTCGGCAACAACTTCGCCGCCACCAGTTCGTTCAGGCAACGGGTCGCCAACAACTCGCTCGCCGCATTGATGTCCGGCGCGAAGAAGCGGTCCTTCTCATAGAACGGCACTTCGGCACGCAGGATGGCGCGGGCCTTTTCCAGTTTGGTCGAGGTCTTCAGACCGTCACGCAGGTCGAGGCCCTGAGCCGCCGCCAGCCACTCGACCGCCAACACGCCGCGCGTGTTTTCGGCCATTTCCCACAGACGCTTGCCAGCGGCCGGCGCCATGGACACGTGATCTTCCTGGTTGGCAGATGTCGGCAGGCTGTCCACCGAATGCGGATGGGACAACGCCTTGTTCTCGCTGGCCAGGGCCGCCGCCGTCACCTGGGCGATCATGAAGCCGGAGTTCACGCCGCCATTGGCCACCAGGAACGGCGGCAGTTGCGACATGTGCTTGTCCATCATCAGCGAGATACGACGCTCGCTCAGGGAACCGATTTCGGCGATGGCCAATGCCATGTTGTCAGCGGCCATGGCCACTGGCTCGGCGTGGAAGTTACCGCCGGAGATCACGTCGCCTTCAGCGGCGAAGACCAACGGGTTGTCGGACACGGCGTTGGCTTCGACGGCCAACACTTCGGCCGCCTGACGGAACTGGGTCAGGCAGGCGCCCATGACTTGCGGCTGGCAGCGCAGAGAGTACGGGTCCTGGACCTTTTCGCAGTTCTGGTGCGAATCGGACACTTCACTGCGCTCGCCCAACAGATCGCGGTAAGCAGCAGCGGCGTCGATCTGGCCTTTCTGGCCACGGGCGGCGTGAATGCGTGCGTCGAACGGCGAGCGCGAGCCCAATACCGCTTCAACGGTCATGCCGCCAATGGCCAGGGCGCCGGCGAACAGGTCCTCGCCTTCGAACAGACCGCGCAGTGCATAAGCGGTCGACACCTGGGTGCCGTTGAGCAGCGCCAGGCCTTCTTTGGCCGCGAGGGTCAGCGGCGTCAGGCCGGCGACTTTCAGCGCTTCGGTGGCTTCCATCCACTCGCCCTTGTAGCGTGCCTTGCCTTCGCCCAGCAGCACCAGGGACATGTGCGCCAACGGCGCCAGGTCGCCGGATGCACCGACCGAACCTTTCAATGGAATGTGCGGGTAAACCTCGGCGTTGATCAGGGCGATCAGCGCGTCGATGACCACGCGGCGAATCCCGGAGAAACCACGGCTCAGGCTGTTGACCTTGAGCACCATGACCAGGCGCACCAGTGCGTCGCTGATCGGCTCGCCGACGCCGGCGGCGTGGGACAGAACGAGCGAGCGCTGGAGGTTTTCCAGGTCTTCGCTGGCGATGCGGGTCGAGGCCAGCAGGCCGAAACCGGTGTTGATGCCGTAGGCGGTGCGGTTTTCGGCGAGGATCTGTTCCACGCAGGCAACGCTGGCTTCGATCTGGGCCGAGGCGCTGTTGTCGAGGGTGAGTTTCACCGGTTGCTGATACACATCACGCAGTTGGGCAAGGCTCAGTTGGCCGGGAATCAAATTAAGCGCAGTCACATCGTTCTCCTTTTGAGAGTTTTTTATTAACTCACCAGACGCTCCGGAGATGTCCGTTGTCCGTCGCGTCTCGTTTGTGGGGAGACGCGCCTTGGCACGCTGGTGTTGTGGATTTCAGTTCAGATTGGGTAAAGCCATTTGCAGCAAAATCGGGTCTTTCAGCACGCTGGCAGCGGCGGCGATGTCCGGTGCCAGCCAACGGTCCTGGTCGTAGGCCGGAACCCGTTCGCGCAGCAGACGCCAAGCGGTATCGGTGCCGGCGCCGAAGCGTTGTTCCTTGAGGAATTCAAACGCCTGGGCCGCCAGCAGGTACTCGATGGCGAGGATCTGCGTGACGTTTTCCAGGGCGCGGTGCAGCTTCAGCGCGGCGTTGGTGCCGAGGCTCAGGTGGTCTTCCTGCAGGCCAGAGGTGACGTAGTTGTCGAGCACCGCCGGTTGCGCCAACTGGCGGTTTTCCGCACACAGCGAAGCGGCGACGTATTGGACGATCATCATCCCGGAGTTCACCCCCGGATTGGCCACCAGAAACGCCGGCAAGCCACTGACGTGCGGGTTGATCAAGCGATCCAGGCGCCGCTCGGCAATCGAGCCGATTTCGGCCATGGCCATCGCCAGCAGATCCGCCGCCATCGCCACGGACTGGCCGTGCGGGTTGGCCTGGGACATCACCCGGAAGTTGTCCGGCGTGCCCAGCAGCATCGGGTTGTCGGTGACCGAGTTGAGTTCGGTTTCAATCTGCTTTTTCGCGTGCTCAAGCTGATCGCGAGCGGCGCCGTGAACCTGCGGAATCGAACGGATGCTCAAAGCATCTTGCGTGCGAATGCCGAGGCTTGAAGCAATCACTTCACTGCCATCGAGCAGCGCCCGCAGATTGACGCCGACGTGCTGCATGCCCGGGTGTGGCTTGAGCGCGATGATCTCGGCATCAAACGCCGCAATCTGACCGCGCTGGGCTTCGAAGCTCATGGCACCGATCACGTCGGCCCATTGCACCAGGTGTGTCGCATCGGCCAGGGCCAGGCAGCTCAGACCGGTCATGCACGGCGTGCCGTTGACCAGGCACAAACCGTCCTTGGCGCCGAGTTGAACCGGCTCCAGACCTTCCTCGGCCAAGGCTTGCTGCGCGGAAACGATCTGCCCGCGATAGCTGACATTGCCGACGCCCAGCAGCGTGATGCTGATGTGGGCCATGTGGGTCAGGTAACCCACCGAACCCTGGGACGGCACTTGCGGGGTGATGCCGCGATTGAGCAGCGCCAGCAAGGCCTCGACCACCCGGCGATGGATGCCGGATTTGCCGTGACTGTAGTTGCGGATCGCGGCGCAGATGATGGCGCGGGTCTGTTCGTCGGCCAATGGCGCGCCAACGCCGCAGGCGTGGCTGAGCAGCGTGTTGCGCGACAGTTGGCTGAGTTGTTCGTCTTTCAGCGAGACATTGCACAAGGCGCCGAGGCCGGTGTTGACGCCGTACGCACGCTCACCGCTGGCGACGATGCGCTGCACGATGGCCTGGGCATTGTCGATCCGTGCCCAGGTCTCGGCCGACAGCTCAAGCTGCGCGCCATGACGGGCGACGGCCACCACATCCTGCCAACGCAACGGGGCGTCGGCGATAACGATTTTTTCAGCCTGGGACATCTTTGACCTCTTGAAGTTGATCGTTCCCACGCTCTGCGTGGCAATGCCGCCTGGGACGCTCCGCGTCCCGTGTTCAGCGCAAGGTTCAAGCCCGGCGCAGGGGTGACGCGGAGCGTCACGGGATGCATTCCCACGCAGAGCGTGGGAACGATCGACTGTTAAACCACCGCCGCCCGCCGCTGCACGAAGCGGTCGACATACTCATCCGCCGGCGAATGCAGGATCTCTCGCGGCGTGCCGACCTGAATCAACCGGCCATCCTTGAGAATCGCAATGCGATTACCGATGCGCACGGCCTCGTCGAGGTCGTGGGTGATGAAGACGATGGTCTTGTGCAGGGTCTTTTGCAGTTCCAGCAACTGGTCCTGCATCTCGGCGCGGATCAGCGGGTCGAGGGCGCTGAACGCTTCGTCCATCAAGATGATGTCGGTGTCTGCCGCCAGGGCGCGGGCCAGGCCCACACGTTGGCGCATGCCACCTGAGAGCTGGTGCGGGTATTTGTTTTCGTAGCCTTTGAGGCCCACGGTGTTGATCCAGTGCAGCGCGCGCTCGGAGCACATTTGCTTGCTCTCGCCGCGCACTTTCAGGCCGTAGGCGACGTTGTCGACCACGGTCTTGTGCGGCAGCAGGCCGAAGCTCTGGAACACCATGCTGATCTTGTGGCGACGGAATTGGCGCAGGGCTTCCATGTCGTATTGCAGGATGTCCACGCCGTCCACCAGGATCGCGCCGCTAGTCGGATCGATCAGGCGATTGAAGTGACGCACCAACGTCGATTTGCCGGAACCGGACAGGCCCATGATCACGAAGATCTCGCCGGTGCCGATGCTCAACGACAAATCATTCACGCCGACCACGCAGCCGGTTTCGGCCAGCACCTGATCCTTGGTCTTGCCCTGGCCAATCATGCCCAGGGCTTCCTTGGAGCGGTTGCCGAAAATCTTGAAGACGTTTTTGACTTCGATTTTGCTCACGGTTGCGTCGTTCATTTGCTCACCTCATGCCGTGGCCGACCATATGCTTGCGTAATGCGGTCGATCACCACTGCCAGAATCACGATCGCCAGACCGGCTTCGAGGCCACGTCCGACGTTGAGGGTCTGAATCCCCACCAACACGTCTTCGCCCAGGCCACGGGCACCGATCATCGAGGCAATCACCACCATCGACAGGGCCATCATGGTGGTCTGGTTAATCCCGGCCATGATGCTCGGCAGGGCCAGCGGCAGTTGCACGCCAAACAGTTGCTGCCAGCGGTTGGCACCGAAGGCGTTGATCGCTTCCATCACTTCGCCGTCGACCTGACGAATGCCCAGGTCAGTCAGACGAATCAGCGGCGGCGCGGCGTAGATCACCGTGGCGAAAATCGCCGGGACCTTGCCCAGGCCGAACAGCATCAGCACCGGGATCAGGTACACGAAACTCGGCATGGTCTGCATGATGTCCAGCAGCGGCATCAGCACCGAACGCAGGCGATTGCTGCGCGCCGAGAGAATGCCCAGGGGAATGCCGATCAGCACCGAAATGATCGTCGCCACCATCATCAGCGCCAGGGTTTGCATCAGCTTGTCCCAGAGGCCGACCGCGCCGACCAGGAACAGCAGGCCGACGATCACCGCCGTGGTCACGACTTTACGGGTCGCGTGCCAGGCCACGCCCGCCACGATGAGCAGCATCAGCCACCACGGCGCCGCACGCAGCATGCCTTCAAGATTGACGATGGCCCACAACAGGGTGTCGGAGATGTGCCGGAACACGTCGCCGTAGTTGGTGACCAGCGAATCGACCCAACTGTTGACCCAGTCGGCGATGGAAAAGGTAAAGCTTTCGGGAAACATAAGAGACTCTCAATCAAGGGGTTGCGATCAAGCGTCCGACTGCCGTCGCCAGCAGTCGGAGAGGCTCAACCTACAAGGCCGCGTCGATTTTCTTGGCTGCGTCGTCGCTCACCCATGCGTGCCAGACTTCAGGATGTTCCTTCAAGAAGATCTTGGCCAGTTTTGGCGATTCGATCCGCTCTTTGGTCATGCGCCCCAGGTTCTGGTTCAGCAGGTCGATTGGCAGGTTGACCTTTTCCAGCACGGCCACCAGTTCCGGGGCCTGCTCGTGGAACACCTTGGACAGGCCGACTTTGATGGTCACGCGCTTGTCGACGCCTGGCTTCTCTTCGAGTTTGACCAGGTCCACCTGGCCCATCAGCGGGGTTGGCGACCAGTAGTAGAACAGGATCGGCTCACCACGCTTGTAGCTCGACAGCACGGCCGCATCCAGCGCCGGGCCGGTGCCTGGGCGGAAGTTGGTGTAGGTGCTTTCCAGGCCATAACTTTTCAGCATTTCGCTGTTGTCGAGTTCACAGGTCCAGCCGGCCGGGCAGTTGTAGAAACGGCCCTTGGCTGGCTCTTCCTGATCCTTGAACACCGAGGCGTACTTGGCCAGATCAGCAATGTTTTTCAGGTCCGGTGCCTTGGGTTCCAGCTTGCGCTTGGCGTCGCCTTCGATCACGTAGCGCGGCACGTACCAGCCTTCGACTGCGCCCACCACTGGAGCGCCGACACCGACGACTTTGCCGGCCTTCTCGGCCTTGTTCCAGACCTCGCTGCGGCCCACCCACTCTTCGGCGAACACCTGGATGTCGTTGCTGCTCAGGGCGTTTTCCATGGTGATGGAGTTGCCCGGCAGGCTGTCGGTCTTGCAGTCGTAGCCTTTCTCCAACACGACTTGCAGCACGTCGGTCAGCAGCATGGCGCTTTCCCAGTTCAGGCCGGCGAATTTCACCGGTTTGCCCGATTCGCACCAACCGGCAGCCTGGGTGGCGCCGGCGCTGGCGAGCAGGCCCATGGAAAGCAATGTGGTCAGCAGGGTCTTGTTCGATTTCATTGTAGTGACGCTCCTAATCATGAGTTGGCTTACGGCAGTCAAGAGGCATCCAAGCCCTGTCCACATCCCATCAGGCCTGCGCCGCAGCGCGACCGGCCCCGCTTTTTATAGGTGCTGCATCGCTGTTCTGCTCGACTGGCAGAATCAGGTGATCAGGTACTGCGCTGTGCCATTTTTTCGCGCACACGTAATACAGCGCGGCGGGAATCACCAGGCCGATGATCCAGGAAATATCCACATCACCCAGGGCCGCGACCAGCGGACCGGTGTAGAACTTGGTGGAGATGAACGGCAATTGCACCAGCACACCGAAGACATAGACGCTGATACCCAGGACGTTCCAGCGGCCGTAGCGACCGTTCGGATCGGCCAGCGCCGGTACGTCATAGCGCTCGCGGGTGATGCAGTAGTAGTCCACCAGGTTGATCGCGCTCCAGGGCGTAAAGAACGCGAGCAGGAACAGGATGAAGGACTTGAACGCACCGAGGAACGAGTGCTGACCGAGCAACGCCATCAGGGTCGCGGCACCGACGATCACCAGCACGAACACTAGACGCTGCAAGCGCGATACTTTCAGATCACCACGGAAGCCGCTGATGATCGTCGCAATGCACATGAAGCTGCCGTAGGAGTTCAGCGTGGAGATGGTGACCTTGCCAAACGCGATGCTGAAATACAGCAGCGCCGCGGTGGCACCGGTACCGCCCAGGCCCACGATGTAGGCGACTTCGTGGCCGGCGAATTGGCCGTTGGCCGATGCGGCAGCGAACACACCGAGGACCATCGCAACCTGCGCACCAATGACCGAACCTGCGCCTGCGGCGAAAAAGGTTTTCACCGAGGACGTCGTGCTCGGCAGGTAGCGAGAGTAGTCAGCCACATAAGGGCCGAAGGCGATCTGCCAGGACGCCGCGAGCGATACCGCGAGCAAGAAACTGCTCCAGCTGAAGTGGCGGATTTGCAACAGTGCGCCAACATCAACCTGGCTCATCAGACGGCTGAACAGATAAACAAAAGCAATCACACCAATGACACTGGCAATACGGCCGATCCAATGGATCACTCGATAACCGAGTACCGTGACCAGCACGATGACACTGGCGAAGAGAAGAATGCCGACGCTGTCGCTGACGCCAAACAACTGGCCCAGCGCCTGGCCGGACAGCACGGTTCCGGTTGCGGTGAAACCGAGGTACATCAAGCACACCAGCACGATCGGAATCGCGGCGCCATACACGCCAAACTGCACCCGGCTGGAGATCATCTGCGGCAGGCCAAGCTTCGGTCCTTGCGCCGCATGCAACGCCATCACACCGCCGCCGAGCAATTGGCCGATCAGCAAACCGATCAACGACCAGAACACGTCACCGCCCAGCACCACGGCCAGGGCCCCGGTGACAATCGCGGTGATTTGCAGGTTGGCACCCATCCACAGGGTGAACTGGCTTAACAGACGACCGTGTCTTTCCGCTTCCGGGATGTAGTCGATCGAGCGTTTCTCGATCAACGGTTTGTTGCTTGCACGATCGGTGTTAACAGCCATGATTCAACCTCTGTGGATTGTTGTCGGTGTTAGTGGAATCCCTGTAGGAGCGAGGCTTGCCCGCGAACCCCGGTGTGTCAGAAAAGACGCCTTCGCGGGCAAGCCTCGCTCCTACAGATTTTGCGTTGGGCCACCCATCACAGGCGGCCCGTTCCATCATTTGCCGGTAATCATCGGCAAATTCAGGCCCTGTTCCTTGGCGCAGTCGATCGCGATCTGGTAACCCGCATCGGCGTGACGCATCACGCCGGTCGCCGGGTCGTTGTGCAGCACGCGAGCAATACGCTCGGCCGCTTCGTCGGTACCGTCGCAGACAATCACCATGCCCGAGTGCTGGGAGAAGCCCATGCCGACGCCGCCGCCGTGGTGCAGGGAAACCCAGGTCGCGCCGCTCGCGGTGTTCAGCAGAGCGTTGAGCAGTGGCCAGTCGGACACAGCGTCGGAACCGTCCTGCATCGACTCGGTTTCGCGGTTCGGGCTGGCTACCGAACCGGAGTCCAGGTGGTCGCGACCGATCACGATTGGTGCGGACAATTCACCGCTACGCACCATTTCGTTGAACGCCAGGCCAAGCTTGGCACGCAGGCCCAGGCCAACCCAGCAGATACGTGCCGGCAGACCCTGGAAGCTGATGCGCTCGCGGGCCATGTCCAACCAGTTGTGCAGGTGGGCGTCGTCCGGGATCAGTTCTTTGACCTTGGCGTCGGTTTTGTAGATGTCTTCAGCGTTACCCGACAGTGCAGCCCAACGGAATGGACCGATGCCACGGCAGAACAGCGGACGGATGTACGCCGGTACGAAGCCTGGGAAGTCGAAGGCGTTCTCGACGCCTTCTTCCTGGGCC
This sequence comes from Pseudomonas sp. Emmai, assembly GCF_055179735.1. Lineage (NCBI taxonomy): Bacteria > Pseudomonadati > Pseudomonadota > Gammaproteobacteria > Pseudomonadales > Pseudomonadaceae > Pseudomonas > Pseudomonas sp. Emmai. The sequence goes on along the minus strand of NZ_CM143685.1, from coordinate 698,358 downwards.
ATCTGACGGATGTTGTTGCCGTAGTCGAAGGTCGGAATGCCCATTTTCTGGAAGTCGAGCATCGCTCTGACGTGCACGGCCATGGATTGCTTGGCGGCTTTGACGACAGCGGCTGGCTCGGTCTTGGCGCGAGCGCGGTACTCTTCCCAGGTCCAGCCGGCTGGCAGGTAACCGTTGAGCGGGTCGTGGGCGCTGGTCTGGTCGGTGACCATGTCCGGGCGCACGCCGCGCTTGACCAGTTCCGGCAGGATTTCCGCCGCGTTGCCCAGCAGGGCGATGGAGATCGCCTTGCCTTCTTTGGTGTATTTCTCGATGCGGGCCAGGGCGTCGTCGAGGTCTTTGGCTTGCTCGTCGACGTAACGGCTGTTGAGGCGGAAATCGATGCTGACCTGCTGGCATTCGATGTTCAGCGAGCAGGCGCCGGCCAAGGTAGCAGCCAGAGGCTGAGCGCCACCCATGCCGCCGAGGCCGGCGGTCAGGACCCAACGACCTTTCAGGTCATCGTTGTAGTGTTGGCGACCGGCTTCGACGAAGGTTTCGTAGGTGCCCTGGACGATGCCCTGGCTGCCGATGTAGATCCAGCTGCCGGCGGTCATCTGGCCGTACATGGCCAGGCCTTTGGCGTCGAGTTCGTTGAAGTGTTCCCAACTCGCCCAGTGCGGCACCAGGTTGGAGTTGGCGATCAGCACGCGCGGTGCATTGGTGTGGGTCTTGAACACGCCGACCGGCTTGCCGGATTGCACCAGCAGGGTCTCGTCGTCGTTCAGGTTGGTCAGGCTTTCGACGATTTTGTCGTAGCACTCCCAGTTACGCGCCGCACGCCCGATACCACCGTAAACCACCAGTTCTTTAGGGTTCTCGGCGACTTCCGGGTCGAGGTTGTTCATCAACATGCGCAGCGGCGCTTCAGTCAGCCAGCTCTTGGCGGTCAGCTTGTTACCGCGGGCAGCGCGGATTTCGACGTCACGATGCTTTGTGAAAGAAGCGGTCGTAGATTTATTGTCAGTCACGAAAAAGACTCCTCAGCGATCAATTCAAACCAACCCTGGCGGTGGGCAAGCCAGCCTGTGCGCGTCACAGCGCCACAAGCGAATCAGTGGACGCTGCGAGGAGTCTCGGTCGACTCATACGCATACGTCTTTACTTGTACATACAAGCATATGCAATCAAGCGGCCAACTTGTTGGATGGGCATTCAAGAAAAGTTTCTGGAGGGCTGGAAAGCTTGTAGATCAAGGGTTTTGCGGAAGATGAAATTTTTCGCGGGGATTTTGCGTGGGCGTGGCGGCTGTTACTTGAGCGTGGTTTTGCGCCACGCTGGGGCGTTCGGTAACAAAGTGGTGCGCTGTGGGAAACGCGTCGTGGACCCTGAAAAAGCTTCGCGGGCGAGCCTCGCTCCTACAGGATTGTGGCGTTCACACATGATGCGAACGACCACAATCCTGTAGGAGCGAGGCTTGCCCGCGAAAGGGATTCTGGATCAGCGTGCGGTCAGTTCGATCACGCAGCATTGGCCGCTGACGCAGACTTCGAGCAGGCCGGTATTGCGGTCGAGTTGCAGGCAATCATGGCACCCCAGTTGTGCGTCGCTGTTACCGACTTTCACTTCTAACGCCTCGGTGACACTGAACACCAGCACAGTCCCCGCCGAACTGAAAAACCGCTGCTCGCCCTCCAGCCACTGCAACCGCGCGCTATAGCGTTGCGGCGCATAAATCAGGTTGAAATCGCGAATCGGTCCGCCGAGCAAGGTGCACGACACCTGACTCTCGCCGCTGAAGGCAAACGGGTCCAGCGGTAACAACGGCCGTGTGTCCTGGCCGTCAACGCGCAGGGTCATGCCGTCGCCTTGCAGCACGGTAATCACCCGCTCGTAGCCGGCGAATGTCGAGAAGCCGCCCGACTCACCAATATCGGCAATCGACAGGCGCCAGCCGAAACCATCAAGGCCGGTACCCGCATCGCGGGTGATTTCTTCCGTGCTGCCGCCGCCGTTTTTCCACGGCATGCGCGGGTAATCTTTGGCGCGTAAAACTTTCATCTCACTCATTTATGGAACCGACCTTCCAGACGATGACGGGAACCGGGGTGGATCAAACGGGCGGCGGTCACGGGCTGGCGGCCGGACCAGGTGCGGCGGCGGATCAGCAGGCACGGCTCGCCCTTTTCAATCTGTAGCAACTTGCACTCGGACGCCTCGGCCAGAATCGCCTCGACCACGTGCTCGCCTTCGGTCAGCGGCGCAACCTGGTTCAAATAGGCGTAAGGCGTTTGCAGGGTGAAGTCCTGCTTGAGGTAATCCGGGGCGACCAGCGCGTTGACGAAACGGTCTTCGATTTGCACCGGGATATCGTTCTCGAAATGCACGATCAGCGAGTGGAACACCCGTTGCCCTTCACGCATGTCCAGGGCCAACGCGCGCTCGGAACCGGCGGCCTCTTCTTCGAGGGTGATGACCTTACAAGTGTGACGATGGCCGCGGGAGGCGATTTCATCGGCGATGTTGTGCACTTCAAACAGCGCGGACTGGCTTTTCGGCTCGGCGACGAAGGTGCCGACACCTTGCATGCGCACCAGCAGGCCGTCGGCGGTCATCTCGCGCAGGGCGCGGTTGATGGTCATGCGGCTGAAACCCAGTTGGCTGACCAGCTCGCTTTCCGACGGAACGCGGTAGTGCGGTGGCCAGTTTCCACTGTCGATTTGCTGGGTGATCATCTGTTTGACGCGGGCGTACAAGGGCGCCGGACTGTCGCCCATGTTCGCGGCCAACGGTGACACTGCAGGCGGAGTCGGCACGGTTAATCCTTGTTCGTTTGGTGAGGGTAATGTGGCTCGTGTGGTCAGTTCTGTCAGTCAAGTTCGGCGCCGGAAATCCAGATCCTGCGTTGCTGCTCCTCGCCATAGCCAGCTATGACTCGTCGCAGCGCCTTGGCTCTGAATTTCCGGCATCCGAACTTGAACTGACGAACTGACCACACGAGCCACATAGCTTGCCGGAGTTTACCGAGCAGGCAAACGTCTGTATATGTATATACAAATAACACACGATGGGGTGCTGAACCATGTCCGCCTTCTTTGCCGAACGCGCGCTGCTGCCTAGTGGATGGGCCAACAATGTACGTCTTGAGGTCAGCGCCGACGGCGTATTGACCCATATCCAGGCCGATTCCAATGCAGATGGCGCCGAACGGCTAAGCGGTCCGCTGCTGCCGGGGATGCCCAATCTGCACTCCCACGCCTTCCAACGGGCGATGGCCGGATTGGCCGAAGTGGCGGGTAATCCGAACGACAGTTTCTGGACCTGGCGCGATCTGATGTATCGCCTCGTCGGAAAAATCAGCCCCGACCAACTCGGCCTCATCGCCCGTCAGCTGTACATCGAAATGCTCAAGGCCGGTTACACCTCGGTCGCGGAATTTCATTACGTGCACCACGACACCAATGGCCAGCCTTACGCCGACCCCGCCGAACTGGCGTTGCGCATCAGCCAGGCCGCCAGCTCGGCCGGCATCGGTTTGACCTTGCTGCCGGTGCTCTACAGCCATTCCGGTTTCGGCGGCCAGGCCCCGAACGACGGTCAGCGCCGGTTTATCAACAGCACCGAAAACTACCTCACGCTTCAGTCGCGCTTGCAGCCGATCCTGGCGCAGCAACCGGCGCAGTCGCTGGGGCTGTGTTTCCACTCGTTACGCGCCGTCACACCGCAGCAGATCAGCGACGTGCTGGCCGCCAGCGACAAGCAGTGCCCGGTGCACATTCACATCGCCGAACAGCAGAAGGAAGTCGATGACTGCCTGAGCTGGAGCGGTCGTCGCCCACTGCAATGGCTGTACGAAAACACCGAAGTCGATCAGCGCTGGTGCCTGGTCCACGCGACCCACGCCAACCCGGAAGAAGTCACGCTGATGGCCAAGAGTCGCGCCATCGCCGGCCTGTGCCTGACCACCGAGGCCAACCTCGGCGACGGAATTTTCCCGGCGGTGGACTTCCTCGCCCAGGGCGGGCGCATGGGCATCGGTTCCGACAGCCATGTGTCGTTGAGCGTGGTGGAAGAATTGCGTTGGCTGGAATACGGCCAGCGGTTGCGGGATCAGCGGCGCAATCGCTTGTATGGCGCGGATCAGCCGATGGTCGGCCGCACGCTGTACGACGCGGCGCTGGATGGCGGTGCTCAGGCGCTGGGGCAGCCGATCGGCGCACTGGAAGTCGGCAAGCGTGCGGATTGGCTGGTGCTCGACGGCAACGATCCGTACCTGGCGACAGCCAGTGGCGACGGGATTCTGAATCGCTGGCTGTTCGCCGGCGGTGATCGCCAGGTGCGCGATGTGCTGGTCAACGGCCAGTGGGTTGTGCGGGATGGGCGTCATGCCGGCGAAGAAGAAAGCAGCCGCGCGTTCACCCAGGTCCTGCGCGATCTTCTCGGATAATCCCTGACCGATCATTCCCACGCAGAGCGTGGGAACGATCAGTAGCCGAGTGATCAGTTCGAGGTCTTGGCCATCTTCGTATCCGACGCTCGCCAGATCAGCCGCGTCGTGTCGTAACCCTGCTGCCGCGCCTTGCTCAGCAGTTCTTCACGCACCACACCGTTGACGGTCGGGGTCCGCGACAGCAACCACAGGTACTTGCGGCTCGGGTCGCCAACAATAGCGGTCTTGTAGTCGTCGCTGACGTACAGCACCCAGTATTCGCCCTTCGCCACACCCGGAATCAAACGCGAAAACCAGTTATCGAACTGGACCCACAGTTTGTCGGTCTTGCCCGGCACCTGCGGCCAGGCCGTGCCTTTGGCTTCTTCCCACTGCCAATCCGGGGTCAGGCAGCGGTTGAGCACCGCCACATTACCGTCAGGCAAGAGCGTGTAATGCGCTTCGGATTGCGCGCAATTGCGCTGGAAATACATCGGCAGCCGGGCCAACTCGTACCAGGTCCCCTGGTATTTCTTGAGATTGACGCTATTGGCTGTCTTGGGTGCCAACGGATCTACGCCAGAAGAGGCGCAGCCGGCCAATACCAGGCCGGCAAAAAGTACTATCAATAACCGCTTCATTGTTTTTCTCCCGCGGGCGCGTAGCCCCGGTTTACTTCAGGCCTTGGCCAGAAAACATCAGCACTTTGTCACCGGCGTACTGCACGCTGATAAAGCTGTTTTTGTCGCCCCAGGTGCAACTGGACATCCCAAGCGCGCCCGAGCAATCGGCGGGTTTGCCCAACAAGGTTTCAACCTCGGCCTTGGGCATGCCGGCCGACAGCTTGGAGTAGTTCTCTTGATTGACCTTGCTGCACGCGACCAACAACACGCAGAACGAGAGCAAGGCGAAAGATCGCAGCGACATGGTGTAGCTCCTGGGGCGAAGGGGGAATGGCATGGCTGCCAAGCTGAAGCTTAGAAGAGAAAACCCCCATCTGGTTCCCCGACTGCCCGGCTATTTGTTGGGCCGCTCGTCTGCCTTTCGCCGATAAATCAGCGACTTTCTCGCGCCGTTGGGCAATTCGTCGGTTTTCGCTGAATAACGCCTAATCTTTGGCGTTGGTCAGTCGAAATAGAGGCAGCGCAAAGCCCGCTACTGTGGCAAATTGCCGCTCCCTCGTTGACCAGCCCTTTTGCGGTAGTTCACCTAATGACCAGAAACATGAAGTTCAGCCACAAGATTTTGTTGGCTGCCGCCCTCGTAGTGGCCGTTGCATTCGCCTGTTTCATCCTCTTCAACGACTACCGCCAGCGCCAGACCCTGCGCAGCAGTACCGAATCCTCGATGCAGGAACTCGGTAGCCTGACCACCAGCAACATCCAGACCTGGCTGGAAGCGCGCATCCAGTTGCTGCAATCGCTGTCGCAACAGATCGCCGTGGACGGCAGCGCCCCGGCCAGCCTGAAACGCGCCATCGACCTGCCGGCCTACACCGGCAACTTCCAGTTGAGCTACTTCGGCAGCACCGAAGGCGTGATGACCTCGATCCCGGCGGGCAACCGTGCCGCCGACTACGACCCTCGCGCCCGTGGCTGGTACAAGGCGGCCGACAGCGCGCGGCAAACCATCGTTACCGAACCCTACATCGCCGCGTCGTCGGGCAAACTGGTGATCACCGTCGCCACGCCGGTGCAGCACGAGAACAAGATGATCGGCGTCGCCGGCGCGGACATTGATCTGTCCAGCGTCAGCGCGATCATCAACTCGCTGAACTTTGGCGGTCACGGCCATGCCTTTATCGTCAGCGCCGACGGCAAGATCCTGATCCACCCGGACAGCAAACTGGTGCTCAAAACCCTGGCCGAGGCCTACCCGAACGGTGCGCCACGGGTCAGCCCGGGCATGAAAGAAGTCGAGGTCGACGGCAAGTCGCAGTTCATCTCCTTCACCCACGTCAACGGCGTGCCGTCGGCGGATTGGTACGTGGCACTGGTGCTGGATCAGGACACCGCGTTCGCAATGCTCAGCGAATTCCGCACCTCGGCGATCATCGCCATGGTCATCGCCGTGGTGATCATCATCGCGCTGCTGGGCATGCTGATCAGCTTCCTGATGCAACCGCTGCTGACCATGGGCCGCGCGATGCATGACATCGCCGAGGGTGAAGGCGATCTGACCAAACGCCTGACCATCCACGGCCACGATGAATTCGGCGCCCTGGGTACCTCGTTCAACCGTTTTGTGGAGCGGATCCACACCTCGATCCGCGAAGTGGCCTCGGCCACCGGCCAGGTCAACGAAGTCGCCCTGCGCGTAGTGGCGGCGTCGAACTCGTCGATGTTCAACTCCGACCAGCAAGCCTCGCGCACCAGCAGCGTCGCCGCGGCGATCAACGAACTGGGGGCCGCCGCCCAGGAGATTGCGCAGAACGCCGCCCTCGCCTCCCAGCATTCGAGCGACGCCCGTGCCCTGGCCGAAGACGGTCAGCAAGTGGTGGATAAAACCATCGCCGCGATGCAGCAGCTGTCGGCGAAGATCAGCGATTCGTGCGGCAACATTGAGACGCTCAACAGCAACACGGTGAACATCGGGCAGATTCTGGAAGTGATCACCAGCATCTCCCAGCAAACCAACCTGTTGGCACTGAACGCCGCCATCGAAGCCGCCCGCGCCGGTGAAGCCGGACGCGGTTTCGCGGTCGTGGCCGACGAAGTGCGCAACCTTGCCCACCGCACCCAGGATTCGGCGCAGCAAGTGCAGAAGATGATCGAAGAACTGCAAGTCGGCGCCCGGGAAGCGGTCAGCACCATGACCGACAGCCAGCGCCAGAGCGAAAGCAGCGTCGGCATCGCCAACCAGGCCGGCGAACGCCTGGGCAGCGTGACCCAGCGCATCGGCGAAATCGACGGCATGAACCAATCCGTCGCCACCGCCACCGAAGAACAGACCGCCGTGGTGGAGTCGATCAACGTCGACATCACCGAAATCAACACGCTGAATCAGGAAGGGGTGGAGAACTTGCAGGCGACGTTGCGTGCGTGCTCGGACCTTGAACAGCAGGCGGCGCGGTTGAAGCAGTTGGTGGGTAGTTTCAGGATCTAGATCATTCTTGCGGGCCCCTTCGCGGGCAAGCCTCGCTCCTACAGGATCAGCGCTGCATTTTGAACAGCGCGCCACCTGTAGGAGCGAGGCTTGCCCGCGAAGACGGCATCAGCCACAACAAAGAATCAGAACCTGGACCCAGGCCCCGAAAGAAACTCAATCTCCTCAGCCGTAGACTCGCGCCCCAACACCGCATTGCGATGGGGAAACCGTCCAAACCGCGCAATCACCTTCTGATGCCGCTCGGCATAGTCCAGGTTATCGGCGAACACCGCGCGATCCGCTTCTGGCTGTGCATCAACCAACGCGATAAACCGCGAAACCGCCTCATTCTGCACCGCCAAATTCTCGCAATGCTCAAACACCAGGTAGATGAATACCCGCTGGATCGGTCGTAACTGCCGATCAAAATCCGCAGCAATACCTTGCGCCACCAGGGCTTGGGCCCGGAGGTCACCGGAGAAGGATTTGGGGGTGTCGCGAAAGATCATTCGCGGGAGTTGGTCGAGGAGCAGCACCAAGGCCAGCCAACCTTCGGGGCGTTGCGCCCAGTCGGTCAAACCGCCGGCCAGTGCCTGCTCGACCCAGTCCCCGAAACGCTCGCGCGCTTCGCGGTCCTGGCTGTCGCGCTTGCCGAACCACAACTTGCCTCTGTCAGCCGCTATGTCGTTGGGGGATTCGAGGGTTCCGAACCACCATTCGAGCAACGGCTGCCAGGGCGCGGTCATGGTTTATTCCTTGTGGTAAGCCGTGACGCGGGCGACTTCTTCTTTCGAGCCGAGGAACACCGCTACGCGCTGGTGCAGGCCATCGGGCTTGATGTCGAGAATGCGCTGGTGGCCATCGGTGGACGCGCCACCGGCCTGTTCGACCAGGAACGACATCGGGTTGGCTTCGTACATCAAACGCAGTTTGCCCGGCTTGGAGGGCTCGCGGCTGTCACGTGGGTACATGAACAGGCCACCACGGGTCAGGATGCGGTGCACATCGGCAACCATCGCGGCCACCCAGCGCATGTTGTAGTTCTTTTTCAGCGGGCCTTCATCGCCGGCCAGCAATTCGCTGACGTAGCGTTGAACCGGCGCTTCCCAGTGACGCTGGTTAGACGAGTTGATCGCGAATTCCTGAGTGGATTCCGGAATCTGGATGTCTTCGTGGGTCAGCACGAAGCTGCCCATTTCGCGGTCCAGGGTGAAGCCCTTCACGCCGTCGCCCAGAGTCAGTACCAGCATGGTTTGCGGGCCGTAGATGGCATAACCGGCGGCAACTTGCTCGGTACCTGGTTGCAGGAAGGCTTTTTCGTTCAGCGCTTCGTTCTGGCTCAGGTATTCGTTCGGGCAACGCAGCACCGAGAAGATGGTGCCGACCGGGGCGTTGATGTCGATGTTCGACGAACCGTCCAGCGGGTCGAAAACCAGCAGGTACGCGCCTTTCGGGTATTTGCCCGGGATCTGGTAGGCATTGTCCATTTCTTCGGACGCCATGCCGGCCAGGTGACCGCCCCATTCGTTGGCTTCGAGCAGGATCTCGTTGGAGATCACGTCGAGCTTCTTCTGCACTTCGCCTTGGACGTTTTCAGTGCCCATGCTGCCCAGAACACCACCGAGGGCGCCTTTGGACACGGCGTGGCTGATCTCTTTGCAAGCACGCGCCACCACTTCGATCAGGAAACGCAGATCGGCAGGGGTGTTATTGCTACGGGTCTGCTCAATCAAATAGCGACTCAGGGTAACGCGGGACATGGAAGGCTCCGGTGGAATGGGGGGCTAAAAACCCGCGCAGTTTAACGCGAGTCGGGGCGTATTTCCTCCTATCAGACGTGATACGCCCAATAGAGTTCATGTGCGGGGTTGAGCGTAGTTCGAAACCGACCAGATCAAATGGCGGTTTCAAGATTTTTGCTGACTCCAAGGACGCCATCGCGGGCAAGCCTTGCTCCTATGGTTTTGTGTCGTTCGCCGAAATTGGCACGACGCGAACCTGCAGGAGCGAGGCTTGCCCGCGAACGGCGCGCAGCGCCGGCCATTCTCAAGGTTTGACCGGCGGCTTGCGCAACAGACTGAACGCCATCACCGCCAAAAACAGCACACTGAGCAACAACACCGCCCACAACCCGAATTTCTTCCAGTGGGTGTCCGCCGTCACCGCCGCCACCGCTGGGGGCGCGACCGTGACCACCGCCCCGCCCTCGACCGAGGCCTTGCCCAACGACGCAAACTTCGCCGCACTGTAATCCGGAATCAACGTCGACAACGGCAGGTTCGCCGTCTTCACCGTGGCATTGCCCAGCGCCAGGGTATACGGCCCGGCGCCACGGGCCAGGAACACCACTTGCGTCGAGCGCACCGCGAATTTCACGCTCGGCGCTTCGGCACCCAGGCCACCACCGCGCTCATCAACCGTGAGTTTCAACTGCTGCACGGTTTGCCCCGACAGCTGCAATTCGTTCTGCACCACGTCCTGACCATTCTGGGTCAGGCGATACAGCAAACCGCCACTGAGCGGCTGCCACGGCAGACTGCTCTCGCGGCGCCCGGACAAGGTCACTGGCGCCAGGCTGTTAGGCTGATTCAACTCGATCTGCACTCGCTCGAGATTCAGGCCCATCGGCAATTGCCAGGTGTATTCACCGGCCTTCACGCTGCTGCCGGCCAAAGGCTGTGACCAGACCAACGGCAGCGGCAGGCTGCGGGTGCTGGCGCTTTCCAGTTGTGCGGAGGTCAGGGTCGGCGCCGATTGCGGGGCGTTCCACAGCAAACGCAGATAACGCGCCGACTGCCCCGGCAGGCCGACTTCATGTTGCTCGACCCGCTCGTCGGCAAACGACAACCGCGCCACCTGGCCTTCGCCCCACGACTGCCAGTGCTGCAAGTCGTCGCTGGCTTCGATGCTGAAACGCTGGAAACCTTCGCGCTCGCTGGTCCAGTCGAGGATCAACTGCTGCAACGGCGCCTTGATCCCGCTGGCATCGAGCAACCAGCCGCGCAACACTTCTTCGCCCGCCTCCAGTTGAGTCGACGGCTGCACTTCCACCAGCGTGCCGTTGGCGCTCGACTGCACCCGCACACTCGGCGCACGTTCGGTGGAATCTGCCGAGCTGTACAGCGGGAACCATTTCACGTCGGTGGTGGTACGGCTTTCGGCGGACTGCGCGGTTTCCCGGGCCAAGGCATAGGCCTGGGGCTCACCGGCCGCGTTGAACACGCGCACGTCGCTGAGATCGGTCTGTCGTGCGTTCAGTTGCACGCTCAGCGGCAGTTCGAGGCGATACCACGGCCCCTCGCCGCTCACGGACAACGGCACCTGCGTGCTGAAGTCCGACGGTTTTTCCAGGGCGCTGGCCGACATCGCCACGCCCAGCGCAACAGCGCCCAACCACCCCAGGTTCAGCTTCTGACTCAAGACGACACTCCTTCGGTTTCAGGGGCCGGTTTTTCAGGCTCCGGCTCGGCTTCGGCGCGCTTGGGTGGCAACGGGGCGAAATAGCCCACCACCAACAGCAACACGCCCACGCCGATAAACGAGACGATCCGGGCGAGTCCGCCACGGTTACTCAATTCGACAAAGAACAGTTTGGCCACCACCAGCCCGATCAGCGCGGCACCGATCAGCCAGACCTCACGGCGATGGCGCAAATGGCCGCCGATCATCAAGCCCAGCGCCATCAAGGTCCAGACGATCGACAAACCGGCCTGCACCTGCATCGACACCAGCAGTTGATCCAGTTCGAACGGCACGCCGCCCCAATGGTGCGCGGTGCGCGTGACCACGGCGGAGAAAAACACGAACAACGAAGCCCCGGCGATCAGTTGCGTGGCGTTCTCGGCGTACACCTTCGGCAGGGCAAATTGCGTCACGGCGCTGCGCGACCACACGTAAACCCCGAACAGCGCAAACAGCAGGCCCAATTCCAGCGGGTTGATCAGCGGCACGTACGGCAGCGGCTCGGCGGTGCCGTCGCTGACGCCGTTCGCCAGCCAGAACCAGCCCAGCATCAGCAGCGCCAGCGGAGCAGCGGCGTACACGCGGTATTCGCGTGCATACGCCGACACCGGCCATGGCCACGCACGCGGCGCGGCAGCGAGCACCAGATACAGGCTCGGCAGAATCGCCCAGCCCAACCAGCGCCAGGCGTTGTACTGCTCGGACAACAACAGCAGGCCGTAACGCAGCTCCAGGGCCAGCACACCGAGCAACAGCCAGCAGCCGAGCACATGGGCGGTGCTGACGGCGCGTGCCGGCAGCATCGGCGCCAAGCGCCGCAGGGAGATGAAGTGCACGACGAACACCGCTGCCCACACCAGCCAGCCGAAGTTGGCTGCCGGGTGATAACGCGAATGCCACGCGGCGACCAGCACCAGGCCCGCCGCCGGAATCAGCAAGGTGCAGAGCAAGCCCAGCGCCGACCATTTCAGGCGCAGCGCCAACACCGTCCACAGCGCCACACTCAGCGCCGCGACGGCGAGCAGCAAGGTCGCTTGCAGATTCAGCGGGGCAAAGCGCAGCACTTCGCTGAGCCACGCCAACGTCCACCAACCCGCGCCCCACATCAGGAGCAATTCGGACAAGCGATTCAGGCTCAGCGCATCGAACGCCGAAGCGTGATTGCCAAGCTGCAAGCGCCACGCGCCAACCAACGCGGCCAACCCAAGCACCAGCGGTGTCCAGAAACCGCTATGCGCCAGCGGCTTCAAGCCTTCACTGGCCAGCGGCCCCAGAAGGTCCGGCCCGGCGAACAGGAACGCCGCGCCACCGATCACCTGCAACAGCAGGCCAAAGACAAAACTCACCCGCTGCTTGAGGTACAGACTCAGCCAGATGATGAACAACCCGCTGGCAGCCCACACCGCACTCGCGGTTTGCCACGGCAGCACGAACAGCACCGCGAGGTTGATCAGCACCAGACCCGCCAGCAGGATCACTGACAAGCCGCGCAGCAATCGAGGATCGTTGCGCACCATCTCGTCGCGAGCCGCCAGTAACATGCCGCCGATCAACGCCAGACCGATCAGCGAGGCGCTGAGCAATCCGCTCCAGCCAGCGCTGAGCACCGCCGCCGAATCGCCGCTCGCCCCTTTCAGCCGTAGCAGGAACAACGCGCCGCCGAGCAATTGCACGGCAAACGCGGTGAACAGGAACGTGCGCGATTGCAGGCGCAGGCCGACGAACAGCGTCGCCAGCCCGGCCAGCGCCCAACTGATCGCGGTGCCGTGGGTCAGGAAAAACAATGGCGCCAGCAGGTACAGGAAGGTCAGGCCCAGGCATGCCAACACCGGCAGGCCCTGGCGTTCCCAGGCGCAAGTCTGCTCCGGCGGGGCCTGGCGCAATTGGTAGAAACTGAACAGCAACGCCACGCCGAGCATCAGCGCGCCGAGCCAGGAACCGTCCAACAGGCTGCCTTCGCCGGGCTGCAATTCGCTGAGAAAGGCCAGCGCCGAGCCCAGTTGCAGCAGCAAGGCGAAAGCCCGGGCCAGCGGCCGTTGCTGACGCAGGCCGAGCCAGAAAATCCCCGCGCCTTCCACGGCCCAGGCGGCAGCGGTCCAGCGTGCGTCGAGGCCCAACGGGATCGCGAGGCTGGTGAAGATCACGCCCAGCGCCAGACAAGTTTCCGCCAGCAGCAACGCGCGACCGCCCATCAGCAAGCGGGCCAGGCCCATGTAGAGCATGCCCAGCGCCAACGCACTGAACGCGGCGGCGAATTCCAGATGCTGAACCAACGCCAACTGCAAGCCGAAACCCACCAGCGGCGGCCCGAACAGCATCGTGCCGTCAACGTAATCGCCCTTGCGCGCCGAGCAATGCAGCAACGCCTGACGGCTGTCGTCTTCCGGCGCGTCGGTCATCTCCAACAGCTTGCGCCGGGTAAACAGCAGGCCAATGCCCAGGTACATCAGGAAGAACAGAATCAGGAACGGTTCGGTGCTCCACAGCAGTTCCGGCGTGTAGGAGCGCGCGCCCCAGGCGAAACCGATGCCGAAGGTGCCGACAAAACCGATCAGGTTGAGCGGACGCCAGGCCTTGAACCAGGCGATGGCGAGGATGCCGGTGTTGAGCAGCGCGAAGTAGCTGAACAACGCGACGTGGTTACCGGAGCCGGTGGACGTCAGGATCGGCGCGGCGAATCCGCCCAACGCAGCGACGCAGGCCAGTGCCAGAGAGTCCTGGGTGATCGCCAGGATCGCCGAGAACACCGTCACCGCCACCAGCAAGCCCAAGGCTGCCGTTGGGTCGAGCAGCGGGTGCAGGCGCATGGCGGCGAACACCGTCAGGTACAACACGGCAATCCCGGTGCCTTGCAACATCAGCGCGTATTGGCTGTTGCGATGGCGCAGCCACCAGCCCAGACCGAGCAAGCCCAGGGCACTGGCGGCAACCCCGGCGTAACGCATCTCGATCGGCACCACCATGCCTTCAGTGGCGTAGCGCAGCAGGAAGGCCAGACCGAGGAACAACAGCACCACGCCGACCCGCAGCACGGTGTTGCCACCGAACAGCCAGTTGCGCGCGCCCATGATCGCGCGGTCGAACACATTCGGTTCGCGTGGGGCCGCCGGTTGACGCGGTTCGCGGGCGACCGGCTCCGGGGTCCAGACATCGGCGGGCAGCGGACGGCTGGCCTCGGTGGGGGTGGCGGTGATCGATTGGAGTTCGGGCGGAAGTGTCCACACCAGTTCCGGGGATTGGGCGGGGGCTTTGACGGGGATGACGACGTGCACTTCGTCGAGGATGAATTCGGGGGTGGCGACGGGTTCGCTGACGTCAGCCTGAGCGGCTTCGGCTGGCGTGGCGTGCGGCGGCATGACGCCGGACGCCTCTAGCGTCCTGACCCGTTGCAGCAACGTATTGAGCGCAACCTGCGTCTGCTCAAGCAGTTGATGGTGCCGGGCCGCTTGCGCGTGCAAACGGGCAATGTGAATGGCCTGGCCAATGCCCAACCCGAGCAACCCGCCCAACAGCGCATCGCTGAACGACTCATCGAGTACCCAGCCGAGCACCAAGCCAATCAGCATGAAAATCCATTGCATGGTCGATATCCCTAAGCGGCCCATTGGCGGGCAAGTCCAGAAGCCTGGCGTCGTCTGTGCTGACGTCTTCGCGGGCAAGCCTCGCGCCTACAGGTTATGTGTCGTGGCCCAATCCATGGCACACGCAAAACCTGTAGGAGCGAGGCTTGCCCGCGAAAGCGTTCGCGCAGACGCCACTGAAACATCCGGCAAAACTGACGCTTAGTATATCGATCCGGCCCAACGTACGTTGGGCCTTGCTCGCAATTATTGCTAAAAGTTACTCCAAAGCCTTCCAGATATCGGTCGCGTACTCACGAATCGTCCGATCCGACGAGAACCAGCCCATCCGCGACGTGTTCAGCACCGCCGACCGCCACCATGCCTGGGAGTCATGCCAGTGCGCTTCAACGCGCATCTGTGCGTCCCAATAGGAGTCGAAATCGGCGCAGACCAGGAAGCGGTCGTAGTCGATCAGCGAATCGATCAGCCCGGTGTAGCGCGACGGATCATCCGGCGAGAACACCCCGCCGCGAATCGCTTGCAACACGTCGTTGAGGCGATGGGACGCGGCAATGTCCGGCGCGGCGTTGAACTCATGGTTCTGCTTGCGCGCTTCGACCTGTTGCGCGCTGAGGCCGAAGATGAACATGTGCTCCACGCCAATGCGCTCGCTCATTTCGACGTTGGCGCCATCGAGGGTGCCGATGGTCAGCGCGCCGTTGAGGCCGAACTTCATGTTGCTGGTGCCCGACGCCTCGAAACCGGCGGTGGAAATCTGCTCCGACAAGTCCGCCGCCGGAATGATGCTCTCCGCCAGGCTGACGTTGTAGTTGGGCAGGAACACCACCTTGAGCAAGCCGCGCACGGTCGGGTCGTTGTTGACCACCCGGGCGATGTCGTTGGTCAATTTGATGATCAGCTTGGCCTGGTGATAACTGGCGGCAGCCTTGCCGGCGAAGATCTTCACGCGCGGCACCCAGTCGATTTCCGGCTCGGCACGAATCGCCTGATACAGCGCGACGGTGTGCAGCAGGTTGAGCAACTGGCGCTTGTATTCGTGGATCCGTTTCACCTGCACGTCAAACATGGCCGCCGGGTTGACCGCGATGCCCAGCCGTTCGTGAATCAGGTACGCCAGGGCTTTCTTGCTGTGCAGGCGCTGTTCGGCGAAGGCCTTGCGGAACGCGGGTTTCTCGGCGAACGGCTGCAGATCGAGCAAGCGCTCTTCCGGGTTATCCAGCAAGTCAGGACCCAGCGCATCGACCAGCATCGAGGTGAGTTCGGAGTTGGCCTGATACAGCCAGCGGCGGAACGTGATGCCGTTGGTTTTGTTGTTGATCCGTTCCGGGTAGAGCTTGTGCAGTTCGGAGAACACGGTTTTACGCATCAGTTGCGTGTGCAATGCGGATACACCGTTGACGCTGTGGGAACCGAGGAATGCGAGGTTGCCCATGCGCACGCGGCGGCCGTTGTCTTCCTCGATCAGCGACACCGCGCGCAGCACGTCGAAGTCGTGGATGCCTTTGGCCCGCAGCGAATCGATGTGCTGGGCGTTGATCAGGTAAATGATCTGCATGTGTCGTGGCAGCATGCGTTCCATCAAGCCGACCGGCCAGGTTTCCAGCGCTTCCGGCAGCAGCGTGTGGTTGGTGTACGACAGCGTATCGACCGTGACCTGCCACGCGGCATCCCATGCGACATCGTAGACATCGACCAACTGACGCATCAGCTCGGCCACGGCGATTGATGGGTGAGTGTCGTTGAGCTGGATCGCCGCGTGGTCGCCCAGGGTCAGCACCGAGGTGTGCATGTTGCGATGGCGGCGCAGCAAATCCTGCAGGGACGCGGCGACGAAGAAGTATTCCTGGCGCAGGCGCAGTTCCTGGCCGGCTTCGGTGCTGTCCGCCGGGTAGAGCACGCGGGAAATACTTTCGGCCCGGGCGACTTCGGCCACGGCGCCCAAGTGGTCACCGGCGTTGAAGCGTTCCAGGTGCAGATCTTCCACGGCGCGGGCGCGCCACAAGCGCAGGGTATTGACGCTGGCACCGCGCCAGCCGACCACCGGGGTGTCGTAGGCAATCGCCCGCACGGTTTCCACCGGAGTCCAGACTTGCCGGGACTTGCCCGTATCGTCGGTGACAGTTTCGACGCTGCCGCCAAAGCCGATCGGGTACACGACCTCTGGCCGTTCGAACTCCCACGGGTTACCGAAATCCAGCCAGTGTTCGGTCTGCTCCTGCTGCCAGCCGTCGACGATGGCCTGGCGGAACAAACCGTGCTCATAACGAATGCCGTAGCCGTGGCCGGCGATGCCGAGGGTCGACATGCTTTCCATGAAACAGGCGGCCAGACGGCCGAGGCCGCCGTTGCCCAGCGCCGCATCGGGCTCCAGCAGGCGGATGCGTTCGAGGTCGACGCCGAGCTCGGTCAGCGCTTCGCGGGCGACGTCGAGCAGGCCGAGGTTGCTCAGGCTGTCGTAGAGCAAGCGGCCGATGAGAAATTCCAGGGACAGGTAGTACACCCGTTTCTGCCCTTTGCGGTAGATCTGCCGGGTGTGGTCCATCCAGTGCTCGACCATGTGGTCGCGCGCTGCCAGGGCAATGGCTTCGAACCAGTCGTGGTCGAAGGCGTGGTCCGGGTCTTTGCCCACCGCGTAGGTGAGTTTGGTCAAGACGGCGTCGCGGAATGCGGCCACCTCTGCTTCGCGAACAAGTGGTTCTTGAGTCATCGATAAGACCTCGAGCGAGCTTTGAGTTGTCTGAGCCTAGACGGTCTGACAGGCGGTATGGGCTCTGGTTCGGCAGTTTTTCCTGATAGTGCGAGATAGGTCGGCATTACATTGGCACGTGCCTGAATCAATGCAGGGGCCGTGCCGGATTAACGGTGTTTATGGGGCCTTTCAGAAAAAAACTGGCGAAAGGTTGTTCAAAAATCCACCAGTCCCGGTATGATCGCGCGCCCTGATGCACACGCTGGTAACAACCGATGATGAAGTCCAACCTGATCGCCGCCGCGGAGATCGACCGCCTCGATACCTGGGCCAAATATTCTGCCCCGATGTGCGGTTCCTGCGTGTCGAGCTGCTGCACCTTGCCGGTCGAGGTCAAGATCAAGGATCTGATCCGCATCGGCATCGTCGACGAGTTCGAACGTGGCGAGCCGGCGAAGAACATCGCCAAGCGCTTGCAGAAGGAAGGGATCGTCGAGCGTTACAACCAGAAGTCCGAGATCTTCACTCTCCAGCGCATGAGCAACAACGATTGCCTGTACCTGGATCGTAAGAGCCGTCTGTGCACTATTTATGAAAAGCGCCCGGATACTTGCCGCAACCACCCGAAAATCGGGCCGCGGCCGGGGTATTGCGCTTACAAGCCCAAAGAAGTGGCGCGTGAGAGCAGCGAGAGCCGGCGTACCCTCGAGAAATTCTGATCCGCAATCTCACTGCCCGATGATCGTTCCCACGCTCCGCGTGGGCATGCAGCCCGGGACGCTCTGCGTCCCAAAGCGGGCGCGGAGCGTCCATTGAGGCATTCCCACGCAGAGCGTGGGAACGATCATCAAACGCCAGACAAACAAAAACGCCCCCGACCTTGCGGTCGGGGGCGTTTTTTTGTCAGCTAACTAAATAACTCAGTTACCGGACTTCTTGGCAGCGCGGGTACGCTCGCTTTCGCCCAGGATCTTCTTGCGAAGACGGATGGACTTAGGAGTGACTTCGCACAATTCGTCTTCTTGAACGAATTCCAGCGCTTGTTCCAGGGTGAAACGGATAGGCGGAACCAGAGCGATGGTTTCGTCTTTACCCGAGGCACGCATGTTGTCGAGCTTCTTGCCTTTGGTTGGGTTGACGCCCAGGTCGTTGTCGCGGCTGTTGATGCCGACGATTTGACCTTCGTACACGTCTTCGCCGTGACCCAGGAACAGTTTGCCGCGAGCTTGCAGGGTTTCCAGCGAGTAAGTCAGCGCCTTACCGGTAGCCACCGAAACCAGCACGCCGTTCTGACGGCCGGACATGTCGCCGGACTTCATCACGTCGTAACGGTCGAAGATCGAGGTCAGGATGCCTGCACCGGAGGTCAGGGTCAGGAACTCGTTACGGAAACCGATCAAGCCACGAGCCGGGATGTTGTACTCAAGGCGCACACGGCCCTTGCCATCCGGAACCATGTTGGTCAGGTCGCCTTTACGGATACCGATCTGTTCCATGATCGAACCTTGCGATTCTTCTGGCAGGTCGATGGTCACGTTTTCGTACGGTTCGTGCTTAACGCCGTCAACCATACGGATGATCACTTCCGGACGACCAACACCCATTTCGAAGCCTTCGCGACGCATGGTTTCGATCAGTACCGAGAGGTGCAGCTCACCACGGCCGGAGACTTTGAACTTGTCGGCGGTGTCGCCTTCTTCAACGCGCAGGGCAACGTTGTAGAGCAGTTCTTTGTCCAGACGCTCTTTGATGTTACGGCTGGTGACGAACTTGCCTTCACGGCCGCAGAACGGCGAGTCGTTAACCTGGAAGGTCATCGAAACGGTTGGTTCGTCAACGGTCAGCGGCTTCATCGCTTCAACGTTCAGTGGGTCGCACAAAGTGTCGGAGATGAACAGCGAATCGAAGCCGCTGATGCAGACGATGTCGCCGGCAGCTGCTTCGTCAACGTCGACACGGTGCAGACCGTGGTGACCCATCAGCTTCAGGATACGGCCGTTACGGCGCTTGCCGTCGGCATCGATCGCCACAACCTGGGTGTTCGGCTTGACGCGACCACGAGCGATACGGCCAACGCCGATGATGCCCAGGAAGCTGTTGTAGTCCAGTGCCGAGATTTGCATCTGGAACGGACCGTCACGGTCAACTTTCGGTGCTGGTACGTTGTCGACGATCGACTGGTACAGCGGAGTCATGTCTTCAGCCATGTCGGTGTGTTCCAGACCGGCAATGCCGTTCAGGGCCGAGGCGTAGACGACTTTGAAGTCCAGCTGTTCTTCGGTAGCACCGAGGTTGTCGAACAGGTCGAAGATCTGGTCCAGAACCCAGTCCGGACGCGCGCCTGGACGGTCGACCTTGTTGATCACCACGATTGGACGCAGGCCGGCTTCGAAAGCCTTCTTGGTCACGAAACGGGTTTGCGGCATAGGGCCGTCTTGAGCGTCAACCAGCAGCAGAACGGAGTCAACCATCGACATTACGCGTTCAACTTCGCCGCCGAAGTCGGCGTGGCCCGGGGTGTCCACGATGTTGATGTGGTAGCCGTTCCAGTTGATGGCGGTGTTTTTCGCCAGAATGGTAATACCGCGCTCTTTCTCCTGGTCGTTGGAGTCCATCACGCGCTCGTCGTTGAGCTCGTTGCGCTCCAGGGTGCCGGATTGACGCAAGAGTTTGTCTACCAGGGTGGTTTTACCATGGTCAACGTGAGCAATGATGGCGATGTTGCGTAGATTTTCGATCACTTGTGTATCTCGATCAGAGGATTCGGTGTGCTGACAAGTCTTGGCAGCGATTAACAGTAGAGTCCGGCAAAGCCGTTACAGCTTGACGGCGGCGTCGGGGGGCCGGTGACGCAGGCCACAGGCAAACAGCCCCGGGCACTTAGCTCGGTCGATAAACGCGCACATTGGCATGCCCCTCACTGAGCAAATGGTGGGCATGCAGGCGACTCATCACGCCTTTGTCGCAATACAGCAGGTACTGGCGAGTAGGGTCCAGTTCCTTGAAACGAGCGTTCAATGCATAAAACGGCATCGTCTGTACCTCAATGCCAGCCAGTTCCAGCGGCTCGTCTTCAGCGGCATCCGGGTGACGGATGTCGATGATGATCTGGCCCGCCAGAGCTTCGCTGACTTCTTCGATCTGCAAGTCCTGGCCCAATTCGTCGATCACGCGATCGATCGGCACCAGTTTGGCGTTTTCGAGCGCACGCTCGAGGACCGCCATGTCGAACTGTTGTTCTTCGTACTCCACGCGGTTGCGCTTGGCGTGGGTCTTGGGGTTCACCGAGATGACCCCGCAGTATTCGGGCATGTGCTTGGCGAAGTCGGCGGTGCCGATTTCGTTGGCCAGGTCGATGATGTCCTGCTTGTGACTGGCGATCAGCGGTCGCAAGACCAGCTTCTCGGTCACACAGTCGATCAGGGACAGGTTCGGCAACGTCTGGCTCGAAACCTGGGAGATCGCCTCACCGGTGACCAGCGCATCGATATCGAGCCGATCGGCAATCTTCGATGCAGCGCGCAACATCATACGCTTCAAAACTACGCCCATATGACTGTTATCGACTTTCCCGAGAATTTCTCCCAGTACTTCCTCGAACGGCACACTGACAAATAACACGCGTTGGGAGCTGCCGTACTTCTTCCAGATGAAGTGCGCGACTTCCATGACGCCCAGTTCATGGGCCCTGCCGCCCAGGTTAAAGAAGCAGAAATGGCTCATCAGGCCACGGCGCATGATCTGGTAGGCGGCGACTGTCGAGTCAAAGCCGCCGGACATCAGTACAAGCGTCTGTTCCAGCGCTCCCAGCGGATAACCGCCGATGCTGTTGTGCTGGCTGTGGATCACATACAACCGTTGGTCGCGAATTTCGATGCGAACTTCGATTTCCGGCTCTTTCAGGGAAATCCCGGCGGCGCCGCACTGACGACGCAGCTGGCTGCCGACGTATTTCTCCACGTCCATGGACGTGAAGGTGTGGTGCCCGCCGCGCTTGCAGCGCACCGAAAAGATCTTCCCGGCCAGGGCATCGCCGTAGTGCGCTTTGCACTTGGCGACGATGTCGTCGAAGTCACCCAGCGGGTATTCGTCGACCTGCAGGAAATGCGCGATGCCCGGCATGCAGCTCAGGCGCTCGG
The DNA here is from genome assembly GCF_055179735.1 of Pseudomonas sp. Emmai. Lineage (NCBI taxonomy): Bacteria > Pseudomonadati > Pseudomonadota > Gammaproteobacteria > Pseudomonadales > Pseudomonadaceae > Pseudomonas > Pseudomonas sp. Emmai. The sequence continues at coordinate 676,989 of NZ_CM143685.1, read as the reverse complement.
TCATCTCCTTCAGGGCCCGGGGCTCAGTGACGCGGGTTTCCAGCTCGAGGTTGTCCCACACACCGTTCACCACCACAGCCGGGTCCAGATCGCGGAGCACGGCACGGATGTTCTTGGCCAACTGGCGGATGAAACGCATCCGTACCGGGCGGCTCTTGATGGTGATCTCGGGAAAGACTTTTACGATTAGTTTCATGAAAACAGCGCGCGCTGGGCCAGCCGAAAAAGGGGGGCGCGGATTATAGCGGAAATTGCTCAAGGTTTAACCAGTTAATATGCAGAAGGTTTCGCGCGCACCAAAACGGGTCATTTGTGGAAATAGACGCTACATTACAGGGCGCTTATTTCAGCTTTGCGACGCTTTGCACCTCTATAAGCGTGAAATTGGGGCAAAAAACCCATGGTGGGGCACTGGCATGCAATTTGCTCCCTTGTGAGGCAGGTTGCCTTGGCAGAGTATTCGCGCCGGCATCACCCACATTCTAAGGGCATCCACTACTAAGCCCGAAGCCACCCGGAGGACACTATGTCGAAGTCGGTTCAACTCATCAAAGATCATGACGTCAAGTGGATTGATCTGCGCTTCACGGACACCAAAGGCACTCAGCACCACGTGACCATGCCGGCTCGCGATGCGCTGGATGAAGCTTTCTTCGAAGAAGGCAAAATGTTCGACGGTTCCTCCATCGCTGGCTGGAAAGGCATCGAAGCCTCCGACATGATCCTGCTGCCGGACGACAGCACTGCCGTTCTCGACCCGTTCACCGAAGACCCAACGCTGATCATCGTTTGCGACGTCATCGAGCCTTCGACCATGCAAGGCTACGATCGCGACCCACGTGCGATCGCCAAGCGTGCCGAGGAATACCTGAAGTCGACCGGTATCGGCGACACCGTATTCGTAGGTCCAGAGCCTGAGTTCTTCATCTTCGACCAGGTGAAGTTCAAGTCCGACATCTCCGGCTCGATGTTCAAAATCTTCTCCGAACAGGGTTCGTGGATGTCCGACCAGGACATCGAAGGCGGTAACCACGGCCACCGTCCAGGTATCAAAGGCGGCTACTTCCCGGTGCCTCCGTTCGACCACGACCACGAAATCCGTACCTCCATGTGCAACGCCATGGAAGAAATGGGCCTGGTCATCGAAGTTCACCACCACGAAGTGGCGACTGCCGGCCAGAACGAAATCGGTGTGAAGTTCAACACCCTGGTCGCCAAGGCTGACGAAGTTCAGACCCTCAAGTACTGCGTGCACAACGTAGCTGTGGCTTACGGCCGCACCGCGACCTTCATGCCTAAGCCTCTGTACGGCGATAACGGTTCGGGTATGCACGTTCACCTGTCCATCGCCAAAGATGGCAAGAACACCTTCGCTGGCGAAGGCTATGCCGGCCTGTCCGACACCGCCCTGTACTTCATCGGCGGCATCATCAAGCACGGTAAGGCCCTGAACGGCTTCACTAACCCGTCGACCAACTCCTACAAGCGTCTGGTCCCAGGTTTCGAAGCTCCGGTAATGCTGGCCTACTCGGCGCGCAACCGTTCCGCTTCGATCCGTATTCCTTACGTGTCCAGCCCTCGCGCTCGCCGTATCGAAGCCCGCTTCCCGGATCCGGCAGCCAACCCATACCTGGGCTTCGCTGCACTGTTGATGGCTGGCCTGGACGGCATCCAGAACAAGATCCACCCTGGCGACGCAGCTGACAAAAACCTGTACGACCTGCCGCCTGAAGAGGCGAAAGAGATCCCACAAGTTTGCGGCAGCCTGAAAGAAGCCCTGGAAGAGCTGGACAAGGGTCGCGCGTTCCTGACCAAAGGCGGCGTATTCTCCGACGACTTCATCGACGCTTACATCGCTCTGAAAAGCGAAGAAGAAATCAAGGTCCGCACCTTCGTACACCCACTGGAATATGAGCTGTACTACAGCTGCTGATCCGGTAGCGCTGCGCTACGCGGCGTGACAAAAAGAGGCCTCCTTCGGGAGGCCTTTTTTGTGGGCGCTCGTTTACCTGATCGCCCTGTTGGTGATCGTCCCCACGCTCCGCGTGGGAATGCAGCCCGTGACGCTCCGCGTCACTGGACGCGGAGCGTCCCTTGAGGCATTCCCACGCAGAGCATGGGAACGATCAATCCTGCTTTTCCATTCCAAAATGTTTACAACTTGGGTCTATCGCCAGCCCTGACCTATGCTGCAACCCAACGCCTTCGCTTCCGGTCGATTTTTATGGGTCGTGGTTTTCTCCTGATGCTGCTGTTGATCGCCCTGCCCGCCGCAGCGCAGATCTATAAGTACACCGACGCCAACGGCAACACCGCCTACAGCAATCAACCGCCCGATGGCGTCAAAGCGCAGCCGGTGGAGTTGCCGCCGCTCAACAGCGTCGCGCCCTCGGCGCCGCCCGCCGCTCCCGTCGAGCCCAACAGCCGTGAACAACCCCGCCACGCCTACGAGGTGCTGGAGTTGACGGGCCTGCCCACCACCGAAGCCCTGCGCGCCAACAACGGCACCTTCACCGTCAATGTGCTGATCAAGCCGCGCCTGCAAGGCCCGCATCAGTTCCGGTTGTTGCTGGACGAGCAGCCTTATGGCCAGCCGAGCAACGTGCCGATCCTGCAACTGGTGAATGTGGATCGCGGCGAACACAGCCTCGCGGTCCAGGTGATCAGCGGAGAGGACGTCATCCAGCAAAGCCCCAGCGTGACCTTCACCGTGCAGCGGGTGCATACGCCTTGAGCCGCTGGCTGATCGGCGCACTGCTTTTGCTCAGCAGCCTGACAGCGATGGCTGACGTCTATACCTACGTCGACGCCCAGGGCAATCGGGTCTTCACCGATCAACCGCGCCCCGGCAACGCCAAGCGTGTGCCGCTGGCCACCAGCAATCGCATGTCGGCCAACCCGACCAAGGCAGCGCCGGTGATCGCCGCACAAAAGTCCGAAGTAAAACCGCCGTTCCACTACGACATGCTGCGCGTACTGGTGCCAGAACCCGACGCGACAATCCGCAGCAGCGCCGGCGAGGTGATTGTCAGCGTTACCAGCGAACCCGGCCTGCAACCGGGGCATCGCTACCGTTTGCTACTCGACGGCCAGCCCACCGCCGAACCGGGCCTCAGTCCGGTGTTCGCCCTGAGCAATCTCGACCGTGGCAGTCACAACCTGTCGGTAGAAATCCTCGACGAACAGGGCCGCACCGTCGAGCGCACGGCCAATCAACCCTTCCACATGCTGCGCATCTCGCTGGCGCAGAAGCGCCAGGTCAAGCCCTGCACCCTCACCGACTACGGCCAACGGCCGGAATGTCCGCTCAAAGACAAACCTCCCGAAGAAAAAAACCCCTTCCTGAAGTTCTTCTAACCTCGTTCAGCTTTGCGCACTATATTGGTGCAATCGGTTGCACCGTACCCACATCGAAACCCATTTTGGTTCGAAAGTACCCGCGAAAGCTGGCAGAACGCCACGCGATCGAGCGCTAAACGCCCGTTTCAGGCCTTAAACGCTTCTTTTCGGAGCTTTGGTTTGGTTTTTGCATTTTCCTCGCATCAGCGCTCAGTTCATGGGCGCGCCCCTGCTCCAAAAGAGGTCCGGATGACCATTAGCGACGCACTGCATCGGCTATTACTCGACAACCTGACCACCGCCACCATCCTGCTCGACGCCGAACTGCGCCTCGAGTACATGAACCCGGCGGCGGAGATGCTCCTGGCCATCAGCGGCCAGCGCAGCCATGGGCAGTTCATCAGTGAGTTGTTCACCGAATCCACCGAAGCGCTGAATTCCCTGCGCCAGGCGGTCGAGCAGGCGCACCCGTTCACCAAGCGCGAAGCGATGCTCACCGCCCTGACCGGCCAGACCCTGACCGTCGATTACGCGGTCACGCCGATCCTGAGCAATGGCGACACGATGCTGTTGCTGGAAGTGCATCCCCGTGACCGCTTGCTGCGCATCACCAAGGAAGAGGCGCAGCTGTCGAAGCAGGAAACCAGCAAGATGCTGGTGCGCGGCCTCGCTCACGAAATCAAGAACCCGCTGGGCGGGATTCGCGGCGCCGCACAACTGCTGGCCCGTGAGCTGCCGGAAGAAAGCCTGCGCGACTACACCAACGTGATCATCGAAGAAGCCGACCGCCTGCGAAACCTGGTGGACCGCATGCTTGGCTCGAACAAGCTGCCGTCCCTGGCCATGTGCAACATTCACGAGGTGCTGGAGCGGGTCAGTCAGTTGGTCGAGGCCGAAAGCCAGGGCTGCATCACCTTGGTGCGCGACTACGACCCGAGCATCCCCGATGTCCTGATCGACCGCGAACAGATGATTCAGGCCGTCCTCAATATCGTGCGCAATGCGATGCAGGCCATCAGCAGCCAGAACGAACTGCGCCTGGGCCGCATCAGCCTGCGCACCCGCGCCATGCGCCAGTTCACCATCGGCCACGTGCGCCATCGCCTGGTGACCAAGATCGAGATCATCGACAACGGCCCTGGCATCCCTGCGGAGTTGCAGGAAACCATCTTCTTTCCCATGGTCAGCGGCCGCCCGGACGGTACCGGGCTGGGCCTGGCCATTACCCAGAACATCATCAGCCAGCACCAGGGCCTGATCGAGTGTGACAGCCACCCAGGCCACACCACGTTCTCGATCTTTCTGCCACTGGAACAAGGAGCCACATCGACATGAGCCGTAGTGAAACCGTGTGGATCGTCGATGACGACCGTTCTATCCGTTGGGTCCTGGAAAAGGCCTTGCAGCAAGAAGGCATGACCACGCAAAGCTTCGACAGCGCCGATGGCGTGATGAGCCGCCTGGCGCGCCAGCAGCCGGACGTGATCATCTCCGACATCCGCATGCCGGGTGCCAGTGGCCTGGACCTTCTGGCGCGGATTCGCGAACAACACCCACGGCTGCCGGTCATCATCATGACCGCCCACTCCGACCTCGACAGCGCGGTGGCCTCGTATCAGGGCGGCGCGTTCGAATACCTGCCAAAACCCTTTGATGTCGATGAAGCGGTGTCCCTGGTCAAGCGCGCCAACCAGCACGCTCAGGAACAGCAAGGCCTGGAAGTCCCGGTCGCGTTGACCCGCACCCCGGAAATCATCGGTGAAGCGCCGGCGATGCAGGAAGTGTTTCGTGCCATCGGGCGCTTGAGCCACTCCAACATCACCGTGCTGATCAACGGCGAATCCGGCACCGGTAAAGAATTGGTGGCCCACGCCCTGCACCGCCACAGCCCTCGGGCGGCGTCGCCGTTCATTGCGTTGAACATGGCAGCGATCCCCAAGGATCTGATGGAATCCGAGCTGTTCGGCCATGAGAAAGGCGCGTTCACTGGCGCGGCCAACCTGCGTCGCGGGCGTTTTGAGCAGGCGGACGGCGGCACGCTGTTCCTCGATGAAATCGGCGACATGCCGGCGGACACCCAGACCCGTTTGCTCCGGGTGCTGGCTGACGGCGAGTTCTATCGCGTCGGCGGTCATACGCCGGTGAAGGTCGATGTGCGCATCATCGCTGCGACCCACCAGAACCTGGAAACCCTGGTCCACGCCGGGAAATTCCGTGAAGACTTGTTCCACCGCCTCAACGTGATCCGCATTCACATCCCGCGCCTGTCGGACCGTCGCGAAGACATCCCGACCCTGGCCAAGCACTTCCTCAGCCGCGCCGCGCAAGAACTGGCGGTGGAGCCGAAGCTGCTCAAAAGCGAGACCGAGGAATACCTGAAGAACCTGCCGTGGGGCGGCAACGTGCGTCAGCTGGAGAACACCTGCCGCTGGATCACGGTGATGGCTTCGGGTCGTGAAGTGCACATCAGCGACCTGCCACCGGAGTTGCTGAACCTGCCGCAGGACTCGGCGCCGGTGACCAACTGGGAGCAAGCGCTGCGCCAGTGGGCTGATCAGGCACTGGCTCGCGGCCAGTCGAGCCTGCTCGACAGCGCCGTGCCGGCGTTCGAGCGGATCATGATCGAAACCGCCCTCAAACACACCGCCGGCCGCCGCCGCGATGCCGCGGTTTTGCTGGGTTGGGGGCGCAATACCCTGACGCGCAAGATCAAGGAATTGGGGATGAAGGTTGATGGTGGGGATGACGATGAGGCGGAAGAGGGTTAAACAGCCTTTAAATCTTGATCGTTCCCACGCTCCGCGTGGGAATGCAGCCCGGGACGCTCCGCGTCCCAAAGCGGACGCAGAGCGTCCATTGAGGCATTCCCACGCAGAGCGTGGGAACGATCAATCATTGTGTTCGCGGGCCCATCGTGCACCGCCGCAATGCACCGTGAACCGCAATCGCGCACGGCGACCGATCTCAAATCCCGCCTTCCCTCGCAATGAAACCCACATCACAAAAATGGCTAAGCCCCGAATCACGGGGCTTTCAGCGCTTTAACACGACTTTGTGTTTCATTTTATTAAAACCTGGCACGCCCCCTGCAATAGTCCATTCAGTGATTCAGTTCACTACCCGGTTTCGGGGACCTTGGTACAGGCAGGCCGGGGATTCCCCTCTTTACATCGGGCTCACACCGCACTGGCGACGAGCCCAACCCGTTTTGGGGCCCTTGATACAGGCAGGTCAGGGGTTCCTTCTTTACACCGGGACTTGCACGCAATGCGCGAGTCCCTGCCGTTTTGGGAACCTTGGTACAGGCAGGCCGGGGATTCCCTCTTTTATTGCTCCCGGAGATGGATCTCCAGCCGCCAGCGGTCGTCGACCTCGCGACCGGCCCACTCGCCCAGCAGTGGCCGGGCCGCCACCACCGTCAGCAACAACCCCCCATCACTCAACCGCACGCGCCAGTTCACGTCTTTGCCGTTGACCTTGAGTTGGCCTTTCTGCGCCTTGCCTTCAGCCTCAAACAGCAACGCAACGCTGCCGTCCACAACCTCGCCGTGGGTCTTGGGTTCGTTGTTGAACCACACCACCAACCCATCGCCGGTGACCTCGACCTGCTGCAATTCGCTGGGGTCGGGAGTGGTCAGGCGACCGATCATCAGCCCGACCATCATCCCGACAATCGCCAGCGAACCGATCACCCGCGGGAATAGTTTCGAACGGTTGTCCACGGGCGGCGTAGAATGCCGCTCATCTTTACCTTCGGAGCCGTGCATGTTTCACGTCATCCTTTTCCAACCAGAAATTCCGCCGAATACCGGCAACGTTATCAGGCTGTGCGCCAACAGTGGCTGCCACCTGCATTTGATCGAGCCGTTGGGCTTCGAGATGGACGACAAGCGCCTGCGCCGGGCCGGCCTCGATTACCACGAGTACGCCACCCTGCAACGCCACGCCGACCTCGCCAGCTGCCTGGTAAGCCTGGGCCATCCACGGCTGTTCGCGTTCACCACCAAGGGCTCGCGACCGTTCCATGATGCCAGCTTCGCCGAGGGCGACGCCTTCCTGTTCGGCCCGGAAAGCCGTGGCCTGCCCGCCGACGTGCTCGACGCCCTGCCCGGCGAACAACGCCTGCGCCTGCCAATGCGCGAAGGCTGCCGCAGCCTGAACCTGTCGAACACCGTGGCCGTCGCGGTGTATGAAGGCTGGCGTCAATTGGGTTTCAAGTAACCCTGCGACCTGATCGTTCCCACGCTCTGCGTGGGAATGCAGCCCGTGACGCTCCGCGTCACTGGACGCGGAGCGTCCCTAGAAGCATTCCCACGCGGAGCGTGGGAACGATCATCGCTCTGCGTGGGAACGATCAAATCCGCCGCCGTTTCATCCCGCCCATGAAAAAAGCGCCTGTTACGGCGCTTTTTTCGTTACGGCATCGAACGCTTATTGCACAGTCGGGGTTTCGCCCGAGGCCTGCATGCGTTGCAGTTCTTGTGCGTACAGCGCGTCGAAGTTCACCGGAGCCAGCATCAGGGCCGGGAACGAACCACGGGTCACCAGGCTGTCCAGGGTTTCGCGAGCGTACGGGAACAGGATGTTCGGGCAGAACGCGCCGAGGGTGTGGCTCATCGAGGCGTCGTCCAGGTTCTTGATCAGGAAGATCCCGGCCTGTTGCACTTCAGCGATGAACGCCACTTCGCCGTTCTCACCGTTTTTCACGGTCACGGACAAGGTCAGCACGACTTCGTGGAAGTCGCCTTCCAGGGCCTTTTGACGGGTATTCAGATCCAGACCGACGCTCGGCTCCCACTGCTGGCGGAAGATCGCCGGGCTTTTCGGGGCTTCGAAGGACAAGTCACGTACGTAGATGCGCTGCAAGGAGAATTGCGGTGCGTTTTCTTCTTCGCTAGCTGCAGTGTTCTGTTGGTCAGTCATCTCAGATCCTTTCTGATCTTGGGTCTTATAGGGAGGCACTAGGCCTTGAGCATGGCGTCGAGCTTACCCGCGCGCTCAAGGGCAAACAAATCATCACAACCGCCGATGTGGCGCTCGCCGATCCAGATCTGCGGCACGGACGTGCGTCCGGCCTTCTGAGCCATCGCGGCGCGCACCTGCGGCTTGCCATCGACCTTGATCTCTTCGAAGGCCACGCCTTTGTTCTCGAGCAGGTACTTGGCTCGCGAGCAGTAAGGGCAGTAATCGCTGGAATAGACGACGACGTTGTTCATCTCACTTCACCAACGGCAGGTTGTCGCCTTTCCAGCTGGAAATCCCGCCGGACAGCTTGGCGGCGTTGAAACCGGCTTTCAAGAGTTCGCGGGCGTGGGTGCCAGCGGTCTGGCCTTGGGCGTCGACCAGGATGATGGTCTTGTCCTTGTGCTTGCTCAGTTCGCCGACACGAGCAGTCAGTTTGTCGTGAGGAATGTTCAGCGCGCCAACGATATGGCCGGCGGCGAAATCCTTGGCCGAACGGATGTCGATCACCACGCCTGCGTCCTTGTTGACCAGCCCGGTCAGTTCACCGGTGCTCAGGCTACGACCGCCGCCTTTCATCTCATGGGCGATCAGCAGAGCCAGCAGAACAACGAAAATACCGGCCAGCAAATAGTGGGTGGTGGCAAATGCAATCAGGTGATCAAGCATTTAAGGTGGTTCCAGGGCGTGAAAAGTGGGCCAGTATACACAGCCCCTATGGCGGGCCAAACCCCGTCCGGCGGTGACGGCGCAGGAACTTCGCTTTAAACTGCCACTCCCTTTTCCATCGCCCTCTTTTAATTCAGCCACGAGTGGAATCCATGACTACCACGCCTAAACCTTTGGTCCTGATTATTCTCGATGGCTTCGGTCACAGTGAGAGCCACGAAGCCAACGCCGTGTACTCGGCCAGGAAGCCCGTTCTGGACCGTCTGTCGGCCACCGTGCCGAACGGCCTGATCTCGGGCAGCGGCATGGACGTCGGCTTGCCCGATGGCCAGATGGGCAACTCCGAAGTCGGCCACATGAACCTCGGGGCCGGTCGCGTGGTGTATCAGGACTTCACCCGCGTGACCAAATCGATCCGCGACGGCGAGTTCTTCGAGAACCCGACCATCTGCGCCGCCGTGGATAAAGCCGTGGCCGCCGGCAAAGCCGTGCACTTCATGGGCCTGCTGTCCGACGGCGGCGTGCACAGCCATCAGGATCACCTGGTCGCCATGGCCGAACTGGCCTTCAAGCGCGGCGCCGAAAAAATCTACCTGCACGCCTTCCTTGATGGTCGCGACACGCCGCCGAAAAGCGCGCAGTCGTCCATCGAACTGCTCGACGCGACCTTCCAGGCCCTCGGCAAAGGCCGGATCGCCAGCATTGTCGGCCGTTATTTCGCCATGGACCGCGACAATCGCTGGGACCGTGTAGCCCAGGCCTACAACCTGATTGTCGACGGCAAGGGCGAATTCAACGCCGCCACCGCTCAGGAAGGCCTGCAAGCCGCTTACGAACGTGGCGAGAGTGACGAATTCGTCAAAGCCACTTCTATCGGCGAGCCAGTGAAAGTCGAAGACGGTGACGCCGTGGTGTTCATGAACTTCCGCGCCGACCGCGCCCGCGAACTGACCCGCGTGTTCGTCGAGGACGGCTTCAAGGAATTCGAACGTGCGCGCCAGCCGAAACTGGCAGGCTTCGTGATGCTGACCCAATACGCCGCCAGCATTCCTGCGCCTTCGGCCTTCGCCGCCGGCAGCCTGGAAAACGTGCTCGGCGACTACCTGGCGAAGAACGGCAAGACCCAACTGCGCATCGCCGAAACCGAAAAATATGCCCACGTAACTTTCTTCTTCTCCGGCGGCCGTGAAGAACCGTTCCCGGGCGAAGAGCGCATCCTGATCCCGTCGCCAAAAGTCGCTACCTATGACTTGCAACCAGAGATGAGCGCCCCGGAAGTCACCGACCGCATCGTCGACGCCATCGACAACCAGCGTTATGACGTGATCGTGGTCAACTACGCCAACGGCGACATGGTCGGCCATAGCGGTAACCTTGAAGCCGCGATCAAAGCCGTGGAATGCCTGGATCTGTGCGTCGGGCGCATCGTCGATGCCCTGGATAAAGTCGGCGGCGAAGCGCTGATCACCGCCGACCACGGCAACTGCGAGAAAATGTCCGACGAAGAAACCCACCAGGCCCACACCGCCCACACCACCGAGCCGGTGCCGTTCATTTATGTCGGCAAGCGTGACTTCAAGGTGCGCGATGGCGGCGTGCTGGCGGACGTGGCGCCGACCATGCTGATGTTGATGGGCCTTGCGAAGCCGGCCGAAATGACGGGCACTTCGATCCTGGTCTGAGCGTAAAAGCCCCTTATAAACAGCCCGAAACGGCTTTTTATGACGAACGCCTCAAAGCAGTTGCCTTTGAGGCGTTTTTTTTGCGGCGCTTGGCGGGCATACTAGGCCGTCCCTTTCCCTGGTGTCGCCCGCCTCTATGCTTCGCGTCCTGATAGCCCTTGCTCTGACTTGCCTGCTCCAACCGGCCTTTGCTGACGAGCGCGCGCAAACCCAACAACAGTTGGACGCCACGCGTCAGGACATTGCCGAGCTGAAAAAACTGCTGGGCAAGCTCCAGGAAGAAAAATCCGGTGTGCAAAAGGATCTCAAGGGCACCGAGACCGAGATGGGCAAGCTGGAGAAGCAGGTCGACGCTCTGCAAAAAGAGCTGAAGAAAAGCGAATCCGAGCTGCAGCGACTCGATGGTGAGAAAAAAAAACTCCAGAGCGCGCGCATTGAACAGCAGCGACTGATCGCCATCCAGGCCCGCGCGGCCTATCAGAATGGCCGTCAGGAGTACCTGAAACTGCTGCTCAATCAGCAGAACCCGGAAAAATTCGCCCGCACCCTCACCTATTACGACTACCTGAGCCAGGCCCGCCTGGAGCAGCTGAAGAATTTCAACGAAACCCTGCGCCAACTGGCCAATGTCGAAAAAGACATCTCCATGCAACAGGCGCAGTTGCTGGTGCAGAAAAGCAGCCTCGACAGCCAGCGCGACGAACTCGACAAAGTTCGCCAGGAGCGGCAGAAAGTCCTGGCCAAGCTCAACGACGACGTCAAGGCGCGCGATCAGAAGCTCGCCACCCGCGAGCAGGATCAGGCAGACCTGTCTAAAGTCCTTAAAACCATTGAAGAAACCCTGGCCCGTCAGGCCCGTGAGGCAGAAGAAGCGCGGCAAAAAGCGCTGATCGCCCAGCAGGAAGCCGAAAAAAAGCGTTTACGTGAGGCTCAGGAACAGGCCGATGCCAACACTGATGCCCCACGCAAACCGCCTAAATCGACACCCGGCGCGCTGGTTTCAAGTTCAGGCGAAACCTTCGGCGGCGCATTTGCTTCAGCCCGCGGCAAACTTCCATGGCCGGTTGATGGTCGACTGTTGGCGCGCTTCGGCGAAAGCCGCGGCGATGATGCCCGGACCAAGTGGGATGGGGTGATGATCAGCGCCTCCGCTGGCAGCCAGGTGCATGCCGTGCACGGTGGTCGCGTGGTGTTCGCCGATTGGTTGCGCGGCGCGGGGCTGCTGGTGATTCTGGACCACGGCAACGGTTTCTTGAGTCTTTATGGTCACAACCAGACGCTGCTCAAGTCTGCGGGTGATGTGGTTAAAGCCGGTGAGTCCATCTCCACTGTCGGTAACAGCGGCGGGCAGGACACACCGGCGCTGTATTTCGCAATTCGTCAGCAGGGTCACCCGAGTGATCCGGCGCAATGGTGCCGCGCGCAAGGATAGGCGTTGAGTCACCTACATTAGGAGTTCGTTCGACATGCTGCATTTGTCCCGCCTTACCTCGCTGGCCCTGACGATCGCCCTGGTGATCGGCGCGCCTCTGGCGTTTGCCGCTCAGCCTGCCCCGGCAACGGCGCCAGCGCCTGCACCTGCGGGCACGGCTGCGACCACCAAGGCGCCACTGCCTCTGGACGAGTTGCGCACCTTTGCCGAGGTCATGGACCGGATCAAGGCTGCCTATGTCGAACCGGTCGATGACAAGACCCTGCTGGAAAATGCCATCAAGGGCATGCTCAGCAACCTCGACCCGCACTCCGCCTACCTGGGCCCGGAAGATTTCGCCGAGCTGCAGGAAAGCACCAGCGGCGAATTCGGTGGGCTGGGCATCGAAGTCGGTGCCGAGGACGGTTTCATCAAAGTGGTGTCGCCGATCGATGACACCCCGGCCTCCAAGGCCGGCATCCAGGCCGGCGACTTCATCGTCAAGATCAACGGCGCCCCGACCCGCGGCCAGAGCATGACCGAAGCCGTGGACAAGATGCGCGGCAAGATCGGCCAGAAAATCACCCTGACCCTGGTGCGCGATGGCGGCACACCTTTCGACGTCGTGCTGACCCGCGCCACCATCCAGGTCAAGAGCGTCAAGGCGCAGCTGCTGGAATCGGGCTACGGCTACATCCGCATCACCCAGTTCCAGGTCAAGACCGGCGAAGAGGTCTCCAAGGCCCTGGCCAAGTTGCGCAAGGACAATGGCAAGAAGCTCAACGGCATCATCCTCGACTTGCGCAACAACCCGGGCGGCGTGCTGCAAGCAGCAGTGGAAGTGGTCGATCACTTCATCACCAAGGGCCTGATCGTCTACACCAAAGGCCGCATCGCCAACTCCGAGCTGCGCTTCTCCGCCACCGGCAAGGACGAAAGCGAAGCCGTGCCGATGGTCGCACTGATCAACGGCGGCAGCGCCTCGGCTTCGGAAATCGTCGCCGGCGCCTTGCAGGATCAGAAACGCGCAGTAATCATGGGCACCACGAGTTTCGGCAAAGGCTCGGTACAAACCGTGCTGCCGCTGAATAACGACCGCGCCCTGAAGATCACCACCGCGCTGTATTACACGCCGAACGGTCGCTCGATCCAGGCCCAGGGCATCGTCCCGGACATCGAAGTGCGCAAGGCCAAGATCACCAACGAGCAGGACGGCGAGTACTTCAAGGAAGCCGATCTGCAAGGTCACTTGGGCAATGGCAACGGCGGCGCCGACAAGCCGACGTCCAGCAGCAAAGCCAAGGCGATGCCGCAGGATGACGATTACCAACTGGCCCAGGCCCTGAGCCTGCTCAAAGGGCTGAGCATCACCTCCGGCCGCTGAGATGCGCCTGCGGTTGATCCTCGCTCTGGTGTGCTGCCTGGCGGGTGCTGCTCACGCGGAACCCGCCAAGCCAACGCCACACAAGGCCTACCTGACACTGATCATCGATGACCTGGGGCAGAACCTGCCCCGGGATCGTCGCGTGCTCGCCCTGCCCGGCCCGGTGACGACGGCGATCATGCCCGACACACCCCACGCCGCCGAATTCGCCCGCGAAGCCCATCGCGCCGGCAAGATCGTCATTCTTCACATGCCCATGGACCCGGCCACCGGCCCGTTCGCCTGGCATCCTGACCTGCCTATCGAAGAACTGGAGAAACGCCTCAACGCGGCGTTCAAGACTGTGCCGTACACCGCCGGCATCAACAACCACATGGGCAGCCGCATGACCGCGCAACAACCGGCCATGGCCTGGCTGATGGCGGACTTGCAGCGCCGGCACAAATTCTTCGTCGACAGCCGCACCAGCGCGCAAACCGTGGGCGCGGCTGAAGCACAGAGGATCGGATTAGCGAGCGTTTCGCGGGATGTGTTTCTCGATGACGAACGCACGGAAGCAGCGATCTTCACTCAGCTACAGACGGCGATCAGCCTCGCGCACAAACAGGGTTCGGCGGTGATGATCGGGCATCCATATCCGCAGACACTGGCGGTGCTGGAACGTGAGTTGCCGAAGCTGAAGGCTCAGGGGATTGACTGGATCAACATCAAAATGATGATCAGTGTGCGCAGCAATCGGGCGACGGCTGCGCATGGAAAAGATGGCGTGTACCGCTGAAACACGATCGTTCCCACGCTCTGCGTGGGAATGCAGCCATGGATACTCCGCGTCCACTGTGACGCAGAGCGTCACGGGCGGCGTTACCACGCGGGAGCGTGGGAACGGGCAGCAAATAGTCAGAGATACTTCGCCATGATCTCGTCAACCACGCCTTCCTTGCGCAACTGGTCCAGCGCCGCTTGCAGCTTGGCCACGGTCTCGTCCGGCACGTCTTTATTCAGCGCCAGATACAACTCGGCGCTGTTGAAGCGCAGTACGGTCTTGAGCCCGGTCACGCCGTCCTGGCGGGCCAGATAACGCCCGGCCGGGTCGCCGGTGGCCCACAGATCGATCTGCCCGCTCACCAGCTTCTTCGCATTGTCCTGATCCCGTAGCACCACAATCGGCTTCAACCCTTGCTTGGCCAGGGTCTCGGCAATCGCGTCGCCCTTGTAGGCGCCGATCTTGTACTTGCGCGCCTGCTCCAGGGTATCGAGGGTGATCTTGCTGTCAGCCTTGGCCAACATGATCCAGTCATCCGGGCCGATGGGGCCGACCCACTTGAAGAGCTTTTCGCGATCCGGCAGTCGTGCCATGACAAACACGCCGTAACCGGGTTTTTCCAGGGCGATCTTATAGATGCGCTCCCAGGGGAAACGCAGGGTCAGGCTGTAGGTGACATTGGCGCGCTTGAACATCTCGCGGACGATGTCCACGGCGATGCCATTGATGTTCTCGTCCTGAGCGAAGTTCTTGCCGTTCTTCGCCATGTTGTAGGGCGGGAAGTTTTCCGTCAGCAGCACCAGGTCGGTGGCGGGACTTTCTTCGGCGCGGGCTGCGTTGATGAGCAACAGAGAAGCGCTGGCGAGGACAAGAAGAAAACGTTTGAGCATGTCGGGCTACCGAAATCCATGGCGTGCCCAAGAGTGCCCTGAGCCCGCCATGCTGTCCACTGGCCTGTATGGGTTTTAGCGCATCACGATGCCGCGATGGGCCATGTAGGCCTTGGCTTCCTGCACGGTGTATTCGCCGAAGTGGAAAATACTCGCCGCCAGCACCGCACTGGCGTGGCCTTCGATAATGCCGTCAGCCAGATGTTGCAGGTTACCGACACCGCCGGAAGCGATCACCGGAATGCCCAGCGCATCGCTGATCGCACGGGTAACACCCAGGTCGAAGCCGTTCTTCATGCCATCCTGGTCCATGCTGGTCAGGAGGATTTCACCAGCGCCCAGGCCTTCCATCTTCTTCGCCCACTCGACGGCGTCGAGGCCGGTCGGCTTGCGGCCACCGTGGGTGAAGATTTCCCAGCGCGGGGTTTCGCCCGGCAGTGACACCTTCTTCGCGTCAATGGCGACGACGATGCATTGCGAGCCGAAATGCTGCGCCGCTTCGCCAACGAATTCCGGGTTGAACACGGCGGCAGTGTTGATCGAGACCTTGTCGGCGCCGGCATTCAGCAAGTTGCGAATGTCCTGCACGGTGCGCACGCCACCGCCCACGGTCAGCGGGATAAACACCTGACTGGCCATGCGCTCGACGGTATGCAGCGTGGTGTCGCGGCCATCGACGCTGGCGGTGATGTCGAGAAAGGTAATCTCATCGGCACCCTGCTCGTCATAGCGACGGGCGATTTCCACCGGGTCACCGGCGTCGCGGATGTTCTCGAACTTCACACCTTTGACGACCCGGCCGTTGTCCACGTCCAGGCAAGGGATAATGCGTTTGGCTAACGCCATGGGCTTAATCTCCGATTAAGAGTTGCAAGCTTGGAGCTTCAAGCTGCAAGACAGAGCAGATCACTGCCGCGCTCTAACTTGCAGCTCGCAGCTTGCAACTTGAAGCTGCTTTATCTGGCCGCGTAGCCATCACAAAAGGCTTGGGCTTCTGCAACATCAAGCGTGCCCTCATAAATCGCGCGGCCGGTGATCGCGCCGATGATGCCCGGCGCCTTGGCGTCGAGCAGCGACTTGATGTCACCGAGGTTGTGAATGCCACCGGACGCGATCACCGGAATGCGCGTGGCAGCGGCCAGCGCGGCGGTGAACGGTACGTTGCAGCCCTGCATCATGCCGTCTTTGGCGATGTCGGTATAAACGATCGCGGACACGCCATCGGCTTCAAACTGCTTGGCCAGGTCGATCACCTGAATGGTGCTGATTTCAGCCCAGCCGTCGGTGGCGACGAAACCGTCTTTAGCGTCGAGGCCAACGATCACCTTACCCGGGAATGCGCGGCACGCTTCAGCGACGAATGCCGGATCTTTCACGGCTTTGGTGCCGATGATCACGTAGCTCACGCCCGCTTTCACGTAGTGCTCGATGGTTTCCAGGGAGCGGATGCCGCCGCCGATCTGGATCGGCAGGTTCGGGTAGCGCTTGGCGATGGCTGTGACCACTTCGCCGTTGACCGGCTGGCCTTCGAAGGCGCCGTTCAGGTCGACCAGATGCAGACGACGGCAACCGCCCTCCACCCACTTGGCGGCCATGCTCACCGGGTCATCGGAGAACACCGTGGAATCTTCCATGCGGCCCTGGCGCAGACGAACACAGGCACCGTCTTTAAGATCGATAGCGGGAATAATTAGCATGCTTTTCCTTCGTCAAAGAGCTGCAAGCTGCAAGCCATAAGCTGCAAGCGCGCACGCGTGTCTACTTCTTGCAGCTTGCAGCTTGAAGCTTGCCGCTGCCCTAATTCTTCTCAAGCGCCCACAGGTCGCTTTCGATGCTTTCGAACCTTTCTTTAAGGTGCGTCTGCACATCGAAAATCGCTCTGTTGTAATAGTGCGGCGCAATTTCGCGGGTAAACAGCTCAAGGATTTCAGCCGCTTCGAACGAACCCAGGTCCAGTTCGAAGCGATCCTCCATAAAGCGCTTGATCTTGTGATTGGCCTCGTTCTCCTGTTCGGGAGTGAGGGTCAGGATCGGCGGCTTCTTCTTGACGGCCATTTACCAGCGACCATCCCACGCGGCGAAGTTCTGCAGCAATTGCAGGCCATGGGTATGGCTCTTCTCCGGGTGGAACTGCACGGCGAAACGCGAGCCATCGGCCAGCGCTGCGGCGAAATCGACACCGTAGTGACCGCCACCCACCACTTGCCGCGCATTGCCGGCAGCGATGTAGTAGCTGTGCACGAAGTAGAAACGCGCCAGGTCCGGAATGTTGTGCCACAGCGGGTGACTCACCGTCTGCTTCACTTCGTTCCAGCCCATGTGCGGGACTTTCAGGTGTTCGCCGTCTTCATGCAGGTCTTTGCCGAAGAACTTCACCGCGCCCGGGAACAGGCCGATGCAGTCCACGCCGTCGTTCTCTTCACTGCTGTCGAGCAAGGCTTGCATGCCCACGCAAATGCCGAGGAACGGACGGTCCTGGCTGACTTCACGCACCAGGGAATCGAAGCCCAGGCGACGGATCTCCGCCATGCAATCGCGAATCGCGCCGACGCCGGGGAATACCACCCGGTCAGCTTCGCGAATCACAGCGGCATCGCTGGTGATCAACACCTTGCCGGCACCGACGTGCTCGAGGGCCTTGGCCACCGAGTGCAGGTTGCCCATGCCGTAATCGATAACCGCGACCGTCTGCATTACAGAACGCCCTTGGTCGATGGCATTTGCCCGGCCATGCGGTCATCCAGCTCGACCGCCATGCGCAATGCGCGGCCGAAAGCCTTGAACACGGTTTCGATCTGGTGGTGGGTGTTGGTGCCACGCAGGTTGTCGATGTGCAGGCTGACGAGGGCGTGGTTGACGAAGCCCTGGAAGAATTCCTGAAACAGGTCAACGTCAAAGCCGCCAACGGTGGCGCGGGTATAGGGAACGTGCATCTGCAGGCCAGGACGGCCGGAGAAGTCGATCACCACGCGCGACAGCGCTTCATCGAGCGGCACGTAGGCGTGGCCGTAGCGACGGATGCCTTTCTTGTCGCCGATGGCTTTGGCAAAGGCCTGACCCAGGGTGATACCGACGTCTTCCACGGTGTGGTGGTCGTCGATATGCAGGTCGCCCTTGCTGACAATATCCAGGTCGATCAGCCCGTGACGGGCGATCTGGTCCAGCATGTGCTCAAGAAAAGGAACACCGATATCAAATCGGGCCTTTCCGGTGCCATCCAGGTTGATCGAGGCTTTGATCTGGGTTTCCAGAGTGTCGCGCTCGACTGACGCCTTACGTTCGGCCATCACCAGCTCCGCAAAATCATTGGGCGAAAAAGGCAGCCATTATAGGGGCGCGGGGCCGAAACAGAAACACGAGAGGTGATATGGCTGACGGACAGACCCCAACGGTGCCGGGGATATACCTGTAATGACATGTAGGAGCGAGGCTTGCCCGCGAAGACGGTATGCCAGACATACCTTATCGCTGATCGCTCCCACGCTCTGCGTGGGAGTGCAGCCCCGGACGCTCCGCGTCCACTTCGAAAGTGACGCAGAGCGTCACGGGAGGCATTCCCACGCGGAGCGTGGGAACGATCAGGTGCAGAGAACTTAGTGGAACAGAACCGCCGTCTTCTGCAGGGTCACCCACACACCCCACGCCAACGGAATCCCCACCACCAGCCACGCCGCAACCGCCAAAGGCTTGCTGCCCGGCGCCGCTTTCCACTCCAGCACGGTGCTGCTGTCGGCACCTTTGTCGTGGCCCAGCGCTTGTTCGGCAGCCAGTTCAGCGTCGGTCATGAAGTACTTGTCGGCCACCGGACGCACCAGCAGGTTGCACAGGAAACCCAGCACCAGCAGGCCCGCGAGGATGTACAACGTGATGTCGTAAGCTGCGGCACGTTCAACGCCGATGCTCAGTTGATATTCACGCAGGTAGTTCACCAACACCGGACCCAACACGCCCGCCGCCGCCCACGCCGTCAGCAGACGACCGTGGATCGCGCCGACCATTTGCGTGCCGAACAGGTCCGCCAGGTAAGCCGGAACGGTCGCAAAACCACCGCCGTACATCGACAGGATGATGCAGAACGCCGCCACGAACAGCGCGACGTTGCCCAGGTGACCCAGGTTCGGGATCAGCGCGTACAGGGCAAAGCCCAACGCGAAGAACACGAAATAGGTGTTTTTACGACCCAGATAGTCGGAGAACGAAGCCCAGAAGAACCGGCCGCCGATGTTGAACAGACTCAGCAAACCGGTGAAACCGGCGGCAATTGCCGCAATCGAAGCCAGTTGCCCGGCATCCAGCTTGCCGAACGGCAGGTCCACACCAATCAATTTGCCGCCAAACACTTCCTGCAACAGTGGCGAAGCCATGCCGAGGATGCCGATACCGGCGGATACGTTCAGGCACAGCACCAGCCACACCAGGCGGAATTGCGGAGTTTTCCACGCGACGCTCACGTGAACGTGGCGATGAGTGATCATCGCGTTCGACGCTTTCTTCGCCGGAGCGGTCCAGCCTTCAGGCTTCCAGCCGGTTGGCGGAACGCGATAGGACAGTGCGCCGCCGATCATGAACACGAAGTAGATCGCGGCCATCACCAGGAAGCTCTGCCATACGCCCACGCCCGTTGGCGAAGCGAAGTGACTCATCAGTGCCGCCGCCAATGGAGCGCCCACCATCGCGCCGCCACCGAAGCCCATGATCGCCATGCCGGTCGCCATGCCGCGCTTGTCCGGGAACCACTTGATCAGGGTCGACACTGGCGAGATGTAGCCCAGGCCCAGGCCGATACCGCCAATGACCCCGGAGCCGACCCACATCAGCCAGATCTGGTGGGTATAAATCCCCAGCGCCGAAATCAGCAGGCCACCGCACCAGCACAGTGCCGATACAACACCGGCCTTGCGCGGCCCCGCGTGTTCCAGCCAGCCACCCCAGATCGCTGCCGAGCAGCCAAGGAAGATGAAGAACAAGGTGTAGATCCAACCGAGCATCGAGATCGGCCAGTCACATTGGGACGAGAAGATTTGTGAGATGAAGCTCATGTCCGGCGCACAAGCGACCGGAGCGGTGACGCCCAGGGCCTTGGACAGCGGCAACCAGAACACCGAGAAGCCGTAGGCCATGCCGATGCACAGGTGGATGGCCAACGCGGCCGGTGGAACCAGCCAACGGTTGAAACCGGGCTTGGCGATGATGCGCTCCTTGGACAGGAACGCGGGCTGGCCGGCGATGACGCCGTCCGCCGTGATGCTCGTGCTCATTGTGTATCCCCCAATTATTAGTATGGTTCGCCAGCCACTCCTCACCCTCAGCCTTATATGCACGCAGGCATGACCTTTTTCTTGGGTGAAGCTCCATTTGGGCGCGACGTTACGTCGCAGAAGGACGGACGAACGTGGAGAGGTTACCATTTGCTCGTGACAGAAAAACCAAACTGACATCACCTTTTCTATGTCATCTGATCTCTTTCTTTTGCAGGAGCTGCCGAAGGCTGCGAACTTTTGATTTTTTTGTAACCGACGAAAGATCAAAAGATCGCAGCCTTCGGCAGCTCCCACAGGTCGAAATCTGCACCCATCTGACAGGAGCCGCCATGCCGATAATAGTCGAGCCGTTGACTGAAGCCACTTATCAGGATCAACAAGACCTGCAGAAGATCTACCGCGACGCACCGGACTGGCTGTTTGCGCCGTTTGCCGGCGAGGTGCAGTTGATCGAAGGCTGCCTGGGCGACGGTTCGCTGATCGCCGGGCGCTTCAACGATCGGTTGCTGGGCGCCGCACGCCTGCAACGTCAATCGGACGTCTGGCACCTTTCCCAAATTTGCGTACGAAAAATCACCCGGCGCCGTGGCGTGGCGGAGCGCCTGGTGAACGAAGCGCAGAAAATGGCGTCGCAGTCGGGCGCAACTTTGCGCCTGCTGGCGCCCGCCGGGCATCTGGAAGCCCAGGCACTGGCAGCCAAACTGAACGTGCCGCTGGACATGCTGCCCATATGAACTGACCGGTCGTCAGTTTCGGAGCGCTATACTCCCCGGCTAAATTTCGAATTCGACTAACTACAAGGACTCGCCCATGAAAGCGTTCGGCAAAATCCTGGGTCTGGTACTTCTCGGGCTGTTGCTGATCATTGTGGCGCTGGGCTTTGCCCTGACCCACCTCTTCGATCCCAACGACTATAAAGACGAGATTCGCCAGATTGCCCGCGACAAGGCCCACATCGAGCTGACGCTCAATGGCGACATCGGTTGGAGCCTGTTCCCGTGGCTGGGCCTGGAATTGCACGAAGCCAGTGTCGCGACCCTGGTCAAACCCACCGAACCGTTTGCAGACTTGCAGATGCTCGGCCTGTCCGTGCGCGTGCTGCCACTGCTGCGCCGTGAAGTGCAGATGAGCGACGTACGCGTCGAAGGCCTGAACCTGCGCCTGAACCGTGACAAGGATGGCCACGGCAACTGGGAAGACATCGGCAAGGTCCCGGCCCCGGCCACTACTGGCGCGACCCCGCCTGCCGTTGCCGCTGGCGAACCGGCCCCGGAAGCCCCCGTCGTCGCGGAAAAACCGCCGCAGCCGATCCGCCTGGACATCGACAGCCTGACCGTGAACAACGCGCGGGTTGAATACAACGATGAAAAAACCGGCAAGATCTACAGCGCCGAAAGCATTCAGATGAGCACCGGCGCGGTCCACGACTCGACCAATATTCCGCTCAAACTCACCGCATTCCTGTCTTCCAACCAGCCGGCGCTGCGCGTGCGTACCGAGTTGAACGGCGAGTTGCGCATCGCCCGCGCCCTCCAGCGTTACCAGTTCGAAGACATGAAACTGTCGGGCGAAGTCACTGGCGATCCGCTGCAAGGCAAGACCATGACCTTCGCCGCCCAAGGCCAGTTGTTGCTGGATAAAGCAGCCAACGTCGCCGAATGGACCGGGATCAAGATCTCCGCCAACCAGTTGCGCGCGCTGGGCGAGCTGAAGGTCAACGACCTCGACAAGACCCCGCAAGTCAACGGCGGCCTGTCGATTGCCCAGTTTGACCTGGCCAAATTCGTCGACAGCATTGGCCAGAAACTCCCGGCCATGGCCGAGGGCAGCCTGAGTAAAGTCGAGCTGGTCAGCCGTCTCTCCGGGACGCCTACCAGCCTGGCGTTCGACAACATCAACCTGAAAGTCGACGACAGCAGCTTCAGCGGCCGTATCGCCATCGAGGATTTCGCCAAGCAATCGCTGCGCGCGATCCTCAAGGCTGACACGTTCAACGTCGATCGCTATCTGCCGCCAAAATCCGCTGAAGCCAACAGCGCGACGCAAGTGCGCCAGGCTGAAGTGGCCAGCACCGAGGCCGATGCCATGGCGGGCGCGGGCAGCACGCCGCTGCCGCCCTCACCGACCAAAGGCGCGTGGAGCACCGAGCGCCTGCTGCCGGTGGAGCGCCTGGCCAAACTCGATGTGGATGCCGACCTGACGTTCGGCCAACTGACCCTCGACAAACTGCCGATCCAGAACGCTGCGCTCAAGGCCACCGCCCAGGGCGGCCTGCTGACCCTGGAGAACCTGCGGGGTGATTTGTACAACGGCAACTTCGAAGCCAAGGGCACCCTCGACGTGCGCCAGCCGGTGCCCGCACTGAGCATGCAAACCCGCATCACCAAGGTGCCGGTGGAAAAAATCCTTGAAAGCCAGGGTAAAAACCCGCCGGTCAAAGGCCTGGTGACGCTCAACAGTGCGCTGACCGGTAGCGGCAATAGCCAGAGCGCGCTGATCGAAACGCTCAACGGCAACGCCAGTTTCGTCATCAACAATGGCGTGCTGCTCAACGCCAACCTTGAGCAACAACTGTGCAAAGGCATCGCCACCCTGAATCGCAAAACCCTCAGCGGCGAACCCCGGGGCAAGGACACGCCATTCCAGGAACTCAAGGGCAACCTGACCTTCCGCAACGGCGTGGCGAGCAATCCGGACATGAAAGTGCGCATCCCCGGCATGACCGTCAATGGTGACGGCGACGTCGATCTGCGGGTGCTGGGCATGGACTATCGCGTCGGCATCCTCGTCGAAGGCGACACCAGCGCCATGCCTGATCCGGCCTGTCAGGTCGGCGAGAAGTTTGTCGGCATCGAATGGCCGCTGCGCTGCCGTGGTCCACTTGAACTCGGGGCCAAGGCTTGCCGCGTGGACAACGAACGCATGGGCCAGGTCGCCGCCAAACTGGCGGGCGAGAAACTCAGCGACAAGATCGACGAGAAGCTCGGGGACAAAGTCAGCCCTGAACTGAAAAACGCGTTGAAGGGGCTGTTCAAGCGATGAGAGCCGAGCAGTTTTCATCGGCGGTGCTGGATTGGTACGACCGCCACGGCCGCCACGATTTGCCCTGGCAACAGGGCATCACCCCGTATCGGGTGTGGGTCTCGGAAATCATGCTGCAACAGACCCAGGTCAGCACCGTGCTGAATTACTTCGACCGGTTCATGGCTTCGCTGCCGACGGTCGAGGCCCTGGCCGCCGCGCCGGAAGACGAAGTGCTGCACCTGTGGACGGGCCTGGGTTACTACACCCGTGCGCGCAATCTGCAGAAGACCGCGAAGATCGTCGTTGCCGAACATGGCGGTGAGTTTCCCCGGGATGTGGAAAAACTGGTCGAGCTGCCGGGCATCGGTTTGTCCACGGCCGGCGCCATCGCCAGCCTGAGCATGGGCCTGCGGGCGCCGATCCTCGATGGCAACGTTAAACGCGTGCTGGCGCGCTTTACCGCGCAAGAGGGTTATCCGGGTGAGCCGAAGGTCGCCAAACAGCTCTGGGCGAACGCTGAGCGCTTTACGCCCCATGATCGGGTCAACGCCTACACCCAGGCGATGATGGATCTGGGCGCCACGCTCTGCACCCGCAGCAAACCGAGTTGCCTGCTCTGCCCGCTGGAAAAGGGCTGCGAAGCGCACATGCTCGGCCTGGAAACCCGCTACCCGATCCCCAAGCCACGCAAAGCCGTACCGCAGAAGCGCACGCTGATGCCGATGCTCGCCAACGGCGAAGGCGCGATTCTGCTTTACCGTCGCCCTTCCACGGGCTTGTGGGGTGGTTTGTGGAGTTTGCCGGAGCTCGACGACCTCGACGACCTGCAACACCTGGCCACCCAGCACTCGCTGGAACTGGGCAGCCAACAGGCGTTGCCGAGCCTGGTGCACACCTTCAGCCACTTTCAATTGTCCATCGAACCCTGGCTTGTCCAGGTCCAGGAGGCAGGCCATCACGTGGCCGAGGCCGACTGGCTCTGGTATAACCTCGCCACCCCGCCGCGCCTGGGCCTTGCCGCCCCGGTCAAAACCTTGCTCGAACGCGCGGCCGCCGTATTGAACGCAGGAGAGTCGTCATGACCCGCACCATCATGTGCCGCAAGTACAAAGAAGAATTGCCCGCCCTGGCGCACGCGCCGTTCCCGGGCGTAAAAGGTCAGGACATTCTTGACCACGTTTCCGCCAAGGCCTGGGCCGACTGGCAGAAACACCAGACCCTGCTGATCAACGAAAAACGCCTGAACATGATGAACGCCGAAGATCGCAAATATCTGCAGGGCGAGATGGACAAGTTCTTTTCCGGCGAGGAATACGCCCAGGCCGAAGGCTACGTTCCGCCGGCTGAATAATCCCGATTTTTCGGGGGTCGGAACGTAAGCGACGGTAATAATTAAAATTTTTTTGAAAACTTTCTTGACGACCCCCTGAAAAACCAGTTTAATGCGCCCCGTTGCCCAGATAGCTCAGTCGGTAGAGCAGGGGATTGAAAATCCCCGTGTCGGCGGTTCGATTCCGTCTCTGGGCACCAAATACCGAAAACCCTGAATCGCAAGATTCAGGGTTTTTTTATGCCTGCGATTTGATGGCGCTCGATTTCCGTTTGTCTTCTACAACTGTTTCCTACAGGCGGAGGCCTTAAAACAGCCGCACGTTTGCGCTTTAATACCCGGAATTTCTTTTCTGAAAAGGGCAGAAGCCTATGGCATCCCTTACCAAGCAACAAAAGCGAGCCAAACGCGCCAAGGTAAAAGCCAAGCAACAGCGCGTATCCCGAAGCGTTCTCCACCCTACCCGGTTCGACGATCTTTCTGATAGGCCAGATGCCTATCCGATTGAGTTCTTCGAGGCTCTGTTTACCCAATTTCAGGAAGCGGAAAACCAAAGCCGTAAAGCGCTGTTTGTCTCGCTTTTCATCGCTCTGGCCGATGTGATGTCGGCAGCCCCCGAGCTTCAACAGGAACTGATCAAGACGGGCGACCCTTCCGAATCGATGGCGATGCTCAGTCAAACCTTTTTGATTGATTACCGAAAATGGGCCTACGGCGCGACAGAGAACGAAACCCTGGAATGGCTTACCAGGCCTGATGTGCTTGACGATTTCACTCTGGCCATGGAGGAAGCGGTTGCCGAGTTGGCAGCAGATCCATCCGAAGACGACAAATAGTCCCGCTCGCTACGGACAAACCGAACAGGTGATGCCCCGCACCTCAATTAATGGCATCCTTGCGCCCAATTAAATCGCCCACAGGCGATACGCCTCAGGGCCTGCGCGCAGGGATGATCGTTCTCCATTCAGGACAACCCAGACTCACATCCCTCCTTGCTGTCAGGCCCCGGCTCGCATTGCATTGAGAGGAACACGCGTGAATCAGCAAAACCTGGCCGACTTCATCTGGAACGTTGCAGATGTACTGCGCGGCGATTTCAAGCAATCCGAATTCGGTCGAATCATTTTGCCATTTACCGTATTGCGCCGATTGGAATGCGTGCTCGAACCTACACGCGACAAAGTACGCACGCAGTTCACCGCCCTGAAGAACACCAGCGTCGATCGGGATCTGATTCTGCCGGGCATCGCCGAGGCGACGTTCTACAACATCTCGCAATACGACCTTTCAAGTGTCGGCGCTACGAGCACACGCGCCAATCTAGAAGACTACATCGCCAAGTTCTCGGCCAATGCTCATCAGGTTTTCCAGCATTTCAATTTCAGCGACTGGTTGACTCGCCTCGAAAGCGCAAACCTTCTATTTCTGGTCACTCAGAAATTCGCCAGTATCGACCTGCACCCCGACACCATCAGCAACCATGAAATGGGATTGGTGTTCGAACACTTGATCCGCAAGTTCGCTGAGTCAGCCAACGACACCGCCGGAGAGTTTTTCACCCCGCGTGATGTAGTTCGACTTGCCACCACACTGGTATTTGCTCCGGATCACGAAGCGCTCAATGGTAAAGGCGTGATTCGTACCGTTTACGATTGCGCTGCTGGCACCGGCGGCTTCCTGTCCTCTGCGATTGAACTGGTCGCCGAATGGAACCCAAAGGCGGACATGATTCCCTACGCACAGGAACTGAACCCAGAAACCTACGCGATCTCATTAGCGGACAAACTGATTCAGGGCTTCGAAACAAAGAACATCAAACTCGGCAACACCCTCTCCCACGACCAACTGCCCCACGAGCAGTTCGACTACTGCCTGGCTAACCCGCCATTCGGCGTGAAATGGGAGAAAGTCCAAAAACAGGTGCAGGACGAGCAAAAAAACAAAGGCTTTGCCGGGCGCTTTGGCGCTGGCCTGCCACGGGTTGGCGATGGCTCGTTGTTATTCCTGATGCATTTGCTGTCCAAGCGCAAACCTGTCGAATTGGGCGGCACCCGAATCGGCATCGTGCTGTCGGGATCGCCGTTGTTCAACGGTGGCGCGGGCTCGGGTGAATCGGAAATCCGTCGCTGGATTCTGGAAAACGATTGGCTGGAGGCGATCATCGCCCTGCCTAACGACCTGTTCTACAACACCGGTATCGGCACTTACATTTGGGTACTGTCCAATCACAAGGACGCAGCACGCAAGAACAAGGTGCAGCTGATCGACGCCACGGCCATGCATACGCCTATGCGGAAATCATTGGGCAGCAAGCGCAAGTTGCTTTCGGAAAGCCAGATCGCCGACATCGCTCGCCTGCACGACGCGGCTGAGGATGCACCCAACAGCAAAATCTTCAACACCACTGACTTTGGCTATCGCCGCATTACCGTCGAACGCCCGCTGCGTCTGCGCTTCAGCATCACGCCAGAGAAAGTGGCCGCTTATGCTGATAGCAAAGGTGCCGATCACATCGCTCAGTTTGCTGCGGTAGAAGGAAGCTTCGATAACCTGCCCGCCTTCCTCAAGGCTGCCGGAGTGAAAAAGCTTGGCAAAGCTGCGCAGAAAGCTCTGTTCACCTGCTTCGGAGAACGTGATCCAGAAGCACAACCGGTACTCGACGAGAAAGGTCAGCCGCAGGCTGACAGTGATTTACGTGAAAACGAGAACGTCCCACTCAACCAGCGCATCGAAGACTATTTCGCCCGTGAAGTACTGCCGCATGTCCCGGACGCCTGGATCGACACCAGCAAGTGTGACGAGAAGGATGGTCTGGTTGGCATTGTGGGTTACGAGATCAACTTCAACCGCTATTTCTACCAGTACCAGCCGCCTCGCTCGTTAACCGAGATTGATGCTGATCTGAAGGCTGTAGAAGCGGAGATCGCTGCGCTGCTGAACGAGGTGACGGCATGAGTCATTACAAGCCGTATCCGGCTTACAAGGATTCAGGGGTGGAGTGGTTGGGGCAGGTGCCGGAGCATTGGGATGTTAAAAGCATTAAGTACATCGCACCTCATGTTGGCAGCGGTAAAACACCGTCTGGAGGCTCGGAGGTTTACCAGGACTCTGGGATTTTGTTTCTCCGAAGCCAAAATGTATATGACGATGGGTTAAGACTCGACGACGCAACTTACATTTCGGAAGAAATAGATCTCACAATGAAAGGCTCCAGAGTCAGAGCAAATGACGTTCTGTTGAATATTACTGGTGCGTCTATTGGACGAAGTTGCCTGGTCCCGGAACCTTTTCAGCCAGCAAATGTAAACCAGCATGTTTGCATTATTCGACCCGAGAGCAGGGAAGAAGCGAAATGGCTTTCACTTTGTCTGAAAAGTGAATCTGTGCAGTCTCAAATAGATTTCTCGCAAAATGGAGCGGGACGTGAGGGATTAAATTTTGAGCAGATTGGCAATATTTGTATTTCTCTGCCGCCAACAACAGAAAGACTCCGTATTTCAGAACACCTTGCACACGAAGGTGCTCGGATAGACGGACTTATTGCAAAGAAAACCCAATTCATCGAACTACTAGGTGAAAAACGCCAAGCGCTGATCACGCATGCCGTTACCAAGGGTCTCGACCCTGCTGCCAAAATGAAAGACTCTGGCGTGGAATGGCTTGGTGACGTACCCGAGCACTGGGCAGTAAAACGCTTGAGACTCATCGCAAGCGTTCAAACTGGTATAGCAAAAGGTAAGGACAATGCCGATAAAGAGACAGTCCAAGTCCCTTATCTTCGTGTAGCCAATGTCCAGGACGGCTATCTAGATCTTGAGGAAGTATCGACAATCCATATACCTACTAAAGATCTAAATCGTTATCTGCTTCAGAAAGGTGATGTGCTAATGAACGAGGGTGGAGACTTTGACAAGCTAGGACGCGGGCACGTCTGGCACGGCGAGGTTGAACCATGTATTCACCAGAATCATGTTTTTGCTGTGAGGCCAAACCAAGTCCAACCCAAATGGCTAAACACCTTTACAGGCTCTAAAGCAGCCCAGTTCTACTTTATGGGTCGCTCTAAACAAAGCACGAATTTAGCTTCGATTTCGTCAACCAATCTTATGGAACTTCCCGTTCCGGTTCCCTCAGATGCTGAGCAACACGAAATATTGGAAACCCTCTCTGAGATGACTACTCGCCTCAAAACCCTTATCACCAAAACCGAACTCAGCCTCAACCTGCTAAAAGAACGTCGCACAGCCCTGATCACCGCCGCCGTTACCGGCCAGATCGACCTTCGAGAGGCCTCATGAGCCAAGGCCGCAGTATTCGCCTATTCCTAGTGGACGGCACACCCACAGGCCTGCTGACGGCCGAGATCATGAACTGGACCGGTCATGTACTCACCGGCCCACGCAGCAAGCTTGTCGAGCTGATTCAGCGCCCTGAATGTGCCCGCACCGGCGTGTATTTCCTGATCGGACCGGACCCGCAAGACAGCCTGCGCACTCAGGTGTATATCGGCGAATCTGACGACGTTGCCCAGCGTTTGAAGCAGCACAACCGAGGGGAAGATCAGGGTGGAAAGGATTTCTGGGAGAAGGTTTGCCTGGTTACAAGTAAAGATTTGAATCTAACCAAGGCTCACGTCAAGTACCTCGAGAGCTGGCTGATGCGCATTGCCCGAAATGCAGGGCATTGCGTCGTCGTCAACGGCACGGCTCATGACTACAGTAACTTGCCGGAATCAGATCGCGCTGACATGGCATTTTTTCTGGAGCAGATTCGGATCGTGTTACCAGCCCTAGGCTTCGACTTTCTGCATGAAGCGACCAAGCCTTCACAGATCAGCGAAAGAACGGAGGCTGGCATCAGCACCGTCAGCCAGTCTCCAGTATTCGAACTGACCAGCAAAACCCGCTCGATCAAAGCCTTCGCCCAAGAAATCGATGGCGAGTTTTTTGTACTCAAGAACTCCAATGCCAGTGAGCGCTGGACCAGCACGCCGCATAGCTATCAGACGCTTTATTCGCGAGTGGTCAGTGAGGGCGTGCTTCCAGAAACAGAAACTGGCTTACGCGTGTTCGCTGACGATTACGCATTCAACAGTCCGAGTGCTGCCGCCGCAGTGGTGTTAGGTCGTAATGCCAATGGCCGAACCGAATGGACTGTCCAAGGCTCTGGTCAAACCTACGCAGCCTGGCAGGATCAACAAATTGCTGGATTACGCCCCGCGCATCCTTCAACCCTGATCACCACGGAATAAATCAATGAACGAAGCCGCCCTTCAACTTTATCTGCGCGAGCATTTCCCCAAGGAAAATGCCGCCTGTGAGTGGAAGGAATTCAAAAACCTCACCCACGCTGTGTCCGGTCGCAAAGGCGAGGACATTGCCAGCTATCTGTCAGCAATCGCCAACATGGCCGGCGGACACTTGGTGATTGGTGTTGAGGACGCTTCGCTACGTATTGTCGGCATCAGTAACTTTCACGATTACACACCTGAAAATATCCGCCAACGCTTGTTGGGACGCTGCACCAACCTGAATTCAGAAGGGTTTCGTGTAGAAAGCTTCAGAACCAGCGATACCGCTAAAGTCGTGTGGATCTTCCACATTCCGCAGCATCAACCTCGATTACCAGTGTATGCCCACGACAAAGCCTGGCAGCGGCTCGACGACGCGCTAGTTGAAATGCGGCCGGAGCGCCTCGGGGCTATCTTGAGTGAAGCAGTCGATAACCGTGATTGGTCAGCCGAAACGGTGGAGGGCGCCACTCTCGCCGACCTGGATGAACAGGCATTGATCATGGCACGGGAAAAATTTTCCGAGAAATATCGTAACGCTTCCTTCGCTTCGGATATCCCCGCTTGGGATACCGCAACCTTCCTGGATAAAGCGAAGATCACCATCCAGGGTCGTATCACTCATACCGCTCTGCTGCTACTCGGCAAACCACAGTCCAGCCACTTTTTGCCTACGCTGGCGCAAATCACCTGGAAGTTGACGGGCGAGGAACAGGCGTACGAGCATTTCGGTCCGCCATTTCTGCTGGCGACCACTCAGGTGCTGCACCGCATCCGCAACATCAGCTATAAGCTGTTCCCGCAAAACCAACTGCTGGCCACAGAAGTCAGCAAGTACGACACACGCGTTATCCTCGAAGCGTTGCACAACTGCATCGCCCACCAGGATTACCAACTGCGCTCACGCATCATCGTTACTGAGCGGGTCGATCGACTAGTCTTTGAAAACGCAGGAGGATTCTTCGAAGGGCAGCCTGAGGATTACTTCAGCGGTGAGCAAACCCCGACTCGATACCGTAATCCATGGTTGACTCAAGCCATGGTCAGTCTGAGCATGATCGACACTATGGGTTTCGGTATCCGCACCATGACCCTGTCACAGCGCAGCCGCTATTTTCCGCTGCCGGATTACAGTAAGTCCGAACCAAAAAAGGTCGTGCTGGAAATCTATGGGCATGTGATTGACGAAAATTACACGCTGCTGCTGCTTGAGCATGACGACCTGCCCCTGAACACGGTGATGTTGCTGGACCGGGTTCAGAAAAAGCAGCCCATCACGGACGCGGCTGCAGGAATGCTTCGTAAGCAAGGGCTCATCGAAGGCCGAAAACCGAACTACTACACTGCCGCACAGGTAGCGCAAACCACTGGCACCAAGAGCGACTACATTCGTAATCGAGCGTTCGACGATGCTTACTACAAACGCTTGATCCTCGATTACCTGAAGCACTATGGCTCAGCCTCTCGCGACGAGCTAGTCACACTGATCCTAGACAAACTTTCAGACGCTTTAGACGAAAAACAGAAGCAGAACAAATTCCGCAACCTGTTGAACGCTATGTCTACCCGCGACAAAACCATTGAAAAATCAGGTGGTTTACACAAAGGCCGATGGGTGCTAAAGCCCGAACCCAGCATCTTTATCTAGACAAACTTTAGTCAAACTCTAGACAAACTCTCCCCGCTGAGTCGGGTTCAATTAGCTGTGAAGGATCGCACATGTCCCACATCCACCACGAATGTGAACTGGAACGCCACATTATCGAACAGTTGGCCGACAGCGGCTGGCGAGTTGGTAAGTCCAGTGGTTATGACGTCGCACGGGCGTTGTATCCGGAAGATGTGCTCGATTGGCTAAATGACACCCACCCACAGCAAATGACTGCGCTACGAAAGATTCACGGTGAAAGCACGCGCACCGTTCTGTTTGACCGATTGGGCGCACAACTTCAGAACAAGATGGGCGGCACGATCAATGTGTTGCGCCATGGTTTTACCGTCGCGGGCGCCGGTGTTCTGGCCATGAGCCAAGCCTTACCTGAGGACGCCCGCAATGACACCGTCATTGCTCACTATGCCGCCAATCGTCTGCGCGTGGTGCCACAGCTGCGCTATTCCCTGGACAAGGCAGACGAGATTGATCTGGTGTTTTTTATCAACGGCTTGCCCGTAGCAACCGTCGAGCTTAAAACCGATTTCACTCAATCAGTAGAGGCTGCAATGCAGCAGTACTGCCAGGACCGCCCGCCTAAAAGCGTGAAGACAGGCCTGGCTGAACCGCTGCTGGCGTTTCGCCGGGGAGCGGTGGTGCATTTTGCGATGAGCGACAGCGATATTCGCATGACCACTCGACTGTCCGGCGACTCAACATTCTTCCTGCCATTCAACCGAGGCAATGACGGCGCTGCGGGCAATCCGGCCAACAAGGACGGCAGCTATCCGGTCAGCTATCTATGGCAGCAGGTGCTGCAAAAAGACAACTGGTTGCGAATCTTCCACCGCTTTGTGCTCCTGGAGCGTAAGGAGGTTCAAGATGCCAAAGGCATTGCATCCTTCAAGGAAACACTGATTTTTCCGCGCTTTCACCAATGGGAGAGCGTGACCAAAATGCTAAAGACCGTGGAGCAGGAAGGTGCAGGCCAACCGTATTTGATCCAACACAGCGCCGGCTCCGGTAAAACCAACACCATCGCCTGGACCGCTCACTCGCTGATCCGTATTCGGCGCCCGGATGGCGAACCTTACTTTCACAGCGTCTTGGTAATCACCGATCGCCAAGTGCTGGACAAGCAACTGCAAGACGCCATCAAACAAATCGACCACCAGACAGGGTTGGTACGGGCTATTGATCGAGAAGACAACAACCAGCCAAAAAGTGTGCAACTGGCAAACGCCATGCTCGCGGGTACTCCGATCATCATTTGCACACTGCAAACTTTCCCTCACGCACAGACGGCAATTCTCGGTGAACAATCTCTACGGGATCGGCGTTTCGCAATCATCATCGACGAAGCCCACAGCTCTACTGGCGGCACCACTGCTGACGATCTGCGTTATGTACTGACGGGACAAAGTGAAGAGGAATGGGACAAGCTCAGCAAAGAAGAACGCTTATCTGTTTGGCAGTCCTCGCGACAGAGACCCGGCAATGCCAGCTACTTTGCGTTCACCGCCACTCCCAAACACTCAACCATTAGCCTGTTTGGTCGTCCACGATATCCAGAAAAACCGGTCAGCATCGACAACCCACCGGTACCCTTCCACCTGTACACAATGCAGCAGGCTATCGAAGAGGGTTTTATTCTCGATGTACTGAAAAACTACAGCAGCTACAAAGTCGCCTTTAAAATCGGCTCGGCATTTATGGACAGCCAAGATGAGCGAGTCGATGAAAAGAGTGCAAATCGGGCATTAGCCAAGTGGTTGTCGCTGAACCCGGTCAACGTCGGGCAGAAAGTTGAATTGATCGTCGAGCACTTCAAGAAGAACGTTAGCCATCTGCTCAATGGGCAAGCCAAGGCAATGATCGTCACGCCTTCTCGCGCCTCAGCGGTCAAGTATCAGTTGGCTTTGCAGGATTATTGCGAACGCAATCGCTACACCAACATTAAGTCAATGGTTGCATTCTCTGGCGATGTACCGAATCAAGAAGTCAATGCGGCGGGTTTCAAAGAAGAGCACGCCTTTAGTGAAACCAACCTCAATCCCGGGCTCCATGGCCGTGATATGCGAACAGCTTTTGATACACCGGATTACCGGGTAATGATTGTTGCCAACAAATTCCAAACTGGCTTCGACCAGCCAAAACTGGTCGCGATGTACCTGGACAAGAAGATCTCTGGCGTTGAGGCAGTGCAGACACTGTCCCGCCTGAATCGTACCTATCCCGGTAAGGACAAGACCTTTGTTATCGACTTTGCCAACGAGCCTGATGAAATTCTGAAGGCCTTCAAAACCTTCTATCGCGACGCGCAAGTAGCAGATATCCAAGATCCGAATATCGTTTATGACATCAAACAACGTCTTGATGAGATGTACATCTACGATAGCGCTGAAGTGGCAGCGTTTGGTGATGCGATTGTTGACCGGAAGGTTACGCATCAGAAGTTGTATGCACTGACTCAACCGGCAACCGACCGTTTCAACGGCAAACTCAAGCTGCTCAATGACGGCATCGATCAATGGGAAAATGCATGGGAAATCGCCAACGAGCAGGGCGATGAGCAGGACATGCAGAATGCGGATGTACAACGTGCTGAGTTTGCAAAAAAACGCGACGAACTGATGATCTTTAGTGAAAGCCTGACTAAATTTGTCCGTACTTACGAGTATGTGGCACAACTGGTGGAGTTTGCTGATCCAGCCTTGGAAGCCTTCGCCAGCTTCGCTCGCTTGTTACGTAAACGCTTGAAAGGCGTCGGCTCCGACCAGGTCGATCTCGCCGACCTGACACTCAGCCATTTTAAGATCAACCAAGGCACTTCACTGGGTGGTGTTCTTCCGACAGGAGAGACACCAAGCCTTTACAGCGTGACCGACAATGGTCTGCGGGACGCTCGGGACAGAGAGAAAAAATACCTTTCTGAACTGATTGAAAAGCTCAACGAGGCTTTTGGAAAGAACATTACCGACACCGATAAAGTTGCCTTTGCGGTGCACGTATCTGAAAAACTTCGCGCCGACATCGTGGTAATGGATCAAGTCCAGAACAACACTCGCGAGCAAGCCATGAAGGCAGACCTTCCGAGAAAAGCCATCCAAGCGATTGCGGGAGCCATGAGCAGCCATCAGAGCATGGCAACGCAATTGCTTAGCGACGAGGCGACTAGAGACGTCTTTATAACTGTGCTCTATGAGTTGCTGAAAAAAGACTCGGGGGCAGATCTAATCGAGCAGGCCAGATGAGAGTTGCCGCATGGAGCGTTAGTACAGTGAGCCTGAGGAAAACCCCCGACTGCCCGCGTGAAGGGTCACAAGACGAGTGAGGGTGACACAGCGTCATAACGTGTTGACGTAATCCACTGGCAGCAACACGGTGTCCAGCGCGGCATCCACCGGCAGGGACACCACCGTGATGAGCGGACACACAATCATGAAGTAGCAAATGACCGCCTCCGGCATACCGCTGCTACCGCCGCCCCTGGCGCCCAGCAGGTGGAGATCGCCATCCACGCCTTTGTAGTAATTTTCTTCCGATGCGCCATTCAGTCGGCCCATCAGCGTTCCACAACCGGCGAGCACCAGAGCAAGGCTCACCACAGAACCCACGCGTAAAATCCGTTTCAAATCCAGCATCCTTTTTTAAATCATATGGCGTCGCGACAATTCAACCAGCACCCGAGGCCGCCTTAGTCCGCATCTGAATCCATCAGCGACTCGAGCGCCGCGTCGGCCTCTTTACGCTGGGCGGGCGTTGGCGCGGCCGCAAACTGGCTGCGCTGTTTGTCGAGGGTCAGGTAGGCGTTGTCACCATTGCCCCAGATATACGAATAGACCAACAGGAAACTGTCGGAATTGGCTTCGCAGTAAGGGGCAACACTGCGCAGCGGCGCCAGCAACTGGATCATCTCGCCGTAGTTCTCGCTGAATTGCGGCAAGGCATACTGCCAACTCCCTGTGGCCGGGTCATACCGAGACAGCCCGCCCCAGGCTTGCAGCAGCTCCTCCAGGCTCTGCGCCCCAGAATCACGCAGCGATTCGGCATCGACCTTGCCCGAGCCGGACATGTCTACACCGTCGAACCACTGTTGCCAGTCGCTGTACGCGTGCGCCGAACCCGGGGGAGCCGCCATTGCCTTGGCGTACTGCGCCGGGGCCATGGTGCAACGCAGGTACACCGAGGACGGCTCGCTCGCCCACGCTTGTCCGGTTGAGCTCAATAGCGCCGCCAGCGCCGGTCCTATCCATGAGTGCCGCTTTATCATTGTCGTCCCTGATCAATCGCTAAAGGACGCGATCATACCTGCGCGAACAGCGCGAGATTTCAGCTGTACTGAAAAAAACACAAAACCTGTGTCTCTCCCCCCGCCGGAAAAATCGCCAACCTCTCCAAGCCTCGGCGAGTCACTGATTGCCCCATCAATGCAAGCGCCCCACTGCGGACAGACTCACGGTTAAGGAAAACAGCGTATGGCTCCACTCTTGCTGCAAATGTCGCCCATCGGCCTGGTAATCGCCCTGATCCTCATCATGCGCAGGCCTCCAGTACAAGCTGCGCTGGCGGGTGTCGCGCTGGTGTTTGTGTTGTGGGTCTCGGGGGCTGCGGGCCCTTTGTCTGCGGCGATCACGACGGCCATCTTTCAGGACACCGCGATACTGTTCCTCAGTACCGCCTGCGTGATTGTGCCGGGCCTGGCCTTTGTCATATTCGTCGAGCGCGGTGGCGCGCCACAGGCCATTGGCGACTGGGTCAAGGAGCTCGGCTGGACACCCCCCGCGCAAGTCCTCTTCATTGTGCTGGGCCTGGCCCCGCTGCTCGAATCGATGACAGGCTTCGGCGTGTCCCTGATCGCCACCGTGCCGCTGTTGATGGGCCTGTTCACGCGCCAGTCGGGGATGAAAATCGCCCTCGCCGGCATGGTCATCATGCCGTGGGGGACCTTGGGGCTTGCCACCGTGATTGGCGCGTTGCTGGCTGATTTACCGCCTGAAACTCTCGGTAGTCACTCGGCACTGATCAGCGCGCCCGTCTTCCTCTGCCTCGCCGCCATCGCCTTGTGGCAAGCAGGAATACGCACCGTCGCGCCGTGGCTTGGGCTCATGATGGTGACGGCGCTGTTCGTGGCGGTGCTCTATGGCGTCAATCGGTGGATAGGCCCGGAAGTGTCAGGCGTGCTGGCGGGCCTTGCCGTTGCGGGCGTGGGCCTGGGGATTTCGTTCTTTCAGCGTAAAAAGCGGGTGCGCTGGCCGAGCGCGGCATGGCCTTACCTGGCGTTGCTGGGCGTCATCGTCGCGTCGCGCGGGTTATTTGTGCTCACCGGTTGGGACGCACTCTGGATCGTCAAAGGCGAGCATGTGTCGTGGAAACCGCTGGCATCCCCCGGGCTGGCGCTGCTGATCGTCACCCTGCTGATGTCGATAAAGGACGGCACGGCGACGGGCTTCCCCTGGCGCCCCCTGTTCAACCGAGCCAGGTTCCCGGTCAGCACGATTTTCCTGTTTCTGCTGCTGTCCCAGGTCATGGTCAACGCCGGGTTTCTGCTGGAGGCGCAACACACACTGCAATCGCTGTCCGGCGTTTCACTGGCTCCGACCATCGCGTTGCTGGCGGGTATTGCCGGCTATGTCACGGGATCCAACGTGGGCGGCAACACCCTCGTCATGCCGTCTATCGCCGCCCTGGCAACGGGGCACGGGCCCTGGCTTGCAGCGATGGTCAACAGTGCGGCCGGGCATGGAGCGCTGGGATCGTTGTCCATTCTTTCTCTGATCACCGGGCTGGCAGGCGCCAATCGGCAGGAGGAGCACACGCTGATCCGATTCGCCTTTGGCCTTGTTTGCCTCAATATCGCCATCGTTGCTGCGGCCGGGGCCGTTTTACTTTATTTTCTTTGACGTCATTCCCGAATTCGCCCACGAGAACTTATGGATAGGTTTGATCGAGCCGACAAACACTGGCGGATAGTCAATGACTGGGTGATTCGCCAGATCGAAAGTGGTGAATGGGCGGCGGAATCAAAACTGCCCTCGATCCGGACCCTGGCCCGGCTGTTTGAAACCAGCATCACCACCGTTCAGCGCGCGCTGGCTGATCTGCAAGCCAATGCCTATGTCTTTACCGTTCCGCGTGTCGGTTATTTCGTCTCGGCATCAGCGCAGGCGAAACCTGCGAGCGGTTTTGATTTCTCCAGCGTCACGGTCAACGTCAATCATGCCGTCGTCACAATGCTCTCCCAGGCGGCCTCGCGCGCCACGGCATCGTTGAGTTCCGCCGTCTTGCACAGCGATCTCACCCCGCACGTTCTGTTGAACAAGTGCCTGGGTGCCGTGGCGACCAAAGCCGACAACGCGTTGACCGGGCTGGTGGCCCCTCCTGGCCTGCCGGCGCTGAGACGGCGAATTGCCGGACTCATGCTGGCACGCGGTGTCGTCTGCGGACCGGACGATATCCTCGTGACGTCAGGCGATACGATCGCCTTGGAACTGGCCCTCGAAGCCATCGCACCCAGGGGCTCGACCGTCGCCATCGAAACCCCCACTTACTACGGAATACTCCAGACCATTGAACGCCTGGGCATGCGCGCCCTGCCTATTCGGACGCACGGCAAACTGGGCATCGATGTCGATCATCTCGAAGAAGCCTTGAAACAGAAAAAGGTCGCGGTGATCTTTCTCAATCCAACCCTGCAAAACCCACGCGGCTTCATCATGCCCGATGAAACCCGCGCACGACTTTCACGGGTGGCACGCGCGGCGGATGTGCCGATTATCGAAGACGATATTTTTTTCGATCTGGTGCCTGAAGGTGAGCGCACACGCGCCATCAAGAGCTACGACACGAGCGGCCAGACGATTTACTGCTCTTCATTCTCCAAGACGGTTGCCCCGGGTTATCGCGTGGGCTGGTGTGTCGCCGGCAAGTACCGCGATGCGATTCTTGCGCACATGTTTTCCCGCAACCTGGCTGTCTCAAGCCTTGCGCAACATGTACTCAGTGAGTTCATCGGCCGTGGGTACATGGAAGAGCACTGCGCCAGGCTCAGGGCGCAACTGTCCTCGCTCTCCCGTTTCTTTGAAGCACGGGTTCGGTCGGATTTTCCCGTGGGTACGCTCTACGTTCCTCCACAAGGAGGTTTCATCCACTGGATCGAACTGCCGGAGCACACGGACATGTCGGCGCTGGAACGTCTGGCGAGCGAACGAGGTTGCCATGTGGCCGGCAGCGGGATCTTTTTCGCCGACGGGCAGCCCACCACCGGACTCAGAATATGCCTGGGGACAACGCTGTCGCCGCCAGTCATGCAGAGCTTGAGCGTCATTGCCGAATGCGCGCACCTGGCGGCGGGCAACTCGCCGGTGCGGCAGAAAATGCACCTCTAGCTGTCACCATTCCAGTGGAAAACCAGATTGCGCGCCGTGCCGTCCCCGACATCCGTCACGTCACGCCGCACCTCGCCATTGCGTGTCGCAACCACGGTGTACTTGCCGGCGGGCAACTGGACATAAACCAGAGGGCCAGCCTGATTAAGCGTCAGCACGGTTTGCCCCTGGGCTTTTTGAATGACCACATCCACGTCGGGGATGTATTCATTCAGCGACCCCACGGAAAACGTCATGTGCAGGTTGTAACCCTTGGCCTGCTGGATGGCCTTTGCCTCATCCTCGCCAATACCACCGGACAGGTAGCTGATCCCGTTTTGCAATTGCGGCTGGACTTGCACGCCCGAACTGTCGACCGGGTCGAGGCTGGCGGCATAGGACAGGGTTGGGAACATCAACACGCCTAGAGCGGCGAGTAGCACTACGAGGGAATGAACGTATTTCATGATGGCGACTCCCGGGTTCCACGGAACCCAATCGTTACCTCTTTTAGATTTCTGGCGGGATGCTCGAGTTTTAGATTGATTGGCACTTGGAATCACTGCGAATGGGACTACAGGGTGTATTCCGAATTCCTGGGTGTCGTCGGCATGATCCTTCAAAACGAATCCGGCATTTCCTTCCGATCTACCGGCAACGCCCGGCAACGCCCGGCATCGCTGACCCGTCCGTCATTGGCATCCTTTTCCGCCTGTTCATCCAGCGGCGGAAAACTTCATGAGCAACCTCAAACCCGACAACACTCAAGAACCACAACTCGCCTCACTGCTTGGCGACCTTGGGGAGCTGATCCGGCAGGCACGCCAGAAAGTGTTGAGAGCGGTCGATACTGCTCAGGTGCAAACTTGCTGGCAGATTGGGCGACATATTGTTGAGTTCGAGCAGCAGGGGGCCCGGCGGGCGGAATATGGCAAGCAGTTGCTTTTGACGCTTGCGCAGAGTTTGACAGCGGAGTTCGGCAAGGGGTTTGACGAGACCAATTTGCGAAAAATGCGACTGTTTTATCAGGCGTTTCCAATTCGAGACGCACTGCGGCTCGAATTGAGCTGGACCCATTACCGCCGACTGCTGCGCGTCGACAATGACAAGGCACGCACGTGGTACATGGACGAAGCCGCCAACCAGAACTGGTCAAGTCGCGCCCTGGAACGGCAGATCAATACCTTGTACTACGAGCGCCTGTTGATGAGTCGGGACAAGGCGCCCGTCATGACGGAAGCCGCGACCAACATCCATGCGATGGCCGAGAGCCCCCGGGAATTCATCCGGGATCCCGTGATGCTGGAGTTTCTTGGCCTGCCCAATGCAGGGCTCGTCCAGGAAACCGAACTCGAACAAGCCCTCATCGAGCAACTCCAGGGCTTCCTGCTGGAACTGGGCAATGGTTTCGCCTTTGTCGCCCGCCAGCAACGCATCAGCACCGAAGGCCGAGACTTCTACATCGATCTGGTGTTCTACAACTACCTGCTCAAATGCTTTGTCATCTTCGATCTCAAGCGCGGTGAACTGACCCATCAGGATGTCGGGCAAATGGACATGTATGTGCGCATGTACGACGACCTCAAGCGCAACGCAGAAGACGGACCCACCGTCGGCATCATTCTGTGCGCGCAAAAAAACGAGTCGGTGGTGCGCTACTCGGTGTTGCAGGGCAATGAACAACTGTTTGCCAGTAAGTACAAACGGGTGCTGCCGAGTGAGGATGAACTGCGGGCGGAGCTGGATCGGGAACGAGCGGCGCTTGAGGAGCGGTTGCTCAACCAGCAAACATGTTAGCGCTGACGGATTGTTCACAGGCTGCGTGAAGACTATCGTTGGCAGCTACCCGCAAAGGTTCGAAGTCGATGAATTTGCAGGACATGTCCTCACTGGCACCAACAGAGTTGGCGCCATCTGCTCCCGGTGCCCCCATCAAGGAACCCGCCCCCGACGGCTTCCTCCTCGGCGGCTTCACCTGGCGCCACGCCCATGCAGACAGCACCCGCCCGGTCGTGATCATCAACGCCGCCACCTCCGTCCGATGCCGCCACTATTCGCGCTTCGCCGATTACCTGTTCGCCAACGGCTTCGACGTGATCACCTACGATTACCGCGGCATCGGTGAATCACGGCCGGCATCGTTGAAAGGCCTCGACGCCACGTGGTCCGACTGGGGCGCGCTGGATTTTGAAGCGATGCTCAAGCGTGCTCAGCGTGAATTCCCCGGGCAACCCATCGACGTGGTTGGCCACAGTTTCGGCGGCTGTGCGGCTGGGCTGGGGGCTTCCGGGCACTTGATCCGGCACTTGGTGACCGTCGGCGCGCAGTTCGCCTACTGGCGTGACTATGCGCCCGCTCATCGTTGGCGGATGTTCGGCAAGTGGCACTTGGTGATGCCGTTGGTGACGATGATCTACGGCTACTTCCCCGGCAAACGCCTCGGCTGGCTGGAAGACACGCCCGCCGGCGTCGTGCGCGACTGGAGCACGCCCACCTCGCGCTACGAGACGCGCCCCAGCGGCCGTGTGATCCACGCAAAGCACGGACGGTTACCGTTCTCCAATGTCACGGCGAAAACCCTGGCGATCAGCATCAGCGACGATCCTTACGGCACCGTCCCGGCGATCGAGCGCCTGCTCGACTACCTCACCGACGGCACGACCACCCATCTGCGAATCGAGCCGAAAGACATCGGCGAAGAAGAAGTCGGACATTTCGCCTTTTTTCGTAGCCCATACCAAGCCACACTATGGCCCATTGCATTGTCCTGGCTGCAAAACGGCGAACTGGCCCCCGATACCCCCGGGCGGCGAGTGCCACGCGGCTGAGTGACCTGCCCTCTCAACGAAATACGGAACGACGCCCATGGCCTCCGCCGACAAGCAGCAAAAACGTGCCACCCGTGCCAAAGCCAAGGCCAAGCAGAACCGCACCCAACGGGCCGCCGCCCCCGTCGAGCTGGACCCGAACGATGATCGCATCGACTTCGAATCGGTGGACCTGACCGAACTGTTCAAAGAAATGATCGACGCGCAAAAGATCAGCCAACAAGCGATGTGCGCGGCGTTTCTTGAACACCCGCTGCTCGCACTGGTGCTGGAGCAGGAAGGCGAAGAAACAG
This sequence comes from Pseudomonas sp. Emmai, assembly GCF_055179735.1. Classification (NCBI taxonomy): domain Bacteria; kingdom Pseudomonadati; phylum Pseudomonadota; class Gammaproteobacteria; order Pseudomonadales; family Pseudomonadaceae; genus Pseudomonas; species Pseudomonas sp. Emmai. The sequence continues at coordinate 634,845 of NZ_CM143685.1, read as the reverse complement.
CGACAGACTTCATCCTCGCGGCACTGATCGAGTATCGCCAGTGGTCCGCCGAAGTGGACGAAGCCGCCGCCCTGGCGTGGATCGAATCCCCAGCCTTCCAGGCTGACTACGTGGCGGCGTCCGACGCCATCGCGGCCCAAACACAACCGAAAGCGAACTGAAATAAATGGCATCCCTGAACAAGCAACAGAAACGCGCCAAACGCGCCAAGATCAAAGCCAAGCAAATCAACATCCACGGCCGTAAACCCGCCGCGCTGGACGAAGATCTGGATGATGACCTGGGCGAAATCGGCGAGCCGATTCCGGAATACACCCTGGCAATGTTCAGCAAAATGCGCGACGCCGAAGCCATCGGCCGCAACGACATGCTGCTGGCCCTGCTGTCGGACCTCGCCGGGATCATCAGCGACCATCCAGAACTGCTGGACATGGAAAACGCCGACAACGAAGCCATGGCCGCCACTCACCTGGCTGCCGACATGCTGATCGATTACCGCATGTGGGCCGACGGCATGGACCGCGACACCGCCCAGGCCTGGCTGACCGATCCGCAGTTCATCACTGATTTCGGCACGGCACTGGACAGCTATCGCCAGACGCTGGACGACGCCGAGGCCAAGGACGAGTCGGTCTGATCAACTGAACTACGGACAAACAAAACGGGCGCAATCATCGCTGATTGCGCCCGTTTTGTTTGTCCGCCGAAGATCAAATCTTAGGCAGCGACACCTTCCAGACGCGGGATTTCAATGCCGATCTTGGAGCTGGCGTAGCTCAGGTCACCTTTGGCGATGGATTGGGCTTTGAAGCCGGCACCGATCAGGTCCTGCACGTACAGCTTGTTGTAGATGAACATGAACACCAGATTGCTCAGGCTGAAGGTAAAGCAGGCCACTACGAACATGATCGCGGCCCACTTAATGTCGCCACGGAACAATGCCGGAAAAAAGCCAAAGAAAAACACGGTCCACGAAAAGCCGATTGGCGCTTCTTTCATGGCACCGGTTTGAGGGTTTTTGAACACAACCGATGTAAACGCCATGCCTATCTCCTTGATGCCCCGATGATTGGCTGAATGGCGGGGCTAGCTCCATGCAGCTCTGATTCTGATCTGCCGGGTTAATCGGCAGGCACACGCAAATGCATCTGTGACGCGCGTCAGATGAGGGAGCAGGCATGAAAGGCTCGGGGGCTTTAGCCAGGAAGGCTAGGGGCGTCGAACAATCCGTGTCCTGAATCTCCATTGCATCTCGCAATAGCGAGATACACATTCGGTGCGAAGGCTACTATCTCGCCACCACTGTGTCCATCAGATCGCCACCCAATCAAGCGCCTGAATGAAAACAAAAACGACCGCGATCATGTCTGATGGCGGTCGTTTCCGTATTTCAACAGCGCTTGGCTTGAGTCAGAACACTCAGCGCGCGACTGCTGCGATCAGCTTTTCATTGCGACGACGGTGAGCCACAAACAACCCGACCGCGACCACCATCAAACTCAGGAACCCGGTCGCGAGGATTTCCACGCGGTGGGCTTCCTGGAACAGCATGATGGTCAGGGCCGCGACGATGAAGACGATCACCGCGTAGGTCAGGCCCGGGAACAGCCACATGCTGAAGGCGATTTTTTCGCCGCGTGCCATGCGCTGTTTGCGCATACGCAATTGCGAAATGGCGATCACCAGGTACACCAGCAGCGCGATGGCACCGGAAGTGGCCAACAGGAATTCGAACACAGCGGCCGGGGCCACGTAGTTGGCGAACACCGCAACGAACGCAGCACCGGTGGACAGGATCACAGCCCAGTACGGCGTGCCACTTTTGTTGGTGCGTTGGGAAACGGCCGGTGCATCACCGCGTTTGCCCAGGGAGAACATCATGCGCGAGGCGGTGTACAGCGCCGAGTTCAGGCAGCTGGTCACGGCAACCAATACGACGATGTCGACGATCAGCTTGGCGTTCGGGATGCCCATGCGTTCAAGCACGGTCTGGTAGGAACCGACGGCGGCCAGTACTGGATCGTTCCACGGCACCAGGGCCACAACGATGAAGATCGAAACGAGGTAGAACAAGCCGATCCGCCAGATCACCGAGTTGGTGGCCTTGGAAATTTGCTGGCCCGGGTTCTTCGATTCGGCGGCCGCGATGGTGACGATCTCGGTGCCCATGAAGGAGAACATGGTGGTCAGGATCGCACCCAACACAGCGCCCATGCCGTTTGGCAGGAAGCCTTGGGTGTCGAACAGGTGCGAAACGCCGCTGACCTGGCTGTTCGGCAGGAAGCCGAAGATCGCCAGAATGCCGAGGCCGATGAAGCCGATGATCGCGATGACTTTGACCAGGGCGAACCAGAATTCGAACTCACCGTAGTTCTTCACGCTGAACAGGTTGGTGACCGTCAGCAATAACGTGATCACGAGGGTGAAGGCCCAGATCGCCACATTCGGGAACCAGGCATGCAGGATGGTCGCGGCGGCGTTGGCCTCCAGCGGAATCACCAACACCCAGAACCACCAGTACAGCCAGCCGATGGTGAAACCGGCCCAGTGACCGATCGCGCGATCGGCGTATGTCGAGAAGGAGCCGGTGTCCGGCGAGGCCACGGCCATTTCGCCGAGCATGCGCATGACCAGGACCACCAGCGCACCAGCGGCAGCGTAAGCCAACAGCACGGCCGGGCCGGCCGCTGCGATAGCGTGGCCCGAGCCAACAAACAGGCCGGCGCCGATAACCCCGGCGATCGACAACATGGTCACATGACGCGGTTTGAGCCCCTGTTCGAGGCCATTGGAGCTTTGGGTGCTGCTCATTGAAACTACCTTTGCAAGGAAAGCGATTCAGTCCACCGCGTCTGGCATTTCTTTCTCGTAAAAAGAATCCAACGGGGCGTTCCTTATTCTGCACGCAATAATTGCGCCAAAATGTTACAGGCTCCCCAGAACCGCGGCTCTCCGCTTGACCGGTCAGTCATCGCAAGTCATTGAGATTAATGGCAATTCGCCAGAGCGTTACCCAGCGACCCACATTAGGAACGAATCAGCGCACCAGAAACACACTGAAAAAATGTGGGATGCACAATAAAAGTGCAGATCAGGAACGTTTGGCCGGTTAGCGCTTCCAACACCCCGTCAAAGCTGGCAACATCGCGCCCTTTTTTACGCAACACCCGCGGGCCGACTGGTTCAAACGGCTGTTCGGTTGATAGCAGCGCGACACACGGCTGTACCGATGCGACAACCTGCCACACACCATCCGTTTACCGCCCGCAGCGCTGTTGGCTGCCATTCGAACGCTATGCTAGCTTGGCCGCCTCGCCAGGAAGGCCGCCAACAGCAGGAGCGAAACACTATGAGGAACGCACATGGCTGAGGCCACGCCCGCGCTTGAAATCCGCAACTTGCACAAACGCTACGGAAAGCTTGAGGTGCTCAAAGGCATCTCGCTGACCGCCCGCGACGGCGATGTGATCTCGATCCTGGGTTCCTCCGGTTCCGGCAAGTCCACGTTCCTGCGTTGCATCAACCTGCTGGAAAACCCGCACCAGGGCCAGATCCTGGTGGCCGGCGAAGAACTCAAGCTCAAGGCCGCGAAAAACGGCGAACTGGTTGCCGCCGATGGCAAACAGATCAATCGCCTGCGCAGCGAGATCGGTTTTGTGTTTCAAAACTTTAATCTGTGGCCGCACATGAGCGTGCTCGACAACATCATCGAAGCCCCGCGCCGGGTGCTCGGCCAGAGTAAAGCCGAAGCCATCGAAGTCGCGGAAGCCTTGCTGGCCAAGGTCGGCATCGCCGACAAGCGCCACGCCTACCCGGCGCAATTGTCCGGTGGCCAGCAGCAACGGGCGGCGATTGCCCGCACGCTGGCGATGCAGCCCAAGGTGATCCTGTTCGACGAGCCCACCTCAGCCCTTGACCCGGAAATGGTCCAGGAAGTACTTAATGTCATCCGCGCCCTGGCCGAAGAAGGCCGCACCATGTTGCTCGTGACCCACGAAATGGGCTTTGCCCGTCAGGTCTCCAGCGAAGTGGTGTTCCTCCACCAGGGCCTGGTAGAAGAACAAGGATCGCCACAGCAGGTGTTCGACAACCCGCTTTCGGCACGCTGCAAACAATTCATGTCCAGCAACCGCTAACGGAGCTACCCGCATGCAGAACTTCAAAAAGATCTTCCTGGCAGCCGCCGTCACCCTGGCCTTCAGCGCCGGTGCCATGGCCGAGACCTTGAAGATGGGCATCGAAGCGGCCTACCCGCCGTTCAACAACAAAGATGCCAGCGGCAATGTCGTCGGCTTCGACAAAGAAATCGGCGACGCTTTGTGCGCCAAGATGAAAGTCGACTGCACTGTAGTCACGTCCGACTGGGACGGCATCATCCCGGCCCTGAACGCCAAGAAGTTCGACTTCCTGATCTCCTCGATGTCGATCACCGACGAGCGCAAGCAAGCGGTGGACTTCACCGACCCGTACTACTCCAACAAGCTGCAATTCATCGCACCGAAAGACAAAGATTTCAAAACCGACAAGGATTCCCTGCAGGGCAAAGTGATCGGCGCACAACGTGCGACCCTCGCCGGCACCTGGATGGAAGACCACATGCCCGGCGTTGAAATCAAACTCTACGACACCCAGGAAAATGCCTACCTCGACCTGACTTCCGGTCGTCTGGACGGCATCCTCGCGGACAAGTACGTCAACTATGAGTGGCTGAAAAGCGAAGCCGGTCGTTCTTATGAATTCAAGGGCGACCCGGTGGAAGAAAGCGACAAGATCGGTATCGCTGTACGTAAAGGCGACACCCTGCGCGCGAAGCTGAACCTGGCCTTGAAAGAAATCGTCGAAGACGGCACCTACAAGAAGATCAACGACAAGTACTTCCCGTTCAGCATCTATTGATTCTGACCTGCCTGGCCGGCGCCGTTCGCTGACGGCGCCAGTCCTTGGCATTGCCTGCCGCGATTGAAAAGAAACCCATGATTATCGACCTCTACGGATTCGGCCCGGCGCTCGCCGCTGGTGCGCTGATGACTGTGAAACTGGCACTCTCGGCGCTGTGCCTGGGGCTGGTGCTCGGTCTGCTCGGCGCCTTGGCCAAGACATCCCCGCACAAGCCATTGCAATGGCTGGGCGGCACTTATTCGACGCTGGTTCGCGGCATCCCGGAATTGCTCTGGGTGCTGTTGATCTACTTCGGCACCGTCAATCTGATGCGTGCCTTGGGCGAGTTTTTCGGCAACCCCGACCTCGCCCTCAATGCCTTCGCCGCTGGTGTAATTGCGCTGGGCCTGTGCTTCGGCGCCTACGCCACGGAAGTGTTTCGCGGCGCGATCCTGGCGATCCCAAAGGGTCATCGTGAAGCCGGCGTGGCCTTGGGCATGTCGAAATTCCGCATCTTCACCCGATTGATCATGCCGCAGATGTGGCGCATCGCCCTACCAGGCCTGGGCAACCTGTTCATGATCCTGATGAAAGACACTGCGCTGGTGTCGGTGATCGGCCTGGAAGAAATCATGCGTCATGCGCAAATCGGCGTGACCGTGTCCAAGCAGCCGTTCACCTTCTTTATGGTCGCTGCCTTTATGTACCTGGGCCTGACCATTCTGGCCATGACCGGCATGTACTTCCTGGAACGACGCGCCGCTCGCGGCTTCGCGAGGAGCACCCAATGAACTGGGAAGTCATCATCAAGTGGCTGCCGAAACTGGCCCAAGGCGCGACGCTGACCCTGGAACTGGTGGCCATCGCCGTGATCGCCGGGTTGCTGCTGGCAATCCCGCTGGGCATCGCACGCTCGTCACGGCGCTGGTACGTGCGGTCATTGCCCTACGCGTACATCTTCTTTTTCCGTGGCACGCCGTTGCTGGTGCAACTGTTCCTCGTCTACTACGGCCTGGCGCAGTTCGATGCGGTGCGTAACAGCTCGATGTGGCCGTACCTGCGCGATCCGTTCTGGTGCGCCACGGCGACCATGACCTTGCACACGGCGGCCTATATCGCCGAGATCCTGCGCGGCGCAATCCAGGCGATTCCGCCGGGCGAAATCGAAGCAGCGCGGGCGCTGGGCATGTCCAAGCCCAAGGCGCTGTTCTACATCATCCTGCCCCGTGCCGCGCGCATCGGCCTGCCGGCCTACAGCAACGAAGTGATCCTGATGCTCAAGGCCAGCGCCCTGGCCAGCACCGTGACCCTGCTGGAGCTGACCGGCATGGCCCGCACCATCATTGCCCGGACCTACCTGCCGGTGGAGATCTTCTTCGCCGCCGGCATGTTCTATCTGGTGATGGCTTACGTGCTCGTGCGCGGCTTCAAGCTGCTGGAGCGCTGGTTGCGCGTCGATGCCTGCCAGGGGCGTTGATTCTTCCTGCGTGCTGACGGGCGAGGCCCTACTCGCCCGTTTCACGGCGCTGGATGCTTTTCTGATTGAGCATCAGACGTTGTGGAAGCCACGACCGTTTACTCATCTGCAGCTGCCTTGGGAAACGTCCTACCCTTCGTTGTCTTCCTGGCTACGCGGCCGGTCGCTCGAAGAGGCGGAAAGCAGTCATAACCAACCTCATTTACTCGATGCGCCGGAGCCGTTTGCTTCATTGGCGGCGTTGTCCCTTGAGCTGAGTTCGGTGGCTGAGTTGCCGGGGCATGCGCTTGAAGCGGCCGGACATCGGTTGAACGTCGATGTACCGGGGCGCAAGTGGCAGCAGATTGAGGCGTTTGCCAGTCGCTTATCGTTCACCGCGCCAGCGAGGCATTGGCTGGATTGGTGTTCGGGCAAGGGGCACTTGGGGCGACGCCTGTTGCAAACCGGGCAGCAGCTGACCTGCCTGGAATACGATCCTTCTTTGGTGTTGAGCGGCCAAACACTCAGCCAGCGTCATCAGTTGCAGGCGCTGCATATTGAGCAAGATGTGCTCGCGGTTGGCGCTGCTTCCTTTTTGAAGGCTGAGCACACGCCGGTAGCGCTGCACGCTTGTGGTGATCTGCATGTGCGGTTGATCCGGCTCGCCAGTGCGGCCGGATGTAAACAATTGGCCATTGCGCCGTGCTGCTATAACCGGATCAGTCTTTCGACGTATGAGGCGCTTTCCTCAGCGGGTAGGCGATCCGACCTACAACTATCCTTCGAAGACCTCGCACTACCAATGAGCGAAACCGTTACCGCCGGTGCACGGGTCCGACGTCAACGGGACACCTCCATGGCCCGGCGCCTGGGTTTCGACCTGCTGCAACGGCAATTGCGTGGCATCGACGAATACCTGCCAACGCCGTCCCTGCCCAGCGCCTGGCTGGATAAATCCTTCGCCGACTACTGCCATCATTTGGCCGCGTTGAAGGAGTTATCCACAGTTGGCGTTGTAGATTGGGCAGCACTCGAAGCCGCCGGGTGGCAGCGATTGGCCGAAGTGCGCAACCTGGAGCTGCTGCGGGGCCTTTTCCGACGCCCGCTGGAGCTATGGCTGGTGCTTGATCGAGCACTTTTCCTATCCGCTCAGGGTTATGCCGTTCGCCTCGGCACCTTCAGCGAAACCTCCCTCACACCGCGCAATTTCCTGCTCCTGGCCGAACGCCCTTAATCAGTCGCAGCCTGTGGATAACTCTGTTGATGAAATTCTCGTGGATCCAATAAATGCGATGTTTCGCGACTGAAACACAACTGTTCATTTTTCGTACACATAAATAAAAAACCCTAAAAACAGGGATTTGCGAACAAATGAGAACGAGTCCACAAAAGCGCTGTTGATCGAGCTAATCAGCGGTCCCGTTGTGCATAAGCATTCAACCGAAAGGACATAAACGCCGAATTCCGGACCTCACCAGCGGAAAATTGCGCCCGGCATCCGCCCTTGTTATACAAGACGCCAAGGACGCCGAAAGCGCGGCCACGAACCACCGACAGGAAGCCGCAGTGACCTTCATTTCCTATGCCCAGAATTTCGAAGACATCCGCCTGTGGCGCGCCCTCAAACAGTTCGAAAACGGCTTCTACATCGACATCGGCGCCAACGACCCCACCCACGACTCCGTGACCAAAGCTTTCCACGACCGCGGCTGGACCGGCATCAACGTCGAGCCGATGCAGCACTACTACGACGCCCTGTGCCAACAACGCCCCAGCGACACCAACCTGCAATGCGTAGCCAGCGACAGCACCGAAGACCTCATCCTCTACGGCATCCCCGGCACCGGCCTCTCCACCGTCGACCCGGTCACCGCCCAGCAACGCACCGCCCTTGGCATGGACATCCACCGCCAAGCCGTCAAAGCCCGCACCCTCACCTCCATCTGCGAGCAATACGCCCAGAATCGCCCGATCCACTTCCTGAAAATCGACGTCGAAGGCCACGAAGAAACCGTCCTGCGCGGCATGGACTTCGCAAAATGGCGCCCCTGGATCATCCTCATCGAAACCCCATGGGCCCGCGACCACACCTGGGAACACCTCGTCACCGACGCCGGTTACGAGGCCGTCCTGTTCGATGGCATCAACACCTGGTTCCTGGCCAACGAACACATCGACCTCAAACCGGCGTTCGAGATTCCGCCGTGCAATCTGGACAACTTCCAACTGTGTCAGGGGCATGCGCTCAGCTACCCCGTCAGCGCCACGGAATCGCAGCTTTCCGCCGCCCTGCAACGGGCCGAACAGGCGGAAGCGCAGGTGCGTGCGATGGAAAATAGCCGGGGTTGGCGCACTCTCCAGAAACTCAGGAAAGCACTGGTTCGTGGGTAACCTGAGGGTCGAGTAAAAATAGTCTGAATTCAGGGGTTTACAGAACCAACGCAATCGCTATAATCGTCGCCCTAACACGCCGGTATAGCTCAGTTGGTAGAGCAACTGACTTGTAATCAGTAGGTCCCGGGTTCGACTCCTGGTGCCGGCACCATACGCAGTAACGAGAAAGGCTCACCGAAAGGTGGGCCTTTTTTGTTTTCCGCACCTATCTCATACCAGCAACCTTATGCTGCGTGCCGTCCCGACACCGGTCAACAGGCCTTCCTGACCACTCACAAACTGTCTGGACAAGTGATATCAAAAAGATGGCAATTCCATGCCTCAACTAGTTATTCTCTACCCGATTTGGTGGGCGCCCCGCTCGCTGTCACAAGGATGAGTAAACACTGATGAGCATTGCGCAACACGAACTAAAAGAGATGAATCAGCTGTTGGAAAGCGGAGTAAACATCTCAGAAATCGCAATGAAGTACCCAAGTTATGAATACTGGGAAATCTACGGAAGTGTGAAGGACTTCAGCTTGCTGGGTAAGAAGCGGATCATTACCAATCGTCTTAACACCCTGCGCAATAGTGCCACCAAGGCAGAGCGCTCAGACTTGATTGACGAAATCGATACATTGATTACCGAAATGTACAACCTCACTAAAAGTAATGGAAAAAAGCTGGTAGACATCAGCAAGGTTCTTAATCGCTGATCACGCGAAGACTCTGAGGGGTTATCTGTTTGGAGCATTGCATGGGTGTAGAAAACGACATCCAAAGGTGACGCTGACAGCAACCCCAAGTAGCCAGAACCTTTAAGGCTACGCCACACCGTGGTGGTTCTTCCAAAGTGCGATTAGCGTCCGGCGGCTCGCACGGTCACAGCGATGTGATGGATGCCTACTTTTACCAGTGTGCCCACTGCGGCAACTCATCCCCTTTCATAGCTGCCCTGCAGCAACCTATCCGCTTGGCCATTTCCTTGCGCCAACCTGCGCCCGTCTCTTTCTTCCGGAAAGAGACGGGCGCTCCTACCGCTGCTGCAGCCCAACTCGTACAAGGCTTTGCGGCATTTTCCCTCGCGACAATCGGCGTGACAAACACCGAAGTCACCAGCAACAGCAACAGCAACAGCGATGCAGATGATGGTGCCGCAGCCCACGGAATGGACTGCACCTGACTGACAGTCAGGCATGCCCGGGTCATCGCTTCACTGCCTTCACCCGACTCAGGATCTCGCGGCGCTGGTCTCGTCAGCCAGGCAGCCTCCACCCGCCCACTTCCTCGGAAGTGTTCAGGAGGCCAGATCATGAGATGCCCAAGCTCCCGGTCGTAAAGAGCCGTCAGTCCCGCGTTAGTGGACAACCCTCACAGGTCGCAGGGGCCTTGATCCCTGATAACACTCAACATTCTTGGCGGGATGACGTGGGGAAGGTTTTAAAAGTTTTGGCTTCGAGAGGAGTTCGATCATGGCATTGGTCGGTAGACAGGATGGGCGCAATTTTGGCTATGGACGGCAACTGAGTTATGCGGGGCCGCAAGCGCTGAAAGATCTGTTTGGCGGTGGGCATTACGGGACGGTCAAAGCGCACAGTGATCGCTGGCAGGCGTTTGTTCGGTGGTGTCGGTCGGAGGATGGACCAGGATTTAACGATGCGCAGCAGATTGATCGGCAGACCTTACTGGATTACGCAGGACACTTACGCCAGCAGGTTGCACAAGGAGCTATCGGCATCGCGACCGCGCAAAACCGATTGGCCAGCGTGAACCGAACCATGGCCGCGCTTCGCGGTGATCAGTCCGTGAAAGTACCGAGCCCAAGCAAGGCGTTGGGAATGCAGCGGGCCAGTGTTCGTCGCTCAGTGCCGCAAGGCCAAGACCGCGAACAGGTGAAACGGATCGTCGACGCGCTCTGCGAACAGAATCCCCGTGCCGCAGCCGTTATGCAGTTGGCACGCGCCACTGGCATGCGATTGCGCGAGGCGATTCTGGCCGACCTACCACGCCTCAAGCGCGAAGCCAAACATTACGGCAAGATCAATATCCAGGATGGAACCAAGGGTGGACGCTCGGGGGCATCTGCGCCTCGCTGGATTCAGGTAAATGTTCAAATCCACGAAGCACTCAGCTATGCCGAGCAGGTCTCTCCCAACGATAGTTGCAACCTGCCGGCACCGAACGAAAGCTACTTCGACTTCCAACGGAGAGTCGTGCGACCCGTCCGAGACTTCCTACATACGAACAACCTCAAAGGCTTCCACGAACTGCGCGCGGCTTACGCATGCGAACGCTATGAGCAGATCACCTGTCACCTAGCGCCTATCAACGGCGGCAGATGCAGCCACCTAGATCTGCAACTCGATCGAGAGGCACGCTCACAAATCAGTTATGAACTGGGGCATGGTCGAATCGACGTGGTATCGGCCTACATTGGTGGTCGACAATGATCAGACCATTCGATATGGAGCTGTTCCTGGTGGGGGTCCTGACAGGGTCGCATGCCACACGCCAGCGCCATCTACGCCAAGCAAAGACCATTCAAGCCGCGATCTCTGATCGCTGGTACCGAGATAATCCATGGACGTGGCAGCACAAGCATCTCACCTGGTTTCTAAATCAACAAACAGCCGGCTCCCATTACTATTACCTTCTAACCTCGAGGCTGATAGTTCGTCGACTAGGAAAAAAATGGGTCTTAAACACTACCCCCCCTGACAGAAAAAATTATCGCATCAATGACCTTAATGGCCATAATACAAAAAAACTCTAACTCAAACTACCAAGTAGGTATATTAAACAATCTGCCAGAACTACCTTCGTCATGTAGCACGCGGGCTAGTTCATACTCCGAGAATACAACTCCATCTGGCACGTCGGAGTCGATTGTAGTCAAAATATACTGAATCCCAGAGAGACTAGATGCTGTTCGGACGTACTCAATGAACTCAATTTTCTTTCTATCGTCAAGTGTCTCCAACCCACCATCATGATATAAGAACCGCACAAATTCCATTTTTGAATACGCCATTGCGACAGCGATATCAAAGCCTATACACAGCATTTTTCTGTAGCTATGCCCATCACTCTCTCCAGTTATTCGTCCTAGACCATTTAAAAGACCAGCCGAATATTCCAAATTCCCTTCAGCATTTTGCTCAGTTATTAATACTCCGTCCTTATTTAATACTTCCGTTACAAAGTTCGCAAAATGCTCTTTGATCCCTTTATAGATTCCATCATTCGACCGGATGACCGAATCGCGATTCATCCTAATCTTCTCTACAACCTCATCTTTTTCTCGAATCAGCTTTCTACAATCAGCCTCCATACTTTTCACAGAAGAGTTCACTTCCAACCTTCGATTCAGCTCATAAATGTAGGACTTCTGTTCAGAAAGAAGATCTGACACTTCTTGATACTTTAAAAAGACATCTTGCGAGCGTAGATACCCCAATTTCTTTGAGCGTTCTTCACTAAGCTCAGAAATAGAGCTAGCTATTTCAACAAGTTCGCTTTCCAGCTCCCCTATTTGCTGAAAAATAAACCCTTGACGCTCAATAGTTATTTTACGATTAAACTCTACCAGCTCCCCAAATGTTCGCTTAAGCTGACCATCAAATATAACACCCGACTCCTCGAAAAGCTGAGACAAACTGTCCAACTCGATTTTAACATCGCTCGACGCCAAGGACTTATTGAGTTTCTTTAACCGTGCAGAAAGATAGTATCTTAAATTATTAAGATCACTTATCTGTGAATTTATACCATCCGCGAGTTCTTCAATATAAAGCACATCAGTGCTATCAAAATTAAAATTCTCCAACTGCCATTCCAAATCAGAAACTTGATTCTTTTTCACGTCAAGCAGGTTCAATATCGTTTCTTCTTGATCGCCTGCAGTCAAGCCTATAGCGGATTTTAGCTTAGCGATTTCCTCCCGCAGAGCCTCAACCTCGCTCTTTAGCAAGTAATTTCTCTTCAACGAATGCGAGTCAAATCCCAGAAGGTGTCCAACATATGGTTTCCAATAGACATGTTGCCCTCTATGCTTATCCAATTGAAAAACATCCGTGTAATCATCCTGACCTCTTAGACAGTAAGCGATAGCATCACGATAACTCCATGGATCAATAACCAAGAGATTAAGGTAGGAGTCAAGAACAAGGCGTGCTTTGTCGATTGCAAGATCACTATAATCCCAGAGCGCATCTTCTAAACCTCGAAAGCATTGTTTAGCTTTTGAGTGTTTCCTTAAAAAAATTCGAGTGTTTTTTGATACTCCGCGTTTTACAGTTAAAAACTCACCGGAGTTCAGCTTAAGCTCAATGTAAAATTCATATTTTTCAAACACAGGAAAAAATTCAAACAAGAAGAAAGTCTTGTGCCGCCCTTTCAACAAACAAAAATCAATAAGTTCTGCCAGTTTGCTTTTACCTAAATTATGGGCATCTGTCGATTTCAAGGTCTTATTAAAAACCCTACCAAGTATGACATTAAAACCATCATGGAAATCAACAGTAGAAAATTCGCTTTCGAAATTTGAATATATCCTAGAAATTTTCATGGTCCGACATACTCGATAAGATCATTCTTACGGTGATAATCAACCAACCCCAAAAGAAAAAGCAACTGCAAGCTCGGTTTAAATAAAATATTTGCCCTAGCATCGTAAGAATTAAGCTTTTCCAGCAAATCAGAATAGCTCTCAAATTTAGACTTCTTAATGGAGCCCAATAAAAAACCAGACACTGCCAGAACAGTGAGATCGGGATGAGAGTTCTTATTAGGCATTAGCAACATCATCATCTCCAATGTCGCAATGATAATACATATAATACATCATAGATCTGGTTAACTGTTTGTTCCCTTTTAGTTCAACATCCCGTTCCAACAGCAGTTCGATCAACTTCTCTAGCACAACATCAAAACTCTGACCAGGGATTCGAAGAGCGATAATTTTCGCAGCCAGTTCTTCTGATACGCCTAAGTATAGCCTCTGCAAATCATCGTTTTCAGGCATCGCGAGGAAGTCCTGGATGAGATACATGTCTTCAATTTTTCTTTTTATGAGCTTAGAATATTGATCAGAAAGACTATTTATCTCATTCTTTCTTTCAAAATCAGTTCTAAATATTCGGGTAGATATGTCGCGTTTAGTTATACCTCCTAAGCCATTACTAAGCCCTACTATAATACTAGCTAGGTCATCTGGCTCTATGTTCAAAGGCATCTCGAATGGGTTTAAACCGACAGCAGCTGGAATGTCGGGGTAGAATTTCAAATAATTTTCAAAACTCTCGATACCAACCAATCCAATATTCTGTTTGTCGAGGCCAGTCTCAAAAGAGATAAAGTTCTTGATGGCCTCATTCGCATTGCCTGGAAGCTTTCTATTTGAAAAAAGCAAATAATTACTTAAACCATCGTTATCGATCAGTCCCTTAATCTTTAAAATCTCACCATTGACAGCCGACGAGGCGACCCCAAAGAAGTCAGGGTCTGAAAATTTCTTATTGTATGCCAGCGTATGTTTTGCTTGAATCACAGTTAAACCGCTCCACGGCTTTGATCTGCTTGGAAACAATTCTGCTTCTCCGTGAAAACGGGAATCGCGCCCACCATCTGGCCCATCAGAAAATGTTTCAGTGCCCAAACCTAACAGCCGATAACAAACGTGAATTACCAGAGTCTCAAATTGCGTCGGGGATAATTCACTATACTGATATTTCATACCTGCATCCCTCTCAGATATTTTTATTTCATGGATTACATAGAATATGAGGTTGAACACCATATTCCTTACAAGCACCAATGAAAGTATTGATCAGCCAGATCAACTGAATATAATGCGGCCGACACGTCCCTGTTTGCGCCAACTCATTAAATTGAGTTTCCAATACACTCTTTTTTAAAAATGGTGTTGCCAACACTATTTTTCTCACTGAGTTTTGATTGGATGTAATCGCGTTTAATGCGTTTTCAATATCTGTCCAATTTTTTCCGCCTCTGACTCTAGTGATTTGAGTGTTTTCGTAGAAACCTGCCCAATCACGATCATGTTTTTCTCTAAATTCAATAGTATCAGCGAATGTGCGTCCAATATTTTTTAGGCCTTGAGCAACCACTTCATGAAAGCTACTTGCACCGTAACTTTCACCTTTAACAAATTTTGAATGTATGAACGATATCGCCGGAGGATTAGCATTGGGTTCAAAGAAAATATGGTCAGCCCATTCGTCATTCATATCGTCGCATACAGTGACCCCATCAGGCAGGCATACTAAATCTTCAACCTTCCGAAATAACGATAACTCAGGAAATTTATCGATACCTGGTGGATACCTTCTATCCTCATTCTTTTCCTTTTCACTACGAACTCCAGAAAAATCGTAGTTAGGATTAAAAATAGATAAGACCGCCGGCAAATTATTTAATAATTTCTTGTCTTCGAAACAGTCTCTTCCGAAGTAGGCATACTTCGGAGTATTAAACATGATCGAAAACGGCTTGTGGGTATTGATATATTTCGTCAATGACATGCACTGTTCATTTTCAATATACAGCAAAATATTATCTGTGATTTTTGATTTGAATGAAGCCACCCGCTTTTGCAAAGTTACAGCGCCTGAAACTTCTTTCCCTTTAAAAACCATCGTCCCTCCCGCCACAACCTTAGCCGGCGTTTTGAAACAATCGAATAGACGCTTCATTTGAAGCGGGGACATCGCCTCCTCACCTCCACCGCGTAAAACCTTTATTTCCGATGCGGAGTTTCCGGACCTGATTAGCTCATCTAATTCGTCAAGATTAATAAATAATGCGATAGGCTCGAAACCTTTTTGGACAATTTCCTCAAGCGTAATAGGTGAGGCAAAGCCATTAATGAACTCGCTTTTGTTTGCAAGATTTTTAATTTCCTGCACCGTGGCCATTACCCACCTTACGACTTCATTTAAATTAGATCGTTTATCTCTCAGGGTTACTCTAGACGCGTTAGGTGTCAAAGTAATCGTATCCCCTTGCACCTTTATTCTAAAACTTTGTGGTATAGAACGGCTTGATGAGTTTGACGAAAGTATTCCATTTAGCCGTCGGGCTTCATACGCTCGGCTTCTAATGACAGCATCCGAAATCGCCATGTTACTCATTGTAACTTTTTCATACTCCGGGTCGTTTCGCCCTTGGAAATTTGTAAATTTCTCATACTCGAACTCATCTAAGAACTCGGAAAACTTCTTCTCCAGCGAGGAAACATGCTTCTTTATTATAGCTACAGCTGAATCGTACTCTACGATTAAGGCAAACGCGTACTTCTCCTCACGAATATCGGTTTGATCCAAAAATGAGGGTTCACTAACAATTTTATAGGCGACTGCAGAACACAAAATAACTTCTTGATTAACAACCAGTTCTTCCTTGATAATTCTTATTAAGAACCCACCGATTTTCTCAGAAGAGATATCTTTAAATACTTCAGATATTTTCTTTTTGGTTATTTTTTTCTTAATTTTATAGAACTGTGCGCTTTTCCCAAGATAAACATTCGTGAAATCCATCTGCATACTTCCTTGTTAGTCGCAAGGGCACGATCATACCAAATGGCCTTGTGCCAGCCTAGAAATCTCGAGCAGAAATAAGACAACGCTTCCAGCGCGAATCTGGAAGGCTGAAATTACATTATTTTAGGAAGCGTTATCCGGGCATTAAGGATGTTAATTATCCTATAGGAGCAATCCCGATTCGATTCCACTGAAGGCCATAACTAGCTGATTTATTTATAGTTACTGGTCGGGGTACGCCAAATTTTCCACCGACGTCTAAACCCGCAGGAAACCTGGCCTCGCCAAAAGCTACCGTTCGTCTGGTGCCCGCACCATATTTCAAAGCCCCGCAATGCGGGGCTTTGTTATTTCTGGGATTCGGAACGCCCGTCACGACTAATCGTGAAAACGTCCACAAAGTGTCCACACCTGATTTTTGCAGTCCACCCGAAAGCCTGGACGTTGGGCTGCTGGCACCAGACAAAAAAGCCCTCGCATTTCTGCGAGGGCTTTGTTGTTTCTGCAGTTTGTAAAATCAGGTCTTAGTGACCCGCACTCTGCCCACCATCCACATGCAAAATCTCGCCAGTCACAAAGTTCGCACGGTCCAAGTACACCACTGCCTGTGCAATGTCGCTGATCTCCCCCATCCGCCCAACCGGATGCAGATTCCCCAGCGCTTCGTGAGTTTCCTCACCATGCATCGGCGTCTTGATAATGCCAGGGCTCACGGCATTCACCCGAATCCCACGCTTGGCATACTCAATCGCCAACGACTTGGTCGCCGCGTTCAACCCACCCTTGGTCAACGAAGCCAATACCGAAGGCACCCCATCAATCGCATGGTCCACCAGGCTGGTGGTGATGTTGACGACATGACCACTGCCCTGCTTCTCCATCTCGGAAATCGCAAGTTGGGTGATGTAGAAGAAGCCATTCAAGTTCACCGACAGCACCGCTGCGTAGTCTTCCTCGGTGTAGGCAGTGAATGGCTTGGCAACGAAGATCCCGGCGTTGTTGATCAGGGTGTCGATACGACCAAAACGCTCGATCGCTTCACGGATAACTTGCTGGGCTACCCCCCGATCGCCAATGTCGCCCGCCACGGTGTGGATATCCGGGTCAGTAGACGGTTTGATCGAACGCGAAGTGGCGACGACTTTGTAATCCAGTTCACGGAACGCCTTGACCATGCCCGCGCCGAGACCTTGGGAAGCGCCGGTAATAACGATGACTTTTTTCGAATTGCTCATGATGAACCTCAACTAATAAATGATGGTTTGAAAAAGTGATGAATCAGGCTTCAACAGGCGCCTGCGCCATTTGTCGCAACATCTGTTCGTAGTACTCGACCGACTGCGAGCCGGACACCAGGTGACGACCGTTCAGCACCATGGCCGGGACCGAATTGATGCCGCGCTCGCGATAAAACGCCTCAAGATCACGCACCTCCGTGGCGAACGCCCCGGATGCCAGCACCTCACGTGCAGCCGCTGCATCCAGCCCCACTTCCGCCGCCAGTTGAACCAGCGTCTCGCGATCACTCGGGTTCTGGCCGTCGGTGAAGTAAGCGCGCAGCAAGGCTTTCTTCAGTGCAACCTGCCGACCTTCCCGCAACGCCCACGTCAGCAACCGGTGCGCATCAAAGGTGTTGTAGAAGTGGCTGCGTTTCTCCAGATCGAACTTGAAACCAATGGCCTCGCCGCGAGCGATCTGCATCGCCTTCCCAGCAGCGACGTCTTCGGCGGTGCGTCCATATTTGCGCATCAAATGCTCGACGGCGTTTTCGCCGACTGCTGGCATATCCGGGTTCAACTCGAAAGGCTTGTAGGTCAGCTCAACCGACACCTCACCGGCCACGTTCTCGATCGCCTGCGCCAGCGCCGTCGCGCCCAACGCACACCACGGGCACACCACGTCGGAGATGAAATCGATAGACACGGTCGCGGTCATGACTTGCCCTCCGCCTCTGCCAGTTGCTTGCGGTACTGGGTGGTGGAGATACCGGCGTAACCCCAGTTATCGGTGTCGACTTCTTCGATCACGATGTGGGTCAAGTGCGGGTCCTTCTTGAGGACGCGCTGCAGGGTTTCAGTAATTTCGGCGATCACCTGAGCTTTCTGCTCCGAGGTAACGCCATCGCGGGTGATGCGAACGCTGACGAAAGGCATGAGGGAATCTCCAGTGACCTGCCCCGTCGGGATGATGGGGAGGCGTTGGAGAAGAATGTAGGGGGTTGGTCAGGGGGATAAAGGTGGGGGTGGGTACTTCATTAGTTACGCCGCGTAATGAGTGCCGAGATTGTCGCTCGAAAAAATGTTTGCCTGGGAAATGATCAATTAGCTAATCTTCAATTATCGTAAATTTTAGATAAAAGCAGAAATTGAGGTTAATCGTTTATGGCAATTCAATTCTTCGACAGCCCATTCCACGGGGCCCACGATGAGGAGGTTGCCAGCAAAATGGCTTTGAAAATGGAGCTTTCAATATTCATCACTGACTGCATCAAAAAACTGGGCCTCAAACAAAGTGAGGCCGCAGCCAAGCTGGACGTAACCCAATCACGTGTTTCTGAACTCACGACTGGCAAGATCGAGAAATTCACAATCGATGCAATGATGGACATGCTGGATAAACTCGGCTTTCGCACCACTTTTACCCTGCCGCCCAACGATGCCGGCGTCTCGCCTCAGATCGTGATTTCGCAGCGTCGCACCTGCTAAACGTTGTAACCCATCCTCCTAACATTCATGCCCTCTGAGTGCGTCAGTAGACGATTTTGGAGGCGCTGTTTAGTAGTTATCGAGGACTGTTTGAGCAGTAGGATCTTGCCCCTTTTTTTGTAGTCCATTGAGTTGCGTATCGCCAACGACACGTGATACTCCAAGCGCTCAAGCACTTAGCCCGGTAGCACAGTAAATTTTTGACCGACGCCACCACCTGGCCACGATTGCGCTCCCTCCCGCCTAAAGCTACCTTCAAGCCGTCGCTGCCAATTCAGCGACCGGGCCTGAGAACCCAAGTAAGATACAGGCGCACAAGCGCCCCAAATCACGATTGCCGGCGTTTTTTTGTGCCTGCATTTCCGTGTTATGGCGGCTGTGCGTGGGAGACCTTCGGGTCTGCCGGGTTCCTGTATCTCCGGTTTCTCAGCCCGCGCATAGCTGCCACCCATTCGCCTGAGAACGAACGTGGTAGCTCTAACTTTGATTCAGGAGTTTTTGCTAATGCCCGTTATCAATCCGTTCGAAATTTGCGTTTCTGCAACACCGGTTCATGCCCATCACCGCCCAAAAACCGGAGGTGCCCAATGACCATCCCTCAAGACCTGAAAACCATCGGCCTCACCCCGTTCTCCTACCACGCCAACGAAGCGCTGTTCCGCATCAACTCCGGTGTCCCGGTGATCGAAGCCCTTTCCCACGCTTCCAACCTGCTCCACGTCGCCAAACTGCTCGCCTCTGACGCTGCTATGGTTCGCGAAACCGACCGGCATGCCTGGGCGTCGTATTATTTGCAGGAAATGAGCAAGGCAATCATCGATGACGTGGTGAAGGTGCTCGATGCACCGTGTAACAACCGCCGTCCAACGTAGTCGCGCACGCATAAAAAAGCCCCGAATCAATCGGGGCTTTTTGCGTGCTGCAATCATTAAAAACCTGAGCTCCGTACATAAAAACGATTCTCCCTGCATAAAAACGAATATAAAACGGACCTTTTGCATAAAAACGATTAGAAACTGGCCAAATCATTCGCAACTCCTAACAATTTCGGGCCTCCCCCTCAAACCTCACTCACCTCAAACACAAACGAAATCTTCCGACTACTCGCACTCCACACATACCGAATATGCTTCCCCTGCTTCGGAATCGACACCGCTGGCGGGCGAAACGCGGCAACGCATTCATGCCCAGGCAACCGAACGCTGTTGTAGAGCAACCCCCAGGACAATGTTTCGCGCAGTTGCCGAGCGAAGGCCTGGGAGGGGCCGTAAACAGTCGGGTCTGGATCATGAAGCTGCGGATAGTTTTCGCGGATGTCATGCAGCGGTTTGACGACTTTGTTGACGTAAGTGCGCATGGTCAATTCCAGGTCCGGCTCGTTAGTCGCCGCGAGAAACCGTTCCTGGTGATAGCTCGTCTCGGCAATGGCTGCAGCCTGGCTGCTCGCGGCGTAGTAGACACCGAACGTGCCATCCGTAAAGCGACTGCTTTTGCCGATGTGCGTAAACGCAGCCATCACGGGCGTAGAGCCGGGCCCGGAAATTCGGTCTTCAGGACGCACCCGGGAGAGCACGCCAGCCTCTTCCATCAGCCGATCATTGGTCAGTGCTTCAAGTGCGTAGGCCGTGGGCAAATCTTCTGGATCGAGCACATCTTCAAACAACGAGATCGGCGGGAAGCAGCTGTTGACGATCCGATAGGCTCGCGACCATTGCGGGTCGGCCAGTTCCGGCGCCATCAACCGCGCACTCCGTCGAGGTAGCGGCGCACGTCAGCGATGTCCACGACGCGGCCTACCAACATGTAATCCAAAGCGGTTTGGCCATTGAACGGCGCGGCGGTGTTCGGGCTGCTGACCCATTTGTAGGCGCGCTCGCGGCTGTTGCTGAAGATGATGCTCAGCGCTTTGTGGATACCCATCAGGTAGGAAATGCGCTCCAGGGTGTCGTGGGGCAGACGCACGTTGGGCGGTAAGTGTTTGTACTTGTAGAACGTAGTGTTGCCGACTTTGCCCAGCAGCGTGCGTTGTTGCTCGGCGCTGCAGCCCCAACGCTCCATGAGGTTGAAGAAGAACTTGAGCGCGACGCGGCCGGCTTCGGGGGAGTCGAGTTGTTGCTGTGGGCTGAGGGCGGGGGATGAGGTAGGCATGGGGTGGCCTCCTTGAGAATGTCTTAGGGCCAGATTAGTACAGATGCGGATAGATATGTACTATTAATTCGCAAGTGTACTAAGCACTATTTCAGCGCATTGACACAAAATCGTTTGCTGCAGAAAATCGCGTCAAGAGCGCGAAACCGACTGCCTTCAAGTGGCGATAGTCGGCGTTAGGAACCCTGTTGATGACTTGAACGTCAGCGCTCGGGTGAGACCTCTTATGTGAAGCAGCCTAATTAAATTGGGCTGCTTTTTTTGGAGCGTTGACCGAGATTCATACCCTCTATTTGAACAGCTCAGAATGGCTTCCGAGATCAACAAATGTAATCAGGTCGGGGCGAGTGTTCTGGTAGATCAGCAAGAAATCACCACCAATATGACATTCCCGAAATCCAGCCCAATCGCCAGTCAAAGCATGATCCAGGTACTCAGCTGGTAATTGCTCACCTAGAAATAACAGGACCATCATGTGGCGGACTTCATTCATGTCACGACGCCCAGCTCGTTTATAACGTTCCCAAGACTTCTTGAATTCCGACGTTTGCGCGCACTGCTTAGGCAGCTCAGCGCGCTTTTGCTTTTTTTCCGGTTTTGCCATCAACGTCCCTCAGCATGTCGTCTATCGAGCCGAACCGCTGGCCAATCTCTTGTGCTTCCATCATAGCCCGGGCGGTTTTCTCAGAAGGGACGCGAACCTCAAACGGGAGTCCTTGAGTCGCTACGACCTGGCGGAGAAAAAGACGCATGGCGTCACTGATACTCAGCCCGCAAGCGCTTAATACTTCTGTCGCACGCATCTTCAGATCCTCATCAATGCGGCACCGAACGTCGGTAGTTTTCAGTAATGCACCCATGTTAATAACCTCATCGTCATTTGTAGCTACATTGGCGCTACCTCTGCATTGTGATTGGGGGTCTCATTTTCGGTCAATGGCAAGTTGATAGGCGGCCTTACCATTTGCTCAATCGAAGATATTTATCGACCGGAGATCTCTCGACCTATTACAACCGCTGCCGATAGCGACAACCATCAGCCCGATCGCAATCTTCCCTGAGACTCTTCCGAGACCGCTGCAGGAAGAATCCCCGCAGCCGTAAGCCCCACCCAATAAAAAATGCCCGAACCTTTCCAGTCCGGGCATCTTTTTTGACCTCAATCACCCCAACCCCACCAAAAACCCCGATCCTGTGTAAGCCTCCAGCCATCGGCTGCGGAATCAATTCGCTACTAAACTCGCGACAACTATGCTCAGGTGCAGGAATATAGCCGGCATACGGCGCCGGATAGGCCGCAGGTACACAACAATTGCCAGCCCACTTTAGAGGGCATTACCCCATGGATAGCAGAACCTTACGCAACCTCATGCGCATCGTGCAGACCGGCTCGTTGTCGGCGGCAGCAGAGCATTCCTGTTTGACGGTGCAGGCGTTGGCCGCGCAGTTGAACAAGGTCGAAGAGCAGTTTGGATTTCGTCTGTTTCGACGTTCCAACAAGGGCCTGACCCTGACTGCGCAGGGCACGGAGCTCACGCCCTATATTGACAAGGTCCTGGTCGCGACGCGGCAGATGGAAGAGAAAGTGGCGGCGCTGAAGGTGCCCGGCCAGCGCACGCTGAAGGTGGCGTTGAATACCACGCTGTCGGAGGATTTCAATCGACGCATGATCGGACGCCTGTTTGAGGTGTTTCCTGACCATCAACTGGAGTTTTCCTACGCCGAGTCGATGGAAAACCTCAGCAAGCTGAAGAATGAAGACTTCGACCTGGCCATTTTGATCGGCCCGCAAAAGCCGGGGCTGCCGAGCATTTTGCTGCCGGACGTGCACGTTCAGGTGGTCGGCGCGCATTGCGGTCAGGAAAACGACCCGCTGGTGATGCTGGGCGACAAGTTTCAGGTTCGTCCTGCGGATGATTGTCCGTATTCCCACAGTTTCCTGCGCTTTCTCGACGCCGGCCTGGGCAACTACGAAACCGGCCAACGGATGATTTATTCCTGCAGTGAAACCCTGACCCTGTCGCTGATCCCGCAAATGGACGGCATCGGCATGGTGTCTCGCGACGCCGCGCAGCGTAACGGCTTGACCATTTTCCCTGGCTTCGAGGATTTCCTCGAAGTGCGGCTGGCGGTCAATAACCCTGAGTTGTCGGGCCAGGCCTTGAGCGATGTGGTCGACCTGCGCCTACATGAACGAGCCGAGCGCAATGTACGCAGCCGTCCCAACCGCCACACTGAGAAAGAGGTTTTTGCTGAAATACGCACATAACAACGTCGGAATCGCGGCATAGAATTCCGGGCGATCGAGCTGCACATGCTGGTCCTTGATCAACAAGGGCGTGAGGCTGATCGCAGCGACGATCGCCACTGGCAGGTATTCCAGCGCTCGCGCGACGAAGGGCGGCCAGTGGTCGGTGTTCACCTGCAGCGGCAATGCGCGCGGCAGGAAGGTCACCGCCATCATCAGCACGACGACCAGGATCAGGAACGTTTGGTCAGGCATACACCCACCCCGCAACCCACGAATGTGGCGATAAACACGTTGAACGGCGAGCTGCCAACCAGGCTCAAGGCGCCCATGCAGACGACTGCGGCCGCTGCGGCGATCAGCTTGTTACGGGTGTTGCACAGCGACACCAGCACGTAGAGCATCATCGCGGTCAGGGCGTAGTCGAGTTGGTATTTGATCAAGTGCGAGGCGTACTGCGCGCAGATCGCCCCGAGCAAACCGCCGAGCACCCACGAGGTGTGGCAAAACAGGTTGAAGCCGATCAGGTAACGCACGTTGACCGGCGCGCCGCTGCCCAGTTTCACGCTGTGGAAGGCGAAGGATTCATCGGTCAGCCCACCGGCATAACACCAACGCTCAAATCGACTGAGCCCCAACGCCCGCAAGGCCTTGGCCATGTAGACCGACATCAGCATGTGCCGCGCGTTGATCAAAAACGTGGTGAGGATAATCGTGGTCAGCGACGCGCCGCTGGAGATCAGCGCCAACGCGGCGAACTGCGAAGCGCCGGCATACACGAACAGACACATCGCAACCGGCAACCACACGGGCAACCCGGCGTTGACGGCCATCAAACCAAACACAAACGACACCGTGAAGTAACCGGCCACCACCGGGCTGGCTTCTGCAAAGGTGCGCGAAGGCTGCGGCTCGACCATCAGCGGCTGGCTGCTGGACGTCTCATTCATAGGTCCCTCTCAAAGGTCGTTTCGCCACGCGGCTCGCAAAAACCCTGGGCAGTCCAAAAACGTTTGCCGGCAAGGTTAGCATCGTCGACGAACAGGAACATCCGCAGCACGCCTACGCGCTTCATGTCCGCCGAAGCCGCTTCCACCAGGCGCTGACCCACGCCTTGGGCGCGATAGTGCGGGCTCACCGCCAAGTGGTTGATGGTGCCGCGGCTGCCGAGCATACCGCCCAGCACCGCGCCGACCACTTCGCCGCTGAGGTCGAGCGCCAGGTACGCGGTGGTGGTCTTTTGCACCAACACACCACGCAGGCATTTGGCGTCCTGCCATTCGCAAAACGACACCTCGTCGAACTGCCGAAAAAAGCGCTCCAGGCGCACGGCATCCTTTGCATTGGCCCGCCACATCATCACGGATGTGGAGGGGCTGTCCATGGGGTCGAGCTGTTCAGCGAACAATGTCGAAAGCGGTCCCGGGCCGCGAGAAGGAAATCGCCAGGATCTGCCGATACGCCATGTCGTGGGAATGGGTATTGCGGGCAGGGGTTACGTAGTGGCGCATGTCGCGGTCGAGGAAGAACGTGGTGTCGAGGATTTCCTGATACGTCGTCGACGCCAGTTGCTCTTCGTGGGCGCTGTAGAGGCGGCTTTCAGCACCGTCCACATTGTTGCGGCCCCAGAAGTGCACACCGCTAAACGGGTAACCGTCGCAATGAATGCCTTCAGGGGTGATTTCCAGTTGCTTGCCCGGTTTGATCTCGATGCGGATCTGATGGATCTGGCATTGCCAGATTTCATCGTGCAACTCCGGCGGCAGCACGTTTTTATACACTTCGAAATCGATGTCGATCAGGCTGCGCATTACCGGCGAGTTGATTACTTCATCGGAGAAGTCCTGGAAGTGCCGAATCATGCCGCCGACGTAGCTGTTGTTGGCCTTGGATTGCACATAGGCGCGGTGTTCCAGCTGCGTCAGTTCGCGGGTTACCGGGTTGTATTCGAAGTCGCTGTAACGACGGAAACGCATGCCGGATTCGGCCTGGCCGTAGTAGCTGTCCGGCTCCATGTTTTCCCAACTTTTGGTCAGGCGGACGAAGTCGGCAAAATGACCGTAGAGGTTGAAGTCACCACCCTGGACGTTGACAAATTTGTCGCGCCGTAGCGATTCGCCAACTTCTCTGTTTAACACGATCATTACTAGTCTCCGCTGCATTGAGCGGCCTAATCTATTAGGTGCAGGATTTGCGTCCATGAGAAAGAATTTCAGGCATCTCAAGCGTTGCTTGAAGCGCCATAAAAAGATCACTTGAATCGACATTTTTATGCCAAAAAAAGAGCTTTTAGAGCGTTTTCATCAGAAAACAGCAAAAAAAAACCCCGAGCCAGTCGGGGTTTTTTATTGAGTTTTTTAACTCAGCCGATCATCAGAAGATGTTGATCGGGTAGTCCACGAACACACGCAGTTCGTTACCGCTGGCGTTGTACTCGCTGGATTTCTGCGACACGCGCAGGATCGAGCTGCGCAACTTCACGCTCAGGTCTTTGGCCGGGCCGCTTTGCACGACGTACTTGAACTGGTTGAAGATTTCGCGCTCGGTACCGCCCTCGCTGGTGGAGGTGGTGATGTTGTCGCCGCGCACGTAAGCCACGTTGTAGCTCAGGCCCGGAATGCCGAAGGTGCTGAAGTCCAGGCCATAGCCCAACTGCCAGCTGCGTTCGTCTTCGGCGTTGAAGTCGGACCAGTAGGAGTTGGCCAGGTAGATGGTGTTGCCACCGTCGCCGACACGACCCTGGTCTTTCTGATAGCCGCCGTAGGCGTAGCCCAGGTTGCTGTCGCCGGTGCTGCGCTGGTGCGCGATGGTGAACGAGTGCGGGCCGGTGGCGAAGGTTGCGGCCAGGCTCCAGATCTTGTTGTCTTCGCCGGTTACGATACTTTCGCCGGGGATTGTGTGTTCGCGGACATAAGAACTGTCCAGCTTGGTGCGGTAGCCGTTGAAGTCCAGGGTCAGGGACTGATCCTTGTCGATCGGGAACACGTAGTTGGCGTTCACGTATTGCTTCTTCAGCACGTCTTCAACGTCAGACGCGTAGACCGCTGCCTTGAACTGCTCGGTGAACTGGTAGCTGCCGCCCAACACGTTGATCGACTTCAAGCCACCGCTGTCACGGCCTTCCGCGCTTTTACGCGATTCGGCGGTGAAGCGACCGGCGTTCAGGACCAGGCCTTTGATCTCCTTGGAGGTGATCAGGGTGCCGGTGTAGCTTTCTGGCAGCAGGCGCGAGTTGTCGTAGTTCAGCACCGGCAATTCCGGCATCTGGTCGCCGTAGGTCAGCGTGGTGCTGGACAGGCGGAATTTGACGGCGGCGCCGCCCTTGGACAGGTCGTTGGCCGGGTGGCCGCTGTCGCCCTTCTTGAAGAAGTCGATGCCCTGGGCACCGCTGCGGTCTTCACTGCGCTCCAGATTGAGGGCATACAGACCAAAAGCGTCGACACCGACACCGACGGTGCCTTGGGTGAAACCGGACGAGAACGTACCGATGGCCGCTTGGCCCCACTCGGATTTATCGTCGTTGCCGTCTTTGTAGTCACGATTGATGTAGGCATTGCGCAGCAGCACTTTGAGGCTGCTGTCTTCAACAAATCCCTTGGCTTCGGCCTGGTCGTTAGCCATGGCCTGTGTAGCGCTCAACATCCCCAGAGCGATCAGGCTGATTCGCTTATTCAACATTTTGTTTTCCTTATTACGGGTTGATACGCGCTGTGCCGAACGGCTGAAATGGCGCTATTGCGCTCTTTTTTCACCCCGAAACAAAAAGGCCCGCCCACGAAAAATCGCGGCGGGCCTTTTTATTGTTTTGTGAGTCATGGCGGTTAGCCACAGGCGTTGGCGTGGATCCTATCCGCGCCCTTCACCGTGTGTCAATTTCATGAATCGTCTGAGAATAGGCAAAAATCGTCTAAGAATCTCTGATAGGCGAGCGCCAGTTGCAAAGTTTCACGGGAATTCAGTGGATGCAGCCGTCGAGGCCGCAGGCTTGAAACCCGGACGCCGGGGCTTGGGCGGGCAGCGATTGACGCAGCCACGCCGCGAAGGCTTCCGGTTTGCCGAGCCACGGGCCGATGTCGATCAAGGTGAATTGGCCGTTGTGTTCCAGGGCGAAAGTCGGGAAGCCTTGGCCGCCGACATTGGCCAGCAATGCGCGGCTTTCCTTGATATGCCGCTCAGTGTCGGCCTCGTGGAAAGCGCTTTGGAAAGCCTGCGGATCGAGCCCGATGGCGTTCGCCAGCTCAAACAGGACCGCTTCGTCAGCGATGCGGCGTCCTTCCTGATAGTGAGCCGTCTGCAAACGGCCCAGCAACTCCAATCCACGACCGGCCATGTGCTCGGCGGCCAACACAGCGGCAATCGGCGGCGCGGAATCGAACACCGCTGTTTCGTCGCGCAGCAAACCTTCGAAATACGCCTCACCAAACGGCTGACCGGCGAATTCGGCGATGCGCCGGTCGTGGGGCATCACGTAGTTGCGCAGCTGTGGTGAAACGGTCTGGCGATTGGCACCGGTCATCATGCCGCCGCCGTGGGCGATCACGGGCAACACGGCTTGTGCGGCTTGCACCAGGGGTTTGGCGCCGTAGCACCAGCCGCACAACGGGTCGTAAATGTAGTGAAGAGTCATAGGAAGGCTCGGGCAAAAAGGTAGGAAAAATCGATGCCGGCAGACTAGTCCTCAGACCGTTGCGGAAAAACGCTGGAATGGCTTTCAGACCGTTTCGGGAATCGGGCGAATGCGCTGCGTATCAACCTCGACACAAGTTGAAACAATCATTCAAGGAAACCCTTTAGGAATAGTTAACGAAAGTAAATAGCAAGCATTACCATTCGCACCCTTGAATTCTTCCACCCTTTCGGATGCGCTTCAGATGCCTGCCCCGTTCCGCTTCACGCCCGTCACCCTTGGCCTTTCTGCTTTGTTGTCTGCCGGTTTCGTCGGCGCCGCGACCACCGTATTACCCGAAACCTCCATCAACGCCGAATCCGAAGCGGACGACCCGCGCGTCAAGGAAACCAGCACCGCCACCCGCACGGCAACCCCGGTGCGCTACGTGCCGCAAGCCATCGACTCGGTTAAAACCGCCAACATTTCGGACTACGGCACCAACGACCTGGGCACTGCGTTAAGTGGCATCCCCAACGTCAGCAGCGGCGCCGACACGCGTTTCGACAGCCTGCGCATCCGCGGTTTCGACGCCAGCAACGACTTCTACCTCGACGGCATCCGTGACGACAGCCAATACGTGCGCGACCTGCACAACATCGAACGCATCGAAGTGCTCAAAGGCCCGGCCGCCGTGTTGTATGGCCGTGGCAGCCAGGGCGGGATCGTCAATCGGGTCAGCAAGCTGCCCGAGTTCGGCCACCGCTCGACCATCGAAGCCCAAGGCGGCAGCGATGATTTGCGCAGTCTTTATGCGGACCTGAGCACCGACCCGAGCGAGAACATCAGCCTGCGTTTGAACATGGGCAACATGGATCAGAACAGCTTCCGCGATGGCGTCAGCGGCAACCGCCAACTGTTCGCGCCGTCCATGAGCTGGCAGCTGACGCCGGACCTGAACTGGCTGGTGCAGTACGAATACAGCCGCTACAACCGTACGCCGGATCGCGGTATCCCCGGGGTAAATGGACGCCCGGCGGACGTAGGCCGGGATACGACCTACGGCAACGATCACGATTTCATCGACGACAAGTCACAATCCCTACGCTCCAAACTCAGCTATGAACTCAGCGACAACTGGCAACTGCGCCACACCCTCGGCGTGTTCAAACTCGACAGCGATTTCGATAACACCTACCTCACGGGTTACACCCCGGCGACCCAAAAGGTCACCCGCCAGCACTGGCAACAGGACCTGACCACCCGCAACGTTTACAACAACGTCGAGCTGGAAGGTGGTTTCGATACCTTCGGCCTGGAGCACCGCCTGCTGACCGGCATCGAGATCGGCAGCCAGCGTCGCGACCCGAAGCTGTCCAACGCCGCAACCTCCGGGCCGGGCAGTTCGCCGGTACCGGCGCTGGACCTGTACAACCCGAACCGCGATCTGCGCCACACCGGGCGCATGCAGGTGTCCAGCGACAACCACACCGAAGTCGAAAGCCGTGCGGTGTACGTGCAGGATCAACTGCGCCTGAACGATCAATGGCAACTGCTCGCCGGTTTGCGCTACGACACCTTTGATATCGAGTCGACCAACAAGCTGCGCAACCTTTCCGAAGACCGTGACAGCCACAGCACCAGCCCCCGTGTCGGCATCGTCTGGACGCCGCTGCAGAATCATTCCTTCTACGCCTCCTGGACCAAGACCTTCTCGCCGGTCGGCGGTGGCTTGATCGGCATCACGCCTGGCGTGGCGGGTAACAGCAACGACCTGAGCCCGGAGCTGACCAAGCAGAAGGAAATCGGGGTGAAAAGCGACTGGCTCGACGATCGCTTGAGCACCACCCTGGCGATCTACGAATTGGAACTCTACAACCGCCGCACCAGTGATCCGCTCAACCCGACCGTTACCCTGCTCACCGGCGAGCAACGCTCCCGTGGTATCGAGTTGACCGGCACCGGCAAGCTCGGCGGCAACTGGTATGTGCGCGGTGGCGTCGGCGTGCAGGACGCTACCGTCGTCAAAGACAACAATGGCTTTGAAGGTAAACGCATCAGTAATGTGGCCAAGCACAACGGCAGCCTGTTCCTGACCTGGAAGCCGGAAATGGGCTGGTACGCCGAAACCGGCCTGACCCTGGTCGGCGAGCGTTATGCCGACAACCTCAACACCACGGTCCTGCCGGGTTATGGGCGTTGGGATGCCCTGGCCGGGTTCCGGCAGAAAGATTGGGACTTGCGCGCGGCGTTGAACAACATCAGCGACAAGACCTATTACGCGTCGTCCACCAGCCAGTATCAGATTCAGCCGGGCGAGCCGCGTAGCCTGGTCGTGACCGGGACCTACAGTTTCTAAACACCATCAATGTAGAAGCGAGGCTTGCCCGCGAAGACGGTATAACAGCCGACGAATAAGTTGGATGTTCTGACGCCTTCGCGGGCAAGCCTCGCTCCTACAGCTATTTGATGATCGTTCCCACGCGCAGCAAAGGAATGCAGCCCGGGACGCTCTGCGTCCCAAAAGCCGAACGCGGAGCGTCCGTTGAGGCATTCCCACGCAGAGCGTGGGAACGATCAGCGCCCCAAAAAAAAGCGCCGCCTTCCCGGCAGCGCTTTTATCAATCCGTTGTTGTTCTTCTTATCCTTCCATCACATCCCACAACGCTTCCAGCTCCGCTTCGCTGAATAAACCAGCGGGGTAGCGCTCGATCATCATCCGGCGCGGATCAGGTTCCCTGATCTGACGCGTTCCATTGGACTTCAACCAGTGCGCAAGGATCTGTAGCGATTCGCTATTGACTGCCAGGGGATGCAATGTCCGCTCGCTCACCACATTCACTTCGGCGTTCATTTCAGCGCTCTCTCCCGGTTTGTGAGCGGCTAACTTATCCAAGGTTTATGACAGAACGTCGCCGTTCTCCCCTCCCTGTTTTGCCCCATGACAGATACAAGAGCTGTGCCAATGTTTCTGATATGTCGATGAGCGGATACAAAAAAGCCCGCGGTCCTGACGGGCTGCGGGCTTTCTGTAAGGCGAAACGGGAAAACGTTTGCGAGACTGATTTTGCAATCAACTCAGGCTGTTACAACGGCACTCACTCGTTGTGCGGCGCGGGCTGTTGTTGGGTAAGGCAGTGGATGTTACCGCCTCCCAGTAACAATTCGCGGCCAGGCACCATCACCACTTCGTGCTGCGGGAACAGGCTCTGCAAAATCTCCTTGGCCGGGCCGTCCAGCGGATCGTCGAAGCTCGGCGCAATAATGCCGCCGTTGACGATCAGGAAGTTCACGTAGGAACCCGCCAGGCGAACGGTAGGATTGCGCTCCTGGGTGCCGTCCACGGGATCGACACCGGCGCACTCTTCCTCGGAGGCATACAGCGGCCCCGGAATCGGCATCTTGTGCACCGTGAACGGGCGACCCTTGGCATCGGTGCTGCTTTCCAGCACCTTCATGGCCGCCTGGCAGCGCGGGTAGTTCGGGTCCTGCGGGTCATCGGTCCAGGCCAGCAGTACTTCGCCCGGACGCACGTAGCAGCAGAAGTTATCCACATGGCCGTCGGTTTCGTCGTTGAACAGACCGTCCGGCAGCCAGATGATCTTATCCACAGCCAGATTCGCGCTGAGCACCGCTTCGATGTCGGCACGGTTCAGGTGCGGATTGCGATTGCGGTTGAGCAGGCATTCTTCGGTGGTGATCAGGGTGCCTTCGCCATCAACGTGAATCGACCCGCCTTCAAGCACGAAGCCCTCGGTGCGGTAGCGTTGGCTGCGCTCGATCTCGAGGATCTTGCCGCCAACCTGGGAATCACGGTTCCACGGCGAGTACAGACCGCCGTCAAAACCGCCCCAGGAGTTGAAGTCCCAGTTCACGCCACGGACTTCGCCGCTGTGATTGATCACGAAGGTCGGGCCGGTGTCGCGAACCCAGGCGTCGTCGCTGGACATCTCGACCACGCGGATATTCGGCACATCGAGGCGGGCGCGGGCGTTTTCGTACTGCCCGGCAGAAACACCAACGGTCACCGGTTCAAAACGCGCGATGGCCTTGGCCACCGCAACATGCGCGGCTTGCGCCGGTTTGCCGCCCAGGCGCCAGTTGTCCGGGCGCTCGGGCCAGATCATCCAGGTCTGGGTTTGCGACGCCCACTCGGCGGGCATGTAGAAGCCATCGGCGCGCGGGGTGCTGTTTAAAGTGGTCATTGGGATCAGGACTCCAGGGAACCGTCGAGGGTTTTGAGCGCATTGTATAGGTTCGGACGACGATCACGGAACGAGCCCCAGGCACTGCGGGTGTGCTCCAGTTCGTCGAGGTCGAAGCTGTGGACCAGCACGCCCTCTTCGGTTTTATCGAGTTCCTGCACTTTCTCGCCGAACTGGTTGGCGATAAACGACGAGCCGTAGAAGGTGATGTCGTAGCCGTCCTGCTCCTCATTACCGATGCGGTTACTGGCAATCAGCGGCATCAGGTTGGCGCCGGCATGGCCCTGCTGCACACGCTGCCAATGATCGCGGGACGAAATGGTCTTGTCATGGGGTTCGCTGCCGATGGCGGTCGGGTAAAACAGGATTTCCGCGCCGAGCAACGCCATGCTGCGGGCACACTCCGGGAACCACTGGTCCCAGCAGATGCCGACGCCGATTTTCGCGTAACGGGTGTTCCAGACTTTGAAGCCGGTATCGCCCGGGTTGAAGTAGTACTTTTCGTGGTAGCCCGGACCGTCCGGGATGTGGCTTTTACGATAAATCCCGAGGTTGGAGCCGTCGGCATCGATGATCGCGATGCTGTTGAAGCGGGCGCGGCCGGCCAGTTCGTAGAAGCTGATCGGCAGCACCACTTGCAGTTCCTGGGCGACTTTCTGGAAATGCTTGATCGCGACGTTGTCTTCAACGGTCGTGGCCAATTGCAGGTAATCCGGGTTCGGCTTCTGGCAGAAGTACGGCGCCTCGAACAATTCCTGGATCAGGATGATCTGCGCACCTTTGGCCGCGGCCTCGCGGACCAGCTTCTCGGCGGTCTCGATGTTGGCTTCAAGGTCCCAGGAACAAGCCATCTGGGTAGCGGCGACGGTAACGATACGGCTCATGAATCATCTCCTGGGTCTTTTTTATAGGTAGGCAATGGCGACTTTATAGCCGATAAATATCGGCTTTAAAAGTTACTTGAACGCCTTTCGTCTAAATATACCCATCAAAAGCCGATAAGAATCGATATTTAGCGTCGGTTTTGAGGACGCCTTCGCGGGCAAGCCTTGCTCCTACAGGTTTGTAAACGCCACCGACCTGTAGGAGCAAGGCTTGCCCGCGAAGGCGGTCTCAAATCCTACAACCCTTCCCCCAACACCTTCGAAAGCATGTCGACAAAGAAATCCACACTCCGGCGCGAAGTCACCATCGGCGGCTTAATCTTGAGCACGTTCAGAAAATCCCCCGTCGGCTGCATGAAAATCCCCAGCTCACGCAAGCGGTCACACAGCGCCGTGGTTTCTTCGGTCGCCGGTTCCAGGGTGTCGCGGTTGCGGATCAGCTCGACCCCCAGATAGAAACCGGAACCATGTACCGCACCCACCAACGGATGAATGTCGATCAACGCTTCCAGCCGTTCCTTGAAGTAACCGCCGACGACCTGGGCGTTTTCCCAGAGCTTTTCTTCTTCCATGACATCCAGCACCGCCATGCCGATCTGGCAACTGACCGGACTGCCCCCGGCCGAGGAGAAGAAGTAACCCTCGGCTTCCAGCGCCTCGGCGATTTCCCGGCGGGTGATCACCGCGCCCAGCGGCTGGCCGTTGCCCATGCCCTTGGCCATGGTGATGATGTCCGGCACCACGCCCTGCTCTTCGAAGCCCCAGAAAAAGTGGCCCATGCGGCCATAACCGACCTGCACTTCATCGGCGATACACACGCCGCCCTGAGCGCGGACTATTGCGTAAACCTGCTGCAAATACCCAGGCGGCAGCGAGATGCCGCCGGCATTGCCGTACACCGGTTCACAGATGAACCCGGCGAGCTGGCGTTTCTGTTCGGCGATTTTCGCCAGGTTATGTTCGACGCTGCGCACGTAATCCGGCGCGCTGTCCGGGCCACGGAATTCGCCACGATAGGTGTTCGGCGCAATCACCGGATGCACCCAGTCGGGACGGCTGCTCAAGGCCTTGGGGTTGTCGGCAATCGAGGTCGACACCGCGTCCGCGCCCACCGTCCAGCCGTGATACGCCTCAAGCACGCTGAGCATGTCGCGCCCGCCGCTATACGCCCACGCCAGACGAATCGCCAGGTCGTTGGCTTCGCTACCGCTGTTGACCAGAAACACACGGTCCATGGAATCCGGCGCCAACTTCAACAAGCGTTCGGAGAATTGCGCCACCGCCGCGTAATTGAACCGCGAGTTGGTGTTGAGCAGCGACCACTGGCGGCTGGCGACGGCGGCCATGCGCGGATGACCGTGGCCGAGCACCGCGACGTTGTTGAGCATGTCGAGGTAGGAACGGCCCTGCATGTCGATCAGGTGATTACGCCAGCCGCGCTCGATGCGTGGCGGGTCGACGTAATAGTGTTTTTGGGTGCGGGCGAAACTGGCCTCGCGACGTGCCAGCAACGTCTTCGAATCAAGTTCCTCCTCAGCGTCACAAGCCAGCCCGAGCAGCACCGCGGGTGACGGGCACAACGCCTGCCAGGCCAAGGCGCGGGACGGCGTGCAAAACAATGGCGCATCGAACGCAGCGCCTCGGCACAACTGCACCCTCAGCGGCCCGCTGACCGAACCCAGCACCTGGCCTTTGACCAGCGCCGCGCCACTGTGCAGCGACGGGGTCACACCCCACAGGCGCACGCTCAGTTGCGGACCGTCGAGTTGCAACACCCCCGCCGATGGCTGGTGAACCACCCCGGCAAACGGTGATTCAACCGCCGTGCCGTGTGGCACGCATAACTCGACGTGCAATGGGCAAGTATCGGGTTCGTCGGCACTGTCCGGTCGGGTACGAGACAACCGATATTGGCCATAACGGCTGGCCGCCAGGCCGTGGGCCGTAGCAGCTTCCGTCAGCAGGCGCTGATCGATCCCTTCTTGCTCCCAGTTACCGGCCTCGAAATGCGGGCTGAGTACGCCCAAATCGATCAAGGCAAATTCACGGCCGACCAGGCTCGGCAGCAACGGTGCGAAACCTTCGCTGCCGATACTCGGCAAGCTGTGGCCGACGGCGGTCAGGATCGCCGCTTCCATCAGTTCTAACGGCACCGAGGTTGCGACGCGGAAAATTTCCCATTCGTGGGTCAGGTTGTCACGACTGTACTCATTGCCCGGATCGATGCTGACCTGCTGCTCGCCGCTGAGCACCAATACCGCCGCGCGGGCCACGATCAACGGCCACAACGCCTGTAACTCTTCATGCTGCAGCGGATTGACCGCATGATAGGCCTGCACCGCCGGCAAGATGCAGAACGGGTCGCCATCGGCGTGGTGCAGCAGCGCCGCGCAGGTCACGGACAGATCGGTAATGCGCCAGGTCCGGATCAAGTCGCCGAAATCGATCACACCCTGCAATTGCCATTGCCGTTGCGAATCCCGCTGCCAGACCACGTTGTCGTCGGTGATGTCCATGTGAATCGCCTGCACCGGCAGTTTCGCCACTAACGGCAGCAAGCGTCGTTCGGCCTGTTCGGCGGCGGCGGCAATCAACCCGCGCTGCCGATCATCCTGAATCACTGGCAACAGGTGGGCGATCAAGGCATTGGCATGGCGGGCGTCCCATTGCAGCGTGCGCTCCAGCCCCGGATGGTCAAAGGCCGCCAGCGCCAGATCCATTTCGCCACAGAGCCGACCAAAACCGGCGACCACCGAACCCGGCAAGTGCTCAAGGTGAGTCAGCGACCGGCCTTCGATGTAATCCAGCAGGCGCACATGCACCGCTTGCCCGTCGATGTCCAGAGAAAGCAGATCGGCACCGTTGTTCGCGGCAATCACGCGCGGCACGTGCACATCGGGATGTGCGGCCAAATGCTTGAGCCCCGCGTGCTGGGCTTGCAGCTCCAGCGCCGAGTAATCACCCCGGCAGATTTTCAGGACGAAACGACCGCGTTCACTGTCGACGCGGTAGTTCAGGTCCTGCTGGCTGCCCAGGGCCTGCAATGTCCCGCTCAACCCGTAATGTGCCTGCAACAGCGCTGACGCTTGCTCCGCAGACACTTGCGGGCTGGGCAAACTGGCGCGATGAATCAACGTGGCGAGCGGCATACAACGACCCCTGAGATTTTATTAGGCGCTTATATCGCCACCGCTGCGGCCGATACGCAACCCCCCGCCCCTGATCGGCACGGGGCAAAAGACATCGCCGCACTCGCGCCCGCCAGCACTTTGCGCAAGAATGTCCCCCATCTTTTCTATCGCTGGAGAAAACCCATGAACGTAGTCACCACCGACCTGCCCGGTGTCCTGATCATCGAGCCCAAGGTATTTGGTGACGAGCGTGGCTTCTTTTACGAAAGCTTCAACGCCAAGGCTTTCGAAGAAGCGACCGGTCTGAACACGCAGTTCGTTCAGGACAACCATTCCCGCTCGCAAAAAGGCGTGCTGCGCGGCCTGCACTACCAACTGGAAAATACCCAGGGCAAACTGGTGCGCGTCACCGCCGGTGAAGTGCTCGACGTGGCGGTGGACATTCGCCGCAGCTCGCCGCACTTCGGCAAATGGGTCGCCGTTCGTCTTTCCGCCGACAACCATCGTCAACTGTGGGTCCCGGAAGGTTTCGCCCACGGCTTCGTGGTGCTAAGCGAGTTCGCCGAATTCCTCTACAAAACCACCGACTACTACACCCCGTCGGCCGAACGCGCCATTCGCTGGGACGATCCGGACCTGGGCATCGACTGGCAACTGGATGAGGCGCCAAAACTGTCGGGCAAGGATGCAGCGGCGGCGTTCTTCAAGGACGCTGACGTCTTTTCCTGAAACCCTGCCTGAATCTTCACTTCAGCCGTGCGGTGCCGCAGCTGCGCAGACTGCGCCCGCAACCCTAGGCATAATGCGCCTGTCCCCCCAGGCGCTCGATGCCCATGACTCCGACCCTTCCCCGCAGACCCCGTTGGCGCAGCCTGGCCCTGCTCGCGCTGTGCCTGGCACCGTTGCTGTGGCCGTTGCAGCATCTGGCCGAGCGCTACTACCGCAGTGAACTGGCCGGGCAGAATCGTCAGACCCTCGACCTCTACGTCGCCAACCTGCTGGGCACCCTGCACCGTTATGAAGTATTGCCGCAAATCCTCGGCGACCTCCCCGCTTTACGCGCCGTGCTCGGGGCGCCTGACGATGGCGTCACCCAAGGCAACGCCAACCGCCTGCTGAAAAACATCAGCGCCCAGACCGGCGCCGAAGTCATGTACCTGATGAACACCAGCGGCAAGACCCTCGCCGCGTCCAATTGGGACAAACACGACAGTTTCGTCGGGCGCAATTTCTCCTTCCGGCCGTACTTCAGTGAAGCCATGGCCGGGCGACTCGGACGCTTTTTCGGCTTGGGCACCACCTCGGCCAAGCGCGGTTACTTCTTCGCCGCCGCCGTGCGCGAAGGCGAAAAAGTCATCGGCGTGCTGGTGGTCAAGGTCGATCTCGATCACACCGAAAGCCTGTGGGGCAAAACCCCGGAACAACTGCTGCTGACCGATCACAACGGCGTGGTCATTCTCACGTCGCGGCCCGAGTGGCGTTTTCGCTCCACCCGCGCGTTGAGTGATGACGAGAACAAAGCCATCAGCGCGATCCAGCCCTACCCGACCCGCGATCCGCAACCGTTGAAGCTCAATCCCAATGCCTGGCTGACCCAGACCCAGTCGATTGCGGAAACCGGCTGGAACGTCAGCATCCTCGCGCCACGCACCCTGATCGACCGCCCGGTGCGTACGGTCGTGGCCATCGGTGGCGCCACCTTGCTGGTGTTGATGTTGCTGCTCGGGCTGATGATGCAGCGCCGTCGCCATTACCTGGAGCGGATCGCCTTCGAAGCCAAGGCCCGCCGCGAACTGGAAGGCCGGGTGGCCGAGCGCACCAGCGACCTCGAAGGCCTCAACCGGCGCCTGAAACAGGAAGTGCTGGAGCGCGAACACGCCCAGCAGGAACTGGTGCGCGCCCAGGACGATCTGGTGCAGGCCGGCAAGTTGTCAGCATTGGGGACGATGTCCGCGAGCATCAGCCATGAACTCAATCAACCGCTGGCGGCCATCCGCAGCTACGCGGAAAACGCCGAAGTATTGCTCGATCACCAGCGCACCGACGATGCCCGGGGCAACCTCAAGCTGATCAGCGAACTGACCGGGCGCATGGCCTCGATCATCGCCCACTTGCGCGCCTTCGCCCGCCGCGATCGCCACGCCCCGGAAAGCGTGGCCCTGCAACCGGCGCTGGACGATGCCCTGGCGTTGCTGGCCAAGCGGCGGCGCAGCATGGAAGTCGAGCTGATCCGCGACCTGCCGGCGGCCACGTTGTGGGTCGAAGCCGGGGAAACCCGGTTGCGCCAGGTGCTCGGTAACCTGCTGGCCAACGCCCTCGACGCCCTGACCGAAAAAGGTCCGCCGCGTAAACTCTGGCTGAGTGCCCAATCCACCGCCGATGGCGTCAACCTGTACATTCGCGACAACGGCCCGGGGTTTTGCATGGAAGCCCTGGGTCGCGCCAGCGAACCTTTCTACACCACCAAGACCCGCACCCAGGGCCTTGGGTTGGGGTTGGCGATTTGCGACACGTTGATGCGCGCCTTCGGTGGTGAACTGTCGTTCTCCAACCACAAGGAGGGCGGCGCCCTGATTACCCTGAAGCTGCGCGCCGGCGCACCCGGCGTGAGCCTGCAACCGTCCGAGGACCGAAGTGCATGACCATCGATAACCGCATCCAGGTCGTGTTGATCGACGATGATCCGCACTTGCGCCAGGCCCTGAGCCAGACCCTGGACCTGGCCGGCCTGAAAATCCTGCCCCTGGCCGAAGCCAAGGGCCTGGCCGGGCAACTGGAGCGCGACTGGCCGGGCGTGGTGGTCAGTGACATTCGCATGCCCGGCATGGACGGCCTCGAACTGCTGACCGAACTGCACGCCCAGGACCCGGAGCTGCCGGTGCTGCTGATCACCGGCCACGGCGATGTGCCGCTGGCGGTGCAAGCGATGCGCGCCGGGGCCTATGACTTCCTGGAAAAACCCTTCGCCAGCGACGCCCTACTCGACAGCGTGCGCCGCGCCCTGGCCTTGCGCCGGTTGGTGCTGGACAACCGCAGCCTGCGCCTGGCCCTGAGCGACCGCAATGAACTGAGCGCCCGACTGGTCGGGCAATCGGCACCGATGCTGCGCCTGCGCGAGCAAATCGGCGCCCTGGCGGCGACCAAGGCTGACGTGCTGATCCTCGGCGAAACCGGTGCCGGCAAAGAAGTGGTGGCGCGGGCGCTGCACGATTTGTCGAGCCGGCGTAACGGTCCGTTCGTGGCGATCAACGCCGGGGCCCTGGCCGAATCGGTGGTGGAAAGCGAGTTGTTCGGTCACGAACCCGGCGCGTTTACCGGCG
Organism: Pseudomonas sp. Emmai; assembly: GCF_055179735.1. Lineage (NCBI taxonomy): Bacteria > Pseudomonadati > Pseudomonadota > Gammaproteobacteria > Pseudomonadales > Pseudomonadaceae > Pseudomonas > Pseudomonas sp. Emmai. The sequence continues at coordinate 595,326 of NZ_CM143685.1, read as the reverse complement.
CGCAAAAACGCCGCATCGGCAAGTTCGAATTCGCCAACGGCGGCACGCTGTTTCTCGATGAGATTGAAAGCATGAGCCTGGATGTGCAGGTGAAGTTGCTGCGCATGTTGCAGGAGCGCGTGGTCGAGCGGTTGGGCGGCAATCAGCTGATCCCGCTGGACATCCGCGTCATCGCCGCCACCAAGGAAGACCTGCGCCAATCCGCCGATCAGGGACGTTTCCGCGCTGACTTGTATTACCGGCTGAACGTCGCGCCCTTACGCATTCCGCCGCTACGCGAACGCGGTGAAGACGCGTTGATGCTGTTCCAGCATTTCGCCGACGAAGCCAGCGCCCGCCACGGTTTGCCGCCTCACGAACTGCAACCGGGGCAACGGGCTTTGCTGCTGCGCCACACCTGGCCAGGCAACGTCCGCGAGCTGCAAAACGCCGCCGAACGCTTTGCTCTCGGCCTGGAACTGGCCCTGGACAACAGCGCTCCGGACGGCGGCGTCAGCACCACGGTCGAAGTGGTCAGCGGCGGGCTCAGCGAGCAGGTGGAAAACTTCGAAAAAACCCTGATTGCCGCCGAGCTGGCGCGCTCCCACAGCTCGGTGCGCAGCCTCGCCGAAGCCCTGGGCATTCCGCGCAAGACCCTGCACGACAAACTGCGCAAGCACGGCCTGAACTTCGCCGACGGCGGCGCCCACAGCCACACTGATGACCTCGATTGAGCTACCGTCCCATCATCATCTTCAAACAAGAGAACCGTGCATGAGCCGCGACAGTCGTCACCTGGAATCGATCCTGCACCACGACATCCCCCTCACGCGGGACATGGGCCTCCGGGTGCTCGACTGGCACGACCAGCAACTGCGCCTGCACTTGCCGCTGGAGGCCAACGTCAATCACAAAAGCACCATGTTCGGCGGCAGCCTGTATTGCGGCGCGGTACTGGCGGGTTGGGGCTGGCTGCATTTGCGCTTGCGTGAAGAAGGGATTGAGGACGGGCACATCGTGATTCAGGAAGGCCAGATCCATTACCCGCTGCCGGTGACCACCGATGCCATCGCCATATGCCAGGCACCGGGCGCGGTGACCTGGAAGAAGTTTGTGGCGATGTACAAGCGTTATGGCCGGGCGCGGTTGACGCTGCAGTCGCGGATTGTGAATGTGGGGAGCGAGGAGAATGCGGTGACGTTTAGCGGGCAATACGTCCTGCACCGCTGAGCCGGGCTGACATTGATCGTTCCCACGCTCTGCGTGGGAATGCAGCCCGTGACGCTCCGCGTCACTGGACGCGGAGCGTCCCTTGAGGCGTTACCACGCTGAGCGTGGGAACGATCTTAACCGCGTGCAAGCTCCAGCAGTTTTTCCCGCCACGCCGCCTTCGCCGGCAACGCCAAAAAGAACTCATTGCGCAACGATTCCCGCGCCGGATAGCTGAACGGCGCACCACTCAAATCCAGCACTTCACCGCCCGCCCCTTCCAGCACACCTTGCGCCGCCGCCGTGTCCCACTGCGAAGTCGGTGCCAGGCGTGGATAACAATCCGCCGCCCCTTCGGCGACCATGCAAAATTTCAGCGAGCTGCCGTAATTGGCCAGTTGCAGTTCACCCAGGCTTTCGCTCAGCCCCGCCAGTAAGTGCTCTTGCTCCGGGCTGGAATGCCGACGACTGGCCACCACGGTAAACGCCTCGCCGGCTGCCGGCACGTCGCGCACCTGAATCGGCAACGGCGTTTCGCCTTGATCACCACGCCACGCACCCAACCCGGCGCCACCGACGTAGAAACGCCCGTTGGTTGGCATCGACACCACGCCAAACACCACGCGACCCTGTTCGATCAGCGCGATGTTGACGGTAAATTCTTCGCTGCCGGAAATGAATTCCTTGGTCCCGTCGAGCGGGTCCACCAACCACCAGCGCTGCCACCCGGCGCGCACGCTCTGGGGGATGTCGGCGTCTTCCTCGGACAGCACCGGGATGCTCGGATCCAGTGCCGTCAGCCCTGCCAGAATCAGATGATGAGCGGCCAGGTCGGCGGCGGTCACCGGCGAATCATCAGACTTTGCGGTCACGGCCGTACCAGTACGCCAGAACGGCAGGATCGCATCGCCTGCCTTCAATGCCAGCTCAACCACCGGCGCCATCAACGGATGGGGGAAATTCAACTTCATGGCAAAAACACCCCACGTTGGGTCAGTAAGTCACGGGCCAGATACAACGCCGCCAAGGCGCGGCCCTCGGTGAATTTGGGGTTCTGGGCCAGGCCCGACAACTCGCGCAGGTTGACCTTGTCCACGCCCATCGGCTCAGGCTCGTCGCCCTCCAGGCGTTCTTCGTACAGGTCGGTGGCCAGGACCACCTGGATCTTCTGGCTCATGTAACCGGGGGACAACGACAGCTCGGTCAAATGCTCCAACTGCCGCGCGCCGTACCCGGCCTCTTCCTTGAGCTCGCGCTCGGCCGCAGCCAGCACGTCTTCGCCTGGCTCGATCAAGCCTTTGGGCAACGACAATTCGTATTCATCAGTGCCGCCGCAATATTCTTCGACCAGCACCGCGTGGTCCGCATCGAGCATCGCCACGATCATCACTGCGCCATACCCGGCGCCCTTGCCGACCAGACGCTCGTAGGTGCGCTCCACGCCATTGGAAAAGCGCAGCTTCAGCTCTTCGACGCAGAATAAACGGCTGGTGGCGACGATCTCGCGGGCGAGGACAGTGGGTTTCTGGCGCATAGACGGCTCCTTGGCGTAAGCGCGTTACTATACCCGGCCTATCCTGATTGTTTGAGCCGGATATCTTTTTTACCGCTGGAGAAGTTTTTTATGTCCCTGCTGCCCTGGCGCGACATCGACACCGTTCTGCTGGACATGGATGGCACGCTGCTGGACCTGCACTACGACAACCATTTCTGGATGGAACACCTGCCCCAGCGATATGCCGAGTTGCACGGAGTGAGCCGGGCCATGGCGGAAATGGAATTGCAGCCGCTGTTTGAGCGCAATGCCGGCCAGTTGCAGTGGTACTGCCTGGACTTCTGGAGCGCCGAGCTGAATATCCCGGTACGCGAACTGAAACTGGAAACCGCACACCTGATCGCCCTGCGCCCGGATGCCGATACCTTTCTGGCGGCGATCAAGCAGGCCGGCAAGCGTGTGGTGATGATCACCAACGCCCATCGCGATTCGCTGTCACTCAAGCTGGAACGGATTGAACTGGCGCCGTATTTCGAGCGTTTGATCAGCTCCCACGATTATGGTTTTGCCAAGGAAAACCCGCAGTTCTGGGATGCCTTGCAGGCGGACATCGGTTTCGATCCGGCGCGCAGCCTGTTTATCGACGATACGTTGCCGATCCTGCGCAGTGCGCGCCAATTTGGCGTGGCGCATCTGTTGGCCGTGAGCGAGCCGGACAGCCGCAAAGGGCCGAAGGACACGGCGGAGTTTGCGGCGGTGGTCGATTATCGGGAGTTGATTGCAGGCCTCTGAAACCGCGTCGACTGCTTCGCGGGCAAGCCTCGCTCCTACAGGTCTTGCGCCATTTCTGATCGTTCCCACGCTGAGCGTGGGAACGATCAATTGTGGCGAGGGGGCTTGCCCCCGTTGGGTTGCGAAGCGACCCTAAAATCTTTACGACTGCTTCGCAGCCGAACGGGGGCAAGCCCCCTCGCCACAGGTCTTGAGCCTTACTCAGGAATCCGCAACGACTGCCCCGGATAGATCTTGTTCGGATCCTTGAGCATCGGCTTGTTGGCCTGAAAGATTTTGTTCTGATCGTTCCCACGCTCTGCGTGGGAATGCAGCCCGGGACGCTCCGCGTCCCATCCAAAGCCGAACGCGGAGCGTCCGTTGAGGCACTCCCACGCTGAGCGTGGGAACGATCAATTGTGGCGAGGGGGCTTGCCCCCGTTGGGTTGCGAAGCGACCCTAAAATCTTTACGACTGCTTCGCAGCCGAACGGGGGCAAGCCCCCTCGCCACAGGTCTTGAGCCTTACTCAGGAATCCGCAACGACTGCCCCGGATAGATCTTGTTCGGATCCTTGAGCATCGGCTTGTTGGCCTGAAAGATTTTGTCGTACTTGTTCGGATCGCCATACACACGCTTGGAAATCGCGCTGAGCGTGTCGCCCTTCTCGACCGTGACGAATTTCGCTGGCGTGGCCACTCCTCCCGTCACAGTGATCTGATCATCAACGCCACTGACACCGGCTACGTTACCCAGCGACAGCAGGATTTTTTCTTTCTCTTCCTGTGTCGCGGCTTCGCCTGTAGCAATGACTTTATCGCCTTCGACCTTCACTTGAATCTTGGAAGTATCGATGCCCGTCAGTGCATCCTTGACGTGCTTGGTCAGCGCCTCGCTGTTGGCCTCGGCCTTGTCCGGCGTCAGCGCATCAAGGATTTTTTCACCGGCATCTTTTAAAAAGCTGAAAAGGCTCATCGTGTTCTCTCCATGGGATAAGGGTCCAGACGCAAAAGACTAGACCAAGCCTGCAAGCCCTGGTTCCAACCCGACCAATGACCCCACCCCGCGCAAGCGCTAGAATCGCAAACCCTGCCCGCGCCCTGGAGCGAAGATGGACATCAAGCAGCTCAAATTCCTCATCGCCCTCGACGAAACCCGGCACTTCGGCCAAGCCGCCGCGCGCTGTCACATCACCCAGCCAACCCTGTCCATGCGCCTGCGCAGCCTCGAAGAAGAACTGGAGCTGCCGCTGGTCAATCGCGGCCAGCGCTTCGAAGGCTTCACCGCGCCGGGCGAACGGGTGTTGGCCTGGGCGCGCACGGTGTTGGCGGCTTACGACGGGTTGCAGGCCGAGGCGGCGGCGTGTCGCGGTAATCTGGTGGGGACGTTGCGCCTGGGCGTGGTGCCGCTGTCGAGCTTCGACCCGCTGCCGTTGATGCAACGCCTGCACGCCGAACACCCGAACCTGCGCTTCGAACTGTCGGCGCTGAGTTCCGAGCAGATCCTCGAACAACTGGCGAACAATCGGCTGGACCTCGGCGTGTCCTACCTGGAGCGTCTCGACGGCGAGCGCTTCGATTCCCTGGCCTTCAGCGAAACCCGCATGGGCTTGCTCTATGACCAGCGTTTCTACACCTTCGGCGAGGCGCCGCTGAGTTGGGAATCACTGATCGAATTGCCCTTGGGCATGCTCACCAGCGGCATGCACTTTCGCCAGTCCATCGACCACAACTTCCACAGTCGCGGACTGACGCCCCAACCGTTGCTGCAAACCGACGCAGTCCACCAGTTATTACAAGCGGTGCATGGCGGCTTCTGTTGCGCGGTGATGCCTCTGGAGGGCGGCCTGGAAAATCTCACCGACCATCTACGCCTGCAACCCATCGAAAACGCGCAAACCCTAGGCCGGCTGGGGCTGATCATGCGTCGTAGCGCCCCGCGTTCGGCATTGGCGGAAGCCTGTTTTGCGATCTATCAGAAATCGTCGACAGGTTCTTGATCGACGTCATCTATCGGTACATCAGTACTAGTGATTAGACGCGACATGTTGACGCGCCTAGTCTTACAACTGATCAATCCGTTGGTGATGCCATGAACGCCAAGCGCCCTGCGAGCGCGGCGCCCGCACTCGAAACGCCCGCGCCAGACGCAAGCCAGACTTACAGTTACAGCGACCTTCAATACACCGATTCGGACAGCACCGCGCTGGCCGAGGAAGTCGCGTTGGCGATTGCCTACAACGGCATCAGCCAGGCCGTCATGTTGGTCACGCCAACCGATCTTGAAGACTTCATCGTCGGTTTCAGCCTCGGCAGCGGCATCATCGAAGACGCCACCGACATCTATGACCTGCAATTGACCGGCGAGGGTTCGGCGCAATACGCGCAAGTGACCATCGCCAACCGCGCCTTCTGGAACCTCAAGCAGCAACGTCGGCAACTGGCCGGCACCAGCGGTTGCGGGCTCTGTGGCGTGGAAGCGGTGGAACAAGCGTTGCCCGACCTCAAAGTGCTGCCCGGCGCGCCGTTGCCGCCCGCCGAATGGCTCGATGGCCTGCGCCAGCGCATCGGCGCCTTCCAGCCGCTGGGCCAGCATTGCGGCGCCGTGCATGCGGCGGTGTTCATGAACGGCCAGGGCGAATTGTTGATGGGTCGCGAAGACATCGGCCGGCACAACGCCCTCGACAAGCTCATCGGCGGCTTGATCCGCCAGAACATCCCGACTGCGGGCGGCGTGGCGATTGTCACCAGCCGTTGCAGCCTCGAACTGATCCAGAAAGTGCTGCGCGCCGGGATTCAAACCCTGGTCAGCCTATCGTCGCCCACCGGCCTTGCCGTGCAATGGGCCCGTCGGCACAACCTCAACCTCATCCACCTGCCGCAAAAAAGTGCGCCGCGGGTCTACAGCCCTGCGTTGGAGAATCAAGCGTGAGTCAACACAATCAAGCCGACCAGACACCCGTTCCGCGTTACAAGCCTTACAAGGGTCCGGCCGGTGGTTGGGGCGCACTGGCCAGCGTGGCCCGGGCTTGGTTGACCAGTGACAACGCACTGAAAAACCTGCGCATGATGCTCAAGACCAACAAGAACGGCGGGTTCGACTGCCCCGGTTGCGCCTGGGGCGACTCCAATGAAGCCGGCATGGTGGCGTTCTGCGAGAACGGCGCCAAGGCAGTGAACTGGGAAGCGACCAAACGTCGTGTCGATGGCGCATTCTTCGCCAAACACAGCGTCAGCTCCTTGCTGGAACAGAGTGATTACTGGCTTGAGTACCAAGGCCGTTTGACCGAGCCGATGAGCTACGACGCCGAAACCGATCGCTACAAGCCGATCAGCTGGGACGCGGCGTTCGCCTTGATCGCCAAACATTTGCAGGGCCTGTCGAGCCCGAACCAGGCCGAGTTCTACACTTCGGGCCGCGCCAGCAACGAAGCGGCGTACCTCTATCAATTGTTCGTGCGCAGCTACGGCACCAACAACTTCCCCGACTGCTCGAACATGTGCCACGAGGCCAGTGGTGTGGCGTTGGCGCAGAGCGTTGGCGTCGGCAAAGGCACCGTGACCTTCGACGATTTCGAACATGCCGATGCGATTTTTGTCTGGGGCCAGAACCCGGGCACCAACCACCCACGGATGCTCGAACCCCTGCGCGAAGCGGTAAAACGCGGCGCCCAAGTGGTGTGCATCAACCCGCTGAAAGAGCGTGGCCTGGAACGTTTCCAGCACCCGCAACACCCGATCGAAATGCTCACCAACAGCGACAAGCCGACCAACACCGCGTACTTCCGTCCGGCCCTGGGCGGCGACATGGCGATCATGCGCGGCATGGCCAAGTTCCTGCTGCAATGGGAGCGCGATGCGCAGAAGGCCGGTGAGCCTGCGGTGTTCGACCACGACTTCCTCAATGAACACAGCGTCAACGTACTGGAGTACCTGGGCATCGTCGACGACACGCCATGGGAGCAGATCGTCGAGCAGTCCGGCCTGCCGCTGGTGGAAATCGAGCAAGCGGCGCGCATGTACGCCAAGGCCAAGAACGTCATCATGTGTTGGGCGATGGGCATTACCCAGCATCGCCATTCGGTGGCGACCATCCAGGAAATCGCCAACCTGATGCTGCTGCGCGGCAACATCGGTCGGCCGGGTGCCGGTCTGTGCCCGGTGCGCGGTCACAGTAACGTGCAGGGCGACCGGACCATGGGCATCAACGAGCGTCCGCCGGTGGCGTTCCTCGATTCCCTGGAACGTCGCTTCCAGTTCAAGGTGCCACGCGACAACGGTCACAACGTGGTCGAGGCGATTCACGCCATGGCCGACGGTCGCGCCAAAGTCTTCATCGGCCTGGGCGGCAACTTCGCCCAAGCCACCCCGGACAGCCCGCGCACCTTTCAGGCCCTGAGCAATTGCGACCTGACTGTGCAAATCAGCACCAAGCTCAACCGCAGCCACTTGGCCCACGGTAAAGAAGCGCTGATCCTGCCGTGCCTGGGCCGCACCGACATCGATATCCAGACCGAAGGCCCGCAAGCCGTCACCGTGGAAGATTCGTTCAGCATGGTCCACGCCTCCAACGGTCAGTTGCAGGCGCTGTCGAAGCAGATGCGTTCGGAGCCGGCAATCATCGCCGGCATCGCCGCCGCGACTCTGGGCAGCAAACCGGTGGACTGGAACTGGCTGGTGGCCGACTACGACCGCATCCGCGACCTGATCGCCGACACCATTCCGGGTTTTCGCGATTTCAACGAGCGGGTGAAAAATCCGGGCGGCTTCTACCTCGGCAACAGTGCCGGTGCGCGCAAGTGGAACACGCCGTCGGGACGGGCCAATTTCCGTGCAAACGTTTTGCCGAAAGACCTGGTGCACGAACGCGCGCGTGCCACGGGTGTGTTGCCGGACCTGATCATGCAGTCGCTGCGTTCCCACGATCAGTACAACACCACGATTTATGGTCTGGATGACCGTTATCGCGGGGTGAAGGGTCAGCGGGATGTGTTGTTCGTGAACGAAGCGGACATCATTCGCCTGGGGTTCAAACCGGGGCAGAAGGCTGACATCGTGTCGATCTGGGACGATGGTCGTGAGCGTCGGGTGAAAGGCTTTACGCTGCTGGCGTTTGATATTCCGGCGGGCCAGGCGGCGGCGTATTACCCGGAAGTGAATCCGCTGGTGCCGCTGGAAAGCACCGGGGATGGCAGCCATACACCGACATCGAAATTTGTGGCGATCCGGTTGGAAATGGCCAGTGAGACGGGGTTGATCTTCGCGAAGTCGGCGTAACGCACATACCACTGTGGCGAGGGAGCTTGCTCCCGTTCGGCTGCGCAGCAGTCGCAAATCCGGCCAACCCAATCTATCTGGTAGATTGGGTTTGCTGCTTTTTGGGGGCCGCTTCGCGACCCAGCGGGAGCAAGCTCCCTCGCCACAGGATGATGTTCACCTCTGATTTCAGCGGTAATTCACTTTCCAATCGCCCACAAAAAAGGCCGTTTCTGCAAAGAAACGGCCTGTCCGAAGTAGCTAAAGACCGGCGAAAAACCCTTAAGTTCCGCTCAAAAAACAGTAACTTATAGAATTGTGTACAAGTCGTGTTACTCGTCGGATTTCGATTGTCACAATCAGGACACAGCCTCAGGATCGCGCCGTCATCCCCTTGAGGTTCCTCTATGAAGTTCTCCTCGATTCTCTTGTTGTCCCTTAGCCTGGCCAGTGGCTTAGCTTCTGCCGGAGGCACCACCGAAGCAGGTGTGGGCGGCGCATTGGGCGGGGTTTTGGGCTCGGTCGTCGGTCAATCACTAGGCGGCAATACCGGTTCCACCATTGGCGCGGCCCTGGGCGGCGCGGGTGGTAGTGCCGTCGGCGCCGACAAACGCAGCCGTGGCGAAGCCGCTATTGGCGGTGCGTTGGGCGCAGCGGGCGGTAACGTGGTCGGTCGCAGCCTGGGTGGCGGCACCGGCAGCCTGATCGGCTCCGCAGCCGGCGGTGGCGCTGGTGGCGCGCTGGGTAACTACATGGGCAACAAGAGCAATGAGGATGACGATCGTCGTTCGTATCGGGGTCGCGATGACCGTCGTTACTACCGTGACGACCACCGGGGTCGCGGTCATGCCTATGGCCACCGCAAGCATCACAAATACTATCGTCATCGCTGAGGCCGGCACGGCTTCGCGGTCAGGTAGGTCAGAAATCGCAGCCCCAGGGCTGCGATTTTTTTTGGCCTGTCAAACCACCAACCGTTCCAGCGCCCCGCGCAATCCGGCTGGAATCGCCACCGGCTGATTCGACGCCCGATCCACAAACACATGCACAAAGCGCCCAGCCGCACAGGCTTCCTCTTCACCTTGCTTGAACACGGCCAGTTCGTACTGCACTGAGCTGTTGCCCAACTTGCCAACCCGCAGGCCGATCTCGATGCGATCCGGGAAAGCGATGGACGCAAAGTAATCGCACGCCGAGCTCACCACAAAACCCACCACTTCGCCGTCATGGATATCCAGCCCGCCCACTTCGATCAGGTAGGTGTTCACGGCCGTGTCGAAAAAGCTGTAGTAGGTGACGTTGTTGACGTGACCATAGGCGTCGTTGTCATGCCAGCGGGTGGTGATGGGCTGGAAGTGCGGGTAGTCGGTGCGTTGGTTCATGGGGTTCTCGAAGATCGTTCCTACGCTCTGCGTGGGAATGCAGCCCGGGACGCTCTGCGTCCCAACAGCGGACGCAGAGCGTCCATGGAGGCGTTCCCACGCGGAGCATGGGAACGATCAAACAGGCGGAGTCTACCTGTCGGCAAACCCCTCACCCACCGCCGCCAACTCCCCAATCAACCGCGCCGGCTTCCACTGATCGCCCTGCCGGGTTTCCAGCGCCAGCAACCGCTGATGAATATCCGCCAATCCCTGCTGATCCGCCCAGGCCATCGGCCCGCCCTTGTCCGCCGGGAAGCCATAGCCATTGAGGTAAACCAGGTCAATGTCATGGGCTGATGCGGCAATGCCTTCCTCAAGAATCTTCGCCCCTTCGTTGACCAGCGCCAGCAAACACCGCTCCAGCACCTCCTCAGGCCCGATCTCACGCCGCTGGAAGCCCAAACCCTCGCTGACCTTCAACACCAGCGCATCGACCTCCACATCGTGCTCAGCCTGCCGGCTGCCCGGCTCATAGTGGTAATAACCGTTGCCGCTCTTCTGGCCAAACCGTCCCAACTCACACAAGCGATTGTCGATCTGAACCTCGGGCGCATCCTGACCTTTACCGGCCAGTTCGCGGGCCCGCCATTCCAGATCGATGCCGACCACGTCGTACATGCGAAACGGCCCCATGGCGAAACCGAAGCCTTGCAGCGCCGCGTCCACCTGATAGGGGAAAGCCCCTTCTAGCAGCATCTTGCGCGCCTCGAGCACGTAGGTATGCAGCATGCGATTGCCGATAAAACCGTGACAGTTGCCCGACACGACGCTGACCTTGCCCATGCGCTTGCCCAGATCCTGCGCGGCATCGAGCACTGCCGGAGCGGTTTGCGCACCGCGAACGATCTCCAGCAGTTTCATGATGTGCGCCGGGCTGAAGAAGTGCAGGCCCAGCACTTGATTCGGCCGGCGAGTGGCGGCGGCAATCGCGTCGATGTCCAGCGCCGACGTGTTGCTGGCCAGGATCGCTTCGGGCTTAAGCAGGCCATCCAGTTCACGGAAGATTTTCTGCTTCAATTCGAGGTTTTCGTACACCGCTTCAATCACCAGATCGACATCACGGATTGCCGCGTAATCGGCAGCCGATTTTATCCGCGCAATACGAGCATCGGCTTCAGCCTGATCGATCCGGCCCTGGCGCACATTATTGGCGTAGGTCTCAGCGACGGCGGCCAGCGCCTGTTCCAGCATCTGCGGATTGTTATCGACCCACTGCACCGGCACCCCGGCATTGGCCAGGCACATGACAATGCCTCGGCCCATGGTGCCCGCGCCGATCACGGCGGCGCGCTGAATATCGAACGGCGTCTGGCTCATTGTTGTTCTCTTGTTGGCGGCTCAGGGATAGCCTTCACCATAGTCAGCCATCGCACGTTTTTGAAATTTATTCGTGTGATGGGAGACATTCAGGGGATGGATGCGCCCCAAGGCATCAGAGATGCGCCTGCGCCCATTCCCGCACATCGGCATACGGATAATCCTCCAGCGCACCCGAGCCCGGAATCGATCGCGCCTTGAGCTTGGTAAACAACGGCACACTGATCCCGCACAGAAACCGCGTCACCCGCTCCGCCGACGGAAAATACCCGGTGTGCTGCTCATGCCTGTGGATAAAGTCACCACACAGCGCTTCAAAGTTTTTATCCACAAGCGCTGGCAACTCTGGCGGTGCCGGCAGCCGCGCCACATCCCCGTGACACACCGAACAATGCCCGCACTGCCGGGGTGCGTTTTCGTCGCCGAAATATTCGGCCAGGCGATAACCCAGACAGTGATCGGTGGCGAACAGATCGAGCATCGCGTGGATCCGTGCGATCTCGGTTTGCTCATGCCGAGTGAAGTAGGCGTGCAGCTCTTCGCTCAGGGCCTGGGCATCAAAACCGGTTTGCAGCAGGCTGTAGACCTCGGTCATCTGCTTGCTTTCCAGTTCGACCCAGCCCTTCTCCTGGAAATAATCCAGCGCCTTGACCACCCGATTGCGCTCGGCCGAATGCTGCTCGTACAGCGCATCGAAATTCACCGTCGCCCAGGTCCGCGCACGGGTGGAGGTCTGGATAATCGCCGCGACGAAATCCTTGCGCTCACCCTCGAAACGGGCGAGCAACGCCTCGGGTTCCTGCAAATATTTGAAACGGTATTCCGCGTAATAGGCATAGCGCGGAGCGATGATTCCGCGCAGCTCCAATTGCACCAGCAAGGTCTTGAGCGGCAACTGACGAATGTTGCTCTGATCCGCCAACGGCCCCAGCAGAAACTCCCATTGACCTTCGGGAGCAGCCGCTTGCAACTCGTCGAGCACGCAGCGAATGCCATCCCGTTCCGGCGTGTCGCCGTAGACGAAGTTTTCCAGCACGTTGAGGCTGTCGCGGTTGGCTAAGACGAGGCAGTCGGAGGGCTGCCCGTCACGCCCGGCGCGACCGATTTCCTGGCTGTAGTTTTCGATGGATTTGGGCAGGTCGAAATGCACGACGTTGCGGATGTCGCTTTTATCGATGCCCATCCCGAACGCAATGGTGGCGACGATGCAATTCGACTGCCCGCCCATGAAGCGCTTCTGAATGCCTTCCCGTTGTTCATGGGGTAAACCGGCGTGATAGGCCTCGGCCTGAATGCCGTTGCGGCCCAGATGCTCGGCTATGTGCTCGGCGGTTTTCTGCAGGGTGACGTAGACGATGCTCGGCTGGCCGGGACGCTGGCTCATCCACTCAACCAGACGTCGGCGTTTGTCCTGGCCGCGCACCGGTTCCACCAGCAGGTTGAGGTTCGGCCGATAGAAACCAGTGGTCACCACGTCTTCGGGGGCAATGGCGAATTTCGCCTCCATGTCGGCGATGACTTTGGGCGTCGCCGTGGCGGTCAGCAGCAAGGCCTGGGGGATGTTGAACTGGCGCTGATAGTCCGGAAGCTTGAGGTAGTCGGGGCGGAAGTTGTGGCCCCATTCCGAGATGCAGTGCGCCTCGTCCACCACCAGCAGCGAGATCGGCACCTGCTGCAAGAAATTGCGGAAGCGCTCGTTCTTCAGGCGCTCCACGGAAATCATCAGAATCTTCAACTCGCCCGACTTGGCCCGGGCCATCACGTCACTGGCGTCGTCGCGGCTCTGGGCCGAATCGATACTGCCCGCCGAAATGCCATGGCGTTGCAGGAACGCCAACTGATCCTGCATCAACGCCAGCAGTGGCGACACCACCAACGTCAGGTGCGGCAGCAATAGCGCCGGCAATTGATAACACAGGGACTTGCCCGAGCCGGTAGGGAAAATCGCCGCTGCCGAGCGCCCGGCCAACACCGCGCTGACCGCTGCCTCCTGGCCGGGCCGAAACTGTGGATAACCGAAAACCTGTTCCAGGGTGTTGTGCATAAGCTGTCACTCCGTTGACTGCTGCGATGCCAAAAGCCTAGCCGGCGATTGCAGCGAGTCGAGAAAAGGTCGGGGACCAAAACGATACGGGATGATACAGCCTTCGCCGCCCAGGGCTTTTGCCACAGAATGAAACAAACGAAACACTTTAGGCTCTCGCGGCACCAGCCGATCTGCAGGTAATGTTCGTCCTCACAAAACCACTGTCCGCGCACCTCCCATCATGGCAGGACGCCTGATGCGCGCGGATCCAGACGAGGGAACGACCATGCTGCCCACACCACTTTATCCAATAGCTTTTGCCTCTCTGCTGCTCACCGGTTGTATGCAGCTCCCCGAAGATCCACCGCTCCTCGCCACGTTCGAAACCCCGGAATATCAGGCCCAGAAAGGCCTGGCAGTGATTAATGCCGCAAGCCTCTACGCACGCGGCGGCACCGGTCAGGACGTGTCCGTTGCGCTGATCGACTCAGGCCTGAACAGCCTGTTGCCGGAGTTTCAAGGGCGGGTCCGTGACCCGGGATTCGACTACGTCGAGCAAAAGGTCGGCACCATTGACCGGATCGGTCACGGCACTCAAATGGCCGGTATTCTCGCGGCCAACAAGGATGATCAGGGCATGCACGGCGTCGCGTACAACGCGCAACTGATCCCCTTCCGATTCGGCGACGACAATGAGCCGTTTTTTTTCGACAATGAAATCGCGCGCTCCTGGCAGTCAGGTTTCGATAAGGGCGCACGAATCCTCAGTAACTCATGGGCCAATGCCATCCCGGCGACTGAGATTAATGAGGCGCGCTATCGCCAGGTAATGCCCGAATCGATGACGACCGCGCAAAAGCTTGTGCAGGAAGGCGCGGTGTTTGTGTTTCCGACCGGCAACGAACTGAAAAGAGAACCGTTGGCCGAGCCCGGTTTGCCCATCGCATCACCCGAGCTGGAGAAGGGATGGCTGGCGGTGGTCGCGCTGAAAAATGACGGCAGCGCCATCAATGCAAAATCCAATTACTGCGGCGTGGCAGCAGACTGGTGCATCGCCGCACCGGGTGGCGACGCGGGCGAAGAAAATGGCTTGCTGACGACCAGCAAGGACGGCAAATACGTACAAACCGCGGGCACGTCGCCTGCCACTGCACTGGTCAGCGGCGCACTGGCAGCCCTGCAAAGCCATTATCCCGAGCTCAGCGCCCAGCAAGTGCGCGATCACCTGTTGGCGACCGCCAATCGAACCGGCATCTACGCCAACAGTGAAGCCTATGGCAGAGGGCTGCTGGACCTTGACGCTGCATCGCGCCAGCCTCCACAGCGGATGAATAATTGATTCAAGCTGCTTAAGGAATCAACACCGCCACTCGCAGCTGCTCATTCAGCGCCTGCTCATGAAATACCCGGCTCTTGCTCGCCCAGGCGGCATAAGCCGGGCTGATATCACCGGTGAACGCCGCTGCCAACTGACGCAAATCAGCAACGCTGCGCACACGCGGACAGAAGAGTTCGCCATCGCAGTTCTGGCTGGCATTGCGGTAAGTGGTGAGCAAGCGATCCCACAAGCCGTCACGCACTTGTCGCACAGACTTGAGTTTCACCGCCTGCACGCCCAGTCGTTGTTTCAGACCGGGTTCGTCCAGCGCTTCGCTGTCCAGCAGCGCCTTGCCAATCATCAGCACTTCGGCGCGGGACGCGGTATCGACTTTAGCCTGAGTGGTCAGGGCGTCCGGCCAACCGGTGCGGTCCATATTGGCCTGCACCATCGAACCACCCGCGTCAGTGGCGACCGCCACACGACAGACACCGGCCCACAACAACACCATCGAGGCCATACGTAGCCAATGCATACCTAATTCCCTTTAAGCGTGTGTCAGACGTTCGGAAACGTCCTACAGATTCTGGCGCGCACCATACAGAGGTTTGCCGCGCAATGCCTGACAAACCCGTGGGAAATTTAACCCGTAAGGGTTTTTCCATAAAAACCCTCGGCAAACGCGTAGGCCAAGTCCTAAAACACAGGTAAAACCCCTACGAATCCTGTCCATCGCGGTCCTATAGCCGCGCCGTGTGATGCCCTTTTATAGTCTTTGGCGCGGCTGAATCAGTGTCTCGGCCTGCCGTGATTTCGCACAGGACGAACCTTGATGAACACGCTCCAATCACAGACCGACCGCTATCGCCCTCTCAAGTCCAGCTACAGCGACACCCCGGTGCTGGTCATCGATACCGAAGCCGACCCGCACGAAATCCTCGACGCCGCCCGCCAACGCATCGGCGCCGCCAACGACCTGCTCGAAACGCTTTATTGCCAGAGTTTCAATGAAGCGGATATCAAGGACATTCCACATATCATTAATGCACTTTACTTATTAACCCAAGACGGGCACCAACTTCTGGAAGTTGCAACAACACGAATAAAACCCTGATACGAAACCGGCAATAACTCACTGCTTTATTATTTATCCGACTAAAACTGGTCTGCAGACTCTTATAATCCATCAAGTCTTTTGTGGTACCGGCTCGACTAAATTTGATAACAAGAACCCTGTTTACCGAGACGGTGGGCGAGGTCGAAAAACACGACGTGTTTAAAAGACTGGCGAATCCGTAGGAACGGCCTATCAAAGCTTCGTCCCGTTCCTACAAGCGAAGACTCCTTGTCTTCTATCGCAGCCCCGCAGCCCATCTCTATAGTTGTGACTGTCGCTGCCAAATCAGCGACTCGGGCTTGGTCACCCGTATTAGATTCACGCACGCACCCGTTGTATGCTGCCGGCACTTTTGTGTCAGTACGCTTTATGGCGGCTGTGTTTGGGACGTCTTTAGGCGTGCCGGGTAAGCGTGCGATCTCACCGGTTGACCAACCCGAACACAGTCGCCTCCCATCGCTTGGTCACGATGACGGCGCTAACTTCTGACACATTTCGAGATTGCACACCATGAATAGCTGGAATCCGTTCACCAACGATCGCTACCTTCCACTCCAAACCAACCTCACCGACTCCCCGCCCCTGATCATCGACACAGAGGCCAACCCCCAGGACATCCTCGAAGCCGCCCTCCAGCGAATCCGAGCCTCCAGCGACCTCCTCAAAACCCTGCACTGCACCTGTTTCAAAAACGGCGACGTCGAAGACATCCCCCACATCACCCACGCGCTCTACCTGCTCAGCCAGGACGGCTGCGACCTACTCAAAGTCGCCCAACAACGCATGATGGGCTGGAAAGCACCCGCCTGACACCCAGCGAAGATCGTTCCCACGCTCCGCGTGGGAATGCCTCAACGGACGCTCCGCGTTCGGCTCTTGGGACGCAGAGCGTCCCGGGCTGCATTCCCACGCAGAGCGTGGGAACGATCAAAATTTGATCAACACCTAACACGCCGCAAAATCATGCTTAATCCACCTCATCAAAATGCCGCTGATGGAAGACGCACCATGAACCTAGCCCCCAACTTCCCCGACGACCACGCCATGCACCTGCTCATGCAGTTATTGCACGAAGAACTCGGCCTGCCCGAACGCAAAACCATCAGCCTCGCCACCTCGATCAACTTCGACCTCGGCTGCGACGGCGCTGACGCGCAAAACCTGATGGAAGCACTGGAAGAACAGTTTGGAATCGACTTCGTCGACTACGACGCCTATCGCTACTTCCAACCCGAAGGGTTAGATGTACATCTCAAGCGCAGAGCCAAGGGGCGCGGCGACAAAGTCCCGCTGACCATCGGCATGCTTTACCAAGCAGTCAAGGCGCAACGGTGGGATACGCAATCTCTAGAAGGTCTCTAACAAATATATAAGTGGCAATATTCTGACTATTTATCGTTAATTCAATTGGAATATTGGCAGTTATCAGAATCGGCTGACGACGGCAGCCGTACTGATAATGAAGCCTTGATGCGTTCTGAACGCCACCCAGCAAACCACAACATAAGTGCTATTATTCTGGCAGTTAAGAGCCAAAAATGAAGGAATAATGGCACATGGCTAAGAAAACAGCGCCGCTCATGCCATCCGCATCCAGACTGCTCGCGGAGTTTGGCGAACGCCTGAAACTCGCTCGATTACGCCGCAGGCTGACCGCAAAGCAAGTCGCCGAAAGGGCAGGCATGTCGCTGACAACGCTTCGCTCTCTGGAGTCCGGCGGTTCAGGCGTGACGATAGGGGCGTACATGTCTGTGATGCAGGTTCTGGGCTTGGAGAAAGACTTGAACAAGCTCGCTGCAACCGATGAGTTGGGACGCCAGCTGCAAGACGCGCGATTAACTACACAGGCGAACGCGGCAGCCAGTAAACGCCAACGAGTGCGCAACATGTCCTCCACAAAGGCGTCGTCACCGATTCGCGACAGGACGGAGGAAGCGTCGCAAAGCCCCATCTCCGATTCGGATATTGAGGTCGACTTCCCATTGAACACTCACTCGTTTTCCAAGTTGTTTACCACGAAAAAAAACAAACCTGAGACGGATTGAAAATGACACTGATCGCGGTGTATGCCGATTGGGAAACCCTGAACGGACCAAGGCGTCTTGGGTTTCTCCATGCCCGAAAGGCTCGCTCCACCAACGTGTTCGAGTTCGAATACGACCCTGCCGCTTTGGCCGATCCCGAGTTGAACTTCACGACGCTGGATCCCCGCATCGGGCTCTTCGAAGGACGACAGCTCCCTGGGCAACACCAGACCCGCTTCGGCGTTTTTGCCGACTCAAGCCCGGATCGCTGGGGACAATTGCTGATGAAGCGCCGACTGGAACGAGACATCCGCGAAGGCTTGGTCCCAAAAGGCACAAAGCTCTACGAGTCCGATTACCTGCTAGGCGTTCATGACCTCTATCGAGTCGGAGCTATCCGCTACAAGTTGAATGACGAAGGCAGTTTCCTGGACGATCGAGATAACTTGGCAGCACCGCCCTTTACCGAACTACGCGCGTTGGAGCAGGCAAGCCTCGCACTGGAAAACGACCCCGACAACACCTCACTCGATGGACGCGAGTGGTTGAGAATGTTGATCGCACCCGGTGGCTCACTGGGTGGCGCCAGACCCAAAGCCAGCGTAGCCGACAAGAACGGTCATCTGTGGATCGCCAAATTCCCGAGCACTCGTGACGACTACGACGTCGGTGGCTGGGAATTCGTGGTGAACGCCTTGGCAGACCAGTGTGGCCTGCGAGTGGCCAGGGGAATGGCGCAACGCTATGCGAGCGACCACCACTGCTTCATGGTCAAACGCTTCGACCGCACCGCAACGAATGGGAGGCTGCATTTCGCCTCAGCCATGACCATGACTGACCGCGTGGACGGTGACGATGCGTCGGTAGGCGCCAGTTACCTTGAGCTGGCTGAAGTACTCGTGCGGCACGGCTCAGAGCCCGACGAAGATCTACGCGAATTGTGGTCGCGGATCGTATTCAACATCCTGGTCTCCAATACCGACGACCACATGCGCAACCATGGCTTTCTTCTTGATCCTGGTCGTGGCTGGCGCTTGTCTAATGCCTACGACATGAATCCGGTGGCACATGCCGATGGGTTGAAGCTCAACATTACCGATGCCGACAACGCCTTGGATCTCGAACTCGCTCGCGAAGTGGCCAAAATCTTTCGGGTTAGTCGTGATGATGCAGAAGAAATTATTGAGCGTTTCCAAGACGTGGTGAGCCAGTGGCCAAAAGTGGCTAGCGCGGCGGGATTGTCGAAGCGTGAACAAGACAATATGGCTTCAGCGTTTCGCCTGTCCGCCAAATGACCCTCTACTGCTCTTCTTTCGCCCACAAAAAAGCCGCCCTAAAAGGGCGGCTTTTTCATTTCGCTAAACCCAAACCTTACAACTTAGGCCCAGCCGCCTTAATCGCATCACTCACTTCAAACTTCTTGAAGTTCTCAACAAACAACCCAGCCAACGCTTTAGCCGCTTCATCGTAAGCAGCCTTGTCAGCCCAGGTATTACGCGGGTTCAACAGGCCAGTCTCAACACCAGGAACAGCCAACGGCACGTCCAGGTTGATGGTGTCCAGGTGTTCGGTTTCAACGCCAATCAACGCACCGCTCTGGATCGCTGCGATCACGCCACGGGTGGTCGGGATGTTGAAGCGTTTGCCGACGCCGTAGCCGCCGCCAGTCCAACCGGTGTTGACCAGGTAGACCTTGGAGCCGAAGCCGCGGATGCGTTTGATCAGCAGTTCTGCGTATTCGCCGGCCGGACGCGGGAAGAACGGTGCGCCGAAGCAGGTGGAGAAGGTGGATTTGATGCCGCTGCCGGAACCCATTTCGGTCGAGCCCACCAGTGCGGTGTAGCCGGACAGGAAGTGGTAGGCCGCTTGTTCTTCGCTGAGGATCGAGACTGGCGGCAGCACGCCGGTCAGGTCGCAGGTCAGGAAGATCACAGCGTTTGGCTCGCCACCGAGGTTCTTCTCGGAACGCTTGGCAACGTGCTCCAGCGGGTAGGCGGCGCGGCTGTTCTGGGTCAGGCTGACATCGGCGTAGTCAGCGTGCTTGGCGTCGTCGATGACGACGTTTTCCAGGACGGCGCCGTGCTTGATGGCTTTCCAGATGACCGGCTCGTTCTTCTCGGAGAGGTCGATGCACTTGGCGTAGCAGCCGCCTTCGATGTTGAAGACAACGCCTTCGCCCCAGCCGTGTTCGTCGTCACCGATCAGGTAACGGCTTTCGTCGGCGGACAGTGTGGTTTTGCCGGTGCCGGACAGACCGAAGAACAGGGTCACGTCGCCTGCTTCGCCGATGTTGGCGGCGCAGTGCATTGGCAGCACGTCCGAAGCCGGCAGCAGGTAGTTCTGCACGGAGAACATGGCTTTCTTCATTTCACCGGCGTAACGCATGCCGGCGATCAGCACTTTTTTCTGTGCGAAGTTCAGGATCACGCAACCGTCGGAGTTGGTGCCGTCACGCTCAGGCACGCACTCGAAATTGGCCACGTTGAGCACTTGCCATTCGTCACGACCGGCCGGGTTGTACTTCTCCGGGTTGATGAACAGGCAACGACCGAACAGGTTCTGCCAGGCAGTCTGGGTGGTCATCTTCACAGCCAGGTAGTGGTCTTCAGACGCACCTACATGCACGTGGGAAACGAAATGCTCTTGCGCGTTGTTGAACGCCTCGACGCGAGCCCACAGGGCATCGAACTTGTCGGCCGGGAACTTGCGGTTGATCGGGCCCCAGGCGATGGAAGCCGAAGTGGACGGCTCGTCAACGATGAAACGATCGACTGGCGAGCGGCCGGTGCGGTGACCGGTGCGAACAACCAGCGCGCCGGTATCGGCAAGCTCGCCTTCACCGCGATTCAAGGCTTCTTTTACCAGATCATCAACACTCAGATCGGTGTACACGGCGTTATTGGCTTGCGTCATGAGATTCCCCGTCGGCCAGTGGCCGAGTGTGCTCCAAACGTTTTGTAGTAGAAAGTCGTGCACTACTACCGCGACAAAAAGTGGGCCGGATTATGCCAGAAACGCCCAAAAATAGTAGGGCCCTCCCGTCGTAACGGCGTTATTCCGGCGCTAACCAGTGAATTTACCTGCGCTGAACCGTTTTAGTGCCGGGTATCTGACGGCGTATCGACACCCGCGCCGGCGAACAATTGAGTGATATCCGCGGCATCGAACAGGTAGCGCTGGTTGCAAAACTGGCAATCGATCTCGATGTGGCCGCCGTGTTCGATCACCAGCGACTGGGCATCTTCCAGACCCAAGCTGACCAGCGCATTGGCAGAACGTTCGCGCGAGCAACTGCAACGGAAGCGCAGTTTCTGCACATCGAACAGGCGCACCTGCTCTTCGTGGTAGAGGCGATGGAGCACGGTTTCGTTGTCCAGGCTCAGCAATTCGTCGGCGGTCAGGGTGCTGCCCAGCGCGGTGATGTGCTGCCAACTGGCGGCGCGTTCTTCTTCGTCTTTCAGACGGTCGGCAGGCAATTGCTGCAGCAACAGGCCACGGGCGCGACGGCCGTCGGCGTACAGCCAGAAGCGCGTGCCGACTTGCTGGGACATGACGAAGTAGTTGGTGAAGCACTCGGACAGGGTTTCGCCGTCGAGGTCGACGATGCCCTGGTAACGCTGGCCCTGGGTCGGGTCGACGGTCAGCGCCAACACGCCGTTGGGCATGAGGTCGGCGAGGGTCGCGTCGGGGGCAATCTGGTCGGCTTCGTAACGGGCCAGGCCACGGATTTCGCGCTCGCTGGAACACTCGATCATCAGCAGCGGGATCGGGCCATCGGAACGCGCCTGCAGGATCAGCAGCCCATCAAACTTGAGGGTGCCCACCAGCAACGCGGCGGCGGCCATCAGTTCGCCCAGCAGTTGCGCAACCGGCTCTGGGTAGGGGTGTTTGGCCAGCACTTCGGCATAGCTACGTTCCAACGCCACCAGCTCGCCGCGGGTGTCGCTGTCATCGAAGATGAAGCGTTGGGTGAAGTCGGAATCCGGTAGATCGGTCATAGGTCTGGGTATCTGAAGTGATGACAATTTAGTTACAAGTAGTGACAATTACGCTTCGCGGCACCGTTTTGGTGCGCAATGTTCAGCCATTGGAGGCATTTTATGAACAATCCGGGTTTGTTCCAAGCAAGGTGGAACCTCCGCCGGTTGGTGCTGTGCAATTTCGTGCCTCTGGTACTGCTGGCATTCTGGTTATGGCCTACGGGTCAGATGTTGTGCGTGTTTTTCGACGAGTGGCTGTTTCACCTGCTCAATGCTCCGTTGGCCAGCAACCCGATATGGCTCCACATCTGGGCAATTGCAAGTCTGCGTCCGTTCGACGCGGTGGTCGGGGTGATTTTGCTGACACTGCTGATCAAGGGCGATTGGGTGTTCGACGCCATCGATGTCCGCCGGGCGTTTTTCGGCTTCCTGGCGATCCTGTTGTTGCTGCTGTTTATCCGCATGCTGTTTTCGAAACTTGCCGATCACATGGGCTGGCAGCACAGCAGTCCGTCGATGATGATCAACGGCGCGATTCAGATGAGCGATTACTTCCCCGGGCTTGAGAAGACGTGGGAATTGAAGGACCGTTCGAGCCAGAGCTTTCCCGGTGACCATGCGTCTGTTCTGTTGATCTGGGCGCTGTTCATGACGGTGTTCAGCCGTGGAACCGGGCAGACGCTGACGATCTGGGGCCTGGCGTTGCTGTTCATGATGCCGCGACTGGTGGCGGGCGCGCATTGGGGCCAGGACGATTACATCGGCGGCGTGCTGCTGGCGGTCTGGGCGTTGGGCTGGGGTTACTACACGCCCTTTGCGTATCACGTTTCGGGGTTTTTCCTGAAGGTGACGGCGCCGGTGTTCGGGCTGCTGGGGAAATTGCCGGTGGTTTCGCGGATGAGTGTGGTGCGTAGCGTTTCAGTTCGGTAATTGATCGTTCCCACGCTCTGCGTGGGAATGCAGCCCGGGACGCTCCGCGTCCCAAAGCGGACGCGGAGCGTCCATTGAGGCATTCCCACGCAGAGCGTGGGAACGATCCTTGGACTACTCGTCGTTACTGCTCCCGCGAAACTTGAACAAGTCCCGTCGCTGTTTCTTGCTCGGTTTGCCATCGGTGCTCACGCCCAACGACCCGGCCTTGCGCATCGCCGCGGCCGCTTCACGCTTGGCGACGCTTGCCTCGGTCTCGGCGTACAACGTCTGCGCTTCTGGCGCGCCACGGCGCACGATCGACAGCGCCTGGACCACAATGGTTTTTTCCTCAAACCCGATGCGAATCTGAAACTCATCACCGATGCGCGGCTCCTTGCCCGGTTTGCAGCGATCTCCCCGGCAGTGCACCTTGCCACTCTCGATGGCCGACTTGGCCAAGGCACGTGTTTTGTAAAAACGCGCGGCCCACAACCATTTGTCGAGACGGACCTTGTCGTCCTCTTCCTGTTTTTGTGCCATACGAATTCCTCTTTCTGCCAATAGTCGGAACTGTACTACTGATTCTGTCGGGCGCAAGAACCGGGTCTGCCAGCTAGAATCTGGTCTCGGCCGGATCTCCGGCATGGAGTGATCGAGTGACTATATTTCCGTCTTCATTAACTTCGCCCCAAAACGCTTGCAAGGGCTGCCAGCAAAGCGAGCCGCTGGGCTTCGATTTTGCCTTTGCCTTCCAACCCATCGTCGACCTGCGGGACCAATCGGTGTTCGCCCACGAAGCCCTCGTCCGTGGCCTGGCCGGTGAAGGCGCGCTGTCCGTGTTAGATCAGGTTACAGAAGAGAACCGCTACCGTTTCGACCAGCGCTGCCGGACCCGCGCCATCGAAGGTGCGGCAAATCTTAATATGCAGACACACTTGTCGATCAACTTCATGCCCAACGCGGTCTATCGTCCAGAACTATGCATTCGCAGCACCCTGGCGGCGGCGAAGGAACACAATTTTCCGATCGACCGACTGATTTTCGAAACCCTGGAAAGCCAACACGTAGATAACTATCGCCATTTGACCAATATTCTGCGTGAATACCGCGAATTCGGCTTCAAGACCGCCATCGACGATTTCGGTGCCGGTTATTCGGGGCTCAATCTGCTGGCTGATTTCCAACCGGACCTGATCAAACTCGACATGGCGCTGATCCGCGATGTCGATCGCGACCGTGTTCGTCAGGCTATCGTTCGGGGGGTTGTCACAATGTGTGCGGAGTTGAACGTTACAGTCATTGCCGAAGGCATTGAGAGCGCCGGTGAACGGGATTTCCTGGCGGACTGTGGAATATTTCTGATGCAGGGCTTCTGGTTCGCCAAACCTGCATTCAAGGCATTGCCCCAGGTACCCCCTGAGGCGTGGATGCGTTAATCGCCGGTTTTTCCTATTGAAGACATTTGACCATTTGACCGTTGTCGGTCTGCGCGAGTGGGTGGCGCTCCCGGATTTGGGAGTCGCGGGCCTTCGGGCAAAAATCGACACCGGCGCCAGCACCTCCAGCCTGCACGCCACCGACATCGAGACCTTCGAGCGGGACGGGCAGGAATGGGTGCGCTTCACCGCGCACCTGGGCACGGTGGTGCAACTGCGCCACCGCCGCTGCGAGGCGCCGCTGGTGACGATGAAAACCATCAAGAGCTCCAACGGCCACGCGCAGATGCGCTACGTGGTCAGCACCACCCTGGCCCTCGGTGATCGGGTCTGGCGGGTCGAGTTCACCCTCGCTTGCCGCAAGTCCATGCGTTATCGCCTGTTACTCGGTTCCAAAGCCCTGATCGACGGCCAGCTGGTGGTCAATCCGGGGATCAAATACGTACAAGACAAGCCGGTGTTCCCGGTATCTACCTCTTCCACAGGTGTTGCATGAAGATCGCTGTGCTGTCGCGAAACCCGCGTCTGTATTCCACCCGTCGTCTGGTCGAAGCCGGTATCGAGCGTGGCCATGAAATGGTGGTGATCGACACCCTGCGCGCCTACATGAACATTGCCAGCCACAAACCGCAGATCCACTACCGCGGCAAGCCGCTGGAGGGTTTCGATGCGGTGATCCCGCGGATCGGTGCGTCGGTGACGTTTTATGGCTGCGCGGTGTTGCGCCAGTTCGAAATGATGGGCGTGTTCCCGCTCAACGAGTCGGTGGCCATCGCCCGTTCCCGGGACAAATTGCGCTCGCTGCAATTGCTGTCGCGCCGGGGCATCGGTTTGCCAGTCACCGGGTTTGCCCACTCGCCGGACGACATTCCCGACCTGATCGACATGGTCAACGGCGCGCCGCTGGTGATCAAAGTGCTGGAAGGCACCCAGGGCATCGGTGTGGTGCTGTGTGAAACGGCCACCGCGGCAGAGTCGGTGATCGAGGCGTTCATGGGCCTGAAGCAGAACATCATGGTTCAGGAGTACATCAAGGAAGCCGGTGGCGCGGACATTCGCTGCTTCGTGGTCGGCGACAAGGTAATCGCGGCGATGAAGCGTCAGGCCAAGCCAGGGGAGTTCCGCTCCAACCTGCATCGCGGCGGCAGTGCGAGCCTGATCAAGATCACGCCGGAAGAACGCATGACCGCGTTGCGTGCCGCGAAGGTGATGGGTTTGGCGGTGGCCGGTGTGGATATCCTGCGTTCCAATCACGGGCCGCTGGTGATGGAAGTGAACTCGTCGCCGGGGCTGGAAGGGATTGAGACCACCACCGGTAAGAATGTGGCGGGGATCATCATCGAGCACCTTGAGAAGAATGGTGGGCCGAATATGACGCGCACCAAAGGCAAAGGCTAAACCCAACTCGGTCCCCTGTGGCGAGGGAGCTTGCTCCCGCTCGGCTGCGCAGCAGTCGTAAAACCACACAACCGTGTTCTAGCTGAAAGAACGCGGTTGCCGGGATCGGGAGTCCTACGGCCTCCAGCGGGAGCAAGCTCCCTCGCCACAGAGGCTTTGTGTGATGGTTAGACCGCATCCCGCGGCAGCATCAACCCCAGCGGCAACCGCACCCGCGCCTCAAGTCCACCACCCGAACGGTTACGCAGCTCAACATTCCCGCCATGCATCGAAGCAATCCGCTTCACAATCGCCAGGCCCAGGCCGGTGCCCTTCCCGCCCCGCGCCCGATCACCGCGGGTAAACGGGTTGAAGATCGCCTCCAGCTCCGACGGATCAATCCCCGCGCCACGGTCCATGACGCTCAGCACCACATACGGCGCACTGATGTCGCCGGACACATAGGCCGCGACTTCAACACTGCTGCCCGCATGGTTCAAGGCGTTGCCGATCAGGTTGTTCAGCAAGCGCTTCATCGAGACTCGACGCAGCGGAAACGGCTGTATCGGCTCCAGGCGCAACTGAACTTTCTGTTCGTTCTGGTTGTACGGCGCAGCCACTTCCCGCACCAGATCCGTCAGGTCCACCTCTTCCACCGACTCGTCACGACCGTCGCGAATGAACGCCAGGAACTGATCGAGAATCGCGTCCATGTCTTCGATGTCGCGCACCATGTCATCGCTGAGATCACTGTGGTCGCCCATCAATTCCAGGGACAGGCGCAAACGGGTCAGCGGCGTGCGCAGGTCGTGGGACACCCCGGCCAGCATCAACTCGCGCTCGCGGCCGGCCTGCTCGACGTCTTCGGCCATCTGGTTGAAAGCGCGGTAAACCTCGGCCATCTCGCTCGGCGTGTCGCTGATCGGCAGGCGCACGCTGCGGCCCTGGCCGAGTTGCCGTGCGGCATAGACCAGGCGTTTCAAGGGTTGATTGAGCTGGCTGACGAAGATCCACGCCGAAGCGGTGGACAGCAAGCCGATGGCGAGGAACCAGCCGAGCACGTTCCAGATTTTCTGGCCACGCAACGGATGCGGGTACAACGGCACTTTCAGCCAGCCATCGCCCAGGCTCGGCGCCCGGACCCACAGCGCCGGCGGGGAGTGCATGCGTAATCGAACCTCGGTGTCGGCACCCAGCTCCGCCTGCATTTGTCGCTGATAAATCTCGCTGTACGGCCAGTGTTGTTCGCCTTCCGGCACACCGGCGCCCACGACCCGGATCAGGGTCGCGGCATCTGCAATTTTCGTACGGTTTTCTTCATCGGCGGCCCAATAGGCGCGCAGCGTCAGGGCGACGCCGTGGCTGTATTGGCGGTCCACCAGCACGTCTTCGTTCATCAATAGATAAACCAGGGTCAGCGCTTTGGAGAACAGGACGACAATCAGCACCAGCCACAGGGTGCGGGAGAAGAAACTCTGGGGGAACCAAACGGGGGTTTTCATGGATAACCGCTACACACTTGCAGGAGCGAGCGATGCTCGCATATTGCGGATCGCGAGTCTGCGGACAACTTCGTCCGCAAACCCGCTCCTACAAATCGCCGATCACTTGGTGGCGGCGCCGTCCGGAACGAACACGTAACCCACGCCCCAGACTGTCTGGATGTAGCGCGGTTTGGACGGATCGGGCTCGATCATCCGGCGCAGACGGGAGATCTGCACGTCGATGGAACGCTCCAGGGCATCCCATTCGCGGCCACGGGCCAGGTTCATCAGCTTGTCGCGGGTCAGCGGCTGACGGGCGTTCATGACCAAGGCCTTGAGTACCGCGAACTCACCGGTGGTGAGCATGTGTACTTCGTCACCGCGCTTGAGTTCGCGGGTGGCCAGGGACAGTTCGTAGTCACCGAAGGTCACGCTTTCGTCTTCGCTGCCCGGCGCACCCGGCACTGGCGCGGCCTGACGACGCAGGACCGCTTTGACCCGGGCCATCAGCTCGTCCGGGTTGAACGGCTTGGCCAGGTAATCGTCGGCGCCCAGTTCCAGGCCCTTGATGCGGCTCAGCTCATCACCCTTGGCGGTGAGCATGATGATCGGGATCAGGTTGTTCGCGCCACGCAGGCGGCGGCAGGCGGTCAAACCGTCTTCGCCGGGCAACATCAAGTCGAGGACGACCAGGTTGAACACTTCACGCGCCAGCAGGCGGTCCATCTGTTCGGTGTTCGGTACGGCGCGGGCGCGGTAGCCCTTGCTGACGAAAAAGCGTTCCAGCAGGCTGCTCAGCCCTGGATCGTCATCAACAATCAGAATTTTTTCGCCTTCAGCATTGTTTGCAGTGCTGCTCATTAGATGCTCCTTTTAGCTCGGCGCGCATTATGGCGTAGCTGCCGTTATACGCACCGTGTGCATTGTTAGCAGATTTTTCCTTCATCGCCAGAAAACCGGTATTTCTGCCTACAGGGTGCAATGCCCCCGAATGACAGAACGCTGGTTATAATGCGCGGCGTTTTGTGTCAGGCAACGTCTGATCGTCACTGTGGGTGGCCGCTTTTTATTTTCACGGCTTGCGCAGTAATTGTTCGATTTCACGGGTCAACGGAATGCCTTTTGACCCAGGCAGCGGCGCAGGCCAGGCCGCTCAACCAGACTCGCCGGGCCTTTATCCCTGCGCCTGCGAGCCTGCTTTCACAATTTGTCAGGTGGTTTTATGGACAGCATCAACAGCCGCATCGCCGAGGAACTCGGTGTACGCCCACAACAGGTCGAAGCGGCCGTCGCGCTACTCGATGAGGGCTCTACCGTTCCCTTCATCGCCCGCTACCGGAAAGAAGTGACCGGCAGCCTCGATGACATCCAGTTGCGGCATCTGGAAGAGCGCCTGCGCTACCTGCGAGAACTCGACGAACGGCGCATCAGCATCCTGGCCAGCATCCAGGAACAGGGCAAGCTGACCCCACAATTGGAACGCGACATCAAACTCGCCGACACCAAGACCCGCCTCGAAGACTTGTACCTGCCGTACAAGCAGAAGCGCCGCACCAAGGGCCAGATCGCCCTGGAAGCCGGCCTCGGCGAGCTGGCTGACGGCCTGTTCAACGACCCGAGCCTGACGCCAGACGCCGAAGCCGCGCGCTTCGTCGACGCCGAAAAAGGCGTGGCCGATGTGAAGGCCGCCCTCGAAGGCGCCAAATACATCCTCATGGAACGCTTCGCCGAAGACGCCGGCCTGCTGGACAAGCTGCGCAGCTACCTCAAGCAGGAAGCCACCCTCAGTGCCCGCGTGATCGCCGGCAAGGAAGAGGAAGGCGCCAAGTTCCGCGACTATTTCGAACACGATGAACCGCTCAAAAGCATGCCGTCGCACCGCGCGCTGGCGATTTTCCGTGGCCGCAACGAAGGCATCCTGAGTTCGGCGCTGAAAGTCGGCGACGAGTTGCCGGGCACCATGCACCCGTGTGAAGGCATGATCGGCCAGCAATTCGGCATCCAGAACCAGAACCGCGCCGCCGACAAATGGCTGGGCGAAGTGGTGCGCTGGACCTGGAAAGTGAAGCTCTACACGCATTTGGAAACCGATCTGCTGGGCGAACTGCGCGACGGCGCCGAGACCGAAGCGATCAACGTGTTCGCGCACAACCTGCACGACTTGCTGCTGTCGGCCCCGGCCGGCCCGCGCGCCACCCTGGGCCTCGACCCGGGCCTGCGCACCGGTTGCAAAGTGGCCGTGGTCGATTCCACTGGCAAGCTGCTGGATCACGCCACGGTTTACCCACACGTGCCGCACAACAAGTGGGACCAGACCATCGCGATCCTCGCCGCCCTGTGCGCCAAGCACTCCGTGGACCTGATCGCCATCGGCAACGGCACCGCCAGCCGTGAAACCGACAAACTGGCTGCTGAGCTGATCAAAAAATACCCAGCGATGAAGATGACCAAAGTCATGGTGTCCGAGGCCGGTGCATCGGTTTACTCGGCGTCGGAACTGGCGTCCAAGGAATTCCCGGACCTCGACGTGTCGATCCGTGGCGCGGTGTCGATTGCTCGGCGCTTGCAGGATCCGCTGGCGGAGTTGGTGAAGATCGACCCGAAATCCATCGGTGTCGGCCAGTACCAGCACGACGTGTCGCAGCTGAAACTGGCGCGCGGCCTGGACGCGGTGGTCGAAGACTGCGTAAACGCCGTGGGCGTGGACGTGAACACCGCTTCCGTGGCGCTGCTGGCCCGCATCTCCGGCCTCAATGCGACACTGGCACAGAACATCGTCAGCCACCGCGACGAGCACGGCGCGTTCAAAACCCGTGCGGCGCTGAAGAAAGTCGCGCGTCTGGGCGAAAAAACCTTCGAACAGGCTGCCGGTTTCCTACGCGTCATGAATGGCGACAACCCGCTGGATTCGTCCGCCGTTCACCCGGAAGCCTATCCGCTGGTGCAGCGCATTGCCGCTGAAACCGACCGAGATATCCGCTCGCTGATCGGCGACGCGAGCTTCCTCAAGCGCCTCGATCCGAAGAAGTACACCGATGAAACATTCGGTCTGCCAACGGTCACCGACATCCTGCAAGAACTGGAAAAACCCGGTCGCGATCCGCGTCCCGAGTTCAAGACCGCCGAGTTCCAGGAAGGCGTCGAAGACCTCAAGGACCTGCAACTGGGGATGATCCTCGAAGGCGTGGTGACCAACGTGACCAACTTCGGCGCGTTCGTCGACATCGGCGTGCATCAGGACGGTTTGGTGCACATCTCCGCGCTTTCGGAGAAGTTCATCAAGGATCCGCGCGAAGCGGTGAAGGCCGGTGATGTGGTCAAGGTGAAGGTCATGGAAGTCGATATCCCGCGCAAACGCGTCGGCCTGTCGATGCGCATGAGCGACACGCCGGGCGAGAAAATCGACGGCGCCCGTGGCGCACGCCCGGGCTCGTCTTCGCGCCAATCCCAGAACACTGCACCGCGCAAGGAAACCACGGCGCCGGCCCCGGCCAACAACGCCATGGCTTCGCTGTTCGCCAATGCCAAGCAGTTGAAGAAACGCTGATGGACATCCCTGCCGGGCTGACCGAAAGCGCTTTTTTCAAGTTGCTGGGATGTCGTTTGCACAGTCTGGAAACCGGGGTGGCGCAAGTCGCCCTGGGGCTGGCGCCAGAACTGCGCAATCGCGGCGGCAAGCTGCACGGCGGGGCGTTGTTCAGTCTGGTGGACATTGCCATGGGGCTGGCCTGTTCCAGCACCCACGGCTTTGACCAGCAGAGCGCGACCATCGAATGCAAGATCAACTACATTCGCGCCGTGTCTGACGGTGAAGTGATGTGCACGGCGCGGGTCATCCATCCGGGCCGCCGCACATTGGTGGTCGAAGCCGACGTGATGCAAGGCGACAAATTGGTCGCAAAAGCGCAAGGCACGTTCGCTGTCCTATAGCTCCCCACCCTCGATTTGAGTTAATTTCGGCGCTACGACTGCGGCGTCGAACTTTTCCGCGTGCGCGACAGCCAGATTCAGGGAGTGAAGTTGGCATTTCAGTACGGGCCGATATGGCTCAAGAACCAGGCGAAAACGCCAGTTTTAACTTCACCCTTGTAGACCGTCTTGCCCACCCCCATATTGGGGCGACTGACGCGTGAAGGAATCCAACTTGAGCGAACTTCTCAACCGCCGCCTGGCTCTGCTCGGCGAGCGCGCTAACCTCTCTCTGCTCGAACAGTGCCTTCACGGCATCGAACGTGAATGCCTGCGCGTGACCGATGAAGGTCGACTGGCGCAAACGCCGCACCCGGAAGAATTGGGTTCCGCGCTGACCAACGAAAAAATCACCACCGATTATTCCGAATCGTTGCTGGAGTTCATCACGCCCGCCCTGCCCGACCCGGCAGACACGTTGGCGAGCCTGGACAGCATTCACCGTTTTGCCTACAGCAAGCTCGGCAACGAGTACCTGTGGAGTCCATCGATGCCGTGCCCGTTGCCGGCCGAGGAAGATATCCCGATCGCCTATTACGGCACGTCCAACATCGGTCAACTCAAGTACGTCTACCGCAAGGGTTTGGCCCTGCGTTATGGCAAGACCATGCAGTGCATTGCCGGGATTCACTACAACTTCTCCTTGCCGGAACAGCTCTGGCCGCTGCTCAAAGAGGCTGAAGGCTTTGTCGGCACCGACCGCGACTATCAGTCGTCGGCCTACATCGCGCTGATTCGCAACTTCCGTCGCTACAGCTGGCTGCTGATGTATCTGTTCGGTGCCTCGCCGGCGCTGGATGCCGGTTTCCTGCGCGGCCGCTCCCATCAACTGGAGCAACTGGACCCGGACACCTTGTACCTGCCATACGCCACCAGCCTGCGCATGAGCGACCTCGGTTATCAAAGCAATGCCCAGGCCGGCCTGACGCCGTGCTACAACGACCTGGCGAGCTACACCGACAGCCTGCGCAAAGCGGTGGCCACGCCTTACGCCCCGTACGTTGAAGTCGGCACGCACAAGGACGGTGAGTGGATTCAGCTCAACACCAACATCCTGCAGATCGAAAACGAGTACTACTCCAACATCCGCCCCAAACGCGTGACCTACACCGGCGAGCGGCCGATCCAGGCGCTGGTGGCCCGTGGCATTCAGTACGTCGAAGTACGTTGCCTGGACATCAACCCGTTCCTGCCGATGGGCATCGACCTGACCGAGTCGCGCTTCCTCGATGCGTTCCTGCTGTACTGCGCGTTGAATGAAAGCCCGTTGCTGGCCAACACCACCTGCACCAATGCCACGACCAACTTCCTCAGCGTGGTCAAGGAAGGTCGCCGCCCGGGCCTGCAATTGCAGCGTGACGGCCAACCGGTGGACATGAAGGAATGGGCCACCGAGTTGCTGGAGCAGATTGCCCCGCTGGCCGCGTTGCTTGATCAAAGCCATGGCGGCGAGGCGCACAGCAAGGCGCTGGACGTGCAATTGGAGAAGATCAAGGACCCGTCCCGGACGCCTTCGGCCATGGTGCTGGCGGCGATGGCCGAGCATAAGGAAAGCTTTGCCCAGTTCTCCCTGCGTCAGAGCCGGGTTCATGCGGAGTACTTTCGCAGTGAACCGCTGAGCGTTGAAGAGCAGGCGAAGTTTGAGGAGCTGGCGCGCAAGTCGCTGGCTGATCAGACGGAACTGGAACAGAACGAAGTCGGCGATTTCGATGTGTTTGTCGGGTCGTATCAGGCGAGTATTCTGGCGATCAGTAACTAAGCGGCGATCTTGATCGTTCCCATGCTCCGCGTGGGAATGCCTCAAGGGACGCTCCGCGTCCAGTGACGCGGAGCGTCACGGGCTGCATTCCCACGCAGAGCGTGGGAACGATCTGGTGACGTGCTTAGAATTTTCCGCTCATAAGCTACGGGACGCTGCCAGGGTTGCGATTTTTTTTGCCTGCACAAAAGCAAATGTGGATCCACAGGCTACTTTTGTAGGCACTGCCGCAGGCGGCGATCTTGATCGTTCCCATGCTCCGCGTGGGAATGCCTCAAGGGACGCTCTGCGTCCAGTGACGCGGAGCGTCACGGGCTGCATTTTCACGCAGAGCGTGGGAACGATCTGGTGACGTGCTTAGAATTTTCCGCTCATAAGCTAATTCGAAAAAGTTATTTATTTTCGGATTCTTATATCATTTAGTCTCCTTTCACGCCGATCCTCGGTCGCCTGATAGGAGCTTCTCTCAATGAAAATGAATTTCCCTCTTCGCCTCCTGGCGGCCGCGTCTTTGGCTGCGGCGAGTTTCTTTGCCCAGGCGGCTGACGTCACCGTCGCCTACCAGACCACCGTCGACCCGGCCAAAGTCGCCCAGGCCGACGGCGCTTATGAAAAAGCCACCAACGCCAAGATCGACTGGCGCAAATTCGACAACGGTGCCGACATCATCGCCGCCATCGCTTCCGGCGACGTGCAGATCGGCTACCTCGGTTCCAGCCCCCTGACCGCTGCGATCACTCGCAAAGTCCCGGTGGAAACCTTCCTCATTGCCACCCAGATCGGCGCCGCTGAAGCCCTGGTCGCTCGCGACGGTTCCGGGATCAAGACCCCGCAAGACCTGATCGGCAAGAAAATCGCCGTGCCATTCGTTTCCACCGGCCACTACAGCCTGCTGGCCGCGCTCAAGCACTGGAACATCGACCCGTCGAAAGTCACCATCCTCAACCTCGCGCCGCCGGCCATCGTGGCTGCGTGGAAACGCGGTGATATCGACGCCACTTACGTTTGGGACCCGGCTCTGGGCGTCGCCAAGGAAAACGGCAAAGTGCTGATCACCTCCGGCGAACTGGCCAAGTTCGGCGCGCCGACTTTCGATGCCTGGATCGTGCGTAAAGACTTCGCCGAGAAGCACCCGGAAATCGTCACCGCATTCGCCAAAGTGACCCTCGACGCCTACGCCGACTACCGCAAGGATCCGAATGCCTGGCTCGCCAACCAAAGCAACGTCGACAAACTGGTGAAGCTGTCCGGGGCCAAAGCGGCTGACATTCCATTGCTGCTGCAAGGCAACGTCTACCCACTGGCGGCTGATCAAGTGATCACCCTCGGCGCACCGACCACCAAGGCCATCACCGACACCGCCGCGTTCCTGAAAGAACAAGGCAAGGTCGAGGCCGTGCTGCCGGACTACGCCCCGTATGTCAGCGCGAAATACATCACCAACTGATCGGAGTTAACCGCGATGGCTTTGCTACAGCTGGAGCGCATCAGCGCACAGTACCCCGGCAGTCCGGAACCGGTACTGACGGATATTTCCTTGAGC
This sequence comes from Pseudomonas sp. Emmai, assembly GCF_055179735.1. Lineage (NCBI taxonomy): Bacteria > Pseudomonadati > Pseudomonadota > Gammaproteobacteria > Pseudomonadales > Pseudomonadaceae > Pseudomonas > Pseudomonas sp. Emmai. The sequence goes on along the minus strand of NZ_CM143685.1, from coordinate 560,932 downwards.
CTGGGGCCCCAGCAATTGCTGGTGGCCCTCGGCCCGTCCGGCAGTGGCAAGACTTCGCTGTTGAACCTGATCGCCGGTTTCGTCGAACCCAGCGCCGGACGCATCACCCTCGATGGCGTGCCGGTCAAAGGCCCGAGTGCTGAACGCGGCGTGGTGTTCCAGGACGATGCGTTGCTGCCTTGGCAGGACGTGCTGGCCAATGTGGGTTTCGGTCTGGAACTGGCCGGTGTGTCGAAAGAAAAACGCGAGATCCGCGCCAGGGAAATGCTCGCACTGGTGGACCTGTCCGGTTTCGAAAACCGGCGCATCTGGCAGCTCTCGGGCGGCCAGAAGCAACGTGTCGGCCTCGCCCGCGCCCTTGCTGCCGACCCGCGCGTGTTGCTGATGGACGAGCCTTTCGGCGCCCTCGATGCCTTCACCCGCGAACAGATGCAGGAACTGTTGCTGCAAGTCTGGCAGCGCACCGCCAAACCGGTGTTCCTGATCACCCACGACATCGAAGAAGCGGTGTTCCTCGCCACTGACCTGATTCTGCTGGCGCCCAACCCCGGGCAAATCGTCGAGCGCCTGAGCCTGGACTTCGGCCAGCGTTACGCCGCCGGTGAGTCGGCACGGGCGATCAAATCCGACCCGCGCTTTATCGAAACCCGCGAACACGTGCTCGCCAAAGTGTTCTCCCAACGCAGCGCCGCCACGCGGCAGGAGCGCGCATGAGCAGCTATGAAATTCCGGCCGTGACGGTGAAACCCGGTTCGACGGTGATTCCGGTGCGGCGCAGTGTGAGCACGCGCTGGATCAGCGTGCTGACGTTGTTCGCTTTGGTGTTCATCTGGTGGGCCGTCACCGCCACCGGCATGATCGAGCCGCTGTTCCTGCCACCGCCGTCCGCCGTGCTGCAAAAAGGCTGGCTGCTGGCGACCACCGGCTACATGGATTCGACCTTGTGGCAGCACTTGGGCGCGAGCCTGAGCCGCATCGGCCTGGGCCTCGGCTTCGCGGTGCTCACCGCCGTGCCGGTGGGGATTGCCATCGGCCACAACCGCATCGCTCGCGGCATTCTCGATCCGCTGATCGAGTTCTACCGCCCGATTCCACCGCTGGCCTACCTGCCGCTGATCGTGATCTGGTGCGGCATCGGTGAGCTGTCGAAAGTCTTGCTGATCTACCTGGCGATCTTCGCCCCGATTGCCATCGCCACCGCCACCGGCGTGCGCACGGTTGATCCGGCCAAGTTGCGCGCCGCGCAGTCCTTGGGCGCGACCCGGGCGCAGTTGATTCGGCATGTGATTCTGCCGAGCGCGCTGCCGGACATCTTGACCGGCGTGCGCATCGGTCTGGGCGTGGGTTGGTCGACGCTGGTCGCCGCCGAATTGATCGCCGCCACCAGCGGTTTGGGCTTTATGGTGCAGTCGGCGGCGCAATTCCTGGTCACCGATGTGGTGGTGCTGGGGATTCTGGTGATCGCGCTGATTGCCTTCGCCATGGAAATGGGCCTGCGCGCCCTGCAACGCAAATTGGTGCCGTGGCACGGCCAGGCGCACTGAAGATTTGTCACTGACTACGCCGACAACTCGGCGCCCCGGATTGAAGAGAACCACCATGAGCCACCTGACCATCGTCCCTTTAAGCTCGGCCCTCGGCGCGCAGATCAGCGGCATCGACATCAGTCAGCCGCTGACCCCGCCACAGCGTGACGCCATCGAACAGGCGCTGCTCAAGCATCAGGTGCTGTTCTTCCGCGACCAACCGATCGAGCCGCAACAACAGGCACGGTTCGCCGCAAATTTTGGCGACCTGCACATTCACCCGATCTACCCGAACGTGCCGGAACAGCCGGAAGTGCTGATCCTCGACACCGCCGTTACCGACGTGCGCGACAACGCGATCTGGCACACCGACGTCACTTTCCTGCCGACCCCGGCGATGGGCGCGGTACTCAGTGCCAAGTTACTGCCGGAGTTTGGTGGCGACACGTTATGGGCCAGCGGGATTGCGGCGTATGAAGCGTTGTCGGCGCCGATGAAAACCTTGCTCGAAGGGCTGACCGCGACTCACGACTTCACCCGTTCATTCCCGCTGGAGCGCTACGGCAACACGCCGGAAGCATTAGCGCAGTGGGAGGAAGCCCGACGCAAGAACCCGCCGCTGTCGCACCCGGTGATTCGTACACACCCGGTGAGCAGGCGCCGGTCGCTGTTCGTCAATGAAGGGTTTACGTCGAAGATCAATGAGCTGTCGGAGACCGAGAGCGAGGTGATCCTGAAGTTTCTCTTCGCCCACGCCACACGGCCGGATTTCACCATTCGCTGGCGCTGGCAGAAGGACGACGTGGCGTTCTGGGATAACCGCGTGACTCAGCATTACGCGGTGGATGATTACCGCCCGGCGCGGCGGGTGATGCAGCGGGCGACGGTGTTGGGGGATGTGCCGTTTTTCAGGTAACCGATCGTTCCCACGCTCTGCGTGGTAATGCAGCCATGGACGCTCCGCGTCCGCTGTGACGCGGAGCGTCACGGGATGCATTCCTTTGCTGCGCGAGGGAACGATCAGTACGCGGAGCGTGGGAACGATCAGTACTCAGTTACTCAGCGGTAGAAGGCTTCTCCCAAAGATTGATCCCGCCCTCCTGGGCAAACCGATCAATCTCCGCCAACTCTTGCGCGCTAAAGCTCAGATTCTTCAACGCCCCGACGTTCTCGATAATCTGCTCCGGCCGGCTCGCGCCGATCAGGGCCGAGGTCACGCGCGGGTCACGCAGGGTCCAGGCCAAGGCCAGTTGCGCCAGGCTCTGGCCACGCCGCTTGGCAATCTCATTGAGCCCGCGCACGTGGGCGATGTTGGCTTCAGACAGGTGCGCCGACTGCAACGAACCACCGCCCGGACGGTTGACCCGCGCATCCTTCGGAATGCCGTTGAGGTATTTGTCGGTCAACAAACCCTGAGCCAACGGGGTGAACGCAATCACGCCAGCGCCGAGTTCATCGGTGACATCCAGCAGATCTTTTTCCACCCAGCGATTGAGCAGGTTGTAGGCCGGTTGGTGAATCAACAGTGGCACTTTCCACTCTTGCAGCAGCGCGGCCATTTCGCGGGTTTTCACCCCGGAGTAGGACGAGATGCCGATGTACAACGCCTTGCCCTGCTGCACGGCAGTGGCCAATGCGCTGGCGGTTTCTTCCAGTGGGGTGTCCGGGTCGAAGCGGTGGGAATAGAAGATGTCCACGTAGTCCAGGCCCAGGCGTTGCAAGCTCTGGTCGAGGCTGGCCAGCACGTATTTGCGCGAACCGCCGCCCTGGCCGTACGGGCCTGGCCACATGTCCCAACCGGCCTTGCTGGAGATGATCAGTTCGTCGCGGTACTGCTTGAAGTCTTCGCGCAGCAAGCGACCGAAGTTGATTTCGGCGCTGCCATACGGCGGGCCATAGTTGTTGGCCAGGTCGAAGTGGTTGATGCCCAGGTCGAACGCCGTGCGCAGCAACGAGCGCTGGGTGTCGATCGGCGTACTGTCGCCGAAGTTGTGCCACAGCCCCAGGGACAGTGCCGGCAGCACCAGCCCGCTGCGACCTACGCGGCGGTAAGGGATGGACTCATAGCGGTTTTCGGCAGCGGTGTAAGTCATCGAATCCTCTCTTGTCTGTTTTGAAATGGTGTCGATTTCCACCCGGGCCAACTCGCTTGCGGGAGAGGCCCGTCTTCTAATGTTCAGTGACTTCGATACGTCGAAGTTGACCAGCATACGCCCAAGTAATGCGCCGCCAACCCTGGCTGCGACTATTTGCTGAAACGTTTCACACTTCTTCCACACGCGGCTCTCGGCTTGCACGCGTGCGGCCCGAACGATCACCGACTACCCTTTGGATGAGCGCCACATTCAACGACCCTCCGAGTCGGTGGTGCCCACCGCCGCCGCCCAAATGTGTACTTTCCCGAGAAGCAGTATGTACCGCGAACCTTAGCGCTACCTGCACAACGAGACCTCGACAACTTCGATACAAAACGGTCAGATCACGGGCCGAGCGCCACTCTTAAACCGACGTGGCGAGGCAATATTTCGTACTACATGGCATGCATTTTTATAGGGGGTACAGCAATGACACCCAGGCCCAAAGCGCCCGTTCAGGACGCTCGATACAGCCTGCAAAGTCAAGGGTTCAGCGTGGTCTGAGCGCGTCATGGACTGGAAATCGCTCCGGGCGCAGCGCTCGACCTTGGGGACTACTCGCTCACACGGGAGACCGCCCGGCTGGCGACGATGCGAAGGGGGATGGAGAGTCCGGACGCGGGAACACCCGAGCGAAAGACACATCCCGGATCGACATGCACTACGCCCACACTGGATCTCCAGCGACCACTAAACTGGTGAACAACAAGGATCAATTGTGGGAGCGAGCTCGCTCGCGATGGCGGTCGGACAGGCAACACCTATCGACAGGCGGAGCACATATGCACACCACCATCATCATCTTCTTCGGCCTGGTCCTGCTCGCACTGATGCTCTACATCGGCGAGCGAGTCGGCTTCAGCCGCCAGACACTGACTTACAGCTTCGTCGTCCTGTGGCTGGCACTGACGGTGATCAACGGCGCGGTGGGCGTGGTCACGGCCAACCAGCCCGTGAGCTCGGAGCTGGTGGTCGGCACGGTGGTGTTCAGTGTGCCGGTGGCGGCGCTGGTGTTGTTCATGGTGTTGAACAAAGCCTAGCCGTCACCGGCGCTCGATCAGCGCACCAGGTGCAGGAACTGCATGTGCCGTTCGTACTGGTCGAGGATGTCGTTGATGATCTGCTCCTTGGTGTAGCCCACCAGATCGTAGTCCTGACTGCCCTCGCTCAGATGCACCTCGGCGCGGTAGTAGCGACGGTTGTTGAGTTGCTTGGAACCCATGCCGCCACGGGCGAAGGACGGCGTGAAGTAGCCGCGCATCTGCACCTGGTAGATGAACGGATGCTGCTCGCCATGACCGATTTCCAGGCTGACGCTGTCGTTGGCCGGGTCTGGCTGAGCGACCACGCTCAAGCCCTTCTCGACAAACACCGCCGTCACTTCTTCAATCGCCGGACGCACCGAGGTTTCGAGGAAGCGATAAACCTCATCCCGCGACGGGAAATGCACCGCCTGACTCAAGCGCTGACGCCAGCCTCCACGCTTGGAACCGGAGACCGGCGCCAGGGAATGCATCTGCGCAATCTGCTTCTGCGACTCCAGGTAGAACGCCTTGTGCAGCCCCCACATCATCAGCAGCAGGATCATCGAGAACGGCAACGAGGTCAGCACTACCGCCGACTTCAGCGCATCGATGCTGCCGGAGAACAGCAGCGCGCTGGTCACCAGCGCGGTCATCGCGCCCCAGAACACCCGCAGCCATTTCGGCCCGTCTTCATCCGGGTTGCCGCCCTTGGCCGACAGCGTAGACAGGACCACGGTGCCGGAGTCAGCGGAGGTGACGAAGAACACGAAGCTGATAAACACCGTGACCGCGATCACAGTCTTGCTCCACGGATAGGTTTCCAGCAGCAGGTACAGGGTCATCGACGGGTTATCGATGGCCGACATACCGAGCGCCGTCATGCCGTGGTTGAGCACCTGGTCGATGGCGCTGTTGCCGAAGATCGACATCCACGCCAGGGTGAAACCGAGCGGGATCAACAGCACGCCGAAGACGAATTCGCGGATGGTCCGGCCACGGGAAATCCGCGCGATGAACAGGCCCACGAACGGCGACCATGCGATCCACCAGGCCCAGTAGAACACCGTCCAGCCGCCTAGCCAGTCGCTGGGTTTATCGTAGGCGTAGAGGTCGAAACTCTTCATCGGCAACGCGCCGAGGTAGTCGCCGATGTTCTGGATCAAGGTGTTGAGCAGGTGCTGGGTCGGGCCGGCAAACAGCACGAACAGCAGCAGCGCGCAGGCCAGCAGCATGTTGATGTCGGACATCACCCGCACGCCTTTATCGACGCCGGAGACGGCAACGATGATCGCCGCGCCCATCATCAGCGTGATCAGGCCCACCTGAATCCAGTGGGTGTGGGCGATGCCGAACAGGTAGTCGAGCCCCGAGTTGAGGTGCAACACGCCAAACCCCATGTCCGCACCGAGGCCGAACACCGTGGCGATGATGCCGAAGCCATCCACCGCGTAGCCGATGGGGCCGTTGATGCGCTTGCCGATCAGCGGGTACAGCGCCGAACGCAGGGCCAGCGGCAGGTTATGCCGATAGGCGAAGTAGGCCAGCGCCATACCGACAAAGGCGAAAACGCCCCAGCCATGCAGGCCCCAGTGCAGAAACAGAATCTGCATCGCCTGGCGCGCCGCTTCCGGCGTGCCGGCGGTGCCTTGGGGCGGCTGCGCCAGGTGCGTCAGCGGTTCGGACACACAAAAGAAAAACAGCGTGATGCTGATCCCGGCCGCGAACAGCATGCCGGCCCAGGACAGGTAACTGAATTCGGGTTCGTCGTGGTCGGCACCGAGCTTGATCTTGCCGTAGCCCGATAACGCGGTGACCACCACGAAGACCAGATACAGGGTCATCGCGAGCATGTAATACCAGCCGACCGTATTGGCCGCCCAGTTTTGCGCTTCCAGCAGCCAGGCACCGGCCTGCTTGGGGAAGGCCATGACAACGATGCCGAACAACAGGATGAAACCCGCCGCGAAGTAAAACACCGGTGGATTCATGCGGACTTGGCCGCTTGGAAGGGTGGACGGTGCACTCATGAACAGCGCACCTCAAGGGGGTGAAACAGGGCAATCAGAAACGGACTCGGCAAGGGCAAGCCTCCTGTTGTGAGCGGGCAGCAAACCGGCGGTTTAACTTGAATGAGCGTTCAAGTTAAACATGAATAGCGTGCTAAGGACTAATCGCAGGGCTCGGCGGTCGCTTTCCTACGCTAGCTCAAGGAAGGGTATGACGTGGGGGTAGGGGGATTCGTTCACTGGGAAATTGGCGGATTGCCATTATCGCGGTTCGGCTTGAAACCATTCGCGGGCAAGCCTCGCTCCTACAGGTCCGCGCAATTTCGAAAAATCGCGCATAACCTGTAGGAGCGAGGCTTGCCCGCGAAGAGGCCAGTTCAGTCAGCCCAGATCTCGGGCCTTACTTCTGCGTTCCATCATCATGTTGCAAATTCGCCTGCGTCAGGTTGCACCCCGCCGGTACGCTGCGGGTCAGCCATACGTTGCCGCCAATGGTCGAGCCCTTGCCGATGGTGATCCGCCCCAGAATCGTCGCCCCGGCATAGATCACCACATCGTCCTCGACAATCGGATGCCGCGGATGGCCCTTCTGCAACTGGCCGTCCTCATCCGATGGGAAACGCTTGGCACCCAACGTCACGGCCTGATAGATCCGCACCCGCTCGCCGATGATCGCCGTTTCGCCAATCACCACACCCGTCCCGTGATCGATAAAGAAGCTGCGGCCGATCTGCGCCCCCGGATGAATGTCGATGCCGGTCGCCGAGTGCGCGATTTCCGCGCTGATCCGCGCCAGCAACGGCAACCCGGCACGGTACAAGTGATGGGCGAGGCGATGGTGAATCACCGCCAGGATCCCCGGATAGCACAGCAGCACTTCATCGACGCTGCGCGCTGCCGGGTCGCCGTGATAGGCCGCCAGCACGTCGGTGTCGAGCAGACTACGCAGCCCCGGCAAGGCAAGGGCGAAGTCCTGGATGATGGAAATGGTCTTGGCCTCGACTTCGGTGTCGACCTCGGCGCTGTGCCGGGCGGCGTAACGCAGTTCGAGTCGCGCCTGGGCCAGCAATGCGTTCAGCGCCACGTCGAGGGTATGGCCGACGTAGAAGTCTTCACTCTCTTCACGCAAATCCACCGGCCCCAGACGCATCGGGAACAACGCCCCGCACAAGGCTTCAAGAATCTCCGCCATCGCCGCCCGGGACGGCAACTCGCGACCGCCCTGCTCGCCGCTGGCGCGGCCGTTTTGTGCACGCCATTGATCACGTGCCGTGCGCAGCTGGCTGACGATGGTCTGCAATTGCCAATGGCTGGAACGCTCGCTCACGGTAAAAACTCCACACGGGCGGCCGGACTGTCTGGCCGCGCTGACGGCGATTACTTTACGGCAAGGGCTCTGAGCCGAATTAAGAACCAATTGTGCTGTGTTCAGCACATTCGGATATAAGCGATTGGCGGTTGCTCGCACAAATAGCCGTGCCTATAGTCCTGACATCCTCCTCCGCCAGTACGGACCCATGATCAAACAATCGCTTGCCCGCTTTAACCGCCTCGACCTGCTTGGCCACCCTACCGCTCTGGAAAAACTCGAACGCTTGTCCACCTGGCTGGGCCGCGATGTCTACGTCAAACGCGACGACCTGACACCGCTGGCGATGGGCGGCAACAAGCTGCGCAAACTCGAATACCTGGCCGCCGATGCGCTGGCCCAGGGCGCCGACACCTTGATCACCGCTGGCGCACTGCAATCCAACCACGTACGCCAGACGGCGGCCATCGCCGCCAAACTGGGCCTGGGTTGTGTGGCGCTGCTGGAAAATCCGCTGGGCACGGATGACGCCAACTATGTTGGCAACGGCAATCGGCTGTTGCTGGATTTGTTCGATGCCAAGGTCGAGCTGGTGGAGAACCTCGACAACGCCGACGACCAACTCCAAGCCTTGGCCGATCGCCTGCGCAATAACGGCAAGCATCCGTACGTGGTGCCGATTGGCGGCTCCAACGCCTTGGGTGCGCTGGGTTACGTTCGCGCCGGGCTGGAATTGGCAGAACAGATCAAGGACACCGGCCTGAAGTTCGCGGCCGTGGTCCTGGCGTCGGGCAGTGCCGGCACCCACAGTGGCCTGGCATTGGCCTTGAACGAAGCACTCCCGGATTTGCCAGTGATTGGCGTGACGGTGTCCCGTAGCGAGGAAGATCAGCGACCGAAAGTCCAGGGCCTGGCCGAGCGCACGGCGGAGTTGCTGGGGGTGAGTTTGCCGTCATCGTTCAAAGTCGAGTTGTGGGATGAATACTTCGGCCCGCGTTATGGCGAGCCGAATGCCGGGACGTTGTCGGCGGTGAAGTTGCTGGCGAGTCAGGAAGGTTTGCTGCTGGATCCGGTGTACACCGGCAAGGCCATGGCCGGATTGCTCGATGGCATTGGCCGTGGGCGGTTTGATGACGGGCCGATCATCTTCCTGCACACCGGTGGGGCGCCGGCGTTGTTTGCCTATAAAGACTTTCTTTGACCGATCGTTCCCGCGCAGACAGATCGTTCCCACGCTCCGCGTGGGAATGCCTCAAGGGACGCTCTGCGTTCCAATGGGACGCGGAGCGTCCCGGGCCGCATTCCCACGCAGAGCGTGGGAACGATCAACTGCGTCGGCCGCATATTCTATAAACGAATAACAAAATTGATATTTAGTATTTTCCTATCTAACGCCATCATCATATAGTCGCGCCGCAGGCGAATTTGGCGCGAGACGCATAAGCTGCTTTAGGGCAGGATATCGCAATCGTTCAAATCCCGATTTTGCCAACATTCCTAATAGCGTCTTCCATAAGAAAACACAGGGGCTTGTCATGAATTTTTCCGCACTACGTCGCAACCTGCTGGTAGGTTCGCTGGGCCTGGCATTGAGCGCCGGCCTGTTGGGGCAAGCGGTTGCCGGTGAGCAGCTGCAAAAAATCAAGGACGCAGGCGTGATCAACGTCGGCCTGGAAGGCACTTATCCACCGTTCAGTTTCGTCGACGCCGACGGCAAACTGGCCGGCTTCGAAGTCGAGCTCTCCGAAGCCCTGGCCAAAAAGCTGGGCGTTAAAGCCAAGATTCAGCCAACCAAGTGGGACGGCATCCTCGCCGCTCTGGAATCCAAGCGCCTGGACCTGGTGGTCAACCAGGTGACCATCTCCGACGAGCGCAAGAAGAAGTATGACTTCTCCGAGCCGTACACCATCTCCGGGATTCAAGCGCTGGTGCTGAAGAGCAAGGAAGCCGCGCTGAACATCAAGACCGCCGCTGACCTGACCGGCAAGAAAGTCGGTGTAGGCCTGGGTACCAACTACGAACAGTGGGTCCGCGCCAACGTGCCGGGCGCTGACGTGCGCACCTACGACGATGATCCGACCAAGTTCGCCGACCTGAACAACGGCCGTACCGACGCCATCCTGATCGACCGCCTCGCGGCGCTTGAATACGCCAAGAAAGCCCCGAAAACCGTGGCTGCCGGCCAGGCATTCTCCCGTCAGGAATCCGGGATTGCCCTGCGTAAAGGCGAGCCTGAACTGCTGGCTGCAGTGAACAAAGCCCTCGACGAGCTGCGCGCCGACGGCACACTGGCCAAGATCTCGGAAAAATACTTCCAGACTGACGTCACCAAATAATGGAAGAAGCTTTCCAACTCGCACTGGACTCCGCGCCCTTCCTGTTGAAGGGCGCGTACTACACGGTGATCTTGAGCCTGGGCGGGATGTTCTTCGGCCTGGTGATGGGCTTCGGCCTGGCGTTGATGCGCCTGTCGCGGTTCAAATCGGTGAGCTGGCTCGCCCGCATCTACGTGTCGTTCTTTCGCGGCACGCCGTTGCTGGTGCAACTGTTCGTGATCTATTACGGCTTGCCGCAATTGGGGGTCGAACTTGATCCGCTGCCGGCAGCCCTGATCGGCTTCTCGCTGAACATGGCCGCCTACGCCTGCGAAATCCTGCGTGCCGCGATCAGTTCCATCGAGCGTGGCCAATGGGAAGCCGCCGCGAGCATCGGCATGACCCGCGCGCAGACCTTGCGCCGGGCCATCATTCCGCAAGCGATGCGCACGGCTTTGCCGCCGCTGGGCAACAGCTTCATTTCCCTGGTCAAGGACACCGCGCTGGCCGCCACCATCCAGGTGCCGGAGCTGTTCCGCCAGGCGCAATTGATCACCGCCCGCACCTTCGAAGTGTTCACCATGTATCTGGCCGCCGCGCTGATCTACTGGATTCTGGCCACGGTGCTCTCGCACCTGCAGAACAAGTTGGAAGCGCGGGTCAATCGGCACGACCAGGAGTCCTGACCCAATGATTGTCGTGGAAAAACTGACAAAGCAGTTCAAGGGTCAAGTGGTGCTTAACGGCATCAATCTGGAAGTGAAAGAAGGCGAGGTCGTGGCGATTATCGGGCCCAGCGGCTCGGGCAAGACCACGTTCCTGCGTTGCCTGAACTTCCTCGAAGAACCCACCAGCGGCCGGATCAAGGTCGGCGACATCGAGATCGATGGCAGCCGCCCGCTGAACCAGCAGCAAGGCCTGGTGCGACGTTTGCGCCAGCACGTGGGTTTCGTGTTCCAGAACTTCAACCTGTTCCCCCATCGCACCGCCCTGGAAAACGTCATCGAAGGCCCGATCATCGTAAAGAAGATCCCGCACGCCGAAGCCGTGGCCCTGGGTAAAAAGCTGTTGGCCAGGGTTGGCCTGGCGGGCAAGGAAGACGCTTACCCGCGACGCCTCTCCGGTGGTCAGCAACAGCGCGTGGCCATTGCCCGAGCGCTGGCGATGGAGCCGGAAGTGATCCTGTTCGATGAGCCCACTTCTGCGCTCGACCCCGAGCTGGTCGGTGAAGTGTTGTCGACCATCCGCAGCCTGGCCGAAGAGAACCGCACCATGGTCATCGTCACCCACGAAATGGGCTTTGCCCGTGACGTAGCGAACCGCGTGGTGTTTTTCGACAAGGGTGTGATCGTCGAGCAAGGTGACGCGAAGGCGCTGTTTGCCAATCCTAAAGAAGAACGGACCCAACAGTTCCTCAGCAAGTTTCTGAACAACTCGCACAACTGAAAGATGATTTAAAACTTGTTAACTTCCATGGATGGAAGTGACAGTTACCTTCCGCTTCAAACACCCCTCTCTCGAATCAAGCCTATATAACTTCGCCGGCCTGAATGCCGTACATATATATGTTCTGCAACAGAATCCTCCTGCCTAAAATTCGCCATTAACCCGAACCACCCGGCTCAACGGGTCTGCGTACCCGACGGGTCAAACCGGGAGAAAACGTGGGTAAAGTTCGACAGCATGCTGCAGCTTATTAACTGCATGGCGTAGGAAATTTCTGAATAACACTGAATCCATCATCCAACTAACAAACTCTATTGACACCTATTCCGGCGCGCTCTTATCTAGTCTGCAACAGACGCCAATTATCCCGACGCATTCGTTATCACTACGAACTTTTTGTTGCCCGGTAATTCACGCCTATTGAACTTCCAGAAACGGACTTCGCTGCAAGGCTTCAAGGAGAGAACCATGACAAGCACCTCGAACAAACCCGAACTTGCGGCCCCGACCCTGGCGCAATCCCACAGGAGTGGCATCAACATCACCTCGGCCGCCCACTTGCTGATCGCTGTAGCGCCCTACCCCGGGATGGACGAAGGCGATCTGATCGAACTGTACTGGGACGACTGCTACGTGGCTTCAAAAGCCCTGATCGTCGACGACGTCAATCAGACCGTGCAACTGCGCGTGCCCGAGAGCTTTGTCGTCAATGGCACCTCCCACGTCCACTACCGCGTCATGCAGGTCGGGCAGGACCCGGCGCTGTCGCTGACCACGCGGTTGCAGATCAAACTCGATTGCCCCGGCGGCCAGGCGCCCGCGGTGTCCGGTGACGAAAACCAGGGGCTGGCCCCGGTCAACCTCCCCGATACCATTCGCCGTCACGGGGTCAACCCGAACCAGATCAAACGCGGTGTGCCGCTGACCATCGAGCCCTACCTGAACATGGCCGTCGACGACGAAATCACCCTGCAGTGGGGCGATGTGCGCATGGACCTGCCCAAGCTCAAGGCCGGAGATATCGGCCAGCCGATCCAGGTCTGGGTGCCGCCAGCGATCATTCTTGAAGCCGGCGAAGACCTGAGGCTGGAAGTGACCTACTGCATCCTCGACCGGGTCGGCAATAACTCGCGCTGGGCGCCGCCGCGAATGCTCAGGATCGGCTGCGCCAATCCCTACCTGAAAGTGCCGTTGAAAGAAGAATTCAAAGCCGCAGAACCCCGCAAGAAGTGAAAACACCGTTGTGGCTGGAGGGCTTTTGTGGCGAGGGGGCTTGCCCCCGTTGGGGCGCGAAGCGCCCCCAAATCTACAACTGCGATTTATCTATTAATCGCGGTGAAGGGGTTGGCGACTGCTGCGCAGTCGAACGGGGGCAAGCCCCCTCGCCACAGCAAGCCCCCTCCCACAGGAGCCCCTCTCCACCCCAGCCCACGCGTCGACTGTTGCTCCACAAACAACTGTTGCCCCACGGACAGACGCCCTTCTATGCATATTCCCAAAAGTTAGTTTATTAATTTTTTATACGCGCTTAGGGTATATGCACCGGACCACCGGACATTCTTGTTTTTCGCTCGCCGCCACCCTCGCGGCGTTTTTCATGAGATGTGAGGTAGGTATGGTCCGGAACACAATCACCCCAGTGCAGATCGCCAGGGCATTGCGTGCAGCCAAGGAGCGGCACTGATGTCCAGTCTGGCAGAAGCTACTATCCAGAGTGACCTGGATATCGCCCCCCTGTTGTTGCCCGCGCAGGTTTTGCGCAACGACGCACAAGCCATCAAGGCCGCCCATGAGCTGGCGCAAGTCGCCCGCCTGCAAGCCGCCAAACGTGACCAGCAGCGCAAGTTGCCGTGGTCGGAAATCGAACAGTTCACCCGTAGCGGCCTGGGCAGCATTGCCATCCCGCGCGAGTACGGTGGCCCGCAGGTTTCGTTCGTCACCATTGCCGATGTGTTCGCGATCATTTCCGCGGCCGATCCGGCACTGGGTCAGATCCCGCAGAACCAGTTCGGCATCCTGAATCTGGTGCTCGGCAGCGCCACGCAAGCGCAGAAAAAGCAGCTGTTCAAAAGCGTGCTCGAAGGCTGGCGCATCGGCAATGCCGGGCCGGAACGCGGCACCAAGAACACCCTCGAACTCAAGGCGCGGATCACGGCGGATGGCGACGGTTTTGTCATCAGTGGCCAGAAGTTCTACTCCACCGGCGCGCTGTTCGCCCACTGGGTCGCGGTCAAGGCCTTGAACGATGACGGCAAGCAAGTGCTGGCCTTCGTCCGCCGTGGTACGCCGGGGCTGCGCATCGTCGATGACTGGTCCGGTTTCGGCCAGCGCACCACCGCCAGCGGCACCATTTTGCTCAACAACGTGCGGGTCGACGCCGAGCTGGTGGTGGATAACTGGAAGATCAACGACAGCCCGAACATCCAGGGCGCCGTGTCGCAATTGATCCAGGCGGCCATCGACGCCGGCATCGCCCGTGGCGCCATCGACGACGCCATCGAATTCGTCAAAACCCGCGCCCGCCCATGGATCGACGCCAAGGTCGAACGGGCCAGCGATGACCTGTATGTGATCGCCGACATCGGCAAACTGAAAATCGAACTGCACGCCGCCGAAGCGCTGCTGCGCAAGGCCGGGCAAGTGCTCGATCAAGTCAACGCCGCACCGCTCACCGCCGAATCCGCCGCCCGCGCTTCGATTGCCGTGGCCGAAGCCAAAGTGCTGACCACCGAAATCTCGCTGCTGGCCAGCGAAAAGCTCTTCGAACTGGCCGGCAGCCGCGCCACCCTCGCCGAATTCAACCTCGACCGTCACTGGCGCAACGCCCGCGTGCACACCTTGCACGACCCCGTTCGCTGGAAGTACCACGCCGTCGGCGCTTATCACCTCAACGGCACGCTACCCGCTCGTCACTCCTGGATCTAACGACCAGAACACTTTTGACCAGATCTCTGGAGAAACACATGACTCTTTCTCACCACGTCGCGGTCATAACCAGCGATGAGCAAGCCCTGATCGTCGCCAGTGACCTGGCCAACGACTTCAAACGCGACAGCGCCCTGCGCGACCGCGAACGCCGTTTGCCGCACCCGGAACTCGAAGTGTTTTCCCGCTCGGGCCTCTGGGGCATCAGCGTGCCAAAAGAATACGGCGGGGCTGGCGTGTCCAACGTCACCCTGGCCAAGGTCATTGCCTTGATTGCCCAGGCTGACGGCTCCCTCGGGCAAATCCCGCAGAACCATTTCTACGCCCTCGAAGTGCTGCGGGTGAATGGCAGCGAAGACCAGAAAAAGCGCCTGTACGCCGAAGTCCTGGCCGGCCAGCGTTTCGGCAATGCCCTGGCCGAACTCGGCACCAAAACCGCCCATGACCGCGTCACCAGCCTCAAACGCGACGGTGATGGCTACCGCATCAACGGTCGCAAGTTCTACGCCACCGGCGCGATCTACGCCCAGCGCATTCCGACTTCGGTGGTGGATGAACACGGCGTGCAGCAACTCGCCTTCGTGCCGCGTGACAGCAAAGGCCTGACGGTGATCGACGACTGGAGCGGCTTCGGCCAGCGCACCACCGGCAGCGGTTCGGTGGTGTTTGAAGACGTGTACGTCGCCGCCGAAGACGTGATCCCGTTCCAAAGCGCTTTCGAACGCCCGACCACCGTCGGCCCGTTGGCACAGATTCTTCACGCCGCCATCGACACCGGCATCGCCCGCGCCGCTTACGAAGATGCCCTGCACTTCGTGCGCACCAAGACCCGGCCGTGGATCGACGCCACCCATGAAAAAGCCGTCGACGACCCGCTGACCATCAAGAGCTTCGGCCATTTGGCGATTCGCCTGCACGCCACCGAAGCCTTGCTCGAACGCTCCGGCGAATTTCTCGACAAGGCCCAGGCCGAGATGAACGCCGAGACCGTCGCCGCTGCGTCGATTGCCGTCGCCGAAGCCCGAGCCATCAGCACCGAAATCTCCCTCGCCGCCGGCAGCACGCTGTTCGAACTCGCCGGCAGCCAGGCCACCCTGATCGAACACGGTCTGGATCGCCACTGGCGCAACGCTCGGGTGCACACCCTGCACGACCCGGTGCGCTGGAAGTATCACGCGGTGGGCAATTACTACCTCAACGATGAAAACCCGCCGCTGCGGGGGACCCTCTGATGGCCGACGCGAAGAAAAAGATCCTGCTCAACGCGTTCAACATGAACTGCATCGGGCACATCAACCATGGCTTGTGGACCCATCCACGGGACACGTCCACCCAGTACAAAACCATCGAATACTGGACCGAACTGGCGCAACTGCTGGAGCGCGGACTGTTTGACGGGTTGTTCATCGCCGACATCGTCGGCGTGTATGACGTCTATCAAAACTCGGTGGACGTGCCGCTGAAAGAGTCGATCCAGCTGCCGGTCAACGACCCGTTGCTGCTGGTCTCGGCGATGGCGGCGGTGACGAAAAATCTCGGTTTCGGCCTCACCGCCAACCTGACCTACGAGCCGCCGTATCTGTTCGCCCGGCGCATGTCGACCCTCGACCATTTGAGCCGCGGCCGCGTGGGCTGGAACATTGTCACCGGCTACCTCGACAGCGCCGCGAAAGCCATGGGCCTGAGCGAGCAAGTCGAGCACGACCGCCGCTACGACCAGGCTGATGAATACCTGCAAGTGCTCTACAAACTCTGGGAAGGCAGTTGGGAGGACGGCGCGGTGCTCAACGATCCCAAGCAACGGATCTACGCCCAGCCGGAGAAAGTGCACAAGGTCGAGCACAAGGGCGAGTTCTATCAGGTCGAGGGTTATCACCTCTGCGAACCGTCGCCACAACGCACGCCGGTGCTGTTTCAGGCCGGCAGTTCGGATCGCGGCTTGCTGTTCGCCGGGCGTCACGCCGAGTGCGTGTTCATCAGCGGCCAGAACAAACCGTCGACCAAGGTGCAAGTGGACAAGGTCCGCGCCAGCGCGGTCGAGGCCGGGCGCAATCCCGAGGACATCAAGGTGTTCATGGGTTTGAACGTGATCGTCGGCACCACCGAAGAACTGGCCTGGGCCAAACACGCCGAGTACCTGAGCTACGCCAGCGCCGAGGCCGGCGTGGCGCATTTCTCGGCGTCCACGGCGATCGATTTTTCCCAGTACGAAATCGACGAGCCGATCCAGTACGTGAAAAGCAACGCGATCCAGTCGGCGACCAAGAACCTGCAAAACAACGACTGGACCCGGCGCAAATTGCTCGAACAACACGCCCTGGGTGGCCGCTACATCACCGTGGTGGGTTCGCCTGAGCAAGTGGCGGATGAACTGGAATCCTGGATCGCCGAAACCGGGCTGGATGGCTTCAACCTGACGCGGATTGTCACGCCGGAAAGCTATGTGGATTTCATCGACCTGGTGATCCCGGAGTTGCAGCGTCGCGGGTCGTACAAAACCGCCTACGACAGCGGCAGCCTGCGCGAGAAGCTGTTTCACGGTGAGGCGCACTTGCCGGAGCAACACACCGGCTCCCACTACCGACACAAACCCCTGTAACCGATCGTTCCCACGCTCCGCGTGGGAATGCAGCCAGTGACGCTCTGCGTCACAGCCGCAGGGACGCGGAGCGTCCCGGGAGGCATTCCCACGCAGAGCGTGGGAACGATCCACAAACTTCAATGCCCTGACTGGAATAACCATCATGACCAAGCACTACCTCTCTCACCCAGTCAAAGCACTGGCCCTGGCCCTCGGCCTCTTCAGCTCGGCGGTGTTCGCCGCCGACGCGCCGCTGAAAGTCGGCACCACCGCCGCGTTCGCGATCCCGCTGGAAGCCGCCGTCGAAGAGGCCTCCAAGCAAGGCCTGAAAGTCGAACTCGTCGAGTTCAGTGACTGGATCGCCCCGAACGTCAGCCTCGCCGCCGGCGACATTGATGTGAATTACTTCCAGCACATCCCGTTCCTGGAAAACGCCAAGGCCGCCGCCGGGTTTGACCTGGTGCCGTTCGCGCCGGGAATCATCAACAACGTCGGCCTCTACTCGAAGAAATACAAAAGCTTCGACGAGCTGCCAGAGGGTGCCAGCGTGGCCATCGCCAACGACCCGATCAACAGCGGGCGCGGCCTGCAACTGCTGGCCAAGGCGGGCCTGATCACCCTCAAGCCAGGCGTGGGCTACAAGGCCACCGAAGAAGACATCATCGCCAACCCGAAGAAAATCAAAATCCTCCAGGTTGAAGCCGTGCAACTGGTTCGCGCCTACGACGACGCTGATCTGGTCCAGGGCTACCCGGCCTACATTCGTCTGTCGAAGACCTTCGATGCCGGCTCGGCGTTGCTGTTCGACGGCCTCGATCACAAGGAATACGTGATCCAGTTCGTGATCCAGCCGAAAAGCAAAACCGACCCGCGCCTGATCAAATTCGTCGACATCTACCAGCACTCGCCCGCCGTTCGTGCGGCGCTGGATAAAGCCCACGGCAAGCTCTATCAAGCCGGCTGGGAAAGCTAAGCATGACGGCCGCGATCCAACGGCGACTGGAGATTCCAGAGCCCCAGAAAGCCGAACACACCGAACTGCACCCGGACCTTAACCGTGCCCATGTGCGCTTCATCGGCCTGGGCAAAACCTACAACGGCCAGCAAGGCCCGGTGGCGGCGTTGCACGGCATCGACCTGGCGATTCAGCGCGGTGAGGTGTTCGGCATCATCGGCCGCAGCGGCGCCGGCAAGTCGTCGCTGATCCGCACGATCAATCGCCTGGAACAGCCGAGCACCGGGCGGGTATTGATCGATCAAGTGGACATCGGCGACTTCGATGAAGACCGCTTGGTGGCGCTGCGTCGGCGGATCGGCATGATCTTCCAGCACTTCAATCTGATGTCGGCCAAGACGGTTTGGCAGAACGTTGAGTTGCCGCTGAAAGTGGCCGGTGTGCCCAAGGACAAGCGCGAGAAAAAGGTCCGCGAACTGCTGGAACTGGTGGGCCTGCAAGAGAAGCACAAAGCCTACCCGGCGCAGCTTTCCGGCGGGCAGAAACAGCGCGTCGGCATCGCCCGTGCATTGGTGCATGACCCGGAAATCCTGCTGTGTGACGAGGCGACTTCGGCGCTGGATCCGGAGACCACCCAGTCGATCCTCGGCCTGTTGCGCGAGATCAATCGGCGCCTGGGTTTGACCATCGTGCTGATCACCCACGAGATGGCGGTGATCCGCGATATCTGCGACCGGGTCGTGGTGCTTGAGCACGGACGTGTCGTCGAGCAAGGGCCGGTGTGGGAAGTCTTCGGCAACCCGCAGCATGAGGTCAGCAAGACCTTGCTCGCGCCGCTGCAACACGCGTTGCCGGAGGAATTGCAGAGTCGCCTACAGGCACAGCCGCAATCCTCGGACGCCGCGGTGGTGCTGCGTTTGCAATTCACCGGCAGCGCGACCGACGAACCGGACCTGGCGGCATTGTTTGCCGCCCTCGGTGGCCGCGTGAGGTTGCTTCAGGGCGGCGTGGAACGGATTCAGGGGCATGCGCTGGGGCAATTGCTGTTGGCGGTGACAGGCTCGTCCCTGGGCGCCGAGGCACTGCGTCAGCGCGCCGGCCACTGGGCGCAACAGGTGGAGGTGCTGGGTTATGTGGTTTGATCGCTTGCTGCAGGGCTTTATCGACACGTTTTTGATGGTCGGTGTCTCATCGCTCATCGCGCTGCTGGCGGGGATTCCGATGGCCGTGATTCTGGTCACCAGCGACAAGGGCGGCATCTACCAGGCGCCCGTGCTGAACCGTGCACTGGGGGCGTTCGTGAACCTGTTTCGCTCGATTCCGTTTTTGATCCTGATGGTGGCGCTGATCCCGTTCACGCGGCTGATTGTCGGCACCACTTACGGTGTCTGGGCGGCCGTCGTGCCGCTGACCATTGCCGCGACACCGTTCTTTGCGCGCATCGCTGAAGTGAGTTTGCGCGAGGTCGATCACGGCTTGATCGAAGCGGCGCAGGCGATGGGTTGCCGGCGCTGGCATATCGTCTGGCATGTGCTGTTGCCAGAGGCGTTGCCGGGGATTGTCGGCGGTTTCACCATTACCTTGGTGACGATGATCAACTCGTCGGCCATGGCCGGGGCGATTGGTGCTGGTGGGCTGGGGGACATTGCGTATCGTTACGGATATCAGCGCTTTGACAGCCAGATCATGTTGACGGTGATTGTGTTGTTGGTGGTGTTGGTGGCCATCATCCAATTGGGTGGGGATCGCCTCGCACGGGGCCTCAACAAACGCTGACTGCTTGTGCAATTGCAGAGCTTTTGTGGCGAGGGAGCTTGCTCCCGCTCGATTGCGCAGCAATCGCAAAACCTGCTGACCTGTTTTGCCTGACACACCTCATTGAATGGCTTGGGGGCTGCTTCGCAACCCAGCGGGAGCAAGCTCCCTCGCCACAAAAGCTCGTCTGCCGTAGGTCATCACCGACCTGCGAAGGGAAGACTTCCTACAAGAAAATCAGAGTGCCAGCAGGCCCGTTCCCTTTCATTTGCAGGACATTTCCTAGATCATTTCGCACGCTTGCGCCTGCCAAATCCCGTGGCTAGTCTTCGGCCCGTCACTGCTTATCAGTGATCGGGTTTAGTCGCCCGGATTACCGGGCGCACAGCGCCACCTCATCTCAGGTGTTTTATCGCCTGTAATTTATGGTGGCTGTGCGCAGGGCACCCTCGGGTGCGCCGGTATTGCCTGGTGACCGGTCGACTAACCTGCGCGCAGCCGCCACCTCTGTTCGTTTAGTCGCGATATCGGTCGGCTCCAATCAATATCAGGAGTTTTACCCATGAAAAGATCCGTTCCCGATCCACCCTCCAACGCACCTGAAACCGACGCCCCGCTCAGAGACCGATCCGCGCTCTATCGCGCAATCGATTTCTACCTCACTGGCGACCAGCCTTCGGCGCCCGATGAACTGCGTTTCTACAACGTCAGTGACGATGTGAGCTTTGAAGACACTCAACTCTATGTGGCTGACTTGCTGCGTTGTGCCTCAGTCACGGCATATCAGTGTGGCGACCAACTTAAGGGGGCCGAACGCGCCATGGTGTTTTCGGTTTGGCATTTGCTGGAGATCGCCAAAGCCATGGTTGATCGTTCGATTGATTGCCTGGGTATGAAGCAGGGCTGAAGATTTGGCGGCTGTACACAGGGCACTCTCGGGTGCACCGGTTTTCCTATTGACCGGCCTACTAACCTGCGTACAGCCGCCACCCACGTTGCCACCCCGTCCTTAGGCTCATGGCGTATATTCGGCAAATCCCCATTGCCTGCGCAGCCCACCATGAAACAGACCCCCGACGACCTCCAGCAGATCACCGCCACCACCCTGGGCCATTACAACTCCGTGGCCGAGGGCTTTCGCGAGGGGACGCGCGATCACGATGTCAGCCAGAACATCGACGCGCTGTTGCGGCACATCCAGGGTGAGGCGCCGTTCAGCATTCTCGATTTTGGCTGCGGTCCCGGCCGGGATCTACAGACCTTCACGCGCATGGGGCACATCGCTGTCGGGCTTGATGGCTCGGAAAAGTTTGCGCAGATGGCCCGGGAGGACAGTGGTTGCGAAGTGTGGCAGCAGGACTTCCTGAAGCTCGATTTACCATCAGAACGCTTCGACGGGATCTTTGCCAACGCGGTGCTGTTTCACATCCCGCGCCAGGAATTGCCTCGGGTGTTGAAGGAGCTGTACGCCGCGTTGAAACCGGGCGGGGTGTTGTTCAGTTCCAATCCCCGTGGCGAAAACCAGGAAGGCTGGAATGGGCCACGTTATGGGGCTTATCACGATTTGCAGGCGTGGCAGGCGTTGCTGACCGAGGCGGGGTTTGTGGAGCTGGAGCATTACTACCGGCCGGCGGGGTTGCCGCGCGAGCAGCAGCCTTGGTTGGCCAGCGTTTGGCGCCGCGCCGACTGATCGTTCCCACGCTCTGCGTGGGAATGCAGCCCGTGACGCTCTGCGTCACCGCCGTAGGGACGCGGAGCGTCCCGGGAGGCATTCCCACGCGGAGCGTGGGAACGATCATTAAGCGGACTCTTTTTTCGGCTCGCGAATCTTGTACCAGGCCACATACAGCGCCGGCAAAAACAGCAGCGTCAGCAAGGTCGCGATGATGATCCCGCCAATCATCGCGTAAGCCATCGGCCCCCAGAACACTTCCCTCGCAATCGGGATCATCCCCAGGCTCGCCGCCGCTGCCGTCAGCAGAATCGGCCGGCGACGATGTTCCGTCGCCTGCGCCACCGCGTCCCACGGTTCAAGGCCTTCCTTCTCCAACGACTCAATTTGCGTCACCAGAATCACCGAGTTGCGGATGATGATGCCGATCAGCGCCAGGATGCCGAGGATCGCCACGAAGCCCATGGGCGTGCCGGTGGGGATCAGCGCCAGCACCACGCCGATCAGCCCGAGCGGCGCGACGCTGGCCACCAGGAACAGCTTCTGCACGCTGTGCAGCTGGATCATCAGGAACGTCGCCATCAAAAACAGCATCAGCGGCACAACCTTGGCAATCGGCCCCTGGGCCTTGCCGCTTTCCTCGACGGTGCCGCCGGTGGCGACTTTGTAGCCCACCGGCAAACCGGCGGCGAAGTGGTCGATGGTCGGTTGCAGTTGTTTCACCAGATCGGTCGGCTGGATCTCGTCGCGCACCGCCGCCTTGATGGTAATCGTCGGTTTGCGGTCGCGGCGCCAGACCAGCGGCTGCTCCAGCTCATACCGCACCGTGGCAAACGCCAGCAGCGGAATCGACGTACCGCTCGGCGTGACGATTTGCAGGTTTTGCAAGGTCTCCGGCGTACCGCGTTCGGCGTCTTCAGCACGACCAACCACGTTGATCAGGTAGATGTCATCGTCCACCTGAGTGATCGGCGAACCCACCACAATGCTGTTCATCAGATTGGCCACGTCTTCCGAGGACAGCCCCAGTTGCCGCGCCTTGTCCTGGGCGATGTCGATGCGCAGGACCTTGCCCGGCTCGTTCCAGTCGTAAATGATCTCGCCGATGTGCGAGTTTTTATCCAGTTCGGTGGCCAGTTCGATCGCGTGTTTGCGCACCTGATCGATGTCCTTGCCGCTGACCCGGTACTGGATCGGCCGCCCCACCGGCGGGCCCATTTCCAGGGCCTGGACGTAGCTGCCAATGCCGACAAAATCCTTGCGCAGCCGCTCGCGCAAGCGCTGGCTGAGCGCGGTGCGCGATTCCAGGCCTTTGCTGACGATGATCAATTGCGCGTAGTACGGGTTCTGTAATTGCTGGTCGAGGGGCAGGTAGAAACGGATCGCGCCTTCGCCGATGTAGGTGCTCCAGCGCACGATGTCCGGGTCGTCCTTGAACGTCGCTTCGAGCTTGTCCACCGCCTTGCGCGTCTCGTCGATCGAGGCGTTTTGCGGCAGGTTGAGGTCGACGAGGATTTCCGGCCGGTCCGAGGACGGGAAGAACTGGTTCTGCACGAACTGCATGGAAAACACCGACGCCACAAACAACGCGACAGTGATGCCGATGGCCCACCAGCGGTTGCGCATGGCCCAGAACATGCCGCCATTGAACGCCCGACCGATGCGACCCGGCTCGGCGGAATGCGGTTTCACATTGGTGCTGAGAATGTGCACGGCGATCACCGGGGCGAACAGCACCGCGACCACCCATGACACCAGCATCGCCACAGCGATCACCGCGAACAGGGTGAAGGTGTACTCACCGGCGGAACTGGCGTTCAAGCCAATCGGCACAAAACCGGCCACCGTCACCAACGTACCGGTGAGCATCGGGAATGCAGTCGAGGTGTAGGCGAACGTCGCCGCCTGCTCCTTGGTCTCGCCCATTTCCAGGCGCGTGACCATCATCTCCACGGTGATCATCGCGTCGTCCACCAGCAGGCCCAGGGCGATGATCAGCGCGCCGAGGGAAATCCGCTGCATGGTGATGCCGCTGTATTCCATAAAGACGAAAACCATCGCCAGCACCAGCGGTATCGAGCACGCCACCACTAGCCCGGCGCGCACGCCAAGGCTGATGAAGCTGACGATCAGCACGATCACCACCGCTTCGAACAACGCACTGGTGAAGCCGCCGACGGCTTTTTCCACCACCGCGGCCTGGTCGGACACGTTGTGCACGCCGACGCCCACCGGCAAATCGGCGGTCAGGTCGGTCATGCGCTGATGCAGGGCCTTGCCGAACTCCTGGATGTTGCCGCCCTTCTTCATCGCAATCGCCAGGCCAATGGCCGAGTGACCGTTGAAACGGAATTGCGGGGTGGCCGGGTCGACATAGCCACGGCTGATTTCAGCGATGTCGGCCAGACGATAGAAGCGGTCGTTGAGCCGCAGGTTGACGTTGGCCAGGTCTTTCTCGGACTCAAACTGGCCCGAGGTGCGCACGGAAATCCGCTCGGGACCTGCCTCGATCACACCCGCCGGGGTCACGGCGTTCTGCGATTGCAGGCTCTGCACCACCTGGCGCTGATCGATGCCGAGCGCGGCGAGTTTACGCGTGGAGAAATTCAGGTACAGGACTTCATCCTGCTCGCCGATCATCTCGACCTTGCCCAGCCCCGGCACATCGCGAATCGCCGCCCGCACTTGTTCCACATAGTCGCGCAACTGACGCATCGACAAGCCGTCAGCGGTAAAGGCATACACCGAGCCGAACACATCGCCGAATTCGTCGTTGAACCCCGGCCCTTGCAGGCCCTTGGGGAACTCGCCGCGAATGTCGTTGATCTTCTTGCGCACCTGGTACCAGATTTCCGGGATGTCCTTGGCGCTGGTGGTGTCGCGCAGGTACACGAACACGGTTGATTCACCGGGTCGGGTGTAGCTTTTCACGTAGTCGAGGGAGTCGAGTTCCTCGAGTTTTTTCTCGATGCGGTCCGTGACCTGCTTGAGGGTTTCTTCCTGGGTCGCGCCGGGCCAGCGGGTCTGGATGACCATGGTTTTGATGGTGAACGAGGGGTCTTCCTCGCGGCCCAGGTTCATGTAGGAGAACACGCCCATCAGCAGCGCGACGAACATCAAATACCAGACAAACGACTGATGTTTGAGGGCCCATTCGGATAAGTTGAAACTCCCTTTCATTGCGGGCTGCCCTCATCGACTTTGACTTTCTGCCCGGGTTTCAGGCTGTTTACACCGGCACTGACCACGCGCTCGCCGGACTTCACGCCGTCGGCCAACACCACCGTTGAATCGGTGCGGCTGATCAGGCTCACATCCCGAGGGGAAACGGTTTGAGTCTGCGGGTCGACCACCCAGATCCGGGTTTTGCCATCGACCTCTTGCAGGGCGTTGAGCGGCAATTCAAGACGCGGTTTGATCGCGGAACTGAGGGTCACGCTGATCGCGGTGCCGAGGCGAAAGCCCGCTGGCGTGTCGGTCAGGGTCAGGCGTGCGCGACGGGTGCGGGTCGCGCTTTGGGCCTGGGGCTCGATTTCACGGATCGTCGCGGTGCTGGTGATGCTCGAGTCCAGTTGCGCGGCCACCTGAAACACCACGTCCGCCGGCAACTGATCGACCAGGGTATCGGGCAGGTCGATCACCGCTTCCTTGATGTCCGGTTGCGCCAGGGTCACGACTTGCTGGCCGGCGGTGACGACTTGCCCGGCTTCGGCATTCCACGCGGTGACGATGGCTTTGTGATCGGTGCGCAATTGCACGTAGTTGAGTTGGTCCTTGGCCTGATCCACCGAAGCCTTGGCCTGATCGAGGGACGCCTGGGTGGTTTTCAGGTCGGTCTGGGCGATGTCGAGTTGCGCCTGGGCGCCGACCCCGCGATCAAACAATTCCTGCTGCCGGCGAGCGCTGGCCTGGGCGTTGATGAACTGCGCCTGGATCCGCGCCAGATCGCCTTGGGCCGAGCGCAATTGGTTCTGCTGATCGGTGGGGTCGAGGGTCGCGAGCAAGGCGCCCTTCTCGACTTCGGCGCCGACATCGACGTTACGGCTGGCAATCCGACCCGGCACCCGAAAGCCGATATTGCTTTCGTAGCGCGCCTGGATGCTGCCGGCGAAACGGCCGAGGTCTTCCTGACTCAACGCTTTGACCTCGATGGACAGCACCGGGCGCACCGGCTCCGGCGGCGGTTCTTTTTTCGAGCAGGCGACCAGTAGCAAACCGGTGGTCAACAGCATCAGGCGCTTCATTGTTCAGCTCCCGGCGCCAGATCCTTGTAGGTGTTCTCGGCGATTTCCACTTTCATTCCCGGGTGCAATAACTGGCCGCCAGCGATGATGACTTTTTCACCACCGTCCAGGCCGTCGCTGATGATGACGTTGCCCGTCAGGTAACGGCCGACGGTGACGTTGTGCAGTTGCGCCTTGCCGTCGGCGTCCACCAGCCACACGGCGGGTTCGTTGAGGTTTTTCGTTAGCGCTGACCAGGGCAATTCCACGGCGGATTTGCCCGGTGCCTTGGCCGTGGCGCTGACCACCGAGCCGAGTTGCATGCCGTCCGGCAGGCCGTTGAGGGTGACTTTGACTTGCACGGTGCCGGTCTGCGCGGACACCGCTGGCGTGATTTCCCGGACAGTGCCGGTGGTTTTGATTGCCGGGTTGTCGAGCAGGCTGACTACCACGGATTTGTCCGAGGGCGGCTCGGCCAGCAGTGATTCGTAGACGTTGAACACGGCGTCGCGTTCGCCGTCCCGAGCCAGGCTGAAGATCGGCACGGTGGCCTGCACGACCTGGCCGACTTCGGCCTGGCGCGCGGTAATCACCCCCGGCGCTTCGGAGATCAGCGAGGTGTAGCTCAGTTGTTCCCGGGCGTTGGCCAATTGCGCCTGGGCGGCGGTCAGGGCGCTTTGACTACTGCGTAGTGCAGCCTGGGCGGCATCGTATTCGCTTTGGCTGGTGTAGCCCTTGGGCAGGAGTTTTTGCTGGCGCACGAACGCGGCGGCGGTCTGCTTGACCCGGGCCTGTTCGGCGGTGACCTGGGCCTGGGCGGAATCGACGTTGGTCTGCAGGTCCTTCGGGTCAAGTTTGGCGAGTACCTGCTTGGCCGAAACCCGGTCACCGACATCGACCATGCGCTGGATGATCTTGCCGCCGACGCGGAACGACAACTCGGTCTGCACCCGGGCCTGGACGTCGCCGGTAAGGGTCACGGAAGCGGCGTAATCCGCAGGCTTGACCGCTTGCACGAAGACGCGCGGCAGGTCTTTCTCGACCGGTTTTTTATCGCCGCAGGCGGTCAGCAGGGCGAAGACGCCCAGCCCCACTATTATTTTCAATCCGGTACCCGCCATGCAGACTCCTTTTCCTTGTACGAACGTGCAAGTGACGATACGACTGTGAGCTTAGAACAGGGTTCAACGGGCGTGCAGGTTTGCGCAAACCCTGGGGCCAACAACCTATCTGTGCCCCAGTGAGTAACCTGTGGCGAGGGAGCTTGCTCCCGTTCGACTGCGCAGCAGTCGCATTCGGTGCCTCTGAAAAACATCGGGGCTGCTTCGCAGCCCAGCGCGAGCAAGCTCGCTCGCCACAAATGCTCGCTCGCCACAGGGATCTACTCATGGCCGACAATAAGGCAAACTGGCCGCCTACACAGCAGGAAGCTCCCCATGCTCAAAACCCTCGCGGTGGCCAATTACCGCTCGATCAATAAATTGGTGATCCCGCTGGGTCGGTTGAACCTGATCACCGGCCCCAACGGCAGCGGCAAGTCCAACCTCTATCGCGCCTTGCGCCTGTTGGCGGAGACGGCCCAGGGCGGCGTGGTCAATGCGCTGGCCCGTGAGGGCGGGCTGGATTCAACGTTCTGGGCCGGGCCGGAGAACATCAGCCGGCGCATGCGTAACGGCGAAGTGCCGATCGAAGCCACCGTGCGCCAGGGCGTCAAACGCCTGCGCCTGGGGTTTGCCGGCGAAGACTTCAGCTATTCGATTGCCCTGGGTTTGCCGGCGCCGACCGAGTCTTACTTTGCCCTCGATCCGGAAATCAAAAAAGAATGCATCTGGGCCGGCGCCCTCTACCGCCCGGCGAGCCTGCTGGTGGATCGCGAAGGCCCGATGATCCGCGCCCGCGAGGGCCGCAACTGGGATGTGCTGGCGCAACACACGCCGAATTTCGACAGCCTGTTCGATCAGGTCGGCAGTTTTCGCACCTCCCCGGAAGTCATGCACCTGCGCGAGTTCATCCGCCGCTGGCGCTTCTACGATCACTTTCGCAGCGACGCCGACGCCCCGGTGCGTCAACCGCAGTTGGGTACGCGCACGCCGGTGCTGCACCACGACGGTCGCGACCTCGCGGCAGCGTTGCAGACCATCCGCGAAATCGGCGATCCCGAAGCGTTGCAGGCCGCCATCAGCGATGCGTTCCCCGGCGCGCGCTTGAACATCGCACCGTTGCAGGGTGGACGCTTCGCCATCGAGTTTTATCAGGAAGGGTTGTTGCGGCCGTTGTCGGCGGCGGAGTTGTCGGATGGCACGCTGCGTTATCTGCTGCTGGTCGCCGCCTTGCTGACGCCTCGACCGCCGACGCTGATGGTGCTGAACGAGCCGGAAACCAGCCTGCACCCGGACCTGTTGCCGGCGTTGGCGCGGTTGATCATCCGTGCGTCCGAGCAATGTCAGGTGTGGGTGGTGTCCCATGCCCGGCGCTTGATCTCGGCGTTGCAGGAAGACCTGGAGTGCAACTGCATTGTGCTGGAGAAGACCCTGGGCCAGACCGGGATTGTCGGGCAACGGGTGCTGGATGAGCCGGCGTGGAATTGGCCGGATTGAGGTACACCGATCGTTCCCACGCTTTGTGGCGAGGGAGCTTGCTCCCGCTCGGCTGCGCAGCAGCCGTAAAACCATCGATGCGTTAACTCAGACAAATCGCATACTCAGGTCTTGGGGGTGCGGCGCACCCCAGCGGGAGCAAGCTCCCTCGCCACAGGTGGGAACGATCAGGTCAGCGAATCACCCCTGCCACTTCCCACCCTCGACAATCACGCTCTCAGGCTTGGTGTCATCGCTCAGTTCTTTACGCACGTACTGGTCGTACAGCTTGAGCAGATATTTCTCTTCACCCAACTTCGCCAACTCGGTGTTTACCCAGTCCCGCAGTTCGAGGTTGCCCTTCTTCACCGCCGGCGCAATCGGTGCTTCGGCGCCCAGGGTCTGGGCCAGCACGCCGTAGAGCACGCCGCCGACGGTGCTGATGGCGATGCTCAGAAAGGAAATCGATAAGGTTTGCGCAGCGCCCTTGCCCAGTTGCGGCAACGACACCCACAGCAATTCAAGACCCGAACTGGCCATGCTGGAGCCTCCTTTCCAGACGGCTGAGCAGCAGCGACAGCGGCAAGAACAGCAGCACGCAAATCAGCGTCAGCACGGCGAGCATTTCGTAGGTTTTGTAGTAGAGCGCGATGTAGCTCTTGGTGGTGTAGAGAATCTCCGGCACCGCCACCGCCGAAACCACGGTGGTTTCCTTGAGCAGGAAAATGAAATTGGCGAACAGCGACGGCAGGCTGAGGATCCCGGCTTGCGGCAGGATCACGTAGCGCAGCAATTGCCCGTGGGACAGGCCGATGGAGCGGCCCGATTCCAGTTGCGCGTGCGGCACCGCATCCACACCCGCGCGCAGCACTTCCGTGAGGTACGCGCCGCCAAGGAAGGTCATGGTGATGATCGCTGCGGTAAATCCGGAAACGCGGATGCCCAGCGTTGGCAGGGCGAAGTAGACGAAGAACAACTGAATCAACAACGGGGTGTTGCGCGCCAGTTCCACATACAACCCGACCAGGCGCTGCAAGTAAGGCGTGCGAAACACCAGGATCGTCGCGTTGATCAGCGCCACCAGCAGCGAGGTGCCGATGGCGATGAAGCCGACCTGCAGCGTCACGCCCACGGCGTTGAGAAACGCCGGTAGGGTGCTGAGGATAAAAGCGTAATCGAAGTTCATTGAACATCCTGAACGTCGCTCGGTAAGCGACGGTGGTGCAGTCCATGAACGGTGGATAACCGTCCGGCAGGCACCGACTTTAAAGGTATAAAAAGAGGAATTTAAATACCGCTAAAGCATATTGATATCACACAAAAACTATCTCGTGGATTTGCGGCAACAACGGATGACGGCTATTTTCCTTTTCGCTGTAGGAAGGATCTTTTTTTCAAAAAGCCCCTCCAAGGACGCACAGCTTTTGGCCAGACTCCCGGCCAAACCCATCACAAGGAAGAGAAGAATATGGCTGACGTAAAAGCACCGCAGCGGCTGGACCCGCAGGACATCGTGAAGTTGTTGGTGGCGTTGCGCCGGGCGTTGAAGGCGCAGGCGGCCTGAAGAGCGCTTTGATCGTTCCCACGCTCCGCGTGGGAATGTAGCCCGTGACGCTCCGCGTCACATCCAAAGCCGAACGCGGAGCGTCCGTTGAGGCATTCCCACGCAGAGCGTGGGAACGATCACGCCGACGCTATATAAGCCGTCGGCGTTCGAAACCTTGAAGGGGTTTAAAGCGGCGTCAAATCAGAACGCTGGCAATACCGCGCCGTTGTACTTCTTGGCGATGAACGCTTTCACTTCCGGGCTGGTCAGGGCTTTGGCCAGTTTCTGGATAGCGTCGCTGTCCTTGTTGTCCGGACGAGCCACCAGGAAGTTCACGTACGGCGAATCGGCACCTTCAATCACCAGCGCGTCTTTAGCCGGGTTCAGGCCTGCTTCCAGCGCGTAGTTGGTGTTGATCATGTCCAGGTCGACCTGGTCCAGCACACGCGGGAGCATGGCCGATTCCAGTTCCTTGAACTTGAAGTTGTGCGGGTTCTTGGCGATGTCTTTCGGGGTAGCCAGGGCGTTTTTCGGGTCTTTCAACTCGATCAGGCCAGCCTTCTGCAACAGGATCAGGGCGCGGCCGCTGTTGCTGCCTTCGTTAGGGATGGCGATGGTGGCGCCGTCCTTCAGCTCAGCCAGGGTTTTGACTTTCTTCGAGTAGCCGCCGAACGGTTCGACGTGCACGCCGATCACGGTCACCAGGTTGGTGCCTTTGCCTTCGTTGAAGCTTTTCAGGTACGGCAGGGTCTGGAAGTAGTTGGCGTCCAGGCGCTTCTGATCGACCTGCACATTCGGCTGAACGTAGTCGGTGAAGACTTTGATTTCCAGATCCACGCCTTCTTTGGCGAGGGTTGGCTTGATCAGTTCCAGAATCTCGGCGTGTGGGACCGGGGTCGCCGCAACCACCAGTTTCTCGCCAGCCTGGGCCAGGCTTGCAGTCAGGGCAGCCGCCAATGCGGTGAACAACAGAACCTTTTTCATGCAGTGTCCTTATCGGAAATCACGGTCGCTTATGGCGACGGCTATTAGTACGAGTGCCAGTGAAGTGCTATCGCTGGCGTGAAGCGGACAATACCGGGATTTTTTATTCCCGAACAATATCTTTTATTCACTTTGATATTCCATTTTGTTCATACAGCTCTAGCTCGCACATTACCTGTAGGAGCGAGGCTTGCCCGCGAAGGCGTCCTTCATGACACACCGCGTCGTCTGGGTTCGCGAGCAAGCTTTGCTCCTACAGCGATAGCGTTCTTTCTGACACACCGTGTCGTCTGGGTTCGCGAGCAAGCTTTGCTCCTACAGGAGCGCGGTGTTTTTGAGGAGTTGTTTCAGGGCGGCTTGATCGGCAGCGGTTCCGTTGGCGAGGATTTGTTTGAGTTGCCGTTCGATCTGCGCCAGCGATGGCGGTACCTCCGGCAAATTCAAATGCTCCGGCAAGATCTCATCCCCGGTGCTCACCAGCAGCGCGAAGTGAATGACGTTCTCCAGCTCCCGGGTGTTGCCCGGCCAGCTGTGAGCCTCCAGTACCTGTTGCGCGGCTTCGCTGATCAGCGGCACGGGCAGGTCCAGGCGTTGGCTGTAGATGCCGAGGAAATATTCCGCCAAGGACAGAATGTCGCCCACCCGCTCACGCAACGCAGGCAATTCGAGCTGGCCTTCGCTGAGGTAGTGATAAAGCCGTTCGTGAAATTTTCCCGCTGCCACGGCTTGGGCCAGGTCGATGCTGGTGGCGGCGACCAGGCGCACGTCCACCGGGCTCGGCTGGGGCGCGCCGACGCGGGTGACTTCGTGGTTTTCCAGGGCCGACAGCAACTTGATCTGGATCGGCAACGGCAAGTCGCCGATCTCGTCCAGGTACAGCGTCCCGCCATTGGCCGAACCAAACCAGCCGGCGCGACTGCTGGCCGAGCCGGTGTAGCTGCCAGCGGCGTAGCCGAACAATTCGGCGTCGGCGTAAGTGGGACTGATCGCGCCGCAATTGACCGAGACGAACAACCCGCCACGATCGCTGGCGCGATGAATGTGGCGCGCGAGCAATTCCTTGCCGCTGCCGGTTTCGCCGCGAATCAATACGGAAATGGCGCGTGGGGCCAATTGCTCCAATTCCTGGCGCAACTGCCGCGAGCGTGGATCGACGAACACCAGCGCTTTGGCGCGGATGCTCAGGGGGCTTTTTTCGGCGTCGGGGAAGGTCAGCAGCGGCTGACCGAAGGCTTCAAAACTCATGGCAGACTCCCGCCCAAAACCGCCGGGAGACGGGGGCGTTGAAAAAATAGAAATCAGGCGCGGCGCAGGGCGTGATGCTCCATGCGGTTTTGCAGGCGATAGAGATAGGCAAAACCCTGCTCCCAACGCTGGTGACCGGACTTGACGTTGATGTGCCCGGCACCCGAGAGAATTCCCGCCTCGGCGCCCCAATTGCGGGCCAGCTCCATTGCACGGGGTGCACTGACGGCGCTGTCGTTGTCGGAGCTGACGACCTGGCTCGGGAACGGCAACAGGGTGGTCGGAATCGGTGCGAAATTACGCAACGCTGGCGAGCACGCCGGGCGTTCGACGTCCGCCGGCGCGACCAGCAAGGCGCCGCGCACTTGCCGCAAAAACTGCACCGGCGCGGTGGCGGCCCAATGGGCCACGGTGATGCAACCCAGGCTGTGGGCGATCAGGATCACCGGCGTGCTGTCGGCGGCGATCGCCTCGGCCAGCGCCGCGACCCAGTCTTCACGGCGTGGCGTCAGCCAATCGGCCTGCTCCACCCGTGCGCTGTTCGGCAGACTGTTCTGCCAATGGCTTTGCCAATGATCTTCCGGCGATCCTTGCCAGCCCGGCACAATCAGGTAGCGAATTGATTCGTTGCGCATGGGGGAGCTCTCCTGCTGCGTGTCTGTTCCTGATCGAGTATAGGGACGAGAGTTATATTCGTTAAGGAATAAGAAGCTATTTATTAAGACCTATAAAGAATATGAAGCCGGATACTGATCGTTCCCACGCGCAGCAAAGGAATGCATCCTGTGACGCTCCGCGTCACGACATTGGAAGGGACGCGGAGCGTCCCGGGCGGCATTCCTTTGCTGCGCGTGGGAACGATCGTTAGAACGTGGGAACGATCTTTACGCCAAAAAAAAGGGCCGCACCCTGCCAAGGAGACGGCCCCGGAAAACTTGAAATCTGTTAACGCGCGGTAATCACCGACAACTTGGTAATCCCCGCCCGCTCGATCGAGGCCATGGCCCGTGCCACTTCGCCGTAATTCACCCCGTCGTCCGCCTGTAATTGCACGCGCACTTCCGGGTCCTTGGCCTTCGCCGATTTCAGGTTGAATTCCAGCAAGTCCGGCTGGATTTCATCCTTGTTGATAAACAGCTTGCCGGCGCCGTCGATGCTGACCACCAGCGGGTCTTTCTGCTCCACCGGGGCCACGGCCTCGGTCTTGGGCAGGTTGATCGGGATCGCATTGGTCAGCAGCGGCGCGGTGACGATAAACACCACCAGCAGCACCAGCATCACGTCCACCAGCGGTGTCACGTTGATCTCGCTCAGCACCTCATCGCTGTCTTGCGTGGAGAAGGCCATATCAGGACGCCTCCTTCACTTTCTGCGCGCCACCCTGGGCCACCACCTTGTGCGAAGCCGGGTGAACCAGCAGGCGGAACGAACTCTTCTGCGCCAGGCTGTAGAAGTCGTGGGCGAAGTCATCCAGGTCCGCCGCCGTCAGTTTCAGGCGACGCAAAAAGTAGTTGTAAACCAGCACCGCCGGCACCGCGACGGCGATCCCTACACCGGTGGCGACCAGCGCCGCACCAATCGGCCCGGCCACGGTTTCCAGGCTCGCCGAACCCGCCGCGCTGATGCCTTTCAACGCTTCCATGATTCCCCACACCGTGCCGAACAAACCAATGAACGGCGAGGTGCTGCCAATACTCGCGACCACCGCCAGCCCGGTTTCCAGCGAACGACGTTCGCGGACGATCTGCTGACGCAAGGCGCGCTCCAGACGATCCTGATGATTGATCGCCTGGCTCAAATCATTGGCCTGCGGCGCTTCACCCACCTGGATCGCCGCATAACCGGCCTGGGCCACACGGGCCGCAGCACCCGGTTGGGTTTCGCTTAACTCGGCCGCCGAATCAAGACTCGACGCCGCCCAGAACTGTTTATGAAACTTGCGATCCTGGGCTTTCAGGCGACCGAACTGCACGCCCTTGAGCAACGCCAAACCCCAGGTGGCAACGGAAAATACCACCAGCAGCCAGATCACCGCGCCTTCGATGGATTCAAGTGGAGAGGCCAGTAACGTCATGATGTATTCCCTCGTGTAAATTTTTTGCGCGAAATTGGTTTCGGTTTAATGAATCTTGAAATCGATGGGCACGCTGACCCAGCCATCCTGGGCGACATCACCTTGCTTGGCCGGCACGAAACTCCAACGCTTCACCGCGTTGAGCGCGGCCTCGTCGAGCTGATCGCGACCACTGCTTTTCTGAATCTGGATCTCCCCCGGCTTGCCGTTGGCCAGCACATGCACTCGCAACAACACCGTGCCTTCCCAACCGCGGCGCTGGGCCAGGGACGGGTATTCCGGCGCCGGGTTCTTCAGGTACGCGGCATTGGCCGAGGCCGGGGTCACTGGCGCGGGCGCCGGTGGTGCGGGCGGTGCCGGAGCGGCAACAGGCGCTGTCGGTTGTGGCGGCGCCGGTGGCTGTTCAACGGCTTTAGGTGCCGGTTTCGGTACAGGTTTGGCGACCGGTTTTGGTTTAGGAATCGGCTTCGGTGGCGGCGGCTTCACGGCCAGCTCGTCTTCCACCGGCGGCGGAGGCTCGACCACCTGTTGAACCGGTGGAGGTGGTGGCGGTGGTGTCTCGACCACGGGCGGCGCCGGGCGCGAGAACTCGATGGTCATCGGCGGAATTTCCGGCGGTACGATCGGCAGTTCCTTGATCGGCTGCTGGTTGACCCAATAGATCACCGCGCCATGCACCAGCAACGCCAGTACACCGAGCAGGATCGCTTCGCGCCGGCTCAGGATGCCCTTGGGCGCCCGCTGCAAACGCAACTGGCCCAACGGCACGCGATGCACCCGGCCGAGGTCGACCAACTCGCCACTCGGCGCCTGGCGCCAGAGCAGCTCATGTGCGCCGGCGGCGGTCTGGACATTGCCCATTGATTAACTCCCTGCGGTCTCTTTGCGAATAACCCGATGACACCCCGCACTGAATCCCCCGCGCGGTGTATCGATGGGCCAATCATTGGGCCAGACGCTTATCTCTTAAAGTAATCTTTGAAGTTATGGATAGACCCAGATCGAATATGGGAAGCGGTCAATTTCGCCAAAGCCACGTCCTGTAAGGCTTGTAGCGGGACTCGAAAAAGACAATGCATTTCAAGCATTGAAAGTATTCGTGGAAGGTATGAACAAAAAAGTTTTGCAGACGAATAAGCGCAAAAAAAAAGGCCAATACATATCAATGCATCAGCCTTATTGCCGAATTAGATTTGTTCACCAACACAAAAAATCTCTATATAGATCTTCACTCGGTTACCACGTCAGGGCCTTCTGTGTACGGGTCTCTTGGTAAAGATAAATCGCTCCACGCCACCCCTGGAGCGATCTTTCGGAAGCCGTGCCCCCTCAAATTCAGAAAAGCCCGGACTGCCATCTTTATAGGGAGCAATGAGCTCCCAATCATCCACGCCCGTGCTGAACCAGACAAATGTTCGCTGTCTGTCATTATAAAAATGAAAATTCCCGTTTATTTCTTCAGTGACACCCGTCGACTTAAGCCCCATGCGCCCAGAAAATTTTCCGGACGCCTCATCATGCTTTTCTATTGATAAAGAATAATCACCCGAACTATCGTAAGTACCACTTAAAGGATTAGACATGGGGCAACCTCTACGCATTAAAGTTAATAAAAATCCTCCATAAGAAATTAATTAACAAACGACTTTCCAGCAACTGTCATAAATGACAGCTACTTATATTCGTTTGCTATAACTTCGAAGTTAGAAGTCATAACGACCCGTCACACCCAACGTCCGAGGCGTACCGAGCAACCCTTCATAACCACCATTGCCGCCCGTCCACAGCGTTGTGTAATAGGTTTTGTCGAAGGCGTTTTTCAGCCACAGCGACACATCCCACTGCCCCTGGTTGAAGTCGCCGCGCAGGCCTGTGGATAAGTTGACCACCGCGTAACTCGGGATCTGCCCGTAGTCGGAATCCTCCACCGTGCCCACCGCTTTGGAACGGAACGCGTAGCTGGCGGTGACGTATTCTTCGAAGCCGTTGCTCAGGTTCCATTTGTATTCGCCGTTGGCGTTGCCGATCCATTTCGAGGCGCCGACCACCTGGTGGCCGCTGAGGTCGCAAGAGGCCGGCGCGCCTGGACGCTGGCTGACTTCCGGCGGGCACGGGGCATCTTTGTAGGCACCCGGCCGAGGTCGACCAACTCGCCACTCGGCGCCTGGCGCCAGAGCAGCTCATGTGCGCCGGCGGCGGTCTGGACATTGCCCATTGATTAACTCCCTGCGGTCTCTTTGCGAATAACCCGATGACACCCCGCACTGAATCCCCCGCGCGGTGTATCGATGGGCCAATCATTGGGCCAGACGCTTATCTCTTAAAGTAATCTTTGAAGTTATGGATAGACCCAGATCGTATATGTGAAACGGTCAATTTCGCCAAAGCCACGCTTTACAAGGCTTACAGCGCAGCGTCGAAAAAACGATGCTTTGCGAGCATCAAAAGTATTCGTGGAAGGCATCGATTCAGGGGGAAAGTCATAGCCGTTACAACTAACTACAGCGTATATCGCCCACAAACAAAAACAGGCTGATGCATGTTCAATGCATTAGCCTGTTGCTTGTTACAGCACTGATTATTGCTTGATTAACTCTCCAGCCAGACCTACTACTTCGCCATCAAAGTTGGTGCTCGAACCCACCGCACGAACTTTTTTGTCATTGTGGTCAGGTGAAAACAACGACCCTATTTGAAAACCACTGCTGCCCTTCAGCCGATGAGCTTGGTGGTGGTTGGTTGAGTGACTATAAATAATTCAAAACAGCTTTACTCCTGCTTCTGTTGGCACTCAGTGATACCTACGCTCAACCGACAATTACCCAATTGCTCCGAACGTGAAAAATCATGCTTAATCGCGATTAAAAACCGCCTGAAAATTCCAAAATGCTATCAAACAGTCGAAGGAACTGTAATTTCTGACAGTAGCGCCTCTTTATAAAAAGCTTTCAACTAGTCGCACACCCATTCAGGATGGCGAGAAACACCATGAACACTAAAACCCTTATTGCCGCGCTCGTTATGCTTTGTGCATCACACCTCTATGCAGCAGAAGAAATTAAAACGCCCTATTACAGTACCGAGATCAAGAATGATTCCAAGACACTCACAATGGGCATACGCGTTCACGGTCAGCCGGACACTTCACTACTCCCTGGACGCACGTTTTCTGTCACTTCTTTCCCAACAGCAGGTGGCCTGTTCAACGCTTCACCGAGCAACAAATTCAAATTTGTCTCTATTGCCATGACAGGCTGCACCAAAGAGATGTGTATCACGATGTCCGACTCCGAAACGGCTAACGCCGCCGACGGCAAAAAATCCGACAAAAACACACACTCGACCCCTGACTTTGAAATCTTCAACGCAAGCTCTTCCAATATTACGGTTCACAAAGCAGGAGATTCGTCCTGGGTAACGATCCCGAAAGATGGAAAAGCGACAATCCACGGCATCCTTGATTCAGGCTTCACTGTCAAAGGCCAAATGGAGGTCATCCAGATTGATAGGCAAAAGTGCGAGACGCCCTACTGCTATCGAGTCCTGCAATAACCGAATGGCTTTAGAAGCCTTAGGTCGCTTATCAGAAGTCGTAGCGACCGGTCAGGCCGAGGGTGCGCGGCGTACCGAGCAACCCTTCATAACCACCATTGCCGCCCGTCCATAGCGTTGTGTAATAGGTTTTGTCGAAGGCGTTTTTCAGCCACAGCGACACATCCCACTGCCCCTGGTTGAAGTCGCCGCGCAGGCCTGTGGATAAGTTGACCACCGCGTAACTCGGGATCTGCCCGTAGTCGGAATCCTCCACCGTGCCCACCGCTTTGGAACGGAACGCGTAGCTGGCGGTGACGTATTCTTCGAAGCCGTTGCTCAGGTTCCATTTGTATTCGCCGTTGGCGTTGCCGATCCATTTCGAGGCGCCGACCACCTGGTGGCCGCTGAGGTCGCAAGAGGCCGGCGCGCCTGGACGCTGGCTGACTTCTGGCGGGCACGGGGCATCTTTGTAGGAGAGGTAGCTGACGTCGTTGAAGGAACCGTTGAGGTTCAGGGTCAGGCCGCGCAACGGGATGATCGTGCTTTCGACTTCCACACCGCGCGAACGCACCGAGCCGGCGTTGGTCAGGTATTGCACGCGGTTGACGTCGTCGTAGGCGTTGGTCTGATAGGCGTTGACCTGGGTCCAGAACACATTGGCATTGAGTTGCAAACGACGGTCCCACAGGGTGCTTTTGAAACCGAGTTCGGCGTTGTTCGCGCGCTCGGTGCCGATCAACAGCGAGTCGGCGCCGGCGGTGGGTGCGGAGCCGACCACGAGGTTCACGCCACCGGATTTTTCGCCGTGGGACAAGGTCGCATAACCGAGCAAATCATCGGTAAAGCGGTAGCTCAGGTTCAGCAGGCCGGAGGGGCTGGAGCTGTACTGATTCAGATCGCCGGAATCGTAGGCGCCAGTGCGACCACGTCTGGCCGTCGCCGCCGCCCCGGTCACCGCCGCGCCACCCACCGGTGCATCGCGAGTGACCCAGGCGTTTTTCTCTTCGTAGGTGCCACGTACCCCGGCGGTGAAGTCCAGCCGTGGGGTGAGGTGCCAGGTGCCTTGGGCAAACAACGCAAAGCTGTTGGTTTCGATATGGCCGTTGCCGACGCTGTCGACGTTGGCCAGTGCACCCCGTGGCGTGCCGTTCCAGATGTCGGCTTGCGGGCCGTAGTAGGCGAAGGATTTGTTGTCCAGGTCCGAGCCGAAGTAGTAGGCGCCGAGCACGTAGTCGAAGAATTCGCCCTTGGGCGACGCCAAACGAAACTCCTGGGAGTACTGCTTATCTTCCACCGAGACCCCGGCGTTGTAGCTCGCCGGTACGTTCAAGCCGTCGTCATTGCGCGGGGTGAAATTCCACCAGCGATAGGCGCTGACCGAGGTCAAGGTGAAGTCGCTCGGCAAGGTCCAGTTAGCCTCCACCGACGTACCGCCCTGATGCACCGTGACGTGTTGATCGTTATCCAGATTGACCTTGCGATGGGAGCCGTTGACCAGCGTCGCCCCCGCCGCAGCGGCCCGGGATTCGTAGAGATTGACGCCATTGATGGTCGGCCCGGTGCTGTACAGCACGCGGGTGCCGGCGCTGGAATCCTCTTCGTTGTAATCGCCGATCCAGCGCAGGTTGAACGACTCGTTGGGCTTGAACAGTAACTGGCCACGGAAGCCTTCGCGAGAACCACCGTTCAAGTCGTGGCCGTTGAATTCGTTCTTGATGTCGCCGTCGCTGCGGGTGCGATACGCGGAAAAGCGCCCGGCGAGTTCGTCGTTCAGCGGCCCGGAAATCGTGCCCTTGGTCTGGAAGTAACCGTCCTCGCCCACCGAAGTTTCGATGCTGCGTTCCGGGGTAAACGAGGGCGCGCGGGTGCTGATGTTGATCACCCCGGCGGTGGTGTTCTTGCCGAACAACGTGCCCTGGGGACCGCGCAGCACTTCGAGTTGTTCGATGTCCATCAGGTCGAACACCGCCATGCCCGGCCGCCCGAGGTAGACGTTGTCGATGTAGAGCCCGACGCTGCCTTCAAGTCCATCGCTGGCCGGGTTGTTACCGAGGCCACGAATCGACACGCTGGACTGACGCGCATGCATGTAGGCGACGTTGACGCTGGGCACCAGTTGCTGCAAATCCTGAATGCGATAGACCCGCTGGGTTTCCAGGGCCTGGCCGCTGACGACGCTCATCGGTGTTGGCACGTCTTGCGAGCTTTCTTCGCGGCGACGGGTGGTGACGGTCACGGTTTCCAGCTGCGAACTGTCGGCAGTGGGTTTGCTGGCAGGTGCCGCTTCGGGCGTTGTGCTGTCGGCCGCACAGGCCTGGGCACTGCCCGCCAGCAACAGGGCCAGGGGCAGGCGTTTGAGCCGTCGGGGCGATAAGGGCGAGGCAAGGTTCAACGGACTCATGGGGCGGCTCCTGGTCAAAAAACACGCAGTGACATTCAGCAGTGCATATTCTTTTAAGTTATTTATTTATGTTTTTACAAAGATTTACTGCATAAGAGATTGCCTTTATAAGGAGTCCACCCGATGCATATCCAATGCATTCGCCCGATATTTTTTATGTGAAAAATGCATATCGATTTGCGCCAACTCCGCCACTTCATCGCCCTCGCCGACCAGCGCAGTTTTGTCGCGGGCGCCTTGGCGGTGAACCTCTCGCAATCGGCGTTCAGCCGCAGCATTCAGGCGCTGGAACACAGCGTCGGTTGTCAGTTGGTGGATCGCGGCCGCAAGGACCTGGCGCCGACCAAACAGGGCCAGGTGTTGCTCGAACATGCACGGCGCCTGGTCAGCGGCGCGCAGCAGATGGCCAACGAGATCAGCCAGTTCAATGGCCTGGAGGCCGGGGAGTTGCGCTTCGGTTGCGGCCCTGCACCGGCGGCGGGGTTGATCCCCCGGGCCATCGGCAGTTTTATCGGGCGCTATCCGAAAGCGCGGGTGCAGTTTCAGGTGGACGATTGGCAGAGCCTGAGCAAGCGATTGCTGAGTGAGGAGTTCGAATTTTTTGTCGCGGACACCCGCTATTTCGAAGCCGACCCGGACTACCTGACTCAACGCCTGCGCCCGCGCAAATGGCATTTCTGCTGCCGCGCCGGGCATCCTTTGGCGGCGCGTGAAAGCGTCAGCGCGGCGGAATTGATGAGCTATCCGATGGCCGTGACCATCCGCCCGCCAAACCTGCGCAAAGTCATCGTCGACTTGAGTGGCCGCCCGGATTTCACGCCGAATGTGGAATGTGAAAACAGCTCCAGCTTGCTGAGCGTGGTGATGCGTTCGGATGCCATCGGGATTGTCGGTGCTTATTCAGATGCGCTGCATTTGGCCAGAGGTGAATTGATGTGTTTGAAGATCGATGGGCTGGCGGATGATCTGGAGGAGTTGTACACGCGGTACGGGATTGTCAGCCGCGCCGGGTATCGCTTGTCGCCATTGGCCGAGGCGATGATTGCGCAGATCAAGGCGATTGATGCG
The DNA here is from genome assembly GCF_055179735.1 of Pseudomonas sp. Emmai. Taxonomy (NCBI): domain Bacteria; kingdom Pseudomonadati; phylum Pseudomonadota; class Gammaproteobacteria; order Pseudomonadales; family Pseudomonadaceae; genus Pseudomonas; species Pseudomonas sp. Emmai. Next base: position 519,631 of record NZ_CM143685.1, on the reverse strand, counting down.
GTGGATGAGGAGGTGTGTTCGCTGGAGAATTTGGCTGTTTGATCGGGCCTCTTCGCGGGCAAGCCTCGCTCCTACAGGATTGGGGTCGCGCCAATATCGGGATCAACCCGCCCCTGTAGGAGCGAGGCTTGCCCGCGAAGGCGTCTGTCCGGCCAACGATGCACCCACTGCATAAAACCCATTCCCCAAATGCACTTGCCTCTACCCCGTCCAACCAGCGAAAACCCTCGCCTGTCTTCCGATCGGTGAACCCCATGCCCAACACCCAAAACCCCGTGCGCAACGTGCTGTACATCATGTGCGATCAACTGCGCCGCGATTACCTGTCGTGCTACGGCCACCCGCATTTGCACACGCCGAATATCGATCGCCTGGCCGCCGCCGGCGTGCGTTTCAGCCGCGCCTACACCCAAGGCACTATCTGCGGGCCGTCGCGGATGTCGGCCTACACCGGGCGCTATGTCAGCAGCCATCAAGTGGCGTGGAACGCCGTGCCGTTGCCCCTGGAAGAACTGACCATCGGTGACTATCTGCGCCCGCATGGCATCCGCACCGCGCTGGTGGGCAAGACCCACGCCACGCCTAATCTGGATGCCTTGCAACGGCTGGCGATCGATCCTTCCAGCGAGCAGGCCGACGTGTTGAACGAGGTGGGTTTCGAAGCCTTTTTCCGCCACGACGGCATCTTCCCCGACGACCCGCTGTTCGACGACAAACGCGAGTCCGCGCCCTACACCCATTACCTGCGCGACCACGGTTTCGACGGTCGTAATCCGTGGCACGACTGGGCCAACGCCGCCGAAGGCGCCAAGGGCGAAATCCTCAGCGGCTGGAAAATGCGCAACGCCCATCTCCCCGCACGCGTCCCCGAGCAGCATTCGGAAACCGTCTACACCACCGACCGCGCCATCGACTTCATCGCCGAGCAAGGCGAGCAGCCGTGGTGCCTGCACCTGTCGTACATCAAACCGCACTGGCCCTACATCGCCCCGGCGCCGTATCACGCGCTGTATGGCGCCACGCAGGTGATTGAACCGGTGCGCGCAGCGCTTGGCGAGGAGAGCGATCACCCGGTGTACAACGCGTTTCGCCAACACGAAGAGAGCCTGAATTTCTCCCGGGATGAGGTGCGGTTGAACGTGGTGCCAACCTACATGGGGCTGATCAAACAGGTCGATGATCAGCTCGGGCGATTGTTTGATGTTCTGCAGAGCAACGGGCGCTGGGACGACACGCTGATCGTGTTCACCAGCGATCACGGCGACTTCCTCGGCGATCATTACCTGGGGGAAAAAGAGTTTTTGCTGGAACCGGCCGTGGGGATTCCGTTGATCGTGCGCGACCCGCGAGCGGCGGCGGATGGCACCCGGGGATCGGTGGACGATCGGCTGGTGGAAACCATTGATGCGCTGCCGACCTTTCTTGAGGCACTGGGTTTGCCGAGCGCGGATCACCGGCTCGAAGGACGCTCGCTAATCCCGTTGCTGCATGGCGTGGAAACCGACTGGCGCCGCTATGCGATCAGCGAATACGACTACGCCTTCCAGGCCCCGGCGCGGGAGCGTCTGGCGCAACCCATCGACCGTTGCCGCATGACCATGGTGCGCAGCGAGCGCTGGAAATACCTGGCGTATGACGGGTTTCGGCCGCAGCTGTTTGATTTGCTGAATGACCCGCAGGAGTTGCGCGATCTGGGCGCGGACCCGGCGTTTGCCGCCGTTCGCGAAGAGCATGCGGGGTATCTGTTTGAGTGGGTGCGCGGGTTGAAACGGCGCACCACCATCAGTCATCAGGAGATTGATCTGCGCGGACAGCGGTTTCGGTATGGCGAGCCGCAGATCGAGAAGTTGGTGCAGATCGGCGTGTGGTAACCCATATTGTGGCGAGGGAGCTTGCTCCCGCTGGACTGCGCAGCAGTCCCTTTTTTTGGGGCCGCTTCGCGGCCCAGCGGGAGCAAGCTCCCTCGCCACAGAGTAGGTGCTCGGCCTCAAATCCCTTTGATGGTCTGACTCCGCTGCCCCGCCACGCCCACCGGCACTTCACCCTTCAACGTCACCCGCCGCACGATCCGGTCCTGCGTCCCATAGTCATCCACCGCGTAATGCTGGGTCGAACGGTTATCCCAGATCGCCACATCACCCGCCTTCCAGCGCCAGCGCACGGTGTTTTCCAGGCGCGTGACATGGCTTTGCAACAGGCCAAACAAATGTGCCGAATCCGCTTGGGAGTAGCCCTTGATGCGCTTCACAAAGTGCCCCAGCAGCAAGCTCTTCTCGCCGCTGATCGGGTGCACGCGCACTACCGGATGCTCGGTTTCGTAGACGGTGGAGGTGAAGATCTTGCGGTAGCGCTCCAGCTTCTCCGCCGACACGTCGGGCTTGGCCCCGGCGTAGTCGTATTCGTTGCTGTGCACGGCGGTGAGTTTGTCCGCCAGTTCTCGCAGCTCCGGCGCCAGTTCGTTGTAGGCGGTGGCGGTATTGGCCCAGAAGGTGTCGCCACCGAACGCCGGGGCCACTACCGAGCGCAGGATCGAGGCTTTCGGGTAGGCGTCGACGAAGGTTACGTCGGTGTGCCAGGAGTTGGCGCGCTGGCCTTCAGCGCCGTCCAGTTCCAGCAGATAACGGGTGCCGTCGCGCACCGGTACGGTCGGGTGCGCCACCGGTTCGCCGAGCAAGTGGGCGAAGGCTTCCTGGCTCTGATCGTCGAGTTGGGTCTGCTCGCGGAAGAACACGACTTTGTACTGCACCAGCGCTTGCTGGATCGCTTCGACGGTGCCGGCGTCCAGCTCACCGGAAAGTTGCACGCCGCGGATCTCGGCGCCGATCCGACCGGCCACCGGATGGATTTCAAGCGCGTGAACAGCAGGTTTTACAGCTAAAGCGGCATTGCTCATGGGTAGACCCTCGATCGGACTGCTGACGGTTGAACGGCAACTAAACATTGCTCTATATATATTCAATTTAGGTCTAATAGATATTCACATGCTTCGTTGACGGAATAAGAGCTTGCATTTAAAACCTCAAGCAACCCTCGTCGCAAATGCCTTCGAGCTATTTTTAGGATGCCGGAAAAGCATATGGATCTTCGCCAGTTGCGCTACTTCATCGCCCTTAACGAGCACCGTAGTTTTGTCCGCGCGGCCGACGCCATGGGCATCACTCAACCGGCGTTCAGCCGCAGTATCCAAGGGCTGGAGCAAGAATTCGGTTGCGTGCTGGTGGACCGAGGCAACAAGGATCTGCGCCCCACGCCCGAGGGTCAGGTGGTGCTGCAACATGCCCTGACCCTGGTGCAAGGCGCGGCGTTGCTCAACGCCGAAGTGACGCAGATGACCAAGCTCGACGCCGGCGAACTGCGCTTCGGCTGCGGCCCGGCGCCGGCGGTGAAACTGGTGCCGGATGCGGTGGCGCAATTCATCAACGCCCACCCGAAAGTGCGCACCTGTTTTCAGGTGGATAACTGGGAAAAACTCAGCCGCGCATTGACCCGGGAAGAGATCGAATTCTTCATCGCCGACATCCGTCATTTCGAGGCCGACCCGAACTTCCAGACCCAGGCCCTGACACCCAAGCGCGGGGTGTTTTTCTGCCGGCCGGGGCATCCACTGCTGGTCAAGGACAGCCTGTCCACCAACGACATGTTCGACTATCCGCTGGCGACCACATTGATCCCGCCGGGCATCCGCAAACTGCTGGCGAACCTCAGTGGGCGGATGGATTTTTCACCGACCATCGAGACCGAGCACTTTCCGGCGCTGGTGAAGATTGTGTTGCAGTCGAATGCGATTGGCATTGGCACCGAAGAGGCGTTTGTCGAGGACATTGCCCAGGGTTCGCTGGTGTTGCTGCACTGGCGCAATTTGCCGCAGAACGTCGAGAGCATGAATGCGCGATGCGGGATTGTCAGCCGCACCGGGTTCCGGTTGTCGCCGGCGGCGCGGGCGATGATCGAGACGTTGGTGGCGGTGGATAAACAGCAGATCGCTGTCGCGGTTTGAATGCATTTGTGGCGAGGGAGCTTGCTCCCGCTGGACCGCGAAGCGGTCCCAAACCAGCCAACGCGATGACCCGCAAAGCAAAGCGATCACCGGAATACGACTGCTACGCAGCCGAACGGGAGCAAGCTCCCTCGCCACAGGTGTTCATATCAAAGCTTGGCAGCCGCCAACTCCGGCACCACCCAATCCGTCACCTTGAACGGCTTGCGAATCAGCTTCTGTTGCGAAGCCAGATCCACCGCATCCTGCAATTTCCCGAGGAATACCGGGTCCAGGGTCGAGGGGAATACTTCGCTCAATTTCTGATCCTGCAAATCCTGCTGAAGAATCAGCGGTGGATAACTCGCCAGCCCCGACACCAACTGAATGTACGCGTCCTTGTTGCTGTCCTGGGTCAGCCACTCCACTGCTTGCTGCTGCGCTTTCAACAGTTTTGCGACGACGTCGGGATGCTCGTCGACAAACTTTCCGGTGCCCACCAGCACACTCTGGATACTGCCGGCGCCGCCCAAATCTTTGGTGTTCAACGGCAACTCGGCCAAGCCCTTGGCCCGCAGCGCGGTCAACCCGGAGCTGCCCCACGACGCATCGATCTGCTTGGCCGCCAACGCCGCCACCGCACCGTTGAAGTCCAGGTTGATCACCTTCACGTCCTTCTCGCTCAAACCCTGGCTGGCCAGCGCCGCATCGAACGACAACTGCGTGGCGGTGCCACGGAAGATCGCCACGCGTTTGCCCTTGAGGTCTTGCAGGGTCTTGATCCCCGAACCGGGCACCACGCCCAGATACTGTTTCACCCCGCGCGCGGAGGCGCTGAGCAACCGCGTGTCCAAACCGTTGGACTTGCCGATGATCGCCGCCAAATCGCCGAGGTAAGCCAGGTCCACCTGACCGTTGGCGAACGCTTCGTTGATCACCGGACCGGCGCCCTTGAAGAAGCTCCACTGAATCTTGATGCCCTGATCGGCGAAGGCTTTTTCGTAGATCTGCTGGTCGCGCAATACATCCGCTATGCCGCCGCCGCTGTGCTGGGTGCCGGCACTGAGGTCGGGCACGGCGATCCTGATTTCCTTGAGTTCATCGGCGTGGGCGGTAAACGCTAGCAACCCCGCCAGGGCCGGGATGGCGAACAGACTGATGACACGTTTGAAGGGACGATTCATGGGTGCGGCTCCTGGTGGCGATGGCGTTGAGGAGCAGAACGTAGGCTGAATCGGGGCCAGCACTTAAATACTATAAATTCACATTTTTATAGCTTTTAGATCTATGCCAGGCAACGCGAGTGTCTTGGGCGGGTATGCATAAACAGCATCGAAAATATTCTTCAAATGCATTGGATGCGTGTGGGCTGGAAGCCTTAAATGGCTTGGCTTATCTCTCAATAGCATTGATTCAATTTTTTATAGATCGATTTCGCATACACCGATCCTTTGTAGGAGCGAGGCTTGCCCGCGAAGAGGCCGTCAGATCCAACATTGATGTTGGATCTGACATCGCCTTCGCGGGCAAGCCTCGCTCCTACAAAGGTCAAAAACGGAGGTCATCCATGGCCCGTGTTTCCCTTCTCAGCCTGCCGCTGGCCGCCCCGCCGCTCAACGGTCGACGACTTTGGCCCAGCCTGAGCCAACGCCTGTTGCCCTGGTTGTTGCCCATCAGTCTGTTCGCCCTCTGGTGGCTGGCCAGCCGTAATCACTGGATGAGCGAGCAGATCCTGCCGGCGCCCTCGCTGGTGTGGAGCAGCGCGGTCGAACTGTCCCAGGGCGAGTTGTGGAGCCATCTGTGGATCAGCCTGCAACGCCTGTTCTGGGGCTTGCTCGCCGGAGTCAGCGCCGGCGCCATCCTCGGCGCGGCGCTGGGTTTCAGTCGGCGCCTGGAGCGTCTGGTATTCCCGACGTTCGCCGGGTTGGCGCAAGTGCCGACCCTGGCCTGGATTCCATTGTTCATGGTGTTTTTCGGCATCGGTGAAGTGCTGAAACTGGTGGTGCTGGTCAAAGCCATCGTGGTGCCGGTGACCCTGCACACGCTGGTCGGCGTGCGGGATGCCCAACCCAAATTGCGCGAAGCCGCCGCCGTGCTGCGCCTGCCCACTCGCTTGTTGATCCGTCGCCTCATCCTGCCCGCCGCCCTCCCTGCCGTCATGGCCGGCGTACGGTTGGCATTGGCCGCCGGTTGGACCTCGTTGCTGGCCGTCGAACTGCTGGCCTCCAGCGAAGGCATCGGCTACCTGATGGTCTGGGCGCGGCAGTTGTTCATGCTCGACATCGTGTTCGTGGTGATCGTGGTGATTGGCTTGATTGGCGTGGCGATGGATCGCGGCATCGGTCTGCTGGATAAAAAACTCGTGCACTGGCCGCATCCCGCCACTGCCGAAATTCGTCGCGGCCCGCGCTATGCCGGGTGGCCGCGGGTACAGCCGTGGCTGTTGCCGCTGGCGCTGCTGGCGTTGTGGCAAGTGACCACGGATCAGCAGTGGATCGACGCGAATATTCTGGTCAGCCCATTGGCCGTGTTGGCAACCACCTGGCACGGTTTGCTCGACGGCACGTTGCTCGGCGGCATGGCCCTGAGCCTGGGCCGCACCCTCGGCGGTCTGCTGCTGGGCGGCGGCCTCGGGTTTGCACTGGGCTTGCTGCTGGGGCTGTCGCGCACCAGTGAACGGGTGCTCGGCCCGACCCTCGCGGCGATCCGCCAGATCGCGATTTTCGCCTGGGTGCCACTGCTCACCGCGTGGTTTGGCCTGGGGGAATTGGCCAAGTGGGTGTTCGTCGCCCTCGCCGCGTTCTTCCCGCTGTTCATCGCCACCCAACGCAGCGTCGCCAACCTCTCGCCGCAGCTCAATGAAGCGGCGCAAGTGCTGCGCCTCAATCTCGGCCAGCGCCTGCGCCGTCTGGTCTTGCCCGGTGCTGCGCCAGGGATTTTCGCCGGCCTGCGCCTGAGCCTGATCTACGCCTGGCTCGGCACCATCGGCGCCGAATATTTCATGCCGTCCAATGGCGGCATCGGCAGCCAGATGATCGGCGCGCAACAGCTGCTGCGCATGGACCTGATCATGGCCGGCATGCTCCTGGTGGGCCTGACCGGCGCCCTGCTCAACCTTATCGGCCAACGCCTGGAAATCCGCGCGACCCGCTGGAGACACGCATGAACGCACCGATTGTCAGCTTCAACCACGTGGGCAAATCCTTCGATGTCGATGGCTTTGAACTGGAGGCGATTCGCGAATTCAACCTGGAAATTGCCGAGGGCGAATTCGTCGCCATTGTCGGCTCCAGCGGCTGCGGCAAATCGACGTTGCTGCGGCTGCTGGTGGGGCTCGATACGCAGTTTCGCGGGCAGATTACCGTGGACGGCACAGCGGTCAGCGGCATTGGTGGCGAGCGCGGGATCGTGTTTCAGGAACATCGATTGTTCCCGTGGCTGACAGTGGCCGACAACATCGGCCTGGGCCTGGTCAACGAACCCTTGAGCGCCGAGCAAAAGCAAAAACGCGTCGACGATTTCATCGAGCTGGTGGGCCTCAAAGACTTCACCCGCGCCTACCCGCATCAACTCTCCGGCGGCATGGCGCAACGAGTCGCCATCGCGCGCGGCCTAGTGGCCAGCCCACGGATTCTGCTGCTGGACGAACCCTTCGGCGCCCTCGATGCTCTGACCCGACAGCAGATGCAGGACGAGCTTCTGGCGATTCGCAGTCGAGCAAAAATCACCACGATCCTCGTGACTCATGACGTCGAGGAAGCGATCTTCCTCGCCGACCGCGTGGTGGTGATGGAGCCGCGCCCCGGACGCATCAAGCAAGTGGTCGACATCGCCCTGCCCCACCCGCGCCAGCGCAGCAGTTTTGACTTCCACCAATTGCGCGAAGAGCTGCTGCACGAACTCACCAGCGACGACCACTACCAACCCACCGTGCCGGTGCAGATCCGTGACCTGCCGCTGTCCTTCATTGCCTGCTGAACAGGAGATTTTTGATGCCGCAACGTCCCAACTTTCTGGTGATCCTGGCCGATGACCTGGGCTTTTCCGATATCGGCGCGTTCGGTGGTGAAATCGCCACGCCGAACCTCGATGCCCTGGCCAACAACGGCCTGCGCCTGACCGATTTCCACACCGCACCCACCTGTTCGCCGACCCGTTCGATGCTGCTGACTGGCACCGACCACCACATCGCCGGCATCGGCACCATGGCCGAAGCGCTGACTCCGGAGTTGATCGGCAAACCGGGTTACGAGGGTCACCTCAACGACCGCGTGGTGGCGTTGCCTGAGTTGCTGCGCGAGGCCGGTTACCAGACGTTGATGAGCGGCAAATGGCACCTGGGCCTGACCGCTGAACTGGCGCCGCACGCACGGGGTTTCGAGCGTTCGTTCTCGTTGCTGCCCGGCGCCGCCAACCATTACGGGTTCGAGCCGACCTACGATGAACACACGCCGGGGCTGTTGAAATCCACGCCAGCGCTGTACATCGAAGATAAGAGTAAGTTGAGTGGCAAGGACGTCCAAGGTACACCATGCTTCGGTATGGACATCTAATCTGTTTGCTGGAGATCATGTTGGCCACGCTCGAACACATCCGCTACGTGCCACACTACATTGAGCTAATCGCTGGCAAGCCCCGATACCAGCCTAGTATCAACCGACATGCTATAGACGGGGTGCCACAGATCTTCTGGGCTGACTGCAAACCTTGGAGAGAAGCAAATCTTTGGGCAGTAGAGCGTGTAAGCATCGGTGATGTTTCACTGAGGACCGTTGCAAGCAACATGAACGGGTTACTGAACTACGCCAATTTTTTAGAACAACACGAGCTGCATTGGCTCACCTTCCCTGTGCGAAAGGCTGATCGGTGCTTGGTGAGGTATCGCGGCGCACTAATCAAGATGCGTGATTCAGGTCAACTCAGCCCATCCACGGCATCAGAGTACATGCGCAACAGCGTCATGTTTTATCGATGGATTAAAGCCAAGGGGTTGCTATCCCCGGATCTGCCGCTATGGCGTGATAAGCCATACTTCCTCACATACTTTGACCAGGTGGGCTTCGAGCGCTCCTTAAATGGCGTTACCACGGATATCGGTATTCCTAATCGGGCTAGGCTCGGGGAGGTACTGGAAGACGGGCTGTTGCCGGTCTCTGCGGTTGATCGCGACGCAATTCTCACCGTGCCAAAACCGAGGTTACTAGTGAGTTGTACCTCATGCTCTCCTTGGGTTTCTTTACGGGAGTGCGCCTTGGCAGTATTTGCGACCTGAAAATTGAAACTCTGATACGAGCAATTCCAGACCCATCAGCCCACGGACTATTACGTATGACTTTGGGGCCAGGTGCTTCGCCGCCGGTTCACACAAAGTTCGATGTCACTGGACAAGTCTGGATACCCGAAGCACTGCGCGATGAGCTGTTGGAGTATGCCAAGACTCTTGAACGGATGAGACGAGAAGCCGCCGCGACACCAGAGAATCGCGACCTACTCTTTCTAACTCGCTTCGGAAACTCCTATGGTCGCAGGGGTTCAGATCAATCATCAGCAGTGAACGTAGAAATGTTGTCCTTTCGAAAAAACGGGATCGCCGCTGGTGTCCCAGCTCTTCGCTCATTCCATTTTCACCAATCTCGCTGCACATTTGGGACTGAATTAGCCCGCCTGGCCCTAAGTGCGTGTAGCGATGTCGCAATCGCGATTTCGGTCGTAGGGAAAGCACTGCTGCACGGCCAAAATTCCGAGGCGACTACATTTAAGTACATCAAGTTCATCCAAGCAGCTCCGATCAAACAAGCTCTGGCAGAAAGTTTCTTGACCTCTTTTACTGGGTTCCACTCCGCGTTGGTGGCGAGCCATGATGACTAAGCTGCCAGATCTTGATCTCTCGTTTCCGATGCTAACTTATGGTAAGACCGAGACGCCATTGGATTTGAAACCACTTCTCTACGTTGGAGGTGCTGCACTGTATACAAAAAAAGCCGCGATCAAAATCGCTCAGCAGGAAGTTGGCGATATAGTGATGGATCGGATCGAGTTAGTACGGCGATTACATTCAAACCTGGTAGATGATCTCGCCAGAGGTAGCAGTCGATTTTCGGTCGATAACAAAATTCAGTGCCTGCGACGGTTCTTCGCATGGGCGGACAGGGAAAAGCTAGGACTATCACTTGGATCAATCAGCGACACATACTTGCAATGGGCGGACTTCCAATTGCACCGCATCCGAATCGAACGTTCTATAAGCGAACGCTCGGCTTACGATATGGCTAGCGTGACGGCGACGCTTTTCGATAAAGTTTTGAATCGGCATGCCAGCTTGATCAAAGAGACGCGTATCAGAAAACCACGCGGCAAGGGGAAACTACACACATCAAAAGTGGACAAGCAAAATCTCCAAGATTGCTTTGCATTTGGCAACGCCCTAGCTGATATCTGTAACTCTCTGACACTTGAAGCAACGAGAGGACCAATCCCGATCACCGTATCATTCCGTAGTGGGCAAAAATTGGAACGGTGGTGTGGCTTCAAGGCTCGGCCACGTGTAGCACCAATTGGAGAGCATGTGGAGAATTTGGCGAAGAGTGCTCTGCCCAGTCACACTGAGGGAGACGCGGTACCTTCGAAACGCTCTCGCGTAGGGGTGCTGAACTTGCGAATTGAGGCAGAACTATTGATGTTCATTGCTCAAACGGGCATGAACTTTCAACAAGCACATACGCTGCGGATGGATCAATTCCACTACACCAGTCATCTTGATGGTTATCAGGTACGCTCTTATAAAAACCGTCGTCACGGGGAAGTCATTTTTGAAGTTTTTTCAGATTATCGAGTCTGGCTCGAGCGATACTTGCAATGGCGCAATGCCTGGTTTCCAGATGACACAGACACCTTATTGTTCCCCCTCATTCGAAACAGCCGCCTAGACGGTGTGGCGCCTCAATTTAATTGCCTGCTACGTGTGTGTGCGTCCTTGAACATCGAGATAGTTCGCCCCGCAAAGTTGCGAGGAGCACGAGTCAATTGGTTGCTCCGAGAAACCCTCAATCCGAAACAAACAGCAGAACTAGCTCAGCACTCAGTCGAAACACTCATACGGGTATATGCTGATCCACATCCGCAGTTGGCGATGGTAGAAATTACTCGTTTCCATCAGCACAATGACCCAGTCATTTCACCTCCTGGACCAGGCTCCTGTGTAAATCCTGACCCTGAACCGGTATCAGACATCCCAGACGAGGCTTCCAGACCTGATTGCATAAACGCTGCAGGCTGCCTGTTCTGCACGCACCATCGTGATATTGAGAGTGGGGATCATGTGTGGTCCCTAAGCAGTTTTCGCCATCTCAAGCTGCTTGAGTTATCGAGGTTTCGACCATCGGTAAAACCTGTACACATTAAGCAGCCGGCCTTGATCACTGTTGAGAGGCTGACAGAGAAGCTGAAGTTTTTTGAGAATAGCAGTTCAGTGCGAAAGAGCTGGGTTGCCGAGGCTCAGGCGCGTATTAGAGAAGGTGATTATCATCCTGCTTGGGACGGTTTCATTCGACTGGTCGAAATTCACGAGGAAGACCTTTATGGATAATCTGTTACCCAAGATGGGGCTTTCTATTGACTCAGTATTGGCGGTACCCGGTGCCCTCAACTATCGTCCTCCCTGCTGGCCACCGAACGCCAACTGGCCCGTTGTCATTGATGCCAATGGAAATGTCGTTAGCCGATGGGGTGATCCGATCTGGCGGTTAGACCCATGGGCAGGGGTGCCACTGACGTTGAATTTTGGTGACGGCCCTATTAAAAAAATGGCCGCGCCCATCAACAGCGAGAACGCCAACCTCTTGAGAGTGATAATTGGCTGGTGGCTGTATGGCCCGAATGGTGCTCGCGGGCATCGGACGATTAAAACCCGCTTCGATCAAATGCGTCGACTGTTCGCGCTTTGCGCGGAAAAAGGGATTCTCGCCTCCGACCTAAGCCGTTTTCCGCGCATTGCGGACCAGATTCCAGAAGTGTTGCAGTCATCGCGAGCCAGAGAGTTTCTGATGCTGCTGCACGAGCTGTATGAGCGTCGAGACACTTTAGGTTTCACCATTCTCGACCGAAAGTCACTGGCCCGGCTTGAGGCAGCGCTTCCGGATCACGAGACGCGCCAAACGCCTTTCATACCTCCGCGTATTTGGCGCTACCAAGTCATCCGTCTGCGTGAATGCCTTGATGAGTTCCTGGTGCATCGGGGAAAAATCGACGCGTGCTTCAGGTTCTGTTTGAGTGCCTATCATCACAATCGACTCGCGACTCCCAAGGATCGATTCGCCGCCGTTGCACCCTTTCAATGGCCTGCAGATGGCTGCAATGGAGCATATTCTGACCGCCGTTTTTACGGCCCCTTCGCCGACACCGCGGATCGATTTGGTATTTCTGACGTTCTTGAACGCTGGGCTGGAACTCCAGGTTCAGCACTGACCATAAAAACACTATCTAGCTATTTAAATGTCGTTACCCGCGCAGGGCTGGCTTACCTATTGAACTTCAGTCTTATGCGCGTTGAAGAATGCTGGAATTTACGCGCGAATTGCCTGACGGTAGAGAAAGACCCTCGCTTCGGCGACATCACTTTATTACGCGGTCGAACAACCAAAACTCAAGCAGACTCCGACACCTTCTGGGTCACATCACCTTCAGCGCAAGTAGCGGTGGATGCGATGGCCGCTGTGGCGAAACTTCGCGCCGAAGGGATCACATACGACCCACACAAAACGTCTGCACCGATTGCTGAAGACCATTATCTCATCGCCTATACCAGCGAGCCTTGGATACCGACCAGAAAAACGATGAACCGCGCCATTCGGCCCTCAATTGTCAATTACCTCAGAGCCCTCGTTGCCAATCCCAAATTTTTCGACCCTGAACAGCTGCGGATCACACCTCGAGATCTGGAATTGGCGCGTTTGGTGACCCCTACGTTACCGGAGGAGTTTGCTGTAGGAGAGGTCTGGCCACTGGCATGGCACCAACTCCGCCGCACAGGTGCCGTCAATATGCAAGCCTCAGGGTTGGTAAGCGATGCACCTTACAGTTTCAGTTGAAACACATCACTCGCGCGATGAGTTTTTACTATGGTCAAAATTTTTCGCACCTTCGACTGGAAGAAAAGGCCCGTACGCTATACGTCCGCACTATGTACGAGACCTTGGGTCGAGAACTACAGCAACTGGTTTCCGACCGTTTTATCAGTCCGCATGGCGAGAAGCGGAAGGCTGAGATCGTTCGGCTGATTCTGCCCAGTGAGATGGAGAAAATGACCCAATTAGCTAAAAAAGGCGCTGTCGTTTATCGCCCAATAATACTCGGCGTGTGCTCCAGCCGTGAGCCTTGCCCGTACGGCGGTATTGATAGTATTGCCCACTGTGGCGGCGGCGATATCGCAGGGGAAGCCAGACCGTGTGCAGACGTACTTTATGATCGAGATCGACTCAATGTGGTGCAGGAGCTAGAAGACGTTCTGGAGCACCGTATGGCCAGCGCCCCGACCGGAAGCCCCTTGAGAGCATCATTGGAAGCTCAGAAAAGAAGTGCAGAGAACTATCGTAATGTCATCGATCAAGCAGCAACCAGCTGAACCCGCCCACCGTTTAAGCGCTTGCAATCTCTACCGAGATGCGTTTGAGCGGCTAAAAAATGATGAGCCACAGCGCTTGCCAAAAGGCACTCCAATCAGTCAGAACAATGTGGCCAAGGAAGCCGGATGCGATCCTTCCGCTTTAAAAAAATCTCGCTTCCCTACGCTCATCGCCGAAATCCAGAAGTACATCGCTGACAATATTGACAATCGACCGGAGTCAGCTCATCAAGTAAGAGTTTCAGCTCGTAAAAAAAATCGCAGCCTTCGGGAGCGTATGGAAAATGTCATTCAGCAACGTGATCACCTCGCCAGCCTGCTAACAGAAGCTGACGCGACTATTCTTGAGTTACTTGATCGCGTTGCCGAACTTGAGCGGATGCTTCCAAGTTCGAATGTTGTGCCACTTGGGTAGGAAAAATGCTGCGCAGCTGTCGACGCTACTGATCGTTTCTTTCGATTATTTCCTCAATCTCAACCATGCTTGGTTAACATGCTTAGCATTGGAAGCGGCGATAGTGCCTTATCGCCATGATGCGCAAGAAGTTGCGCACATGCTCATAATATTTCGGCCTTAAAATCGCTGCAGGCCAAGCCAGTCGTGGCCTGCAGCCAAGTGCGCAAGAAGTTGCGCAGTACTGCGCAACTTCTTGCGCACTTTTGCTCCCAAACCACGAACAAACATCCTACCTTTAGCCTCCGGCACCCGCTTAACCCCCGTATGCCGGGCACTTCGCAAAACCTGGCACGTTCCTTGATCACAGTCAGGCACCCACCGGGCGATTTCGCCTCCGGGCACCTCTATTTATCAAGCAAGGAGAGCATCCCATGGCAACACCTGCCTACATGTCCGTCACTGGCGAAAAACAAGGCCTGATCACTGCTGGCGCATTCACCGCTGACTCCGTTGGCAACACCTACCAGGAAGGTCACGAAGACCAGGTCATGGTTCAGGCGTTCAGCCACGACGTGATCATCCCGCGTGACCCACAGTCCGGCCAACCAACCGGTCAGCGCGTTCACAAGCCAGTTGTGATCACCAAGGTCTACGACAAAGCTTCGCCACTGCTGCAAGCCGCACTGACTTCCGGCGAGCGCATGAGCGAAATCGTTATCCAGTGGTACCGCACTTCGGCCCAAGGGACCCAAGAGCACTACTACACCACCAAGCTGGAAGACGCGATCATCGTCGCCATCAACAACAAAATGCACAACTGCCAGGATCCGTCGAACTCCCACTTCACGCACCTGGAAGAAGTGCAGTTCACCTACCGTAAAATCACCTGGACCCACGAAGTATCCGGTACTTCGGGTTCCGATGACTGGCGTCAACCAGTCGCTTAATCGCGGCTGACCGCTTTACGCATCGGCCAGCTCTGCTGGTCGATGTTGTTTACGCCTTTCCAGAATTTCGCGTCTGCTGATCCTTTGATCGGGTATTGGTTTACGCCGCAGCACAGCACGAGGAACAAGGGATGTTCGCGCCGGCCAATCAGACTCACTTTGCCCTGACTATCGAAGGCCTTTCCAACGACCTGCAGGTCCTTGCCCTGCAAGGCCGGGAAGCCATCAGCCAGCCCTTTGTGTTTGAGGTGGAGCTGGTCAGTGAACAGCCGTCCCTGGACCTCGAAACGCTGCTGCACAAACCGGCCTTTTTGCAGCTCTCGCCCGATGGCAGCGGCATCCATGGCCAGATCTATCGCGCCGCCCAGGGTGATTCCGGCAAACGCCTGACCCGCTACGCGGTGACCCTGCGCCCGCAACTGTCCTACCTGGCGCACCGCATCAACCAGCGCATCTTCCAGAACCTCAGCGTGCCGAAAATCGTCGGCATGGTCCTCGAAGAGCACGGTATCCAAAGCAACGCCTACGAATTCAAAGTCGGGTCGATCTATCCCGAGCGTATTTACTGCGTTCAGTACGATGAATCGGACCTGCACTTCATCCAGCGCCTGTGCGAGGAAGAAGGTATCCACTACCACTTCCAGCACAGCGCCACGGCCCACAAACTGGTGTTCGGCGATGACCAGACGGTGTTCCCGAAACTCGCGCCCGTGGCCTATCAGCAAGACTCCGGCATGGTCGCCAACGACCCGGTGATCAAGCGCTTCGACCTGCGCCTGGAAACCCGCACCAGCCGCACCACCCGCCGCGACTACGACTTCGAAAAACCACGCCTGACCCTCGAAAGCGAAAACCGTGGTGATGCCCTGCCCGACCTCGAAGACTACGACTACCCCGGTCGCTTCATCGACCGCGAACGCGGCAAGCACCTGGCCAAACGCGCCCTCGAACGCCACCGCAGCGACTTCCAGCTCGCCGAAGGCCGCAGCGATCAACCGCTGCTGGTCAGCGGCCACTTCCTGGCCCTGACCCAACACCCGAAAGCCAAGTGGAACGACCTGTGGCTACTCACCGAAGTCCTCCACGAAGGCAAACAGCCGCAAGTGCTGGAAGAGTCGGTCACCAGCAGCACCACTAACCTTAAAGACGACTTCCACCAGGGCTATCGCAACCACTTCCAGGCCACCCCGTGGGACGTGCCGAACCGGCCACCGCTGAACCACCCAAAACCGCGAATCCTCGGCAGCCAGAGCGCCGTGGTCACCGGCCCCAAAGGTGAAGAAATCCACTGCGACCCATACGGCCGCGTCAAAGTGCAATTCCACTGGGATCGCGAAGGCCAGGCCGACGACAAAACCAGCTGCTGGCTACGCGTCTCCTCCGCCTGGGCCGGCGCCCAGTACGGCGGCATCGCCATCCCGCGCATCGGCATGGAAGTGCTGGTCACGTTCCTTGAAGGCGACCCCGATCAACCGCTGATCAGCGGCTGCCTGTACCACAAGGAAAACACCGTCCCCTACGCGCTGCCGGCGAACAAGACCCGCAGCACCTTCAAGACCCTGAGCTCGATGGGGGGCGGCGGTTACAACGAACTGCGCATCGAAGACAAGAAAGGTCAGGAGCAGATCTACCTGCACGCCCAGCGCGACTGGGACGAAAACATCGAGCACGATCAGAAAATCCGCGTCGGCAACGAACGCCACGACACCGTCGAGCAAAACAGCTACACAGAATTCAAGGCCGAAGAACACCACACCGTCTACGCCGACCGCAAAGTCGAGGCCCGCGCCAACGACCACCTGACCGTGGGCGTGAACCAGCACATCAAGATCGGCACCGGCCAATTCATCGACGCCGGCCAGGAAATCCACCTCAGCAGCGGCATGAAAGTGGTGATGGAAGCAGGCGCAGAGCTGACCCTGATCGGCGGCGGCAGCTTTATCAAGATTGATGCTGGTGGCGTGACGATGAGTGGGCCGGTGATCAATATGAACTCCGGGGGGAGCCCGGGGAGCGGCACCGGCGCCGCCCCCCTGATTCCGGGCGTGCTGAAGCAAGCGGATGCAGATAAGGCCGGGCAAGTATTGGTACCGGCGCAACGGCAGGCGTTGATGCAGAAGAAACCCATATGCGCTATTTGCGAGAAAGCACGACAGGAGGCCTTGAATGCTGACGTCTGACCTGACTTTGGCAGACTGTCTGCCTCATGACTTACCGTGGGATAAAACTGCCGCCTTGCTGCTGGACGGCGTCAGCGTCGAAAAGTTACCCAGACAGTTGTACACCTGGTCAAACAGCCCCGACTTCGAGCCGCTGTACCTGGGCACTCGCTGGTCTGCACTGAGCGACCTTTCGCCCTGCCTGATTCGCGTAAAAGACCAGCGCGACCCAATTCTCCAGCAGTTTCTAGCGCATGCCGACAAGGAATGGGGCTATCTGCTTTTCAGTGATCAACCCTGGAGCGCACTGCTGGATCACTGTCGCTGGCTGACCTGCGTGGAGCATCCGCAAGGCACCGAGGTGCTGCTTCGCTTGGCAGACCCTGCCGTCATGCACGCCTTGCTTATGCACGCAACTAACCTGGAAGACCCAACAATGTGGGGGCCTAGCCACCAAATTCTGACCGCCGACGCGGCTCTGGGATGCTGGCACCACCACCCTCGTCCTGCAAAAGCTTACGTCAACTCGTACGCCAAACAGTACCGACTGAGCACTGTGCAAATCGACCTGCTGGATGAGGTCAATTTCAGATCCGTTGTCATGCGTCTTGACCGGCATATGGAGGAATACTTCCCGGTTTTCCAGTCACAGCTGCAACCCCTGGAGCGTTGGAAATATCTCAATGAACTCGCGAACCAATCTTATAAGCGAGGGTTTTGCAGCGAGCTCGACATCACGCTATACGCCAACATTCACGGTTTTCTCGGGATAACGGCACTGGCGGATCACAGGGATCTCGACGTTTTGCTTGAAACGACCTCAGAGCGAACACCCACACAACGACTGGAACACGTAGCCAGCATCGCCAAGGACAGGGCAGAAAGCCTGCAAAGGAACCCGGCATGACGACCTCGAAAGCTCAAGGAAAAGACCCCAATAACGTCAGCGTCAGTCGCGACGACGCCAAATGCTCGACGGGAGCTTGCTGGCTGATGAAGGGCAAAATCCAACTGGTGCCTTTGCGTTATGGATTGGTGGATGAAAAAGCGCTGGATCCATCGGGTGAAATTTCGGTTCCTTACAAATTAGCTACCCGACCTCTGGGCATCCGCCTGCTACGTGATGGCTGGCTCTATGTAATCGACAGTCAGAACGGTGAGCTTTCGGAATACCGGATCGTCGATGGGGTGGTCAGCGAGATGCTTTGGCAGGGTACAGACGTTCAAAGTGACGCCCGGGATAAACCGATCAAGAAACCCGTTTTGGTTTACTCGACACGCAGCACCCTTTACGCCAATTACTCTGAGGTTCAATGGACCGCAAAAAAATGCCGCCAGGTTCTCAAGAGCAAATCCGAACGCAATCACTTTATGCAGGCCATCGAACTCAGCAAGGCCAACTGTGAGACCGGCGGCCTGCACTTATTGACACCAGCCCAGGCCGAGCGCTGGGTCGCCGAGATCGCGACCGTTCGTCTTCGCAACGAAGAAATCGCCAAGGACGAAGCCGAGTCGAAAGCAATAGAAGATGCCAAGAACGCTGAGCGACGCCAACGAAATGAACCGGAAGAGACGGCGACGTTCATTCCCACGGTGCAGGTTTACAATTACCCGGAAGAGGAACGCGTTCCCTACCTTTGGGAAATGCCCGTTCGCTTTCGGGAGTCTTCCATGACCCCTCTGAGCAGTTGCATCGAACCGGAGTACCAGCAGGACGTACTGTACCTGGTCGTGGAGGATCATATTGGCGTGCTTCGTGACCTTGCCAACTACCAGGATCAGGTCGCCGGATGGATGGACAGCTGGGCCAAGGGTGGAGACCAGGAGCGCGCCAACGAGCGTGACTATCTGCTGGCCTGCTACATCGAATCGCTGACCCAGCTCACCCAGAGTGATGTCGGAGGGTTGGCAGAAGTAAGTAACGACCCTGCTGTTAAGCAGATGCTCGCTGACCTGGAAAAAATGAAGGAGCCCGAGCAAGGCACGACACGTCAAGCCATCGTCGACTACCTTAACAAGGGTGGGCTGATGACTCCGGCAAAAGGCTCTCCGATACCGCCGAAACTGGCCGAGCTGCGACAGGCGGCAAATGATCGCGCATCGACCGTAGCCATGTACGGTGGCTCTGCGGCGGGCCAAGTCGTTGCCTCTAATGAGATCGAAAACACCGATCGCAGCTACTACACCAGAGAGCACTTCCAGGCGTGTCCGCAAGATTTCGTGAACAAACACTTCGAGACCTTGCTCAAGCTCGGCAGAGAGCAGGACGGCCACATCAAGGACGCGCTCAACGGTGCCAAGTTTGGCCAACGTGGCATCAATGACCTGATCGATCGAGAGGCTATGGACAACGCACTGTTCGAGCATCGAGCATCGATAAAGCGTTGGAACGCACGACTTGATCAGATTACATCTGACAGAACAGCGGTTTTTTGCGCCGGAACGTTTCACAAAAGTGCGTGGTATTACGACCCTCAGAATGCCAAGCAGGTCGGCCAGTCTTTCGCCACAGAGTACGCTTGCCTGAAAGATATCTGTCGAAGCGACGAGGCTTGCGATCAGATACTCAAGTATCTGGAAAAAGAGCCGCAATTCACCCGTCCCATGTTTCATACATTGCCCTACAGCGATCACACCGGTGTCTGGGTTCAATACGGTTTTGCACAGGCTGCGGGCATTACGTTATTCAACAACGTGCCCGAGTACATCCGAAGCCTGAAAAAAATCGAACAACATCGACTGCCGGCCCTCGATCAATTACCGCAAGACACCCAGGCTGTTGCCGACGCAGCACAGCAGACCATGCATCCAGCACTCAATCGCGGCGTTGAAAAGGTTTTGGCTGATTTTGAAAAAGTTTTCAAAGGGCAGCCCATGCCGGATCTTGATCAAATGTTCAGACAATTACCGAAAGCTTTACCGACACGAATCCTGGATGCGGCAAAACGCGAGGGCGTAACGTTTACCGTTGCCTCGAACGCCGAGAAAGCAGCACTGAAAACCACGCTCAGCGACCTGCTTGATGAGCAGGCGCACCTGAAGACGCTAAATCGCAAGCGTGATGCGGCCAAACGGGCCTACGGCCATAAATCGCCAAAAGCCGTGCAACTGCAGTCTGAAATAGTCATGGCTCGCAAGGAGCTGAGCATCACGCAAACTCGACTGGCGGGAGGGCTCAGTCCAATCGGCGAGGTTGCGGACAACAGTGTCCGTCTGTATGGGGCGACACCGGTACGAGCAGGCATTACTGTTGTCTTCCCCGCGGCTCAACACCAGGAAATATCCGGTTTGATGAGCAACTTCCGCAACGGCGTAAAGGCTGCACCGAAACAGAACTTAATGGGCGATGGCGCAGCATTGCTGCTATTCGTCGTGCAGGCACTGAATTTCCGGCAAGTACTGATAGAGACAGCTAACCAGACCAAGGACAAACGGCTCCTGACACCCGTAATCAATGCCGCAGCCGCCACAGGTGCGGCCGGTTTTGCCGCAGCCCAGGGAATATTCGATACGGCGCTCACCGCGCGAAGCACCCTACTTGAAAAGGGATTGCAGAATCATGCGATAGAACATCTGCATGTCCAGATGGGCAAGTTACATCTCGGTTTGGGTGCGATGACCTACCTACTCGGCGCATACGCTGCGGGTGTAAGCCTCAAGAGTTATCAAAGCAGTTGGGAGCAAGCCGTTCGCAGCGGAAATAAAGGCGCCCAAACCGGCGCGATCATGTCTATGGCAGGCTCTGCGGGGCTGCTGTCCAGCAACTTATATGGCGTGGGCAGTACTCTCCAGGCGAGCTACACCGTGATGGCTGCCGAACAGGGTGCTGTCAGAGCGGCGGCATGGGCAGCATCGGGCGCTCGATTATCGAGCGTATTTTTTCGGGCGAACCTAGCGGGTGCAATTTTTACAGCGTTGGAGCTGGGTGGAAACTATGCCTACAACTACTACAACATCAGTGCCCATGATCGATGGCTGCAAAGTACGCCGTGGGGAAAAGATGCGAGCAATCGCACCTACTCGGATCTTGCAACGTATCAACGCTCGCTGACCGAAATAATGCAGGCACCGTCTGTTCAAGTCGGTCGCATCGAATACGATTCCTGGTGGAAAAACCTGCTGTACAGAGCGAAGATCGGTGACATTCACTTGCTGCTGCCAGGGCTTGATGTAAGTTCGTTCCAACCGCCACTCGTGGGCAATGCAAGTCATCAACTGAAAATCGGGGCGTATCGCATCAATACGATCACTTACGAACGGGCCATGACAACCGAACGTTGGGAAATCCTGAGTGAACCTGTCGAAGCGGGACTTCGCCGAATAGATGGGGACCAAATAGTCATTTGCGTCAACTATCCGCAAGTTGATAATCAGATGGTGGGTAGATCACGGGAGGAAATGCTGCTGGTTGTATCCATCCTCAACACCGGTGCCAATGGACAGATGCAGCAGCGTAACTACAACATCCGTCTAGACCCGAGGGGCACTGGCGCTTTTCCTGCAATCAACCTGGTTGCGCCACAACCCCACGCGCCATTGCTATCGGTAGAACCATTGATGCTGGAAATCGCTTCGCATGCCTAAAACCCTTGATGTCGAATTGATAGAGCCTGCTGCTACGACGGGTCATCGCGCCGGGGACGTGGAGCAATTTGCAACTGGCACCACGACTTACCTGGCACCGCTGCCATTGCCCACCGACGCATCACCACACAGTCCTTATATAAGCGATCTGAACGATACGTACCTGGACTTCGGCGGTGGCAAACCCCAAGTGTTCTCATGGCAATTGACGTTGGGAGCACCGTTCACTGCTGCGCTTTTGATCGCCTTGGGAATTCCGTTAGTGGCTGGCCTGATCCTCGCATCAAGTGGCTATGGGTTGACCGAAGTTCTGGAGTTCAGCTCAGACCTTTATTTCGCTGCCCGGGGATCAGCGATCTGGTTGTTTTTTGTGGGACTCGGTACTGGCCTTATCGTGTGGTTTTATAACCACAAAAAATACACAACCGTCATCCCGACCCGCTTCAACCGCCAGCGCCGGGAAGTCTGTTTCATGCCCACGGACGCGGAAACACCGGTTTTCGTACCTTGGGAGTCACTCTCCGCTTGGGTGATTGAGGCGCAAGGAGCCACACAATATGGCGTCCGACGACAGTACGGGATGGGCATGGGATTCGAGCAGGCTGGTAAGAGGGTCAGCCTTGAGTTCGTCTGCGGTGGTCTGCCATTGGCAATCGCTCATTGGGAAGCCGTGCGCGCCTACATGGAGTATGAGGTCAACGATCTTAAAAGCATTCAAGCCCCCATGGACTTGCAAGGCCCCAATGATCCACCCCACGAAGGGATGCACACCTTCCGAAATGCACGAGCCCGGCTGCATCGCAGGATTCGCGAAAAGGAAGTGGGCTGGATTCACGGGTTCTTCTGGTATCTCTTCCACGTCATGACGTTCTGGACCTTACCCAATCTAATTGTCGAATGGGAAAGTCGCCGAATTGCAAAAGTCGGGCGCAAAGCTTTGCCTGAGGCCATGCGTTCATGGTCTGAGTCACTACCTGGGGAGCAATGTGCAAAACCCAGTGATGATTTAAAACGCCTGAGTAATCAGGTCAAAGAAATGAAAAAACAAAAACCGACGCGCTTAATCACTGAAATTTTTGCAGAGGTTTACCAAAAAGAAACTAGTGAGAAAAAAAGTGGGTGATGATTGATACACTATGGACATATCAAGTGTTTCATAAACCAAAATATTGACACCAATGGACGTGCCGCGATCGGTTTATCACTTTTTACAATAAGGGTTTTCCGACGTCCATAGGCAGCCAACTTACCCTTACATCGACGACACCTTTGTCGAAGAACTGCCGAAGGATTTCTATTCCTCCGACGCCTTTGGCGACAAGCTTTTGCAGTACCTCAAGGAACGTGATCAGACCCGGCCATTCTTTGCCTATCTGCCGTTTTCCGCGCCGCACTGGCCGTTGCAGGCTCCGGCCGATGTGGTTGAAAAATACCGTGGTCGTTATGACGCGGGTCCCGAAGTGCTGCGGTTGGAGCGACTGGAAAAACTCAAGGCATTGGGGTTGATCGACGCCGATGTCGAACCTCATCCGCTGATCCAGCTCACCGCCCAATGGGATGCCTTGAGCGAAGAACAACGCCAGGTGTCCGCCCGGGCCATGGAGGTTTACGCGGCGATGGTCGAGCGCATGGACTGGAACATCGGTCGCGTGGTCGATTACCTGCGCAAACAGGGGCAACTGGACAACACCTTCATCCTGTTCATGTCCGATAACGGCGCTGAAGGCGCATTGCTGGAAGCCTTTCCGAAATTCGGTCCTGAGCTGCTGACCTATCTGAACCAGCACTACGACAACAGCCTGGAGAACATTGGCCGTGCCAACTCCTACGTCTGGTACGGACCGAGTTGGGCCCAGGTCGCGACCGCACCGTCACGGCTGTTCAAGGCCTTCACCACTGAAGGCGGGATTCGTGTGCCGGCGCTGGTGCACTACCCGCAACTGCCGCTCAAGGGACAGATCAGCCATGGGTTTGGCACGGTGATGGACATCACGCCAACGATTCTCGACCTGGCCGGCGTGCGCCATCCCGGCAAGCGTTGGCGTGGCAAGGACGTGGCGCCACTGCGAGGAAAATCGTGGCTGGGGTTTCTGTCCGGTGAAACGGCGCAAGTGCATGACGAACACACGGTGACCGGGTGGGAATTGTTCGGGCGCCGGGCGATTCGGCAGGGGCAGTGGAAAGCGGTGTACATCCCCGGGCCGGTGGGGCCGGCGACCTGGCAGCTTTATGATCTGGGGAGTGATCCGGGGGAGATTCATGATTTGGCGCTGTTGCAGCCGGACAAACTGGCTGCGCTGATTGAGCATTGGCAGCGGTATGTGGATGAAACCGGGGTGATCTTGAGTGAGTCGCCGTTTCAGCCCGACTAACCACCGATCGTTCCCACGCGCAGCAAAGGAATGCAGCCAGGGACGCTCCGCGTCCCAGAAGCAATGGGATGGACTCCTCCTCACTTCGGCATCTTGAGTGCCAGACTGAAAGTGCGAACCACAGTCAACGGTGAGAAGGAGTCCACACATGAAGCTTATGCGAATTGGGGTCGACCTGGCCAAGAACGTGTTTCAGATCCACGGCGTGGATTGTCATGAGCTACCCGTCTGGCGGCAGCGTTTATCGCGCGATCGCTGGCTGCAAACGGTGCTGGAAAAGATCGAAACCGGCTGTGAGATCGGCATGGAAAGTTGCGGTGGTGCGCACCATTGGGCGCGGCAACTACAAGCACGCGGATTTCGGGTGAAGCTGATCGCGCCGCAGTTCGTCAAACCGTACGTCAAGAGCAACAAGAACGACGCCAACGATGCCGAGGCGATCTGCGAAGCCATGAGCCGCCCCAGCATGCGCTTCGTCGCCGTCAAGACCATCGAACAACAGGATATTCAGGCGACGCATCGCATCCGGGCCGGCTTAATCGAACAGCGCACGGCCAAAGCCAATCAGATTCGTGGGCTGATCGCCGAGTACGGCCTCGTTGCGCCGAAGGAATTACTGATGCTGCGTCGCGCAATACCTTGCTGGCTGGAAGATGCAGATAACGGTTTGACGGCACGCTTTCGTCGTCTGCTGAATGGCTTGTGGGACGACCTACGCGCACTTGACGAGCGCGTGAGCGAACTCAATGGCGAGATATCTGCAATCGCGGCAAGTGAACCAACGGCCGTCCGCTTGCAGCAGTTACGCGGTGTAGGCCCAATGATCGCTACCGCGCTCATCGCCGCTATCGGTGATGCCCGCCAGTTTGCCAATGGCCGACAATTGGCGGCCTCACTAGGGCTGACACCCAGACAACACAGTTCTGGCGGAAAGGACCGATTACTTGGCATAAGCAAACGAGGAGATGCCTATTTGCGAACGTTGATGGTCCATGGTGCTCGATCAGCACTGCGCACGGCCAAATCCAAAGACGACCGGCTCAGCCAGTGGGCCGTCCGTTTGGCCGAGCGATCACATCCCAATGTGGCCGCTATCGCGCTGGCCAACAAAACTGCACGCATGGCTTGGGCAATGCTGCGCAATGACACTGATTACCAACCGGACAGGGCCGCAGCCTGACCCACAGACTTAAACGCCAACGAGTAAAAACTGCCTACCACGATTGCGAAGCAACCCTAACGATGGCAAACCGGTCGAACCGGCGTCGGCAAACCCCTCAAGCGTCCAAGTGCGCGAAGCACGTAGAAGCGATTGGGAGCCGGCGCGCGAATAGCCCATCATGGCCCTGCATCGAAACGATGCTGTATCCAGAGGCCGAATATACGTGTGCAGTCGGCACGGGCGCCAAAGAGAAGGAAGCTTCCCAACGAGGAGGAGTCCATATACGGACGCAGAGCGTCCGGTGAGGCATTCCCACGCAGAGCGTGGGAACGATCATCACACCCGCACACCTTCTACCGGTTGCCCCTGAACTTCCTCCTTGCGCACAAACCGATTCGCCCGCCCAAACGTCCCGAAATCATTGAACCTCACCCCCATCTCGCGCATGACCTTATGCGCCACCGGCACGGTCATCTGGCGGATGTAGAACGGCTCCTTCACCACAAAATGATGAATCCCGTGGCTGCTGCCGAAGTTGAAGCAGAACGCCTGCATCGGCCACATCCACCACGGGTTCAGCACCTGGGTTTGCTGGATCACATTGCCCAATTCCACATCACCGTAGTAATGCATGTTCGAGCTGACAAAGTGCAGGCAGAAAGTGCGCAACACGTTCGGCCCGATGATCACCACCGCCGCGATGTCGATCACCTGCATCACCGACAACGTGGTCGCCGACCATTCAATCGACGTGCCCATCAGGTACGCGATGCCATTGGCGGCATGGAAGCCGAGAAACACATACCACGCGCCCCAATGCACCAGCGCCAGCGGCGCATAGACCTTCAACGTGCGCTTGATGATGCTGAACTTGTGCGCCCAGGTCTTGGCCCGCAGCATGCGGATAAACGCGGACATCACGTTATCGCCAACCATCAGCAACCGCGCGATGCCCCAGGGCTCGCCGTTGGTGATCGCCCGTTCTTCCATGTCGGTTTCGGTGCCGGAGACCTTGTGGTGGTTGAGGTGCAGATGGCGGCGAATCCACGGGTTGATCGTGCTCGGCCGCGCCAGCCAGACCAGGCCCATCATCAGGTTGTGCGGCACGCGTTGTTTGCGGAAGTACATGCTGTGGATCAGGTCGTGTTCCAGTTCGTGGGTCAACGAGGCGAAAAACGCATTGAGCAGCAAGCACACCCACCCGGCCATGTGCCCGGTGATGTAGAGCGCCGCCGAACCGATCATCCCGGCCAGGGCGAAGGCCAGAATACCGGCGCCCAAGGCGTCTTGATGGTTGAGAATCGGGTAGCGTTTTCGCAGTTCAACGCCTCTGGCCAGCACCACTTCGCGAATATGGGCTGATCGTTGGGCTGCATTCAGTCGCTGGGGACTTGCAGAAGTACCGTCCATGCTTCCATCCTCTGGTTATTGATGGTCACATCCTGCCTTGTGATGCCCCACAAGACGGTAGCCGTGAACGCCAACCTGTTGACCGGAAGCGCCAATCAGCATGACTGAACCGACCTCCCTCGCCAGCTGGACCCGCGCCCTGCGCAAGCAACTCGATGCGTTGGGCCTCGACAGCACCGCCCTGTGCCACCAGGCGGGGCTTGACCCGCAGTTGATGGACGACCCTAACGCCCGTTATCCGTTGTCCAGCACCACGCGCCTGTGGGAAATCGCCGTGCAAGTCAGCGGCGACCCGGCGATTGGCTTGCGGGTGTCGCGTTTCGTCAGCCCGACCACCTTCCATGCGCTCGGTTATGCGCTGGTGGCCAGCGGCAGTCTGCGGGAGGTGTTCGAGCGCATCGTGCGTTATCACCAAGTGGTCAGCGATGCCCTGGAACTGGAACTGACCCGCAGCGACGACCGCTACCGCTTTCGCCTGAAAGTCCCGCCCGGCAACCCGGCCCCGGCCTTCGAAGCCATCGACGCCTTTGCCGCGATCTACGTGCGCACCTGCCGCAATCGCCTGGGTCGCGACTACGCCCCGCTGGCGGTGTACCTGCGTCGCCCGGAACCGGCGGACCCGCACCAATGGCACAAAGTGTTCCGCTCGCCGGTGTACTTTGCCGCCGCCGAAGATCGACTGGAATTCGCCCTGGTGGACTTCGAAAGTCACCTCGACGACGCCAACCCGGAACTGGCCGAACACAACGAAACCGTGCTCAAACGCACCCTCGCCCAGCTCAAACCCCTGACTTGGGAACGCAAGGTACGCGACGCCATCGAAGAACAACTGCCCGAAGGCGAACCCAGCGCCGAGCACATCGCCAAGACCCTGCACCTGAGCCTGCGCAGCCTGCAACGGCACCTGGCGGACGAGGGTTGCCGCTTCGACACCCTGCTCAACGAAAGCCGCGAGAACCTGGCGCTGCTGCACCTGCGTGATCCGCAGTGTTCGTTGAGTGAGATCAGTTATCTGCTGGGGTTTGCAGATACAAGCAGCTTCAGCCGCGCGTTCAAACGCTGGACGGGGATGACGCCGGGGCAGTTTCGGGATGGGTTGCGCTGACGGATTTTGGAAATGGGTTGCCAGGACAGGCCTCTTCGCGGGCAAGCCTCGCTCCTAAAGGGGTAATGCGATCCAATGTAGGAGCGAGGCTTGCCCGCGAAGGCGATTTCCCAGACGCCACAGAAATCTTTCAGCGCCCCCGATCCCGCCGCAACAACTTGCGCACCCGCGCCACCAGTTCACTCACGGCGAACGGCTTGAGCAAGTAGTCATCCTCATGCAATTCCAACCCGCGCAGGCGATCTTCGATGCCGTCCTTGGTGGTGAGGAACAGCACCGGGGTTTCGCCGAGTTTGCGGATTTGTTGCTGTAGCTGCCAGCCGTTGAGGCCCGGGAGCATGACGTCGAGGATGATCAGGTCGTATTCGCCGGACTCGATGAAGCGCCGGCCGTCCATGCCGTTGAGCGCCACATCCACCGAATAGCTCGCTTCGTTCAGGCCGTTGGCCAGGAGTTTGGCGGTTTCGGGTTCGTCTTCCACTAAAAGGACACGCATGGCACACCTCGATTAATCAGGGGTACAGGCTAGGCGTGTTCGGGTCGATTGCCCACCACAAACTTCGAAGACTGCACAACCTGTAGGAGCAAAGCTTGCTCGCGAAGAGGCCCGGCCAGTCGACGAATGTTTGTTGACTGGCCGGGCCTCTTCGCGAGCAAGCTTTGCTCCTACGGGGGTTGTGTGTTGGAGGTTAGATTGTGGCTAATGCTCGGAGCCGCGCGGCATCGAGGATTTCGATCTCGCCATAGCCCAGGCCAATAATCCCCTGCGCCTGCAATTCCTTGAGCATCTGGTTGGTGGTCTGGCGCGACAGCGAGAGCATCGATGCCAGTT
The DNA here is from genome assembly GCF_055179735.1 of Pseudomonas sp. Emmai. Lineage (NCBI taxonomy): Bacteria > Pseudomonadati > Pseudomonadota > Gammaproteobacteria > Pseudomonadales > Pseudomonadaceae > Pseudomonas > Pseudomonas sp. Emmai. Next base: position 491,068 of record NZ_CM143685.1, on the reverse strand, counting down.
GCTCCTGGGGCAGTTGCAACACCCGGCGCGGCGGATCGATTTCGCCATAGCCTTCGGCAATCATCAGCAGGCGATGGGCCAGGCGCGCCGGGGCGGGCATCAGGCTCAGTTGTTCGAGGTTGATGAAGGTCAGGCGCAGTTTGTGGCTCATCAGCAGCGCCAGTTGCCGCCAGTACAGCGGTTGTTCGTCGAGCAGCTTCAGCAACGCCGATTGTGGGATGTGCAGCAAGGTGCACTGCCCGGCGCCGAACGCATCGTGGGTGCGGGGCTGGCCATCGAACAGGCAGATTTCGCCAAACCAGTGCGGCGGTTCGACCAGGCTCAACAACGCTTCTTTGCCTTGCTCGCTCACCGCGCCAATGCGCACCGAACCTTCAAGCACCGCGTACAACCCGCACGGCGGATCGCCACGCTTGAACAGCCGCTGCCCAGGCGCCAACCGCCGCAGCCGGGCCGCAGCCAGCAGACTATCCTGTAAGGGAACAGGTAAATGGCTGAACCACTGCCCGCTCATCAGGCGCGAACGCCAAACCTGCATGTCCATGAAGACTCCTGGAAATTGTCGCCTGGCTGACAGAGCGAACGCTGAACCCGGGGCATGATCCCTCACCCTACAGGAGGAATAACAATGAAAAGCCTCGTTGACCATCTCAGTCAATACGCCGCCTACCACCGTGACCCGCGCAATATCGTCAGCCACTTTATCGGCATTCCGCTGATTGTGGTGGCGGTGGCGGTTTTGCTGTCGCGGCCGCAGTGGCTGGGAGGCTGGGTTTCACCGGCGGTGCTGGTGGCGCTGGCGGCGGCGTGGTTTTACCTGCGCCTGGAGCTGCGCCTCGGGGTGTTGATGACGGTGTTGCTCGGCCTGTGCGTCTGGACAGGGCAAATAATCGCGCAGCAAAGCACGATGCTCTGGCTGAGCATCGGCGTGGTGATGTTTGTGATTGGCTGGGCGATTCAGTTCGTCGGCCATCATTACGAAGGGCGTAAGCCAGCGTTTGTGGATGATGTGACGGGGCTGATCGTCGGGCCGTTGTTTGTGGTGGCGGAGTTGGCGTTTTTGTTGGGGTTGCGGCGCGACCTCAAGGAGCAGATTGAGGCGCGGGTCGGGGGTGTGAGAATCAATCCGAAGCGTGCTGCTGCGTAGATCGCATTCGCGGGCAAGCCTCGCTCCTACAGGATTTTCGTCGGTCGTGATGACAACGTTGACCCTGTAGGAGCGAGGCTTGCCCGCGAAGCTTTTGCCTTAGATGTTCGCGACCTTCTGCCAAACCTTGGGCTTGAAGAACAACGTCTCACCCTTGGCCAACCCGACCAGGCTGTCGTGATCCTTCACCACTTCCGCCTCGATCAATTCGCTCTGCCCTTCCACTTTCAACGTCACCCGCGTGGTCGCGCCCAGCGGCCGGATATCCCGCACTTCAGCCGCGTGGTGGTCCTCCAGCTCATGCCGCGACAGCGACACTTCGTGGGGACGGAACAGCACGTGCTTGTCGTCACCCAGGTGCAAACGGTTCGAATCGCCGAGGAAGTGATAAACGAAATCACTGGCCGGGTTTTCGTAGACGTCGCCCGGTGAGCCGATCTGCTCGATCACACCCTTGTTCATCACCACAATGCGATCCGCGACCTCCATCGCTTCTTCCTGGTCGTGGGTCACGAACACGGAGGTCAGGTTGATGTCTTCGTGCAGCCGCGCCAGCCAGCGCCGCAGTTCCTTCCGGACCTTGGCATCGAGAGCGCCGAAGGGTTCATCGAGCAGCAGGACTTTCGGTTCCACCGCCAGGGCGCGGGCCAAGGCAATCCGCTGGCGCTGACCACCGGACAATTGCTCCGGGTAGCGATCCGACAACCAATCCAGTTGCACCATGTTCAGCAGTTCGTGGACTTTCACCGCGATCTGGCTTTCGCTCGGGCGCTGGTTTTTCGGTTTCATGCGCAGGCCGAACGCGACGTTGTCGAACACCGTCATGTGGCGGAACAAGGCGTAATGCTGAAACACGAACCCGACGTTGCGATCACGCACGTCGTGGCCGGAGACGTCTTCACCGTGGAACACGATGTTGCCCTGGTCCGGGGTTTCCAGGCCGGCGATGATCCGCAGCAGCGTGGTCTTGCCGCAGCCCGATGGGCCGAGCAGGGCCACGAGTTCGCCGCTGTGGATATCCAGGCTGATGTCGTTCAGGGCCTTGAACGCGTTGAAATTCTTGCTGACGTTACGCACTTCGATCGACATGAATTATTCCTCCGCGGCGCTGGCGCGCAGGCGGTTAATACGGTTTTCGCTCCACTGCTTCAGCAGCAGGATGAAGAGCGCCATGATCAGCAACAGGCTCGCCACGGCGAACGCGGCCACGTGGTTGTATTCGTTGTAGAGGATCTCGACGTGCAGCGGCAAGGTGTTGGTCACCCCGCGAATGTGCCCGGAAACCACCGACACCGCACCGAACTCGCCCATCGCCCGCGCGGTACACAGCACCACGCCGTAGATCAGGCCCCATTTGATATTGGGAACGGTGACGTGCCAGAACATCTGCCAGCCATTGGCGCCGAGCAGCCGCGCGGCTTCTTCTTCCTGGGTGCCCTGTTCCTGCATCAACGGGATCAGCTCACGGGCCACGAACGGCACGGTGACGAAAATCGTCGCCAGCACGATGCCCGGCAGGGCGAAGACAATCTGAATGTCGTGATCCTGCAACCACGGCCCAAACAGGCCCTGGGCGCCGAACATCAACACATAGACCAGACCGGCGATCACCGGCGACACCGAAAACGGCAGGTCGATCAGCGTGACGAGCATGCTCTTGCCACGGAACGAGTACTTGCTCACGCACCACGCCGCACTGACGCCGAACACCACGTTCAGCGGCACCGAAATCAGCACCGCGATGACCGTGAGTTTCAGCGCCGACAAGGCGTCCGGTTCAAAGATCGCGGTGAAGAATGCGCCCAGGCCGTTTTTCAAGCCCTGGGACACCACGATGAACAGCGGCAACAACAGAAACAGGGTGAAGACCAGCCAGCACAGGCCGATCAGGATGCGCCGCGACGTAGCACTGCCACGGCGGGCGGCGTTGGCCGAAGAGGCGGCTGCAATAGACGATTGGGACATGGTTCGCGCCTCCTTATGGGGTTTCGATGCGCCGCTGCAGCAAGTTGATCAGCAGCAACAGGACGAAGGAAACCACCAGCATCAACACGCCAATGGAGGTAGCACCGGTGTAATCGTATTGGTCGAGCTTGACCATGATCAGCAGCGGCAGGATTTCGGTTTTCATCGGCATGTTGCCGGCGATGAAAATCACCGAGCCGTACTCACCGACGCCACGGGCAAACGCCAGGGCAAAACCGGTCAGCCAGGCGGGCAACAGCGCGGGCACCAGGATGTAGCGGAACACCTGCAACGGCTTGGCGCCCAGGCACGCGGCGGCTTCTTCCACTTCACGCGGGATGTCGGCCAACACCGGCTGCACCGTGCGCACCACGAACGGCAGCGTGACGAAGGTCAGCGCCAGGGTGATGCCGAGGGGGGTGTAGGCGATCTTGAAGCCCATGTCCGCAGCGAACTGCCCGACCAGGCCGGTCGGCGTATACAGCGCGGTCAGCGCGATACCGGCCACGGCGGTGGGCAGGGCGAACGGCAGGTCGATCATCGCGTCGATGATCTTTCGCCCCGGGAAGGTGTAGCGCACCAGCACCCAGGCCAGCAACGTGCCGATGATGCCGTTGATGATCGCGGCATACAGCGCCGTGCCGAAGCTCAGCTTCAACGCCGCCAGCACCCGAGGTGCGGTGACGATGGCGTAGAACTGATCCCAGGTGAGTTGGGAGGCATGGATGAACATCGCCGCCAGTGGAATAAGCACAATCAGGCTGAGGTACACCAAGGTGTAGCCCAGCGTCAGCCCGAAGCCGGGTATGACGGGGGAGATACGACGCGACATAAAAGTCCTTGGTTGAGAACGCGCAAAGCCCCGACGGTTAAATCGGGGCTCGTTTTATGGCTGCTGCAGGTTACTGCGCCTGGTAAATCTGGTCGAACACGCCACCGTCATTGAAGAATTTCGGTTGGGCAGTTTTCCAGCCGCCGAAGTCTTTGTCGATGGTCACAAGGTCCAGTTTCGGGAACTGCTTGGCGTACTTCGCCGCTACATCTTTATCCCGTGGACGGTAGAAGTTTTTCGCGGCGATTTCCTGGCCGGCCGGGCTGTACAGGTGCTTGAGGTAGGCTTCGGCGATCTGCTCGTTACCCTTTTTCTCGGCGTTCTTGTCGACCACGGCCACGGGCGGCTCGGCGAGGATCGACAGCGAAGGCACGACGATCTCGAACTTGTCCGCGCCGCCGTCTTCTTTCAGCGCCAGGAACGCTTCGTTTTCCCAGGCCAGCAACACGTCGCCCTGACCGTTGTTGACGAAAGTGATGGTCGAACCGCGCGCGCCGGTGTCCAACACGGGCACGTGTTTGAACAGGGTCTGGATATATTCCCTGGCCTTGGCCTCGTCACCGCCGTTGGCTTTCAGGCCATAGGCCCACGCCGCGAGGAAATTCCAGCGGGCGCCGCCGGAGGTTTTCGGGTTCGGGGTGATAACCGACACATCGTTCTTGACCAGGTCGCCCCAGTCCTTGATGCCTTTAGGGTTGCCCTTGCGCACCAGGAACACGATGGTCGAGGTGTAAGGCGTGCTCGCATCCGGCAGGCGTGTCTGCCAGTCGGCCGGCAGGGTTTTGCCGAGTTTGGCGATTTCGTCGATGTCGCCGGCCAGGGCCAGGGTCACCACGTCAGCACGCAGACCGTCGATCACCGCACGGCCCTGTTTGCCCGAGCCGCCGTGGGACTGCTGGATCTTCACGTTGTCGCCCGCGTGGTCTTTCTTCCAGAAGTTGATGAATTCGGCGTTGTAGTCCTGATACAGCTCGCGGGTCGGGTCGTACGACACGTTGAGCAGCTCGTAATCCTTGGCAACCGCGGAACCCGCAAAAAGGGCGCTGGCCAGCGCGGCCAAAGCAAAATGACGAATCGACGACATGGTGAAAGCTCCTGGAATTCTGGTGGTGTTGGCTTTTCTTATGGTTTGAAACCGGGTTGCCTGTTTAAAGATCGCCGCCTTCGGCAGCTCCCACATCAATCCCCCGCAGGCGCTGCCGAAGGCTGCGATCTTTTGATCTTTTCAGCTCGGCTTGTTGGTCGGGTTCTGCAAGCGGAATTTCTCTTTGCGCTCGATCTGGACCACCTGAGCGTTGTGCACGGTGATTTCCACTGCGCCAAAACGCAGATCGCGCAGGGCGCTCTGGATCTCACGCAAAATGGTTGCTTCGTCCTGGCCGTCAACGCTACGTAGGGATGCGCTCATGGTGCTGCTCCTTCGACTGAGAGGTTGCCTGGCAGTGGCGACACTGCTTGCGGCGTGAGGGCAATAGTAGATAGGCGCTGATATTCTTAAAAAGACTATTTGAGAATGTTTATATAACTAGAAAGTATTATTTGATGGGACAAGGGGTTGCGGGGGTTTTCACATTTTCGAAAGCCCCACAAAACCCTGTGGGGAGGGGGGCTTGCCCCCGTGCCCTACAAAACCCTGTGGCGAGGGGGCTTGCCCCCGTTCGGCTGCGAAGCAGTCGTAAATTCTGCTAGCGCGGTGTATCAGACATTTTGGGGCGGCTTCGCCACCCGACGGGGGCAAGCCCCCTAGCCACACAAGCTCCCTCGCCACAAAAGCAGGTCGTGAGCCTCAGCCAATCACCGGCGCCCGTGCCCAATCCAGCAACTCAGCCGGCACCGGACGGCCAAACCAATAACCCTGCCCCAGATCGCAATCGTGTTCGAGCAGGAACCCCGCCTGCTCTACCTGCTCGATCCCTTCGGCGTGCACCTGCATTCCCATACTTTTGGCCAACGCAATAATCACCCGCACAATCGCGCCATCGTCCTCATCCCACGGCAACCCGGCGACAAAGCCCTGATCGATCTTGAGTTTCTGCACCGGCAAGCGCTTGAGCCGCAGCAGCGACGAATACCCGGTGCCGAAATCATCGATAGCCAGGCGCACGCCCAACTCACGCAAGCGGTGCATCTGCTCCAGCGCCACTTCCGGATCGTCCATCACCGCGCTTTCGGTAACTTCCAGTTCCAGATACGCCGGATCCAGCCCGGTTTCGTGCAGCACGTGCGCCACCTGCTGATACAACTCGCGGCGGGCAAACAGGCGCGAAGACACATTCACCGCGACAAACGACAACACCACCCCGGCCTGCTGCCATTGGCACATCTGCTGACACGCCTGCTGCATGACCCACGCGTCGATCTCGGCAATCAACCCGGTGCGTTCGGCGACGGGGATGAATTCTGCCGGGGATATCAATCCGCGTTGCGGATGCTCCCAGCGCACCAGCGCTTCGACGCCGATCAGGCGACTGGTTTTGAGGTCATGCACCGGCTGGTAGTAAACCCGTAGTTCCTGCAGCTCCAGCGCGCGACGCAGTTCGAAGGCGATCTCGACCCGCTGTTGGGCATGGGCGGTCAATTCTTCGGTGTACAGCGCGTAACCATCGCGCCCGGTGCTCTTGGCCTTGAACAGCGCCGAATCGGCGTTGCGCAGCAATTGCTCGGCGCTCAAGGCGTCGCTGGGGAACAGGCTGATGCCGATGCTGGCGTTGATGAACAACTGATGCCCGTCGATCTCGAACGGCTGCTTCAGGCCATCGATGATCCGCTGCGCCAGTGCCGCCGCCTGCACCAGTTGCGGGCAGTTTTCGGCAAGCACCGCAAATTCGTCGCCACCCAGGCGCGCCAGGGTAACGCCCGGTGCGAACAGCCCCTGGAAACGTCCGGCCACCGCTTTAAGTAACTGGTCGCCGACGTTGTGCCCGAGGCTGTCGTTGATCATTTTGAAGTGATCGAGGTCGATCATCAGCAAGGCGCAGCCGCGCTTGTGCAGTTGCGCCGAGGTCAGCGCTTGCTCGACGCGATCGGTGAACAGCAGACGGTTGGGCAGGTCGGTCAGCGGGTCGTGGTGGGCCAGGTGCATCAGTTCGTGTTCGGAGTTCTTGATCGCGCTGATGTCGGAAAACACCGCCACGTAATGACTGACCCGACCCAGATCGTCATGAATGAGGCGGATGGTCTGCCATTGCGGGTAGATCTCGCCGCTTTTGCGCCGGTTCCAGATTTCCCCGCTCCACTCGCCGACGCTGCCGAGCATCGCGAACATCGCCTGATAGAACGCCGGCGGGTGGTGACCGGACTTGAACAGGCTCGGCTGCTGCCCCAGGACTTCTTCGCTCTGATAACCGGTGATTTCCATAAACGCCCGGTTCACATGCACGATCAGGCCTTGGCTGTCGGTGACCAGCACCCCTTCCCGGGTGCAATCGAATACGGCGGCGGCCTGGCGCAAGCGTTCGCGGTCGTCATTTTGCTCACGCAATTTGGCGCCGATGCCCAGGCAACGGAACAACTTGGCCCGGGCGAGGAAGATTAATCCGGCGCTCAGCAGCACCCAGGCGTAACCGTTGATCAGTTGCCATCGCAGCAGTTCATGGGAGCTATCGAAGAAACTGTTCAATAAATAACCACTGAACTGGAGCCAGGCTACTGAAAGCACCAGGTAAAGCAGCGCTGCACGCAATGCATCGCGGTATGTGGCTGACATTCGGCCGTCCATGTCCCTACAAAAGGGTTGGAATTATAGGTCAAAGAAACATCCGGCCACTCTTATCTGAAAGGGCGACTGGTTTTATCTGTGGGCTTAGTGATAATGCATCGGCTGTTTATTTATTAATCGAGGGCCCTATAGCCTATGTGGTACGAAGGTTTTCTCGGCTTGTCGCCCTGGTCACTGGTGGCAGTCACCCTGCTGATGACCCATGTGACCATTGTGGGTGTCACGGTCTATCTGCATCGCTATTCAGCCCATCGCTCTTTGGAGCTCAATGCCGGCCTGAAACATTTCTTCCGCTTCTGGCTGTGGTTGACCACGGCGCAGAACACCCGCGAGTGGACCGCCATCCACCGCAAGCATCACGCCAAATGCGAAACCGTCGATGACCCGCACAGCCCGGTCATCAAGGGCCTTTCCACCGTTCTGCGCAAGGGCGCCGAGTTGTACCGCGAAGAAGCGGAAAACCCGGAAACCCTGCGCATCTACGGCAAGAACTGCCCCGAAGACTGGATCGAACGCAACCTCTACAGCCGTTTCCCGCTGTTGGGCGTGGCGATCATGGGCGTCATCGACCTGCTGCTGTTCGGCACCATCGGCATCACCATCTGGGCCATCCAGATGATGTGGATCCCGGTCTGGGCCGCCGGCGTGGTCAATGGCCTGGGCCATGCCATCGGCTACCGCAACTTCGAATGCCGCGATGCGGCGACCAATCTGGTGCCCTGGGGCATCCTGATCGGCGGCGAAGAACTGCATAACAACCATCACACCTACCCTAACTCGGCAAAACTGTCGGTGAAGAAGTGGGAGTTCGACCTCGGCTGGGCCTGGATCCAAGTCTTCAGTTTCTTCCGCCTGGCCAAGGTCCAGCGTGTAGCGCCGATTGCCCACCGGGTCGAAGGCAAAGGCAGCCTGGACATGGACACCGCCATGGCCATCCTCAACAACCGCTTCCAGATCATGGCCCAGTACCGCAAATTGGTCATCGCGCCGCTGGTCAAGCAGGAGCTGGAAAAGGTCGATCACTCGGTCCGTCACCAATTCCACCGCGCCAAGCGTTTGCTCTCCCGGGAAACCAGCCTGCTGGACGACAAGCACCATGTCCGCATCCAGAACATGCTCGAGCACAGCCAGGCGCTGAAGGTAATTTACGAGAAACGCCTGGCCTTGCAGCAGATCTGGGTCAAGACCAGCTCAAATGGTCACGACATGCTCGCGGCCATCAAGGATTGGGTACACGAAGCCGAAGCCAGCGGGATTCAATCCCTGCGCGACTTCGCCGACCAGCTGAAAACCTACTCCCTGCGTCCTGCTGCCGCTGTCTGACCTGCAATCACAGGCTTGCCTCAGGATTGGGGCAAACCTGTGGCAAGGGCGCTGCCTGTGGCGAGGGGGCTTGTCGGATCGCCGCACCGCCCCGTTCGGCTGCGCGGCAGTCGCTTCCCCGGGCAATACGTTTCAACTGAAATGACAAATCGCCACTACCGCCCGGCGGGAGCCACCACCCTCGCCACCACAAGCGGGAACTAAGCTCCAAATCCCCTATCTCAAAGACACTTCGCCATCCAGGCGGGCCGAGACCTGTTATCAATTATTTCCCACCAAAGCGTGACAGCGCCTGCTGTGGCACAAGAAATAATCGATAAGGGGCCCACGTAGTGGCCGCTTTCGACACTCGAGCGGCGCACGCCCTTTGAGATCTGTGCCGATGGTCACCAAAAACCTACAAGACTCATCCCACCCGCAGTGGCCCGAGGCCGCGCAAACCCTGATGGCATTGATGCATGCCCAAGGTGAAGTCGCGCGCCTGAGCGAACGTGAACAACTCTTCAGCTCGCTGCTGGTCAGCGTCAATGCCGTGCTTTGGGCCTTCAACTGGGAAACCCGTCAGGTGCTGTACGTCAGCCCCGCCTATGAACGGATTTTCGGCCGATCCGCCGGCCTGTTGCTGGCCGACTACAACCAGTGGCGCGACAGCATCTACCCCGACGATCTGGAGTACGCCGAGCGCAGCCTGGCCGAAGTACTGGACAAAGGTGCCGTCGAAGACCGCGAATACCGCATCATCGCGGCCGACGGCCAAGTGCGCTGGCTTAGCGACAAATGCTTCATCAACCGCCAGGCCGAACCGGGGCAACCGGTGATCATCGTCGGCATTGCCGAGGACATCACCGAAAAGAAGCAGATGGAAGCCGAGCTGCAACGCCTGGCGACCACCGACGTATTAACCCAGAGCAGCAACCGCCGGCACTTCTTCGAATGCGCCCATCGCGAATTCGAACAGGCGCGGCTGCAAGGCGCGCCGATGGCCTTCCTGCTGCTGGACATCGATGACTTCAAAGTGGTCAACGACACCTACGGCCACCAGGGCGGCGACATCGTGCTGCAACGCATCGCCGAGAGCGGTCGCGCGGCCCTGCGTCGGGGGGATCTGTTCGGGCGAATTGGCGGGGAAGAGTTTGCCGCGGTGTTCCCCGGCTGTGCGCCGGACATGGCCATGCAAGTGGCCGAGCGCCTGCAACGGGAGATTCAGCGGTTGAGCTTCAGCCATGATGACCAGACCTTCGGCATCACCGTCAGCCAGGGCCTCACCAGCCTTACCGACGATGACGAAAGCCTCGACAGCCTGTTCGCCCGCGCCGATGCGGCGATGTACGAAGCCAAGCGCCAAGGCAAGAACCGCATCATCTCCGCCTGACAACGCACCTCTGTGGCGAGGGAGCTTGCTCCCGCTGGACTGCGCAGCAGTCCCCTTCAGCATTTGGGATAAAGGGGGCCGCTTCGCGCCCCAGCGGGAGCAAGCTCCCTCGCCACAGGGACCGTTATTTTTTGCGCAACCGCATCAATTCCGGCAATCCAATCTTCAGCAAGCGCGCCGTGCGGCTTTTGGACAGTTCCTCAATGCCCTCATGCTCGGTCAGGCGCGCCAGTTGTGCAGCCATGTTCATCACCAGCGCTTCGCGGGAGTAAACCCCGCCACCGAGCTGGTAGACCGCTGCAATCAGTTCTCGCAACTCCAGCGGCAGACGCCAGCGCGTGCGCAGCGCCGAACCATAACCGGCACCAAATTCGGCCAGCGCATCGCCCACCTCTTCCCATTCATCCAGCTCACCGCCGGCCTGCTTCCACTCCTGCAAACAGCGCAGCAGCGCCAAGTCGCCGAGACGATGCAACATCCCAGCGCAATAGCAGCGTTCCTGATCCAGGTCCAGCAAGCGCGCCAAAGTCCGGCCATATTCGGCGGTGCGCAGCGACAGTTCCCAATAACGTTCGGCGTAGTCCGCCAATTGCGGATCGCTCAGCCGCGCGCAACGCTTGAGGGCCAAGCCCAAAATCAGGTTCATGCTTTGCGCGGTGCCGAGGCGATGCAACGCCTGGGACAGGGTTTGCACCGCCACGCCGTGATGCTGGGCCGCACTGTTGGCAGCGGCGATCAGCACGGCCGTGATTTGCGGGTCATTGCGGATCTCGCCTTCCAGCAGCGTCAGGTCGAGGCCATTGGGATTGAGGCTGCGTTTCACCGCCAACTGCACATCAGTCATTAACGCCGCGCCGTCTGTCGACTCACGTCGCCGCTCCAGGTACACCGACAAGGTCATCCCCGGCGACAGCGTTGGCGCCTCGCAGGACACCTCTTCACCGGCGTTCAGCAGTAAATCTTGCAGACGATGGGTCAGGCCTTCCATGTCCAGGGGTTTGGTCAGGTACGCGGTGGGCGCCAGGGGCAGGGCCTCGCGCACGCTCGCGCTGTCGTTGCGGCTGCTCATCAGAATGAACGGCAACGGCGGATTACGTTTGCGCTGACGGACACTGCGCAAAACGGTCAGGCCATCGATACCCGGCAACTCCCAGTCAACGATCACCAGGTCGTAGGGCACTTCTGCCAGCAGCTCCATCGCCTGCTGGCCGTCAGCACACAGGTCCAGCCGTGCGTCGCAGCGCACATTCAACAACACCTGTTTGAGCAGGTCGCGGGACCAGGGATCGGCCTCGGCAATCAGTACTCGCGGAACAGCGGGCAACACCACAGCGGTCATTCGTCTACTCCAATGGCAATGCCTGAACCTTAGTCAATGCTGGCCATTCGATACAGCACGATGTGTTCCGCGGACACGAAAAAACCCGCCGAGGCGGGTTTTTTTGTCGATCAGGTCACACTCGGTCGATTACAGCTCCGAGAAGCACTCTTCGATGATGGCCAGACCTTTGTCCAGTTGCTCGTCCGGCGAAGTCAGCGGTACCAGGACGCGCAGAACGTTGCCGTAGGTGCCGCAGGACAGCAGGATCAGACCCTTGTCGCGCGCCTTGGCCACAACCGCTGCCACTGCCGGAGCGTTCGGCTTGTGGCTGTCGCCATCAACAAACAGCTCGACCGCGATCATGGCGCCCAGGGCACGGACTTCACCGATCACCGGGTACTTGGCTTGAATGGCTTTCAGGCCAGTAACCAGACGCTCGCCAACAGCCTTGCAGCGATCCAGCAGGTGTTCTTCTTCGAACACTTCCATCACGGCCAGGGCTGCGGCGCAAGCGATCGGGCTACCGGCGTAGGTGCCGCCCAGGCCGCCTGGAGCAATGGCGTCCATGTATTCGGCTTTGCCGCACACACCGGCCAGCGGGAAGCCGCCAGCGATGGATTTGGCGAAGGTGGTCAGGTCGGCAGCAACGCCCATCTGTTCCATGGCGAAGAAAGTGCCGGTACGGCCAGCGCCGGTTTGCACTTCGTCAGCGATCAACAGAATGCCGTGCTGGTCGCACAGGGCGCGCAGACGCTTCATGAATTCTTTAGGCGCGACGTAGAAACCACCTTCGCCCTGAACTGGCTCGATGATGATCGCAGCGATATCACGCGGCTCGGCGTCGTTCTTGAAGATGCGTTCGATGCTGGCGATCGAGTCGTCGACGCTCACACCGTGCAGTTCGTTCGGGTACAGCGCGCGGAAGATGCCGCCTGGCATCAGGCCCATGCCGGCCGAGTAAGGCACGACTTTACCGGTCAGGCCCAGGGTCATCATGGTGCGACCGTGGTAAGCGCCGGTGAACGCGATCACGCCGGCACGGCCAGTGGCGGCACGGGCGATTTTCACGGCGTTTTCCACGGCTTCGGAGCCGGTGGTCACCAACAGGGTTTTCTTGGCGAAATCACCTGGCACCTTGGCGTTGATTTTTTCGCACAGCTCAACGTACGGCTCGTAGGCCAGTACCTGGAAGCAGGTGTGAGTCAGCTTGTTCAGCTGCGCGGTCACGGCGGCGATGATTTTCGGGTGCAGGTGACCGGTGTTCAGCACGGCGATACCGCCGGCGAAGTCGATGAACTCGCGACCTTCAACGTCGGTCACGGTGGCGTTCTTCGCGGACTCGGCGAAGATCGGGTGAATCTGGCCAACACCGCGTGGTACAGCGGCTTCGCGGCGTTTCATCAGGGAAGCGTTAGTCTTGCTCATAAAGTCCTCATTCACCGCTCATCGGGCGGCGTAGCTCAAGGAAAATGCGGCGGGGAGGCAACTACGGCAGCATGCGATGATCGACTGCCACAGCGTTCCCGGCCACAGAGAAAATTCCATTTGAAGCGCAGAAAGGGACAGCGCTCTCGTGCCCTTTCCGCTTGAAGCAAAACGCCTTGCCGAGCTTAGATGCCCAGGCAGAGGTATTTAATTTCCAGGTAATCTTCGATGCCGTACTTGGAGCCTTCACGGCCCAGGCCCGACGCCTTGATGCCGCCGAACGGCGCGACTTCGTTGGAGATCAACCCGGTGTTGACGCCGACCATGCCGTATTCCAGGGCTTCAGCCACACGGAACACACGGCCCAGGTCGCGAGCGTAGAAGTACGAAGCCAGGCCGAACTCGGTGTCGTTGGACATCGCGATCACTTCGGCTTCGTCTTTGAAGCGGAACAGCGGCGCCAGTGGACCGAAGGTTTCTTCCTTGGCTACTGCAGCGTTTTTCGGCACGTTGGTCAGGATGGTCGGCTCAAAGAAGTTGCCTTCCATGACCTTGCCGCCCGCCAGAACGGTCGCGCCTTTGCTGATCGCGTCAGCAATGTGCTCTTGAACCTTGGCCACGGCTTTTTCGTCGATCAGCGGGCCAGTGGTGGTGCCTTCTTCCAGACCGTTGCCGATCTTGAGCTTGGCCACAGCCACTTTCAGCTTCTCGGCGAACGCGTCGTAGACCGAATCCTGAATGTACAGACGGTTGGCGCAGACGCAGGTCTGGCCGTTGTTGCGGTACTTGGAAATGATCGCGCCTTCAACGGCCTTATCCAGGTCCGCGTCGTCGAACACGATGAACGGCGCGTTGCCGCCCAATTCCAGGGACACTTTCTTGATGTCCTTGGCGCATTCAGCCATCAACTGGCGACCAATCTCGGTCGAGCCAGTGAACGACAACTTACGCACGATCGGGTTGCTGGTCAGCTCGCTGCCGATGTCGCCGGCGCTACCGGACACCACGCTGAACACACCGTTCGGAATACCGGCACGCTGGGCCAGTTCAGCCAGAGCGAATGCGGAGAACGGAGTTTGCGAAGCAGGCTTGAGCACCATGGTGCAACCGGCGGCCAGGGCCGGGCCGGCTTTGCGGGTGATCATCGCGGCCGGGAAGTTCCACGGGGTGATTGCTGCGGTCACGCCGATAGGCTGCTTGATCACGATCAAGCGCTTGTCTGGCTGGTGGCCCGGAATCACATCACCGTAGACGCGCTTGGCTTCTTCGGCGAACCACTCAATAAAGGAAGCGGCGTAAACGATTTCGCCCTTGGCTTCGGCCAATGGCTTGCCTTGCTCGAGGGTCATCAGGCGAGCCAGGTCGTCCTGGTTCTCGATGATCAGTTCGAACCAACGACGCAGCTTGTTCGCACGGTCCTTGGCGGTCAGTGCACGCCAGGCCGGCAGCGCTTTGTCAGCGGCTTCGATGGCACGGCGGGTTTCGGCAGCGCCCATCTTCGGCACAGTGCCCAGAATTTCGCCCGTTGCCGGGTTATTGACCTTGATCGTCTGACCGTTGTCCGCATCGACCCAAGCGCCATCGATAAAGGCTTGCTGGCGGAACAACTGGGTGTCTTTAAGCTGCATGTCGGCTTTCCTTAACAGCACCGCGACCAGCGCGGAGCGAATTATGATTGTAGAAAGGCGCCTCAAAGGCTGCCGTCAGGGAAATCATTCACCGGGCTGAAGCACATAAATAGCGCACTGATCGAAACTCGTGCGGTTCAGCACCCAGACAAGAGCGTTTGAAATCTCGAACGAATCCTAGGATCAATGCTGGGAAAGGACAATAGGCCGTTCGAAAAAAAGAACGAAAACGCCGCATTTGCGGATTTTTTCTGATCAACGTAGCAAACGGCTGTTACAGCTTGGAAAAACACAGGCGATTCAGCAGCATGGACGCCCGCAACGCTTATGAGTATCATGGCGCCCGCTTGCACCAGTAGCTCAGCTGGATAGAGTACTGCCCTCCGAAGGCAGTGGTCGTGGGTTCGAATCCCGCCTGGTGCACCATATAGAAGAAACGAGAAAGCCTCAGGCCCTTAGGGTTTGGGGCTTTTTTGTGGGTGTTGGTATTCCAAGTGGACAATTCAGGGGCTTGATCAATGGGGCTTGGGCCGGCAGGGCAGTTGTCAACTTAGAGTTTACAACTGCCGTGAACCATCTCTCGCGAGTTTCCAGCAGCTTTCGGAAATCCGGAAGAGAAGGATTTGTGGTGTCTCGTTTCAGTTATGCGCAAACCCATGATCCATTTGGATTCTGATGGGCTCCGAGAAAATAAATCTGTCCCTCTTTTCCGCTCTTTTCCGTGTCCCTCTTTTCCGAAACGACAATCCACAGGAGTATGCGGGCAGGCGCTCGGCTCAAGTGCACCTTCGGCTCCATTGCTCCCCGCCCCCTGTTCTCAAACACATCAGCTAAACCTGCAAAATATCCTATTTTAGAGCGTTACATCTAGGCTCTGACTTCAGCCAAAAAAACTTTAATTTTTTCATACTCTTCAAAAGTCACCTCATAAGTGGCCAATATTTTTTGGCCTGGCAATGATTTAACCGCTAGAAATTTATGTAAAAACTGCCACACCCAAACTAATAAAATCAAAGCCACAATATAAACAAGAAGATACAAACTAAAGACGAAAATAAGCTGCGAACTATCTTTGAAGTTCAGTAGCGATGAAACGTATACCAAGGTGTTGGTGGAGACTATAAATAAAAGAATGAAAATCCATAATAAAAAATTACGCATGCCAGCCTTGAGCTTCATATTTAACCACCTAAAAATTCAGCACTGTAAAAGTCACTCGTTCACGCAGTTCGTTTTACGCCGCGCAGAGTGACAGTTCTTTGGTGTGAGCAAGCGACCAGCATGATTTAGCCTGCAACGCAGGCATCTGTCTAAGGCTTGGCTCGGTCCCATTGACACTCCTTCAATCTGTCTACGTCAGTACCGCTCTCTTTTCGCATATCAATGTTGCCATCTGCGTCTAGGTAAATATCGGTGTTAGGCCACTTCGGCGTGACGCTGATGCAATGATTACGCCCTTCTTTTTTGCTCCACCACGAAAATTCCATGAAGAACTCGTCGTCAGGAAAAAGCACGCCATTATCAATCGCACCACCACCGGGAAGCATTCCCCCTTTATAAATCCGGTCTTGAACGTTCCAGATGTACCGAAACTCATCTCTCCCTGCTTTAGAGTAATGAACATTTACGGTTGGCAGGGCTATATCCCAGTGAGTGACCGCAAAATACAGCACAGGTAACCACAGTAGCCGTATGTACCATGGCCGACGCTTACTTACATTCGTGGACACGAATTCCCTCTCCCCAGTTCTCTGGTGGTACTGCTAACACTTCGTCCATGATCATCTTCGCGGTTACCCCACCTGTGGGGTGCTGTTTGGCGAGCTTCATCCCAATTTTAATCGATACTCTATCGCCAACACCGTCCCATGATCGCGGTTCGGTCCATGAGCTCGCCGTTTTATGTGGTCCACCTTTGGTAGCAGCGTCCCACAAAAATTGTGCAGCCCCTGCGCCATCCAGTAGCTCGCTTTCCGACATGCCCCCTATGATTCCAACGTATCCATAGTGAACGTTCGACCAGATGTCGTAGAAATATTCATAAGCCCCCTGTTTGTGGTAGACGCCAACAAACAGCTTACGGAGCTTAGGTTTATGATCCCAGTCCATCTTGGGACCCACTTTACTTGTCCAGATTGCCCACGATGTAGCGATGTCTCTGTACTTGTTTAGCGCACGTGCAGCTGGCCCGCCCAAGCCTTTGAGTAGCGGGGGCGTCCTGTCCGGCGAGGCGGGATCATAGTTATTAAGCCTTTGCATCGATAAAACTTCCGAACTCAAGATGTTTCGGTTCATCTCATCGGCGATATAGTTAGCCAGCCCTTCCATTTCGTCAGGGTCGTTGCAAGCAACAGGTTCCGCCTCTGGCTTAGGCCCGGGCTTCGCGTCCGGCTGCTTAGTAGCTGCCTTGGGATCTACCAAAGCATTAGCAGCGGTTGCCTTCTCTGTCAGCTTCGGATCAGCCAGCAGTGTGGCCATTTTCTCATCGTCCACAGTGCCGTCGGGCCGAAATGCTCCGAGTGCCATGAAGTTGATGATTGTTGCGCCGCCAGCATCCCCCATGACAAAGCCGCCACCGACATCGCCTGACCCAGTAATGATGGTTCCGCCGTGACTGGTAGGACTGCCCAAATGAGCCATAGGACGCCCGTTCACTTGGATGGACGGAAACCCGGTCGTGATAACAGCGCCACACCCACAGGTATCGCCCACACGAGCAGAACCCATGAGGTTGATGTTTGTGTCAGCGGAGGCAGAGGCAATCGGGGTAGTACCGTGCCCCGGTAATGGGCAGACATGTTTGTCACCCAATCGAGCAGAGGAAATCATTCGTCGTCCTTGTCGTGCATAAAAACCCCCGTCAGTGGAGGCCAAGAGCGTTGTTTAGGCGCCGCGAGGTTACCGCATGTGATGGTGGGCGGTCTCTAGGAAAAATCTGAACTTATTTCTCTCGCTTGCCCAAAATTTTAGCCTGCCCGCCCTTCACTGCTGTAGTCGCCGTAGGCGTCAGTAGTCCACTGATAGTGAGTGAGGGAACAAACCAGCGGATAGGAGGCGTCTGCAAAGATTTGGCGATTGCACACAGATTTGGCGGTCAATCTTTATCCGAATGACGGGTACCTCTCGACCCATAGCTGCCAGTCATCGGCTAGTATCAAAAGCCAAGCTACCAGGTCGGTTGGCAGTGAGAGTTAGGGAAAGCACTATGGATATGATTCGTGTGAACTCGTCGGCAATCACGGCTGTAGGCTACGACGCCACCACAGCACGGATGAAAATCACGTTCAAGCAAGGTCGCACATACGACTTCTGCCGCGTGCCATCAGGCGTATATCAGGGTTTGATGGCGGCAGGCTCCAAAGGGTCGTATTTCGACAGAGTCATTAAAGATCGCTACCAGTGCTAGCTCATTGCATGGGGTAGGTTTTCAAGCCAATACCCTACCAGCAGCATGGACCGTGTATGCCCACGTGTATGCCTAACCGAAACACCACTGACCAAACCCTTATAGAATGGGGCCCGCAGAGCCCAGTTCAAACGACGCCTAGGCACCATATAGAAGAAACGAGAAAGCCTCAGGCCCTTAGGGTTTGGGGCTTTTTTGTGGGTCCTGTAAATATCAGAATGAGCGAGATGCTGAAGGTTTCAGTTGTTCGGCTTAGCCGAATAACTGAAGCCAATAAAAAACCGCCTAAGCGGTTTTTTATCATTCAGTCGTCCAATCAAACTCGTCATATTCCTCATCATCCTCGTCCCCCTCCTCCAACACCTCATCCTCAACGGCATCTTCCTCGGGAACGCCTGCTTCCTGCTTGTTCAGCAGAAATTCCTTACGACTCTCAATTATCCCCCGCCTCAGCTCTTCCCCCTTCTTCGGGCAGTTGAGCATTTGGGCGATGCGATCGATTTTTTTCGCCACGGCTTCCTCCAACGCATCGGCTATGCCCCGATAGTGCGCGCTTTCGGGGCTGGTTGCCAAATGGGTGGAGGGGCTGGGGCTCAGTTTTTCTTCAGGGCCTTGAGTCGGGTGGTGAGGTTTTCGTTGGGGTAGCGTTTGTGCAGGATCTTCAACAGTTCGTCGGCGGCTTGAGTTTCACCGGTGTTTTGCAGGCGCAGGACTTCACGCAGTTGATCGTCGAGCGTCCGAACCGGAGCTGCTGCGCGTTTGCTGACCTTGGCTTCGTCGGCCATTTCCGCGTTGATGGATTCGCTCTGGGCGGGCGCGGCGTAATCAGCCATTGGCGCTGCGGGTGCAGGGGCGGATAACGCGCCGGCGGGGGCGGACAACGAACGTGCAATCGGTGCCGGGGCTTCTTTCTTGGCCGCAAAGGATGACGTTTTGGGCGCCGGGGCGGAGTCGAATTGCGGCGCTTGCTCGGGCGTCCGCTGCACTAACGCCAGCATCAGTGCGACGCCAACCAGGCTGGCGAACGCCACCTGCCAACGGGGTTTCTGGCAGGCCTGGACCCAACGCTGCCAAACATTCGGTTTGCGTACTGGTGTTTCCCGATGTGCAGCGGCGAGGATGAACGCGTCGAGATGCGACGGCGGGCCATCGTTGCTGTGTTCACGATAGTGCTTCAGCACTTCGTCTTCTTTATTCGAGCGGGCGTCAGTCATGTCAGTACCTCCTCGGCCAGCAGCCGACGCAGTTTTTGCTGGGCGTAGCGCAAGCGGCTTTTGACGGTTTCCAGCGGTGTTTCGGTGAGGGTGGCGATTTGGGGCAGGTCGAGGTCGCCGTGGGCGCGCAGCAGGAAGACTTCCCGCTGGTCGGCGGGCAGGGTTTGCAGGGCGGTTTCGAGGCGCTGGGTGTCGCGGCTCAGGCTCAGCAGTTGTTCGGGGTCGGCGGCGTTGTCGATCACGGCGTGGGCCGTTTCGTCGTAGCTGTCGTGCAGGGGGTTGTGGATGCCATGTTTGCGCCAGTGGTCGATCAGTCGGTTGCGGGCAATCTGGTAGAGCCAGGTACGAAAATTCGCCCGGCCTTGTGGCTGACTGGTGCTGCGGATCAGGCTGAGCCAGGTGTCCTGGTAGACCTCTTCGGCCAGTTCAGCCTTGCCGCTGAGGCCGAGGAGGAATCGATAAAGTCCCTGACGGTGGCGGGCGTACAAGATCTCGAACGCCGGCCCGTCGCCGGATCGATAGCGCGCCAGCAGCGATTCGTCGCTGCTGGCGTCGGTGCTCATTTCAGGAGCGGTCATATCGGTGATGATCCCCTTCACTCGATGCGGTTGGCGTTGGCTTGTTGATTCGATGCCGTGGAAGTCCGCAGGCTCTGGGCCAGTTCGACCAGTTGCACAAATTCGGCGCGCAAACCAAAGCGGTCATCACCCCGGGCGCCGCGGGCCAGGGCTTCGGTGTCTTTGAGGCTGAAATCGCCGGTGTAGCGGCCGTCCTTCAACTGCTGGGAAAACGCTGCCACCGCCGCCGCAAAGCGCAGATCATCGCTGGCAGGTGCCGAGCTCGAAGCAATCGGGCGCTCGATCAAGCGACTATTCCCACCTTCCGGCAACTGATATCGCACACGCAACATGGCCATTTCCCCGGATTTCCCGGAAGCGCCTGACGCTGCATCACCATAACGCAACGGCTCCAACCAGCCCTTCTCGCCCACAGGGACAATTTCATACAACGCCGTCACCGTATGCCCTGCACCGATTTCCCCGGCATCGACTTTGTCATTACTAAAATCCTCACGCTTCAACGCGCGATTCTCATACCCCAACAGTCGATATTCACTGACCTGCGCCGGGTTGAACTCCACTTGCAGCTTCACGTTCTTCGCCACTACATCGAGGGTCGAGCCGAGTTGATCCACCAGCACCTTGCGCGCCTCACGCAGGTTGTCGATGTAGGCGTAGTTACCGTCGCCGGCATCGGCCAGTTGCTCCATCAGGTGTTCATTGTAGTTATCCACACCAAAACCCAACGTGGTCAGGGAAATGCCGGTCTTGCGTTTATCCACCGCCATTTGCTTGAGGCTGTCGAAGTCGCTGATGCCGACGTTGAAGTCGCCGTCGGTGGCCAACAGGATGCGGTTGATACCTTTGGGGATGAAGGCCTGTTGTGCCATTTGATAGGCCAGTTCGATGCCCGATGCGCCAGCGGTTGAGCCGCCCGCAGTCAGTTGGTCGATGGCTGTACGAATCTTCGCTTTGTCCCGTCCGGAGGTGGGCTTCAGCACGACTCGGGATTCACCGGCGTAGACCACCAGCGACACCCGATCCTGTTCGCGCAACTGATCAACCAGCAACTTCAACGTGCTTTTGACCAGCGGCAAACCCTCACGGCGGTCCATCGAGCCGGACACATCCACCAGAAATACCAGATTCGCCGGGGCCAGCTCCGACACTGCGCGATCCGAAGCTTTGATACCGATGCGCAGCAACCGGGTATGCGGGTTCCACGGCGACGGCGCCAGTTCGGTGGTCACGCCGAACGGCGAGCCATCGGTGGGCAAGGCGTAATCGTAGGGGAAGTAATTGACCATCTCCTCCAGCCGCACCGCGCCTTCTGGCGGCAGGCGGCCCTGATTCAGCAAGCGGCGGACGTTGGCGTAGGCGCCGGTATCGACGTCAGCGCTGAAGGTCGAGACCGGCGCTTCGGCCACGCTGTGGATCGGGTTATCGGCCAACGCTTGATACTGCTCGCGCTGCTCATCCTGATAGCCGGGCGGAGCGGCTTCAGATATCGGTGCAAAGCTGGCCATCGGCGCCGCACGCACACTGCGCTTGGCCATCGTGACATCCGCCGTGACCGCCTGACTCGGCGCCACCGCTTCAGTTTTCAACTCACCTTGAGCCGATGACGGCAACGGTGACGGCGGCGCCACTACAGCGGAATCAGGCTTGGACGAAACACCACAACCAGCAACAGCCAGCAGCAGCCCGATGGCGAAACCATGGGCGGCCGGACGCAGGAAATGCAGAGGGAGGGACATGGGGGCTGACCTCAGGAGGAAATTGATCCATTCATCCTCTGAGACGGGCAGCCCGCCAGATTCGGGTTAAACCGCCAAGAAAAAAATCTTCAGCGGTGATAACGCCGCACCACGCTGCTGTTGCGCAGCACGTGATCCTTGATTTTTTCCAGCAGTTGCGCGCGGGTCAGGCCGGCGGGCAAGGCGTCCGGGGCCAGGTCCAGGGCGTAGATCTGGATGATGTAGTGGTGCGCGCTGTCGCCGACCGGCGGGCAAGGGCCGACGTAGGTCGTAGTGCCTTTGACGTTGGTGCCACCGACGCCTTCGAAGGTGCCTTTCGCGCCGACACCCGCCGGGATCTGGTGGGTGCTCGCCTTGATGCCGTAATGCACCCAATGATCGACGCCCTGGCCTTTCCCGCCGTCGGGGTCGTGCATGACGATCGCGTAGCTGAGGGTGCCCGCCGGGCCGGCGTTCCAATTCAGGGCCGGCGATTGGTTATGCCCGCCGCAATTGGGCGCATCGCTGGCCGCCGCCGACGTAAACAGTCGATCGTCCGTGACACCGGGGATGTTGAGGGTGAAACGTTCCTGGGCCTGCACGGGCAGTTGCACGCAAAGGGCGACTGCAACGGCCGCCAGCCAAGGGTTCAGAGAGGTCAATCGGGTCATTACCGGAGCACCTTGTGCGGATTAGGCCGTCGTCGGCTCGCAGACTATAGCCGTACCGTTGACGCGGTGGCAGTAGGAATTGGGCTGAACCTCGGGATAAGGGCCAAACTCAATAGAGAAACCCCTGTCTGGAGAGCGCTCATGGCCCTGCATCGCGTCGCCCGTTTCGCCGATGTGCCGGAAAACCGGGGTCTTGAAGTCAAGATCGCCGACACCAAAATTGTGTTGCTACGGGTCGGCGATCAGTTGCGCGCCTTCCAGGGCGAGTGCCCCCACGCCGGGGCGCCGCTGGCCGAGGGCGCGCTGTGTCACGGGCGGCTGATCTGTCCGTGGCACAAGGCAGCCTACCGCATCGAAGACGGTGCGCTGTGCGAGCCACCATCACTGGATGGTCTCAAGCGCTACCCGCTGGAAATGCGCGACGACGAAGTCTGGGTCGACGACCAGCCGATGGTCGACGCCCATACGCCGCCCGCCGACGATGAGCGCATCTTTGTGATCGTTGGTGCGGGCGCCGCAGGCACCGCCGCAGCGGCCGCCCTGCGTGAAAAAGGCTTTGGCGGCCGAATCCAACTGATCGACCGGGAAGCCGACGCCGGCTACGACCGCACCGTGCTGAGCAAATTCGTGATCGCCGGGGAAATGCCGCCGGACGAAGTTCCGCCCCTGCGCGACGAGGCTTTTTACGGCAAACAGCGCATCGAACGCCTGCGCGACGAAGTCGCCAGCTTCGACGCGCAACACAAAACCTTGAAACTGACCGATGGCCAAACCCTGAGCTACGATGCCGCATTGCTCGCCACCGGCGGCATCCCCAAACCTTTGGAACTGCCCGGCGCCGAGCTGCCGCAGGTGTTTCTACTGCGCTCGAAGGACCAGGCAAAACGGATTCTCGACGCGGCCAAACCCGGCCAGAAAGCCGTGATCATCGGCGACAGTTTCATTGCCCTGGAATCGGCTTCGGCCCTGCGCACCTATGGCCTGGACGTGACCGTGCTCGCCCGCCACGCCGTGCCGTTCGCGGCGCAATTTGGCGAGACCGTCGGCAAGGCGATTCGCGCCCGGCATGTGGCCCACGGCGTGGTTTTTCACACCGATGGCGAAGCCAAGTCCATCGAAGGTTCGGGCAAGGTCGAAGCAGTGCTGCTGGATAACGGCCAGCGCTTACCGGCGGATCTGGTGCTGGTCGGGATCGGCGTCACCCCGGCCACCGACGTGTTTGCCGATCTGCCCAAGGAAAAAGACCAGTCGCTGAAAGTCGACGGCGGCATGCGCGTGAGCGATGGACTGTGGGCCGTCGGCGATATCGCGACCTTCCCGCTCAACGGCCAGCCGCAACGGATCGAGCACTGGCGCCTGGCGCAGCAACAGGCGCGGATCGCGGCCGCGAACATGCTCGGTGGCGATGAGCATTACCTCGATGTGCCGTATTTCTGGACCTGGCATTTCGGCAAAAACTACGACTACCTGGGCCATGCCGAGAGTTGGGACGAGGTGGAGTTCAAGGGCGATCCATACCATCCGCCGTTTATTGGCCTGTTCGGCAAGCACGGGGTGGTGGTGGCGGCGGTGGCCTGCGATGAGGAGCGGGCGATGGCGATGTTGGCGGAGCGGATGAAACAGCCGTTGCCGGTGGATGAGGCGTGGCGGTTGGTGCGAGACCTGAGCTAACAACGACCTTGTGGCGAGGGAGCTTGCTCCCGCTCGTCTGCGCAGCAGACGCAAAATCGGTGACCGCGTTCTATCAGAAAGAGCGCGATTGTCGAGATTGGGAGTCCTTCGGCCTCCAGCGGGAGCAAGCTCCCTCGCCACAGGTGAGTGCAGGCCAGCGTTAGAGATGACTCACCGGCTCTCTGTTTTCGTCATCTTCGGCCGGCAATCGAATCACCAACGGATGCTCCAACGGCGCCAGCGGTGACGATCGCAGCGCCGGTTCAATCGGGAAGTAGTGAGTGATCACATGGCTCACATCGCCCTCCTGATTGTTGTGAATGGTCATCGAGCCCGGCGTGCGCAGTTTCTCCAGACGATCACCGGTCAACTTGAAACTCTTGCTCAAGCCGATGTCATCCACCACCGGCGCAGGCAGGCGACGTTGGGCAAAGCTTTTGCTCTTGCGATGCTGATAACGCGCCCAGGAAATCAGGATCACCGCGTTCAACACCGCCACCCACAAATAAATCTGCAACGTGCCGAGGGCGTCGAACACCGACGCATCAATACGCGGCCCGTCGTGGGTATCAATCAGCGGCCACAACCCGCGCACCAGCAGATAGAGCAGGCCGATCCAGGCCAGCACCGTGAAAAAGGCATCGATCACGACCAGGAACGGTCGCTGCCGGGTTCTGATGATTTTCATTTGATGACTTCCTCCTCATCGTCAAACGGCTTGATGCCCCGGTCGGGACTGACCCAGCGCGCGCGTTTCTGATGTTGGCCGAACAGCACTTTCGGAAAACTCACCAGCGTCGTCAGCAGACTGATGAGCCAGAACATCAACGGGTACCAGACGACCCAGAACATGGTCTTGCCCAGGCCCTTTTCATAACGCCGGTCGATCAGGATGCTGACCGCAAACTGCAACAGGCAGACCATGGCCAACAGCAACCCGGTAAACGCGGGCGGCAGCAAATGGTCCACCGCGATTGCAGAAGGCATTTCGACAAACTTGCCCACGCCCCAGAAGATCACCGACAGCAGGAAGGTGAAGGCCCAACCGGTGGACAGGCAGTATTCAAACAGCAGCGGCCAGAGGTAGCGATGGCGGTACTGCCAGATGCCGCGGATGTTCTTGAACAACACTTCGGCGCCGCCCTGGGCCCAGCGCAACCGCTGTTTCCACAGGCCGCCGAGGGTTTCCGGCATCAGGATCCAGCACAGGGCGCGGGGCTCGTAGAAGATGCTCCAGTGGTCCAGTTGCAGTTTCCAGCTGATGTCGATGTCTTCGGTGATCATGTCCGGGCTCCAGTAGCCGACCCGGTTCAGCGCCGAACGGCGGAACGCGACGATCACCCCGGAGACGGTGAAGATCCGCCCGAACACTCGTTGCGTGCGCTTGATCAAACCGATGATCGACGAGAACTCACCGACCTGAACCCGGCCCACCAGCGTCGAACGGGTGCGGATGCGCGGGTTGCCGGTCACGGCGCCGAGGCGCGCGTTATCCAGCATCGGCGCCACCAGATACGCCGCAGTGTTTGGCGCCAGCAATGCATCACCGTCGATGCACACCAAATATTCGCTGCGCGCCGCGATGGCGCCCATGCGCAGGGCCACGGCTTTGCCCTGGTTTTCCGCCAGGTGCAGCACCCGCAGGCGTGGGTCTTGCGCGGCCAGTGCGTCGAGCACAGCGGCGGTGTTGTCCTTGGAGCCGTCGTTGATCGCGATCACTTCGATGTTCGGGTAATGCTGGGCCAGCGCCGCGTGGATGGTGTCGGCGGCGTTGTCACCTTCGTTGTAGCAAGGGATCAGGATCGAAATCAGCGGCTCGCCAGCCAGCGGCGGCGGCAAAGTATCGTCCTGCCACGGCCAGTGCCGCTCCCAGTGCAGCCAGAAATACAGGCCGCCGGCGATCCACAATCCGGACATGAACAGGGGATAAAAGAACACGAAGTCCATCAGAAATTGCCCGGTGACCAGGAAGATCAGCCCCAGGGGAATCCCCAGGACGATCGCCAGAACCAGCAGGGCCAGCAGTCTATCCAGCATGTTATGGATTCCACTTGTTGGAGAGCGCGGGCCGCACGGTTTTCAGGTCCGGCTGGTTCTCTAGGAAATTGTCCGGGTAGTAGCCGAAACTGGTGGCGCCCTGACGCTTGAGGCGGCCCATCCAGTCGCTCAGCTGCGCGCCGTCGATGTCGGCATCGGTCTGTTTGGTCCAGTCCTTGGCCTGCAATTCGAACACCGTGCGTTCAAGCGCACCGGGACGCGCCTTGACCGTCGCCACCAACGCTTCGAGCCAGGGCCCGGATTGCGCGAGGCTCTGTTTTTCCATCAGCGGCATGGCCATCGGCGCCGTCCAGTCGTAGGTGCCGAGGAAGTCGTCGAGGTTCTGCGCAAACCAGGCTTCGCTCTCGGGGTTGAGCATCGGCTCGGCGAAGATATTGCGCGCGGTCAGCACCTGCGGGCCGCGAATGACGCGGACCTTGGCGGTCAGCTCTTTCGTGAAGTCGATCAGGTAACGGCTCTTGAACCGCGTCCAGCGTTGCAGCGTGGCCGGGTCATCGCGCAGCGCTGCCATCGAGCCCGGCAAGCCGTTGGCGGCATAGACCTTGAGCGCTTCGGGGCCGGCGTCTTCGAAGTCCGACAGCACGGCGTCGTCGTGATAGAGGATGCCGTCGACCGAGGTCAGGCGCGCCACGTCTTCGTAGATTTCACCGATGATCCGGCGCACGTTCGGGTCGAACGGCGACAGGCGTTTGTACTGGTCCGGGTCCACCGACGTGGTGCCGGTTTTCGGGTCCCAACGGGTGACGCGGGGCAGCTTGGAATCCAGGGCAAAACTCAGCACCGGCATCCAGGCGAAGACTTTGACGTGAGCCCGGGTGCGCAACTGCCAGGCGACGCGGTCGAAGATGTCGGCGCGCACCGGCAGGTGACGGTTGGGGAAGTACAACGAATGCACCAGGCCGTCGCCTTTCGGGTCGGCGAAAGCTTGCAGGAACACGGTATTGGCGCCCATGTCGGCCATGCGCTGGATCAGTTTGCCGAGGTTGATTTCCAACTGCGCCGGGTCGGCGTCGTAGACGTTATCCAGGTCCACATGCACCACGCGCATCGGCGATTCGGCCTGCACCGAGACGATGCTGTTGGCGAAGTGCTCACCGTCCGGGTCCGAGGCCACCAGGAAGCGTGGGCTGCTCATCAGGTTGTCGAGGGCATCGAGGCCGTCGTCCAGGGTCAGGGCCATTTGATAGCCCTGCTCGCTCACCACTTGCAGCGAAGTACCGTCCGCCGCGCCGTAAGGCCAGACCCAGACACGCGGTTTGTAACCGGTGACCTTGCGGATTTTCTCGGTGATGGTCACGACGTCGGCGCGCATCCGCGCCTGAAACTCGGCTTCTGTTTCGTAGCGACCCGCGAGCGCATCGTAGCGACGGGTCGCGGCGGCCGGTTGCAGGTTGCCTTGCGGGTTGGCCAGTACACCTTTGTGGCTGGCATCGGTGTGCGCGGCGATTTCCACCAGCCCGGATTTGGAGATTTCCCGAATCTGCTCCCAGGTCAGGAAGTCCGAGCGCTGACGCGGTGTGCCGGCGAAATCCACCGGTTGGTTCAGCGGCGTATCGATCCACACCCCGACCGGCGCCAGCAAGGCGTGCCAGTTATAGGCGCGCAGCACCGGCATGACGCGGGTGTAGAAGCTCGAATAACCGTCGTCGAAACTCAGCAGGATCGCCTTGGGCGGCAGCTCCGGGCCACCGTTGCGGGCGGCCATGATTTGGTCGACGGTCACCGGTTTGTAGTTGTTCTCCCGCAGCCACGCCAACTGCTCGATCATGCGTTCGGTGCGCACCGCCACCACCGCTTGATCGGGGTCGCGGTCTTCGACGTCGTGATAGGCGATCCCCAGCACGTGGTTTTTCGGCCACGGCTTTTCGTTGGCCGGCACCGGGCGCTCGGCGGGTGGCGTAAACGCCGGGGCCTGCTGGGCGCAGGCGCTGACCAGCAGCGCTCCCAGCAGAAGGATGAAACGCGAGATAAAAGGCATCTTCAAACTCTTCTAGAAGCGGTAAGTGAGGTCGACGAGCAGGCGCAGATCGGTTTCGCGGTCGCCGTCGTAAGGCCGGTTGATCACGGTCAACAAGCCGCCCACCTCGAACACGTCGTTCCAGCTGTAGCGCTGGCCATAGCCCAGCAGGCCGATGCCGCCGGTGCCGAAGTCGCGTTGGCTGTAAGTGCCCGCGCCGGCCTGGAATTGTTGGCTCCAGGAGGTTTCGTAGCGGCGATACAGCACGTGGTTGACGTTGACTGTCGGCAGCACGCTGAAGTCGGATTTGGGGTTGAAGTACGGCACGTCCTCGGACGCGGAGTTGTGGCTGGTGCCGACTTCCAGGCCGAGGTCGACTTGCACCTTCGGCGCGGTGTACACGCCCTCGCGCCCGGTCAGCAAGGCTTCGACGCGGTTGTTGCCGTCGCTGAAGTGCGAGGGGCTGACCGCCAGTTTCCATTCGCGGCTTTCATTGGCGCGCCAGCGGATAAAACCGCTGCCGCCGTTGGCCGTGACGTCGCTGTTCAACGCTCGCAGCGGTGTATCCGCCGAGAGGTAAGCGAGGCTGCCGCCATACTGCCAGTGATCGTCGATGTCCCGGGCAATCGACAGGCGTGCGCCCTGCTTGTTGCCGTAGCCGAAGTTGTGATTGGAGACTTCCGCCTCCAGGGTCATGTCGCGGGTGCGCCGCTCCACGCCAAGCCGTTGCGTGCGATCACGCCCGGTGCCTTCCTGGAAGTCCCCCGTGGCGTAACCGACCCCGGCGAATACCCGCCAGTCTTCGTCGATGGGTGGGCTGTAGAGCACGGTTTCGATCCCGAAATCCTTGCTGCCCGCGACCGCACCGGCCGTGCTATCCCCACCGCCATAACTCTTGCCGCCATAGCTCTGCACCCGCAGCTCGGCCATGTCATGCACCGCGCGCTGGCGCTGCAAACGCTGGACCTGACGGTTGTCCGGGAAACGTGCTCCCACGTCGTCAGTCAGCGCATCCATCTGCCGCCATTCCTGCAAATCCATGGCGGTGTGGGCCTGGGCCACTTCCAGGCCCATGTCTCGCGGGACCATGCTCTCGGTTTCCTTGAGCTGCAATTCGGCGCGGCGTGGCCAGTCACGGGCCAGGTACAGATCAGCCTGGGCCAGGCGCAAACCGATGTTGCCCGGTGCCTGATCGACCAACGTCTGCAAGCGCTGCTCGCCGGAGGGCAGATCAGCACCGTAAGTCCCGGCCTGGGCGGCGAGTTGTTGCGCGTCCATCCACTCATCGTTGGGATTGCCCACCGGCAAACCCTTGAGTTCAACCCGTGGTTTCTGGGCCTTGGCCAAGTCCTCGGCGACCTTGCGCGCTTCGTCAGCCTTGTCGCTTTCGAGCAGCGCGTAATAGAGCGCTGTGCTGTCTTCAAGACGATCACCGACATCGGCGTCCGGCGCGATCAACACTTGGCGATAGAGGTCCGTGGCGATCTCCGGCTGGCGCTGGTCCAGGTAGGACGACGCCACCCAGCGCAGGGCGTAGGTCGGAATCTTCACGCCTTCGCCGATCAACTTCTGGTACTCGCTGATCACATCGGCGGTGCGCGCCCGGGCCTTGAGCGCGCCCATGCGGTCGATGCGCCAACGGGTGACATCGTCGTGGGCCGCCGGGTCCGGGGTCCAGGTGGCGAGCAATTGGTCGTAGTCGGCCAGCGCTCGATCAGCGATGACATAGCGTTCTTTTTCGCTGCGGGTGGCCAGTTCCGCCAGACGCACACGCTCGGCGGCCAGATCGCCTTCGATCAGGCGCAAATGCACCGGATCGATCAGCCCCGGCCGCTGCTTGGCCAGGCGCAGGGCCGGTTCCGGCAGGCGCGCACGTTGCAGGGCAAACACGTATTCCCGGGCGACGTCCGGCTTGCTGCCGGAGCGGATGAAAGCCTGGTCGTATTCAAACAGTGCGTCGTAATTTTTGCCGGCGCGGGTCAAGGCATAGGCCAGCGCCAGACGCCGGGCAGGATCGTCCGGTTTGGCGGCTACCAGGGCTTTGGTGCGGGTCACGGCGTCGTCGGGTTTGCCGGCGTCTGCCTGAGTCAGGGCCAGGCCGAGTTGCAGGTCCGGGTTCTGCGGCTCCAGCGCCAGGGCCTTGGTGTAGACCTCGGTCGCCGATTCCCAGCGCTTGAGGTTGCGATAGGCCCGCGCCGTGGCGGTCAACGCCTGGATCGGCAACGCCCGGCTGCGGCCCTGGGTTTCATAGACCTGCACCACTTCGGCGTCGAGGCCGGCCCAACTGGCGATCTGCAAGTGATCGCTGACCTGGCCGGTGGTGGCCTGGCTCACGGGCACCTGGCGCAACACCGTCAGCGCGGGCGCGTAATTGCCCGCACGGGCATCGCGGACCATCTGGTCGTACGGCGTGTCGGCAAACGCCAGCGTCGGCCAGAGCAACTGGCTGCACAACGCCACGCGCCACAAGGGGCGTAGACCACGATGAATAAAGGGACCTGCAAAACGCGGCATTTGTCAGCATCCTTACATGGCCAGCCGGGTCGCGATGCCCCCTTGCCCATTCGTAATGGAAGGCCGGATCGAGGAGATCCGGTTAATCGGGGCGCAGTCTTGCACGCGAGTTTGGTCAACTATTCAGAACACAATATTTATTCAGATTCGTGACGGTCCCTGCGTCACGCTGCAGCCACGCTCAAACGCCAGACAGCAAAACGCCCGGCGTCTGGGTTGCACAGAGGCCGGGCGTTGCGCTGTATTGCCGGGGTGTTACTGGACTTGCCCAGCACCACCGAGCTTGCCCATCACGAAGCCGACGAACTGCTCAACGGTCATTTTCTGGCCGTTGAATTCGACCTGATTGTTGGCGTAATGCAGTTTGGTGACGACGTTGGTGCCGTCCAGTTTGGCCAATTGCGTGCCCACGGCCATGCTGCTGAACATGTCGCTGGTAGCCGTAGCCTGGTCGACGATGGTCTTGGGGTCGGTCTGGCCATCGGCTTGTGCCTGGACGCTGAGCAGGTCAACGAGCATTGGCTTGGACACTTGCAGATTGAAGTCCAGCAGCGCAATCAACTGGCGGACCAATTGATCCGGCGGCAGGTCCATGGAGGCTGGTTTGGTCAGGTCGACCACCAGGTTGGCGCGGCTTTCACCGTTGGCGGTGTTGAACGACAGGTTCTCCAGCGCAAACTGCGGACCGGCGGCCAGCAGTTTTTCCAGGCCGGCCTTGACCTGTTTTTCTTCTTCCGGCGTCAGGTTCAGCTCGGGGGCCGGCAGACCGGCGGCGACAGCTTCAGCGGCGGCTTTTTCATATGGCTGCAACTTGGTCTGGTAAATCTGCATCAGCGACATGGTCGACGGGATGTCGAGGTTCTTCAGGCTCATGGCCATCTGCGCCGAACCGACGGTTTTGCCGTTGAACGAGATTTCGCCCACCTTGTAATCCGCACGCCCGGAAGCGCTGGTGCCGGATTCTTCGGTCTGGTTCTTCATTTCGAATTTGTTGACGCCGACGATCGACTGCTTGGCGCCGAACGTGGTCTTGCTGCTGGTCAGCTCGAGGGTGTTTTCGCCGGTGTAGTAGCCATAGGTGCTTTTCACCAGGTTGCTGGCCAGGGTCAGGCCATTCAGCTCGACCGTCACGGGCGCCTGATCTTCAGACACGGTGGTCAGCTTCAGGCTGTCCATGTAGCCGTTGGCCTTGACCTTCTGGGCCTGGGCGTTGGCGGCGATGTCCATGTTCAGCCCGGAGAACTTCAGGCTGGACTTGTCATCCAGCGCCACTTCCAGCGGCAGCAATTCGAAATTGCCATTGGTGGAGTTGTCGTAACCGATGTTGACCACGCCTTTGACCGGCGACTGGCCGTTGGCGGCGGCGAACCATTTTTCCGTGGTCGGGGTCTTTTCCAGCTCGAAGTGGTTAGTGGCCATGACCGGCAACCATTTCAACGAAGCCAGGCGCGAGAACGGCAGCGGGCCGTGTTCGACACGGTCGACGAAGAGCAACTCGACCGGCGCACCGCCGAACATCTCGCCTTCGCCCTTGAGGCGGTAATGCGCAGTGCTGCTGAACACGCCACGTTCCAGGGACACCAGCTCCAGAGACGCCGTGCCATTGGAACCTACCAGCGCGGTTTGCAGTTCTTTGTTGGCGTCTGCAACCGAGGCGTTGAGCACGCCTTCCAGTTTAGTGCCGGTGTACCAGGCACCGCCGGCGCTGATCGCACCGATGGCGACGACAATTCCAAGAAGCACGCCTGCTGATTTATTCATGAATTACCCGATCAATGTCCGTTGTTGAAAAAGTGGTCGTCTTCCCTGAACCCATGACGGGTCGTGGTCACGACTGCGCAAAAGTGCGGTGGAGATTAGCATTTGCGGGGGCGCAGGGCCCAATGTTTAAAGGTGAAAGAGTGTCTATGGACAGGTGGCGGGGGTCGAGAGTTTCAGCGGTCATGAAAACGCCTTCGCGGGCAAGCCTTGCTCCTAGACAGGATCGCATTCCCCTGTAGGAGCGAGGCTTGCCCGCGAAGGCGTCAGCCCAGACAACAACGATTCACGAATACTGCACTTCAATCTCATCCAACTGATGATCAAAGCTCTTAAGCCGCGCCGTCCACGTATAGACCAGCACTTCAAAATCCCGATTGATCACCGCCCCGCCCGTGATTTCCGCGCGCGGGTCGCAGAAGTCCAGTTGATAGCGCTCGCGGGCCATGGCGTTGGCCACGTCGGAGAGTTCGCGGGCGTTGTTGAGCCAGTGCCAGCCTTCTTCGGTGACTTGCTTGTCCAGCGCCAGGCATTGGGTTTTCAGCGCTTCAAGGCTTTTTTCCAGCGGGGTGCCGGTGAGTTCGCCCATGACTTCCTGGAACGTACGCCCCGGTTGCCAGTAGCTGCCCCAGAAATAGCGGTCGAACACGGTTTCGACCCGACGCAGCGCGACTTTGGTGTCCCAAATCAGCACCAGCGTCTTGCCTTGTTCGAGGTGTCTTCGTTTGATGCGCGTGCCCTGAACCGACGCCCAGGCGACCACGACGATGGACATCACGGCAATCAGGGCCGCCGCGCTGTCGAGGAACACCAGTGCCTTGTCGATCTGGTGGGCGAGCATGATGCCGTAGAAATAGGTGGCCGACAGCAGGACTAATGCCGCAATAGCGCACCAGAAGCCGGGAGCATAAGGGTTTTTCATTATTAGAGTCCCCATGACCAACGCGAGCCTTGACTGATGAAGTCGTCACGCGACCTCATCAAGTCAAAGCATAGCAACGGCCTCAGGGTTTGCCGGGTTGTGACGCTTGCGTTCGTCCGCTTTCCCAACCGCCGCCCAGCGCCAGGAACAAATCGATCTGGCTCATCGCGACCTGGGTGTTGGCCGAGGCCAGTTGTGCGGTGACATCGGTGTAGGTGCGGGTGGCTTGCAGGTCCGCCAGGAACGACGCGCGGCCGGCCTGGAAGAAGCGGTGGGTCTGGTCCGCCGCCAGTTGTGCCGACTGCTCGGCGTCGGCCAGGGCATCCCGGCGTTGCAGCAGCGCGGAGTACTGGGCCAGACCGGTTTGCGTCTCGCGAATCGCGTTGAGCACCACGCCGTCAAAATGCGCCAGCGCACCTTGAGTCGAGGCTTCGGCTTCGCGGATTCGTGCGCGGGAGCCGTTGGACGGCACGGTCCAGCTCAGCAGTGGGCCGAAGCCCCAGCGGTTGGCCGACGGTTTGCCGAGGTTTTCCAGCAGGCCGACGGTGCCGACGGTCGCGCCGATGCTGATGTCCGGGTACAACTCGCCGGTGGCGATGCCGATACCGGCGGTTGCGGCAGCCAAACGACGCTCGGCCTGACGCACATCCGGGCGGCGTTTGAGCAGCGTGGCGCCGTCACCCACTGGCAACAACTGCGCAATCTTCGGCAGTTCGGCGCAGCTGTCGGTGCCGGCCGGCAGTTGATCCAGGGGTTTGGCCAGGAGCATCGACAGACGGAACAAACCGGACTGACGCGCCGCTTCATAACGCGGCATGTCAGCGCGCAGTGATTTGAATTGGGTTTGCGAACGGGTGACCTGGGTTTCATCGCCGCGCCCGGCATCACGCAGACGCTGGGTCAACGTGGTGCTCTGGGCTTGCAGGTCGAGGGAATGCTGGGCGATTTCCCGTTCTTCATTCGCTGCGCAGACCTGGGTGTAGGCCCGAACCACATCCGCCACCAGGGTGATGCGCGCCGTGTCCGCCGCGGCTTGGGTGGCGTCGGCATTGGCCTTGGCCGCTTCGATCCCGCGCTGCAAAGTACCGAACAGGTCGAATTGATAAGACGTGGTAATGCCGATATCGCCGACGTTGGCCACCGGCACTTTTTCCGGCAGCAGGAACGCTTCGCCGGACTCCTGCAAACGCTGGGCGCCCATCTTCACGCCGCCGCTCCAGCCGCCCGCCGCTTGCGCTTCATTCACCTGGGCACGGGCCCGGGACAGGTTCGCCGCCGCCACGCGCAGGTCGGTGTTGGAGGCCATGGCCTGCTCCACCAATTGGTCGAGACGCGGGTCCTGATACAAGCGCCACCAGTCGCTGGGCACCGGCGCCGACACCACGTCTTTGTCGTTCGGCGCGAGGTTGCCCTGCAAGTCTTCACGGTGCAGGGCCGCGTCGTCCGGCAAGTGATAGTCCGGCCCGACCACCTGACACGCCGACAGCAACAGGCCTAACCCGGCCACCGCCAAAGCCGAGGCTTTGCTCATTTCGCGGGCTCCTCGGTTTTGTCTTTGTCATCAATGATCGACACCGTCGCGGTGCGCCCGGCAATCATGCGGAAATCCGCCGGTACATCGTCGAAGGCAATCCGTACCGGAATCCGCTGCGCCAGGCGCACCCAACTGAACGCCGGGTTGACGTTGGGCAGCAAGTTGCTGCCGCTGCTGCGGTCGCGGTCTTCAATGCCGGCGACGATGCTTTCCACATGCCCGCGCAAGCGAGCGCGGTCACCGATCACCCGGATATCCACGCCTTGGCCGACGTGAATGCCGTCCAGTTTGGTTTCTTCGAAATAGCCGTCGATGTGGAAGGAATTGCTGTCCACCACCGACAACACTGGGCGCCCGGCGGTGACGAATTCCTGGGCGCGGGGCGCACGGTCGTTGATGTAGCCGTCCACCGGGCTGCGGATGGTCGAGCGGTCGAGGTTGAGCTGGGCGCTGTCCACGGTCACCAGCGCTTCGGCCAAGGCCGACTGCGCCCGGGCGACTTTCGACAGGCTCTCTTCCAGTTGCTCGCCGGGCACCAGGTTGCCGAGGCCACGGTTACGCTTGGCCTCGCGCTGGGCCTGGGCCAGGGTTTCTTCGCGATCGGCCACGGCGGCTTTCGCCTGGCGCAGGGCCAGTTTGAAACGGTCCTGGTCGATGCTGAACAGCACCTGGCCGCGCTGCACCAACTGGTTGTCGCGCACTTGCACTTGCTGGATCAGCCCGGACACGTCCGGGGCAATCTGCACGATGTCGGCGCGGATGTGCCCGTCCCGGGTCCAGGGCGCGAACATGTAGTACATCACCATGCGCCAGACCACGACGACGGCGAAGGACACGATCAGTAAGGTCAGCAGCACGCGACCAATGGTCAAAAAAGGTTTTTTCATGTCATCAGGTATCGACTGAGTGAGTCCACGGCGCCGAGCAGCAAAGCGTAGAGAGCCACGTTGAACAATGCCCGGTGCCAGACCAGACGGTAAAAGTGCAGGCGCGTGAGCACCCCGTGCACCAACAGGTAAAACAGGTAGGTAATGCCCATCAGCACCAGCAGCGTGGGCAGGAACACCCCGCTGATATCCAGATCACCGATCATAAAGGCGCTCCATCGATGCCATGGGGCAGTGGTTCTTCAAGTTGTGGTGTGCCGACGAATTCAACCCCGGGCAACAACGCCAGGCGCAGTCCGCTCAAGGCGTGCAGCAAATGTAGCCGGGCGCCGTCATCGCACTCGATGTTGAGGGCGCGACGGGCGCGGTCCATGGTCATCAATAACGGGCTCGGCGCCGGCAAGCGCTCGCCGGCCTTGAGGCAGGCCTTGAAGTACTCGCCGACTTCGGCCACCACTTGATGCAGCAGCACTTGCGGCACGCCGAGCACCCGCGGGGTGTAGGCGAGCAGGTCGAGCAGGTTCAGGGCCACCCGCACTTCGCGCAGGGCGACGCCGGTGTCCTGGCCGATCAGACCCAGACGCGGCAAGTGCTGCATCAACCGGTCGAGCATCTGCACGCCCAGCTTGCGGTGTTCGGAGAGCGTCGCCGGTTCGGTGAGGCTGACGATGTCGCGCCAACTGAAACGGGTCAGGCGCTTGGCCGCCAGTTCCGCGCCGAACGGCCGGGCAATCAGGGTCCAGACAAACGCGAACAACAAACCAATCGGCCCGGCCAGGTTGGAGTTGGAGAAACTGAGAAAGTCCGCATCGTAGGCGCCCTGAATGCTGATAAACGACGAAGTGTTCACCAGCGTCAGCAGCATGCCCAGGTAAAACTGCGGCTTGACCGTCAAGGTGCCGATGCAGATGAACGGCACGGAAAACGCCAGCACCAGCATCGGGAAATCGTGCAGGTTGGGCAGGACCAGAAACAGATAGAGGCTGGCGAACAACACCGACATCGCGGTCCAGAAAAAGAACCGGAAAATCTGCGGCGCCGGGTCGTCCATCGAGGCGAAGAAGCTGCACGCCACCGCCGCCAGAATCACCGCGCTGCCGCCGTCGGTCCAGCCGAGCAGGATCCACAGCACCGAGGCGACGATGATCGCGCTGACCGTCGACAACGCCGAATAGAGCATCAACCCACGGTCGAGAAACGGCGTCAGGCGACCCAGGCGCCAGTGCCGATACACCGCGCGCCAACTGCCCTGGCTTTCGCACTGGATGGCGTATTGCAGGCTGCGGCAGTCCTGCCACAAATCGATCCACTCGCCGAGGCGATACAGGGCGTTGGAGAACAGCAGCTGCTTGCGATCATCCAGCGCCTCGGCGCTCGGTTGCAGGGCTTCGAGTTGATCTTTCAGCGCTTGCCAGCGGTTGAGGTCGGCGTCTTTGTAATTGAGCCATTCAGTGGTCGCGGTCAGCAAAGGTGCGAACTTATCCACAAGCTCCGGGGTGCGGCGCTCCAAGGCGTAGAGCGCGTCATCCAGGGCATCGATCACCGGCAGCAAGTGGATCATCCGCCCGCGCAGTTCCTTGGTATTGCGCACCGTTTGCGGCCGCGCGCCTTCGTGGGGGAGCTGGCCGATCATCAATTCAAGGCTGTTGAAGGTCGTGACCATCGCCGAGCGCAGGGCGCTGACTTCTTCGGGTTTCACCTGGCGAGTGAGGAAACGCAGGCTGTAGGTCGAGGCGTCGGTGAACCATTTATTCACCGAATCGTTGAACACCGGCGCCAGCCGCCGAGGCCAGAACATCGCGCCGACCACCGCCGCCACGGCAATACCGAGGAAGATTTCTTCGGTGCGCGCCTCGGCGATGTCCCACACCGCCAGCGGGTTATCCAGCACCGGCAACGCGATCAGCGGCAAGGTGTAACCGGCGAGCATCAAGGCGTAGCTGTTGGCGGTGCGCAGGTGCAGGGACAGGAACAGCAACGTCCCGGTCCACAACGCGATGATCACCACCAGCACCCATGGGCTCTGCACAAACATCGGCACAAAAAACACCGCCGCCGCTGCGCCCATGAACGTGCCGACCGCACGGTACAACGCCTTGGAGCTGGTCGGGCCGACAAACGGGCTGGAAACGATATACACCGTGGCCATCGCCCAATAGGGGCGCGGCATCTGCATGAGCATGGCGATGTACAACGCGATCATCGACGCCGCGAAAGTACGCACACCGTAGAACCAGTCCCGCGCCGGGGGAACGCCTGTCCAGAAACCGTTCACGGGTGGATCACCAGCGGTGGGTTGGCGGCTTCAAAGGCTCGCAACACACGCAATGCGGCTTCCAGATCATTCTGGTCGATGCCTTCCAGCACCTCATGACGCAAACGCACCAACTCGACTTCAACCGCTTGCACCAACTCGCGACCGGTGTCGGTCAGGCTCAGGCATTTGGCGCGGCGGTCGTGGGCGTCTTCCGTGCGGCGCACATACCCGGAATGGCACAACTGATCCAACAAACGCACCAACGACGGACTCTCCATCCCCGCCGCCTGCGCCACCGTCACCTGCCGCACACCCTCCCCCAAACGCCCGATCATCAACAACGGGACGGCGCAGGCTTCGGAGATTCCATAATTGACCAGCGTGGTCTGGCAGATCTTGCGCCAATGCCTGGCGGCCACCACCATGGCACTGCTGATGTTCATCTGGAGAGCGTCGAGGTTTTTTGGCACGGGGGAATGACACACTGTTAGTTTGCTAACTATCAATATCGCATTCGAGGGAAA
Source organism: Pseudomonas sp. Emmai (assembly GCF_055179735.1). Classification (NCBI taxonomy): domain Bacteria; kingdom Pseudomonadati; phylum Pseudomonadota; class Gammaproteobacteria; order Pseudomonadales; family Pseudomonadaceae; genus Pseudomonas; species Pseudomonas sp. Emmai. The sequence goes on along the minus strand of NZ_CM143685.1, from coordinate 452,668 downwards.
GTGTGGTCAAGTTTTGAAACAAATTCGTGGGAGGGCATCACGCCTGGCCTAGTCAGAAATTGCCATAGCATTCGGATCCCGTAACGCTTTACGACCCGACTGAGGATCGAATCAATGACAAAACGATCTGCATCAAAACTCGAAAACACCTCGGATTTCGCAGTTTCAAAGCAGTACGTCAGCTTCTTGCAACGGAAAGTAGACACGGCACGGCGATCGTTGAAGGGCGAAGGCCTTAGCAATGAAGAAATCGAAAGTGAATTTGCCGCGAGACGGGCGCAAGCGGCAGAGTCAATAGGTCAGGCCTGTTAGCGTTGCTTTGCTCGGTCGTAGACAGCACTGCGCTCACGCTTGCCGACTGCCACTACGGAAACCACCACACGCTCATCGATAACCTCGTACACCAACCTGTACCCCGCTGACCGCAACTTGATTTTGTAGCAGTCAGGCATGCCGTGCAGCGAATCCGACGACACTCGCGGAAGCTCAAGTCGCTCGGCCAGTTTCTTTTTGAATTGCTCGCGCAGTGTATGACCCAGTTTGTCCCACTCCTTGCGTGCGGACGGCAGGAATTCGAGCTTATAGGTCATCCAGATTTACCGGGATCGGGGTTTCATGCCTGCGTGAGCGAACAATTTCGGCTAACTCAAGATCATCGAGGCGTTCCATCATGGACTCAAAAACATCGGCCGGAACCATGTAGCCCATGACGCGATTGTGATTCAGCACTGCCACGGGCCCGCCATGGGCGCCGTTCAGTACCGCTGATGGATTTTTCTTCAACTCGGACACGCTGACAGCAATGTCGGCCAGAACATTTTGCATAATTAAGACCTCAATTAAGGTCGTTATTCTGGTCTATTGATCCCCGCCGAGCAACTCAGAAAAAACTTACTGCACAGCCTTAGCCTAAGATTTTTTTACCAATCACCAGTTTTTTTTACATTTCGCCATTTTCTCTCAGATTTTTTTACACCCCCCGCCCCTTCCTCATCAACACATCCAACTGATCCACCACCTCCGCCCAATCCGCATCATCCAAAATTTCATCCCGCAAAAATTGCGCCTGGCTCTCGCTCCAGAAAAACGCGTCGGCCAGGTGCAGTTCGGGTTTGAGCGGTGAATGGGTGGCGATGAATTTATCGATGCTGACCGGATCGTTGTCCAGGCCGAGTTGTTTGAACAGGGACGGCAGGCTGTGGGTTGGGGATTCCATGGTGGGGCTCCTGGGTGGTAGGAAAATTGTTCGCGGGCAAGCCTCGCTCCTACAGGAGAACGCAGTCCCCTGTAGGAGCGAGGCTTGCCCGCGAAGGCGATATCACTGACACCGTAAACCTAATGACTCAACTCACAAACCTCCGCATGCGGCACCATCCTCAAATACTCCGGCATGCTCATGTGCAGCAGGTTGTTGTGGTTGCCGGCCTCCAGGTAGATGTCTTTCTGCCGGGTCAACAATGGGTCGATGACCATGTCCATCCCATAGGGCTCGCCCAGCGCCGGGACCGCGCCGCGTTCGCAGTCGGTGAACAGGTGGGCCAGGGTGCTTTCCCGGGTGATTTGCCATTCGCCGCTGCCGCGCACTTTGCTCAGGTCCAGGTGACGGCTGGCGGGGAGGACAGCCATCAGGTAGTGGCCGTGGTGGTCGTCGAGGATCACCGATTTGGCCACCCGTTCGGCAGGAATATTCGCCACGCGAGCCGTTTCCAGGCTGCTGGCCGAGTGCGGGTGGGTGACGATGTCGAATTCGCAGTGAGCCTTGTTGAGGCTGTCCTGCACCGTTCTTGCCATACGCATGATGCACCTCAGTGTCCGCAACAACGTTTCGCGGACGATGGTTAAACCGCTTCTCACCCCTGAAAGTCTAGGCCCGCTGGCGTCAGTGCGCGGGAAATCTGCTGGCCGGAACACCGTCAATAACTGGTCAAAATTCGTACAACCGAGGGCTCAGCTAGACTGTAGACAGAGCACCCCGACTCTCCCGGAGGGTCACGTGAACATTCGTTGTTGTGCGGTGGCGTTGCTGTTGGCCCTGAGCGGATCGGTTTTCGCGGCGGACGCCGTTGTGCTGTTCGTGCCCGATCCCCTCGGTATGTGGCTGATCGTGTTCGGCATCGCGTTTCTGGTGGCCGAGGCCACGTTGCCCAATTACGGCGTGATCGGCCTCGGCGGGCTGGTGATGTTTGTGGCCGGCGCGGTGATTCTGACCAACACCGACGTGCCGGTGCCGTTGATGATCGGCCTGGGGCTGGTCAGCGCGCTGTTGCTGGTGTTCCTGGTGATCCATGCCCTGAAAACCCGACCGCGCGAAAACGTCAGCGGTGATGCCGGACTGGTGGGCAGCGTCACGCCGGTGATGACGTTGCAGACCGGCAGTGCCTATAACGGCTGGGTGCACCTGCAAGGCGAACAGTGGCAAGTACAGAGCGCCACACCGCTGCAACCCGGGCAACGGGTCCGGGTGGTGGCGCGCAAGGGATTACTGCTGGAAGTGGCCGCGGCTGACGCGGCGCCGGGTGGAGAATAACCATGGGCCTGCAACTGGGTTTTGCCGCGCTACTGCTGTTGGCGATTGCACTGGCGGGGTCGACCTTTCGCATCCTGCGTGAGTACGAGCGCGGGGTGGTGTTCCAGCTCGGGCGCTTCTGGCAGGTCAAGGGGCCGGGCCTGATTTTGCTGATCCCGGCGGTGCAGCAAATGGTTCGCGTCGACCTGCGCACCATCGTCCTCGACGTGCCGCCCCAGGACGTGATCACCCGGGACAACGTCTCGGTCAAGGTCAACGCCGTGCTGTACTTCCGCGTGCTTGACCCGCAGAAGGCAATTATCCAGGTCGAAGACTTCCTGATGGCCACCAGTCAATTGGCCCAGACCACACTGCGCGCGGTGTTGGGTAAACACGAACTCGATGAATTACTGGCCGAACGCGAGCGGCTGAACGTGGACATCCAGCAAGTACTCGACGCCCAGACCGACGCCTGGGGGGTCAAGGTCGCCAACGTCGAGATCAAGCACGTGGACCTGAATGAATCGATGATCCGCGCCATCGCCAAACAGGCCGAGGCGGAACGGGAGCGGCGGGCCAAGGTGATCCACGCCGAGGGTGAATTGCAGGCCTCGGAAAAGCTGATGCAAGCCGCGGAAATGCTCGGGCGTCAGCCCGGGGCGATGCAGTTGCGGTACATGCAGACGTTGAGTTCGATTGCCGGGGACAAGAGTTCGACGATTGTCTTTCCGTTGCCGATTGAGTTGTTGAAGGGGATGGCGGATTTGTCGTCGAAACCTTAAAAGATCGCAGCCTTCGGCGGCGCCCACAGGCGCGTAGGCGCTGCCGAAGGCTGCGATCTTCTGATCTTTCCTACAGGCATCAACGTCCGGCAATCCCGTCGGAGATTTCCTTCAAGTTGTAGTGGCTTTGGTGAACTTGTTACCGCCCAAACCCAGGTCTAGTCTGGGCTTGTCACTGAATAAAACGGTGACACGGACGTGCAAGTCCGACGAAACTGTTTAGGTTGCAACTGCTATGTATCCAACGAGCCTTTATCGGCTCGCTGCTTTATGGCGGCTGCGCGCAGGAGATCCTCGGATCTGCTGGGTGTCCTAAACAGTCCCGGTCTTGCACACCTGCGCTCGGCCGCCACCCCATTCGCGTGCAAGCGAACGGTGACGGCCTCCACTTACTGTTTAGGATTTTTATATGCACAAAGTTACTCCGAATCCTCCAGATAACTCTGGAACCGATTCCCCCGAAGCACTCGACGCCATAAAAATGAAAGAAGCCGCCGACCGCGCCTTCGCCCATTACTTCCCCTCAGCGGATGCAAAACCCGCCAAGCGCCGCAAATACCAACTCTTCACCGTCGCCCCCGATATCGACGACCCCGAAGCCCTGCTGGCCAATGCTTCCGAAGACTTGCTGTCCATCAGCGCCATCGCGGCCGGCCTGGCGGACGATGTGGAAGGCTCACTCCGTTCGGTGGCCCTGGCGATCAGCCGTTTGACCGATGGCGTGCAATTGTTGGTGGAGCGGGTGCTGGATCACCATGAGGCGATGGCTGCGGCCAAGCTCTAGCCGTTACACCTGATCGTTCCCACGCGCAGCAAAGGAATGCAGCCCGGGACGCTCTGCGTCCCATTCGAGAGCTGGAACGCGGAGCGTCCCTTGAGGCATTCCCACGCAGAGCGTGGGAACGATCAAGAAGCCGCCGACCGCGCCTTCGCCCATTACTTCCCCCCAGCGGATGCAAAACCCGCCAAGCGCCGCAAATACCAACTCTTCACCGTCGCCCCGGACATCGACGACCCCGAAGCCCTGCAGGCCAATGCTTCCGAAGACTTGCTGTCCATCAGCGCCATCGCGGCCGGCCTGGCGGACGATGTGGAAGGCTCACTCCGTTCGGTGGCCCTGGCGATCAGCCGTTTGACCGATGGCGTGCAATTGTTGGTGGAGCGGGTGCTGGATCACCACGAGGCGTTGGCTGAGGCCAAGGTTTAGCCGTTACGCCTGATCGTTCCCACGCGCAGCAAAGGAATGCAGCCCGGGACGCTCTGCGTCCCATTCGAGAGCTGGAACGCGGAGCGTCCCTTGAGGCATTCCTTTGCTGCGCGTGGGAACGATCAAGAAGCCGCCGACCGCGCCTTCGCCCATTACTTCCCCCCAGCGGATGCAAAACCCGCCAAGCGCCGCAAATACCAACTCTTCACCGTCGCCCCGGACATCGACGACCCCGAAGCCCTGCTGGCCAATGCTTCCGAAGACTTGCTGTCCATCAGCGCCATCGCGGCCGGCCTGGCGGACGACGTGGAAGGCTCACTCCGTTCGGTGGCCCTGGCGATCAGCCGTTTGACCGATGGCGTGCAATTGTTGGTGGAGCGGGTGCTGGATCACCACGAGGCGTTGGCTGCGGCCAAGGTTTAGCCGTTACGCCTGATCGTTCCCACGCGCAGCAAAGGAATGCAGCCCGGGACGCTCTGCGTCCCATTCGAGAGCTGGAACGCGGAGCGTCCCTTGAGGCATTCCCACGCAGAGCGTGGGAAAGATCAACGAAAATTTTGCAAACACCTCCGCCCCGTAGGAGCGAGGCTTGCCCGCGAAGGCGTCAGACCTGACGCCCCTTTTCCAGCGCCTTGTACGGCGTTCGCGCCCAACGCTCTACCCGCTCAATCAACAACGCCGAAGCCTCGCGACGCTTGCTGTCGCTGTCCCCGACAAACACTTCCGATGGCTGCTTGGCATGCCGCCCCACCGCCGCAAACACCTGCTCGCGCTGCCCATCCTCCAGCCCGAAAAACCCGGCCAACCGCCCGGCCATCGCGTCCGGTAATTCGCTGTAATTAACAACCAATCCCCCAAACTCCCGGCAATGCGCCAACCCCGTCGACAGCAACCGCCCCACCCTTCGAGCGATGTAATCCTCGCGGCTCTCAACCGGCAATTCGTCATCCAGCCCACTCGCGCCAATCATTCCCGGCACCATGTGCATGCCCGAACGGCGCAGGTGTGAAACGGCAATTTCCAACGGATCGCGGTACAAAAACATCCACGGCGTCTCAGGAAAACACGCCCGCAACAACGGCAATTCAGCAATGTTCCAGGCATCAAGCTTGATCACCAACCGCTGCTCCGAACCGCAACGCCGCTGACCATAGGCGGACAACAATCCTTCGATGGCGACACGCCGTTCAACGACAGGCAAATCACCGCGCAGCAAGGCATCCAGCGGCGGCGGTTCGCTGATGACGATGTGATTATCGAGCCGGGCCAGCATCTGACTGATCAACGTCGAACCACACCGCGACGCATGAAAAATAAACGCGCTCGGCGCCAACCCAGGACTCTCGGCCTGCCACTCACCGAGAGCGGCCAACGGCGTTTGCCGACGAAACGCCTGGTTGAATGGCAACCGCAACGCATCGTCCACCGCCTCGCGAAAAAACGGCTGATGCAGCGGCGTATCACCAAACCAGCACCAATCCACCTGCCACTCGCCGGCCGGCTGCCAGACCCGAATCGGCAACCACCCTTCCAGGTTCAGGCGTTCCATTGTTCATTCCATTGGCGACGGCCGTTGCGCATCGCCGCCCGCAGTTCTTCCCGGGAAAACACCAGGCCTCGCTCCGCCGCCAGTTCTAAAGTACGAGCGATAAAAACCTCGGTGTCGGCCAAGCCCTGCAACGCTTTCGAAAGCCCGGCATCCCCCGCCACCAACCGCTGAAATTGCTGCAAAGCACCCTCCCCGACATCAGGCGAAGGCGTCGTCGGCACCCCATCGATAATCGCCTGCTCCAGCCACGCACCGGGCCGGCAATCAAGCACCAGATGCACCCGCGCCGAAGTGTCGCGATTGTCCACCCGATGCGGCCGCGACAAATCGAGAAACCAGCATTCCCCCGCCGCCATCGGCATGCGCTGGCCATCGAGGAAAAAATCCACCTGCGGCGGACTCAGCAACGGAATGTGCAGACGCAAATCCGCCCCCGGCGCGCCCAGGTCATAGTCACGATGCTCATGAATGTGCCCGCCCGGACCGAGCCGCAACAGGCGCGCCGAGACGATTTCCAACGACAGGTCGCGCAAGGCTTGCTGCCAGCGGCCATCGCGCAACCACGGCGCGCGCAACAGCGGCTCACCCAGGCCCGGCGACAATTCAGTCAACGCATCCGCCGCCGAAATCAGCGCCACGCCACTCCACTCGCCCGCAAAGTAAGCCGTATTGAAATGCCCGTGCCATTCGTCCTCGCCAACCGCCGCCAACGCTTGCAACAGCAGCGGCAAATCCACCGTCACCGGCAAGCGCGAGAACGCGGCTCGGCTCATCGTTTTGGCAGCACCGCGCATTCGCCGAGCCAGGTCAGCAAGCGGTCGAGACAGGCCTCGACCGACTGCACGCCAGTGTCGAGCACCAGCGACGCACACGGTGGTGTTTCGTAAGGTGCGGAAACGCCGGTGAACCCCGCCAGATCGCCGCGCCGGGCGCGGGCGTAATGACCTTTCGGGTCGCGCTGTTCGCACACCGCCAGGGAGGCGCTGCACCAGACTTCGCGGTAGTCCTCGCCCAGGCGCTGGGCAAACATTTCTCGCAACTCCACCAATGGCGCAATCATCGCCAGGATCACGATCTGCCCGTTCTCCACCAGCAACGCGGCGAGTTCACTGGCACGGCGAATGTTTTCCTGACGATCACTGTCGGCAAAGCCCAAATCGCGATTGAGCCCGACCCGCAGCCCGTCGCCATCGAGCACCACGCTCTGCACCCCGCGTTCGAACAACTCGGCGTGCAGCGCCTGGGCCAGGGTCGACTTGCCCGCCGCCGGCAAACCGGTGAGCAGAATCGCCGTGCCGCGATGGCCGTTGCGGGCCTCGCGTTGGGCACGGCTGATGCTGGCGGTCGGCGCCCGCAGGTTATTGAGCTGGGGCATGCGCCGCCACCGGCACCGCAATGTTGCCCGACGCCCACGCGGCTTCACGATTGGCCAACGCGGTGGCGATGGACTGGACTTCGGTGGATTGCACTTCGTCCGGCATCGGGTCGAGCCCGGCGCTGGCGAAGATCTGGCCGTACGCGTTGCGCAGATCGGCGTAGGACAGGTCCCGACGCAAATCCGCCTGCAAGGTGTTCAGTTCACCCTGGATCAAATCCAGTTCGCCGATGCCGGCCGCCTGATGGCGGTTACGCAACTGGCCGAGAATCTGCCCGTCGATGCTCGACAGTTCCTGGTTGGTCTGGAATTGATGCAGCGCTTCCTGGTAGTTGGCGTTGGCCACGTAGAGTTGCGCCAGCACGGCGATCGACATCGCCTGACGCCGCGCCTTGGCCACTTCTTCGCCGGCCTTGGCCACGTTGATGGCCGCCGGGGCGGAGATCACGTTGAACAGGTTCCAGGTCAGCTTCACGCCGTAGTCGGCCCACTTGTCGTTGACCAGAAACGAGTTGCTGTCGTAATGCCCGCCAGCGGAAAACTCCAGCCCCGGCAACAGCCGCAGCATGGCTTTACGGGTTTCGGCGGTGCTGATGCGGGTCTGGTAGTCCTGCTCGCGCAGTTCCGGACGGCTGGCCAAGGCTTCGTGTTCGAGGCTGGCCATGCCGACTTTCAATTGCGGAATCGTGTAGTCATCCGGGGTCGCCAGTTTCAGGTCGGTGCCCATCGGCAAGTTGATCAGGGTCGACAGTTCGGTCTTGGCCAGGGACAACGCGCGGCGCTGTTCCTGCAACTGGCGGGTCGCTTCGATCAGCGAGCGCTGGTAACCCAAAGCAACCACGGGATCGCCGATGCGTTGATCGCTCATGCTCTGGCTGTTTTTGCGCGCCGTATCGACCCGCGCCGTCAGGCTGTCGATCTGGGTCAGCAAACGTTCGGCGGCCACCGCGCGCCAATACGCCGAGCGCACGTCCTGGACGATGGTGTTGATCACTTTGCGCCGGCGTTCCTGCACGATCAGACGCTGGTCGCCCTGCTGCTTGGCGCTGATGTAGCTGACGCCGAAGTCGAGGACGTTCCACACCATGGTCAGGTCGGCGACGCGACGGTCGCGGTCCTGGGAGGTCGACGGTTCCAGGGACTGGGTGCCGGTCAGCACGCTTTGGCTGCTGGAGGCGCCCTGGTTGCTGCGCCCGGCATAGCCGGCATCGAGGGCCATGCGCGGCAGCATGTCGAAACTGGCGAGGTCGAGTTGGCGCTTGGCCAGGGCCTCTTCCATGATCTTGAGCCGGCCTTCGAGGTTGTATTTCACCGCGCGAGCCATGGCCTGGTGCAAGGTCAGCGGGACATTGAGCGGCTCCTGGCCGGTGTACATGGTTTGCATATCGCTTTTGGCGCGTTGCTCACTCACGCTGCGTTCAATCGGCTCACTTTTGACGGCACATCCGCTGATTGCAAGCGCCAGCAGGCTGGCGCCGAATAACTTATGACTTCTTTTCATCCCTGGATCGCCCCTAGGTGCCGCACTGTATTAGGTGTGTGTTCAAGCCTGCATTTCGCTGATGCCGGCCTGTTGCAAAGCTGCGGCCAGAAGGCTGACCTGCCGCTGCTCGGTGTCTTTGAGTTCTTGTAATTGCTGGGTCAGGCTCGGCGCGCCAAATACGCCACGCAGTCCCTGGGAAACATCGCCGCTACGGATCGAATGATTGCCGAATGAATTCAGCGAATCGCGCTCGGCGCCACTGTCCTGATGGAACAGGCTCGACAACGTGCTGGTGCCGAACACTCCGCCATCGCCGCCGCCAAACCCGAGGAAACCGTGCCCCCCGCCATCGCCGGCACTGTCGCTGCTGGCAAAGACCTGAGCGATGAAGCTCGGGGCCAGCGCGCCACGGTTGATGAAGATGTCCCCCAGCGGCCGGATACCGTCGCCCAGCACCCGATCTTCGAACAACGGCGCAAAGGTCAGGGGCGAGGCCAGCGTGCCGGTGGGCGCGGCGAAGATCACCGGTTGCAGCGGCAAGTGCGGTTGATCGATGACGATCACCGGTGCCGGGGCGCGGAATTCCGGATCCGCCGGCACCACCACGACTGTCGTCGGCGGGGCGGTCACAGTGTTGATCGCATAGCCGTTGGATTGGCTGGTGCCGCTGCCGGCATTGCCCGAACCATCGGTCACGCCCGCGACGTTGAGGCTGATCGCGTTGTTGGCGTTGCTGAGGTTGCTGGTGGGCGTCAGGGTCGCGGTCCAGGTTTTGCCGCCGTCGTTGCTCGCCAGGTTGGACAAGGTGCCGTTGGCCACGCTGATGTCGGACAGGTCGAAACCGCTCACCGCTTCGTTGAAGCTGAACGTCACCAGCGAGGTCTGGCCCACGCCCAGGTTCGGGTTGGCCACCACCACCGTGGCGGTCGGCCGTTCACTGTCGATGGCGTAGTTGTTGGACACCGCCACGCCCGTGCCGGTGTTGCCGGCCAGGTCGGTGACGTTGCTGGTATCGAGTGCGATGAAGTTGCTCGGGTCGGTCACGCCGGCGGTTGGCTTGAAGGTCGCGGTCCAGGTCTTGCCGCCATCGGTGCTCGCCAGGTTGCTCAACTCGCCGTTGGTCACGCTCAGGTCCGACAGGTCGAAATTGCTCACCGCTTCGCTGAAGGTGAAGGTCACCAGCGTGCTCTGGCCGATGCCCAGGTTCGGGTTGGCGACCGAGATGGTCGCGGTTGGCCGGGTGGCGTCGAGGATGTAGTTGTTGGAGATCGCAATCGTACTGCCGGTGTTGCCGGCGAGGTCCGTCACGTTGCTGTTGTCGAGGATGATCAGGTTGGTGGTGTCGTTGATGCTGGCCGTCGGCGTCAGGGTCGCGGTCCAGGTGGTTCCGCCGTCACTGCTGAGCAGGTTGGACAGGGTGCCATTGGCCACGCTGAGGTCCGACAGGTCGAAACCCGAGACTGCTTCGCTGAAGGTGATGGTCACCGTGGTGGTCGAGCCGATGCCCAGGCGACTGTCCGCCACAACAATGGTCGAGGTCGGCCGCGCGGTGTCGATGGCGTAGTTGTTGGAGTCGGTCACGCCCACGCCGCTGTTGCCCGAAGCGTTGGTCACGCCGGTGTTGTCGAGGCTGATCAGGTTGGTGGTGTCGGTCACGTTGACGGTTGGGGTGAAGGTTGCGGTCCAGGTAATGCCACCGTCACTCGACGTCACGTTGCTCAAGGTGCCATTGGCGATGGTGAGGTCGGCGTTAGTGAAACCACTGACCGCTTCGCTGAACGTAATGGTCACCCCTGAAGTTTCCCCGACTTTCAATGCGGTGTCGGCGACCACGATAGTCGCCGTTGGCACCTCGGTGTCCACCGCATAGTTCGCTGAGTTGGTCACACCGGTCCCGGCATTGCCGGCCAGGTCGCTGATGCCGGCATTGTTGAGCGTGATGAGGTTGGTGGCATCGGTCACGCCCACGGTCGGGGTGAAGGTCGCGGTCCAGGTGATGCCGCCGTCACTGCTGCTGACGTTGCTCAGCGTACCGTTGGCGACGCTCAAATCACTGTTGTCGAAACCAGTCACGGCTTCGCTGAAGGTGATGGTCACCAACGAGGTTTCGCCGGGTCGCAGGTCGGTGTCGGCCATGACGATGGTCGCCGTCGGGCGGACCGTGTCGATGGCGTAGTTGTTGGAATCGGTGGTGCCGCTGCCAGCATTGCCCGCCAGATCCTGAACCCCGGTGTTGTCGAGGGTGATCAGGTTGGTCGCGTCGGTGATGGCGCTGGTCGGGGTGAAGGTCGCCGTCCAGGTGATGCCGCCGTCGCTGCTGCTGACCGCCGACAACGTGCCGTTGGTAATCGTCAGGTCGGCGTTGGTGAAACCGCTGACCGCTTCACTGAAGGTGAACGTGACCACGGAGGTGTCGCCGATTTTCAGCGCGGTATCCGCGAGCACGACGGTAGCCGTTGGCCGCACGGTGTCGATGGCGTAGTTGTTCGAATTGCTGGAACCCACGCCGACGTTGCCGGAGGAAACGCCTTGTACGCCGGTATTGTCCAGGGTGATCAGGTTGGTCGCGTCGGTGATCGCGCTGGTCGGGGTGAAAGTCGCCGTCCAGGTCACGCCGCCGTCGCTGCTGCTCACGGCGCTCAACGTACCGTTGGCGATGGTCAGGTCGGCGTTGGTGAAACCACTGACCGCTTCGCTGAAGGTGATGGTCACCAACGAGGTTTCGCCGATTTTCAGGGCGTTGTCGGCGACCACGATGGTGGCGCTCGGCGCGACGGTGTCGACCACGTAGTTGCCCGAGTTGGTGGTGCCGCTGCCGGCATTACCCGCCAGGTCCGCCACCCCGGCGTTGACCAGGGTGATGACGTTGGTCGTATCGTTGACGCCCGCGGTCGGGGTGAAGGTCGCGGTCCAGGTGATGCCGCCATCGCTGCTGCTGACAGCGCTCAACGTGCCGTTGGCGATGGTCAGGTCGGCGTTGGTGAAACCGGTGACCGCCTCGCTGAAGGTGATGGTCACCAGCGAGGTTTCGCCGGCACTCAGGGTCGTGTCGGCCAGGACGATGGTCGCCGTAGGTCGGACCGTGTCGATGACATAGTTGTTGGAGTTGGTGCTGCCCGTGCCGGCATTGCCTGCCGAGTCATTGACCCCGGTGTTGTCCAGGGTGATGACGTTGGTGGTGTCGTTGATGCTGGCGCTCGGGGTGAACGTGCCCGTCCAGGTGACGCCGCCGTCGCTGCTGCTCACCGCGCTCAACGTGCCGTTGGCGATGGTCAGGTCGGCGTTGGTGAAACCGCTGACCGCCTCGCTGAAGGTGATGGTCACCAGCGACGTCTGGCCGATGGCCAACGTGGTGCTTGCGACCACGATGGTCGCTGTAGGTCGAACCGTGTCGATTACGTAGTTGTTGGAGTTGGTGGTTCCCGTGCCGGCGTTGCCTGACAGATCGCTGACTCCGGTTTTGTCCAGGGTCACGACGTTGGTGGTGTCGTTGATCGAAGCGGTCGGGGTCAGCGTGCCGGTCCAGGTAATGCCGCCGTCGCTGCTGCTGACCGCCGTGAGCGTGCCGTTGGCAATGGTCAGATCCGCGTTGGTGAAACCGCTGACTGCCTCGGAGAAGGTGATGGTCACCAACGAGGTCTGGCCGATAGCGAGGCTGGAGGTGGCGACCACGATGGTGGCGGTCGGCCGCACGGTATCAACCCCGTAGTTGTTGGAGTTGGTGGTGCCCGTGCCGGCGTTGCCCGACAGGCTGCTGACCCCGGTGTTATCCAGGGTGACGAGGTTGGTGGTGTCGGTTATCGCGTTGGTTGGGGTCAGCGTAGCGGTCCAGGTGATACCGCCGTCGCTGGTGCTCAGTCCGCTGACGGTGCCGTTGGCCACGGTCAGGTCGGCGGTGGTGAAACCGGTCACCGCTTCGTTGAAAGTGATGGTCACCAGCGAGGTTTCGCCGATGGCCAGTGCGGTGTCGGCGACGACGATGGTCGCGCTCGGGCGCACGGTATCCACGGTGTAGTTGTTCGAATTGGTGCTGCCGATGCCCGCGTTGCCCGCCGTGTCGCTGACCCCGGTGTTGTCCAGGGTGATGACGTTGGTGGTGTCGTTGATGCTGGAGCTCGGGGTGAACGTGCCCGTCCAGGTGACGCCGCCGTCGCTGCTGCTCACGGCGCTCAACGTGCCGTTGGCGATGGTCAGGTCGGCGTTGGTGAAACCGGTCACGGCTTCGCTGAAGGTGATGGTGACTTGCGAGGTTTCGCCGGCGGTCAGCGCGTTGTCCGCGACCACGATGGTCGCGGTCGGCCGCACGGTATCGACTACGTAATTGTTGGAATCGCTGGTGCCGATGCCCACGACACTGCCACTGACGCTCTGCACCCCGGTGTTGTCCAGGGTGATGACGTTGGTGGTGTCGGTGATCGATGCGCTCGGGGTGAACGTCGCGGTCCAGGTCACGCCGCCATCGCTGCTGCTCACCGCGCTCAGCGTCCCGTTGGGGATGGTCAGGTCGGCGTTGGTGAAACCGGTCACGGCGGTGCTGAAGGTGATGGTCACCAGGGAGGTTTCGCCGATGCCTAAGGTCGGGTCGGCCACGACGATGGTCGCGGTGGGCGGCTCGATGTAATTGTTGATCAGGGTGCCGTCGTTGCGCAGGTTGGTCACGTTCGAGGGGGTGCTGCCCGCAGCGCCGCCGCCCGATGCACCACCGCCGGAGCCACTGCCGCCGACGTTGCCGTTCAGGGCCGTGAAGTTGGCCGCCGTCATGATCAGCGTGCCCTTGTTCCAGATCCCGCCGATGCCTTGGCCGGCCGCACCGCCGGGATCAGCGCTACCGCCGTCACCGGCGTTCCCGCCGCCACCACCACCGCCGCCGCCGGCCGCGATGTTGCCAGTGATGTGCGAGGTGCCGATCACGGTCAAGGTGCCGGAGTTGTAGACGCCGCCCGCTGCCGAGCCGCCAATACCGCCGACTTTGTCCCAACCGGAGCCGCCACCGCCGCCACCGACCGTAATGGTGCCGTTGGTGGCTGAACCGCCATGGCCGCCAACGCTGTAGCCCGATGTGCCGGAAGTGCCGCCAGCACCGCCGGTACCGTTGACGGCACCGCCACGACCACCGAGATGAATCGAGTCATAACTGCCGCCGATACCGCCCGCGCCGGAACCACCCACGGTCCCGAAATACGTTGGCCGGCCCTGTGCCGTGGTGTTGCCGCCGGCACCGCCGCCCGCTCCGCCAACGCCGCCGCCACCACCACCGCTACCACCGCCGTAAATCGGCGTCACGCCACCGCCGCCACCGCCCCCGGACGCCGCGTTGGCCGTCACGGTGACGTTTTTCAGGGTCAGGTTACCGGCATTCGAAATCCCGCCGCCCAAGGCGTCAGCTGCGGTGAAACCACTGTTGGCGCCATTGCCGGCCGCCAGGCCTTTGGTGATGGTCAAGCCGTCGAGTAACACGGTGCTGCCGGACGCGACTTCGATGACACGGGTTTTGTATTGACCGCTGAGGGTCACGTCCGCCACGCCGTCGTTGTTCAGGTCGCCGTCGATGGTGACGTTCTTATTGATCAGCAATTCGGTGTTCAGGTTGACGGTCGTACCTGCCAGGCCGCTGCTGAACGTGACGATGTCGCCGTTCTGCGCCAGCGCCAATTCGGCGCGCAGAGAGTTGGTGCCGCTGTCCAGGTTGTTGGTCGCGGTCCAGGTCGCCAGGCCCCATTGGTAGGCGCTCATGGACTGGGTCGAGAGCACGTTGACGCTTTCGATGGTGCCGGTTGCGATTTCCAGGTTCCAGTCGCCGCCCACACCGGTGCGGTTGGTGGACGCGGCAACATCGCGGCCGGTCATGCTGGCAATCGAGTCGACGAAACTCAGGCCACGATCACCTTCGGCGGTGTAGCAACCGTAGATCAGGATGTCGCCACCGACGTTCATGTCCTTGCCGATTTGCCCGAGTACCGCGCTGCGCGCGCCGACGTTATCGGCGGACAGGTAAGTGCTGCCCAGCCACAGATCCCCGGCGTTGCCGTGGGCAATGATTTCTACCGTGCTGATGCCTTGGTGGCTGCCGAGGTAATCGGCGATCTGTTGCAAGCCGTCCTTGCTGCCGTCGAGTTGCACCACCTGGGTGCCGGGAGCGACGCCTTTGAGCAGGCTGTCCGAGTCTTTGACCCGCGAATCGACGAACACCACCGTCTGCCCTGGCACCGCAACCGGCGTGGCGGCCGACGCAGGTGTCGCATCGGCCTGGCCGTGGGTGTCCTTGCTGGCGACCGGGTGATCGGCAGTCGGCGCTTTGGCGGCGTCGGCGGTCGGATGGCTGTCAGGCTGGGCGGCATCGGCCACCGTGGCTGCCACCGCGCCGTCGAACAGCATGCGCGGTTCCAGCGAAATGATCATGGGGGCAGCCAGTGCCCGTGCGCCTTCGGTAACCCGTGACTTGCCTTTGCTCCACCACATGCTGCTCACCCGAACTCGAACTTTCTTGAGGCATCATTGAAAACGCCGCGATCAACTGATCGCGGCGTCGGCTTTCATACGAATGACATTGGCGGCGCTGGCTGAGCCATCGAGCCAAAAGGACAACTCTGCGTATTGTTTGAACAAATCCGGCGGCAGGACGGTGCGTCGGGTTTGCAGTTCAACCTTGGGTTTGACCTTGTGCAGGCCCGCGACCCCAAGACCTTGATCGAACTCCGGCGCGTCATACGCCAGGTTGTTGAAGTCGTGCTCAAACCACGGCTCGTCGATAAAGTCGTAGACCAGCCGCAGCACTCGCTCCGGGGCCTGGGTCAGCAGGTCGTAATCGACCAGCAGCAACGAATCGGCCTGTTCGCCGTAATACGCTTCCTTGAGCGCCGCCCAGGCAAAACCCACCAAACGATTGCGCTGGGCCAGGGTTTCGCAACGGCTGTAAACGGTGTTGCGCTCAGCGGCGTCGACAAACAGCTTGGTGTTTTCATAAGGATTGGCGCGGTAAATGCGCTCGAGGCTGTCCATCACCCAGGCGACATTGCGCACACAGGCAATCACCTTGGCTTTGGGGAACAGGTCGTTGATGGCCGGCAGACGCGAACTCCAGAGCCGGTTGGTGTCGAACACCACCGGTTTGTCGGCCTTGTCGGCATAGAAAGAGTCGAACAACCCGCGAAGCAAACGGCGGCGCAGGTCGGTATCGATTACCGCGCCAAACTCACTGCCGGCGCTGCATTGATCAAGGACACTACTGAAGAGAGAACCGACCGGGCTGGTCATACCGGCGTGAAAACGCGGGTTCTGCAAAAGAATTGCAGAAAGCAGGGTGGAGCCTGAGCGCGGCAAGCCGGAGATAAAGTGGAACTGCTGCAATCCCTTCACCCTAGTCATAAGTCCATTTGTAGGGCAAAGCGTAGTCTATGGCTGGGGTTTCGACTAGTGGTGTTTTGATATCAAATTGGCGCTGAACGGGCGGGAAACTGCGGTGAATGTCACTGTTTTTCAGGTGAAACGTTTAAGCGATTTTCAAGAGGCCGACAAACGGTAATGCTGGTTCGATTCGTAGGTTGTGTTGGCATGCGGCTTTACTTTGTAGCGACGGGTTGAATCAAAGCTTGGTCCAGAGACTTGCGTCGTGATTACCGAGGCGCATGCACAACCCGCCAACCAGCGGTTTCACTATGCCCCTCACGGCCGCACAAACAACCTCGCCCGGATATCGCCCACCCGCTTCTCGCTCAGGTTTTTCCAGCCGGCAGGCAATGAAGGAAACTCATCCGGCATCTGTGCCAAACCAATCAACCAGACGCGCCCGCCGTTTTTAACCACATCATCGAGTCGGTCTACATACACATCGCTGCTCATCAATGTACCGAAGCCATAGGCATTCGGCCGGCTCGATGCTCCATCGGCCTGGGGCGGCGTATACAGCAGCGGCTTGGCCTCGGTGCGGTTGTAATAGACGTAAACGAGATACCAGAGCATGTCGCCCGTCACGATTTGGTCACCGGGGGCGAAGTGCTGATTGACGTAGTCGACCATGACGCTGAATTGTTCATCCGGATTGGCCGAAGCGTTGTTCTTCACCCCCACCAGTTCAACGCCGATGAACAACACCAGAATAGCCAGGGCCAGCACCCGGAAGTGGGCGTACAGGCGATCAACCGCCAGTGCCACCAGCATCGGCAAGCCCAACGCATAAGCGGTCAAATAACGCTCAATGAACACCGGCGAGATGAACGACACCGCGAAGACCAGCAGAACCGGCAGCACGCCGAAAAGCGCCAACAGCACGCTGCCACGGAAAACACTGCGATCCCGTGCCAGCGCCACGCCAATCACCGCCAGCAACGCCAGCGGCAAGGTGATGAACAGCCAGAACGGTAACGTTCCACCATCGTCCTGAGTAAAAAACAACCAGATCATCGACGGCAACGAGCTCAGCGTGACCGCGTCTTCCCAGCCGACATCACCGTTGGCCTTGAGCGCGTCCATGTGCTGCACCAGATCGATCAGGTTGGGCACCCAAGGCAGGTACAACAATACAATCGCCAGGTTCGCCAACCACCAGGCCGGACGCTGGACATGCCGCAGGCGATAACCTGGTTGCAGACGCACCACGGCCAGCCACAGCCAGTGGCCGATCACGCACAACGCAGTGAAATAGTGGGTATAGAACGCCGCCGCCATCAGCAGCGCATAGACCACCAGGTAGCCGTTACGCCGGGGCTGCCGGACCCAGTAAACCAGCGCAATCGTGGCGCCGATCAGGAGCAGGCCGAGCAGGGAGTACATGCGCACTTCCTGGCTGTAACGTACCGCCGTGGGCAGCAGCGCCAGGAGGATCCCGGCCAGCAACGCCGCGCGCCGGGTGGCGAGCAAATCCACCAGCCACACGCCCAGCCCGACCGTGATGATCCCCGGCAATGCACTCAGGGTGCGGATCGAAAAAATGCCGTCGCCGAACCAGTCGATCCAGCCGTGCAACAGCAGGAAATACAGCGGTGGGTGCACGTCGTGGGCGGCATGGACCCAGATGTCGCTCAACGAATTCTGACTCAGCAGCAGGCTGGAACCTTCGTCGCACCAGATCGCGGCGGCCGTCAGGTCGTAGAAACGCACCAGCGTCGCCAACACCATGATCGGCAACAACCAGTGTTCTTTGGCCCAGCGAACCCATCGTTGAGCGCCCATCCAGGCGCCTGGCGCTGCGTGGGGATCTTGCCTGTCGCCGACCGGCGTTTCTCTGCGCGCCTCCATTACTTCCTCTTGCAGGGCCGGTAAATCCACGACGGTGTGGTCACTGAAACATGCCGTCACTTTAGGCCAGCCAGGGTTAGCCGTCGATGCTGGCCTTGTCTGACACGACATCCGGCAGCACCGCCGATCCGGGTCTACGCTCTGCCTTGGCGTGACCTGGCCACGCACAGACGCGGGGCCCGCCAGAACATTTACCTGAAGGATGAGGATTTATGGACGTATTTATGGGCACCGTCATGACGTTTGGCTTTAACTATGCGCCCAACGGTTGGGCTTTGTGTAACGGTCAGATCATGAGCATCCAGCAATACCAAGCCTTGTTTGCGCTGCTGGGGACCGTCTATGGCGGCAACGGCAGCCAGACATTCGGGGTGCCCAACCTGCAAAGCCGCGTGCCGATCTGCCAAGGCACTGGCCCGGGCTTGACCACCCGCGCCATGGGGGAAAACTCCGGCACCGAAAACATCACCGCCACCCTCAGCAACCTGCCCAACCACACCCACACCCTGAGCGGGATCACCGCGACCACCACCCTGCAATTGGCCAACCCGGCAAGCAACCCGGCCAGCGTGCCGACCGCGACCAATGCCTATCTCGGCACCTCGGGTGGCGGGCCAGGTCTGGCGACGATCTATTCCGACGCTCAGGGCGCATCGCCCGTTGCGCTCAAAGGTGCGACCACCACCGTGTCCGGCACCGTTTCGCCCACCGGCACCGGCCTGCCGATGGCCAGCATGAACCCCTTCCTGGTGCTGAACTTCAGCATCGCGCTGCAAGGCGCGTTTCCTTCGCGCAACTGAAAACACGCCGGGGGATTCGCCTCCCCCGGCCACTCACTTTGCTGGAGCGACACCATGCTGGAACAGGTTCAAGACCAACACTTCCAACCGCTGCTGGGCCAGACCACCACGTTGCGCCTGCCCGATGGCAGTGAACTGCCGATTCATATCGATAGCCTCGAACAAAAAACCCGCTCGCAACTGCCCCACAGCGAGCGTGTGCCGTTTAGTGTGGGATTCAACAGCCTCGAACCGACGGAGTTTGTGGACGGATTATGTGCGCTGGACCTGCCGGGGTTGGGGGCGGTGCAGGATATTTTCGTGTCCCGCGTGCCGGCGATGGGGCGGGATCCGGCGTTGGGATATTTCTATATCGCGTTTAATTGACCAACCGCCAACATCTCCACTGTGGGAGCTTGCTCGCTCCCACAGGTTATGCAGCGTTTTTTCGGGCTCTAACCTCGCGGATACCAGACCAACCGCTCCGCTGCCGGATTACACTCTTCAACCGAAAACCCCAACGCCAGGTAATGCCGACGCGCATGCGGATTGCTCGCCCACACCACCGTCGCCACCGGGCAGCGAATCTGCTGCGCGGCTTTCTGCACCCCTTGCAGCACCGTGCGGCCATGCCCCTGGCCGCGCGCCTGAGGAATGAACGCCAGGTACAACACGCGAATTTCATTGGGGCCGAAATCCGTGGTCAGCGCGCCGATGGGGGTGTCGAGTTTTTCCACCACGTAATGCATCGCGTGGGGGTATTCATCCTCAATGCCTTGTTCCTGCACCCGAAACTGCTGGGCGACCAATTCTTCGACCCGCTCGGGCTCGCCGTCGATCCATTGCAGATCCGGCCGGGCCGACTGATACAGGCTCTGCAGAAAAGGTCCGTCACTGGCCCGCGAAGGCCTTACCACCAAACCGTCCGCCGCCACTGCACCCTTGTTCGCCATGCTGCTCTCCCTTAAAAACCGCTTTCCCTGACACCCAGCGCCGCCATGCGCCGCCAGGCCGTACCCAGCAATGATTCACCGCTGCCCTGCAACACCACAATGCCGCGCAGGGGCTGCATCGGTGTCGACGCATTGTCGAGCAGGCTGAGCCGTGCGCCGTATTGCGCTTGTACCGGCTCCGCCCGTTGCGACTGATCACGGCGCACGGCAATCGGCCCGTGATGGTCGGACGTCAGCGCTTCCTGATCCACATAAGCAACGCCATTGGCATCGATGTCGGTCAGTTGCACGGCGACGGCCGGGTGCATCGGATCGTCGGCGATAAAGCGCCCGTGCGCGCCCGGCGTCACCCGCCAGAGATCAGCCTCGGCCAGATAACCGCGCAACCGCGCCCCGTCTTCGACCACCCGCGCCAACGCGTCTTTGGTGGCCAGCCAACGACCGGGCACCAGTTGAGGCAATAGATCGCGCACTGTGCCGGCGTGGGGCGCGCGAAGCAGCAGGCGCTCGCGCTGAGCGGCCAGCCCACGGTATTCGGCCACCGCTTCGGCGAGGCGTTGTTCAACGATAGTGGCGTCCGCTGCGGTTTCGCTGCGACCGGCCTGACGGCGCATCTGCAACTGCTGGATCTGAATTTCCTGGCGCACGATCGCCTGGCGCGAATCCAGGTCCGGCGATTCCAGCTCGACCAGCACATCGCCCTCGGCAACCACCTGACCGTCCTGCACATTCACGCGTTTGACCCGCGATGCCACCGGCGCATGCAAGGCACTGGCGCGTCCGGCCTCGAGCATCGTCGGCAACTCCACCGCGCTGCGCCATGGCAACACCAGCACCAGCAGCATCCCGAGCAACGCCAGGCCACTCAGCAATACGCGCGGCCCGTGGGCCTGTTCACGACGGGTCCACCACTGGCGCCATTCACTCATGATCGGCAGAAAAATGAACCACACCAGCTCCACCAGCATCAGGAAAATCCCCAATACCTTGAAGAACAAGTGGTAGACCGCCAGCGCGATCCCGAAAAACAACACCGCACGCCACAGCCATGAGCCATACCCCCAAATCAACAAACGCCGCTGCATCTTCGGCGACCACGGCTCCGGCGCCGCTTCGCCATAGCCGAACAGAAACTCGCGCAGACGCCAGCGGCACAGGGCAAAGGCCCGCCCCTGGAGGTTGTCCACTTCGAGAAAATCGCTGAGCAAAAAATAACCGTCAAAACGCATGAATGGATTGAGGTTGATCACCAGCGTGGTCATCCACGTGGCGCTGGCGAGCATGAACGCCGCCGTGCGCGCCGGGCCGTCCGGCAGCAGTGACCAAGCCAATAGCGCGATGCAGGCCAGCAGCAATTCCGCCAGCACGCCGCCGGCACCGATCAGCAGCCGGGCTCGACGGTCATTGACCCGCCAGGCATCGCTCACATCCGTATAAAACATCGGCAGCATCACCATGAACGCCACACCCATGCTCTGCACCCGACAACCGGCGCGCTTGGCCATGAACGCGTGGCCGAACTCGTGACAGAGCTTGGCGAAGAACAGCGCCACGCCGAAGGACAGCGCGCCGCCGAGGCTGAACAGGTGCGGGAACGTCGCGATAAAGCGCTGCCAGTCGCGGGACACCAGAAACACACCCAGCCCCAAAGTGGCCGGCAACCCGTAGCGCAATGCACGCGGGCCGTACCGCTCCAGCCACGGCCAGGCGCGATTGAGAAACGCGTCGGGGCGCCACAGCGGAATGCGGAAAAACAGGTACTGATGCAGCAGGATTTGCCACAGGCTGCGGCGCTGAGCGGCGGCTTTCAGGCTGTAGCTGGCACGTTGTTGCGGATCGAGTGCGGTGATCAAATCGTGGCTGCGCAAAAACCCCAGCAACTGCTCAAGCTCGGCACCGTCCAGCGGCAAACCCGGCTCACGGTTGGCGGCACGCAGCACTTGCTCGGGATCGCCAAGGGACCAATGCCGCAATAAGCGCATCGCCGCCGCGCCGAGTTTGAAATAGCGCCCGCGCACCGGATCCGCCAGGGTCCAGCGCGGCGAGCCGTCGAGGGCTGGGGCGGCGGCCGACAATTGCAGGTCGGCCCGCAAGCTCGGCAAGGTCATTTAGAGGCCCACGCTTTGCCGTAACCCGGCCAACGGCCGGCGCAACAGGTACAACGCGAGCGGCGCGCGGTCGCCGAAGATTTTCGCGGTGCCGCGCAAACCGATTCGGGGCGGGGCATTTTCGAAATTGGCATCCAGTCGGTAAGCCAGTTGCCCGCCCGCCGTGGGCTGCGCCTCGTAGGCTGAGCGTTCGAGTTTGGCCAAGTGACGCTGCAAGGGGTCGCTGTCGAGGAACAACGCGACCTGCGCCCCCGGCGCCAGGGCAATCGCATCGCCCACCGCCAGTTCGATGCGCAGTTCAGCCTGGTTCGGGTCGGCAATTTCCATCAACCGTTCGCCGGTCTGCACTGGTTTTCCGGTCCAGCGGTCGGCGTCGGCAAACACCGCGATGCCGTCGCGTTCGGCACGGACTTCGCTGCGTTTGAGCAGTTCGCGGGCGTAATCACGTTCAGCGCGTTTCTGCTCGACCCGCGCCGCCAACAGATCAATCTTCGAACTGGACTCTGTGTCGGCGAACGAGCGCTGGGAATTGGCCTTGAGCTCAGCTTCCGCCACACCCAGCGCACGATCGGCCACATCGGCCTGAGCCTTGAGGGTGGTGCTTTCGAAGCGCAGCAGCAGGTCGCCGGTTTTTACCGCTTGGTTGGGTTTGACCAGAAATTCGGCGATCACCCCGTCCAGCGGCGCCGCCACTACGCGCCCACCCAGCGGCACCACTTGCGCCGGCGCCAGCACCGATTGGCGCACCGGGATCAACAACCCCAGCAACAACACGGCGACCAAGGCGACCTGACGTTTTCGGGTCCAGCGCAGGCGCCAGGGTTTGCGCGGTTGCAGCGCCAGCCAGGCGTGGCTGTAGGTGTCGCCCAGTTGCGACAGCAGGATTTGTTCGGGTGGGTTCCACGCCACGTCGCGGGCCAGCCATAAACCGCCAAACACCTCGCCCTGATGATCCACCAACGGCAACCAAAACACCTGGGCGCTGGACAGACTTTTCCAATCGGCCTGAATCGGTTCGCTTAGCAGCGTGGGGGAAATCGCTCGCGCCTGTTTCAACAGCTCGAGCTTGAACAACTGCGCCACCGCCTGCTCGACAAACGCCACGAACGGCGCGTTCGGGTCCACGGTGCTGACACCGGTCACGGCTTGCACTTTGCCGGCAATCAACAGCGCCGCGTGGCGGAAACCGAACAACGCCTGGCCGTCATTGACCAGGCTGTAAGCCAGTTGCGCCGGGTTGCGAGCGGCTCGGGTCTGACGTTCAAGGTCGAGGAATCGGGCGAAGACCTGCTCGGCCCCGCCGGTCATCGGGGCGTTCACTTAAGCTCCGCGAATCGTGCCGTACCGCTCATACCCGCCATCAGGCCTGCAGCGTTCGGCAGCGTCGCTACCAACAGCAAGGTCTGGCTGCCCTCATCGATCCGCGCGCCCAGGCGCTTGACCGTGGCGTTCAGCGGTTGACCGGTTTCATCGGGGACAAAACTGAAGGTCTGGCCGGGCTTGAGCTTGCCCATCCAGCGCGACGGAATCAGCAAATGAATTTCCAGGGTGCGGTTATCGACCACATCCAGCAACGGCGCACCGGCCGCCACACTTTCATAACGCTGGACCTTGCGCTCGACCACCTGGCCATCGAACGGTGCGAGCACGCTGCAGCGTTTGACCTGCACCTGATACACCTGGGATTGCGCCTGGGTCTCGCTGACCTTGGCCTCGGCCCGCGCCACTTCGAAACGCCCGACCGAATTCAACGCCGCCAATTGTTTGTTGTGCGACAGCTCTTCACTGGCGCCACGGCTGGCGGCTTGCGCGGCATTGAGCTGGGCCTGAAAACCCGAGCAATCGAACTTGGCCAGGGTATCGCCCTTCTTGAACGACTCGCCCTCGCTGAACGGCAACTCGACAATCCGCCCCGGCAACTCGCTGGCCAGCACCGCCTGATCCCGCGCCCGCAACACACCCCGGGCCTCACTGCTGGCCTGGGCAGTGCCACCGGCCGCGCTGTTCTCCAGCAACGGATCGTCTGGCGCAGGGGTTTGCGCTTGTACTGCGCACGTTACAAAGGTCAATCCGATAACCCAACTTCCAAAACGCGGCATAACCGTGACTCCCTGACGGATGACCGGAGTCTACGACAGCGGGGGGTTGCGTCAAGCAAATAGCCAGCATTGGGTGGAAATGTGTTGTTTCAAAAAGGACAAAATTTTCAGAGTGCTTGTTTGCTCTCTCGCTTAATGAGGGCGGGTACAAAATCCCACACGAAATTGGGAACTCGCCTTCAGTCGAAACTGAAGCGGGGGATAGACGTTTCGCCCCTGCACACTATCCGCCTCTTCGCAGCTTGCCTGTTGCAACAATCGTTAACAGATGAAGCCATTTGTGACTTGACCCTCAACCTGGCAGCTGTCCAAAACTGGGTTGCCGGTGCTGGAAAGAATCCAGTCGAGTAGAGCCCTGATCCGTCAATGGTTGACGTGCATGACACACGCAATTTAGGATTTGCGCACTACTCAACCCCGTACGCAGAGATTCAGTTCTCTGGCAGTTGGGGTGAAAAAACCGGCTTCGGCCGGTTTTTTCGTTTCTGAGGGTTGGATTTGTGCGCACTGCGTTCTTCGTTGATGGCTACAACGTGTTCTACGGGTTGCTGGCTGATACCCCTTACAAATGGCTAAACCTGCCACAGTTGTTGGCCTATATCGCTCACATTGAAAACCCTCAAAGCTCTGTCGCCTCAATCGACTACTTCACTGCGTCGGTTAAACCGGAACTGGCTACGCGTGGCATCGCATCCAAGGAGGCTCAAGATACTTACGTCCGGGCTCTGAGGGCTCACAAAGTTGACGTTCACTATGGCCGCCACCAACTCCAACCGGCGCGCGCGCCCCGTTTCATCAACAAGAAAATCGGTGCTTCGCGGCAGGACACAACGCCTATCTGGAAGCTGGAAGAAAAGGAAACTGACGTCCATATCGCGATAAGCATGTACCGCACAGCGGCCAGACAAACCAAGGTCACCGCAGCTGAAAGCATCCAGCAACTCGTTCTGGTATCTGGGGATACAGACATGGCTCCCGCACTGAAAGCTATCCGAGAAGACTTTCCCCACATAACCATAGGTATCGTTCTTCCCTACAGGACAGGGCTCAAACGAATTCCGCCCGGTTCTTTGAAGGACCATTCGCACTGGATGCGACGTGCCATCTCCGCAGAAGAGCTCCAGTCACACCAGTTTCCAGACAAGGTCCCTACCCGCAAGACGCCAGCCATCAAACCGGATTATTGGTAGCGACTTTCGCCACCGGATAAACCGACTCCCACCCTCCCCCCAACGCCTTGTACAACCCCACCATCGCCAACGACACGCCCGTCGAACTCTCAACCCACTGCTGCTGAGTCGCCAACAACTCCCCTTGCACCGTCAGCACGTTGACGAAATCCACCACGCCTTCCACGTATTGCTGTTGCGCGGTACGTAACGCGATCTGGTTCTGGCGCACGGCTTCGGCGAGGCTGTCGCGGCGCAGTTGGCTGGCGTTGTAGGCGGTCAACTGGTCGTCGATTTCATGCCAGGCGCGCAGTACGGTTTGCTGGTAGGCGATGGCCGCTTCCTGTTGTTGGGCTTCGCGCAGGTTGAGCATGCCGCGCAGTCTGCCGCCGTCGAACAGCGGCAGGCTGAATTGCGGGCCGATGCCGAACAAGCGCGAGCCCCAGGAGCCGAAATCGCTCAGTTGCATGGCCTGGGAACCGATGTTGCCCGACAGGGTGATCCGCGGATAGAAATCACCCTTGGCCACACCGATGCTCGCTGTTGCGGCATGCAGGCGGGCTTCGGCCTGGCGGATGTCCGGGCGCCGTTCGGCCAGTTGCGACGGCAGGCCGATGGCGACCTGGCGCGGGGTCTGCGGCACGGGCGCGTCTGTGGATAACTCGGCGTGCAACGCTTGCGGTGGTTCGCCCATCAACAGGCTCAGAGCGTTGATCAGTTGTGACTGGCGCTGCTCCAGCGCGGGCAGGCGCGATTCGATGGCCGCCACTTGCGCGGCGGCTTCGGCGACGTCCAGGTCCGTGGCCACGCCGTCGGCCAGGCGCAGTTGCGAGAGCTTCAGGCTGTGCCGGGCGACGTCGAGGTTCTGCTCGGTGACGGCGCGGGTGTTCTGCACGCCGCGCAGCTGGATGTAGTCCTGGGCGGTTTCGGCCAATACCGACAGCAGCACCCCGCGTCGGTCGTTTTCGGCGACTTCGAGGGTGGCGTCGGCGGCTTCGGTTTCGCGGCGCACGCGGCCCCAGACATCCAGTTCCCAGGAGGCGGAAAAACCGGCGTCCCAGAGGTTGAAGGCTGAGTTGCCGTTTTTGCCTGAAGGATCGCTCAGGCCTTCGCCGCTGTTGCGTTCACGCCCGTAGCTGCCAGTGGCGGCGGTCGTGGGATAGCGGTCAGCGGTGATGACTTGGCGTGCGGCGCGGCTTTGCTGCAAGCGGCTGCTGGCGAGTTTCAGGTCGAGGTTATCGGTCAGGGCACGTTGGCTCAGGGCCGAGAGTTTCGGGTCATGGAACACTTCCCACCAGCGCTCGTCCATGGTTTGGGTGACCGCTTGGCTTTCGGCAGCCTTTTGCGGTTTTGACCATTCGGTGACCTGTTGTGGCTCGGGTTTGTGGAAGTCCGGGCCGACGGTGCAGGCGCTCAGGAAAAACAGGCTCAACACAAGAGCGACTGGCTGCATGCAACTTTTGTGGCGAGGGGGCTTGTCGGAATGCCGCACCACCCCGTTGGGCCGCGAAGCGGACCCAGAATCTGCGAGTGCTGCGCACTCGAACGGGGGCAAGCCCCCTCGCCACAGGGATGAGTGATTAGCGGAGTTCATCGCTTGGCCACCTCATGCATTGGCGTCGCCGTATCAATCCGCGCCTCCACCGACATCCCCACCCGCAACCGATCCGCCAATGGCTGGCCCGGATCGAGGACGATCTTCACCGGAATCCGCTGCACGACCTTGGTGAAGTTGCCGGTGGCGTTGTCCGGTTTGACCGAGGCAAACGTCACCCCGGTGGCCGGTGCAATGCTTTCGACGCGGCCGCTCAACATCTCGCCGCCGAGACTATCGACGCGCACCTGCACGTCCTGCCCCTGCTGCACATCCCGCAGCTGAGTCTCCTGGAAATTGGCCACCACAAACGCCTGGGCCAACGGCACCACGGCGAGAATCTTGCTGCCCGGCGTCACGTAGGCGCCGACCCGCACCGCGCGCTCACCGACCATGCCATCCTGCGGCGCGACGATGCGCGTGTAGGACAGCTCGTAACTGGCGATTTCCAGCGCCGCTTGCGAGCGTTTCAGTCCACCTTCGGCGGCATCACGCTGGGCGGTGAGAATGTCCACTTGCTTGCGCTCCGCCGCCAGCACCGCCGTGGCGTTGGCCAGCCGCGCGGTCGCCTGATCGATGCGGGTACGTGCCTGTTGCGCGTTCTGCACCGTACCGGCGCCGACGCCGGCGAGGTGGTCGTAGCGATTCAATTCATGCTCGGCGAAGGCCATTTCCGCCTTGGCCGCGACCACCGTGGCCTGGGCCTGGGCGATCACCGAGGTCTGGCGTTCAAGAGTCGCTCGAGCGTTTTGCAGTTGCGCCCGTGCGACCAGGGTTTCGGCGTCGGCAGCCTGGGCGGCGGCGCGCAGGTCGCGGTCATCAATCAAGGCCAACAACTGCCCGGCCTTGACCTGCTGGTTGTCCTCCACCAACACCTCTTTGATAAACCCGGCGACCCGTGGCACGACCAGGGTGAAGTCCGCCGAGACAAAGGCATCGTTGGTGCTCTGTTGCGTGCGTTTGCCGAACAGCCCCGGCGCGACCAGGTAAATCAGCACGCCGACCGCGATCGCGGCGGCCACGCCAACCGCCACTTTTTGCTTGGTAAAAGTCGTCATAAAAACCTTCTGTTTCAGTGAAGCGTTCAAGTCGGCGCCCGGGGCGGGAAGATCCGCGTCGGCAGCCAGAAAATCAGCAGGATCAGCGCGACCGCTACGCCCGCCATGCACAGATAAAGATCGGAGGCCGTGAGCACCACGGCCTGCTCGTGCAGTCGGTGGGCAAGGCCGGCGCTGTCGCTGTCGGCCAGGGGCGAGTTGCCGAGGTCGTCCACCAACATGGTCGAGTGGAAATGCAGGCGGGCGGTGGTCAGCGCGTCGATGACGCCGGTGGCGATCACCGCCGACAGGCCTTTGACGGTGTTGAACCAGGCCGAGGCGAACGGCCCTTCCATCGGCGTGATGCTGCCGGTTGCGAGCATCAACAGCGGCAACACCGCCATCGGTTGCCCGAAGATTTGCAGCAGTTGCAGAACGTAGAAATCATCACGAATCCACACCGAGGTCAGCTGCGAACCCCCGAGGCAGGACAGCGCCAACATGCTCAAGCCAAGCCCCAGCACCCAGCGGCAATCGACCCAGCGCAGGTTGCACAACGCCGCCACCAACGGCAGCGCGATCAACTGCGGCAGCGCCGCCAGCAGCATGATCGGCGCGGTCTGGATCGGCCGATAACCCTGGACTTGCGCCAGGTAACTGGACGGAATGATCACCACCGCCAGCAACACAACCAACACTCCAGCGAGTGTCATCAAGGCAAACGACAGGTTGCGAATGCCGAGCATCTGCAACTTGAAAAACGGGATCGGTTGCGACCATTCGTTGATCAGAAACAGCACCAACAACAGCAAACCGCCGCCGAGCAAAAAGCAGATCAGGCTCGATTCGAACCAGTCCAGCCGATTGCCCTGCAAGATGCCGATCACCAACATGCAAATCGCTGGGAAACCCAGCAGCAAACCGCGCCAGTTGAATTGCTTCAAGCGTTCCAGGCGCAGCGGGTCCTGGGGCAAACCATAAGCCACGGCCGCCATGGCGATCAGACACGGCACGATGATTTGCCAGAAGGTCCATTGCCAGCCGACGTACTCGGTCCACAACCCGGCCAGCGGCGTGCCGAGGCCGGGGCCGAAGGTCGCGGTCAGGGCATACCCGGCCAGGCCGTAGAGCTTGACGTTGGCCGGCAGGAAACGCAGGGCGACGGTCATCAGCATCGGCGGCAACGCCCCGCCGGCCAGACCTTGCAAGATGCGCATGAGCAACAGGCTTTCGTAGCTCGGAGCGAATGGGCACAGCACGCCCAGCAGCGTGAAAGCGCCGATGGCGTAGAGGGTGAAACGCCTCAAGGAAAACGTCACCGAGCACCACGGCGCGAACGCCATCGCCGCCACCGACGTCGCGGTGTAACTGGCGACCAGCCAGGTGCCTTCGTCGTAACCGATGGCCAACGCGCCGCGAATGTCGGCGAGGGCGACTTTGGTCACCATCTCGTTCAGGCCGGACACCAGCACCGCCAGCAACACGCCCACCAGACCGATGATGATCCGCAGGCCGAAAACCGGCGGGGTGACGGCGGCAGGGCTGGCCACGGCGAGAGGGGCCGGGGCCGTGAGGGAAGTCATGGACTGCGAGCTCCGGGGTGTGAATACCGGGGCATTTTAGGGAGGATGAGGCGTTACGAAAATTGACTTGTTGGCAGGTTATAAGTGCGTCAGACGCAGCAATTGCGGGATCAGGCTTTTGTGGCGAGGGGACTTGCCCCCGTTGGACTGCGCAGCAGTCCCTGTGCTTTGGTTTTGGGGCCGCTTCGCGACCCAACGGGGGCAAGCCCCCTCGCCACACAAGCCCGCGCCTACAAGGGGGCCGTGATCAACTTGAGATGGGCTGCGCGGCCAACCACGTCTCATCGCAACACGCCTTCAGCGTTTCACGCATCCAGCGATGGGCCGGATCCTTGTCGTAGCGTGGGTGCCAGGCCTGGGTCAGCATCAGCGTCGGCAGTGGAATCGGCAGCGTGAACGAGCGCAGTTTCAGGCCCAGACGCCGTACGCTCAGCAGTGCTTCCTGGGGCACCGGCAGCAGCAGGTCGGAATCGGGCAGGGCAAACATCGCGGCATGAAAGCTCGGCGCAATCACTGCCACACGACGCTCCAGCCCCAACGCCTCAAGTGCCGTGTCGATTGGCCCACGGGCAATCCCGCGCCGGGACATGCTGATATGCGAAAACCCGGCGTAGCGCTCGGCGGTGATCTCCTGACCGAACAACGGATGATCTTCCCGCGCCAGACCAACGAAATGCGTTGAAAACAGGTTCTGGATCTTCACTTCCGGCATCGACGGGCGATTGTTGCTGACGCTCAGGTCGATTCGCCCTTCGCGCAGCGCCTCATCGTCGCCATCGCCTTCAGGGACGAACCGCAGCTCGCAATGCGGGGCCTGGCGCTCCATGGTGTCGAACAACTTGCCGCCGTAAACGCCGACGAAAAAGTCATTGGCGCGGATGCTGAAGCGCCGGCGCAGGGTGCCCAGTTCCACCACATCGGCGGAGCGGAACAACAGCGCGGCTTGCTCCACGACATCGCGCACTTGTTCACGGAGTGCCAATGCCTTGGGGGTTGGCACCAGGCCACGTCCGGCGCGCACGAGGATCGGGTCGCCGATGGCTTCGCGGATGCGGGTCAGCGTTCGGCTCATGGCGGCCGGGCTGAGGTTCATCCGCCGCGCGGCGCCCACCACACTGCCCTCGTCGAGCAAAGCGTCGAGGGCGACCAACAGGTTCATGTCCGGGAGTTGCATGCTGAGCACTCATCGCTGATCAGGATTGATTCAGGCGCAATGCTAGCAGCGAATCCGTACTGTAGGAGCAAAGCTTGCTCGCGATGGAAGCGTCGCGGTGTATCAGGTGGACCGCGTTATCGTTTATCGCGAGCAAGCTTTGCTCCTACGGCGGGGTGGGTGTTTTAGCGTTGCATCCCCCAACGCTTCACCGTCACCCGCTCCAACGTATCGAACACCAGGTTCTCCACCAGCAACCCAATCAGAATCACCACGGCCAACCCGGCAAACACCTTGTCGGTGTACAGCTCATTGCGATTCTGGAAGATGTACCACCCCAACCCGCCCTTGCCACTGGTGGCACCAAACACCAACTCCGCCGCGATCAACGTGCGCCAGGCGAAGGCCCAGCCGATTTTCAGCCCCGCCAGAATCGACGGCAACGCCGCCGGGATCAGGATGAACAGCACGAAACGCATACCCTTCAAGCCATAGTTACGCCCGGCCATGCGCAGGGTTTCCGAGACGCCGAGAAAACCGGCATAGGTATTGAGGGCCAAAGCCCACAGCACCGAATGCACCAGCACAAAAATCAGGCTGTTCTGCCCCAGGCCAAACCACAGCAACGCCAGTGGCAACAACGCAATCGCCGGCAGCGGGTTGAACATCGAGGTCAGCGTACTCAGCAGATCACGACCGAACTGCGTGGAGACCGCCAGGGTGGTCAAGGCAAACGCCAGGACGATGCCGATCAGGTAACCCTTGAGCAAAACCACCAGCGAAATCCACACTTTGCCCAGCAATTCGCCGCTGAGCAGGCCGTCATACAGCGCGCTGCTGGTTTGCAGGAAGCTTGGCAGCAGCAGGTCGTTGTTCTGGATACGGGCCACCACTTCCCACAACACGGCGAGCAAGATCAGAATCAGGCTTTTGCGAACCCAGCCCTGTTGCCATATACGCTGGCCGAGGGGCAATTCTCGCTCCAGCGGTACGCTCGTCAGAGGCTCTAATACGGTTTCGAATTCTTGACGCGCGGATGAAAACTGGCTCATCGGGCACTCCTCTCAATGGCTCAATAAGCGATGCGGATGTCAGAAAAATCCAGCTCGCGCTCGGTTTCCGGCGATTGACCTTCATCGAACAACAACCGGTGAATGCGCCGCGCCGATTCCTGAAACGCCACGCCACCCAGGCTGTGCAAGTCGTATTGATGGCTGTGGACTTCCGCCCGCACCCGCCCCGGATGCGGCGACAGCAGCAGGATGCGATTACCCACCACCAGCGCTTCTTCGATGGAGTGGGTGACGAACAGCAGGGTGAAGCGCACTTCTTCCCAAAGCAGCAGCAATTCTTCCTGCATCTTGCGTCGGGTCAGCGCGTCCAGGGCGGCGAAGGGTTCGTCCATCAGCAGGATTTTTGGCTGCATGGCCAATGCCCGGGCGATGGCCACCCGCGCCTTCATGCCGCCGGACAAGGTGTGCGGATAAGCATCGGCAAACGCCGCCAACCCGACCTTGTCCAAATAGTGCAGCGCCCGCTCCTCGGCTTCCTTGCGCTTGAGGGTTTTCGAGGCCAGCAGCGGAAACATCACGTTCTGCTTCACCGTTTTCCACGGCGGCAGTTGATCGAATTCCTGAAACACCACGATTCGGTCCGGCCCTGGCGCGTGGACGGTTTGCCCCAACAGACGAATCTCGCCCTCGCAAGGCTGGATGAACCCGGCCACCGCTTTGAGCAATGTCGATTTACCGCACCCGGACGGGCCGAGCAGCACAAAACGGTCCGCAGGATCGATCTCGAAACTGACCTGATGAGTGGCCCGGACAACGCGCTGCGGCGTGCGGTATTCCAGGCTGACGTGATCGACCGACAGCAGCGCCTGGGCTGCCGTGATCGGGTTGCTGGCCGTGTGGCCTTGCAAAGGAGCGTTCATCTCGATCAGCTCCCTTGCAGCGGTTTGGCGTCCTGGAAGAAGTAATCCTTCCACGAATCCGGTTTGTTTTTGATGGCACCGACGCGGTAGAGGAATTCGGCCAGGGGGTAGGTGTTTTTCGGCGTGACGCTGAATTCGAACTGCGGGTTGTCGATGATTTTCAGCAGCGCCGCACGGTCGATTTTGGCTTTGGTCACGCGGAGGTAAGTGTCCGCTGCTGCGCCTTTATCGTTCTGCGCGAATTGCGCCGCTTCGGTCAGGGCTTCGACGAAGGCCTTGTAGGTTTTCGGGTTCTCGTCGCGGAATTTTTCGGTGGCGAACAGCACGGTCGGCGAGTTCGGGCCGAGCAGGTCGTAGGTGTTGAGCACCACATGCACGTTGGGGTTTTCCAGCGCCTGATCCTGGAACGGCGGGTTGGAGAAATGCCCGGTCAGCTCAGTGCCGCCCGCGATCAGCGCCGCCGTAGCGTCCGGGTGCGGAATGGCGATGGTGTATTTGTCGAGACGATTGAATTCCTTGTCGCCCCACTGCTTGGCGGCCGCGTATTGCAGGAAGCGCGACTGCACCGACACCCCGACCGCCGGCACCGCAATGCGGTCCTTTTCGGTGAAGTCAGCGATGGTTTTAACCTTGGGATTGTTGCTCACCAGGTAATACGGGAAGTTCCCCAACGAAGCGACGGCTTTGACGTTCTGCTTGCCGTGGGTGCGGTCCCAGATGGTCAGCAGCGGACCGACGCCGGCCCCGGCTATGTCGATGGAGCCGGAGAGCAACGCATCGTTGACCGCCGCCCCGCCCGAGAGCTGGGTCCAGTCGACCTTGATGTCGATGCCTTCCTGCTTGCCGTATTTCTCGATCAGGTTTTGATCGCGGACCACGTTGAGCAGCAGGTAAACAATACCGAACTGCTCGGCGATGCGGATTTCACCTTCAGCCTGAGCCACGGTCGGCGCCAACAGGCTGCTGGCGATCAGGCTGAAACCCAGGCCGATGGCCGCAGCCAGCGGTGCCAATGAAAGACGTTTGGACATGGTGGTTCTCCGACAAATCAGAAAGGCGCGTCGCCCTGGATGGTGGTGCGATACAACTTGCGGCGCAGGTAGCCGGGGCAGCCGGCGGCAAGGTGGATCAGCGAACGGTTGTCCCAGAACACCAGGTCGTGGGGCTGCCACTGATGGCGGTAGATGTTTTGCGGCAACACGCTGTGGGCGTAGAGCTCGGCGAGCAGCTGTTTGCTCTCATCTGTAGGCAGGCCAACGATGCGCGTGGTGAAGCCTTCGCTGACGAACAGCGCCTTGCGCCCGTTTTCCGGGTGGGTGCGGACAATCGGGTGCACGACTTCGGCGACCTGGGCGAGTTGCTCAGGCGTCAGGGTCGGGCGCCAATTGCCTTCGAATTTGGTTTCGCTGTAACGCGCCGTGTAGGAGTGCGCGGCGGAGCGGCCTTCGACGGCTTTTCGCAGCGCGTCGGGCAAGCCGTCCCAGGCTTTGTGCATGTCGGCGAACAGGGTGTCGCCGCCTTCGGATGGCAGTTCCTGGGCGTGCAGCATCGAGCCCAGACTCGGCAGTTCTTTATAGGAAAGGTCGGAATGCCAGAACTTGCCGGCATCACCGAGGCCGACGGAGACGCCGTTTTCGATGATGTTGGACACGATGAGGATTTCCGGGTGCCCGGCCAGCAGGAACTGCTTGAGCACATGGATCTGCAACACGCCGAAGCGGCGGCTGAAGTCGATTTGCTGTTCGGGGGTAATGCGCTGGTCGCGGAACACAACGACGTGATGATCCAGGTGCGCGCGGTGGATGCGGGCGAAGTCCTGGTCATTGATCGGGCGGGACAGGTCCAGGCCGATGATTTCGGCACCGACGGCGCCACTGAACGGGCGGATGTCGAAGGTTTGCGGCGCGATGCTTTGAGATGCAGAGACGGCTGACATTTAAATCACTCCCACGCACGGCACGCTCAAGGGCGCGCGCGTCGATCAGAAACTCACGGAGGTCCCGTGTTGGTTCGTGTCGTGCGGCGCGCCGATTGGTCGGCAGGTACGCAGGAGAGTGACTTTATAGTCATAAGAATTGAAATTTAAATACCGTTAATGAATAACGATATGCCACCGATTGTTCCCACGCCCCGGTGTGGGAACACACCCCGTGACGCTCTGCGTCACGGTGGACGCGGAGCGTCCAGGGCGGCATTCCCACGCAGAGCGTGGGAACGATCAGTAAGTGGTGTTTTTGAGGACGCCTTCGCGGGCAAGCCTCGCTCCTACAGGTCCGCGTCGCACACAAATGATGTGAACGACACAAACCTTGTAGGAGCGAGGCTTGCCCGCGAAGAGGCCATCAGCCCCTGCGAAGATCTACCGCTCGTGCAACGCCTCAGCTCGCGCCCGAATGATCGGCTTGAGCAGATAGCTGAGCACCGTCTTCTTGCCGGTGATGATGTCCACCGACGCCACCATCCCCGGAATGATCAGCAACGGCTTTTCATCGGTCCCGAGGTGACTGCGATCGGTGCGCAGCTTGATGATGTAGTAGGTGGTTTTCTTGTCTTCATCGGTAATGGTGTCAGCACCGATCTGCTCCAGCTTGGCTTTGAGCCCACCGTAGATGGTGTAGTCGTACGCGGTGAATTTCACCGTCGCCTCTTGCCCCGGGTGCAGGAAGGCGATGTCTTGCGGTCGGACTTTGGCTTCCACCAACAAGGTGTCGTCCAGCGGCACGATTTCCACCAGGTCGACGCCCGGCTGGATCACGCCGCCAATGGTGTTCACCAGCAATTTGTTGACGATCCCGCGCACTGGCGATGTCACCAGGGTGCGGCTCACGCGATCTTCCAGGGCCTTGCCGGTGGCTTGGGCCTTGTTCAGGTCGGTGCGGGCTTCGTTGAGTTGGGTCAGGGCTTCGCTGCGGAACTTGCCGCGGGTTTCGTCGATCTTGCGCTGCACTTCCTTGATCGCCGATTCGGCGCGGGGAATGGCCAGGGTCGTCGCGTCCAGTTGCCCGCGGGTTTCCACTTCAGCACGTTTGAGCCGCAGCACTTCCACCGGCGATACCGCGCCCTGGGCCACCAGCGGCTCGGACATGTTGATTTCCTGGCGTTGTAACGCCAGGCCATTGCGGTACTGCGACTGCTTGGAGGAGAACTCGCGCAGCTCTTGCTGACGCTGGATCAACTGTTCCTGCAAGCCGCCGATTTCATCGTGCAACTGCTGACGACGGCTGGTGTACAGCGACTCTTCGCTGGCCGCCTGGCCGGGCACGGCTTTGAGCACGTCAGCCGGGAAATTCAGCGGACGGTCATCGACCTCGGCGCTCAGGCGCTCGACCCGCAGCAGCATCGACAGGCGATCCGCCTCGGTTTCGCCAACGTTGGAGGCGAATCGCGTGTCATCCAGGCGAATCAGCGGCGCGCCAGCCTCGACGATCTGCCCTTCCTTGACGAACAGTTCGGAGACGATCCCGCCCTCAAGGTTCTGGATTTTCTGGATCTTCGACGACGGAATCGCCTTCCCTTCGCCCTTGGTCACTTCGTCGATCACGGCGAAGTTGGCCCACAGCATCAGGAACACGAAGAAGCCGATGATCGCCCAGATGGTCAACCGCACCACACGCGGCGCATCTTCGATCAGTGCCTTGTTCACTTCCGGCAACGGCTGGCCTTGCAGCGAGGCAGAGCCTTTGAAGTAGCGGCGGATAGAGTCCTTGAAACCCGACTTAAGCAACACTGATCTGCCCCTTCTTCAACGCTTCCATCACAACGGCTTTCGGCCCATCGGCGAGAATCTGCCCACGGTCGATCACCAACAGGCGATCCACCAGCGACAGCAGCGACGCCCGGTGCGTCACCAGCACCACGGTTTTGTTTTCAACCACCGCGGCGAGGCGTTGCTTGAGGCGTTCTTCGCCGGTGTTGTCCATGGCACTGGTCGGTTCGTCGAGCAGCAGGATCGGCGGGTTGAGCAGAAGCGCACGCGCCAGGGCCACGTTCTGCCGTTGGCCGCCGGACAGATTCTGTCCGCGCTCGCCCACTTGCAGTTCATAACCCTGCGGGTGCAGACGGGCGAATTCGTGGACGCCGGCCAATTCGGCGGCTTGCAGCACCAGTTCGTCTTCTACATAGCGCGCGCCCGAGACCAAATTGTCCCGCAGCGTACCGGCGAGCAATTGAATGTCCTGAGGCACGTAGCCGATGTTGTGGCGCAGTTCGCTGACGTCGATCTGGCGGATATCCACACCGTCCACCAGCAAGGCACCGTCGTCCGGCTGATAGAGACCCACCAGCAACTTGGCCAGGGAGCTTTTGCCCGAGCCGCTGCGACCGATGATGCCGATTTTTTCGCCGGGCTTGATGATCAGGTTGATGTTCTTCAGCGCCGGGTTTTGCTGGTTCGGGTAGGTGAAGTTCAGCTGACGGCATTCGATGGCGCCTTGCAGGACCTTGCGGCTCAGCGGGCGCTCTTCGAAGTTGCGCTCTTGGGGCAACTCCATCATCTGGTCCACCGACACCATGGTCACCCGCGCTTGCTGGTAACGGGTCAGCAGGCCGGAAAGCGAGGCCAGCGGGCTCAGCGCACGACCGCTGAGCATGTAGCAGGCGATAAGGCCGCCCATGCTCAAGTTGCCGGCAATGATCTGGTACACGCCGAAGACAATCATGATCACCCCGGCCAGTTGCTGGATCAGCAGGGTGATGTTCATCGCCAGACCGGAGAGCATTTTCACTCGCAGCTCGAGGCGGCTGAGGGTGCCGATGGTCTGTTCCCACTGGTACTGGCGTTCGCTTTCGGCGTTGTTGACCTTCACGGCATCGAGGCCGGCGAGGGTTTCGATCAGGCTCGACTGACGCTCGGCGGCCAGAGCCATGGTGCGTTCCATGGTCGCTACCAGTGGCTTCTGCAAGGCGTAGCCGATCAGCAGCGCTATCGGGAACGCGAGCACCGGAATCCAAACCAGATGGCCGCCGAGAATGGCGATGACCATGAAGATCAGCAGGGTAAACGGCAGGTCGATCAGGCTGGTCAGGGTCAGCGAGGCGAGGAAGTCGCGCAGGCTCTGAAACTCATGGATGTTCTGGGCGAAGCTGCCGACCCGGGCCGGGCGGTACTTCATGGCCATGCCGACGATGCGCTCGAACAGCGTGGCCGAGATGATCAGGTCGGTTTTCTTGCCGGCCAGGTCCAGGCACAGGCTGCGCAGGCTCTTGAGGATCAGGTCGAACAGGTAGGCGCCGGTGATGCCGATCGCCAGCACCCACAGGGTCGATTCGGCCTGGTTCGGCACCACGCGGTCGTATACGTTCATCACGAACAGCGGCGCGGCCATGGCGATGATGTTGATCAGGAAACTGGCGGCGATGGCGTCGGCGTACAGCCAGCGCGAACGCTTGAGGGTGTCGCGGAACCACGAACGCGCGCGGGGAATCAGCGTGCCGTGGTTAACGTCAAATTTATGTTGCGGTTGGGCGAAGAAGACTTTGCCGATGTAGTCGTCTGCCAGCAGTTCACGGTTGACGACACTTTCGCCGCCATCGGTTTCACTGAGCAGCACGCGAGCCTGGTCTTCACCTTGCCAGCCCAGCAGCACCGCACTGCGGCCGTCCTTGAGCAGCAATAGCGCCGGCATCGCAATCGTCGGAATATCTTCCAGCTTGCGCTGCAGCACCCGCCCTTGCAGCCCGGCGCGAGCCGCGGCGCGGGGCAGCAACTCGATGCTCAGGCGTTGCTTGGGCAGCGGCAGGCCAGTGGTGAGCATCGCCGCGCTGGCGGGTTTCTGGTGCAGCGTGCACAGGGCCAGCAGACCATCCAGTAACGGATCGTCATGCAGCGCGCGTGGATCATGAATGAGTTGAACTCGACTGACTTCTGATTCCACGCTCGGCACTCTTGGCTAACAATTGAACGATAAAGGTCCTGCTCAATTCATACCGGGCAATTGAACCTTTGGCTTCACGTCGTTCTGCACAACGGATGCCAACGGTGCGACCACTCCCTGGCTCTTGAGCAACTCGCCCATGGTCGCCTTGATTCGGTACTGAGTAAATAACTGAGTGTTTTTAATGTCCGCCAGGCGGCGCGAAGCGGTGAACAACTCGTTTTCACTGTCGAGCAAGTCGAGCAAGGTGCGCTGACCCAGGCTGAACTGCTTCTGATAAGCCGTGCGTACCGCGGTGCTGTGATCGACATATTGCTGGGCGATCGGCACCTGGGCGTTGGCGTTGTTCAGGGCGTTCCAGGCCAGGCCCAGTTCTTCGTTCAACACGCGCAAGGCGTTGTTGCGGATGTCCAGCGCCTGGTTCGACAGGTACGACTTGGATTCCAGGTCCGCCTTGTTGCTGCCACCGGCGAACAGGTTGAAGCGCATGCGCAGCATGGCTTGCCACTCGTTGCTGTGGCCATTCTGGCCGTCGACATCGTTGTCGGCAGAGCGGCCCAGTTCGGCATCAAAACGCGGGTAGAACGACGACTTGGCCGCTTCGTACTGTTTTTCCGCCGCAGAAATGTCGGACTCGGCGGAGCGCAGGATCGGGCTGTTTTCCAGCATCTGCGAGCGGGCTTCGTTCAGGTTGGCCGGCAGCAGGGCGAGGAATGGCGCAGGACGCTCAAGCTGATCGGGCATCTGGCCGACAGCGCTGAGGAAGTTGGTCTCGGCGTCGGCCAGGTTGGTCTGTTCGGTGATCAGGTTGTTGCGGGCCTGGGCCATACGGGCTTCGGCCTGGTCCATGTCAGCGCCGCTGCCGACACCCCGGGAGGTGCGCAATTTGATCTGGTCGAAGATGCGCTCGTGGCTCTTGAGGTTGTCTTCGGCCAGGCGCACGAATTCGCGGCGGGTCAGCACGTCGAGGTAAACCTGGGCCACGGTCAGCGCGGTGCGCTCGGAAGTGCCCAGCAGGGAATAGGCGCGGGAGTTAACGGTGGCTTGTTGACGCCCCACTTCGCTGGACGTCGCAAAACCGTCAAAAACCATCTGCGACAGACGCAAACTTGACTCGCTGCGGTTCAGGGTTTCCCAGTGATTGCTGCCGGTGTCGGCGCGGGTGGTGACGTTATCCGTGCCTTCGCGCCCGTAACCGCCCAGCAGATCGACCCGTGGCAGGTATCCACCTTTGGCGGCCTTTAACTGATAATCCGCGGCCAATCGGCTATTAACCGCTGCCTGGATCTCCGGATGGACGTCCAGCGCTTGTTGCATGGCTTCTGGAAGGCTTTGTGCTTGGACGAAACTGGCGGCAAGGGCGAAGGGTAAGGCTTTGAACAAGTACGAACGCATGAAGAAAATTTCCCAGAACTTCTTGTCTTGAATCACAGCAAAGAGTGGCGCTGCGTCGGATGATGGTGACCGGAATGACCGTATGTCGGAAAGTTCAAAACAGGAACTGGATCACACGCTGTAGGACAGGTCGCCGCTTAAATATCAATGTGACATTACTGGGGCGATTGTTTAGGATGGCACCCATAAGGTCAATAGTTTGGCATAAAGTAAATAGCGAAAAAATATAGCCAAATTGTTGACGGATTACAGCGTCAAGCTTATGCCCTACATTTTTTAAAAGTACGTCCAGACTGCTTTGGCGAGTTCGCCATCAGGTCCATGGAAGTCAACTGAACGTGACACCCGGAGAGTCTTCAATGAGCAGTGTTGTTGCCATCGTCAAAAGCATTGTCGGTCAGGTTTTCGCGGTGTCCCCAGAGGGCGTGCGCCGCGTACTCGTTGAAGGCGATCGACTGCTTGTCGGCGATCAGGTAGACACCGGTGCCGCTGGCGCCGTCACGCTCGAACTGGCCGATGGCCGGACCCTGGACCTGGGCCGCGACACTCAATGGAGTGGCAGCGCTCCGGATTCCAGCACCGACCTGGCAGAAGCCACTGCACAAGCCGCGCCATCGGTTGAAGAACTGCAGCAGGCCATCGCTGCCGGCGCCGACCCGACCACAGACCTCGAAGCCACCGCAGCCGGCCCGACCGCTGCCGGTACAGGCGGCGCGGCCGGTGGCGGCCATAGCTTCGTGATGTTGGACGCCACCGCTGGCCGGGTAGACCCGACCATTGGTTTCCCGACCGCGGGCATCGGCGCTGCCGGAGCGACCACGCAGAACACCATCGGCGGCCAGACCACCAACAACGCCAACATCGTGCAGGCCTCGACCCTGAGCCTGAGCGCCACGCCCACCATCACCGAAGCCGGCGGCGTTCTGGTTTACACCGCGACCCTGACCCAGGCACCGACCAGCGACCTGACCATCACCCTGTCCAACGGCGCGGTGATCGTGATTCAGGCTGGCCAAACCACCGGCACCGTCAACGTACCGCTGGCGCCGAACGACACCGTCTATAACGACCCGACCCAGATCGACGTGACCGTCACCGGCACCACGGGCGGCGGCGGCATCATCGTGACCCCGCCAACCGTGCCGGCGACGACTCAAGTCACCGACACCATCGACACCACCACCGTCACCCTGACGGCGGGCGGCACCGTGACTGAAGGCGGGCAGATCACCTACACCGCGACCCTGACCAACCCGGCGCAGACGCCGGTTACCGTCACCCTGTCCAACGGCTCGACCATCACCATCGGCGCCGGCCAGACCACCGGCACCGTGAACGTTCCGACGCCCGCCAATGACGTCTACAACAATGGCAGCACTGTCAGCACCACGATCACCAGTGCAACCGGCGGTAACTTCGAACAGTTGTCTCCAAACCCAGCGCCAGCGGTCACGACTATTACCGATTCGGTGGACACCACCAACCTGACCCTCACGGCCACTGGCACCGTCGTCGAGGGCGGCGAGATCACCTACACCGCGACATTGACCAACCCGGCACAAACGCCGGTCACTGTGACCCTGTCCAACGGTTCGACCATCACTATTGGCGCCGGCCAGACCACCGGCAGCGTGAACGTTCCAACGCCAGCCAATGATGTCTACAACAATGGCAGCACCGTCAGCATCACCGTTACCGGCACTACCGGCGGGAATTTTGAGAACCTGGTGCCGAGCAACGTAGCGGCCGTCACCACCATCACCGACTCGATCGACACCACGACCGTAACGCTGACCGCGACCCCGAGTGTTGCGGAGAACGGCACGATCACCTACACCGCGACCCTGACCGATGCCAAAGGCAACCTCGTCACCGCGCACAACGAGCCCGTCACCGTCACCCTGAACAGCGGCAAGGTGATCACCATCGCCGTCGGCCAGAGCTCCGGGATCTTGGCCGTGGCGGCCGGCAACGACGTCTACAAAGGTCCAACCACCGTGGCCGAATCCATCAAGGATGCGGCCGGTGGCAACCTCGAAGCCGTTGCGCCGAACAAAACGCCGGTCACCACTACGGTGAATGACGTCAATGACACGACGACTGTGACGTTGACCGCCTCGCCGACCGTGAATGAAAACGGCACCATCACCTACACCGCGACCCTGACCGATGCCAAAGGCAACCTGGTCACCGCGCACAACGAACCCGTGACCGTGACGCTGAACAGCGGCAAGGTGATCACCATCGCTGTGGGCGAAAGCTCCGGCAGCCTGCCGGTCACGGCGGACAACGACGTCTACAAAGGTCCGACCACCGTTTCCGAATCGATCAAGGAAGCCTCGGGCGGGAATTTGGAAGCGGTAGCGCCGAACACTACGCCAGCCACGACCATCGTCAGCGACGTGAATGACGCGACGACCGTGACGTTGACCGCCTCGCCGACCGTGAATGAAAACGGCACCATCACCTACACCGCGACCCTGACCGATGCCAAAGGCAACCTGGTCACCGCGCACAACGAACCCGTGACCGTGACGCTGAACAGCGGCAAGGTGATCACCATCGCTGTGGGCGAAAGCTCCGGTAGCTTGCCGGTCACGGCGGACAATGACGTCTATAAAGGCCCGACCACCGTTTCCGAGTCGATCAAGGATGCCTCGGGCGGGAATTTGGAAGCCGTAGCGCCGAACACCACGCCAGCCACGACCATCGTCAGCGACGTCAATGACGCAACGACCGTGACGTTGACTGCCTCGCCGACGGTGAATGAAAACGGCACCATCACGTACACCGCGACCCTGACCGATGCCAAAGGCAACCTGGTCACTGCGCACAACGAGCCCGTCACCGTCACCCTGAACAGCGGCAAAGTGATCACCATCGCCGTCGGCGAAAGCTCCGGCAGCTTGCCAGTCACGGCAAGTAACGACGTCTACAAAGGCCCAACCACCGTTTCCGAGTCGATCAAGGATGCCTCGGGCGGGAATTTGGAAGCCGTCGCACCAAATACCACGCCTGCGACCACCATCGTCAGCGACGTGAATGACGCAACGACTGTGACGCTCACTGCCTCGCCGACCGTGAATGAAAACGGCACCATCACGTACACCGCGACCCTGACTGATGCCAAAGGCAACCTGGTCACTGCGCACAACGAGCCAGTCACCGTCACCCTGAACAGCGGCAAGGTCATCACCATCGCGGTGGGCGAAAGCTCCGGTAGCTTGCCGGTCACGGCGGACAATGACGTCTATAAAGGCCCGACCACCGTTTCCGAGTCGATCAAGGATGCCTCGGGCGGGAATTTGGAAGCCGTCGCACCAAATACCACGCCTGCGACCACCATCGTCAGCGACGTGAATGACGCAACGACCGTGACGTTGACCGCCTCACCGACCGTGAATGAAAACGGCACGATCACGTACACCGCGACCCTGACCGATGCCAAAGGCAACCTCGTCACCGCGCACAACGAGCCCGTCACCGTCACCCTGAACAGCGGCAAAGTGATCACCATCGCTGTGGGTGAAAGCTCCGGCAGCTTGCCGGTCACGGCGGACAACGACGTCTACAAAGGCCCGACCACCGTTTCCGAGTCGATCAAGGATGCCTCGGGCGGGAATTTGGAAGCCGTCGCACCAAATACCACGCCTGCGACCACCATCGTCAGCGACGTGAATGACGCAACGACCGTGACGTTGACCGCCTCGCCGACGGTGAATGAAAACGGCACCATCACCTACACCGCGACCCTGACCGACGCCAAAGGCAACCTGGTCACCGCGCACAACGAGCCCGTCACCGTCACCCTGAACAGCGGCAAGGTCATCACCATCGCTGTGGGTGAAAGCTCGGGTAGCCTGCCGGTCACGGCGGACAACGACGTCTACAAAGGCCCGACCACCGTTTCCGAGTCGATCAAGGATGCCTCGGGCGGGAATTTGGAAGCCGTCGCACCAAACACCACGCCAGCCACGACCATCGTAAGCGACGTGAATGACGCGACTACTGTGACGCTCACTGCCTCGCCGACTGTGAATGAAAACGGCACCATTACCTACACCGCGACCCTGACCGATGCCAAAGGCAACCTCGTCACTGCGCACAACGAACCCGTCACCGTGACGCTGAACAGCGGCAAGGTGATCACCATCGCGGTCGGTGAAAGCTCCGGTAGCCTGCCAGTCACGGCAAGTAACGACGTCTACAAAGGTCCAACTACCGTCTCCGAATCCATCAAGGAAGCGGCCGGTGGCAACCTCGAAGCCGTCGCACCAAACACCACGCCTGCGACCACC
The DNA here is from genome assembly GCF_055179735.1 of Pseudomonas sp. Emmai. NCBI lineage: Bacteria > Pseudomonadati > Pseudomonadota > Gammaproteobacteria > Pseudomonadales > Pseudomonadaceae > Pseudomonas > Pseudomonas sp. Emmai. The sequence continues at coordinate 408,558 of NZ_CM143685.1, read as the reverse complement.
ATCGTCAGCGATGTGAATGACGCGACGACTGTGACGCTGACCGCCTCGCCGACGGTGAATGAAAACGGCACGATCACCTACACCGCGACCCTGACCGATGCCAAAGGCAACCTGGTCACCGCGCACAACGAACCCGTGACCGTGACGCTGAACAGCGGCAAGGTGATCACCATCGCTGTGGGCGAAAGCTCCGGCAGCCTGCCGGTCACGGCGGACAACGACGTCTACAAAGGTCCGACCACCGTTTCCGAATCGATCAAGGAAGCGGCCGGTGGCAACCTCGAAGCCGTTGCGCCAAACACTACGCCAGCCACGACCATCGTCAGCGACGTGAATGACGCAACGACCGTGACGCTGACCGCCTCGCCGACGGTGAATGAAAACGGCACGATCACCTACACCGCGACCCTGACCGACGCCAAAGGCAACCTGGTCACCGCGCACAACGAGCCAGTCACCGTGACGCTGAACAGCGGCAAGGTGATCACCATCGCGGTCGGCGAAAGCTCCGGCAGCCTGCCGGTCACGGCGGACAACGACGTCTACAAAGGTCCGACCACCGTTTCCGAATCGATCAAGGAAGCGGCCGGTGGCAACCTCGAAGCCGTTGCGCCAAACACTACGCCAGCCACGACCATCGTCAGCGACGTGAATGACGCAACGACCGTGACGCTGACCGCCTCGCCGACGGTGAATGAAAACGGCACGATCACCTACACCGCGACCCTGACCGACGCCAAAGGCAACCTGGTCACCGCGCACAACGAGCCAGTCACCGTGACGCTGAACAGCGGCAAGGTGATCACCATCGCGGTCGGCGAAAGCTCCGGCAGCCTGCCGGTCACGGCGGACAACGACGTCTACAAAGGTCCAACCACCGTTTCCGAGTCGATCAAGGATGCCTCGGGCGGGAATTTGGAAGCGGTCGCGCCGAACACCACGCCAGCCACGACCATCGTCAGCGACGTCAATGACGCAACGACCGTGACGTTGACTGCCTCGCCGACGGTGAATGAAAACGGCACCATCACGTACACCGCGACCCTGACCGATGCCAAAGGCAACCTGGTCACTGCGCACAACGAGCCCGTCACCGTCACCCTGAACAGCGGCAAAGTGATCACCATCGCCGTCGGCGAAAGCTCCGGCAGCTTGCCAGTCACGGCAAGTAACGACGTCTACAAAGGCCCAACCACCGTTTCCGAGTCGATCAAGGATGCCTCGGGCGGGAATTTGGAAGCCGTCGCACCAAATACCACGCCTGCGACCACCATCGTCAGCGACGTGAATGACGCGACCACGGTAACCCTGACGGCGACCCCAGGCGTTGCCGAGAACGGCACCATCACGTACACCGCGACCCTGACCGATGCCAAAGGCAACCTGGTCACCGCGCACAACGAGCCCGTCACCGTCACCCTGAACAGCGGCAAGGTCATCACCATCGCTGTGGGTGAAAGCTCGGGTAGCCTGCCGGTCACGGCGGACAACGACGTCTACAAAGGCCCGACCACCGTTTCCGAGTCGATCAAGGATGCCTCGGGCGGGAATTTGGAAGCCGTCGCACCAAACACCACGCCAGCCACGACCATCGTAAGCGACGTGAATGACGCGACTACTGTGACGCTCACTGCCTCGCCGACTGTGAATGAAAACGGCACCATTACCTACACCGCGACCCTGACCGATGCCAAAGGCAACCTCGTCACTGCGCACAACGAACCCGTCACCGTGACGCTGAACAGCGGCAAGGTGATCACCATCGCGGTCGGTGAAAGCTCCGGTAGCTTGCCGGTCACGGCGGACAATGACGTCTACAAAGGCCCAACCACCGTTTCCGAGTCGATCAAGGATGCCTCGGGCGGGAATTTGGAAGCCGTAGCGCCGAACACTACGCCTGCGACCACCATCGTCAGCGACGTGAATGACGCAACGACCGTGACGTTGACCGCCTCACCGACCGTGAATGAAAACGGCACGATCACGTACACCGCGACCCTGACCGATGCCAAAGGCAACCTCGTCACCGCGCACAACGAGCCCGTCACCGTCACCCTGAACAGCGGCAAAGTCATCACCATCGCGGTGGGCGAAAGCTCCGGCAGCCTGCCGGTCACGGCGGACAACGACGTCTACAAAGGTCCGACCACCGTTTCCGAATCGATCAAGGAAGCGGCCGGTGGCAACCTCGAAGCCGTCGCACCAAACTCCACGCCTGCGACCACCATCGTCAGCGATGTGAATGACGCGACCACGGTAACCCTGACGGCGACCCCAGGCGTTGCCGAGAACGGCACCATCACCTACACCGCAACCCTGACCGACGCCAAAGGCAACCTGGTCACCGCGCACAACGAACCCGTGACCGTGACGCTGAACAGCGGCAAGGTCATCACCATCGCGGTCGGCGAAAGCTCGGGTAGCCTGCCGGTCACGGCGGACAATGACGTCTATAAAGGTCCGACCACTGTTTCCGAGTCGATCAAGGAAGCGGCCGGTGGCAACCTCGAAGCCGTTGCGCCAAACACCACGCCTGCGACCACCATCGTCAGCGACGTGAATGACGCCACCACGGTAACCCTGACCGCGACCCCAGGCGTTGCCGAGAACGGCACCATCACCTACACCGCGACCCTGACCGACGCCAAAGGCAATCTGGTCACTGCGCACAACGAGCCAGTCACCGTGACGCTGAACAGCGGCAAGGTGATCACCATCGCGGTGGGTGAAAGCTCCGGTAGCTTGCCAGTCACGGCAAGTAACGACGTCTACAAAGGTCCAACTACCGTCTCCGAATCCATCAAGGAAGCGGCCGGTGGCAACCTCGAAGCCGTTGCGCCGAACACTACGCCTGCAACCACCATCGTCAGCGACGTCAATGACGCAACGACCGTGACGTTGACCGCCTCGCCGACCGTGAATGAAAACGGCACCATCACGTACACCGCGACCCTGACCGATGCCAAAGGCAATCTCGTCACCGCGCACAACGAACCCGTGACCGTGACGCTGAACAGCGGCAAGGTGATCACCATCGCGGTCGGTGAAAGCTCCGGTAGCTTGCCGGTCACGGCGGACAACGACGCCTACAAAGGCCCAACCACCGTTTCCGAGTCGATCAAGGATGCCTCGGGCGGGAATTTGGAAGCCGTCGCACCAAACACCACGCCAGCCACGACCATCGTCAGCGACGTGAATGACGCGACGACCGTGACGCTCACTGCCTCGCCGACCGTGAATGAAAACGGCACCATTACGTACACCGCGACCCTGACCGACGCCAAAGGCAACCTGGTCACTGCGCACAACGAACCCGTGACCGTCACCCTGAACAGCGGCAAGGTGATCACCATCGCTGTGGGCGAAAGCTCCGGTAGCTTGCCGGTCACGGCGGACAATGACGTCTATAAAGGCCCGACCACCGTTTCCGAGTCGATCAAGGATGCCTCGGGCGGGAATTTGGAAGCCGTCGCACCAAACACCACGCCAGCCACGACCATCGTCAGCGACGTCAATGACGCGACGACCGTGACGTTGACTGCCTCGCCGACGGTGAATGAAAACGGCACGATCACCTACACCGCGACCCTGACCGATGCCAAAGGTAACCTGGTCACCGCGCACAACGACCCAGTGACCGTCACCCTGAACAGCGGCAAGGTGATCACCATCGCCGTCGGCCAGAGCTCCGGGATCTTGGCCGTGGCGGCCGGCAACGACGTCTACAAAGGTCCAACCACCGTGGCCGAATCCATCAAGGATGCGGCCGGTGGCAACCTCGAAGCCGTTGCGCCGAACAAAACGCCGGTCACCACTACGGTGAATGACGTCAATGACACGACGACCGTGACGCTCACTGCCTCGCCAACCGTGAATGAAAACGGCACCATCACCTACACCGCGACCCTGACCGATGCCAAAGGCAACCTCGTCACCGCGCACAACGACCCAGTGACCGTCACCCTGAACAGCGGCAAGGTGATCACCATCGCCGTCGGCCAGAGCTCCGGGATCTTGGCCGTGGCGGCCGGCAACGACGTCTACAAAGGTCCAACCACCGTGGCCGAATCCATCAAGGATGCGGCCGGTGGCAACCTCGAAGCCGTTGCGCCGAACAAAACGCCGGTCACCACTACGGTGAATGACGTCAATGACACGACGACCGTGACGCTCACTGCCTCGCCAACCGTGAATGAAAACGGCACCATCACCTACACCGCGACCCTGACCGATGCCAAAGGCAATCTGGTCGCCGCGCACAACGACCCAGTGACCGTCACCCTGAACAGCGGCAAGGTCATCACCATCGCCGTCGGCCAGAGCTCCGGGATCTTGGCCGTGGCGGCCGGCAACGACGTCTACAAAGGTCCAACCACCGTGGCCGAATCCATCAAGGATGCGGCCGGTGGCAACCTCGAAGCCGTTGCGCCGAACAAAACGCCGGTCACCACTACGGTGAATGACGTCAATGACACGACGACCGTGACGCTCACTGCCTCGCCAACCGTGAATGAAAACGGCACCATCACCTACACCGCGACCCTGACCGATGCCAAAGGCAATCTGGTCGCCGCGCACAACGACCCAGTGACCGTCACCCTGAACAGCGGCAAGGTCATCACCATCGCCGTCGGCCAGAGCTCCGGGATCTTGGCCGTGGCGGCCGGCAACGACGTCTACAAAGGTCCAACCACCGTGGCCGAATCCATCAAGGATGCGGCCGGTGGCAACCTCGAAGCCGTTGCGCCGAACAAAACGCCGGTCACCACTACGGTGAATGACGTCAATGACACGACGACTGTGACGTTGACCGCCTCGCCGACCGTGAATGAAAACGGCACCATCACCTACACCGCGACCCTGACCGATGCCAAAGGCAATCTGGTCACCGCGCACAACGACCCAGTGACCGTCACCCTGAACAGCGGCAAAGTGATCACCATCGCCGTCGGCCAGAGCTCCGGGATCTTGGCCGTGGCGGCCGGCAACGACGTCTACAAAGGTCCAACCACCGTGGCCGAATCCATCAAGGATGCGGCCGGTGGCAACCTCGAAGCCGTTGCGCCGAACAAAACGCCGGTCACCACTACGGTGAATGACGTCAATGACACGACTACCGTGACGTTGACCGCCTCACCGACGGTGAATGAAAACGGCACCATCACCTACACCGCGACCCTGACCGACGCCAAAGGCAACCTGGTCACCGCGCACAACGAGCCTGTGACCGTCACCCTGGACAGCGGCAAGGTGATCACCATCGCCGTCGGCCAGAGCTCCGGCAGCTTGCCAGTCATCGCGGGCAACGATTTCTACATCGGCGCACCGACTGTCACTGACTCGATCAAGAGCGCCAGCGGCGGTAACCTCGAAGCCATCGGCGCGAACAAGTCAGTCGTTTCGACCACTGTCACCGACACCATCGACAAGACCGAAGTCAGCATCACCGGCAGCACCTCGGTGACCGAAGGCCAGACCGCCAGCTACACCGTCAGCCTGACGCACCCGGCGCAAACCGACGTGACGCTGAAAATCGTCTACAGCGGCACCGCCGCCGACGGTTCGGACTTCACCGGTGTGTACACCGTGAAGATCCCGGCCGGCGCCAGCAGCGCCAGCTTCAACGTGGCGACCATTGACGACAAGATCACCGAAGGCACCGAAAACTTCGTGGTCAAGATCGACTCGGCCACCGGCGGCAACTTCGAGAACCTCGCAGTCAGCGCCACCAATGGCAGCGTCAGCACCTCGATCATCGACAACGATGCGCCGCCGGTCATCGACCTGGATGCCAACAACTCCAGCGGTGCCACTGGTGCCAACTACAACGTGACCTTCACCGAAAACACCCCGGGCGCGGGCGTGTCGATTGCCGACACCGACCTGAAAATCACCGACCCGGACAGCACGATGCTGACCGGCGCGACCGTGGTGCTGACCAACCGTCAGGACGGCGATGCGCTGAACCTGGGCAACAGCGTCAACGGCATCACCATCAATGCCAACAGCACCAACGGCACGGTGACGCTGACCCTGTCGGGCAATGCGACGCTGGCCGACTACATGCAGGCGATCAAGAACATCAGCTTCACCAACAACAGTGAAGACCCAAGCACCGTGCCGCGGATCATCACCGTGACCGTGACCGATGGCGGTAACTACTCGAACGTCGCAACCACCACCGTCAACGTGGTCGCTGTGAACGATGCGCCGACCGCTGCGCCAGTCAACGTCACCGGCACCGAAGACACCCCGCTGATCCTCGGCTGGTCGACCTTCGGCGTCAGTGATGTCGACAGCCCGGCCGCGAGCCTGGGGGTGAAAATCACCGGCCTGCCGGGCGAAGGCAAGTTGCAGTACCTGAATGGCTCGACCTGGACCGACGTCACCACCAACCAGACCTTCACCAAGGCTGACATTGACGCCGGCAAGCTGCGTTTCACTCCGGACGCTAACGAATCCGGGACCAACGGCTACGGCGGCACCGGCCTGGGTAACAATCAGGCGGACTACGCGCAGATCAAGTTCCAGCCAACCGACGGTCAATTGCTGGGCAACACCGGCACGATCAAAATCGACATCACGCCGGTCGCCGATGCACCGTCCCTGACCGTTGCGGACAATGGCGTCAAATCCACCGGGCTGATCAAAGAAGTCTGGACCGGTCTGTCGGGCCTGGGCACCGACGGCAGCGGCGCGCCGACTGGCACGCTCAAGTCGGTGATCGACGCGGCGGGTACACCGAACTCCAGCACCAACGTGACCAACGTGCAGTCCGACGGCAGTGTCGCAGCGGGTACGGCATCGAAAACTTCCGGCCTGATCTACCTCGAAGCCGGCAAGACCTACACCTTCAGCGGTTCTGGCGATGACAGCCTGCTGGTGACCATTGGCGGCAAGAACGTCGCGTCCGCCCTGTGGGGCGCGGGCGGCAGCTTGAGCGGTTCGTTCACCCCGACCGCCAGCGGCTACTACACCCTCGACATCTACCACCACAACCAGAGCGGCCCAGGCAGCTATGACGTCAACCTGTCGGTCAATGGCGCGACACCGGTCGATCTGAGCAGCGCGGGCGTGCCGTTGTACACCGGCGTGGCGGATCTGGCCGCGTCCGGCGTAACCGTCTCCGACCTGCATGGCACGGGCGGTGAGGGTTACTACGACGGCTACAAACTCAATACCGGTTTCGAAGGCACCAGCGTTCACCTGTCCGCGATAAAGACTGCACTGACCGACACCGACGGCTCCGAAAGCCTGAGCGTTAAAATCAGCGGCATCCCGGCAGGCTCGATCCTCACCGATGGCGCCGGCCACACCTTCACCGCCACCGCGACGGTCGGCGAAGCCAACGTCACCGGCTGGAACCTCGGCACCCTGACCGTGACCCCGCCGCCGTACTACAACGGCCAGTTCAACCTGACCGTGACCTCGACCTCCACCGAGGCCCTGGGCGGTTCGGCCATCAGCACGGCGCAGATCCCGGTCACCGTTTTCCCGGCGACGTACAACGCGATCACCGCCACCTCGGCCAGCGACACCGTCACCGGTACCGACGGCAACGACATCATCGTCGCCGACATCGGCGGCCTGACCGTGGTGCCGGGCACCAACTACAACATCGCCTTCATGGTCGACAGCTCCGGCAGCATGAGCGCGTCGTCGATCAACGCGGCCAAGGACTCGCTGACGTCGGTGTTCAACACCCTCAAGCAGAGCATGGGCGGCAACTCGGGCACCGTGAACATCTTCCTGGTGGACTTCGATACCCAGGTCAACAAGTCGGTGTCGGTCAACCTGAACGACCCGAACGCGCTGGCCTCGCTCAAGGCCGTCCTGAACTCGATGGCGTCGGGCGGCGGCACCAACTACGAGGACGTGTTCAAGACCACGGCCAACTGGTTCCAGAGCGCCGATGCAGTGGCCAACACCGGGGCGAAGAACCTCACGTATTTCATCACCGACGGCAAGCCGACCTACTACCAGAGCGGCGAGCAGACCAACCCGACGCTGTACAGCAACGTGAAACTCGACGACGTGGTGAAAACCAGCAACTACAAACCGGGCGACACGTTCTCCACGACCATCGACAGCTCGCACATCCTGAACATCAACAGTGCGGGCGTCGCGACGCTGAAAACCGCCAACTGGTGGGGTGGCTGGGACTCCAGCAACCTCGGCACCGTTCACGCCCAGGGCGATGGCACCTACGAGTTGTCGGCGCTGGCGGGCAGTGGCAGCAGCACCACCCAGACCACCATCGATAACGCCAGCAGCAGCTTCGCGTTGCTGGGCAACCTGTCGAACGTAGAAGCCATCGGCCTCAACAGTGGTGTCAGCCTCACCGACCTGAGACCGTACGACTCGGACAAAACGCCGCAAACCAACATCAACCCCAATGACTTGGCCAACTCGATCATCGGTCACACCGAAGCGACGCTGCCAGGTTCCGACACAGTCAGCGGCGGTGACGGTAACGACATCCTGTTCGGCGACCTGGTGAGCTTCAACGGCATCGCCGGCGAGGGCTACCAGGCCATGCAGGCGTTCGTCGCCCAGCAGACCGGCGTGGACGTCAGCAAAGTCACCACCAGCAACGTGCATCAGTTCGTGACCGAGCACTACACCACGTTCGACGTGTCCGGCGCCCACGACGGCAACGACACACTGCTGGGCGGCGCAGGCAATGACATCCTGTTCGGCTCGGGCGGTAACGACCTGCTCGATGGCGGCAAGGGCAATGACATCCTGCTCGGCGGCACCGGTAACGACACGCTGATCGGCGGTTCGGGCAACGACATCCTGATTGGCGGCTCGGGTGCCGACACCTTCGTGTGGAAGGCGGGCGACACCGGCAGCGACGTGATCAAGGACTTCAAGGCCAGCGAAGGTGATCGTATCGACCTGCGCGATCTGTTGCAGGGTGAAACCGGCAGCACCATCGACAACTTCCTGAAGATCTCCACCGTTGACGGCGTGTCGTCGTTGCAGGTCAGCTCGGCCGGCAAGTTCAACTCGGCGGATGCCGCGGCGGCGACGCCGGACGTGACGATCAAACTGGAAGGTAACAACTGGTCTACCGCCAACCTGCACTCGTTGATTGCCGGCAGCGATCCGACCATCAAAGTCGACCACAACAACAGCTGATCCAACGTAAAACGGCCGCCCTTATGGGGCGGCCGTCACGTTTGCGCCTATGTCACCGGTGACGATTTCGTCGCCGCACCGCATACTCGCCACCAGTTGGCCTATGCTGCTGACAGCATGACGCTGGTCCATTTCTGAGGGATGCTCAATGTTTTACGTGCAACGCGATGCGCAAGGCCAATTGGTGCGCGTGGAAGCCGCGGCCTACGCCGAGGCCACGGAAACACTGCCGGCCGACAATCACGAGATTCAGGCCTGGTACGCCAACGAAGTGATGGAAACCAGCCTCAAGCAGCTCAAGCAGAGCGACCTGGAAATGATCCGGGTACTCGACGACTTGATCCAGGTGCTGACCAGCAAAGGCGTGATCCGCGTCACCGACCTGCCGGCCGCCGCCCAGGCCAAGCTGATGGACCGGACCCAGGCCCGGGAAGCGTTGGGTGGGTTGAGCCATTTGATTGATGATGATGAGACGGGGTTGATCTAACCCCGGTCTTTTTAGATCGTTCCCACGCTCTGCGTGGGAATGCAGCCCGTGACGCTCTGCGTCACAACGGTGTCAGGCGCAATGCCGACAGTGAGGCTGGAACGCGGAGCGTCCCTGGAAGCATTCCCACGCAGAGCGCGGGAACGATCTTTGGATTACTTCCAGGGCTTGGGCTCACCAAACAACTGCCCCTGAACCCCATACAACCCCATCTCGCGAATCACCGACAGCTCCCCCTCTGTCTCGACCCGCTCGGCTATCAACGGCAAATCAATGCTGTGCGCCGCCCGCTGGATCGCCTCGATGAACAGACGCTTGTCACTTTCCTGGTCAATCGCCCGGATGTAGCTGCCATCGATCTTCAGATACGCCAACCCCAGCCGTGCCAGGTTGCCGATCATGCTGAACCGCCCACCAAACCGTTGCAGGCTCAGGGAGAAGCCCAGCTCGCGCAGACGCCGGGTCAGTTGTTCCAGCACCGCTTGTTCGGGCAATTGCTCTTCGCCGATTTCCAGGGTCAGGCGCTCACCCTGGTTCGAGTGCTGACGCAAGATCTCGAAGACTCGATTCAACGCCTGCGGATCCGCCAGGGTCGCCGACGACAGGTTCAGCGCCAGGGACTCTTCATGCCCTGCCATTTGCTCCAGCACCAATTCCAGCATCAGCCGATCCAGCCGCGCGGTCCAGCCAAAGCGCTCCAGCCACGGCAGAAAGCGTCCGGCGGGGATGGTCTGACCCTGATCATCAATCAAGCGCGACAACACCTTGTAATGCAGCACCAGTGTGGTGTCTTGTGCCGCCACCACCGGTTGGAAGTACAACTCGAAGCGCTGCTGATTCAGCGCCACATCCAGCAAATTGTGCCAGGCATGATGGTCGTCGCCGACACTGGCCGAGGCGCTGTGGTCCAGGCACGCCCAGCTCGATTCGCCCTGGCCTTCGGCCTGCGCCAACGCCTGATCCGCCAGGCCGAGCACCGCTTGCGGCGAGTCGCCATGAACAAACGGCGCCAACCCGATGGACGCCACCGACGCCACATCGGTGGCACCGGTCGCGTGCAAACTGGCCAATGCACTGTCGAGGTTCTGTGCCAGTTGCAGCGCTTCTTCGCGCACCAGGCCCGGCGCCAGCACGGCAAATTCGCCGCCGCGAATCCGCGTCACGAGGTTCTGGGTTTCCGGGTATTTGGCGCACTCGCGGGATAATTGCTCGCCCACCGCTTTCAATAAATCATCGGTGCGTTGACCGCCCAGGCGCTGGTTCAAACCGGCCAGGTCCTTGACTCGCAACAGCAACAGATAACCGGAACTGGCCTGCTCCGGGTTGCTCACCCGGGCGTTCAATTGCATTTCGAAATAGCGCCGGTTGGCGAGGCCGGTGAGGTTGTCCTGATACGACTCGACCCGCAGTTTTTCGCTGCGCTCGGCCTGCTCCTGGAACAGCGCCTTGAGCTTCTCGACCATCTGGTTCATCGCCTGCACTACCCGGCGCAGTTCCGGGGTGCGCGGCAGTTCCGGCAGGCTGAGGAACTCGCGACGGGCGATGGCGTGGGATTGCTGGACCATGTAGTCCAGCGGTTTCAATTGCCGACGCAACAGCAGCGCGCCCAACACCGCACTCACCGCGCCGCAGATCAGCAACCAGCCGAGACTACCGAGCGCGCTCTGCCACAACTTGGCCAGGGCGAACATCGGGTGGCTGACCACCTCGACCCGCGCCGCTTGTTCCCAACCCCGGCTGACCAGTGCATCACCACCGGCCGGCTCCAGGCCGATCATTTTGACGAACCAGTCCGGCACGTTGTTCACCGCCGGAATGCCGCTGCGCTCGACGATGGTTTGATCCGTCTTGAGGTCGACCACGCGGATGCTCGCGTAGTAGCCGCTGTCGAAGATCGAACTGACCAGCAACTCGACCATCGCCGGGTCATCAATATTGGGCGTCAGGGACAATGCGAGCGCCGTGGCGGCGTCCTGGGCGTGGGAGCGCAACTGGTTGACGTACTGGGTGCGCGAGCTCTCCAGGCTGACCATGAAGCTGCCAGTGAAGGCGACCACAAGGAACAGGCAGATAGCGATCAACAGCTGTTTGAACAAAGACATCTGAGCGCGTGCTCCTAGTTAGTCGTCTCGACCGGAAATCCTTCGGCCTGCATTTTCTTCAACACATCCTGCCAACGGGACAGGCGCTTGGTGTCGCCGACTTTCTTGTTGCCCTTGGCACCGGGCAAGTACAAGCCTTCAGCATTGAAAGAGTAGACCGGCAGCAAATCGGTTCGTTGGCTGGCGGGTTTGATCTCGTTGATCAGACTGTCGAGCACCAGCGGCATCGCCTCGGGCGTCGAATAGTAGGTCAATACCATGTGCGCCCGATTCAGGCGCAACGCCTTGACGTAGGTGATGCGCAGTTTGTCACTGGACACCCCGAGATGGCGCAGGCTGAAGTATTTGGCGATGGCGTAGTCTTCGCAGTCGCCGGCGCCTTTCCACAAGGCTTCGATCGGGGTTTCCCAATAGTCGACTTCGTGCCACAGGTCGATGTCTTCTTCGTAGCGCATCTGTTTGTTGAAGAACTGGTTCACCACGCTGAGCTTTTCCATCTCGCCGACCTGCTTCTGGGTCGCCAGCAAACGCTGCCAGGCATCGATGCGTTGCTGCCCCTCGCCCAACGGCCCGTAAATGGCCTGGGCGCGACGGCTGATCAGGGAAAAATCCCAGTCGGCATGCAACCCGCCCAGCATGACGCCGGCCAGCAGCAGCGCGCAGCACAGCCAGCGCATCATCCGAGGGATCGCGAAACGTACCGCCAATGCAAGGCATCCAGGGTAGGCAGGTGGGAATCGGTTGATGGTGAAGGTTAGCTCGATAAAAGACAATGGCACGGTGCAATCACTGTTGCCACGCTAGACTTGATATGTGGCTGATCATAAAAAGATTGCCGCGCAAGACAGATCCTACAAAGTGACGGGCGTGAGGTATTGTTGCAGCGTTCTTTTACAAGGTTTGACAACGTGTATAACAGTCACTAGTGTCCATTGGATCCAATAACAACTTCAGTCATTCAGGGTGCGTAGTAGTGACACAGAAGCCCAATCCGTTAAACAGCATCAAGGTCAACGGGCCGATACCCGCTCATCTGGCGCGTTCGGTTATTGAAGAAACCCTGCGCTCGGCCATTCTCGACGGGCGCATCCCGTGCGGTACCGCCCTGCGCCAGCAAGACCTGGCCGACCTGTTCGGTGTCAGCCGCATGCCGGTGCGCGAAGCGTTGCGCCAGCTCGAGGCGCAAGCGTTGCTCAATGTGGTCGCCCACAAAGGCGCCGTGGTCGCCGCGCTGGTTCAGGGCGACGCCGCTGAAACCTATGAACTGCGCATCCTGCTTGAATCCGAAGCACTGCGCCGCTCGATTCCCTTGCTTGAAGCCGCCGATTTCGAACTGGCTGCCCGCTACATCGACGAATTGGAAACCGAGCACAACTACACCGAGCTCGGTCGGCTCAATCGGCTGTTTCACATGACCTTGTACAACAAGGCACCCAATCGCCGGTTATTGCGCCTGGTGGAAGACGGGTTGAACGAAGAAGAGCGCTTCCTGCGCTTCAACCTCGAAGCGATGGGCCTGGGCAAGCTGTCCCAGGAAGATCACCGGGACCTGCTGCGAGCCGTCGAAGACCGGGACACCGAACGCGCGGTAAAACTGCTGGAGCATCACCTCAATCGCGGTGTCGAGGTCATCACCCAATACCTCGCCAGCTCTGTCGCCCAGAAAAAACCTTGAAGTAGTACGACACCCCGCGCGCGGGCGAGCCATTGCGCTCGCCTTGCCTGGCTGATACCCGTCCTGGGTGACTCGGCGAATAACTTTCTTACAAATCCCCTGTTCACTTATCTCTGATCGCCCGTGCGATGCCGTTCCTGCCAGTCCTGAGTCCCGCCTGCAACGCCCCCTTCCAGCTCGATAAATGCAGTCATCGAATGACGCACCAACGATAGCGGCTGCCGCCATTTACGCTCACTCTTGGGCCTGCCAACCCAACAATGACGGATGACGCGCCGCAGCCACGGCGCAGTCAACGCACCAAGAACCTACGGAAGGAGTCTTGCCACGGGAAAGGAAGTCAACGGCGTACTCCCGGCCAACTTCCATCCCCTCAGATCACACCAACGATTGCAGTTTTAAAGTTGCTCTGAGTGAGGCATTCACTCTCTTATTCGATTCTGACTTATATAAGCCGGAAGGAGCAACTTCATCCAAATAAAACTTGAGCCAGAAGTTTTATCGGAACTTTTCGCGCCCGCGAAAGTTGAACTTTCAAATAATATAAAAATAACTTGCCGGGAACTTTATTGATGTATTAGTTTTTCTCCGCCGACATTGGATCCAGGCGCAAGCCAGATCCCACAAGGCCCGCAAAGACTGTTTCATTACTTAAACACATCAATTCGATTGAGGCCCGCGCTCGCCAACAGAAAACATTAACCCACTGTCGCTTATTGATTACGTCCCACTTTGGTATTCCCACTAACTTATAGGCTCGCCCATGAAACCGACTAAAGACCGTCTCAATCAAAAGAAAGCAGAACTTAGCGCCCACCCGATTTTTGGCGAAATACATTCGCTTTCCATCCTGCAGCGCTTTATGGAAACCCACGTCTTTGCGGTCTGGGATTTCATGTCGCTGACCAAGCGCCTGCAACAGGAACTGACCTGCGTTCAACTGCCCTGGCTGCCGCCGCGAGATCCGCAGGCAGCGCGACTGATCAACGAGATTGTGCTCGGCGAAGAGTCCGATGATCGTCCCGCCAATGGTCACTACAGCCATTTCGAGTTGTACCTGGATGCGATGCGCGAAGTCGGTGCAAGTACCGCGGCGGTGGAACGTTTCGTGGCGCTGCAGAAGGAAGGCGTGAGCTACGACGTGGCCCTGCAAAGCGTGGACGTCGACCCCGCCGCCGCACAGTTTGTGCGCGACACCTTGCACACCGCGCTGCATGCCCCCGGCCATAGTGTGGCTGCCGCGTTTTTGCATGGTCGCGAGAGTGTGATCCCGCAGATGTTCCAGCGGATTCTCGACGACTGGGGCATTGGCATCGAACAGGCGCCGACCTTCCGTTACTACCTGGAACGCCACATCGAAGTCGACTCCGAAGACCACGGCCCCGCAGCGGAAAAACTCCTCGCCCGGCTGATCGATGGCGACCCGCAACGCCAGGAAGACGTGTACGCCAGCGCCATCGCCGCCGTGGAAAGCCGCATCGCCCTGTGGGATGGCTTGCGCGTCAGCATGAGTGAATCCGTCGGTGAGGTGAGCGCATGAACGCTGCCGACTACCAATCCTTCGCCGACGCCTGGGAAAGCCGCGCCACCATCCGCACCCGCCCTCGGCGCGTGCTGGAGAACGACACCAGGCTGATCTATCCGTTGAGCCGCCAACCCTTGGTGTTGAGCGAAACCTTCCTGCGCGAATGCCCGGACCAACGGGACTTCGCCCTGGTGCAGACGCTCTACAAGTTCATCAACGACGTGGTGATTTTCGAAACCGAGATCGTCGACAAGACTGCCCGCAGCATCGCCAAGAATCGCTTCACCGTGGCCTTCCCGTTCGCCTGCCGCTACGACGCCATGACTGTGGTGATAGACGAGGATTACCACGCGTTGGTGGCGATGGATTTCATGCAGCAAACCGTGGCGATGACCGGCATCACGCCGATCGAATTGCCGGATGAAATCGAGCTGAGCCGGGCGATTCCGGCCGCGGTGGCGCTGGCCCCGGAACACCTGCGCAGCGCCGTGGAACTGATCTGCGTGGCCATCGCCGAAAACACCGTGACGGGTGACGTGGCGGCGTTCGCCAAGGACGACACGGTCAAGCAGTCGATCAAGGGGCTGATGGCCGATCACTTGCTGGACGAGGGTCGCCACTCGAGTTTTTGGGCGCGTCTGGTGCGCATCTACTGGCACACCGCGAACGAAGCCGACCGCCAGTGCATCGCCCGGATCCTGCCGGTGTTCATCGGCCATTACCTGACCAACGACCTTCAGAAGTCCTTCGACTTTCGCCTGATCGAGTCCTTGCAGATCAGTGACACCGCGCGCCGGGCACTCAAGAGCGAAGTCTCGGGGCTGGCCTTCCCGATCAATCGCCATCACCCGCTGGTCGCCAACATCGTGCGGTTCTTCCGCAGCAGTTCGCTGCTCGATTCGCCGTGCGTTCAAGAAGCCTTGAGCGACTACCTGGTTTAACGAGGAGAACATCATGAGACGTCTCGACATTGTGCTTATAGGGCAGAGCCAGGCCTTGACCGACCTGGCGCTGGAGCTCGAACAACATGGACATTCACTGGTACGCCTGACGGATGTCGGCGAGCCAGGGTTGGGCAGCGTCGATTTGGTGATCGACGATGCCAGCCTGGCCTTTCCCGACTTCGGTGATGTGCCGCGATTGACGTTGCAGTTGGGTGTTGGTGAGGCTTCGGGCCTGCCAACTCTGGACCTGCTGTGCACCTACGGCAGGACGCTGTTCACACGCGTACCGATTGCCGAGGAACCTTCCGGTAACGGACAGGCGTTGCGCTTGCGTGCGGTGGCGGATCTGGTGGACCACGTGGCACTGCTGGTCAGCCGTTTTTCCCGGGATACCGAGTATTTTCAATTCGCCGAAACGACGGCGCCCGCGCACTTCGAACGCGTGGAAAACCTGCTGTTTCTGGAGCACTTGGCCTTCGTCCACCAACTCAATCTCACGGCGAATCCCGAGCTGCTGCAACTGGGCCAGATCCCGATGATCGAGCGGCTTGAACAGCGCTTTATCCACTGCGCCGAACGCCCCGCGCTGAACATCGCCGGCACCTCGCTCAGCTATCGTCAATTGCATGCCCATAGCCGTGCGATCCAGCAGCGTTTGCAGCCGTTGCTCGATCAACATCAAGGGTCGTTGGTGGTGGGTATCTGCCTGCCGAAAAGCAGCGCGTTGTACGCGGGGATCCTGGCGATTCTGGGCAGCGGTGCGGTGTACCTGCCGCTGGAGCCGAGCCATCCGCTGCAACGTCAGCAATACATCCTGGAAAACGCCGGGGCGGTGTTGCTGTTGCATGATGGCGAGCATCCCCTGGCGGGTCAGGTTCCGGGCCTGGACATCAGCCGTATCGACATCGCTGACGCGGATCTCGATCAACCGTTGATGCGTCGACGCCCCGTCCTCGATGCGCCCTGCATGGCGCTTTACACCTCGGGCACCACCGGGCACCCGAAAGGCGTGTTGCTCAGCCAGGCCAATCTCGCGCACTTCACCGCGTGGTACGCCGACTACGTACAGCTGACGGAACAGAGTCGAGTGCTGCAGTTCTCGTCGCTGAGTTTCGACTCGTCGCTGATCGATATTTTCCCGACGCTGCTGCAGGGCGCCGAGCTGATCGTGCCCAGCGATGATCAACGCCGTGATCCGTTGCAACTGGTTGAACTGATCCGTCATCAGCAACTGAGCCACGCCTTCCTGCCGCCGGCGCTGTTGAGCATTCTGCCGCTGGATCAGTTGCAGGTGCTGGATCATGTCATGACGGGCGGCGACGTCTGCGAACCCTACGTCATCGAGCAACTGACCCGCCAGGGCAACCTCTACAACCTCTACGGCCCGACCGAAGCCACGGTGCTGATCACCGCGCGGCAACTACGGCCCGGCGACAACAACCGCACCCTCGGCGGCCCGATTGCCAACAGTCAGGTGCTGATTCTCGATGAGGATTTTCAACCCGTCGCCGAACAGACCGTCGGTGAGTTGTACATCGTCGGCCCGGGCGTGTGCCTGGGTTACCTGAACAACCCGCAGCAGACCGCCGAACGTTATCTGGACCTGAGCCTGCCGACCGGTGAAAGCCTGCGCGCCTACCGCACCGGCGACATGGCGAAGTGGACGGGCGACGGTATCGAGCTGTGTGGGCGGCGGGACAATCAGGTGAAGATCCGCGGCTTCCGGGTCGAGCCGGAAGAGATCGAACGCTGCCTGCGCGACAGTCACCTGTACCGGCAGGTGGCGGTGGTCATCGACAGCCAGCGGCGGATCCTGGCGTTCCTCGCCCAGCCCCAGGAGGACCAGCCCGGCGTCGCGCGCGAAGCGTTGAAGGCCCACGCCGTGCAGTTCCTGCCGGACTACATGCAACCGGTTGCCTGGACCGAACTGGCGAGCATGCCATTCGCCAGCAACGGCAAGGTTGATCGCAAGGCGCTGCTGGCGCTGCCGGTGACCGTGTTGGAGAACAGTGCGCGTCGGTTGCCGGCCAGTGCCGATGAAGCGTTGCTGCTGGAGATCTGGGCCGAGTTGCTGGAGCTGCCGGCCAGCGACATATCCACCGACGAAAGTTTCTTCAATCTCGGCGGCCACTCGATCCTGCTGTCGCGCATGTTGCTGCGTTTGCGTGAGGAGTTCGGGCGCAGCATTTCGATCAACCGCTTTATCGAGTTGCCGACGATTGCGAAGTTGGCGACGTTGGTGCGCGGCTCGGGCACCGAAGAAGTGTTGAGCGAACAAGCGATGGCCGACGCCTTCCGCGAGCTGGATATCCAGCCGTTGCCGGTCAGCCGCATGGGCGATGTGCATAAGGTGATCGTCACCGGCGCCAACAGTTTTGTCGGCGTGCACATCGTCGAGGCGTTGCTGGCCTGGGGCGCCACTGAAGTCGCCTGCCTGGTGCGCGATGGCGGCGGGCAATCGGCGGCCGAGCGCTTCGCCCAAGCATTGCGCGAGAACCGGTTGAAGCATCTGGACCTGCATCGGGTGCGGGTTTACGCGGCGGACATCACGCGTCCGTTGCTGGGGCTTGCGCAGGACGTCTACGAGCGCCTGGATCGAGAGTTCGGCGCACTGGTGCACAACGCGGCCAACGTCAATCACGTGCTCGATTACGAGTCGCTGGCGCGGGACAACGTCGAGCCGATTTTCGAGTGCCTGCGTTTGTGTGAAGGGCGCAGCAAGAAGATCTTCAACTTCGTCTCGACGCTCTCGGCCTCCAGCACGATTTCTGACGATGGCCGGGTGCTGGAACTGCCCGCCGCACAGACGCCACCGATCTACATCAAGAACGGCTACAACCTGTCGAAATGGGTGGGCGAGCGGATCCTGGAGCGGGCGCGCGAGCGGGGGGTGCGGGTCAACCTGTATCGCCCCGGCAACATCAGTTTCAACAGCCTTACCGGCGTCTGCCAACCGCACAAGAATCGCTTGATGCTGATGCTCAAGGGTTCGATCCAGCTCGGCCAGGTGCCGGAGTTCTCCCTGAACTTCGACCTGATGCCGGTGGACTTCCTCGCTCGCTTCATCGCCTTCCATGCCAGCCGTTATCAGCCGGAACACGCGGTGTTCAACCTGCACAACCCCGAACCGCTGAGCTGGGATGCCTACGTGGATTCGTTTCGCGAGGCCGGTCGGGAGTTCTCGATGGTCAGCGTCGCCGACTGGCAGCAGCAACTGGGCCGAGTGGATAGCGAAAACGCGCTGTTCGGCGTGTTGGGGTTCTACCTCAACGGCTTTGAAGAAGACATCGGCGACATCTCGATGATCGGCCACGACAACGCTCAGGCCGGTGTCCGGCAGATGGGCGCGCACTACCCGCAAAAGTCCCCGGCGCTGCTGCGTCGCGGCTGCGACTACCTCAAAGAAATCAACTTCATCTGAACCACCCCACTGGAGCAAGACCATGAAAACCCTGCAACCCGATACCCTGATCCAAAACCCACACGGCTGCCACGTGGCGTCTTCGGTGGACGTGCCGGCGGACGCTTCAAAAGTCTGGGCGGTGGTCGGCGACTTTGCCGGCTTCGATAAATTCATCCCCGCGCTGTCGCACATCGAGATGACCGGCGAAGGCGTGTCGTCCCTGCGCAAGAAAGTCTTCAAGGACGGCAATCTGGTGGTCGAGCAATTGAACTCCCGGGACGACCAGGCGCTGAGCATGACCTGGACGACCATCTACAACACGCTGGGCGTAGCCAACTTGTGGGCGGCGATGAACGTGGAATCCCTGGGGGCAGGCAAGTCCCGGGCGACCTGGACCATCATCGCCGAACCGGCCCAGGGTGGCGCCGAGGCGCTGCCGGGGTTCCAGGACTTCGTGCAGGGGTTTGCCGATGACGCGATGAACAATGTGCTGAAGCTGTTTGCGTAAGGCATGAAAAAGCCCGCTGTGGAGGTGATCCGCAGCGGGCTTTTGTACATCGTTGGATCAGATTTTGAAGCTGTCGACCAATTGCTTCAAACGGTTGGCCTGCAACGACAGCGCATCGCAATCCTTCAACGTTTCATTGAGGTTGGCCACGCTTTGCTGGTTCAACAGATTGATCTGGTTGACGTCGACGTTGAGGGTTTCCACCACCGCGGTCTGCTCTTCGGTCGCCGCGGCAACCGATTGGTTCATGCCGTCGATCTCGCCGATGCGCTGGGTCACGCTGACCAGACGCAAACCGGCCTGGTTCGCCACTTCAACGCTCTCTTCACTGGAGACCTGGCTGGCGTTCATGGTGGTCACCGCTTCGCGCGAACCGATCTGTAGCGAGGTGATCATCTTGTGGATTTCCTCTGCCGATTCCTGGGTGCGATGGGCGAGGTTACGCACTTCGTCCGCCACCACCGCAAAACCACGACCGGCTTCACCGGCACGGGCCGCTTCGATGGCCGCGTTCAGGGCCAGCAGGTTAGTCTGCTGGGAGATGCCTTTGATCACATCCAGAATGTGCCCGATGTTGTCGGTGCTGGCATTCAGGGTTTCGATCTGGGTGCAGGACAGGCTGATTTTCTGCGACAGCTCGGTCATGGCCAGAATGGTTTTCTCCACCACCTGACGACCGTCATCCGCCTGCTCGCTCGCGCCGCTGGCGTGCTGCGAAGCATCGGCGGCGTTGCGCGCAATTTCCTGAGTCGCGGCGCCAAGCTCGTTGATCGCGGCGGCCACACTGTTGGTGCGGGCGCTTTGTTCATCGGAACCGATGATCGAGGCGTTGGACGAGGCCATTACGCGTTGCGACAGGTCGTGGACCTGACGGGTCGCCGAGGATACTTCGGAAATCGACGCGTGAATCCGTTCTACAAACTGGTTGAACGCACCGCCCAGCTCGCCGAATTCGTCTTTGCTTTCCACGGCCAGGCGGCGGGTCAGGTCACCTTCGCCCTGGGCGATGTCTTTCATCGCACGGCCCATGGTGGTCAGCGGGCGCATCAATACGTTGATCAGCAGGCTCAGCAGCACGGCAATGGCGCTCACGGCGATAAACATCGCGATGAGTGCCGAGGTACGGAATTGGCTCAGTGGTGCGTAGGCCTTGTCCTTATCGATCGACAGACCGATGTACCACTCGGCATTCGGCAAGCCACTCACCGGGGTGAACGAGAGGATGCGGTCCTGCTTGTTCAGGGTGACGTCCTGATTACCCTTCTCGATGCGTACGCTGGAACCTGGGTAGATGTCTTTGAGGTTCTTCATCACCTGATCTTTGTCCGGGCTGACGATCACCTGACCGTCGGCGCTGACCAGGAATGCGTGGCCGATACCACCGAAGTCCACCGAGTTGATGATCTTCACCAGGGTTTCCAGGCTCAGGTCACCGCCAACAACGCCGAGCAGTTCGCCGTTCTTTTTCACCGGCATGGCGATGGTGACAACGAGGCCACCGACCGCGGCCATGTAAGGCGGGGTCAGCATGGTCTTGTCGGCAGCGACGGCCTGTTTGTACCAGGGACGCTGACGTGGGTCGTAGCCATCCGGCATCTTCGCGTCAGGGCGCTGGGTGAATACACCGTTGGCCTGGCCGACGTAGGTGAACTGGAAGTTCGAGGTGAAGGCGGGTTGATCCACCAGTCCTGGCAGATCGGCATTCGCCCCTTGGTGAGCAACGTTCTGCGCCAGGTTCTCCAATACCAGCACGCGGCCGCTCATCCAGTTCTGAACGCTGCTGGCGGTCAAGTCGCCCGCTTGCTGCACGGAGGATTCGAGATTCTGCCGGATGGTGTTTCGCTGCAAATAGTCGTTGTACAAAGTGAACAACGCGAAAGCCAGCACCACGACGCCTGAAGCGGCCAGCAGGATTTTATGGCTGAACTTGAGATTCATTTCATGGGACTTCTTATGCAAAAAGTGGGGATGCGTTCCGGATTGCAACATTCCATGTAACAGCGCAGGCAGCTTTCTGAGGCCGCTCTACTTTGGTGCACGCATGTCTCACCAGTTTTTCGGCACGAGTAGGAGAAATCTTAGGGGTTTGTATGAAATGGATGACATTCACGCCAGTTTCCCGCCGAACGGTGTACTTGAGCGTCTGGATCGGCATTGCTGGCGCTTGAGATTTTGTCGGCGCCAAAACGACAAAACCCCTGTCTGCGTTAGCAGACAGGGGTTTCGGAATTCAATCTTGACGATGACCTACTCTCACATGGGGAAACCCCACACTACCATCGGCGATGCATCGTTTCACTGCTGAGTTCGGGATGGGATCAGGTGGTTCCAATGCTCTATGGTCGTCAAGAAATTCTGTGACCAGCCCGTTACCGCAGCAACGTGCCAGCAAAAAAGGTGACTTCTACTAAAACAAAACCCCTACCTGCATACGCAGATAGGGGTTTCGGAATTTAATCTTGACGATGACCTACTCTCACATGGGGAAACCCCACACTACCATCGGCGATGCATCGTTTCACTGCTGAGTTCGGGATGGGATCAGGTGGTTCCAATGCTCTATGGTCGTCAAGAAATTCGGGTACTGAGTCGCGGCCAGCTGGCCTCGCTTCAGCAAATTGGGTATGTGATAGCTTTCGGTGTTTGTGAGTCTTTCGAACTTTCGGTTCGTTTCGTCTTCACACACCGCAATCTGCTCTTTCGACGCAAATTGCTTGGGTGTTATATGGTCAAGCCTCACGGGCAATTAGTATTGGTTAGCTCAACGCCTCACAGCGCTTACACACCCAACCTATCAACGTCGTAGTCTTCGACGGCCCTTCAGGGGACTCAAGGTCCCAGTGAGATCTCATCTTGAGGCTAGTTTCCCGCTTAGATGCTTTCAGCGGTTATCTATTCCGAACATAGCTACCCGGCAATGCCACTGGCGTGACAACCGGAACACCAGAGGTTCGTCCACTCCGGTCCTCTCGTACTAGGAGCAGCCCCTCTCAAATCTCAAACGTCCACGGCAGATAGGGACCGAACTGTCTCACGACGTTCTAAACCCAGCTCGCGTACCACTTTAAATGGCGAACAGCCATACCCTTGGGACCGGCTTCAGCCCCAGGATGTGATGAGCCGACATCGAGGTGCCAAACACCGCCGTCGATATGAACTCTTGGGCGGTATCAGCCTGTTATCCCCGGAGTACCTTTTATCCGTTGAGCGATGGCCCTTCCATACAGAACCACCGGATCACTAAGACCTACTTTCGTACCTGCTCGACGTGTCTGTCTCGCAGTCAAGCGCGCTTTTGCCTTTATACTCTACGACCGATTTCCGACCGGTCTGAGCGCACCTTCGTACTCCTCCGTTACTCTTTAGGAGGAGACCGCCCCAGTCAAACTACCCACCATACACTGTCCTCGATCCGGATAACGGACCTGAGTTAGAACCTCAAAGTTGCCAGGGTGGTATTTCAAGGTTGGCTCCACGCGAACTGGCGTCCACGCTTCAAAGCCTCCCACCTATCCTACACAAGCAAATTCAAAGTCCAGTGCAAAGCTATAGTAAAGGTTCACGGGGTCTTTCCGTCTAGCCGCGGATACACTGCATCTTCACAGCGATTTCAATTTCACTGAGTCTCGGGTGGAGACAGCGCCGCCATCGTTACGCCATTCGTGCAGGTCGGAACTTACCCGACAAGGAATTTCGCTACCTTAGGACCGTTATAGTTACGGCCGCCGTTTACCGGGGCTTCGATCAAGAGCTTCGCGTTAGCTAACCCCATCAATTAACCTTCCGGCACCGGGCAGGCGTCACACCCTATACGTCCACTTTCGTGTTTGCAGAGTGCTGTGTTTTTAATAAACAGTCGCAGCGGCCTGGTATCTTCGACCGGCATGGGCTTACGCAGTAAATGCTTCACCCTCACCGGCGCACCTTCTCCCGAAGTTACGGTGCCATTTTGCCTAGTTCCTTCACCCGAGTTCTCTCAAGCGCCTTGGTATTCTCTACCCAACCACCTGTGTCGGTTTGGGGTACGGTTCCTGGTTACCTGAAGCTTAGAAGCTTTTCTTGGAAGCATGGCATCAACCACTTCGTGTTCTAAAAGAACACTCGTCATCAGCTCTCGGCCTTAGAATCCCGGATTTACCTAAGATTCCAGCCTACCACCTTAAACTTGGACAACCAACGCCAAGCTGGCCTAGCCTTCTCCGTCCCTCCATCGCAATAACCAGAAGTACAGGAATATTAACCTGTTTTCCATCGACTACGCTTTTCAGCCTCGCCTTAGGGACCGACTAACCCTGCGTCGATTAACGTTGCGCAGGAAACCTTGGTCTTTCGGCGTGGGTGTTTTTCACACCCATTGTCGTTACTCATGTCAGCATTCGCACTTCTGATACCTCCAGCAAGCTTCTCAACTCACCTTCACAGGCTTACAGAACGCTCCTCTACCGCATCACCTAAGTGATACCCGTAGCTTCGGTGTATGGTTTGAGCCCCGTTACATCTTCCGCGCAGGCCGACTCGACTAGTGAGCTATTACGCTTTCTTTAAAGGGTGGCTGCTTCTAAGCCAACCTCCTAGCTGTCTAAGCCTTCCCACATCGTTTCCCACTTAACCATAACTTTGGGACCTTAGCTGACGGTCTGGGTTGTTTCCCTTTTCACGACGGACGTTAGCACCCGCCGTGTGTCTCCCATGCTCGGCACTTGTAGGTATTCGGAGTTTGCATCGGTTTGGTAAGTCGGGATGACCCCCTAGCCGAAACAGTGCTCTACCCCCTACAGTGATACATGAGGCGCTACCTAAATAGCTTTCGAGGAGAACCAGCTATCTCCGAGCTTGATTAGCCTTTCACTCCGATCCACAGGTCATCCGCTAACTTTTCAACGGTAGTCGGTTCGGTCCTCCAGTTAGTGTTACCCAACCTTCAACCTGCCCATGGATAGATCGCCCGGTTTCGGGTCTATTCCCAGCGACTAGACGCCCTATTAAGACTCGCTTTCGCTACGCCTCCCCTATTCGGTTAAGCTCGCCACTGAAAATAAGTCGCTGACCCATTATACAAAAGGTACGCAGTCACCCAACAAAGTGGGCTCCCACTGCTTGTACGCATACGGTTTCAGGATCTATTTCACTCCCCTCTCCGGGGTTCTTTTCGCCTTTCCCTCACGGTACTAGTTCACTATCGGTCAGTCAGTAGTATTTAGCCTTGGAGGATGGTCCCCCCATATTCAGACAAAGTTTCTCGTGCTCCGTCCTACTCGATTTCATGACTAAGAGATTTTCGCGTACAGGGCTATCACCCACTATGGCCGCACTTTCCAGAGCGTTCCGCTAATCTCAAAGCCACTTAAGGGCTAGTCCCCGTTCGCTCGCCACTACTAAGGGAATCTCGGTTGATTTCTTTTCCTCAGGGTACTTAGATGTTTCAGTTCCCCTGGTTCGCTTCTTAAGCCTATGTATTCAGCTTAAGATACCTAACTTATGTTAGGTGGGTTCCCCCATTCAGACATCTCCGGATCAAAGTCTGTTTGCCGACTCCCCGAAGCTTTTCGCAGGCTACCACGTCTTTCATCGCCTCTGACTGCCAAGGCATCCACCGTATGCGCTTCTTCACTTGACCATATAACCCCAAGCAATCTGGTTATACTGTGAAGACGACATTCGCCGAAAATTCGAATTTCTCAATTAAGAGAACTCACAAATTTTACCTTAGCCTGATCCGTTACCAGTGAAAGTAACGTTCAGTCTATCTTTCTATCACATACCCAAATTTTTAAAGAACGATCTAATCAAAGACTAGAAATCAATATTCATTTCAGAATATTCATTTCTAAACTCTAACAACACAAGCCACCTTAAAGGCTGGCTTATCGTCTTCTTCAATGAATCAAGCAATTCGTGTGGGAACTTATGGAGCAGCTGATGTCGTCGATTAAGGAGGTGATCCAGCCGCAGGTTCCCCTACGGCTACCTTGTTACGACTTCACCCCAGTCATGAATCACACCGTGGTAACCGTCCCCCCGAAGGTTAGACTAGCTACTTCTGGTGCAACCCACTCCCATGGTGTGACGGGCGGTGTGTACAAGGCCCGGGAACGTATTCACCGCGACATTCTGATTCGCGATTACTAGCGATTCCGACTTCACGCAGTCGAGTTGCAGACTGCGATCCGGACTACGATCGGTTTTCTGGGATTAGCTCCACCTCGCGGCTTGGCAACCCTCTGTACCGACCATTGTAGCACGTGTGTAGCCCAGGCCGTAAGGGCCATGATGACTTGACGTCATCCCCACCTTCCTCCGGTTTGTCACCGGCAGTCTCCTTAGAGTGCCCACCTTAACGTGCTGGTAACTAAGGACAAGGGTTGCGCTCGTTACGGGACTTAACCCAACATCTCACGACACGAGCTGACGACAGCCATGCAGCACCTGTCTCAATGTTCCCGAAGGCACCAATCTATCTCTAGAAAGTTCATTGGATGTCAAGGCCTGGTAAGGTTCTTCGCGTTGCTTCGAATTAAACCACATGCTCCACCGCTTGTGCGGGCCCCCGTCAATTCATTTGAGTTTTAACCTTGCGGCCGTACTCCCCAGGCGGTCAACTTAATGCGTTAGCTGCGCCACTAAGAGCTCAAGGCTCCCAACGGCTAGTTGACATCGTTTACGGCGTGGACTACCAGGGTATCTAATCCTGTTTGCTCCCCACGCTTTCGCACCTCAGTGTCAGTATTAGTCCAGGTGGTCGCCTTCGCCACTGGTGTTCCTTCCTATATCTACGCATTTCACCGCTACACAGGAAATTCCACCACCCTCTACCATACTCTAGCTCGACAGTTTTGAATGCAGTTCCCAGGTTGAGCCCGGGGATTTCACATCCAACTTAACGAACCACCTACGCGCGCTTTACGCCCAGTAATTCCGATTAACGCTTGCACCCTCTGTATTACCGCGGCTGCTGGCACAGAGTTAGCCGGTGCTTATTCTGTCGGTAACGTCAAAACACTTACGTATTAGGTAAATGCCCTTCCTCCCAACTTAAAGTGCTTTACAATCCGAAGACCTTCTTCACACACGCGGCATGGCTGGATCAGGCTTTCGCCCATTGTCCAATATTCCCCACTGCTGCCTCCCGTAGGAGTCTGGACCGTGTCTCAGTTCCAGTGTGACTGATCATCCTCTCAGACCAGTTACGGATCGTCGCCTTGGTGAGCCATTACCTCACCAACTAGCTAATCCGACCTAGGCTCATCTGATAGCGCAAGGCCCGAAGGTCCCCTGCTTTCTCCCGTAGGACGTATGCGGTATTAGCGTCCGTTTCCGAGCGTTATCCCCCACTACCAGGCAGATTCCTAGGCATTACTCACCCGTCCGCCGCTCGCCACCAGGTACAAGTACCCGTGCTGCCGCTCGACTTGCATGTGTTAGGCCTGCCGCCAGCGTTCAATCTGAGCCATGATCAAACTCTTCAGTTCAAACATCTTTGGGTTTTTAAGAAACCCTAAACTTGGCTCAGCAATCGTTGGTTACATCTTTGATTTCTCGCGGAGTAACTTGTGATGCTGATAATCTTGTTGACTATCAGTCTGACTCCACAAGCACCCACACGAATTGCTTGATTCAGTTGTTAAAGAGCGGTGGGTTAAGATCTTTCGTCTCAACCGAGGCGCGCATTCTACAGCAGCGCCAGTTACTGTCAAGCGGTTATTTTCAGAAGTTTTCAAAGTTTCCTTTGCAACTTCAACCACTTGCGCCTCCGATCTCTCGTTAGCGGGAGGCGAATTCTACAGCGTTACTCGCTGCTGTCAACACCTCTTTTACTCCGCTTTCGACCGAGAAGATCGAACCGTTAACAAGGCGACAACACACTGCCTTATCAACTCCTTCTGGGCTTCGATGACCTGAAGCAACTCGCTGCCGAAAACTGCGTAACTCTTTGTTTACCAAGGAGTTTTCCGTTTCGACTGCGCCGGAAGTGGGGCGAATTATAGACTTCCAGAATCTGCCGTCAAGCACTGATTTGGCTTTTCTATCAATAACTTGCAGAAAGCCGGAAAACACCCCGCTCGCGCTATATATAGAAGAGCAAACCCGCTCCCTCTATATAGAAGAAACCTTCAGAGCACTCCGTCTTGCTTGAGAGCAGCCACAGCACCAGCGCTCAAACCCAATACCCGCTGCAGAACCTCCAGCGTATGTTCCCCTAATAGCGGAGGCGCATTGCGGTACTCCACAGGCGTCTCGGACAGACGAATCGGACTCGCCACCTGGGGCACCATCCCGGCCAGCACATGAGGCAGTTCAATAGCCAACCCACGTGCTTTAACCTGCGGATCAGCAAACACCTGCGCCAAATCATTGATCGGCCCGCACGGCACGCCAGCCTGCTCCAGCTGCAACACCCACTCAGCCGTCGTCTTGAATACTGTCGCCTGACGAATCAGCGGAATCAGCACCGCCCGATTGGCCACCCGCAGCTTGTTGGTAGCAAAACGCGGATCATCCGCCCACTGCGGCTGCCCCGCCACCTCGGCAAACTTGCGGAATTGCCCGTCGTTACCCACGGTGAGGATGAAATCGCCATCCGCCGTAGGAAAGTCCTGATAAGGCACGATGTTTGGGTGCGCATTCCCCAAGCGCTTCGGCGCATTGCCGGTAGTCAGGTAGTTCATCGCCTGGTTAGCCAGGCATGCCACCTGCACATCCAGCAATGCCATATCAATGTGCTGACCGCCACCGTCATGATCCCGATGCGCCAGCGCCGCCAATATCGCCACCGTCGAATAGAGCCCGGTCAGAATGTCCGTCAGCGCTACACCGACTTTCACCGGCCCGGCACCCTCATCACCTTCAGGCCGGCCCGTCAGGCTCATCAAGCCACCCAACCCCTGGATCATGAAGTCATAGCCCGCACGCTTGGCGTAGGGCCCGGTCTGACCAAACCCGGTGATCGAGCAATAAATCAGATTCGGGTTGATCGCCTTGAGCGATTCATAGTCCAGCCCATAAGCCGCCAGACCGCCCACCTTGAAGTTCTCAATCAAAATGTCCGACTTCTCTGCCAGCTCGCGCACCAGCCTCTGGCCTTCAGGCCGAGTGAAGTCGATGGTCACCGATTGCTTGTTGCGATTGGCCGACAAGTAATAAGCGGCCTCGCTGGTGTTCTCGCCATAGGCGTCTTTCAGGAACGGAGGCCCCCAGGCGCGCGTGTCGTCGCCATTGCCCGGGCGCTCGACCTTGATCACCTCAGCGCCAAGGTCCGCTAGGATCTGCCCGGACCAAGGCCCGGCCAGCACCCGCGATAAATCCAGTACCCGTAAATGCGAAAGCGCGCCCATTGCCGTTCTCCTATTAATAGAACGCCTGGATGCCGGTCTGCGCGCGACCCAGGATCAGCGCGTGCACGTCATGCGTACCTTCGTAGGTATTCACCACTTCCAGGTTGACCAGGTGGCGAGCCACCCCGAATTCATCGGAGATGCCGTTGCCGCCCAACATGTCGCGAGCCATGCGCGCGATGTCCAGGGACTTGCCGCAGGAGTTGCGCTTCATCATCGAAGTGATCTCGACCGCAGCCGTGCCTTCATCCTTCATGCGACCCAGACGCAGGCAGCCTTGCAGCGCCATGGTGATTTCAGTCTGCATATCGGCCAACTTCTTCTGGATCAACTGAGTGGCGGCCAATGGGCGACCGAACTGCTGACGATCCAGGGTGTATTGACGCGCGGTGTGCCAGCAGAACTCGGCGGCGCCCAGCGCGCCCCAGGAGATGCCGTAACGTGCGGAGTTGAGGCAGGTAAACGGACCTTTCAGGCCACGGACATCCGGGAAGATGTTTTCTTCAGGGACAAACACATTGTCCATGACGATTTCGCCCGTGATCGACGCACGCAGGCCAACCTTGCCGTGAATCGCCGGAGCGCTCAGGCCTTTCCAGCCCTTCTCCAGTACGAAGCCACGGATGTCGCCGGCGTCGTCCTTGCCCCAGACCACGAACACATCGGCGATCGGGCTGTTGGTGATCCACATCTTGCTGCCGGTCAGGCTGTAGCCGCCTTCCACTTTTCGTGCACGAGTAATCATCGCGCCCGGGTCGGAACCGTGGTTCGGCTCTGTCAGACCGAAGCAACCGATCCACTCGCCCGAAGCGAGTTTCGGCAGGTACTTCTGCTTTTGCGCTTCAGTACCGAACTCATTGATCGGCACCATCACCAGCGAAGATTGCACGCTCATCATCGACCGATAGCCGGAGTCGACGCGCTCGACCTCACGGGCGATCAGGCCGTAGCTGACGTAGTTCAGGCCGCTGCCACCGTATTCCTCAGGAATGGTCGCGCCCAACAAACCCACGTCGCCCATCTCACGGAAGATCGCGATGTCGGTCTTCTCATGGCGGAAAGCTTCCAGAACACGCGGCGCGAGTTTCTGCTGAGCGAACTGCTCGGCGGTGTCGCGAATCATGCGCTCTTCTTCGGTGAGCTGTTGATCCAGCAGCAGGGGATCGATCCAGTTGAAGCTAGCTTTACCGCCCATGAGTGTGTCCTCTCGAATCGGGTCAAATAACGTGAACTGATCCTAGGCCCCGTTCGGCGTCACGGCAAACGAGGATTTCGCATACTGTTGTGCTAATTTCTCACTCCGAAGCATCGCGCAAGGTCATTAATGCGATGTATTAGTGAGGTTCACGTACATGCGCAGGAAAATCCCCAGCACCACCGCCCTGATCAGCTTCGAAGCGGCAGCGCGCCATGAGAGCTTTACCAAGGCTGCACAGGAACTTTCCCTCACCCAAGGAGCGATTTGCCGACAGATCGCCAGCCTGGAGGAGTTCCTCAGCGTCGAACTGTTCCGACGCTCCCGGCGCGGCGTGAAGCTGACCGAAGCCGGACTTTCCTACAGCCGTCGGGTGGCCACGCAACTCGATGCGGTTGAGCGGGACACGTTGTCAGTGATGGGCCAGCAAGGCGCCAACGTGATCGAACTCGCGGTGGTGCCGACCTTCGGCACCCAATGGCTGCTGCCGCGACTCAAAGATTTTCAGCACAAGCACCCCGAGGTGACCGTCAACCTCACCAACCGCACCCGCCCCTTTCTGTTTGCCGACACCGAATTCGATGCAGCGATCTATTTCGGCGATGCGGACTGGTCAGGTACCGAATCCCACAGACTGATGGGAGAAAACCCGATGCCGGTGTGCAGCCCCGCCCTACTGGGCAATAAGACAAATCTGACAGCCACTGAAATCGCGGAATTACCCTTGTTGCAGCAAACCACCCGCCCCTATGCCTGGCGCCAATGGTTCAACTTTCAGAATCTAAATATCCCCCGTGACATGACAGGCCCGCGTTACGAGCTATTCTCCATGCTCGCCCAGGCAGCCATGCACGACATGGGGATCGCACTGATTCCGCCGTTTCTGATCCAGCGTGAATTGGCGGAGAAGCGCCTGGTGATTGCCAATCCGCAGGCGCTATCGAGCATCAAGGCGTATTACCTGATGATTCCTGAACGGAAGGTCGAATCGGCGTCTTTAAGGGCTTTTCGCGACTGGCTGGTAAACCAGGCACACAGCTACAACCTAGAAGGATAAAGGTCAGAGCTGATTAACTGACCTCGTAGTCAGTAATTTAAAAACACTACAGATATAAGTATTTGTCGCATATCCATAGACTGTACCGACAAGCAGTACAAACGTCCCACAAGCGCCTGAAGACGTGGCCTTGAGCCTCTATTTCGAAGCAATGACCACTCATTCACCGCGCCGATGTGGAAATTCTTCAATTTCGACCAGACTCCTTACAAGGCACGGCCTGCAAGGGATTGAACCGGTTGGTTGCGACATTCGGTCACGGGGTGACTTGTAGTTAATTTTCCGTCACCCGTCATAATCCCTTGAAGGGCACAAAGTTCGCCTGCAAAATGCCGCGCCCCGCCCTGATTTGGCGGGATCGTGCTGATCGGCCGCCCCAGCCGCACCATCCGAAGTGCCTGGGTTTACTCAATAAGATCACGCAGGAGATTTGACGTGCACATTGGTGTTCCTCTCGAAACCCAGACGGGTGAAACACGGGTTGCTGCAACCCCGGAAACCATCAAAAAGTTGATCGGCCAGGGTCATAAGGTCACTGTACAAAGCGGCGCCGGCGTCAAAGCCAGCGTTGTCGACAGTGCTTATGAAGCGGCAGGCGCGACCATTGGCAGCGCCAACGATGCGTTTGGTGCCGAGCTGATTCTCAAGGTGGTCGCCCCCAGCGACAGCGAGCTGGCGCTGATTAAAAGCGGCACCGTTGTGGTGGGGATGCTCAATCCGTTCAGCAATGAAACCATCGCCAAACTGGCCGAGTGCGGCATTACCGCGTTCGCACTGGAAGCAGCGCCGCGTACCTCCCGCGCTCAAAGCCTGGATGTGCTCTCCTCGCAAGCGAACATTGCCGGCTATAAAGCCGTGCTGCTCGCCGCTCACTATTACCCACGCTTCATGCCGATGCTGATGACCGCTGCGGGTACCGTGAAAGCGGCGCGCGTGCTGATTCTCGGCGCTGGCGTGGCGGGCTTGCAGGCGATCGCCACGGCGAAACGCCTGGGCGCAGTGATCGAAGCGTCTGACGTACGTCCGGCGGTAAAAGAGCAAATCGAATCCCTCGGCGCCAAGTTCGTCGACGTGCCTTACGAGACTGAGGAAGAGCGCGAATGCGCTGTCGGTGTCGGCGGCTACGCGCGGCCTATGCCCGCGAGCTGGATGCAACGTCAGGCCCTGGCCGTGCACGAACGCGCCAAACAAGCCGACATCGTCATCACCACCGCACTGATCCCGGGCCGTAAGGCACCGACACTGTTGAGCGCGGAAACCGTGGCGCAGATGAAGCCAGGCTCGGTAGTCATCGACCTCGCCGCCGCCCAGGGCGGCAACTGCCCGCTGACCGTGGCCGATCAAGTCGTCGTCGAGAATGGCGTAACCATTTGTGGCCCGACCAACCTGGCTGGTGAAGTCGCGGCAGACGCTTCGGCGCTGTACGCCCGCAACCTGCTGGACTTCCTGAAGCTGGTCTTCAACAAAGAAGGCCAGTTCGAAGTGAACCTCGAAGACGACATCGTCGCCGCGTGCCTGATGTGCCGCGACGGCCAAGTCATCCGCAAAAACGCCTAAGCAGGGATTCAGACGATGGAAGAGCTTATCTCCCCCGGTATCTACAACCTGATCATCTTCGTGCTGGCGATTTATGTCGGTTATCACGTGGTCTGGAACGTTACACCTGCACTGCACACGCCATTGATGGCGGTGACCAACGCCATTTCCGCGATCGTCATCGTCGGCGCCATGCTGGCAGCGGCTTTGACCGTGACACCACTGGGCAAGACCATGGGCACCCTCGCCGTGGCCCTGGCAGCGGTAAACGTGTTCGGTGGCTTCCTGGTCACCCGCAGGATGCTTGAGATGTTCAAGAAAAAAGCCCCGAAAGTCGTAAAAGAAGAGGCGCCCAAGTAATGAGCATGAACCTTGTCACGACGCTCTACTTGATCGCGTCGATCTGCTTCATCCAGGCCCTCAAAGGTCTGTCGCACCCGACCACGTCGCGGCGCGGCAACGTCTACGGCATGCTCGGCATGGCGCTGGCGATCCTCACCACTGTCGGCCTCATCTATAAGCTGGGCGCTGAGCTGGCCACTGCCGGCATCGGTTACGTCATCGTTGGCCTGCTGGTCGGCGGCACCGCTGGCTCGATCATGGCCAAGCGCGTCGAAATGACCAAGATGCCGGAACTGGTCGCCTTCATGCACAGCATGATCGGTATGGCGGCGGTGTTCATTGCCATTGCTGCCGTGGTTGAGCCGCAGTCGCTGGGCATCGTCAAGCAACTGGGTGATGCGATTCCTGCCGGTAACCGCCTGGAGCTGTTCCTCGGCGCGGCCATCGGTGCCATCACTTTCTCCGGTTCGGTAATCGCCTTCGGCAAGCTGTCGGGCAAGTACAAGTTCCGCCTGTTCCAGGGCGCACCGGTACAGTTCGGTGGCCAGCACAAACTAAACCTGGTGCTGGGCCTGGCAACGCTGGCACTGGGCGTCACCTTCATGCTGACCGGCAACCTCAACGCTTTCGCACTGATGCTGGCCCTGGCCTTCGTGCTGGGTGTGCTGATCATCATCCCGATCGGCGGCGCGGACATGCCGGTGGTTGTCTCGATGCTCAACAGCTATTCCGGCTGGGCAGCGGCGGGTATCGGCTTCTCGCTGAACAACTCGATGCTGATCATCGCCGGTTCGCTGGTGGGTTCGTCGGGTGCGATCCTCTCCTACATCATGTGCAAGGCGATGAACCGCTCCTTCTTTAATGTGTTGCTCGGCGGTTTCGGCAACACCGCGGACGCGGCGGGTCCGGCAGGTTCGAAAGAAGCGCGTCCGGTGAAATCCGGTTCGGCTGACGATGCGACCTTCCTGCTGACCAACGCCGACACCGTGATCATCGTTCCAGGCTACGGCCTGGCGGTAGCACGGGCGCAACACGCGCTCAAAGAGCTGACCGAGAAGCTGACCCACCGCGGCGTGACCGTGAAGTACGCGATCCACCCGGTGGCCGGTCGGATGCCTGGCCACATGAACGTATTGCTGGCCGAGGCCGAAGTGCCTTACGACCAGGTGTTCGAGATGGAAGACATCAACTCCGAGTTCGGTCAGGCCGACGTGGTGCTGGTGCTGGGCGCCAACGACGTGGTCAACCCGGCCGCCAAGAACGATCCGAAATCGCCGATTGCCGGCATGCCGATTCTCGAAGCGTTCAAGGCCAAGACCATCATCGTCAACAAGCGCTCGATGGCCAGCGGGTATGCCGGTCTGGACAACGAACTGTTCTACCTCGACAAAACCATGATGGTTTTTGGCGACGCCAAGAAAGTCATCGAAGACATGGTTAAAGCTGTCGAGTAAAACCTGCTCCAACGCAATACCCAAAACCTCAGCCTTTAGTAGGCTGGGGTTTTTTTATTCCCGTGAAACCCGACCAAAGGCTCTAAATCAGGGCTTGGCATTCGACCATGGTAGCGGGACGGATGTTTTTCAAATCACTAGACTGCGTACCTTGCTTTCGTTGCCCGAGATAACAATCCATGTACCGTGATCGTATTCGCTTGCCTTCGTTGTTGGATAAGGTGATGAGCGCCGCTGACGCTGCCGCTCTGATTGAGGACGGCATGACCGTCGGCATGAGCGGTTTCACCCGCGCCGGTGAAGCCAAGGCGGTGCCCCACGCACTGGCCGAACGCGCCAAAATCACCCCGCTGAAAATCACCCTGATGACCGGCGCGAGCCTGGGCAACGACCTCGATAAACAACTGACCGAAGCTGGCGTCCTGTCGCGGCGCATGCCGTTCCAGGTAGACAGCACCCTGCGCAAGGCGATCAACGCCGGCGAAGTCATGTTCATTGACCAGCATCTGTCGGAAACCGTCGAGATGCTGCGCAACCAGCAACTCACGCGGCCGGACATCGCGGTGATTGAAGCCGTGGCGATCACCGAGCAGGGCCATATCGTGCCGACCACGTCGGTGGGCAACTCGGCGAGCTTCGCGATCTTCGCCAAGCACGTGATTGTCGAGATCAACATGGCGCACAACCCGAATCTGGAGGGTTTGCACGACATCTATATCCCGACCTACCGCCCGACCCGTACGCCGATTCCACTGGTGAAGGTCGATGACCGGATTGGCAGCACTGCAATCCCGATCCCTGCGGACAAGATCGTGGCAATCGTGATCACCAACCAATCTGACTCGCCTTCCACTGTGCTGCCGCCGGACGCCGACACCCAGGCCATCGCCGATCACCTGATCGACTTCTTCAAGCAGGAAGTCGCGGCCGGGCGCATGACCAACAAGCTCGGTCCGCTGCAGGCCGGGATCGGCACCATCGCCAACTCGGTGATGTGCGGCTTGATCGACTCGCCATTCGAAGACCTGACCATGTACTCCGAAGTGTTGCAGGATTCGACCTTCGACCTGATCGACGCCGGCAAACTGAGCTTTGCATCGGGCAGTTCGATCACGTTGTCGGCACGACGCAATACCGATGTGTTCGGCAACCTGGAGCATTACAAGGACAAGCTGGTGCTGCGTCCTCAGGAAATCTCCAACCACCCGGAAGTGGTTCGGCGCCTGGGTATCATCGCCGTCAACACGGCGCTGGAATTCGACCTGTACGGCAACGTCAATTCCACCCACGTCTGCGGCACGCGGATGATGAATGGCATCGGTGGTTCGGGGGACTTCGCGCGCAACGCGCACTTGTCGATCTTTGTCACCAAGTCGATCGCCAAGGGTGGCGCGATTTCCAGCGTGGTGCCGATGGTCAGTCACGTTGACCATACAGAACATGACGTCGACATCCTGGTGACCGAGATCGGCCTGGCCGACCTGCGGGGCCTGGCGCCACGGGAGCGGGCTCGGGTGGTCATCGACAACTGCGTGCACCCGGACTATCGCGAAGCCCTGAATGACTACTTCACGGCGGCCTGTGCAATCGGTGGCCACACCCCGCACATCCTGCGCGATGCCCTGAGCTGGCACATCAACCTGGAAGAAACCGGGCGGATGCTTAAGGCCTGATTGAACAAAAACACAGCTGACGCACACACAGTTGCGTCAGCTGGTACGTGCAACACACTCTTCTGTAAAAAACTGTACTGCTGTACTGGTCGTTTCCTACGGCTTTTGCCTACATTTCCTAACGCCTCGGTGGAAAATGCACCTTATTAGTGCCGACAGGTACAGTTGCCTCAATTTCGACCAGTACACCCCCTGTAAACAGTTAACTGGTCTCTCACAATACAAGTGAACTGTATCTAGGGAGTCTGGCCAAACGAGAGGATCATTGGCATCAGTTAAACCACTACCTAATCCCGCCACAAGCGGAAGGATGCTAACCATGGAACGTACACTCAGTTCCGAACTGTTCTTCGAAGACACTGCTGCAAAAACCCAGGCTTCCATGCCTCTTCGCGTTATCGCCAACCTGATGTTGTGGCAGCGCCGCATTACCAGCCGCCATCAACTGGCTCGTCTGGATTCGCGTCTGCTGGCTGATGCCGGGATTAGCGAAGCACAACGCTACGAAGAGCTGAGCAAGCCGTTCTGGCGCTAAGTTAGCGTCGCTGGCCCTGACCTGTAGGGTCCACCGCCAGCACCCGAATTGAACAAACAAGACCCGTCGTGGGAAACCACGACGGGTTTTGTCGTTTCAGGACCCGGAAAAAGCCATACAGGTACAGTTTTACAATTACGAAAATGTAGCAGTACACCTCCATAAGAGCGGCCGTTTCATCTCGATGGGCTATTCGAATTCATCCTCACCGGCCTAATATCCAATCAGAACGTGGCGAACGCTTCCCAACAGGCGTCTGATCAACCAGACACTGCGCCACCTCTCAATCGGTTTATCCAAAGGAGCTACCCCATGTCCCGTCTTCGTCTGCTGAGCGCCGCAGCCCTGCTCGCCGTGGCTGCCAATGCCCACGCCTCCAGTTTTATCGTGACCACCGACGCCGTAGTCGGCGCCCTCAAATCCAGTTCCGATGCGACCTCCGACGCCTCTTCTTCACTGCGCGATAACAAAATCGTACGTGCTGCTCGTGATGACGCCGCCAGCTTTGTCGCCAGCAACGGTGACATTCGTGGTGTGAAACTGGAAAGTGCAATCGATGAGATTCACCGCCAATTGCCTCAGTTGAACGCTACTGATGCACAGATTGCCCAAGCCATCCTGGCGATCTGAACGTCAGCTGAACGACGGGGCACGCCCATCGTGTCCCCATGTTTCGGCGCTGGCTCTAGTCCGGGCATTGCGCTAGCCTTGGGACTCGCTTTCAGCTATCGAGTCCCATGCGGTTTCTTTCAAATCTGTTACTCACGCAAGTGATTATTGCGGCCTCCTGGTCGGGCTCGGCCCATGCCTTCGATGCCTTCAACCTGTCTACACAAGGCACTGTCGTCAGTGGCTACGCCACAAGCATGGTGACCTCCGCGCCCTTCGACCATAAACTGCTGATCGCCGCTCAGGATGACGCCGCGGCTTTCATCGCCAGTGACGGCCAACTGCGAGGAGCGCAACTGGAATCCGCCCTGGTTTACCTGCGTCGGACCCAGCCAAAACTTCATGCCAGCGACCTTGAACTGGCACAGGCAATTCTCGTCCAATAGTTATCATCGTTCCTCCGGAGTCGTTCCATGCGTAGCCCGCTGATTGCTGCCACCCTTGGCCTGCTGTTGTTGGCCGACGTGGCCCAGGCACACACCCTGGTTGCCACCAGTAATATCCTCATTCGCGCCACCCAGCGCACGCTCGACTTCACGTCCGATACCACCACGTCCATTCGCGATTCGAAAATCGTCCGCGAAGCCCATGACGATGCGGCCAGTTTCATCGCCAGCGATGGTGATATTCGTGGTGCCCACCTGGAAGCGGCCTTCAATACCTTGCGCACCCGCGTGCCGGAAGCCCGCGATGCCAGTGACCAGGTTCTCGCCGAAGCCATCCTCGCACTGTGAGGTCGCTTAGCGTCTGGCTGCTGGCCGGGATGGTGTTGCTGCTCGGCAACACCGCCCAGGCCAGCCTGCAACTACGCCTCAAGACCGACGGTCTGAGCCCCGCGCAAGTGCAGGCCAGCCAGGCGCTGCTTGATGAAGCCATGCAGGCGCTGCCGCCGCGTTTCGTCGAGCAGCTGGATCGGCGCATCGATGTCGGCTGGACCGACGACATGCCCAGTAACGCCTACGGCCAGGCGTCCCTGGTGTCCGAGCTCGATCTGAATCGCAATCTGCTCGCCAGCCTCACCGACGGCAGCGCCGCGACAAAAAAGACGTATCGCCCCCACGGCACCGTGCGCCGGGAAATGCTCGCCACGGTCCTGCACGAACTCACCCATATTTATGACCGCGCGCGCCTGTGGCCAGACGCCGAGCGCACGCTGATCCAGCGTTGCAATCGACGCAACAGCAGCTCAGGGCTGATCGGCATTCCCGATCAATGCCGCGGCCAGACAGCACGCCGCTTTACCCTCAGTGATGACCCACGACTGCTGGACCTGGCCGGTTGGCCGCAATACGTCGGCCGTCGTGGCGAACGCGAAGCGCACAACCGGCAAGTCGCCCGCAGCCCGGACCTCTACGAGACGACCAATCCCAAGGAGTTCGTGGCGGTCAACATGGAGTATTTCCTCCTCGACCCAAGCTATGCCTGCCGTCGTCCCGCGCTGTACCGCTACTACAAGGAACATTTCGGCTGGGCGCCTGCCGCCAAGGACACTTGCGCCAAAACCTTCGCCTTCCTGAATGCCGGCAACGACTTCGCCAAAACGCCGCTGGGTCAGGTCGACCCGAAACGGGTTTACGCCGTGGACTATCTGCTGGCTGAAGCTAACCAGAACTGGGTCAGCCGCTGGGGCCACAGCATGTTGCGCCTGGTGATCTGCGCGCCGGGCCGTCCACGCGGGCCGGATTGCCGACTGGACCTGGATCAGCACCTGGTGCTGTCCTACCGCGCTTTCGTCGGTGACGTGCAGCTGTCGAGTTGGGACGGCCTCGTCGGCAAATACCCGTCGCGCCTGTTTGTCTTGCCCCTGGCCCAAGTCATCGATGAATACACCAAGACCGAACTGCGCAGCCTCGCTTCGGTGCCATTGAACCTGTCGCGCACCGAGATCGAGGAAGTGGTGGAACACGCGGCGGAGATGCACTGGAGCTACGACGGCAACTACTTCTTCCTGTCCAACAACTGCGCAGTGGAAAGCCTGAAACTGCTGCGCAGCGGCAGCAATAACGCGCAACTGACGGGTCTGGACAGCATCATGCCCAACGGCTTGCTGGAAGTGCTCAAAGGTCGCGGACTGGCGGACACCAGCGTACTCGACGACCCGCGCGAGGCCTTGCGCCTGGGCTATCGCTTCGACTCCTTCCGCGATCGTTATCAAGCGATGTTCGAAGTGCTGAAGAAGCACTTGCCGATCAAACAGACCACCGTCGAAGACTGGCTGTCATTGAGCGCTGAAGAACGTCGGCAATGGATCGACCAGGCGGACCTGCGCACCAGTGCGGCGTTGCTGTTGCTGGAGCAGGCCAGTTTCCGTCGCCAGCTCCAGTTGGCTCAGGATGAAGTGAAGCAGCGCTATCTGGGGGCTCGCGAACTGAAGAACGGCGGCATGGACAAGGCCAACGCGACCTTGCAGCAGATTCTCGCCAACAGCGGCTTCCTCAGTCGCCCCGCCGAATTGCTCGGCTCCGGCGGTTATGGTTTGCCCCAGCCAAGCGAGTCGGCGCGACTGGAGGCGGAAAGCAGCCTGCGCCAGAAACAGCTGCAATCGCTGACCGGGGATCTGGACAAGGAAGTGCGGGCATTGCTGGAACCGAGCCGTGCGGCGGAGATTGCGGCCAATGAAGCCAACCTGAAGCAGGTTGGCGAGCATTTGCGGGCGTTGCATAAGGCGGCGGGCGGGTTGGAGCTGCCCTGATAGAAAAGCAAAAGATCGCAGCCTTCGGCAGCGCCCAAAGGTGCGTAGGAGCCGCCGAAGGCTGCGATCTTTTTTGCGGCACAACGCGCAATGCGCTGTGCCGAACACGCCCTTAATTCAACACGTTATCCAGAATCTCATAAACAATCCCTGTCCCCACCGCGATCAACACAATGTCGCCACCGGCACGACGCCATTCGTAGCCCTGGTAATTCGGCAGATGCGACAACGCGCGATTATCCAGACGCTCACCGTAATACCCATGAGGCAACGGCCGACCACGTTCCAGGCGAATACCCGGAGGTGGCGGCGCACCGCGCACGAAATAGCCGTGATTATCGTGAATGCTCTGACGCACCGGGCCAAAGTCCCGTGGCGGAGGGCCGCCGCGATGGTTGTTCTGCGGGCCACGGTGATCATTGCCACGATTATCACCATGATCGTTGCCGCGGTTATCGTACTGGCCCTGCTGCGGGCCGCCGTGGTCGTGATCGTCGCGCTGGTCGGCGCTGGCGTGCAGCAACGGGGTCGCACTGAGCATCAGTACGCCCAGGCTGGCAATCAGACGTTTCGGCATTTTCATCGGGGGTTTCCTCACTGCACATACAGCAAAAAGGGATTCAGAACGATGTTCTGAATCCCTCGGTCTTGCTGATTAGTGTGTGCGGCGAGGCGCTAATTCCTCTGTATCAAGAACTTTACCTTCAGCTGACCCGGGCCTTACGCACGCCCTCGGAAAGCGCGGCGCAAAGGCTCAGCACGCCGTCGATGGCCTGGTCCGGCGTCGAGGCATTGGCGATGTGATCGATCAGCGCCGAACCCACCACCACACCGTCCGCCAGACGAGCGATAGCCGCTGCCTGCTCCGGTGTACGGATACCGAAACCGATGCTGATCGGCAGGTCGGTATGGCGACGCAGACGCGCCACCGCTTCCTCGACGTGCTCCAACGTTGCCGCACCCGCACCGGTCACACCCGCAACCGACACGTAATAGACGAAGCCGGAGCTGCCGTTCAGCACGGTCGGCAAGCGCACGTCATCGGTGGTCGGCGTAGTCAAACGGATGAAGTCCAGGCCCGCAGCCTGAGCCGGGTCACACAGCTCACCGTTATGTTCCGGCGGCAGATCGACCACGATCAAACCATCGACACCAGCCTCTTTGGCATCCGCGATGAAACGCGGCACGCCATACATGTGAATCGGGTTGAAATAACCCATCAGCACCAGCGGCGTCTCGGTGTTGCCTTCACGGAACTCGCGAACCATTTGCAGGGTTTTCGCCAGGTTCTGCTTGGCGCCCAAGGCGCGGATGTTGGCCAACTGGATTGCCGGGCCGTCGGCCATCGGGTCGGTGAAGGGCATGCCCAATTCGATCACGTCGGCACCAGCGCCCGGCAAGCCTTTGAGGATCGCCAGCGAGGTGTCGTAGCTCGGATCGCCGGCGGTGACGAAGGTCACCAGCGCAGCGCGGTTCTGTTCTTTAAGTTCAGCAAAACGCGTTTGCAGGCGGCTCATCAGTGTTTCTCCTGCTTGGATTGTTCCATGTGGTGCATCACGGTTTGCATGTCTTTGTCGCCACGGCCGGACAGGTTGACCACCATCAGGTGATCCTT
The DNA here is from genome assembly GCF_055179735.1 of Pseudomonas sp. Emmai. Lineage (NCBI taxonomy): Bacteria > Pseudomonadati > Pseudomonadota > Gammaproteobacteria > Pseudomonadales > Pseudomonadaceae > Pseudomonas > Pseudomonas sp. Emmai. The sequence continues at coordinate 366,670 of NZ_CM143685.1, read as the reverse complement.
CGGCAGCTTCGGTGCGCGCTTGAACACTTCGGCCAGGGCATGGGCGCTTTCCAGCGCAGGAATAATCCCTTCCAGGCGGCAGCATTTGTGGAACGCGTCGAGGGCTTCGTCGTCGGTCACCGAGGTGTACTGGACGCGGCCGATGTCATGCAACCAGGCGTGTTCAGGGCCGATGCCCGGATAGTCGAGGCCGGCGGAGATCGAGTGGGCGTCGATAATCTGACCGTCGTCGTCCTGCAACAGGAAGGTGCGATTGCCGTGTAGCACGCCCGGTACGCCGCCGTTCAGGCTGGCCGCGTGTTTGCCGGTTTCGATACCGTAGCCGGCGGCTTCAACGCCGATGATCTCGACGCTCTTGTCATCCAGGAACGGGTGGAACAGGCCCATGGCATTGGAACCACCGCCGATGCACGCCACCAGACTGTCTGGCAGGCGGCCTTCCTGGTCTTGCAACTGAGTACGGGTTTCTTTGCCGATCACCGACTGGAAGTCACGAACCATCGCTGGGTAAGGGTGTGGACCCGCAACAGTGCCGATCAGATAGAAGGTGCTGTCGACGTTGGTCACCCAGTCTCGCAGGGCTTCGTTCATTGCATCTTTCAGGGTGCCGGTGCCGGCCACGACCGGGATCACTTCGGCGCCCAGCAGCTTCATGCGGAACACGTTGGCCTGCTGACGTTCGATGTCAGTGGTGCCCATGTAGATCACGCAATCCAGGCCAAAACGCGCGGCCACGGTGGCGGTCGCCACGCCGTGCATGCCGGCGCCGGTCTCGGCGATGATGCGTTTCTTGCCCATGCGCCGCGCCAGCAGGATCTGGCCGATGCAGTTGTTGATCTTGTGCGCGCCGGTGTGGTTCAGCTCTTCGCGCTTGAGGTAAATCTTCGCGCCGCCGCAGAACTCGGTCAGGCGTTCAGCGTAATAGAGAGGACTTGGACGTCCGACATAGTCGCGCTGGAAGTAGGCCAATTCTTCTTTGAAGGCAGGATCTTCCTTGGCCAGTTCGTATTCACGGGCCAGGTCGAGGATCAACGGCATCAGGGTTTCGGCGACGTAACGGCCGCCGAACGAGCCAAACAGGCCGTTGGCGTCGGGGCCGTTGCGCAGATTAGTCTGGGTCATGGGTCGCTCCAGTGGGATTCGTGTGATGACAATGACGCTCACTCTACCCCTGACGTCCCGGCCTGAAAACCGATAAGATCGCCGCAACCTGTCAGGAAAACTCACAGATCCCATGAGCCACGACCTCCCTCCGCTGAACGCCCTTCGGGCCTTCGAAGCCACTGCCCGCCTGAACAGCGTCAGCCAGGCTGCCGAACAGCTGCACGTCACCCATGGCGCGGTCAGCCGGCAACTGAAGGTGCTGGAAGAACACTTGGGCGTCAGCCTGTTCATCAAGGACGGGCGCGGCCTTAAACTCACAGATGCCGGCATTCGTTTGCGCGATGCCAGCACTGAAGCGTTCGAGCGCTTGCGCACTGTATGCGCCGAATTGACCCAAAGCACCGCCGATGCACCGTTCGTGCTTGGCTGCTCCGGGAGTTTGCTCGCGCGCTGGTTCATTCCGCGCCTGGGACGATTGAATGCGGACTTGCCGGACCTGCGCCTGCACCTGTCGGCCGGGGAAGGCGATCTTGACCCTCGGCGGCCGGGGCTGGACGCCTTGCTGGTATTTGCCGAGCCACCCTGGCCGGCGGACATGCAGGTCTACGAACTGGCCAGTGAACGCATCGGCCCGGTCATGAGCCCTCGCTTCGCCGGTTACGAACGGCTACAACAGGCGCCAGCCAGTGCGCTGATGACCGAGCCGCTGTTGCACACAACATCGCGCCCTCAGGCTTGGCCGAGCTGGGCACAGCAAAGCGGCCTCGACGCCAAGGCGTTGAAGTTCGGGCAGGGTTTCGAGCATTTGTATTATTTGCTGGAAGCGGCGGTGGCAGGGTTGGGTGTGGCGATTGCCCCTGAACCACTGGTGGCCGAGGATTTGAAGGCCGGTCGCCTGGTTGCGCCCTGGGGTTTTTGTGAAACCCCGGCGCAACTGGCGCTTTGGCTACCCAAGCGCGCCGCGGACGGGCGCGCTCGGCAACTGGCGCAGTGGCTCAAGAACGAGCTGCGCCAAGCGGATTAGTCGCCGCGTTTGCACAACAGGTAGGCCGCGAGTAAACCCAGTGCGCCAACCGCGACACCGGCTGTCGTCCAAGGGTGTTCCTGGGCGTAGTCTCGAGTGGCGATCCCGGTTTCGCGGGTTTTCACTTTGACTTCTTCATAAGCATCGCTGAGCAGATGACGCGAATGTTTCAGCGCGCTCTCGGCATTGGCTTTCAACGCCTTGAGGGTTTTACGCGACTCGTCCGAGGCGTCGTCCTTCAGGTTTTCCAGCGACTTGAGAAGACTCTCGATCTCGGCTTCCATGCTTTGCAATGAGGCTTTACGTAAAGAGGTGTTGGCCATGGTGGCTCTCCTTCATTGGTGATGAGTAGCGTGTGTTGGTTGGGACTTCAGGGGTTTGAGAAAGTGCAGTAAATCTGAACTTTGCTGTGGGAATGGCCGACAGAAGTAATACGAAAAATCACTGCTAGGCTGTATTTCATACCCCAAGGAGAACGCCATGACTGACCATCACACCTACAAAAAAGTCGAGCTGGTCGGCTCGTCCCCTACCAGCATCGAAGATGCAATCAACAACGCGCTGGCCGAAGCCAGCAAAAGCCTCAAGCATCTGGAATGGTTCGAAGTGACCGAAACCCGCGGGCACATCAAGGACGGCAAGGCTGCGCACTTCCAGGTGACGTTGAAAGTCGGGTTCCGGATTGCCAGCAGCTGAGTTTGAGCTAGTCTTCTGAACTTGCGCGCTGGCCGAGTGCCATAGGGAATGGCAAAGCGCTACATGTGTGCACCTGGCTGAATGCCGGGGGCCCCTATTGATCCGACCAGGGAATGCAACCGATGAAGAAGTTTATTTTGGCAGTAGGTTTGTTGAGCCTTGCAGGAACAGCCTTTGCGGATGGCAAGCCATGCGAAGAGCTCAAAACCGAAATCGCAGCGAAAATCGATGCCAAAGGCGCGTCGAATTACACATTGGAAATTGTCGAAAAAGGCGCTGCTGCCGACGGAAAAGTCGTCGGCACGTGCGAAAAAGGCTCCAAGGAAATCGTCTACAAGCGTGGCTGATTTCCTTCAAAAATGAAAAAGCCGACGTATGAGCGTCGGCTTTTTTATGCCCGCAGTTTGAGCGTCAGCCCTTCATCACCTGCGCCAGCAACTCGTAGGAATGCACGCGATCGGCATGTTCATACAGGTCGCTGGTGAAAATCAGCTCGTCAGCCTGGGTCTGCTCGATCAGCACCTCCAGTTTGGCGCGGATTTTCTGTGGGCTGCCGACCATGGCCAGGCCTAGGAAATCGCCGACCGCTTCTTTCTCATGGGGCAGCCACAGGCCGTCCATGGTTTTCACCGGCGGACGCTGCACCAGGCTCTGGCCACGCATCAGCGCAAGAATCCGCTGGTAGACCGACGTTGCCAGGTAATCGGCCTGTTCGTCGGTGTCGGCCGCCACCAGTGGCACGCCGAGCATCACGTAGGGCTTGTCCAACACCGCCGAAGGCTTGAAATGATTGCGATAGACGCGAATCGCCTCGTGCATGAAACGCGGTGCGAAATGCGAGGCGAAGGCGTAGGGCAAACCGCGCTCACCGGCCAGTTGCGCGCTGAACAGGCTCGAACCCAACAACCAGACGGGGACGTTGGTGCCGGTCCCCGGCATCGCGATGATCCGCTGATCCGGCGTGCGTGGGCCGAGGTAGCGCATCAGTTCTGCCACGTCTTCCGGGAATTCGTCGGCGCTGCCGGAGCGCTCACGACGCAACGCGCGGGCGGTCATCTGATCGGAACCCGGTGCGCGGCCCAGGCCCAGGTCGATACGGCCGGGGTACAGGCTTTCCAGGGTGCCGAACTGTTCGGCAATCACCAAAGGCGCGTGGTTGGGCAGCATCACGCCGCCGGAACCGACACGAATGGTCGAGGTGCCGCCCGCCAGATAGCCGAGCAGCACCGAGGTCGCGGAACTGGCGATGCCATCCATGTTGTGGTGTTCGGCGACCCAGAAGCGGGTGTAGCCAAATTTTTCAACATGCTGCGCCAGGTCCAGGGAATTGCGCAGCGACTGGGCCGCGCTGCCGTTCTCGCGCACGGGCACCAGGTCGAGGGTGGAGTATTTGATATCGGACAGTCGTTTCATAAACCTGCTTCTCCAATGGGGGCGCAGGTTTTTTCACGAACGAAAACCTGCCGAGTCTAAAGGCGTTCCCTATGCAATGAGGGCATATACCCGAGTTTCAATAGCAGACCTGAATTTGCCTGCCGGATAAGCGGTTTGATCCGACAAGATGAACTTTGCCAAGTCTTCTATCCTCAGAACCCTTAGCAACCGAAAACCACGAAGGCGCGACATTCCGCGCCGGATCTTGAGGAGGCAGACATGGCTATCACGAAGAAAGCATCGGCTCATTGGGAAGGTGATCTGAAAACCGGCATCGGCTCGATTTCCACGGAAACCGGTGTCCTCAGAGAAGCGCCCTACGGCTTCAAGGCACGTTTCGAGGGCGGCAAGGGCACCAATCCCGAAGAGCTGATCGGCGCGGCCCATGCGGGCTGTTTCTCCATGGCGTTTTCGATGATCCTCGGCGATGCCGGCCTCAAGGCTGACAGCATCGATACCAATGCCGAGGTCACGCTGGATCAGGTAGACGGTGGTTTTGCGATCACCGCAGTGAAACTGATCCTTAAGGCGAAAATCCCAGGGGCGACCCAGGCGCAGTTTGAAGAGCTGAGCAACAAGGCCAAAGAAGGCTGTCCGGTGTCCAAGGTGCTGAATGCGAAGATCAGCCTGGATGCCACGCTAGTCAGCTAAATCGGCGTCGAGACGAAAAGATCGCAGCCTTCGGCAGCTCCAGATGACTTGGGGCTGGTGAACGCTGCGATCTTTTTTGTCTCAGAACAAAACCCGGCAGGCACAATGATGTTCGAATAAATGACAGCAGTCTGAAGCGCAGCACCCTGCGCGCTGCTTCAAGGAGCTTCAACCATGAAACGTTTTGCCTTGGCGATTATCTGTTGCGCGCTGGCCACCTCGGCCCTGGCGAAACCGAAATCATGTGAAGCGCTCAAGAATGAGATTGAAGTGAAGATCCAGGCCAAGGCCGTGCCTTCCTACACCCTGGAGATTGTCACGAGAAAAGAAGCTGAAAAGCACGACATCGCCATGGTCGTTGGCACCTGTGAGAACGGCAGAAAAGCCATCATCTACCAAAAGAACGATCGCTGATTGGCCTAGGGCACGCAGTTGATCTGCCGCTCCGTGGACACAATCTGGCCCTTGGCGTTCACCAGTCGGGCGCTCGGGGTAAAGGACAGGGAGCGTCCCTCCAGGCGATAGCGCTGGCCGGCTTCAAAGTGATCATACGGCACGGTCATATAACACAGCCGCTCCTGCGGATCGCTCAGCATGCCCAGCCCTCCGGCGAACGTTTCAAAATCGAAACGCACCGTCAGTTCGTGGCTGCCAGGCGTTACCTGGAAGAATCGCCCATCAGTCAGGCGCTGATTATCCAAGCGCTCCGCCATCAGTAATTTGCCGCCCGGCGTCGGGGTCGCGAGGTCAATCCACGCCATCTGCGGATTGACGCTGGGCAACGGGCTTACGCAACCGGCGATAAAGCCCGCACTGAGCAATAGCAAGAACCTGCGCATGATGAATGTCCCGAGGATTGGGCATTCAGCATAACGCCGATCACGTGCGTTGGCAGCCTGCCGGTGTGCCCTGCCCGATCACTTTGCGCTGCTGGTCGTAGAGCTTGGCCCACGGCCGGAAGCCGATATTCCCCGCTTGCAGTTGATAACGCTCACCGGCATTGAAATCCTTGAATTTCACGTTCAACTGGCAATCGCGCCACAGCGGCTCGGCGTCGGTGCCGATGTTGGTGGGCTGCACCGCGAATTGGTAGCGAACCTTCAATTCATGGCTGCCGGGCTGCACTTCGAAGAAGCGTTTGTCGGTGGCGGCCTTGTCATCGACCTTCAACGCCTGCAGCGCGGCATCTTCCTGTTTTGAGTTCAGGTCGATCCACGCCTGGTTCGGGTCCGGGTCGGGCATTCCGAATCCGGCACAGCCGGCCAGCGTCAGCAGGCCCCCTGTCAGCATCAACTTGCGCATAGCGGAGCTCCAGTGTGGCGGGATAGTCTTGTGGGCAGACTTTCCAGGGATGTTCTTATTTTGATCAGGCCGCTTCCAAGCCTTGGGTTACTTGATCGCGTTTTGCGCGTTTTGTTTCCGGGTGTGTTGTTTTTGTTGCTCAACGGTTGCACCAGCGTCAGCTACTACGGCCAATTGGCCGAGGGTCAGCTGCAATTGCTGCGAGCCCGGGAGCCGGTTTCCCAAGTGATTGCCGATCCCCAACGCGATCCAAAACTGCGTGCGCATCTGGCCCAGTCGCAAAAGGCCCGGGTATTCGCCAGTGAGCATCTGCACCTGCCGGACAACCAAAGTTACCGTCTGTACGCCGACATTGGCCGGCCGTACGTCGTCTGGAATGTCTTCGCCACGCCGGAATTTTCCCTCAAGGCGCAAAACCATTGCTTTCCCATCGCCGGGTGCGTCGCCTATCGCGGCTACTACACCCAGAGCGCGGCCAGGGGCAAAGCGGCATTGCAGCGACTGAAGGGGATGGACGTGTCAATTGGCGGGGTCGAGGCCTACTCGACGCTGGGTTGGTTCAACGATCCGATCATCAGTTCGATGATGAACTGGGGCGACGAGCGGCTGGCCACGCTGATCTTTCATGAGCTGGCCCATCAACGTTTTTATGTGAAGGACGACACTGAGTTCAACGAATCCTTTGCCACATTTGTCGAGCAGGAAGGCACTCGCCAATGGCGCGCCAGTCGTGGGCTCGCCCCGGACAATGGCGCACTGATGCAACAGCGTGATCAGCTCACTCAACTGATTCTGGACACCCGCGCACGCCTGGAACGCCTCTACGCACAACCCTTGGCTGCCGAGCAGATGCGCCAACGCAAAGCCGCGGAGTTCGAACGGTTACGCCGTGATTATCGGACGATGCGTGATAGCCAATGGGCTGGGGATAAACGCTATGACGCATGGATCAATGCGCCAATGAACAACGCCAAGCTGCTGCCATTTGGTTTGTATGACCAGTGGGTGCCGGCGTTTGCGGCGTTGTTCAAGCAGGTTGATGGGGATTGGGTGAGGTTTTATGCCGAGGTGGAGCGGTTGGGTGGGTTGCCGGTGCTTGAGCGTAAGGCGGCGTTGAAATCGTTGGCAGGGTCAGGAATTGGCGGTGGCTAATCCGGCCCTTTCGCGGGCAAGCCTCGCTCCTACGGGTTTTGCGTTGATTTCGAAATCGACGTGAACCTGTAGGAGCGAGGCTTGCCCGCGAAGGCGTCTTTGAAATCACAACCAAATCGCATCCCACAACGGATAATCCCCAACCTTCGAAACCAATCCCGCGCGTATCGGATTGCGCACGATGTATCGAGCAACAGCCTGCAAATCCTCTTCCTTTCGGATTGCGCGATCGTGATACCCGTGTTGCCAAACGGGACCTTGGCGCCCTATCGCACGATTCAGCGTCACTGCAATGCGTGATTTGGTCCGAGCCATCAACGTGGGCAGTTGAGTGTTTTGTAACTCGATCAGCCAATGGAAATGGTCCGGCATGACGACCCAGGCCAGTGAGTCCGCGAAGCCTTCTCGCTCAGCCGTTCTAAAGGCGTCGACCACCAAACGCCCACACTTGAAGTCGTGGAACAGCGGTTCTCGATTGAGCACTACGGCTGTCAGTAGATAAATCTGCCCAGTTTCCGAATAGCGTCCGTTGCGCAATCGATGGGCATGTTTGAGCTCTGGCAATGATGATCCTCCTTGATCGTGGCCTTGGTTTTTAGCCTAGGACGATCAGAAGGGATCGGAGTGAGGACAGTTGGTCAGGATGTGTCTGCTGGGACGCCTTCGCGGGCAAGCCTCGCTCCTACAGGTGATACACCAATGTAATGAACTTCCTGTAGGAGCGAGGCTTGCCCGCGAAGGCGTATTGATTAACGCCGCAAAAACGCCCGATGCATCTCTTCCAGCGTTTCAAAGTGATACGCCGGTGCTTCGGCGCTCAGTTCTTCCCGGCTGCCAAACCCGTAACCCACTGCCGCTGCGTCCAGGCCATTGCTGCGGGCGCCGATCAAGTCGTGTTTGCGGTCGCCAATCATCAAGGTGTTGGCCGGGTCGAGGCCTTCTTCGGCGATCAAATGGGCGATCAGTTCGACTTTGTTGGTGCGGGTGCCATCCAGTTCGCTGCCGTAAATCACTTTGAAGTGCCTGGCGAAGTCGAAGTGCCGGGCGATTTCCCGGGCAAACACCCAGGGTTTGGAGGTGGCAATGTAGAGCTGCCGCCCTTGCCCGCTCAGGGTTTCCAGTAGCGGTGTAACGCCGTCGAATACGCGGTTTTCATACAGGCCGGTGACTTTGAAACGCTCGCGATAGAAGTTCACCGCTTCCCAGGCCTTGGGCTCGTCGAACTCATAGAACTGCATGAACGCCTGCAACAGCGGCGGGCCGATGAAGTGTTCGAGCTTGGTCAGGTCAGGTTCATCGATGCCCAGTTTGGCCAGGGCGAACTGGATCGAACGGGTAATACCCTCGCGCGGGTCGGTGAGGGTGCCATCGAGGTCGAACAGAACAGTTTGGTAATGCATGAAAAATCCTGGTCAATAGTGGGACGGTTCAGAGCTGGTCGTAGCCTTCAGCCAGATGCAGGTCCTTGAGCTTCACGTAGTTCGCCGCGCTGTAGGTGAAAAAGGCCTGTTCCTTGTCAGTCAATGGCCGGATCTGTTTCACCGGGCTGCCGACATACAGGAAACCGCTTTCCAGGCGCTTGCCCGGCGGCACCAGGCTGCCGGCGCCGATGATCACATCGTCCTCGACCACCGCACCATCCATGACAATGCTGCCCATGCCGATCAACACCCGATTGCCCACCGAACAGCCATGCAGCATGACCTTGTGCGCGACGGTCACGTCATCCCCGATCAAACACGGAAAGCCATCCGGGTTAAACGGCCCGGCATGGGTGATGTGCAGCACGCAGCCATCCTGGATGCTGGTGCGTGCACCGATGCGGATGCGGTGCATGTCGCCGCGGATCACCGTCAGCGGCCAGACGGAGCTGTCATCGCCGATTTCGACGTCGCCGATCACCACCGCCGAGCCATCGACAAAAGCGCCTTTGCCCAGTAGTGGCGTGTGGTTCAGATACTTGCGAAGGGTCACGATAGGTTCTCTCTCTGTCGCTGATAGCTGCGGTGAGCGTCGATTGTAATTAAGATGGCCGCATGTTTCTTCCAGCCAAGGTGCCAACCGTGAGCGTGAACAACCCTCTTTTGCAGTCCTACGACCTGCCGCCGTTCTCGGCGATCCGCGCCGAGCACGTGCAACCGGCCATTGAACAGATCCTGGCTGACAACCGCGCCGCCATCATCGAGATCCTCAAAACCCAGGCCACACAACCGACCTGGGCCGGCCTGGTGCTGGCGATGGACGAACTCAATGATCGCCTGGGCGCCGCCTGGAGCCCGGTCAGCCACCTGAATGCCGTGTGCAACAGCGCCGAATTGCGTGAAGCGTACGAATCCTGCCTGCCAGCCCTGAGCGCCTATTCCACCGAGATGGGCCAGAACCGCGAACTGTTCCAGGCCTTCGAAGCCCTGGCCAACAGCCCGGAAGCCGCCGGTTTCGATGTGGCGCAGAAAACCGTCCTGGAACACTCGCTGCGTGACTTCCGCCTGTCGGGTATCGATCTGCCGGAAGCCGAACAGAAGCGTTACGCCGACGTGCAAAGCAAATTGTCGGAGCTGGGCAGCCGCTTCTCCAACCAGTTGCTCGACGCCACCCAGGCCTGGACCAAACACGTTACCGACGAAGCCGCGCTTGCCGGCCTGACCGATTCGGCCAAGGCGCAAATGGCTGCTGCGGCACAGGCCAAAGGCCTGGAAGGTTTCCTGATCACCCTGGAATTCCCGAGCTACTACGCGGTGATGACCTACGCCCACGACCGCGCCCTGCGCGAAGAAGTCTACGCCGCCTACTGCACCCGTGCGTCGGACCAAGGCCCGAATGCCGGTCAGAACGATAACGGCCCGGTGATGGAAGAAATCCTCGACCTGCGTCAGGAGCTTGCGAGACTCTTGGGTTTCGCCAGCTTCTCGGAGCTGAGTCTGGCGACCAAAATGGCTGAATCCAGCGACCAGGTACTCAGTTTCCTACGTGACCTGGCCAAGCGCAGCAAACCGTTCGCCGCCCAGGACCTGCAACAGCTCAAGGCCTACGCCGCCGAACAAGGCTGCCCGGACCTGCAAAGCTGGGACAGCGGTTTCTACGGTGAAAAACTCCGTGAACAACGCTACAGCGTTGCCCAGGAAGCCCTGCGCGCCTACTTCCCGATCGACAAAGTGCTGGGCGGGCTGTTCGCCATCGTTCAGCGTCTGTACGGCATCGAAATCGCCGAGCAGAAAGGCTTCGACACCTGGCACCCGGATGTTCGCCTGTTCGAGATCAAGGAAAACGGCCAGCACGTCGGCCGCTTCTTCTTCGACCTCTACGCCCGCGCCAACAAGCGCGGCGGGGCCTGGATGGACGGCGCCCGCGACCGTCGTCGCACCGCTGAAGGCGTGCTGCAAAGCCCGGTGGCCAATCTGGTGTGCAACTTCACCCCGGCCGACAGCGGCAAGCCTGCGCTGCTGACCCACGATGAAGTCACCACCCTGTTCCACGAATTCGGCCATGGCCTGCATCACCTGCTGACCCGCGTCGAGCATGCTGGCGTGTCCGGCATCAACGGCGTGGCGTGGGATGCGGTCGAGCTGCCAAGCCAGTTCATGGAGAACTGGTGCTGGGAGCCGGAAGGCCTGGCGCTGATTTCCGGTCACTACGAAACCGGCGAACCGCTGCCCCAGGACCTGCTGGGCAAAATGCTCGCAGCGAAGAACTTCCAGTCCGGCCTGATGATGGTCCGCCAACTGGAGTTCTCGCTGTTCGACTTCGAACTGCATGCAACCCATGGCGACGGTCGAAGTGTGGCGCAAGTGCTCGAAGGCGTGCGCGACGAAGTCTCGGTGATGCGTCCGCCGGCCTACAACCGCTTCCCGAACAGCTTCGCCCACATCTTCGCCGGCGGTTACGCGGCGGGTTACTACAGCTACAAGTGGGCGGAAGTGCTGTCGGCCGATGCTTTCTCCAAGTTCGAAGAAGACGGCGTACTGAATGCCGAAACCGGCCGCGCCTTCCGCGAAGCGATCCTGGCCCGCGGTGGTTCTCAGGAACCGATGGTGCTGTTCGTCGACTTCCGTGGCCGTGCGCCATCGATTGACGCACTCTTGCGCCACAGCGGCCTGAGTGAGGACGCGGCAGCATGAGCGAGGGGCCTGTGATCACGAAAAAACGCTTTATCGCCGGGGCGGTCTGCCCGGCGTGCAGCGAGCCGGACAAATTGATGATGTGGAACGAAGACGAGGTCCCGCACCGTGAGTGCGTGGCCTGCGGTTATTCCGACACGCTCAATGAACAAGGCCTGTCGGTGCCCAAGGAATTGGGCACGCGGGTCAACGTTTCGGCGCTAAAAGCGCCGGATGCCAAGGTTCAGGCAGTGCAATTCTTCCCGAACCCGAAGCTGAAGAAAAAGCCTGACGAGCCACACTGAGTCGATACCGCCGTCCATGCCGCAAGGGTGTGGACGGTGGGCCGCTTGACTACTTCTCGACGTTGGCCGACTTGAACCAGCTCTTCATCGAGCACATGGCGAACGGGCTGGTGCTGCAATCGCCATTGGCCAGTGCGGTGCGCAGTTTGTCGGCATCGGCCTGCATCATGTAGCGAACGCCATCCCTGAAGTGGGTGCTGTCGCCAAAACCACCTTCGGTCATTTCTTTCAGCGCGTCTTCCTTGCTCCAGCCCTGCACCACTACCCGATACATCGCGGCCATCAGGCCAGTGCGATCAGAACCGTGTTTGCAATGCATCAGCACCGGGCCTTTGGCCTCAGCGGTCTGAATCGCGCGCAGGGCGGCGAGTACCTGCGCGTCATCCACGTGATTGGTGCGGTAAGGCAGTTGGACCTGATTGATGCCGGGCGTGGTCAGCCAGCGGGAGTCCGATTCAGGCAGGAAGTTGATAACGGTTCCAACCTTGAGCTTTTCCAGCAGCGGCACTATTGCGCTATCGGGCAAGGCGCTGCGGTAAAGGGTCGGGGACATCTGAAAGAGGTTGTACTTCGTCTCCACCGACTGCGCCCATTCCGCAGGCCGAGGTGAAACGGCATCGTCGGCCATGGCCAGCGACAGGTTGAAAAAGGCAACCAGCGACAGGCACATCGCAGGGATAAGACGGGTTTTAGACATGCTGGGACCGTGCAGGAGGAAGCGGATTGATGACAGTCAGCTTCGGCTTTGAGCGGTCAAAGGGCCGTGAGCCGCCTGTCAAAGAATCGTGAATCCATCGTACCGCAGGCGACTTTCGTCGCAAAAGCCCGGTTTATTTAGGCTGAATCGGTTTTTCTTGATACTTAGGCTGCTACCATTTGTTACCAAAGTTTGCAGAAGTGCGGGAAGTTTACTCATTAACCATCGTCCCCATTCCTGCCAAAACGAAAAGCCGCTCCACGAAACGGCTAAAAAACCATCAATGCCTGATGAGGTGCACCCCCATGTCTGATCAAGATCGAGACAACCCCCGGCGTGAGTTTTTGCGCAAATCCCTGACCTTGATCCCGGTGGTCACCGTCGCCAGCACCGCGCTGGGCAGTTCCGTCCTGCTCGCCGCACCCGAAGCGGCGCCTGCCAGTCCCGGCAAGACGCCCGTCGGCGCCAGCACCTATGAACCCAGCTACTTCACCGCCGAAGAATGGGCATTCATCAAGGCCGCCGTCGCTCAACTGATCCCGAACGATGCCCAAGGCCCCGGCGCCCTGGAAGCCGGCGTGCCGGAATACATCGATCGCCAGATGAACACCCCGTACGCCGCCGGCGCGTTGTGGTTCATGCAGGGTCCGTTCAATGCCGAGGCCCCGGCGGAAATGGGCTGGCAGAGCAAACTCGTACCCAAAGAGATCTATCGCCTGGGCATCGCCGCCACGGACGCTTGGTCGAAAACCTTCAACGGTAAAGTATTTGCTGAGCAAGACAGCGCTACCCGAGATGATTTGCTCAAGCAACTCGAGGCCGGAAAACCCGATTTCGCCAGCGTGCCGTCGAAAATTTTCTTCAACCTGCTGCTGCAAAACACCAAGGAAGGGTTCTTCTGCGACCCGATCCACGGCGGCAACAAAGGCATGGTCGGCTGGACCATGATCGGCTTCCCCGGCGCCCGCGCCGATTTCATGGATTGGGTGGAACGCAACGAGCAATACCCCTTCCCGGCAGTTTCGATTCGCGGCGAGAGGGCATAAGCCATGGCAACGGTAATGAAGAAGGTCGACGCAGTGATCGTCGGTTTTGGCTGGACGGGCGCGATCATGGCCAAAGAGCTGACAGAAGCGGGCCTGAACGTGCTGGCGCTGGAGCGCGGGCCGATGCAGGACACTTACCCCGACGGCAACTATCCCCAGGTGATCGACGAACTCACCTACAGTGTGCGGAAAAAACTCTTCCAGGACATCTCCAAAGAAACCGTGACCATTCGCCATAGCGTGAATGACATCGCCTTGCCGAACCGCCAGCTCGGCGCGTTCCTGCCCGGCAATGGCGTGGGCGGCGCGGGTCTGCACTGGTCCGGCGTGCACTTTCGGGTTGATCCGATTGAGCTGCGGATGCGCAGCCATTACGAAGAACGCTACGGCAAACACTTCATCCCCAAGGACATGACCATCCAGGACTTCGGCGTCAGCTATGAAGAACTGGAACCGTTTTTCGATTACGCCGAGAAAGTGTTCGGCACCTCGGGCCAGGCCTGGACGGTGAACGGTCAGCTGGTCGGTGAAGGCAAGGGCGGCAACCCTTACGCGCCGGATCGCTCGAACCCTTTCCCGTTGGAATCGCAGAAGAACACCGTTTCCGCACAACTGTTTCAGAAAGCCGCCACAGCCGTGGGTTACAAACCCTACAACCTGCCGTCGGCCAACACCTCCGGCCCGTACACCAATCCCTACGGCGCACAGATGGGCCCGTGCAACTTCTGCGGTTTTTGCAGCGGTTACGTCTGCTACATGTATTCCAAGGCATCGCCCAACGTGAACATTCTGCCGGCGCTCAAGCCGCTGCCGAATTTCGAACTGCGCGCCAACTCCCACGTGCTGCGGGTCAATCTCGACAGCACCAAGAGCAAAGCCACCGGCGTGACCTATATCGATGGCCAGGGCCGGGAGATCGAGCAACCCGCCGACCTGGTGATCCTCGGCGCCTTCCAGTTCCACAACGTGCGCTTGATGCTGCTGTCCGGCATTGGCAAGCCGTACGACCCGATCAGTGGCGAAGGCGTGGTCGGCAAGAACTTCGCCTACCAGAACATGGCCACGATCAAGGCGTTCTTTGACAAGGACACCCACACCAATAACTTCATCGGAGCCGGCGGCAATGGCGTGGCGATCGATGATTTCAACGCTGACAACTTCGATCACGGCCCTCATGGCTTCGTCGGTGGTTCGCCGATGTGGGTCAACCAGGCCGGCAGCCGACCGATCGCCGGGACCTCCAACCCGCCGGGCACACCGGCCTGGGGCAGTGCCTGGAAACGCGCCACCGCCGATTACTACACCCACCAGGTGTCGATGGACGCCCACGGTGCGCATCAGTCCTACCGTGGCAACTACCTCGATCTCGACCCGGTGTACCGCGATTCCTACGGCTTGCCGCTGCTGCGGATGACCTTCGACTGGCAGGAAAACGACATCAAGATGAACCGCTTCATGGTCGAGAAAATGGGCAAGATCGCCGAAGCCATGGGCCCCAAAGCCATCGCGGTGATCGGCAAACAGGTCGGTGATCACTTCAACACCGCGGCCTACCAGACCACTCACCTCAACGGTGGCGCGATCATGGGCACCGACCCGAAAACCAGTGCGCTGAACCGCTACTTGCAGAGCTGGGACGTGCACAACGTATTCGTCCCTGGTGCATCCGCTTTCCCACAAGGCCTGGGCTACAACCCTACAGGTCTGGTGGCGGCGTTGACCTACTGGTCGGCCCGGGCGATCCGCGAGCAGTACCTGAAAAACCCCGGCCCGCTGGTTCAGGCTTAAGGAGCGATCACCATGAAAGCACTCGTTATCGCGACCTTCGCCCTGCTCGGCAGTGGCTCGATCTGCGCCGCAGAAGTTGATCAAAATCTGATCAAACAAGGCGAATACCTGGCCCGGGCCGGCGACTGCGTGGCCTGCCACACCGCCAAGGACGGCAAGCCGTTCGCCGGCGGCTTGCCGATGGAAACACCGATCGGCACGATCTACTCCACCAACATCACCCCGGACAAAACCGGCCTCGGGGACTACAGCTTCGAAGACTTCGACAAAGCGGTGCGCCACGGTGTGGCCAAAAACGGCAGCACCTTGTACCCGGCGATGCCGTATCCGTCCTACGCCAGCGTCAACCAAACCGACATGCAGGCCTTGTATGCCTACTTCATGCACGGCGTGGCGCCAGTGGCCCAGGAGAACAAGACCAGCGACATTCCCTGGCCGTTGAGCATGCGTTGGCCGCTGATGGGCTGGCGCTGGCTGTTCGCCCCGGCCGTGGCGGATTACCAGGCAGCGCCCGGCGCCGATGCGGTCGTCAGCCGTGGGGCGTATCTGGTGGAAGGCCTGGGACATTGCGGCGCCTGCCATACGCCGCGCGCCCTGACCATGCAGGAAAAATCCCTGAATGCGAGCGAAGGCAGCACGTTTCTGTCAGGCAGCGCGCCGCTGGAAGGCTGGATCGCGAAAAGTCTGCGGGGCGACCACAAGGACGGCCTCGGTAGCTGGAGCGAAGAGCAACTGGTGCAATTCCTCAAGACCGGGCGCAGCGACCGCAGTGCAGTATTCGGCGGCATGAGCGATGTGGTGACCCACAGCATGCAATACATGACCGACGCCGACCTGACCGCGATTGCCCGCTACCTCAAGTCCCTGCCAGCCAACGACCCTAACGACCAGCCGCACCAGTACGACAAGCAAGTCGCCCAGGCACTGTGGAAGGGTGATGACAGCAAGCCGGGCGCCTCGGTGTACATCGACAACTGCGCTGCCTGTCACCGGACGGACGGCCATGGCTATACGCGGGTGTTCCCGGCGCTGGCGGGCAACCCGGTGTTGCAGTCGGAAGATGCGACGTCGCTGATTCACATCGTACTCAAGGGCGGTACGTTACCGGCCACGCATACAGCACCGTCAACCTTCACCATGCCTGGGTTTGCCTGGCGCTTGTCGGATCAGGAAGTGGCGGAAGTCGTAACTTTCATCCGTACGAGTTGGGGAAATAAAGGGTCGATAGTTAAACCCGGCGAGGTGGCGGAGTTGCGCAAAGACGATATGAAAACAACATCCAGCGATGACCTTGGCCAACTTACGCAACATAACTAAATCGTCACGCGCATA
Organism: Pseudomonas sp. Emmai; assembly: GCF_055179735.1. Taxonomy (NCBI): domain Bacteria; kingdom Pseudomonadati; phylum Pseudomonadota; class Gammaproteobacteria; order Pseudomonadales; family Pseudomonadaceae; genus Pseudomonas; species Pseudomonas sp. Emmai. The sequence goes on along the minus strand of NZ_CM143685.1, from coordinate 350,045 downwards.
AAAACCTGCATGAGTGATCATGCAGGTTGATCAACTAACCGCGTATCAAGGATTGACGATGGCCGCGTATGCCTTGGCCAGAGCCAACAGCTTTGCCTTGTCAGCGCCATCGATATCACCGTCACCGTCTACATCGCTTGGGACAGTGTTGATACTGAAGGACTGGCCGGCATCGCCGGACACCGCAGTAACAGTGATGGAATCCACCAGAGATTCGGTCTGTTCTTCATTGACCGCGTCCCAGCCCATTTCTTTGCGGGCAAGTTGCATCGAGACTTGTACCTCGTTCGGGCTAACAATACTTGGGGCCATTAACTGCAAAAAGATACCGCGCTGATTAAAAAACGACATGGGTTAATTCCATTTAATTAAGTTAAACACGAGAATCCGTGTGCTGCGGATTTTAATTAGACTATCAGCGGGCAGACAACTGATTATATGTTTCGTGATTTCACCAAATCGGGGCTTATAGCCACCAGTACAACTTTAGCCTAACCGATTTAATCATTAGATCTTCAGCACTTAAAGAAGAGCAAGTTACCGAAGTATTCAAGGTAAAACCGTTCAACCATAAAGATGAACCGACCTACAGGGTCATTGCAAAATCCTCCAGATCAATGAGGGACCTCAAGCTCTGAAACGCTTGTTAACTTGAAAACGGCGTCGCTCCGGACGCCGAACGGCACTGGTCGCCGATTGCCTCCTGCGATACTGTATGTGCATACAGCATCGCAGGATCATCTAATGCACACGCCATTGCCCCCTCGCGGTCGCGGCACCGCCACCAACCCGCACAACCGCTTCGCGCCGAACCGTTCGGTGGCCGAGGATGACGGCTGGTATCAGGAAGCGCCGGTCACCCAGGGCACCGAAGTGCGTATCGAGACGGCGAAAACCATCATCACCCGCAATAACTCGCCGGACCTGCCCTTCGACCGTTCGATCAATCCCTATCGCGGCTGCGAGCATGGCTGCATCTATTGCTACGCGCGACCCAGCCATGCCTATTGGGACATGTCGCCGGGGCTGGATTTCGAAACCAGGCTGATCGCCAAGACCAACGCCGCCGACGTGCTGGAGGAGCAACTGTCCAAACGCGGCTATCAATGTGCGCCAATCAACCTGGGCTCCAACACTGATCCTTATCAGCCGATCGAGCGCGAACACAAGATCACCCGGCAAACCCTGGAAGTGCTGCTGCGTTACCGGCATCCGGTGACCATCATTACCAAGGGTTCGCTGATCCTGCGCGACCTGGATCTGCTGGTTGAGCTCGCCGAACAGCGCCTTGTGGCGGTGATGATCAGCCTCACCACCCTGGACGATGAACTCAAGCGCATCCTCGAACCTCGCGCGGCGGCACCCAAGGCGCGGTTGCGGGCCATTCGGGTGATGCGCGAAGCGGGGATTCCGGTGGGGGTCTTGTGCTCACCGATGATTCCGATGATCAATGACAGCGAGCTTGAAAGCCTGCTCACCGAAGCCCACGCGGCCGGGGCCCAGAGCGCGGCCTATATGATGTTGCGCCTGCCGCTGGAGGTCGCGCCGCTGTTCGAGGAATGGCTGGCCGCCCACTACCCGCAGCGTGCGGCGCATGTGCTGAGCCTGATCCGCCAGAGTCGAGGGGGGGAGCTGTACGACAGCCGTTTCGGTGCGCGGATGCGCGGTGAAGGACCGTTCGCCGACCTGTTGGCCCAACGCTTCGCCAAGTCCATCAAACGCCTGGGGCTCAATCGGCGCGAAGGGTTTAATCTGGACTGCGATGCCTTCTGTCCGCCGGGTCGCCAAATGTCGTTGATTTAAGGACAATTGGCCTAAGGTTGAGTAGGGTAAAAGGCACTGCGCCATTACGCCGGTCACGTTTTTTGTGACCTGGAACACACGTTCTAGAGCGTTTGATTCAGTTTGAGTTAAGTTTCAGCAGTTACCTTGTTCATCGAGTGACTGATGGGTCGAGATCTTCGACCTGGACGTTTTTTAAACAGCCACTGGCTTCATATCGGACAAAACGGGAAACTTCCCCCAACTCCGTCAAAGAGGATGAATCATGAGTGACAAGGATAAACAGCCGCTGGCTGCGTCGGCGCAAGCGCTTCCCGAGGCGGAATCCGCCGATGCAGCGCTGAAGCATATCGTTGACGGCTTTTTGCATTTTCATCACGAAGTCTTTCCGCAGCAGGAAGAACTCTTCAAGAAACTCGCCACGGCCCAGAGCCCACGGGCGATGTTCATCGCCTGCGCCGATTCGCGCATCGTGCCGGAGTTGATTACCCAAAGCTCCCCGGGTGATTTGTTCGTGACCCGTAACGTCGGCAACGTTGTGCCACCTTATGGGCAAATGAACGGCGGCGTTTCCACGGCCATCGAATACGCGGTGCTGGCCTTGGGCGTGCAACACATCATCATTTGCGGCCATTCCGATTGCGGCGCCATGCGCGCGGTGCTCAACCCGCAAAGCCTGGAAAAAATGCCCACCGTCAAAGCCTGGCTGCGGCACGCCGAAGTGGCGAAAACCATGGTCCAGGAAAACTGCAATTGCGCTAACGAAAGCGAAAGCATGCACATCCTCACCGAAGAGAATGTGATCGCCCAGTTGCAGCATCTGCGCACCCATCCATCGGTGGCCTCGCGCATGGCCAACGGTCAGCTGTTTATCCATGGCTGGGTCTACAGCATCGAAACCAGCGAAATCAAAGCCTATGACGCCGATCAGGGCTGTTTCCTGCCCCTGGATGGCAGTCATCCGATTCCGGTGGCGACGCCTAAAGCGCGCTTCTAAAACCTCCTAAATCCCCAGCGTGGTTGAGCCGAGGCTGCCGATTGAGCAGCCAGGCTTTGCCATGCCTGAAGAAAACTTCGGGAGATTCCCTATGCGTGCTGCGCAACTGAAAGCTGTTCTGCCACGGGAGCTGTTGGCTTCGGTGGTTGTGTTCCTGGTGGCCCTGCCCTTGTGCATGGGCATCGCCATCGCCTCGGGGTTGCCGCCGGCCAAAGGCCTGATTACCGGGATCATCGGTGGCCTGGTCGTAGGCTGGATTGCCGGCTCACCGCTGCAAGTCAGCGGCCCGGCGGCGGGTCTGGCGGTGTTGGTGTTCGAGCTGGTGCGCCAGCATGGTGTCGCCATGCTCGGACCGATCCTGCTACTGGCGGGTTTTCTGCAACTGCTGGCCGGGCGCTTCAAATTGGGCTGCTGGTTTCGGGTGACGGCACCAGCGGTGGTCTACGGCATGCTCGCCGGGATTGGCGTGTTGATCGTGCTGTCACAAGTGCATGTGATGCTCGATGCCGTGCCCAAACCGTCCGGGCTGGATAACCTGGCGGCTTTTCCGGCGGCGGTGCTCCAGGCCTTGCCGTCCTTTGGCTGGCAGGCAGGTTTGCTCGGGCTGTCGACGATTGCGGTGATGTGGTTGTGGGAAAAATTCCGCCCTCATTCCCTGCGGTTCGTGCCCGGTGCCTTGCTGGGTGTCGGTCTGGCGACGGTTGCCAGCCTGATGCTCGCCTTGCAGGTCAAACGCGTGGAAGTCCCGGCCAATCTGGCGGAAGCCATCGACTGGCTGAAACCGGCGGACCTGCTCAACCTGGCCGATCCGACGATCCTGATCGCCGCGTTCGCCGTGGCCTTTATCGCCAGCGCCGAAACCCTGCTCTCGGCTGCCGCCGTGGACCGCATGCACAGCGGCGAGCGTTCGGACTTCGACCGGGAATTGTCGGCACAAGGCGTGGGCAACATGCTCTGCGGTTTGCTCGGCGCACTGCCGATGACCGGCGTGATCGTGCGCAGCTCGGCCAACGTCCAGGCCGGTGCAACAACCCGCTACTCGGCCATTTTCCATGGCCTGTGGTTGCTGGCGTTCGTGCTGTTGCTGTCCAGCGTGCTGCAAAGCATTCCGGTGGCGAGCCTGGCGGGAGTGCTGGTCTACACCGGGTTCAAACTGGTGGACCTCAAGGCCTTTCGCGGCCTGGGCCGTTACGGCCGGATGCCGATGTTTACCTATGCGGCGACCGCATTGGCGATCATCTTCACCGACCTGCTGACCGGCGTGCTGATCGGCTTCGGCCTGACCCTGGCCAAACTGGCCTGGAAAGCGTCACGGCTGAAAATCAGCCTGATCGACCTGCCCAAGGACGGCGAAATGGAGCTGCGTTTGATCGGTGCGGCGACCTTTCTCAAGGTGCCGGCGCTGACTCAGGTACTGGGGACCATTCCTGCGGGCGCAACGGTGCATGTGCCGCTCAATAACCTGAGCTACATCGACCATTCGTGTCTGGAGTTACTTGAGGAGTGGGGCCGGGCAAATGCGGCCAAGGGCTCGAAATTGGTGATTGAAGCGCGGGGGTTGAAGCGTCGGTTGGAAGGGCGTTTACGGACCACATCCGGCGTAGGTTCTGCCGGGTAATACGTAACCTGTAGGAGCGAAGCTTGCTCGCGAAGCTTTTGGCGTACTTGAGTACGCCATCGCGGGCAAGCCTTGCTCCTACAGGGGGATGTGTCGTTTAGGCGGCGGGCTGATCCAGCTCCAGGCCCACGCCCAACTGGCGCGACAGGCACGGCCAGCGTTTCCACGCAGCACCGGTGTCCGGGCTGTTGAGTTTCTCGCGGTAGGCCTCCACCGATTCCAGCGCGAAACTGTCTTCGTTAAGCATCTCGTCCACGGCGTGATGCACCGCCTCATCCAGCTGGTTGGCAAATTCCTCGCCGATCAGTTGGTGGGCAATCAGGTTGGCGACAGTCATGTCCAAGGGGATCAGTGGCTGGCCAAAATGCTTGATGTACAGGTCATTGACCTCTTCGACCAACCGATGCGCCAGATAGGCTTCGTCCAGCAGGCTGTCCAGGCCGATATGCCCGGTCATGATCGCTGGCGGCTGGAGGAAGAACTGCTCGGCGATTTTCAGCACCGGTTTGATCTGCGATTCGATGCCCGCTTCCCGTGCGACATCATTGGCTGCGTCCAACAGGTCCGGCACTTGTTCTATATAAGCCGTCACAAAACGGGTCATCACGCCCTTGGCATCGACATCCGGGAGTTGGATGGCAGCGTGCAGGTGAGGCAGTTGGGTTTCCAGTTGACGAGTTAACAGGCCGGTCTCGGCCTCGTGTTGTTGGGCTTTTTGGATCTGCTCGCGCAATGCGGCGGTGTTCATGAAAACTCCAGGAAACAAAGGCTGTGAAATAGGGAAGACATAACTTAGCTGGCGTAGGAAATTTCCTAAGACGCATTTGTCATAATTATTTCATCCTTGATACTTCGAAGTTATATCTATTTTGCCACCACTCGTCTGCATCCTTCTCCATTCGTGCCCTTGAACGCAAGTCCCAGCTGTTTCAGATCATTTACGCCCTCACGTTGCGAGGTAGCGGTCGCTGTCTATACTCGGGTGGGAATGGAGTTAGCTGATGACGCCCGACTGCACACGCAGCAAGGCTCGGCAATTCAAGTTCGTAGTCTGAAAAAGCCGCTCCCTTGCCGTTGGTGAAAGCCGGCGGGATAACAAGAACGATAAGGGGAACCCGCAATGATGCGACATCCACACGTCTGGATGGGCCTCCTGTTGTGGTCAATTTTCAGCCAGGCACAAGCGGCCTGGACTGTGAATATGGCGCCGGGAGCGACTGAAATCAGTCACGCAGTATTCGACCTGCACATGACCATCTTCTGGATCTGTGTAGTGATCGGCATCATCGTCTTCGGCGCCATGTTCTGGTCGATGATGGTCCACCGCCGCTCGACCGGGCAGGTGGCCGCCAAATTTCATGAAAGCACCACCGTCGAAATCCTCTGGACCATCGTGCCCTTCATCATTTTGGTGGCCATGGCGGTTCCCGCGACGGCGACCCTGATCAAGATGTACGACGCCAGTGAGCCGGATATCGATATCCAGATCACCGGCTATCAGTGGAAGTGGCACTACAAATACCTGGGCCAGGACGTCGAGTTCTTCAGCAACCTGGCCACGCCCCAGGACCAGATCCATAACAAGGAGGCCAAGGGCGAGCACTACTTGCTCGAGGTCGACAAGCCGTTGGTGCTGCCGATTGGCGCCAAGGTGCGCTTCCTGGTGACCTCCGCCGACGTGATCCACTCCTGGTGGGTGCCGGCCTTCGCGGTCAAGCGCGATGCGATTCCGGGGTTCGTCAACGAAGCCTGGACCCGCATCGACAAGCCCGGCATCTACCGTGGCCAGTGCGCCGAGTTGTGCGGCAAGGACCATGGCTTCATGCCAATCGTGGTCGAGGTCAAGGAAAAGGCCGATTACGACAAGTGGCTGGCCGAGCGCAAGGCTGAAGCCCTGCAGCTCAAAGAGCTGACCAGCAAGGAATGGACCCTCGACGAGCTCAAAGAACGTGGCGACAAGATCTACCACACCACGTGCGTGGCCTGTCACCAGGCCGAAGGCCAGGGCCTGCCGCCGATGTTCCCGGCGCTCAAAGGTTCGCCGATTGCCACCGGACCGAAAGCCGACCACCTGCACCGCGTCTACTTCGGCAAACCGGGCACCGCCATGGCGGCGTTCGGCAAGCAACTCTCGGAAGTCGATATCGCGGCGGTCGTGACCTACGAACGTAACGCCTGGGGCAATAACAAAGGCGACATGGTCACTCCTAAAGAAGTGCTGGAGCTGAAACAGGCGGAAAGCAAATGACCCGGTCTATCGCGCACGTCAGGAACCGGTCGGGGCAGTGCGCCCCGGCCTGCCCAGCCCATTCGTTCTCAGGAGAACGGCCATGAGTGCTGTCATCGATGATCATGGTCATGCCACCGACCACGCCCACGGTCCCGCCAAGGGCCTGATGCGTTGGGTGCTGACCACCAACCACAAGGACATCGGCACGCTGTACCTGTGGTTCGCGTTTTCCATGTTCCTGCTCGGTGGCTCGTTCGCGATGGTGATTCGCGCCGAGCTGTTCCAGCCGGGGCTGCAAATCGTCGAACCGGCGTTCTTCAACCAGATGACCACCATGCACGGCCTGGTGATGGTGTTCGGTGCGGTGATGCCGGCGTTTGTCGGCCTCGCCAACTGGATGATCCCGTTGATGATCGGCGCGCCGGACATGGCCCTGCCACGGATGAACAACTTCAGCTTCTGGCTGTTGCCGGCGGCGTTCATCCTGCTGGTGTCGACCCTGTTCACCGCCGGTGGCGGGCCGAACTTCGGCTGGACCTTCTACGCCCCGCTCTCCACGACCTACGCGCCGGAAAGCGTGACCTTCTTTATCTTCGCCATCCACTTGATGGGCATCAGCTCGATCATGGGCGCGATCAACGTGATCGCGACCATCCTCAACCTGCGCGCCCCCGGCATGACGCTGATGAAAATGCCGCTGTTCGTCTGGACCTGGCTGATCACCGCATTCCTGCTGATCGCGGTAATGCCGGTGCTGGCCGGGTGCGTGACGATGATGCTGATGGACATCCACTTCGGCACCAGTTTCTTCAGTGCCGCCGGTGGCGGTGACCCGGTGCTGTTCCAGCATGTGTTCTGGTTCTTCGGGCATCCCGAGGTGTACATCATGATCCTGCCGGCCTTCGGTGCCGTCAGCTCGATCATCCCGACCTTCTCGCGCAAGCCGCTGTTCGGCTATACCTCGATGGTCTACGCCACGGCGAGCATCGCGTTCCTGTCGTTCATCGTCTGGGCCCACCACATGTTCGTGGTCGGCATTCCGCTGGTGGGCGAGCTGTTCTTCATGTACGCAACGCTGCTGATCGCGGTGCCCACGGGCGTGAAGGTGTTCAACTGGGCGAGCACCATGTGGCAAGGCTCGCTGACCTTCGAAACGCCGATGTTGTTCGCGGTGGCGTTCGTGATCCTGTTCTCCATCGGCGGGTTCTCCGGGCTGATGCTGGCCATCGCCCCGGCGGACTTCCAGTACCAGGACACCTACTTCGTGGTCGCGCACTTCCACTACGTGCTGGTGCCGGGGGCGATCTTCGGGATCTTCGCCTCGGCGTACTACTGGCTGCCGAAATGGACCGGCCACATGTACGACGAAACCCTCGGCAAGCTGCACTTCTGGCTGTCGTTCGTGGGCATGAACCTGACGTTCTTCCCGATGCACTTCGTCGGGCTGGCGGGCATGCCGCGGCGGATTCCGGACTACAACCTGCAGTTCGCCGACTTCAACATGGTGTCGTCGATTGGCGCGTTCATGTTCGGCACCACGCAGTTGTTCTTCCTGTTCATCGTGATCAAGACCATCCGCGGTGGCCCGCCAGCACCGGCCAAACCGTGGGAAGGGGCCGAAGGCCTGGAGTGGAGCGTGCCGTCGCCGGCGCCGTATCACACCTTCACTACGCCGCCGGAAGTGAAATGAACACCTTGACTCCTGTGAGAGCGAGCTCCCTCGCCACAAAGGTTCGCTGCCACAGGGTTATGCGGTGAGGGTTGGAATCATGGCTGATTCGATTTCATTGAAGAAGCTGGTCACTCGCCTGCTGATGGTGGTGGTCGCGATGTTTGTGTTCGGCTTTGCCCTGGTGCCGATCTACGACGTGATGTGCAAAGCGTTCGGCATCAACGGCAAAACCGCCGGGCAGTACGAGGGCGAGCAAACGGTCGACACCTCGCGCCAGGTGCGCGTGCAGTTTCTGTCGACCAATAACGCCGACATGGTCTGGGAGTTCTATCCCAAGGGCAACGAGCTGACGGCGCACCCGGGGGCGGTGAACGAAATGATTTTCGTCGCCTACAACCCCACCGACCGCCCGATGAGCGCGCAAGCCGTGCCGAGTATCGCCCCCAGTGAAGCGGCGGCGTATTTCCACAAGACCGAATGTTTCTGCTTTACCCAGCAAGTGCTGCAGCCCGGTGAGCGAATCGAGATGCCAGTACGTTTCATCGTTGACCGTGACATGCCCAAGGATGTGAAGCACCTGACGCTGTCCTACACGCTGTTCGATATCACCGCCCGACATCCACCGGTCGCTGTAAACACTGGCGGTTGAGCGTGCCCGATAAGGAGAACAATAAATGGCAACTCATGAACACTATTTCGTACCGGCCCAGAGCAAATGGCCGATCATCGCCACGGTCGGCATGTTGGTCACGGTATTCGGCCTGGCGACCTGGTTCAACGACCTGAAAGCGGCGCGCCCGGAATCCCACGGCCCGCTGATCTTCTTCGTCGGCGGCCTGCTGCTGGCGTACATGCTGTTCGGCTGGTTCGGCACGGTGATCAAGGAAGGTCGCCAAGGCTTGTATAGCGCACAGATGGATCGCTCGTTCCGCTGGGGCATGAGCTGGTTCATCTTCTCCGAGGTGATGTTCTTCATCGCCTTCTTCGGCGCGCTGTTCTATGTGCGGCACATCTCCGGCCCGGCGCTCGGTGGTGAAGGCCCGAAAGGCATCGCCCATATGCTGTGGCCGAACTTCCAGTTCACCTGGCCGCTGCTGCACACCCCGGACCCGAAACTGTTCCCGCCGCCCAAGGAAGTCATCAGCCCGTGGGGCCTGCCGCTGATCAACACGATTTTGCTGGTCAGCTCCAGCGTCACCGTGACCATCGCCCACCATGCCTTGAAAAAGGGCCATCGCGGCGCGCTGAAAATCTGGCTGGCGATCACCGTGTTGCTGGGTTGCGGCTTCCTCGCCTTGCAGGCCGAAGAGTACATGCACGCCTACCACGAACTGGGGCTGACCCTGGGTTCGGGCATCTACGGCGCAACGTTCTTCATGCTCACCGGGTTCCACGGCGCCCACGTGACCATCGGCACCATCATCCTGTTCGTGATGCTGATGCGGATCATGCGCGGGCACTTCGATAACGAGCACCAGTTCGGCTTCGAGGCGGCGAGTTGGTACTGGCACTTCGTGGATGTGGTTTGGATTGGCCTATTTGTTTTTGTGTATGTGCTTTAGAGCGGCAAGTTTTGAGCTTCAAGCTTCAAGCGTTGAACTTGCAGCTTGCAGCTTGCCACTTGCAGCTACCACGGAACATGGGACACCAATTGGCCGCTGAAAAAGCCCCAGGCGATCAAGCCAACGGTGGTAGCGGCCAGGGCTACACGAATACTCAGGGCAATGACCAGGCGGTTCGAGCTGCTGTCGTCCTTGACCAGAAAAAACAGGCCGCTGAACAGGCTGACAACCGTGGCAATCAGCATCAGGACGATGGCTGCTTTGAGCATGGTGAGACTCCGGGGGGACAGGCGATGCAGTTGAGTATAGCTATCGCGATCACCGACTTTCTGGCGACGTCATGAAGCGCTTTCGGCCGGGCGTCGTGCCGACCCTCGTCGTGGCGCTGCTGTTGCCGCTGCTGGTGTCACTGGGGTTCTGGCAGTTGAGTCGGGGCGCGGAGAAAAGCGCGCTGCTGCAAACCTACGCCGAGCGCCGGGCGGCCGAGCCGATGGCCAGTGCCGAGCTGCTGAACACGCAAGATCCAGCCTTTCGCCGGGTGCGTCTGCACGGTGAATTCGATGCCGAGCACAGCCTGCTGCTGGATAACCGTCAGCGCGACGGCAAGGTCGGCGTCGAGCTGCTGCAACCGTTTCACGATCAGGCCACCGGCCTCTGGTTGCTGGTCAATCGCGGCTGGCTGCCATGGCCGGATCGGCGCACGCCGCCGCAATTCAAAACGCCCACTCAGGCCTTGAGCCTTGATGCCTGGGTCTACGTGTCCCCCGGCGCGACTTTCCAGCTCCACGCCGACCCGAGCACCACAACCTGGCCTCAGGTCATCACCGCCGTCGAGCCCGCCAAACTCTGGACGACGCTGAACCGCGAAGGCTTTGCCTACGAATTACGTGAAGAAACCGGCCCGGCGTCCTACCAGGCCGATTGGCCGGTGGTGGCCATGGGGCCGGAGAAACACATCGCTTATGCCGTGCAGTGGTTCGCCATGGCGATCGCCCTGCTCGGCCTTTTTATCTACCTCGGCTGGCACAACGCAAAGGAGAAACACCATGGGAGCGGCCATGAATCCACCCAACATGTCTGAGGCGAAAACCCCGGCAAGTCGGCGCAAGGGTCGTTTGCAGTTGCTGCTGATCGTGCTGGGGGTGGTGGGTCCGATGATCCTCGCCACCGGCATGTACAAATTGAATTTCTGGGTGCCGGACGGTCGCAGCTATCACGGTGAACTGATCGGCAACGGTCAGACCCGCGCCGACCTTGGCGTGCAGGCCCAGGAAGATCGCTGGCAGATGCTGGTGACCGCGCCCAAGGATTGCGCCGTGGATTGCCAGCAGTTGGTGTACCTGGCGCGACAGATCCAGATCGGCCTCGGCCGCGATGCCTCCCGGGCCAGCCACGCCCTGGCCGCCGCGCAACCGCTGAGTAGCGACTACGAAGCCAAGCTGACCCGCGAGTATCCGCAACTGCAACGCTACCCCATGGACCTGACCACGTTCAGCAAGACCACCGGCGACAAGACCGCGCCGCAACTGTGGATCATCGACCCTCACGGCAATCTGGTGCTGCGCTACGACCCGACGGTCAAGGGCAAGGACCTGCTGAACGACCTGCGTCACCTGTTGAAACTGTCGAACATCGGATAAGGGCATCGTCATGGCCAAACCTGGATTTCGCCTCGCGCTGTTTGCCACCTTGCTGGCACTGATTGTGGTGCTGCTCGGCGCCTACACCCGCCTGACCCACGCGGGCCTCGGCTGCCCGGACTGGCCGGGCTGTTATGGTTTTATCAGCGTGCCGAAAAGCGAAGCCCAACTGGCCCATGCCGAACTGCATTTCCCCGATACGCCGGTGGTGGCGCATAAGGGTTGGAACGAAATGATCCACCGCTACTTCGCCGGCACCCTGGGGCTGTTGATCTCGGTACTGGCCGGTCGCGCCTGGGTGCATCGGCGCCATCCCGGGCAACCGGTGAAGTTGCCGCTGTTCTTGCTGGCCGTGGTGTTTGCACAAGCGGCGTTCGGCATGTGGACGGTGACGCTAAAGCTCTGGCCGCAGGTGGTCACCGGGCATTTGCTCGGCGGCTTTGCGACTTTGAGTCTGTTGTTTTTGCTGACGTTGCGATTGTCCGGCGTATTGCCCGCGCTGACCGTGCCCAAGCGCTTGCAGTACTGGGCGACCGCCGGGTTGCTGCTGGTGATCCTGCAAATCGCCCTCGGCGGCTGGGTCAGTTCCAATTACGCGGCGGTGGCGTGCATCGACTTCCCGACTTGCCACGGCCAATGGCTGCCCCCGGCGGATTTCGCCAACGGCTTTCACCTGACCCAACACATCGGCCCCAACTACCTCGGCGGGCAACTGGACAGCGATGCGCGCACGGCGATTCACCTGACCCACCGCATCGGCGCCCTGTTGGTGACGCTGGTACTGCTGGGCCTGGCCTGGCAACTGAAAGTGGTCGGCATGACGCGCCTCGCCGGCTTGGTGCTGATCGCCCTCGGCGCGCAAATCACCCTCGGCATCAGCAACGTGCTGTTTCACCTGCCGCTGCCGATCGCCGTTGCCCACAACGCGGGCGGCGCGGCGCTGTTGCTGACCATGGTGCTGGTCAATTATCACGCGCGAACCAGCCTGGTTCGGGTCAAGCAACAAGCACCCGCGCGCTGGCGGTTCAGCCCGCGTAAACATTCAGCCGGGCCCATAACAATAAAAGGAGAAATGCCATGGCGGTTCTGATTGGCGAGCGTCACAACCAAGCGATCTGGCGCGATTATCTGGAGCTGACCAAGCCCAAAGTGGTGGTGCTGATGCTCATCACCTCCTTGGTGGGGATGTTCCTCGCGACCCGCGCCGGGGTGCCGTGGACGGTGCTGGTGTTCGGCAATCTGGGGATCGCGTTGTGTGCCGGCGGCGCGGCGGCGGTCAATCATGTGGTGGATCGGCGCATCGATGCGGTCATGGCCCGCACGCATAAACGGCCACTGGCGGAAGGCCGGGTGTCGCCTCGCGCGGCGCTGACGTTTGCGTTGGTGCTCGCCGTATTGGGCCAAGCGGTGCTGCTGGCCTTCACCAATCCACTGACGGCGTGGCTGACCCTCGCTTCCCTGCTCGGTTACGCCGTGGTCTACACCGGTTTCCTCAAACGGGCGACGCCACAGAACATCGTCATCGGCGGACTGGCCGGTGCTGCCCCGCCGCTGCTCGGCTGGGTCGCGGCCACCGGCCATGTCAGCGCCGAACCGTTGCTGCTGGTGCTGATCATCTTCGCTTGGACCCCGCCACACTTCTGGGCCCTGGCCATTCACCGCAAAGAGGAATACGCCAAGGCCGATATCCCGATGCTGCCGGTGACCCATGGCGAGCACTACACCAAAATCCACATCCTGCTTTACACCTTCGCGCTGCTGGCGGTCAGCCTGATGCCGTATGTGATCCACATGAGCGGCGTGCTCTATCTGGTTTGTGCGTTGGGACTGGGCGCGCGGTTTCTGCAATGGGCCGTGGTGCTGTACCGTGGCACTCGGCCGCACGCGGCGATCAACACGTTCAAGTACTCTATCTGGTACTTGTTCCTGCTGTTTATCGCCCTGCTCGTAGACCACTACTTACTGTTGAACCTATGACTCGAACTCAGAAAACCGTCTTCATCCTCGTCGCCCTGATCGCGCTGGTTCTGGGCCTGACCGTCAATAAGGTGCTGTCCGGCAAAGGCCAGGGCGACCCGACGGCACTGATCGACGCCGGGATCATCCTGCTGCCGCAAAGCCGTAACCTGCCAGACGTGACCATGACCGACCAGGACGGCAAACCGGTAGCGGTCAACGCGCTGAAAGACAAGTGGAGCCTGCTGTTCTTCGGCTACACCTTCTGCCCGGACATCTGCCCGACCACCCTCGCCCAACTGCGCCAGATCAAGAGCGAACTGCCGCCCGAAGCGGCGGCCAAGTTGCAGATCATCCTGGTCAGCGTCGACCCGAACCGCGACACGCCCCAGCAGCTCAAGCAATACCTGGGCTACTTCGATCCGCAATTTCAGGGTTTGACCGCATCGAGCGTGGATGACATCCAGAAGCTGGCCAACGCGGTGAGCATTCCGTTTATTCCGGCGGACACCAGCAAGCCTAACTACACGGTCGACCACAGCGGCAACCTCGCGGTGATCGGGCCCGATGGCACGCAACGCGGGTTTATTCGTGCGCCGTTGAATAATGTGAAGCTGGTGGCGCAATTGCCGGTGATGCTCAAGCGTAACTGAGCCTTTCACGGTCCTGTAGGAGCCAGGCTTGCCGGCGAAGGCGTCCGTGAAATCGCCTTCGCCGGCAAGCCTGGCTCCTACAGGGACCGGTGTTTCAGGCACAAAAAAGGGGACGCTCATGGCGTCCCCTTTTTCGTTTGATCGTTCCCACGCTCTGCGTGGGCATGCAGCCCGGGACGCTCCGCGTCCCTTCAAGAGCCGAACGCGGAGCGTCCGTTGAGGCATTCCCACGCGGAGCGTGGGAACGATCGGTGTGAGTGGTGTGAGCGGTGTGATCGTGTAACGGTTCAGATCAGAACGCCGGCAATACCGCGCCTTTGTACTTCTCGAGAATGAACGCTTTCACTTCCGGGCTTTGCAGCGCAGCAACCAGTTTCTTCATCGCCTCGCTGTCCTTGTCGTCCGGACGGGCCACGAGGATGTTCACGTAAGGCGAGTCGTTGCCTTCGATCACCAGCGCATCCTTGGACGGATCCAGCTTGGCTTCCAGCGCGTAGTTGGTGTTGATCAGCGCCAGGTCGACCTGGGTCAGCACACGCGGGATCGTCGCGGCTTCCAGTTCGCGGAATTTCAGGTCCTTCGAGTTTTCGGTGATGTCCTTGACGGTCGACAGGATGTTGTTCGGCTCCTTCAACTTGATCAGGCCGGCCTTCTGCAGCAGCAACAGCGCACGGCCGCCGTTGGTGGCGTCGTTCGGGATCACCACGTTGGCGCCGCCAGGCAGTTCGGTCAGCGCCTTGTACTTGCTGGAGTAAGCGCCCAGGGGTTCCAGGTGCACACCGGCAACGGCCACCAGGTTGGTGCCCTTGGCCTTGTTGAACTCATCCAGGTACGGCTGGTGCTGGAAGAAGTTGGCGTCCAGGCGCTTCTCGGCGACCTGCACGTTCGGCTGGATGTAGTCGGTGAAGACCTTGATCTTCAGGTCCACGCCTTCTTTGGCCAGGGCCGGTTTCACGAACTCCAGAATCTCCGCATGCGGGACTGGGGTGGCGGCAACGGTCAGTTCGTCGGCCTGGGCGGAAAACGCCGCTACAGCGGCCAATGCGACGAGTAGTTTTTTCATTCAGCTAACTCCTTGTGAGGCGCCCGTGTGGCGCCTGCCAGCGAATGGCCGGCTCATGTCTTGGTTACGCGAACCATTTATTTTCTGGAAAAGTGTACGACCAGCTTGTCGCCAACCATCTGCAGGACCTGCACCAGCACCAGCAACAGCACCACGGTGACGATCATCACGTCGGTCTGGAAACGCTGGTAGCCGAAACGGATCGCCAGGTCGCCCAAACCACCGGCGCCGACCACACCGGCCATGGCCGTGTAGGACACCAGTGTAATCGCCGTCACCGTAATCGCCGCGTAGATGCCCGGGCGGGCTTCCGGTAGCAAGGCGTTGGTGATGATCTGCCGGGTGGTCGCGCCCATGGCCTGGGTCGCTTCGATGATGCCGCGATCGACTTCACGCAGGGCGGTTTCCACCAGACGGCCGAAGAACGGCGTAGCGCCCACGACCAGCGGTGGAATCGCACCCGCGACGCCGAGCGACGTGCCGGTGATCAGCACCGTGAACGGGATCATCACGATCAGCAGAATGATGAACGGCAGCGAACGCAGGATGTTCACCACCAGCGACAGCACGGCGTAGACGCCCCGGGATTCGAGCAACTGACGCGGGCTGCACAGGAACAACAACACGCCCAGCGGCAGGCCCAGCAAAATGGTGAACAACAGCGAACCGCCGAGCATCAACAGCGTGTCGCCCGTGGCCAGCCAGATTTCGAACCAGTCGATATTGGCGAAGAAACTCATCAAGGCTTCCATCAGCGCAGGACCTCCATGTGGACGTCAGCCGCGGTGAAGAGGGCGAACGCCGCCTCCATGTCACCGCCGGTGACGGCCAGGGTCAGTTGCCCGTAAGGGACGTCTTTGATGCGGTCGATACGACCGGCCAGGATGCTGTAGTCCACACCGGTTTCCCGAGCGACGGTACCCAGCAACGGCGCGTAGGTCGCTTCGCCCTGGAAGGTCAGACGCACGATACGACCCGGCACGTGAGCGAAGTCATCGCGCTGTTCGCTTTCGTCAATCTGCTCGCTTTCCTGCACGAAGCGTTTGGTAGTCGGGTGCTTGGGATGCAGGAATACATCGGCAACCGAACCTTGCTCGACGATCACGCCGGCATCCATCACCGCCACCTGGTCGCAGACCCGACGGATCACGTCCATCTCGTGGGTGATCAGAACGATGGTCAGTTTCAGTTCGCGGTTGATTTCGGCCAGCAATTGCAGGACCGACGCGGTGGTCTGTGGGTCCAGGGCGCTGGTGGCTTCGTCGCACAGCAGGATTTTCGGCTTGGTCGCCAAGGCGCGGGCGATGCCGACGCGCTGCTTCTGGCCACCGGACAACTGCGCCGGGTACTTCTTGGCGTGATCGGACAGGCCGACACGCTTGAGCAACTCGGCCACACGCCGGTCGATATCGCTGCGGGACAGTTCGCCGGCCAGGGTCAGCGGCAACGCGACGTTGTCGGCCACGGTCTTGGAGGCCAGCAAGTTGAAGTGCTGGAAAATCATCCCGACCTGCTGACGGAAGCGCCGCAGGCTGTTGGCGTCGAGCGCGGTGACTTCTTCGCCATCGACGAAGATCTTGCCGCCACTGGACTCTTCCAGGCGATTGATCAGACGCAGCAGGGTACTTTTTCCCGCACCGGAATGACCGATCAGACCAAAGACCTGACCATTCTCAATCGTCAGACTGGTCGGATGCAGGGCGGGAATATCCTTACCGGCGACGCGGTAAGTCTTATGGACGTTTTGAAACTCGATCACGTAGCGAACCTTGTGGGGCGCGTTGGAATGGGATCAGCGGTTAGCCGGGCGCGCATTTTAGCCTGTCCGTATAGAGGTTATTAGCATTTATTCGGCATTCAACCTTTCATTTGGCAATAACGCGATCAAAGGTCATAAAAAAGGAACGGCAAAAAATCCCATCAGTCACTAATAAGGCAACTCGAAAACACCCCCGGTGCCGTGCCAGGGGAATGAATAAGCGTCCTGGCTAAGGCAGGAATCGCCACGAGGAGTTTACGACTGATGAGTACTAAAAAGCCTGCCGCCCCCAAAAGCGCACTGGCCGGGACCGATACCCTGGACCGCGGCAACACCAACGCCAAGCTCGACAGCCTGGAAAAGTTTCGCTCTGACGCCACCGAGCAAGCCCTGCGCACCAACCAGGGCGTGAAAGTCTCGGATAACCAGAACACCTTGAAGGTCGGCGCGCGCGGGCCGTCGCTGCTGGAAGACTTCATCATGCGTGAAAAAATCACGCACTTTGACCATGAGCGTATCCCGGAGCGCATCGTCCACGCCCGTGGCACCGGCGCCCATGGTTTCTTCCAGACGTACGAGAACCATTCGGTACTGACCAAGGCTGGATTCCTACAAGACCCGAGCCAGAAAACTCCGGTGTTCGTGCGCTTTTCCACGGTGCAGGGCCCACGGGGGTCAGGCGATACCGTGCGGGACGTACGAGGTTTCGCCGTGAAGTTCTTCACCGACGAAGGCAACTTCGACCTGGTGGGCAATAACATGCCGGTGTTCTTCATCCAGGACGCGATCAAGTTTCCCGACTTCGTGCACGCGGTAAAACCTGAGCCACACAACGAGATGCCTACCGGCGGCTCGGCGCACGATACGTTCTGGGACTTCGTGTCGCTGCAACCCGAATCGGCGCACATGGTGATTTGGGCCATGTCCGACCGGGCGATCCCGAAAAGCCTGCGCAGCATGCAGGGCTTTGGCGTGCACACCTTCCGCCTGGTGAACGCCGAGGGCAAATCGCGCTTCGTCAAATTCCACTGGCGCCCTACCGCCGGCACCTGTTCGCTGGTGTGGGATGAGGCGCAGAAGCTCGCCGGTAAAGATACTGACTACCACCGTCGCGATCTCTGGGAGTCCATCGAGATCGGGGACTACCCGGAATGGGAACTGGGTGTACAGATCGTCGAGGAAGAAAACGAACACGACTTCGATTTCGACCTGCTGGATCCGACCAAAATCATTCCCGAAGAAATCGTGCCGATCACGCCGCTGGGCAAAATGACCCTCAACCGCAACCCGGACAATTTCTTCGCCGAAACCGAACAGGTCGCGTTCTGCCCGGGGCATATCGTGCCGGGGATCGATTTTTCCAACGATCCGCTGCTGCAAGGTCGGTTGTTTTCCTACACCGATACGCAAATCAGCCGACTCGGCGGGCCGAATTTTCACGAGATCCCGATCAACCGTCCGGTAGCGCCGTTCCATAACGGCCAGCGTGACGGTCTGCACCGCATGACCATCGACAAGGGCCGTGCTTCCTACGAGCCGAACTCGATTGATGGCGGCTGGCCGAAGGAAACCCCACCGGCCGCGCAGGATGGCGGGTTCGAGACGTATCCGGAGCGTATTGACGCCAACAAGATCCGTCAGCGTAGCGAGTCGTTCGGCGATCACTTCTCCCAAGCCCGGCTGTTTTTCCACAGCATGAGCAAGCATGAGCAGGAACACATCATCTCGGCTTACAGCTTTGAGCTGGGCAAGGTGGATCGGTTGTGGATTCGTGAACGTCAGGTCAATGAGATCCTGGCCAATATTGATCTGGAACTGGCCAAGCGCGTGGCGCAGAACCTGGGTCTGCCGGCGCCGAAGGCGGGGACCGTGGACGTGCCGAAAATCTCGCTGGATCGCTCGCCGGCCCTGAGCCAGGCCAACTTGCTGCCAGAGAACATCAAAACGCGGAAAGTGGCGATTCTTGCGGCCAACGGCGTCGATGGTGCCGCAATTGATGCAATGAAGAAGGCATTGGCGGCAGAGGGAGCCCACGCCAAACTGCTCGGCCCGACGTCCGCGCCGGTGACGACCGCCGATGGCAAATCATTGCCGGTGGATGCATCGATGGAAGGCCTGCCGTCCGTGGCCTTCGATGCGGTGTTCGTGCCGGGTGGCGCGGCGTCGATCAAGGCGTTGAGCACCGATGGCGTGGCGCTGCATTACCTGCTCGAGGCGTACAAACACTTGAAGGCGATTGCGCTGCATGGCGAGGCCAAGCAGTTGCTGGATGTGTTGAAGCTGGAGGTGGACGCGGGGCTGGTGGTTGGCGCGGATGCGAAGTTGATCAAGCCGTTTTTTGCGGCGATCGGACAGCATCGGGTTTGGGATCGGGAGCCTAAGGCCAAGGCGATTCCGGCCTAAAGAGATGCATTGCGAGTGAGGATGCCTTCGCGGGCAAGCCTCGCTCCTACAGGTCTCGTGTCATTCAGAACACCACACGAACCCTGTAGGAGCGAGGCTTGCCCGCGAAGCTTTTCAGGGCTTACGCGGACTCAACACCATCTGCGCCGGAATGTTGCGCAAGATCTGCTTCTCCAGCTTCAGGTCGAACCCAGAATCCAGCTTCTTCACCCGCTTGGTCAGCAACGTGGCTAACCAAGGGTAATCCTGGGTACGCGGCGCCTGAATGCTCACGGCACATTCATAATTCACCACATCGGCGGCGATAGCGTCCAGTTGGCGACGCAGTTTGCTCATATCGGTGAGGTTCAGCGCCACCGTGGTGCTTTCAGCCGTTGGATCGATCACTTTCGCTTTCGGCTTGGCCTCGGCCGCCATCAGCGCCGCTTCGGCCCGGTCCAGCTCTGCCTTGCGTGCATTGACGATGGCGTTGTTCACCCCGCCAGTCAGCGCCGGGGCCTTGGGCATCAACGCCCGGGCACGACTCAGGGCGGTAGCGGCCGCGTTAACGTCACCTTTTTGCAGCACGATCTGGCTGCGGCGCAGATAGGCTTCGGCCAGCTGCCGTTGATATTGCACGAGGCTTGGGTCGTCGGGCGACTGGGCCTGCAAGGTTGCCAATTGATCTTCGGCGGTGGCCAATTCGCTGCTGGCCAGGTTTTGTTCCAGCTGTGCGATGGCCGTAGCCCGCGCATCGGGGGCCTCGGTGGCCGCCGGTGGCGTGCTTTGGCAAGCGCCCAGCAGCAGAGAAAATGCGACAAGGAGCAGATAACGGGAGGCGAACGGCTTCATTCCTGCGACTCTCTATTTGCGCAAAAAACGAGCAAGTCTACACCCCTCGACGGGGCAGGACAAAACTCAGCAGAAACAGCGCGGCGGCCGTCACCACAATCGACGGGCCCGCCGGGGTGTCCTTGAACCATGACAACGCGAGCCCGCCACACACCGCGAGCATACCCAGCAGGCTCGCGCCCAGTGCCATCTGCTCCGGCGAGCGGGCGTGACGTTGTGCCGCAGCCGCCGGGATGATCAACAGCGACGTAATCAGCAACACACCGACGATTTTCATCGCCACGGCAATTACTACGGCGATCAGCAGCATCAGGGTCAAACGCAACGCCGCCACGGGCAAACCTTCCACCGTGGCCAACTCTTCGTGCACGGTGATCGCCAGCAACGGCCGCCACAACGTCACCAGCAACCCCAGCACCGCCGCGCTGCCGCCGAGGATCCAGGCCAGATCGGTCGGACTGATCGCCAGCAGGTCGCCGAACAGATAGGCCATCAGGTCGATCCGCACTTCGTGCATGAAGCTTAGTACCACCAGGCCCAGAGAGAGCGTGCTCGGTGCGAGAATTCCCAAAAGGGTGTCGGACGCCAGCGGCTGACGCTGTTGCAACGTCACCAGCAACACCGCCAACAACAGGCAGCCAACGGTGACGGCAACGGCAGGGCTGACATCCAGCAGGAAGCCCAGGGCCACGCCGAGCAACGCGGCGTGGGACAAGGTGTCGCCGAAATACGCCATGCGGCGCCAGACCACGAACGAACCCAGCGGGCCCGCGACCAACGCCAGGGCCAGACCTGCAAGCAGGGCGTAGAGCAGAAAATCAGCCATGCTTGCAGCTATCTCCGTGAACGTGGGGTTTGGCCGACGGGGCCGCGCTGACCACCGCGCCATGCAGGTCATGGGCGTGGTCGTGATGGTGGTGATAAATCGCCAGGCTTTGTGCGTTCTTGCCGAACAGCTCGACGAACGCGGGATCGCCGCTGACGTGTTCCGGGTGTCCGGAACAGCAAACGTGGCGATTCAGGCACACCACCTGGTCGGTGGTGCTCATCACCAGGTGCAAATCGTGGGAAACCATCAACACGCCGCAACCATGACGGTCGCGCAGGCGTGTGATCAGGCTGTACAGCTCGGCCTGGCCGGCCACGTCGACGCCTTGCACCGGTTCGTCGAGTACCAGCAATTCCGGCTCACGCAACAGCGCCCGGGCCAGCAGCACGCGCTGCATTTCGCCACCGGAAACACTTTGTACCGGGCTGTCGATGACCTGCTCGGCGCCGACTTCCTTGAGTGCCGCCAACGCCCGCGCCCGGTCCACACCCGGGACCAGACGCAAGAAGCGCAGCACTGAGAGCGGCAGGGTCGGATCGACGTGAAGTTTTTGCGGCATATAGCCAACGCGCAATTTCGGCTTGCGCCAGACGCTGCCGCTGTCCGGCTTCAATAGACCGAGCACGGCGCGCACCAACGTGGTTTTGCCCGCGCCATTGGGGCCGATCAGGGTCACGATCTGCCCCGGCTCGACACTCAGATCGATGTTTTCCAGCACGTTTTGCCCGGCAAACGTGACGGCGACCTGCTCAAGACGGATCAACGCATTGCTCATCAAGCCCCCTGGCAACCGGAGCAGAGCCCGATGACTTCAACGGTCTGGGCTTCGACGATAAAGCCGACGTCTTTGGCGCTGATGACAATCGCGTCGCTGATGGATTTCTGTTCAAGCTCGATGGCGGCGTGACAGGTGCGGCAAATCAGGAACTGGCCCTGGTGCGCATGTTCCGGGTGATTGCAGCCGACGAAGGCGTTCAGCGAGGAGATGCGGTGCACGAGGCCATTTTCCAGCAGGAAATCCAGCGCGCGGTACACGGTCGGCGGCGCGGCGCGGCGGCCATCCTGCTCGCTGAGCACCGCCAGGATGTCGTAGGCACCCAGCGGTTTATGGCTTTGCCACACCAGCTCCAGCACCCGCCGACGCAAGGCGGTCAGGCGCAAGCCTTGACGTGCGCACAGGGCATCGGCCTCAGACAATGCGCTGTGAACGCAATGAGAGTGGTCGTGGGGACGGCTGGCAATCGGTGTTTTAGGCATGAGCGGCGACGCATTTTGTGAGAGACGTTATTATGTTACCCGTTCTCGCCTCTTCGAGTGGTCATCGTGTCCCGACTTTTTTCTATCTTTGTCGCATTCATCGCAAGTTTCCTGCTGATCGGTTCGGCCCACGCCGAGGTCAAAGTGCTGACCAGCATCAAGCCGCTACAGCTGATTGCTGCGGCGGTGCAGGACGGTGTGGCGATTCCGGAAGTGCTGCTGCCGCCCGGTGCTTCGCCGCATAACTACGCCTTGCGCCCGTCCGACGTACGGAAGGTGCAGTCGGTGGATCTGGTGTACTGGATCGGCCCGGACATGGAAGGTTTCCTGCCCCGCGTGCTGAAAGGTCGCACATTGCCAACCGTGGCCGTGCAGGATTTGCCTGATTTGAAACTGCGACACTTCGCCGAAGATAGTCAGTCTCATGCCGAAGATGCCGACGAACATGACCACGATCACCGTCCGGGTACCCTGGACGCGCATTTGTGGTTATCGCCAGTAAATGCCCGGGTGATCGCCACAAAAATGGCCGCCGACCTGAGTGCTGCCGATCCCGCCAACGCGGCGCGTTATCAGAACAACCTCAAGGCCTTCGATGAGCGCCTGGATGCGTTGGACCTGCGCTTGAAGGCTCGCCTGGCAGGCATTGCCGGTAAGCCGTACTTCGTGTTCCACGAAGCGTTCGACTACTTCGAAGACGCTTACGGCCTCAAGCACACGGGCGTATTCAGCGTGGCCGCCGAAGTGCAGCCCGGCGCCCAGCATGTCGCGGCGATGCGTACGCGATTGCAGGAAGTCGGCAAAACCTGCGTGTTCAGCGAGCCGCCACTGCGCCCTCGCCTGGCCGAAACCCTGGTGGCCGGCCTGCCGGTGAAACTGGCGGAACTGGATGCGTTGGGCGGGTACACGCCGGCGACCGCTCAGGGGTATGAGCAGGTGCTGGAGAAGTTGGGGAATGATTTGGCGGGGTGTCTGGAGTCGTTGTAACCCCACAGTACCTGTGGCGAGGGGGCTTGCCCCCGTTGGGCTGCGAAGCAGCCCCCGATTTTTCAAATTGGAAATCGCAGAGGGAACGCTTCGCGCTCCAACGGGGGCAAGCCCCCTCGCCACAATTTAAAGGGCGAAAGGCAACGGCGTATTAACTTTCTGCCGCTGCGCCAAGCGCTGCTGAAACTCCATCGGATCGTGAATCAACACGTCCTGCCCGGCGAACGACTCAGCAGCAATCAACCGCGACAACCAGAACCGCACACATGCGACCCGCAGCAGGGTCGGCCACAGCTCAGCTTCGGCCGCCGTAAAGGGTCGCAGCGCCGCATAGGCGCCCAATAGCGCCCGGGCGCGCGGCCCGTCGATCACGCCTTGCTCGTCCGAGCACCAGTCATTCAAGGCAATCGCCACGTCGTACAACATCGGCCCGGAACAGGCGTTGTAGAAGTCGATCAACCCGGTCAGGTGTGTGCCTTCGAACATCGCATTATCGCGGAACAGGTCGGCGTGGATGTTGGCTCGGGGCAACGCCAGAATTTTCGTCTTCTGTTGAGTGATTTCGTCCAATGCCCGTTGCAGCAGTTCGCTCTGCTCGGCATTCAGGTGCGAGAGCAACTGCGTGCCCTCCTCCAGCATCCAGTCCAGGCCGCGATCGGTCTTGCGCTTGATCATGTTGGCCTGGGTCGCCAGATGCAGGTGGCCGAGCAGCTCGCCGACCTGAGAGCAATGCTGGGCATTGGCATCCTTGATGTGTTTGCCGGCCAGGCGCGGCTGCAACAGCGCCGGTTTGCCGGCCAGTTCACGTAGAGCCACGCCGTCAGTGGTGCGCAGCGCGTAGGGCACCGGCAGGTCGGCGTCGTGCAACACGTCGAGCAGTTCGATGAAGAACGGCATTTCCTGAACCGGGCCGCGCTCAACCAGGGTCAGGACAAATTCGCCCTGTTCCAGACTGATAAAGAAATTGGTGTTTTCGCTACCGGCGGCAATCCCCTGGAAATCAAGCAGGCGGCCGAGCCCGTATGGGGCGAGAAAGGTTTCCAGCTCGGGCCGAGCCAGGGGGGTGAACACAGACATGGTTAAAAACTGCTCAGTTCGGGCGCCGCTATGTAAAGCGGCGCCGATTAAAGTTAAGAAACTACTTCCAGGTAAAGATTTCCCACGCGGGAATCAGCATATCCGGCTGGTCCGAACGGATGTAATTGGCATCAGTCCCGTCCGCACGCACCAGGAAATACGGCTTCCCAACGCTCGGCGTCACCTTGATGGCGTAGGTAAACCCGCCCTTCTTGTACTCCTGAATGACCTTATCGCCTTCCTTGTGCGTGCTAATAGTAACTTCCGGCTCTGCCGACGGCGCGTCATCCGCCGCCATGACGGCCAATGGAACGGTTGCAAACAACCCAGCCAGCAACAGGCGATTTAGTGTGCGCATGATAACCTTGTCCCTTTGTCGTCAATGGTCCCGCTATTCTAGCCCCGGACCCGCCGAAAAGGTTGATCCTGCTCATGAGCCAAGCCCCCCTCGTCCTGGTGGACGGTTCTTCTTACCTGTACCGAGCCTTTCACGCGCTGCCACCGCTGACCACTTCCAAAGGCCTGCCGACGGGCGCGGTCAAGGGTGTGTTGAACATGCTCAAGAGCCTGCGCAAGCAGTACCCGGACAGTCCGTTCGCCGTGGTGTTCGACGCCAAGGGCGGGACGTTCCGCGATGACATGTATGCCGAATACAAGGCCAACCGCCCAAGCATGCCCGATGACATGCGCGTACAAATCGAACCGCTGCACCAGAGCGTGATCGCCCTCGGCTTCCCGCTGCTGTGCGTCGAAGGCGTAGAAGCCGATGACGTGATCGGCACCCTGGCCCGCAGCAGCGCGGCCGCCGACCGTCCGGTGGTGATCTCCACCGGCGACAAGGACATGGCGCAACTGGTCGACGGGCACATTACCTTGGTCAATACCATGACCGGTAGCAGCATGGACGTGGAGGGCGTGAAGGAGAAATTCGGCGTCGCTCCCGAGCAGATCATCGATTACCTGGCACTGATGGGCGATTCGTCCGACAACATCCCGGGCGTTCCGGGCATCGGCCCAAAAACCGCTTCCGGCCTGCTGGTCGGCGTGAATGGCGGCCTGACCGAGCTTTACGCGCAACTCGACATCGTCCCGACCCTGCCGATTCGCGGGGCCAAGACCCTGCCGGCCAAGCTCGAAGAACACAAGGAGATGGCGTTCCTCTCCTATCGCCTGGCGACCATCAAGATTGATGTACCGCTGGACATCGGCCTCGACGACCTGCAAATGGGCCAACCGGATCACGACAAACTCGCCGAGCTCTACACCCTGCTCGAATTCAAGAGCTGGTTCGAAGACAACCAGCGCGATGCCAAGCGTTCCGGCCAGGAAGTGGTCGCGCCAGTGGCTGAAGAAGAGGTCGCCGCAGCTGTTGAACTCAAGTACACGACGATCCTCACCCAGGCCGATTTCGATCTCTGGCTGAAGAAGTTGAACGACGCCAAGCTCTTCGCCTTCGATACCGAAACCACCGGGATTGATGCGCAAAAGGCCCAACTGGTCGGCCTGTCGTTCGCGGTACAAGCCAACGAAGCAGCCTACATTCCGCTGACCCACTCCTACATGGGCGCGCCGGAGCAACTGGATCGCGACACCGTTCTGCGCGCCCTGAAACCGATCCTCGAAGACCCGAGCAAGCTCAAGGTCGGCCAGCACGCCAAATTCGACATGAACATCCTGGCCAACTGCGCCATCGGTGGCGACCAGAGCTGCGGCATCACCGTGCAAGGCATCGCCTTCGACACTATGCTCGAATCCTACGTGCTGGACTCCACCGCGACCCGCCACGACATGGACAGCCTGGCGCTCAAGTACCTGAATCACACCACCACCGGTTTTACCGATATCGCCGGCAAGGGTGCCAAGCAGCTGACATTCGATCAGATTGCCCTGGAACTGGCCGGGCCTTACGCCGCCGAAGACGCCGACGTGACCCTGCGCCTGCATCAAACCTTGCAGGCCAAGCTCAATGCGATTCCGAGCCTGAGCAAGGTCTTGAGCGAGATCGAAATGCCGCTGGTGCCGGTGCTGGCACGGATCGAGCGCCAGGGCGCGCTGGTCGATGCCGCGTTGCTGGGGATCCAGAGCGTTGAGCTGGGCACGAAAATGGTCGAGCTGGAGCGTGAGGCCTACGCCATCGCCGGCGAAGAATTCAACCTCGGCTCGCCGAAGCAATTGGGCGCGATCCTGTACGAAAAACTCGGCCTGCCAGTCCTCAGCAAAACCGCCAAGGGCCAGGCTTCCACCGCCGAAGCCGTGCTGGCGGAACTGGCCGACCAGGATTTCCCGCTGCCCAAGGTACTGATGCAGTACCGCTCGATGAGCAAGCTGAAAAGCACCTACACCGACCGCTTGCCGGAGCAGATCAACCCGCGCACCGGGCGGATTCACACCTCTTATCACCAAGCCGTTGCCGCGACCGGGCGCTTATCCTCCAGCGATCCAAACCTGCAGAACATCCCGATCCGCACGGCTGAAGGCCGGCGGATTCGCCAGGCGTTCATCGCGCCACCGGGCTACAAACTGTTGGCGGCGGACTACTCGCAGATTGAACTGCGAATCATGGCGCACCTGGCCAAGGACGCAGGCTTGCTGCACGCCTTCCGCAACGACCTGGACGTGCACAAGGCCACGGCGGCGGAAGTCTTCGGCGTTGAGCTGACGGAGGTCACCACCGATCAGCGTCGCAGCGCCAAGGCGATCAACTTCGGCCTGATCTACGGCATGAGCGCGTTTGGCCTGGCCAAGCAGATCGGTGTGGATCGCAAGCAATCCCAGGCGTACATCGACCGTTACTTCGCCCG
Source organism: Pseudomonas sp. Emmai (assembly GCF_055179735.1). Lineage (NCBI taxonomy): Bacteria > Pseudomonadati > Pseudomonadota > Gammaproteobacteria > Pseudomonadales > Pseudomonadaceae > Pseudomonas > Pseudomonas sp. Emmai. The sequence continues at coordinate 322,928 of NZ_CM143685.1, read as the reverse complement.
CTACCCCGGTGTTCTGGAGTACATGGAGCGCACCCGTACCCAGGCTGCCGAGCAGGGCTTCGTCGAAACCATCTTCGGTCGTCGCCTGTACTTGCCGGACATCAATGCGAAAAACCCGGCTTTACGCAAAGGCGCCGAACGCACGGCGATCAACGCCCCGATGCAAGGCACGGCGGCGGACATCATCAAGAAGGCCATGGTGGCGGTGGATAACTGGCTGACGTCGTCAGGCCTGGACGCCAAAGTCATCCTGCAGGTACACGATGAATTGGTGCTTGAGGTGCGCGAAGACCTGGTCGATCAGGTACGTGAAGAAATTCGTGCGCACATGAGCAACGCCGTGAAGCTCGATGTACCGCTGTTGGTAGAGGTGGGCGTGGGTAATAACTGGGATGAGGCTCACTGAGCCGTCTGAACCGGGGTTTGTGCCGCGGCATAGTGCCGCGGCGGAAAAGGATCGAAGGGTGCTTAGTTCGAAAAATGCGCCGGGTTATTCCAAAGGCATTTGAAAATATTCTGAACTAATCTTCCAAATCGCCACTCAGAGTTACTGAATGGCTGGTGAAGCCCTTCGATGCTCCTATGTTGTGTTAAGTGTTGGCAGATAATCTGGACCCCGCCCTAGCGGTCCGGAACTTGAACCCCGGAACTTCCCCCTCCCCATAAGAAGTCCGGGGTTTTTTTTGCCTGTAGAAAAGTTCTACTCGGCAATCTGGGCAATCTCGGTGCCTTTGTCCGCCAATTCCATCCAGCCCGCCAATACAGTGTAGGCGTCTTCCAGGCCCAGGCGTTTTGGCGCCGAGAACAATTGGATGGTGATCGCATCACCCCAGCCCTTGCGAATGTCGGCCTGAACCTTGAGCAGGACGTTTTTCGCCGCGCCGTAGGTCAGCTTGTCGGCTTTGGTCAGCAAAATGTGCATCGGCATGCCGCTGGCGACTGCCCAATCGAGCATCAGCAAATCGAAGTCGGTCATTGGATGACGGATGTCCATCATCAGGATCAGACCCTTCAAACTCTCGCGACCGCCCAGATAAGCTTCCAGGTGACGCTGCCAGTGCAGCTTCAATGGGATAGGTACTTTTGCGTAACCGTAGCCCGGAAGGTCGACCAGACGCCGATCATCGTCTAGCTTGAAGAAGTTCAACAACTGCGTGCGACCCGGCGTTTTCGAGGTCCGCGCCAGGCTGGCGTGAGTCAGGGTGTTCAGCGCGCTGGATTTGCCGGCGTTAGAACGCCCGGCGAAGGCTACTTCAAAGCCCTCGTCGTCCGGGCATTGGTCGACTTTGGCAGCGCTGAGCATGAAGGTGGACTGTTGGCACAGGCCGAGGATGGGGTTCTTGAGTTGCATGGGATTTCCGATGTGGGCGGCGCCGGGAATGGACGCGGCGAGCAGTGTCGTTTCCGTTTCAGTAGCGCCAGTATATAATGCCGCAGATTTTGTGTGCGCTTTGTCCCAGCGTAGGATGAAGTTCACGAGAGCGAAAGACCTTGATTGCGCACTAGAACGCAGAATGCTCTCTACCCTGAAAAGGTCGTTTTATGACGAAATGGCTGCTAGCTGCCGGTGTCTTGATGCCGCTTTACAGCGCTCAGGCTACACAGGATCCGGAAGCTGTGTACAACCGTGTTTGTGGTGCCTGTCATTCCGGCCAACTACCCTTGGCGCCTCAGAAGGGCGATCAGGAAGCTTGGACGCCGAGGTTGGCGAAAGGTATGGAGACGCTGGTGCAACACGTGACCCAGGGTTTCAAGGCGATGCCGCCGCGTGGTTTGTGCATGGACTGCAGTGCCGAGGATTACCAAGCCATCATCCACTGGATGAGCGAGTAAACCCGGCCCATAACTCTTTAACCCTTAGCCGTAGTTGGATTAGCTGATGAACAAATTGATCGTGAGTCTGCTGTTGACCGTGGGGATCTCCGGCATAGCCCATGCTGCAGGTGACGCAACCGCTGGCCAGGCGAAAGCCGCAGTGTGTGGCGCCTGTCATGGCCCGGATGGCAATAGCATGGCGCCTAACTTTCCGAAACTGGCAGGTCAGGGCGAGCGTTATCTGAACAAGCAGTTGCACGACATCAAGTCCGGCAAACGCACGGTACTGGAAATGACCGGCCTGCTGACCAACCTGAGCGATCAGGACCTGGCCGATATCGCCGCCTACTTCGCCAGCCAGAAAGGCAGCGTTGGCGCCGCCGACCCTAAAGTCGTGGCTCGCGGTGAAGCACTGTTCCGTGGTGGTGACCTGGCCAAGGGCCTGCCAGCCTGCACCGGCTGCCATTCGCCCAATGGCGCAGGCAACGCCGCCGCCGGCTTCCCGCACCTGGGTGGCCAGCACGCTCAATACGTGGCCAAGCAACTGACCGACTTCCGCAAGGAAGAAGGCGGGCGCAACAACGACGGCGACACCAAAACCATGCAGACCATCGCCAAACGGCTGAGCGACGAAGACATCGCCGCGGTGTCCAGCTACATCCAGGGCCTGCACTAAGGCCTGCGGATCGAGCGTTGCGCGGGATGGACATCCCCTGCAACGTTAACGCTCGATTAATCCGTCGATGCAAGCATAAAAAGGGTGGCTTTGGCCGCCCTTTTTTGTGGCCGCTGCCGTTACACTACAGAACTCAAGCCCGCCAGGACCTGTCTGAAAACAGGTCGCGCGAGGCGACCCAATTTGTCCAGGAGTAAAGCATGCGTAATCTGATCATCAGCGCCGCACTCGTCGCTGCCAGCCTGTTCGGCATGAACGCCGCCCAAGCCGCCGAAGCACCTGCTGCCCCTTACGTCGAACTAGCCAATGCTGTTCCGGTGGCTGTCCCTGGCAAGATCGAAGTGGTGGAGCTGTTCTGGTACGGCTGCCCGCATTGCTACGCATTCGAGCCAGTGATCAATCCATGGGTTGAGAAACTGCCTTCCGACGTCAACTTCGTCCGCATCCCTGCCATGTTCGGCGGCCCTTGGGACGCTCACGGGCAAATGTTCCTGACCCTGGAAGCCATGGGCGTCGAGAGCAAAGTGCACAAGGCAGTATTTGAAGCCATCCAGAAAGAACACAAGAAACTGACCGACAAGAACGACATGGCTGACTTCCTGGCCACCCAAGGCGTAGACAAGGACAAGTTCCTGGCCACCTTCGACTCCTTCGCCATCAAGGGCAAGATCGTCCAGGCCAAAGAACTGGCCAAGAAATATGAGATCTCCGGTGTTCCAACCATGATCGTCAACGGCAAATACCGCTTTGACGTGGGCTCTGCCGGCGGTGCCGAACAAGCCCTGAAACTGGCCGACAAACTGGTCGACAAAGAGCGAGCGGCTAACAAGGCTGCCGCCAACTAAGCGCGGCCCCTGCCATGCGCCGCTGGGGTACTGAACGCGTCGTTGGCCTGCATGAACCGCAGATCAACACGCATCACCTGGAAACGACGGGCCTGCCCGCAGACAGCCGTCTCCGCTTGCTCAGCTTCAACATCCAGGTCGGCATCAGTACCGAACGCTATCGGCACTACCTGACCCGTGGCTGGCAACACCTGTTGCCGCACACCGGGCGTGCCGACAACCTGCAAAAGATCGGCAACCTGTTGGGCGACTTCGATCTGGTCGCCTTGCAGGAAGCCGATGGCGGCAGCCTGCGATCAGGCTACGTCAATCAAGTCGAACACCTGGCCCAACTCGGGGCCTTCCCCTACTGGTATCAACAACTCAATCGCAACCTCGGTCGCCTCGGCCAGCACAGCAATGGCGTGCTCAGCCGCTTGCGCCCATGGGCGATTGAAGATCACCCGCTACCGGGGCCCAAGGGCCGCGGGGCAATCCTGGTGCGCTTCGGCGAAGGTCCGGAGGCGCTGGTGGTCGTGATGATGCACCTGGCCCTCGGCGCCCGCGTGCGCAGCCTGCAACTGGCCTACATCCGCGAATTGATCGGCGGCTACAAACACCAGGTGCTGATGGGTGACATGAACACCCACGCCAGCGACTTGCTGCAAAACTCCCCGTTGCGCGACCTCGGCCTATTGGCGCCGCAACTGGAAGCGACGTTCCCCAGCTGGCGCCCGCAACGCTGCCTGGACCACATTCTGCTCAGCCCGACCCTGACCCTGGAAAGAGTCCAAGTGCTGGCACAACCGATTTCCGATCACCTGCCGGTCGCGGTAGAGATTCGTTTGCCGGGTTCGCTCACGGCCGATGCATTCCCCGCGTTGAGTCCTGACCCTCGCGGATCCCATGAATGAGCGACGAAGCACAGCGCTGGAAAGAGAAGTACCTCAAAAGCATCGAACAACAGGAAAAACTCGAGCGTCGCTGGGACGCCCGGCTCGACCTGCTGCGCCGCGGCCTGGTACGCAGCACCCTGGCGGCCGAGGGCACCGACCGCGCCGTTGACCTGTGCATGAAGGAAATGCGCGAAGTCGTGCGCACCGATGACATGGACGCCGGCCTCGCCGCGCTGCTGCCACGCCTGGAGAAAGCCGTGCTCGACTCCGAGCAACGCCGCGAAACCCGGGTCGATCAGGTCAGCGCGGCACTGAACGCTCTGGTTGCGCAGCTCCAGGCATTGCCGCTGCCCCGGGAAGTCAGCCGGCCGCTCAAGACCTTCGCCAAGCAACTGGATGGGCGCGTGGGTCAGGCCCGCGAGATTCCCTTGCTGCTCAGCGAACTGAGTGGCTTGCAAGGCAAAGCCCTGAACCAATTGGAAAACCCTGCCGAACCTGGCCGCCCGGGTTTGCTCCAGCGACTGTTTGGCAGTCGCGAAGCGGAAGAAGCCGTGGCACAGGTCGCGGCTCCAGTGGTGCAGGCGCCGGCCCCGCCCTCTCCCGCGCCGCTTTCTGCCCCCCCTACTGAGGAACCGCAGACCAAGGCCGACATCACGCCAGTCGCCACTGCGCCGCAGTCGGTACCGGTACCGGTACCGCCAACAGTCCAAGCCGCGCCAATCGCCGCCGTCATTCCCGAACCACCAGCACCGCAGTCGACACCCGTACCATCACCGGAAATCGTGGCATTTGTCCCGCCAGTTCTGGAGCCGCAAGTTACCCGCGCCCAACCGCCCGTGCCGCAACCAGAGGCTGAACAGCCCCAAGCACCAACGCCACCGATCATCACACCCGCCGCCCACACTCAACCGGCCTTTAATCCGGACGAACTGACTCCAACGGCTACCCCCGAAACACCCGTTTTCCTCGACAGCCTGCCCTTGCCTTCCGTGATGGCTCAGGCACTGGCCGCCATCGATCCTGAGCACCCCGAGCAAGACATCCTTTACGCGCTGCCGGATTCACCCGAGCCGTCCTACAGCTCCGTGGCCACGCACATCGAAGAGACGTTGCTGGGCCTGCTCGATGACTTGACCCTGCCAGAACGCCATCGCCCGCAGGCCGAAGCCATGCGCGAACGCCTGCAAAATGGTTTGAACTGGTATGAACTGCTGCCGATTCTCGACGATTTGGCGACTTTGATGCTGGCGATCACCGACAGCGGCCAGCATGAGTTCGAAGCCTACTTGCAGCAGCTCAATGAGCGCCTTGAGTCGTTCCAGAGCAACCTGCAAGCCGCCAGTGCCGGCCATGCCGATACCCGTTCCGCGGCGCGGGAGATGGACACGCAGATCCGCGAACAAGTCGACGGTTTGCAAACCAGCATGCAGGACGCCGCCGACCTGGAAGACCTCAAGCACGTACTGGAAAACCATCTCGAAGGCCTGCTGGGCACCATGGATCAGCATCAGAAGCAGCGCGACGAACGCGAGCAGGAAGTCGCGGCGCGCCTGCAAGGCCTGGCCGAACGGGTGGCGCACATGGAGCAGGAAGCCATGGGCTACCGCGAACACCTTGAAGAACAGCGGCAAAAAGCCCTGATCGACCCGCTGACCGGCCTGCCCAACCGCGCCGCCTGGGGCGAAAGGCTGGACCACGAAATCGGCGAATGGCAGCAGCATGGCAATACGCTGATGCTGGCGATGCTCGATCTCGACCACTTCAAACGCATCAACGACAACTACGGCCACCTGGCGGGCGACAAAGTACTGAAGATCATCGCCAGCGTGTTGCGCAAACGCCTGCGCGGTTCGGATTTCATTGCCCGCTTTGGTGGCGAAGAGTTTGTGCTGTTGATGCCCGCGACGGTGCCGGCAGCCGGCGCAAAACTGCTGGAAACCCTGCGCGCGTCGATTGAAGCCTGCCCGTTTCACTTCAAGGGCGAGCGGGTAACCATCACCATTTCCATGGGGCTGACCGCGTTCAAACCCGGAGAACATAGCGATATGGTGCTTAAAAGAGCCGATCAGGCGCTCTATAGAGCCAAAAACGCCGGGCGCAACCGGGTGGAACTGGGCTAAGCGCCAATTGTTCCATTTTGTTTAAAGCGGCTCTTCGGCCTTCGTGGCGCAAGGCATTACGTTACACTGTTGCATTATCGTCTTCCGTGTACCGCCTTCTGCCATGAAATATCTTGCTCTCGCTCTGTCGCTTCTACTGCTGGCCGGTTGTGCCAGCGGTCCGCGCTTCGACACCAGCCACCCTTCCGCCAACTTCGACAGCCGCGTGCAGTTCGTGGTCGTGCATTACACCTCCGCCTCGCTGGAGCGTTCGCTGCAGCTGTTGACCCACGGCGAGGTCAGCAGCCATTACCTGATCGGTGACGATCAAGGCGCGACCATCTACAAACTGGTGGATGAAAACCTGCGCGCCTGGCACGCCGGGGAAAGCGAATGGCAAGGCCGGACGTGGCTGAACTCAAGCTCCATCGGCATCGAAATCGTCAATCCGGGCTTTCGCGAAACGCCGACCGGCGGCCGGTTCTGGTACCCCTACAGCGAAGCCCAGGTCCAATCCCTGATCGTCCTGCTCAAGGACATCAGCAAACGCAATGGCATCAGCCCTCGGCACATCATCGGTCATAGCGACATCGCCCCGCTGCGCAAGCTGGATCCGGGTCCGTTGTTTCCCTGGAAGCGCCTGGCCGCCGAAGGCCTGGGCATCTGGCCGGACGAGCAGGCGGTCGCCCGTCGGCAAGTGCAATTCGAGGTAGAGCTGCCGAGCATCGGCTGGTTCCAGGAACAACTGGCGCGCCTGGGTTACGCGACGCCGCAAACCGGCGAACTGGATGTGGCGACACACCATGTGTTGGCGGCCTTCCAGATGCATTACCGCCCTTCCCGCTTCGACGGCATGCCGGATGCGCAAACCGCTGCCATGCTGCTGGTGTTGAATCAGACAAAATAATGACGCCGCCCGACGGTCCGGGCTTTTTCTCAATCAGCAGCTATAACTCATTGGTAATTCTTCGGATATTTCCATATGCCTGCTGCTCGAGAGAGTTTGCGTAGTTGGTTCTATCGCCCCTGGTTTTTGGCGATGCTGGCTGCTGCCTTGAGCGCAACCCTGTTGATGGCCGGCAGTCTGTTCATCGCCATGAATCAGGTCGAGCAGAACGAAAGTCAGGAAATGAACGCCCAGGGTGAGCGCTTCCTCGCTCGCCTGGAGCAGATGTTCGGGCAGTTGCGCGAAAGCCTGGATGATCTGGAAGCCCAACCGCTGCGAAGGTGCGACGACGAAATGATCGCCACCTTGCAGCAAATCAGCTTCAGTTATCGCTTCGTCTACGAAGCCGCCTATATGGACGGCACCCGGATTTGCTCCAACCGCCCCCGCCAGGAAGGCGTGTCGATGATCCGGCCGTCGGACATCAAAGGCCCTATCTACAGTTATTGGCTGAACACCACCACCGAACCCGATGAAAACCGCGCCGCGCTGATGCTCAGTCGCGGCAATTTCCGGGTGGCAACTTCGCGCGGGCATCTGACCGATATGGTCGACCTCTCCCCTGGCAGCAGCCTTCTGGTGGTGCTCGACCACGGTAAGCGAGCGATCCCGGTGCTGGGCGTCGAGCAGGCCTGGCCGCCCACCGAGCCCTGGCCACCGAAAAGCCTAGATGCCCTGCAAGTGACTCAAACTCGCCTGATTTACCGCATGCCCACCAGTAATCCGGAATATCAGTTGGTACTGATCACCCCGCGTACAGCCATGCATGTGCCGGCGATCTGGTGGTGGCTGCTGCCGACGAGCCTGGTGCTGGGGATTATCGTCGGCTTCCTGGTATTTCTGGTGGTGCGCCAGCGTCAGTCGCTGGATGCCGAGCTGCAAGGCGCCATACGCCGAGGCGAGTTGCAGGTGCTGTATCAACCGATCTTCGACCTCGCCAGTCGCAACTGCGTCGGTGCCGAAGCCCTGCTGCGCTGGCGTAGACCGGATGGCACGCTGACCAGTCCCGATCTGTTTATCCCGATGGCGGAGAACACCGGTCAGATTCGCCAGATGACCGACTTCGTCTTGCAGCGCTTGCTGGAACAGTTAGGTCAGCTGCTGCGGGCTAATCCGCAGCTGTACATCTCGGTCAACCTGGCGGCCTGCGATGTGATGGTGCCGCGTATCGGCCAGGTGATGGCGCGGCTGCTGACCTTGCACCGGGTGGCGGCCAAACAGATTGCTTTCGAGGTGACGGAGCGCGGCTTGATCGACGTGGTGGTGGCGCGGGAAAACCTGCAAGCCTTGCGCGATGTCGGGCATCAGGTGCTGATCGACGACTTTGGCACCGGCTATTGCAGCCTGGCGTACCTGCAAACCCTGCCGGTGGACTGCCTGAAAATCGACAAGGCCTTTATCGATGCCCTGGGCCATGACGCCGCCAGCAGTGGCGTGGCCCCGTACATCATTCACATGGCCCAGGCCCTGCAACTCAAGGTGATCGCCGAGGGCATCGAGCATGAAGCCCAGGCGGAGTTCCTGAGCAGTGAAGGGGTGAAGTTCGGGCAGGGCTGGCTGTTTGCCCATGCGTTGAGCGCCGTGCAGTTCATCGAACTGATTACCCGTGGTCGCCGGGTGACAGGCCGGCGCCTGGATGACGAAGCGTAACTGCGCCTTACACCGCCAGCGCCATATAGAACTGCGTGCCCTGCCCCGGCCGCGAATAAACGCCCATTCGCCCGCCGTGCAATTGCACGATTTCCTTGCACAACGCCAGGCCCAGTCCAGCACCACCCTTCTTGCGCCCGACCTGCACGAACGGTTCGAAAATCCGCCCCTGCTGACCATAGGCAATGCCTTCGCCGTTATCTTCGACACTGATGATCACCCGCTCGCCGTGGCGCCGGGCCTGCAAGCGGATCTGCCCCTTCTCGGCGGTATGGCGCAGGGCGTTGTCGATCAAGTTGTCCAGCACTCGATCCAGTTGCGCCTGATCGGCCTGCAAGCGCGGCAACGGCCCCTGCACTTCCACCAACAGGTCGATGCCTCTTTCAGCGGCCGACGCCGCAAACCGCCCTTGGGCCTGCTCCAGCAAGTCTTCGATGGAGCACGGCCCCAAGGTGAGTTTCTGCAAGCCGTTCTGGTAGCGGGAGAAATTCAGCAAGTCGTTGATCAGCTGCATCAAGCGCTGCATTTCTTCGTTCACTGTATCCAGCAAGTCAGCTTCGCGGGAATCCGGCGGGAACTTCGCTCGCTCGCGAAACAGGCCGAACGCCATGTGCATCCCGGTGACCGGCGTGCGCAACTCGTGGGAGGCACGCAAGACGAATTCACTGCGCACCCGTTCGAACGCCCGCTGTTCGGTGACGTCATGCAACACCATCACCGCGCCAAGGATATGCCCTTGGGTATGGCTCACCGGGGTCAGGCTGTAGGTCAACAACCGCGACTCACCATCGACTTCGACGGCCAGGTCTTCCGGCGCCCGTTCGAGCGTGCCACCACGCAAGACCAATTGCAGTTGTTCATCCAGCTCCGGCCGTTCGAGCGCCGAACCCAAACCCTGGCCGAGGCGGTCGGTGTCCCAACCCAGTTGCCGTTGCGCCACTGGGTTTAAGTGCTCCAGATACCCTTCGCGGTCGATCATCAGCAAACCGTCGTCAATGCTGTCGAGCACCGCCTGCAAGCGTTGCTGACCGGCCAGCAATTCGTCGACATTGGTCGCCTGATGCTCACGCAGGGCCTCGGCCATGATCCCGAAGCGCTTGGTCAGCTGGTTCATCTCCACCGCCGAGGAAATCGGCAGGGTCACCTCGAAGTTGCCTTGGCCAATATTGTCCGCCGCCTGGGCCAGCGCCTCGATGGGCGCGCCGAAACGCCGGGCAATTGCATGGGCGGTGATGAAACCGATGATCAGCACCGCCAACCCGACCAACCCAAGCAGGCCGGCGATCAGCAGCGCCCGGTCACGGGCCTTGCGCTGGGTATCGTTGATGTTGTCCAGCGAGCGTTTGTGTTCGGCGATCAAACCGTTACGCAACGCATTGAATTTTTCCGTGAGCGCTTCATTGCCACTCAGCACGTGGGTCGGGTCGCGGGACTCGCTGTATGCCTGGAGAAAACTCAGGTAATCGGTCTTGGCTTGAGTGAAACCGTAGTGGGCATCATCGCCCGGTTGCTCATGGGCGATGCCTTCATCGAGCAATTGAAAGTAGTGCTGCTTGGAGGCCTCGAATGCCGCCGGATCCGGTTTCTCGCTCAGCATAATGATCAATTGATCGCCGAGGGTCTGGCGCAGTTTCAGGCCCAGGTCGAGGGTCACGAAGTTATTGCGCACCAACGCTTCCTGGCTGCCAGCCATCTGCATCACGCTGACCAGCCCGAGCAACAGCCCGAGCAGCGCCACGGTGATGAGTGCGGAAATGCTCAGGAATAGCCGGGTCCGCAACTTCATCGCCAGTTTCATAAGGTGCTCACAGGTTGTACTGCTTGCGTTTGCGGTACAGGGTCGAGGCGTCGATGCCCAAGGTCTTGGCCGCCTGGTCCAGGGTTCCGGCGGTGGCGAGAACGGCGCCGATATGGGCTTTTTCCAGTTCATCCAGACTCAACGCGGCGCCTACCCGTGGCGAGTTGTTGGCCGGTTGCTCTGCCATGCCCAGGTGGCTGATTTCCACGCGCTCCTGCGGGCAAATGATGCTCGCCCGCTCCACCACGTTGCGCAGCTCCCGAATGTTGCCCGGCCATCGATAGCTGAGCAGCGCTTCCCGAGCCTCATCGCTGAAGCCTCGGGCCGGGCGCGCATATTCCTTGACGAAGCGCGCGAGGAAGCGATCCGCCAGGTTCAGGATGTCTTCGCTGCGCTCGCGCAACGGCGGCAGGTGCAAGGTGATGACGTTCAGGCGATAGAGCAAGTCTTCACGGAAACGACCGTCGCGGACCATGTCTTCAAGGTTGAGGTTGGTCGCGGCAAGAATCCGCACATCGGCGCGACGGGTCACCGGATCGCCCACCCGCTCGTATTCCTTGTCCTGGATAAAACGCAGCAACTTGGGCTGCAACGTCAGGGGAAAGTCGCCGATCTCGTCGAGAAACAGTGTGCCGCCATCCGCCTGATTGACGCGACCCAAGGTGCTTTCGCTGGCCCCGGTAAACGCACCACGACTATGGCCGAACAGTTCGCTTTCCATCAGTTCGGCGGTCAGTGACGGGCAGTTGATGGTGACGCAGGATTTTTTCTCGCGCTTGCTCCAGCCGTGAATGGCCCGGGCCAGCTCACCTTTACCGGTCCCGGACTCGCCGAGGATCAGGATGTTGGCGTCGGTCCCGGCCACCTGGCGGGCGGTTTCCAGTACGACTTTCATGGCCGGGCTGTGGGAATCCAGGCCATCCTTGGTCTTGCGCACTTCACCTTCGAGGGCTTCCAGGCGCGCCGAGAGTTGGCGCACTTCCAGTTGCTTGGCGGTGGCCAAGCGCAATTGATCCGGGCTGCACGGTTTGACTAGGTAATCGGCGGCACCGGCCTGAATCGCATCGACGGCGGTGTCGACGGCGGAATGCGCGGTCACAATCACCACGCGCATCCACGGCGCCTGAATACGCATCTGCGCCAGGACATCGAGGCCGTTGTCCTCGCCCAGGCGCAAATCCAGGAAACACAGATCAAATACCTGGCGCTGCAACAGGGCATCAGCCTGGGCCGCACTATTGGCGGTGGCGACGGTATAACCTTCGTCTTCGAGGCAATAGCGGAAGGTACGAAGGATGGCGGACTCGTCGTCTACCAGCAGAATGCGGCCTTGATGCTCAGTGGCTGATTCCATTTTCCTACGCTCCTTTCTGAATGATTTTGGTTAGTCCCGGAGAAATCGGGCAAGTTGCATGGTTGATTCTGGTCCATTCCAGCACCGGCAGGGTAGATATCTGCTGCTCTACTCATTAATAGCCTGATTTCGTTGGTTTTTTATAAAAAAACCGGTCTTTCAGCGATTGCCTACGTGAACGTCTGACATCCGCGCCCTCCTCGCAATTCAAATTTTTTGAAAGTTCCTACAAATCTTTCGTGCATTACGCACGACTGCCACGACCCCATCGTGCAGGATGCGTGCGAAACGATTTTCGACTAATTCATAACTAATTGATTTTATTGATATTTTTTTAATAAAAAAGCTGGCATGCAGGCTGCAATAGTCTTGTTAACGCAAGGCATTCACGGAATGAGCGCCTTCAACAAGATGACCACTCAGGTGGAGGAGCTACAGGATGAATCGCCAACGTGCCGCCCAATTGCGTATCTCGCCTCTGCATATCCAGCAGGGCTTGTTCGCGATGCTCGCCCTCACGATCACCTTGATCGGCGGCCAGCAGTTTGTCCGTTGGGAACAGAGCCAGCAGCCAGAGGCGCCGCGCCTGTCGATTCAACACGCTACCCAGACCCACTTCAGCGCCGTCAGCAGCAACCTGGCTGACAGCGCTCCAATGCGAATGATGGACGTCGACCAGGCTCAGCCTGTGGATCAGATGCCCCGTCAGGAACGTTGGGTGTTCTAAAGAACCGGACTTGGCGCGATGGCTGCGCCGGGAAAAGCACCACCTGCATCACCTCTAAATAGAAGCGTAAGGAGAATCACCATGTTGAGTTGGGCAATCACATTCCTGATCATTGCCATCATCGCCGCCGTACTGGGCTTCGGTGGTATCGCGGGCACCGCCACGGGTATCGCCAAGATTCTCTTTGTCGTGTTCCTGGTGATGTTCATCGCATCGTTCTTCTTTGGCCGTCGCGGTCGAGGCTGAATATGAGCGTTTTGTTCAAGACACTGGCAGCCGCCCTGCTTCTGGGCGGTAGTGCCATGGCGATGGCGGCCAATGATGGCCAAGCGCGGGTCAATGAGCTGTTGAGCTCGGACCCGCAGTACCGTGAAACATGGACAAAGGTCGTCAAGAAGGAAGAGCGTCTGCCGGAATGGGTGATGAACCTGACCGGTACCTCTGACCAAATGAATGCCGTTACTGAAGATGGCGATGGGTATCTGGTCGGGCCGCTGTGTGAAAAACAGGACACCTGCCTGAGCAATCGCTTGATCGTTGCATTCAGTCTCGACAAGAAAGATGCGTACGCGATGTGGATCCAAGTGCCAGCGGGTCTGCCCGCCGACAAGTCGCCGACGCGCCATGCCGATTACCGCTTCCTCGGGAAGCCTGATGAAGGCATGCAGAAGCTGTTGATGGAAACGCTGAAAAAAGATCCGAACTGGTACTGAGTTTGAAACACGAGAGGAGCAGCCTTGCTTCTCTCCAGTGCGCCACCCGAGGAAGGCCGGCGCATGACCAAGGGGTCGGGACGTTCTGACTGTTTCAGGGTCGGAGTGACCTACGGGCACATGGAGTGCCTGCGCAAGGGCCGGGTCAGGTATAAAAGCTGCGACGCAAGTTCGCCGGCCCCGAGTGGCTCGACGGACTTGCGAAGAGCTTAAACGCGCAAAACGTTGATCTAGAGCATTTCGCTCATTCCCTTCTGCTGCATATTCCCCGCAAAACCGTTTCGCGGTGTTTCTTCGCGACCGTATATCGAGAAACCTGCGCCTTTCGTGCGATGACATTTCGTCGCTAAACGTAGGATTTTTCCCAAGTTTTAACCTGAATCATCCTGTTTAAAAAACAACCAAGCTGCTCTGAAATGGCCGGTTCACGGCACTTATGCCTGCCGAAATGTCGTATTCGAACCGGTTGGGACGCCAGTTTCATTTGAAAAAGCTCATGCCGATTCGGCATAGGGTAGGCGTTTACGGCATTAGACGTCGCTTACTTGCATCGGAATAGTTGCGCCTTTTTTCGCCTGCCGAAGAGCCGTAAATACGCGCTTCGGGGCACCTTATACGGGGGCAGATGCACAGACTTTTCCGCTACTGAGCGTTCCAGTTCGCGCATCTGCCCGAGTCAAACTGAAGTAAGGGTAATGATATGAAGAAGGCAAAGCTTAGCCTCGCCTGGCAGATCCTCATCGGTCTGGTATTGGGGATAGCAATCGGTGCGCTGCTCAACCATTTCAGCGCCGAAAAAGCCTGGTGGATCAGTAACGTCCTGCAACCTGCGGGCGATATCTTTATCCGTCTGATCAAGATGATCGTGATCCCGATCGTGATCTCCTCGCTGGTGGTCGGTATTGCCGGCGTGGGTGATGCGAAGAAACTCGGGCGCATCGGCCTCAAAACCATCCTTTACTTCGAAGTCGTCACCACCATCGCCATCCTGGTCGGTCTGGTGCTGGCCAACGTGGTCCATCCGGGCACCGGCATCGACATGAGCACCCTGGGTACGGTGGATATTTCCAAGTACCAGGCGACTGCCGCCGAGGTTCAGCATGAACACGCGTTCATCGAAACCATCCTCAACCTGATCCCGTCGAACATCTTCGCGGCCATGGCCCGCGGCGAGATGCTGCCGATCATCTTCTTCTCCGTGTTGTTCGGTCTCGGCCTGTCGAGCCTGCAATCGGACCTGCGTGAGCCGCTGGTGAAGATGTTCCAGGGCGTGTCCGAGAGCATGTTCAAAGTCACCCACATGATCATGAACTACGCGCCCATCGGCGTGTTCGCCCTGATCGCGGTGACCGTGGCCAACTTCGGTTTCGCCTCCTTGCTGCCGCTGGCCAAACTGGTGGTACTGGTTTACTTCGCCATTGCCTTCTTCGCCTTCGTGGTGCTGGGCCTGATCGCCAAGCTGTTCGGCTTCTCGGTGATCAAGCTGATGCGCATCTTCAAGGATGAGCTGGTACTGGCTTACTCCACCGCCAGCTCCGAAACCGTGCTGCCGCGCGTGATCGAGAAGATGGAAGCCTACGGCGCGCCGAAAGCCATTTGCAGCTTCGTGGTGCCGACCGGTTATTCGTTCAACCTCGACGGTTCGACCCTGTACCAGAGCATCGCGGCCATCTTCATTGCCCAGCTCTACGGCATCGACCTGTCGATCAGCCAGCAATTGCTGCTGGTGCTGACCCTGATGGTCACCTCCAAAGGCATCGCCGGTGTACCGGGCGTGTCCTTCGTGGTGCTGCTGGCCACCCTGGGCAGCGTCGGCATTCCGCTGGAAGGCCTGGCGTTCATCGCCGGTGTCGACCGCATCATGGACATGGCCCGTACCGCGTTGAACGTGATCGGCAATGCCCTGGCCGTATTGGTTATCTCGCGCTGGGAAGGCATGTACGACGACGCCAAGGGCGAGCGCTACTGGAACTCCCTGCCGCACTGGCGCAGCAAGGAAAAATTGCCGGCAGGTGAAATTTCCAAGAGCTGATGCGTTGCCCTTGTAGGAGCGAGGCTTGCCCGCGAAGGCGGTGTGTCAGTCAACACAGATGTTGAATGTACCGGCCTCTTCGCGGGCAAGCCTCGCTCCTACAGGGGATAGATGTGATCGGCGCAGTGCCAAACCAAACCCCGGAGAAATCCGGGGTTTGTCGTTTCTGGCGACCCCGCTATCATTCGCCGCATTCTTCGGGGGATTTAACTGATGCTCAATGGCCTGTGGCTTGGCTTCTTCATCGTCGCCGCCGTGTCGGCGCTGGCGCAGTGGCTGATCGGCGGCAATGCCGGGATCTTCGCGGCGATGGTGGAAAGCATCTTCGCCATGGCCAAGCTGTCGGTGGAGGTCATGGTCCTGCTGTTCGGCACCCTGACCCTGTGGCTGGGCTTTCTGCGGATTGCCGAGAAGGCTGGTATCGTCGACTGGCTGGCCAAGGCCCTGGGCCCGTTGTTCCTGCGCCTGATGCCGGAAGTGCCGCCCGGCCACCCGGCCATCGGCCTGATCACCCTCAACTTCGCCGCCAATGGCCTGGGCCTGGACAATGCCGCCACGCCGATCGGCCTCAAGGCCATGAAGGCGCTGCAAGAACTCAACCCCAGCGCCACGGTTGCCAGCAACGCGCAGATCCTGTTCCTGGTGCTCAACGCCTCGTCCCTGACCCTGCTGCCGGTGACGATCTTCATGTACCGCGCCCAGCAAGGCGCGCCGGACCCGACGCTGGTGTTCCTGCCGATTCTGCTCGCCACCAGTTGCTCGACCATCGTCGGCCTGTTGTCCGTGGCATTCATGCAACGCCTGCGCCTGTGGGACCCGGTGGTGCTTGCGTATCTGATACCCGGTGCGTTGGCACTGGGTGCCTTCATGGCGCTGCTGGGGACGCTCTCAGCGACTGCGTTGGCGGGGCTGTCCTCGATCCTCGGTAACCTGACGCTGTTCGGCCTGATCATGCTGTTCCTGATCATTGGCGCGTTGCGCAAAGTGAAGGTCTACGAAGCGTTCGTCGAAGGTGCGAAGGAAGGCTTCGACGTGGCGAAGAACCTGCTGCCGTACCTGGTGGCGATGCTGTGTGCAGTGGGCGTATTGCGCGCGTCCGGGGCGTTGGACTTCGGGCTGGACGGGATTCGGCACCTGGTGGAGTGGGCCGGTTGGGACACACGCTTCGTTGACGCCTTGCCGACGGCGATGGTCAAACCGCTCTCCGGCAGCGCCGCCCGGGCGATGCTGATCGAAACCATGAAGACCTCCGGGGTCGACAGCTTCCCGGCCCTGGTGGCGGCGACGATCCAGGGCAGTACCGAAACCACGTTCTATGTACTGGCGGTGTACTTCGGTGCAGTGGGGATCCAGCGGGCGCGGCACGCGGTGGGGTGTGCGTTGCTGGCGGAATTTGCCGGGGTGGTTGGTGCGATCGGGGTTTGTTATTGGTTCTTCGGCTAACCACACCACCTTATGGGAGAAGGCTTGTGTGGCGAGGGAGCTTGCTCCCGTTGGACTGCGCAGCAGTCCCATCTTTTGGGGCCGCTTCGCGACCCAGCGCGAGCAAGCTCCCTCGCCACAATGAGACGCCTGACCTTCAGGGCCTTGGCGATGGCGCCAGCTTCTGCCCTTGCTCCACCGCCCAACTCACCACCTGCGCCGTCAACTGATCGCTGGCCTGGCCAAACCCGGCCACCACCGCCGGCACCTTCATATCGCTCAGCGGCTGACGCACTTCAAAGCGCCGGCTCGCGAGGATGCGCTGGTCATACCCACGCACCAACAACGCATCCAGGCGCACGACCACACTCGCGTTCGGGCCCTGGTACTCCGTCTGGAACGCTTGCAGACTCCCGCCCAACTCCAGGTCCGCCTGGAAATTGCTGTCATCGGTGCTCAACAACGACACCCGACCATCGCGCTGAAACCCGTCCAGCAATCGATTACGCAGCAGCACCGGTGCCGGATCGCTCCAGCGCGACGCCTTGTAGCTGCTGATCAGATCCCCTTGAGGGATTACAGCGATTTTCGGGCTGTTCAACACTTCGCTGGCCTGGGGCTTGGCCAAGCGCAGCGACCAGCGTTGCGGCGTGCCGTGGCTGACCGTTGCGCTGCTCTGAGCCGACGGTAAGCGATAGACATCCGACGGCTCGGCCTTGGGCAGGATCGAGCAGGCGCTGACCAACACAAAACCGGCGAGGAGGGCGAGGTGAGTCAGCTTCATGGCGTGAATTCCTTGTTCTTGTCGCTGCCCAGCAGGTAACCGCTGGGGTTGGCTTCCAGGCGCTGGGAAATGGCTCGCAGCGAGGTCAGGGTGTCGCGCAATTCACGCACCGCCGGGGCCAGGCCATTGAGGCCCTGCATGCCGCTGTTGAGGGAATCCTGATTGTTGGTCAGCAACTTATTGATGGTCGCGCTGCTCTGCTCCAGCGACTTCATCGCCTGCTCGGCACTGCCGAACATCTGCTTGCCCTGATCGTTGAGCAGGCCATTGGCGTTGCGCATCAGCGCCGAGGTCTGTTCCATCATGGTGTTGGCCTGTTTGCCGACCGACGCCAGTTGCTGCATCGCCTGACGAATATCGCCGCGCTGCTCGGCGATGGTCCCGGTGGTTTGCTCCAGGTGCTCCAGGGTCTTGCTGATGCGCTCGACGTTCTCCGACGAAAACATCTGATTGGCGTTGTGCATCAACACGTTCACCCCGGCCATCAAGTCGTTACTGTCGTTCAGCAGGCGGGCGATGGGCGAGGGCGCCGCGACAATCGTCGGCAACTCGCCGTCCTTGCCCCGCAGCTTGGGACTTTGCGGCGTGCCGCCACTGAGCTGGATGATCGAGGTGCCGGTGATCCCGGTCAGCGCCAGTTTGGCCTCGGTGTCTTCCTTGATCGGCGTG
Source organism: Pseudomonas sp. Emmai (assembly GCF_055179735.1). NCBI lineage: Bacteria > Pseudomonadati > Pseudomonadota > Gammaproteobacteria > Pseudomonadales > Pseudomonadaceae > Pseudomonas > Pseudomonas sp. Emmai. The sequence goes on along the minus strand of NZ_CM143685.1, from coordinate 304,523 downwards.
TCGCCGCCAAGTCGAATCCGTGCCAGCACCCGACGCGGGTCTTTCGGGTCCAGGCGCAGGGTCACTACGTCACCGACCTTGATCCCGCTGTACTGCACGGCGCTGCCCTTGGACAGACCGCTGACCGCCTCATTGAAGACGATTTCGTAATCCTTGAACTCGGTGTCGACGCTGGACTTGGCCAGCCACAAACCGAAGAGCAGGGCGCCCGCCACCACAATCACGGTGAACAGGCCGATCAATACATGATGGGCTCGGGTTTCCATGTCAGACCTCGTTAAGCTGTTGAGCGGCCGTCAGCGCCGCGCGGCCCCGTGGGCCATGGAAGTATTCGTGAATCCACGGGTCGTCGGTTTCCGAGACCTTGTCGATGGCGTCCGCCACCAGCACTTTCTTCTGCGCCAGCACCGCCACCCGGTCGGTGATGGTGTAGAGCGTGTCGAGGTCGTGAGTCACCAGGAACACGCTCAGGCCCAGGGCATCGCGCAGGGTCAGAATCAGTTGATCAAACGCGGCGGCGCCAATCGGATCGAGGCCGGCGGTAGGTTCGTCGAGAAACAGGATGTCCGGGTCCAGCGCCAGGGCACGGGCCAGCGCCGCACGCTTGATCATGCCGCCGGACAGGGACGCCGGATATTTGTCTGCCGCCGACAGCGGCAACCCGGCCAACGCCAGTTTCACCGCCGCCAGGTGCTCGGCGTCGGCACGGCTGAGGCCGGCGTGTTCGATCAAGGGCAGGGCGACGTTCTCGGTCACGGTCAGCGAGGAGAACAGCGCGCCTTTCTGGAACAGCACACCGAAGCGCCGCTCAACCATCGAGCGCTCGTGTTCGGAGAGCGTCGGCAGGTTCTTGCCGAAGACCTTCACCACCCCTTCGCTGGGCTGGCGCAAGCCGACAATGCTGCGCAGCAACACCGACTTGCCGCTGCCGGAGCCGCCGACCACCGCGAGGATTTCACCTTTGTACAAATCCAGGTCGAGGTTTTCGTGCACGCTCTGGCTGCCGAAGCGATTGCACAGCCCACGGACTTCGATCACCGCCTCGGAAGGCGCTCGGGGTTGTCGACTCACCAGCCCATCTCCATGAAAAACAACGCGGCCACGGCATCGAGCACGATCACCACGAAAATCGACTGGACCACGCTGGACGTGGTGTGGGCGCCGACAGATTCGGCGCTGCCGCTGACCTTGAAGCCTTCCAGGCAACCGATGGCCGCAATCAGGAACGCGAAGATCGGCGCTTTGACGATCCCCACCAGAAAATGCTGAACGCCAATGTCGGTTTGCAGCAGCGACAGGAACATCGCCGGGGAAATCCCCAGCGACACCGCACACACCACACCACCACCGACAATCCCGGAAATCATCGCCAGAAAGGTCAGCATCGGCAGCGCCACCAGCAGCGCCAACACACGCGGGACCACCAGCAATTCCATCGGGTCGAGGCCCAGGGTGCGGATCGCGTCAATTTCTTCGTTGGCCTTCATCGAGCCGATCTGCGCGGTAAACGCACTGGCGGTGCGGCCGGCCATCAGGATCGCCGTCAGCAACACGCCGAACTCACGCAGGAAGGAGAACGCCACCAGGTCGACGGTGAAAATACTCGCGCCGAAACTGGCCAGCACCGTCGCCCCGAGAAACGCCACCACCGCGCCGACCAGAAAGGTCAGCAGGGCGACGATGGGCGCGGCATCGAGGCCGGTCTGCTCGATGTGCGCGACCATCGGCGTGATGCGCCAGCGCTTGGGGCGGAACAGCCCACGGGCGATGGTTTCGAGGATCAGGCCGACAAAGCCGAGCAGTTGCAGAGTGTCCTGCCAGACCGCGTCGACGGCGCGGCCGATGCGGGTCAGCAGTTGAATGCCGGTGCTGGTTTCCGGTTCCTTGAGCGGTACGCAGAAATCGGTCAGCGAGCAATAGACGGTGTGCAGCAACGCGCGATCGGCGTTGGAGATTGTGCACTCGGGGTGTTCGGCCGATCGGCCCAGACGCTCGGAACCCAGCAGCTCCACCAGCAGCGAGGCGCCGGCGGTGTCGAGCGCGCCGAGGCCATTGAGGTCGATGTGGGTGTTGTCGTCGTACTGGCCGCGCAGTTTGTCGCCCAGGCGCTTGAGGTCAGCGTAATGGGCAAGCGTCCAGTCACCTGTGACCCGCAACTGTGCAGGGGTGTGGGAGGTGTCCAGTTGGGCACTGCCGGGCAATGTGCTGCTGGTCATAAGCTCCGTGCTTGTTCGGTTGTTACGCAGGTCTAACGTAATAGCACGAACCGGATTACTTTTCTTTGATCGGTGTGCTGTCCTTGACCACGAAGCGCAATACGCCGATCACTTGGCCGTCTTCGGTCAGCACCCGAACCTGCCATTTGCCCGCCGGGTTGCCGGGGAAGTTCTGCTTGTGGGTCCAGGCCCGGTAGCCTTCCTTGCGCCCGCCGTGGATGTCCAGCGGGATGCGGTCGACTTCTTGGCCGTTGAACTGCCACACGTGATAAATCCGCTCATCCAGCCCGCGCGGCGCATTGATCGCGGTGTAGGCGTAGAGCCCGCCGCCGCGAATCTGCTCGGCGCTGACTTCGTCCAGGCTCTCGCCGGGGGTGCGGTCCTGCATTTGCGTGCTGATGGCGACGTCGGTCATCCACAGCGTCGCCGGCGGCACCCACGAACGCAGGACCCAGCCGAGGGCGCCGATGCCGAGGGTGATGCTCAGGATCGCCAGGGCGTTGCGCACGGTGCGGATCGGGAAAATCGACGCCAGGCTCGGGAACGACAACAACATGGCGATGCCCAGGGCCAGTTTGAAACTCTGGGACGTGGTCAGGTGCAGGATCACGGGCAGGGCGGTGAGCAGGGCGGCGAACAGGGTCAGCGTGTGCAACGCCAGGAACGCCCAACGCCGTGGGGCCAGCCATTTGTAATAGAGCGGGTCGATGATGGAAATCAGCGCCGAGATGCTCAGCAGCCCGGTGAAAAACAGTTGGCCGCTGTTCCAGGTGGTGGTGATGAAGAAGAACGGCAGGACGAAAAACAGGCTTTCCTGGTGGATCATCTGCGTCGCGTAACGCAGCAGTGGCTGGGGGATTTCTCGCTTGAACACCCGGGTAAACAGCTGCGTGAGGCTGTTTTCCAGCATCAGCCACACCCAGCTGACCAGCATGATCGTAGTGATCCAGGTCGCCAGACCCTGTTGGCGATCCACCAGCAAGAAACTGCCGACGCCGGAGATAAAACCACCGAGCGCAATCACCCCCGGATAGCGCTTCATCAATTCAAGACCGCGCTGGACGATAAGGGGCAGGGTAGGCATTCGGCGGTTCACATTAGTCGTAGGAAAAATCCTCGACAGGGTAACGCCGAGGAGCTTTTGTGGCGATCACATTCAGGCAACCACAAAACCAGAGTGAATGATGACCTGTGGCGAGGGAGCTTGCTCCCGCTGGGGTGCGAAGCGCCCCCAAAACCATTCACTGCATTTCTTCAGGTAAATCTTGCTGGCCGGTTTTACGACTGCTGCGCAGCCGAGCGGGAGCAAGCTCCCTCGCCACAGGGTAGTTAGTGTTTGCGATGCAAGCGCCAGCCCAGCACACCCAGCACCAGCAACCCAAACACCCCTGCCAACACCCACAACAACTGATCATCACTGATCAACGGCTTCTCGATCCGCAAATACCCCGGCTGCAGCAGCAACTCGCGCATGGCCTTGTTCGCTTCTTCCAGCGTCACCCCTTGCAGTTCCTTGGCCGGGTTGGTGAAGCGTCCGTCCTCATAATCCCCCAGGGCGCTCCAGTAGTAATCGGCCAGGGCGCTGTTGCCTTGCACGGCCCAGGACTGGCGAGCGATAGCGGCTTGCTTGAGGCGGTCGAAGGTCTCGGCGTCGAGGCCGTTCTTGAGCAGCTCGGCCTTCATGTCCTCCAGCACTTGCTTGGCTTCGTCGACGTTTTCGCGCTCAAGGTCGGCATTCAGGCTCATGAAACCGACGCTGCCGAACAACTCGCGCTCGGCCCACGGGCCGTAGGACAAACCATAGGCCAGGCGCATCTGCCGATAGAGCGCCCAATCCAGGTAATCCTTGAGCAGGTCAAAGGCTTGATCGGGGATGTCTTCCAGCACCGGCTCCGGCACCAGCCAGTGCAGCTTGGCCCCACCGCCGACGAAACCGTGGATCAGGCTGCGTTCATGGGCCGCGCTGGTCTTGATGTCCGGCAACGGCAAATGCTCGGACGGATCGACCGCCTCAAGCGGTCCCCAGGCCCGTTCCAGATAGGCCGGCAGCAGCTTGTCGAGGTCGCCGACCACGATCAGGGTCATGTTGTTGGGGGCGTACCAGGCCTTGCGCACCTTATCCAGCTGCTCGCGGGTCAGGTGATCGACTTCGGCCCGCTCGGGGCATTTGAGGCCCAGCTCCACCGCCAGTTGATTACTGGCGGTGTGGCCCAGGTCCTGACGATCCATCCAGCGCTGCAGGTGCGAATAGTGGCCGCCGTCTTCACGCTCGACCACTTGCTTGGCGGCGTTGATCGCGTTGTCGTCGAATCGGGTCTGGGTCAGCAGCGCCAACAACAGGTCGAGGACCTTGCGCTGGTTTTTCGCCGGGGCTTCGATCACGAAGGTGGTATCGGCGTTGCTCGTGAAGGCGTTCCATTCACCGCCCAGGGCCTGCATGCGTTCTTCCAGCCCCCCTTCACCGCTGGCGTCGATGCCGCTGAACAGCAGGTGTTCGAGCAGGTGCGGCAGTTCCTTTTCATCGCACTTGAAGTCATCGATGCCGACGCCGACCACCAGCCGAATCGCCACATGCCCACGGTCATTGCCGGGCTTGAGCAGCAATTGCAGGCCGTTGGGCAGCGCATAGCCTTCGACCTGGAAACGATCCAGGGCAAACGAAGGGAATGAACCGAGCAACAGACAGGCGAACAACAGACAACGCATAACGAGCTTCCAGGCTGAACCATTGTTACTGACTGGCCACACCGTCAGACGTTCAAGGTGAATGCGTGATGTCCGCCAAATCGTCAGCCGCCAGCGCACCGGTGTCGGACGTTTCCAATACCGCGTAGGCACTGCTGCAAAACAGCGAATTCAAGCGTTTCATGTCGGCGATCAACTCCAGGTGCAACGAACTGGTTTCGATACTTTGCACGATCTTACGTTGCAAACGGCTGACATGAGCATGGGCCAGGCGGCGTTCCTGTGCGCGAAAGCGACGTTTCTCGCGCAGTAACTGTCGGGCGCTTTCCGGATCGCTGCTGAGGAACACCGACAGCCCCAGGCGCAAATTGGAGATCAACTGACTGTGCAGCCCCGCCAACTCTTCCAGGCCGACTTCGGAAAACGAGCGGCGCTGCGAAGTCTTCTGCTGCTGGACCTTACGTAGCATGCGTTCGATCAGGTCGCTGGCGAGTTTGAGGTTGATCGCCAGCTCGATGATTTCCGCCCAGCGCCGACTGTCCTGATCGCTGAGGTCTTCCCGGGGCATCTGCGCCAGGTAGAGCTTGATCGCGCTGTAGAGCGCTTCGACGTCATCGGTGTGGCGACGCATTTCCTGGGTGACGGCGGTCTGTTTGCCGTGCAACACGTCGAGCATGGCTTCGAGCATGTTGTCGATCAGATCGCCAATGCGCAGGGTTTCCCGGGCGGCGTTGGCCAGCGCCAGGCTCGGGGTGACCAGCGCGGTCGCGTCCAGATGCCGGGGCTTGGCCATGCCGTTGAGTTCCGGGCGCTCCGGCAACAGCCAGGCGCAGAGCCTGGCCATCGGTCCGACGCTGGGCAACAGGATCAGGCAACGCGCGGTGTTGTAGAGCAAGTGGAAGCCGATGACCATTTCCTGCGGGCTGAAATCCAGGCTGTCGATCCAGTGCACGAGCGGGTCGAGCACCGGGATGATCAGCAACAGCCCAATCAGTTTGTACAACAGGCTGCCCAGCGCCACCTGGCGCCCGGCGGCGTTCTGCATGCTGGTGCTCATGAACGCCAGTACACCGCTGCCGATGTTGGCGCCGATCACCAGGCCGATGGCCACCGGCAGGCTGATCACACCGGCACCGGCCAGGGTCGCGGTCAGCAGGACGGCGGCCAGGCTGGAGTAGGAAATCATCGCGAACAGCGCGCCAATCAGGGCATCGAGCAGGATGTCGCCGGTCAGGGAGGCGAAGATCACCTTCACCCCTTGGGCGTGGGTGATCGGGGCGGCGGCTTCGACGATCAGTTGCAGCGCGAGGATGATCAGGCCCAGGCCGATGGCGACCCGGCCCATTTGTCCGACGCGGGTCTGTTTGCGCGACAGGAAGAAAATCACCCCGAGGAAGATCAGCAGCGGCGACAGCCACGACAGGTCAAACGTCAGCACCCGCGCCATCAGCGCCGTACCGACGTCGGCGCCGAGCATGGTCGCCAGCGCCGGGGTCAGCGCCATCAGGCCCTGGCCGACAAAGGAAGTGACCAGCATGGCGGTGGCGTTGCTGCTCTGGACCATGGCGGTCACGACGATACCGGCGATGAACGCCAGGCCACGCTTGGACATGTTCTGGCCAATCACATGGCGCAGATTGGAACCGTAGACCCGCAGGATGCCGGTTCGGACGATGTGCGTGCCCCAGATCAGCAAGGTCACGGCGGAAAGCAAATTGAGCAGGGTCAGCATGCTGGGCCCCCTGTGGTGGTAGCGTCCCAAAGGGACAAGTTGACGGTACCGCGCGACGTTCTACGTTCTGTACTTAAGCTGTAGTTGGCTAACGGTCTGGGCGCCAGCATCGCATAGCTAAAGAAGTGTTTGAAACAAAACTGTCATAAAAACAGCTTGATACAGAGATGAAAAAGGGGCCCGAAGGCCCCTGCGCAATATTTGGAGTCACCGCATGACTGTGGCGAGGGAGCTTGCTCCCGTTCGGCTGCGCAGCAGTCGTAAAACCGGCGAATGCGGTTCGTCTGATAAACTGCGTCGCCGATATGGGGGCCGCTTCGCGGCCCAGCGGGAGCAAGCTCCCTCGCCACAAAAGCAGCTTTGCCACACCGGCTCCATCACAGCAGATTACTGCCCCGGGATGTCCTTGCGCAGTTTCACCGGATCCTGCTGTTTCTTCTTTTTCGCAATCGCGGTGCGCATCTTGATGTTGATCGCTTCCACGGCCAGCGAGAACGCCATGGCGAAGTAGACGTAGCCTTTTGGCACGTGCACGTCGAAGGATTCGGCAATCAGCACGGTACCGACGATCAGCAGGAACGACAGCGCCAGCATCTTCAGCGACGGGTGCTTGTCGATGAACTCGCTGATGGTACCGGACGCCCACATCATCACCAGCACGGCGACGATGATCGCCGCGATCATGACCGGTACGTGGGAAACCATGCCGACGGCGGTGATCACCGAATCCAGCGAGAACACGATGTCGATGATCGCGATCTGGATGATGGTGTAGAGGAAGTTGCCGCCCTTGCCGCTGGGCTCTTCGTTGGTTTCTTCTTCGCCTTCCAGCGCGTGGTACATCTCTTGCGAGCTCTTCCACAGCAGGAACAGACCACCGAAGAACAGAATCAGGTCACGCCCGGAAATGCCCTGGCCGAACACTTCGAACAGGTCGGCGGTGAGGCGCATGACCCAGGTGATCGACAGCAGCAACAGGATCCGCGTGACCATGGCCAGGGCCAGGCCGAACAGCCGGGTGCGCTTTTGCATGTGCTTGGGCATGCGGCTGACCAGGATCGAAATCATGATGATGTTGTCGATGCCCAGGACGATCTCCAGGGCAGTCAGGGTGAAGAAGGCAACCCAGATTTCAGGGTTGGTCAGCCATTCCATGTGTATTCCTTTGAGCGAGTGTTAAACCCAGAAGAGCCGGGCTTCAACCAGCGAAGCGCGGCCCCGTCGGGGTGAGTCTTTGATTTATAGAGTGCTGAAAACCGGGAAAATCCCCATCAGCAACGCCGCAACCAATATGCAGAGGCACACCAGAACGGCCCATTTCAGAGTGAAGCGCTGGTGGTCACCAAATTCAATACCGGCCAGGGCCACCAACAGATAAGTCGATGGAACCAGCGGGCTAAGCAGGTGGACGGGCTGGCCGACAATCGAGGCACGGGCCATTTCCACGGCGGTGATGCCGTAATGGCTGGCGGCTTCGGCAAGAACCGGTAACACGCCGTAATAAAATGCATCGTTGGACATGAAGAACGTGAACGGCATGCTCACCAGTGCCGTGATCACCGCCAGGTACGGGCCGAGGAAATCCGGGATAACCGCCAACAGACTTTTCGACATGGCATCGACCATGCCGGTGCCCGACAGAATACCGGTGAAGATACCGGCCGCGAAGATCAAACCGACCACCGCCAGCACGCTGCCAGCGTGGGCCGCGACACGGTCCTTCTGCTGTTGCAGGCATGGATAATTGACGATCATCGCGATACTGAAGGCCACCATGAACAGCACCGGCAGCGGCAACAGGCCGGCGATCAAGGTACCCATCAGGGCCAGGGTCAGTGCGCCGTTGAACCAGATCAGCTTCGGACGACGGGCGTCCGGGAACTGCGAAACGCTGATTTCACTGTGGTCCACTTCGTCGCCCGCCAGGTGCAATTCACCCAGGCGCGCACGCTCGCGTTTGCCGTAGAAGTAGGCAATCGCCAGGATCGCCACCACACCGGCCAGCATCGCCGGAATCATCGGCACGAAAATGTCCGACGGGTCCACGTGCAGCGCACTCGCCGCACGAGCGGTCGGGCCGCCCCACGGGGTCATGTTCATCACGCCGCCGGCCAGGATGATCAAGCCGGCCATGATCCGCGGGCTCATGCCGATGCGGCTGTAGAGCGGCAGCATGGCGGCCACGCAGATCATATAAGTGGTCGCGCCGTCACCATCAAGGGAGACAACGAGCGCCAGAACGGCGGTACCGACCGAAACTTTCAACGGGTCGCCCTTGACCAGTTTGAGGATCTTGCGCACGGCCGGGTCAAACAGGCCGGAGTCGATCATCAGGGCGAAGTACAGAATGGCGAACATCAGCATCACGCCGGTCGGCGCAAGCTTGGTGATGCCTTCGAGCATCATCGGGCCGATCTTCGGCGCAAAACCGCCGAACAGGGCAAAGACGATTGGAATAATAATCAGGGCGATCAGCGCGGACAGGCGCTTGGTCATGATCAGGAACATGAACGTGATGACCATGGCAAAGCCAAGGAAAGTCAGCATGGGAATACTCCAGGCGTAGCGCGGCTAGGGAATGGGCGAACCGGGTGGGGTCAGCGCAGAACGGGAAGCACGAGGCGTACGGGGGGAGTTGCGGCAAAGCGGCGGGTAGCAGAAAACATCAGAATCACCATTGTTGTTGTTAATTGGGCCGTGCGAGCGATAAAACACAGGCATTGGCCAACCGGTCTGTTGCCGGTAGTGGGGGCGATCCTAATGGGGAAAGCTTTCAGCCAGCTTTCGCTGGTGAAAGGTCAGACGAGAGGCTCGGGCTCTTTCATACAAACGGGATGTCTAGGAGGGATGATTGTCGTAGGACCCTTCTGTAGTTTCCGAAGGGCTCCGCTCCCCGCTGTATGGAAGGGAATCGCAATGCTAGGCTTGCGCCACTGCAAAGTTTGAGAGGAGCCCCAACCAATGCTCAACAGCGTTGAATTAGACAATTTCGGTCCATTACAGAAGATCCGCTGGAGCAAACTCTCAAACTTGAATTTGATCATCGGAGCGAATAGCAGCGGCAAGACGTTTTTGCTGAAGGCGCTTTATTGCACGATGCGCACACTTGAAGAGTATCAGCGCGGAAATGAACAGCGGTCAGCTGCGGAAATATTGACTGACAAGCTTTACTGGACTTTTCAGGCTGACAAGATCGGCGATCTGGTAACAAAAAGCGCGGATAGTCCCCTGGTGTGCAAAGTCAAAGTGGACTCGCGCGAATTTCGTTATGGTTTCGGAAAGGACACGACCAAGTACATTGGCTCCCTGGAGAACCACGTTCCTCCACGAAGCAGTAATTCGATATTTCTCCCTCCCAAAGAAGTGCTCTCGCTGCAGCACATCATTTTGAAAAGCCGTGACATCGACAAAGATTTCGGCTTCGACGACACCTACTACGATCTGGCCAAAGCCTTGCGTCTCTTGCCTACAAAAGGAAAGAACCACGCTCATTTTGCAAAGGCTCGGCAGAACCTGGGAGAGATGTTTGGCGGCAAGATGGAGTTCGATAGCAGCACGAGCCGGTGGCAGTTCAAAAAGGGCAATCAAAAGTTCCAGATTGGCTCTACGGCAGAAGGCATCAAGAAAATTGCCATTCTGGATACCTTACTGGGTAATCGATATTTGACGAAAGACTCCATGGTGTTCATAGATGAGCCGGAATCTGCCTTGCATCCGGTAGCGATCACCAAACTGATCGACATTATTGTGTCCCTGGCTGACAGTGGTATTCAGTTCTTCATTGCCAGCCATTCGTACTTTGTGATCAAGGCGCTGTATATCGCAGCTCAAAAACAGAACATGTCAATTCCTGTTCTGTCATCTGTTGATGGCGAGTGGGTGAGCGACGATTTGCTCAAAGGTATGCCGGACAATCCCATCGTTGATGAATCCATTCGCCTCTACGAAGAGGAAGTGGAGTTGACGCTGGGATGACTATTTCAATCGAAGAATCAGGGATGGTTTTCGGGCCTTTCGCCGAGGATAAGATTTTCCGGATTGAATCGAGCCCTCTCTTCACCCATTTGGGAGAAGGGTTAAAGGTGTCTGAGTTTGTTCTACTGCGAGACGTTCCAGGTCGACCTCAAGCAGCCTGGTTCATAGAGGCCAAATCCAGTGCCCCCCAAGAGCATAGGATCTACGTTGAAGAGATTCGGCAGAAATTCACGAATTCTGTTCAATTGACATTCGCAGCCTGCCTTAAGCGACACCCCGATACCGAAGAACATCTACCCGGTGAATTCCGAAATCTGGATCTGGAAAGCTGTACCGTTAAGTGTTTGCTGGTGATACGTAACTTCCGTAAAGAGTGGATCGGTCCACTACAAGATGCTCTGAGCAAGGAAATGAGATCTCTAGTGAAAACCATGGGGTTTAGCCCCACGTCAATTACCGTCATTAACGATGAGAAAGCGCGTGAGCTGAATCTGATTGCCTGAACGAGGTCACTTCATCATGAGCTCTTTGCATACCGGCGGCTGCCACTGCGGACATCTGCGCTATCAATTCAGCGGGCCGCTGCACGACATCGCCCACTGCCATTGCTCGATCTGTCGGCGGGTCAGCGGCGGGATCGTGACCACCTGGATCACCGTGCCCGCCTCAGCGTTTGAATGGAAAGGTGGGACACCGGCGCGGTACGACTCTTCTGAACACTGCGCGCGATATTTCTGCCCGACCTGTGGGGCACAGGTGGCCCTGATCACGCAGCTCAGCCCCGAGAGCATTGACCTGACGATCGCCACCCTCGATCACCCGGAGCAGGCCCCGGCCGACCGGCACATCTGGACCGACAGCCGCTTGCCCTGGCTGCACCTGGACGAGCACCTGCCCAGTGAAGCCGAGGAAAACATCTGATCAGAAAATAGACAGGTTCAACGGCCGGATCGCGCCCATCCACACGGCGTGTTCGGTGTGATCGAGCAGGTCATCGCCAGTGTCCGGGTGCAGGAATACCACCAGACCGTTGCGGTTTAACACCAGCCACGGCAGCACCTCGCCAAGGAGTTCCGGCCCGAACGCCAACTGGCAGCTCCAGTCCGGGTGCGGACCGACCGGGCACTCATGCACGCGGCCCATCTTCAAAGGGAATAAGGTTGCGGCCTGTTCACACAAGGCCCTTGCCTGGTCGATCGTACTGGCGTCGAAATAGACGTGGGCGTGATAGCCCGTGATTTGCTGCATTTGAACCTCTCGAAAAACCCGGTCGAACCGTTGCCGTTTCCTACAGGTCACACACCATATAGGTAGGAAACAAGGAACTCAGCCATGAAAAATGCCGAAACCCCGGTGGTGAAAGTGGTGCTCTATGGTGCCATGAGTAGCCTGGGCAGTGCGCTGATGGCTGAAATGCTGCGGCGCCAGCATGAAGTGATCGCGATTCTCGATGACCTGACCGCGCTGGCGCCACGTCCGGGCCTGCGCACCAAGAACGGTGATCTGTTCGACGCCGAGCGGGTCAAGCAAAGCGTGGCCGGGTGTTCGGCGGTGATCTGTTTGCTGGACGCACCGGGCCTGCCGATCAACAGCGAACATGTGGAAAAAACCATCGTGCCGGGTCCGGTCGAGCAGGTGCTGGCGGTGGATGCGCTGATTGACGGCATGCAAGCCGCCGGCATTGGCCGGTTGTTCGTGGTGGGGGATTTTGCCGAACTCGATGAAGCGGAAGTCGAGGACGACCTTCAGCATCATGCCGCCGAAGAAATCCTCGAAGCCCTGCAAAGCAGCGGCCTGCACTGGACATTGGTGGATGCGCCGCGCGGGGCTGCCGGGCTGACCATCGAGCATTTCAGCCAGGTCAGCAGCAGCCTGGAGCCGGGGTTGGGCGAAGCGCTTGAGCGATTGAATCGGGTGGCCGTCGGTATTGCCGATGAGCTGCGGTTGAATCTGCACCTCGGGGAGCATGTGAGTTTTGTGGCGGCTTCCGGACCGTAAAGATTCCAGCCTTTCACACCGCAATCGACGGTAACGGCAAACCGTTCAACGACTGCGCACTGCTGGCCTGCTCCGCCATCAACCAATCCACAAACTGTTTAATCAACACCCCACGGCGTTTGCGCTGGGGCAACACCACGTAATAACCCAACCGGGAAATAATCGTGTCGGCGATCGGCCGGCACAACAAACCCTGGGCCAGCAAGTTATCCACAAGGTGCCGCCAACCGATGGCCACGCCCTGTCCGCCGATCGCCGCCTGGATCAACAAGGTGTAATTGTCGAAACGCAGCTGCCCCGGTGCCGGTGCGGACGTTAACCCCAGCTCACGGAATACGCCGCTCCAGTCGAACCAATTGGCGCTGTTTTCACCGCGAAGGTGCAGCAGCGGCAACTCCAGCAGCGACTGGATCGGCAAGGGCAGGGCGCGCTCCTTCAACAACAGCGGACTGCACACCGGGAACACTTCCTCGCTGAACAGCCAATGGCTTTCTCCCTGTTTAAAGCGGCCATCGCCAAACAGGATCGCCACGTCGATATCGGTGCGCAGCATGTTGTGATTGCGCTCGCTGGTAACCAGGCTGACGTCGACCTGCGGATTGGCTTCATGGAAGCGGTGCAGGCGCGGCATTAGCCAATACGCCGCGAAGGCGAAATCGGTGGCGACTTGCAGCACTTCATGTGATTGCTGAGCGCTGATTGCGGTCAACCCTGCATCGATATTCTGCAAACCGAGCTGAACCTGCTCGAAAAGGATCATCCCGGTTTCGGTCAATTCGATACCGCGATAGATGCGATCGAACAGCCGCGTGCCGAGCTGTTCCTCCAACCGCTTGATCTGCTGACTGATCGCAGGCTGCGTGGTGCCGAGCTCAACCGCAGCCGCGGTGAAGCTGTGCTGACGGGCCGCTGACTCGAAGGCGCGCAGCAGGTCCAGGGACAAATCACCAAGGGCGTCATACATAAGCTGTGCTTATCCTAGTCATTGCCGTGCATGGGCTTTACCGTAAAACGCATGGACTCCATGCTCGATCGCAGCACTCTCGCATAAATATTCACTATGGAATGCCGCGATCACATGAAGCGCAAGAATATTCTTTTCATCATGGCCGATCAGATGGCCGCGCCAATGTTGCCGTTCTACGGGCCTTCGCCGATCAAACTCCCGAATCTGAGCCGCCTCGCCGCCGAAGGCGTGGTGTTCGACGCCGCGTATTGCAACAGCCCGTTGTGCGCGCCGTCGCGGTTTACCCTGGTCAGCGGTCAGTTGCCGAGCAAGATCGGCGCCTACGACAACGCGGCCGATTTCCCCGCCGATGTCCCGACTTACGCCCACTACCTGCGGCGCCTCGGTTACCGCACGGCGCTGTCGGGCAAGATGCATTTCTGCGGCCCGGACCAGCTTCATGGTTATGAAGAACGCCTGACCAGCGACATCTATCCGGCCGATTACGGCTGGTCAGTGAACTGGGACGAACCGGAGGTGCGTCCGACCTGGTATCACAACATGTCGTCGGTGCTGCAAGCCGGGCCATGCGTGCGTACCAATCAGCTGGATTTCGACGAAGAGGTGGTGTTCAAGGCCCAGCAATACCTGTTCGACCACATCCGCGAGGATGGCGACCAGCCGTTCTGCCTGACCGTGTCGATGACTCACCCACACGACCCGTACACCATTCCCAAGGCGTTTTGGGATATGTACGACGACGCCGACATCCCGTTGCCTACAACGCCGGCCCAGACTGAACTCGACCCGCACTCCCAGCGTTTGCTCAAGGTCTACGACCTGTGGAACAAGCCTTTGCCTGTGGATAAGATTCGCGACGCACGTCGGGCGTACTTCGGAGCATGCAGCTATATCGACAGCAACGTCGGCAAACTCCTGCAAACACTCGAAGAAACCGGCCTGATCGATGACACCATCATCGTGTTCTCCGGCGACCACGGCGACATGCTCGGCGAGCGTGGCCTCTGGTACAAAATGCACTGGTTCGAAATGGCCGCCCGCGTGCCCCTGTTGATCAGTGCGCCGGGACAATTCGGGGCAGGCCGGGTCAGCGCGGCGGTTTCCACGGCGGATCTGCTGCCAACCTTCGTCGAACTGGCGGGCGGAACGCTGGAAGCCAATCTGCCGCTGGACGGCCGCTCGCTGGTTTCACATCTGCAAGGGCAGGGCGGTCACGACGAAGTGTTCGGCGAATACATGGCCGAAGGCACCATCAGTCCGTTGATGATGATCCGCCGTGGCGCCTACAAATTCATCTACAGCGAAGACGACCCTTGTCTACTCTTCGACGTACACAACGACCCGGGCGAGCAGGAAGAACTGAGCCAATCGCCGCAACATCGCCAGCTGTTCGACGATTTTCTCGCCGAAGCCCGGGCCAAATGGAATATTCCGGCGATCCACCGACAGGTGCTCGACAGCCAACGGCGCCGGCGTTTCGTCGCCGACGCCCTGACCATCGGCAAACTGAAGAGCTGGGATCACCAGCCGCTGGTGGACGCCAGTCAGCAGTACATGCGCAACCACATCGACCTCGATGATCTGGAGCGCAAAGCACGTTATCCACAACCCTGCCAAAACCAATAATGTGAAGGGGAAGTCCATGCAAAGGTTATCCACAGTACTGACGGTCGGGCTTCTGGCTCTGGGCAGTGCATCGGTTTACGCCGATCAATGCGACACGGTGAAAATGGCCGATCCTGGCTGGAGCGACATCGCCGCCACCAACGCCATCACCGGGTTTCTGCTGGACGGCATGGGCTACAAGGCCAAGGTCGACACCCTCGCGGTGCCGATTACCTTTGGCGGTTTGAAGGACGGCCAGGTGGATGTGTTCCTGGGTAACTGGATGCCGGCGCAGCAGGGCTTCTATGACAAGTTCGTAGCCACGGGCGATGTCACGCAACTGGCGAAAAACCTTGATGGCACCGAATTCACGTTGGCGGTCCCGGACTATGTGTGGGACGCGGGTGTGCATAACTTTTCCGACCTGAACAAATACGCCGACAAGTTCGAGAAAAAGATCTACGGCATCGGCTCCGGCGCCCCGGCGAACATCTCGTTGCAGGACATCATCAAGAAGAACGACTTCGAGCTGGGTCAGTGGAAGCTGATCGAGTCCAGCGAGCAGGCGATGCTGGCCGAAGTGTCCCGCGCAGTGAAAAAACAGAAGTTCGTGACCTTCCTCGGCTGGACCCCGCACCCGATGAACGTGCAGCTGAAAATGCATTACCTCAAGGGCGGCGAGAAGTACTTCGGCGACACCGGCGCGGTTTATACACTGACCCGCAAAGGTTATGCACAGGCCTGTCCGAACGTGGGCAAGCTGCTGACCAACCTGAGTTTTACCCAGGAAATGGAAAACAGCATCATGGCTGAGGTGGTGAACAAGAAAGTCAGCAATGCCGAGGCGGTGAAGGCGTGGATCAAGGCCAATCCGGCGGTGCTGGATAAGTGGCTGGATGGGGTGAAGACCGTGGATGGCAAGGAGGCGTTGGGGGCGGTCAAAGCCAAGCTTTAACACTCTCCACTGATCGTTCCCACGCTCTGCGTGGGAACGATCAGCGTCTGTCCTGTTACCCTTTGCGCAAACTCCCACCCGAGAGGACCCATGGCCTTCCCCAGCCGCCATTCACTCTTCCCGTTTCTCAGTTGGCTGCCCCGGCAGACCCGCGCCAGCGTCGGGCGTGACCTGATCGTCGGCCTCAGCGGCGCGATTCTCGCGCTGCCGCAATCCATTGCCTACGCGCTGATTGCCGGTCTCCCACCGGAATACGGCTTGTATGCCGCGATCATCCCGGTGCTGATCGCCTGTTTGTGGGGTTCGTCGTGGCATTTGATCTGCGGTCCTACGGCGGCCATTTCCATCGTCCTGTACGCCAGCGTCAGTCCTCTGGCCGTGCCCGCGTCCCAGGACTACATCACGCTGATCCTGCTTCTGACACTCCTGGCCGGGATTTTCCAGTGGTTGCTGGGGATGCTGCGTTTCGGCGCGCTGGTGAATTTCGTCTCGCACTCGGTGGTGCTGGGGTTCACCCTCGGCGCGGCGGTGGTGATTGCCATCGGGCAGATGCCGAACCTGCTGGGATTGGAATTGCCCAATCAGGCCACGGCGCTCAACAGCCTGATGACCTTGATCACGCATCTCGGGGCTGTGGATAAACCTTCGCTGGTGCTGGGCCTGGCCACGGTGGTGGTCGGTATCGTGTTGAAACTGTTACTGCCGCGCTGGCCGACGCTGCTGATCGCCCTGGTCCTGAGCGGTTTGCTGGTGTGGCTGTGGCCGTCGATGTTCGGCCATGTGAAATTGGTCAGTGCGTTTTTCGGACGCTTGCCGCCCTTCAGCGCGCTGCCGCTGGACCTCGAATTGATCCTGCGTCTGCTGCCGAGCGCGGTCGCCGTGGGCATGCTCGGGTTGGTGACGAGCCTGTCGATCGCCCGTTCCCTGTCGGCACGTTCGCAGCAATTGCTCGACGCCAACCAGGAAGTCCGCGCCCAAGGGTTATCCAACATCGTCGGGGCGTTTTTTTCCGGGTCGCTGTCCGCCGGTTCATTCACTCGCTCGGGGCTGAGTTATGAAGCGGGCGCCTGCTCACCGCTGGCCGGGGTGTTCTCGGCGTTGTGGGTGGCGTTGTTCGCGATCTTCGGTGCCGGGTTGATCGCGCACATTCCGATCCCGGCCATGGCCGGCAGCATTTTGTTGATCGCCTGGGGGCTGGTGGACCATCGCGGTATTCGTGCGTTGCTGCGGGTCAGCCGCGCCGAATTCGTGGTCATGGCCCTGACCTGTGTCGCGACTTTGCTGCTGGAATTGCAAACCGCGATCTATGCCGGGGTGCTGGCCTCGCTGTTCTTCTACCTCAAACGCACCTCGCAGCCGCGGGTGCAGCATTGGCGTGATGGCGATGAAGACATCCTGCGGGTCGGCGGCTCGATCTTCTTTGGCGCCAGCCATTACCTGCAAGTGCGTCTGCAACGGATGCATGGTGCGCGGGTGGTGATCGAGGCGCAGCACATCAACTTCATCGACTATTCAGGCGTGGAGATGCTGCACCAGGAGGCGCGGCGGTTGCTTAAACAGGATCGCAGCCTGACGTTGCGCGGGGCACGGCCGCCGGTGGTGGAGGAGTTGCGGAAACTCGAAGGGGCCGAGAGGTGCCCAATCCGATTCGAAGATTGAAACACGACCCCCTGTAGGAGCGAGGCTTGCCCGCGAAGGCGTCCTCAGGTACGCCAAAAGCTTCGCGGGCAAGCCTCGCTCCTACAAGGGCGGGGTTAGGCGCCGAGTTGGCGGCGCAGTTCGGCCAACACCGGCGCCGTATCCGGCCGCACGCCGCGCCACAGGTAGAAGGCTTCCGCCGCCTGCTCGGCCAGCATCCCCAAGCCGTCCATCGCCATTGCCGCGCCGTGTTCGCTGGCCCAGCGGCAGAACGAGGTCGGTTCCTTGCCGTACATCATGTCGTAGCACAGCGTCCTGCCCGGTTCGATCAAACTTGCGGCAATCGGTGGTACATCGCCTGACAGGCTGGTGGACGTGGCGTTGATGATCAGGTCCACCGGCTCTTGCAACCAGTCGAAACCACTGGCGGACACCGGCCCCAAATCGGCAAACAAATGCGCCAGCAACTCGGCTTTTTCCACGGTGCGGTTGGCGATGATCAGCGACGCCGGTTGCTCGGCCAGCAAAGGCTCCAGCGCACCGCGCACCGCGCCGCCAGCACCCAGCAGCAAGATGCGTTTGCCCTTGAGGCTGAAACCGGCGTTGACCGTCAGGTCCCGCACCAGCCCGGCGCCGTCGGTGTTGTCGCCCAACAACGTGCCGTCAGCCAGTTTGCTCAGGGTGTTCACCGCACCGGCCCGTTGCGCACGCTCGGTCAGGCTGTCGGCCAGGCGAAAGGCGTCTTCCTTGAACGGCACGGTGACATTCGCCCCACGCCCTTCAGCGAAAAATGCCCGGGCAAAGTCGGAAAAGTCGTCGAGTGGCGCCAGCGACGTGCTGTAGTCCAATTGCTCACCGGTCTGCTCGGCAAACAGGCGATGGATCAACGGCGACTTGCTGTGGCCAATCGGGTTACCGAATACGACATAACGATCCATCAGGATTCCTCGTTCAAGCCTTGGCCAACCAATCACGATCTTGCAGGAAATACTCGGTCAACCGCGCTTCCTCGCTGCCCGGTTCGACCTTCCAGTCATAGCCCCAGCGCACTTGCGGCGGCAGAGACATGAGGATCGATTCGGTACGCCCACCCGATTGCAGGCCGAACAACGTGCCACGGTCGTAAACCAGGTTGAACTCGACATAACGACCCCGGCGGAATTCCTGGAACTCACGCTGTTTCTCAGTGAACGCATCGTTCTTGCGCCGCTGCACGATCGGCAGGTAGGCGTCGATGAACGCATCACCGATGGCGCGCATGAAGGCGAAACTGGTGTCGAAGTCCCATTCGTTCAGGTCATCGAAAAACAGACCGCCGATGCCCCGAGGTTCGTGACGATGCTTGATGTGGAAGTACGTGTCGCACCAGGCCTTGTAGCGCGGGTAGACGTCCGCCCCGAACGGCGCGCAGGCCTGCTCGGCGATGCGGTGCCAGTGCACGCAGTCTTCTTCATTGCCGTAGTAAGGGGTCAGGTCGAAGCCGCCGCCGAACCACCAGACCGGTTCTTCGCCTTCTTTTTCGGCGATGAAAAAGCGCACATTGGCGTGGGACGTCGGCACATGGGGGTTGTGCGGGTGAATCACCAACGACACGCCCAGTGCTTCGAAGCCGCGCCCGGCCAGTTCCGGCCGATGAGCGCTGGCGGACGGTGGGAGACCGCTGCCAAAGACGTGGGAAAAGTTGACGCCGCCCTTTTCGATCACGGCGCCGTTTTCGATCACCCGGGTGCGACCGCCACCACCGGCCGGCCGGGTCCAGGCGTCTTCGACGAAGCGCGTGCCGCCGTCCTCGGTTTCCAGGGCGGCGCAAATGCGGTCTTGCAGGTCGAGCAGGTAGGCTTTTACGGCCTCGGTGCGGGTCGTCATGTCATCACCTTGAATCGGGCAAAACTACGCGGCGCGCCACGGGAGCGGGGGCCGGCGCAAATGGGCGCGTAGCATAACATCGCCGATACACCTGCCGCAGTTGACGAAGATCAAGCATAGGAGTTCGATAGGGAGCTTCGTAATGCGACCTAAGGAGAGTTCTGATGGCAAAGCGTATTCAATTCCGCGCCCATGGCGGCCCCGAAGTGCTCGAGTATGTCGATTACCAGCCCGCCGAGCCCGGCCCGCAGCAAGTGCGCGTCACCAACAAGGCGATCGGCCTGAACTTCATCGACACCTACTACCGCAGCGGCCTCTATCCGCTGCCAGCGTTGCCGTCCGGTCTGGGTTCGGAAGGCGCCGGCATCGTCGAAGCCGTGGGCAGTGAAGTCACCCGCTTCAAGGTCGGTGATCGCGTGGCGTATGGCAGCGGACCGCTGGGTGCATATAGCGAAGTCCATGTGCTGCCGGAAGCCAATCTGGTGAGCCTGCCGGATGCGATCAGCTTCGAACAGGCCGCCGGCGTGATGCTCAAGGGCCTCACCGTGCAGTACCTGTTGCGTCAAACGTATGAACTCAAAGGTGGCGAAACCATCCTGTTCCATGCAGCAGCGGGTGGTGTCGGTTCCCTGGCCTGCCAGTGGGCCAAGGCTCTGGGCGTGAAGCTGATCGGCACTGTCAGCTCAGCGGAGAAAGCCGCGCTGGCCAAGGCCAACGGCGCCTGGGCGACGATCGATTACAGCCACGAAGATGTCGCAAAACGCGTGCTGGAATTGACTGACGGGAAAAAAGTCCCGGTGGTGTACGACGGCGTGGGCAAGGACACTTGGCTGACGTCGCTCGACAGCGTTTCGCCTAGGGGATTGGTGGTGAGTTTCGGCAATGCGTCGGGCGCGGTGGACGGGGTGAACCTGGGGATTCTGTCGGCGAAGGGTTCGCTGTACGTGACCCGGCCAACCCTGGCGACTTACGCCAACAATGCCGAGAACCTGCAGCGCATGGCCGATGAACTGTTCGAGATGATCATCAGCGGCAAGTTGAAGGTCGATATCAGCCAGAAGTATCCATTGGCGCAAGCGGCGAAGGCGCAGACCGAGTTGTCGGCGCGGCGCACGACAGGTTCTACGGTGTTGTTGCCGTAACGCCGCACTGTGGCGAGGGAGCTTGCTCCCGCTGGGCTGCGAAGCGGCCCCGCTTCTCCCTAAAAAGAAGGGGACTGCTGCGCAGTCCAACGGGAGCAAGCTCCCTCGCCACAAGTCACTCAGGTGTTAGCCCGGGCGCACCACATGCCCGGTCGCCACATCCCGAATCACACTCGGGTTCTTGCGCCCACCGAGATTACCGCCCAGCACGCCATCGATTTGCCCACGGAAATACTGCTCGACGCGAATCCGCGTGCGCGCCGCCGGCCGGCCCTGCGGGTTGGCAGACGTCGACACCAGCGGCCCCACTGCTGCGCACAAATCCCGCACCAACGGGTGATCGCTGACCCGCAGCGCCACGGTTTCATGCACGCCGGTAATCCATTGCGGCAACAGATTCTGGTGTGGCACCAACCAAGTGTTCGGCCCCGGCCAAGTGCTGGCCATACGGTCCATCCACAGTTCAGGGAAATCTTCGAACAGGAAGTCGAACTGCCGAATATTGTCGGCCACCAGGATCAGGCCTTTACCCATGGCCCGGCCCTTGATCATCAACAAACGGCTGACCGCTTCTTCGTTCCACGGATCACAACCCAGGCCCCAGACGGCTTCGGTTGGATAGGCAATCACCGCCCCTGCGCGAACGGCTTGCGCGGCTTGTTGCACACGCCAACTGTTGACCATGAAAAAACTCTCCGGAATAAGGCTCTGCGCAGTTTACCGATCTTCCTTATAAAACCTAGCTCACCCGCGCAAACCAGCGTCCGCTTTCGCACACGGCCCGGCCGTCCATTTCCAGTTCCGTCAACGCCGCCAGCACTTTGGGCAGGGCCCACCCGCTACTGTGGGCCAACGCTTCACTGGTGTGCGGCGCCGCGTGCAGCAACATCAGCAACGGATGGGTCGCCTGCGGAGTTTCTGTGGATAACGGCAATTGTTGCCAGCCGCGTAGGGCTTCGAGAATGTGGTCGATGGTTTCCACCAGCATCGCGCCGTCGCGGATCAGTTGATGGCAGCCCTTGGCGCCGGGGTGATGAATCGATCCCGGAATCGCATACACCTCGCGCCCCTGTTCCGCCGCAAGCCTGGCCGTAATCAACGAACCGCTGGCGACACTGGCCTCGACCACCAACACGCCGAGGGATAAACCGCTGATGATCCGGTTGCGCCGGGGGAAGTTGCTGGCGCTCGGGCCGGCGTCCAGCGGGAACTCGGAAAGCACCGCGCTGCCCGAGGCAATCATGGCGTCCGCCAGTCGACGGTTGCGCTGTGGATAAAACTTTTCAAGTCCCGTGCCAAGTACCCCGACCGTTCGCCCGCCCACGTCCAAAGCCGCCTGATGTGCGGCAGCATCGATGCCCAGAGCCAGGCCGCTGGTGATGACGAATCCGGCACCGGCCAGGCTGCGGGAAAACGCAGCGGCCGTGTCCATCCCCGGCCGTGAAGCACGGCGGCTGCCGACCATCGCCAGTTGCGGTTTTTCGAGGATGCCCGGATCGCCGGCTACAAATAACAGCGGCGGTGCATCGCTGATTTCCGCCAGTAACGCCGGGTACTCGGGTTGGTCCCACATCAGTAAATGCTGGGCCGGACGCTCTAGCCAGGCCAATGCGTGGCTGGCGCCGTCGCGGATTTCACTGGAGCGTCGAGCCTCGGCACTGGCCGCCGGCAACCCCAACGCACGCCAGGCACTGGCGGGCGCGCTAATGGCTTTTGAGGCCGAACCAAAGGCTTCGAGGAGTTTTTTAAATCGCGCCGGTCCGAGTTCGGGAAGGCGATGCAGGCGTAGACGGGCTTCCAGTTCCGCAGGAGAAACCGGGGTAAAAGCAGTGAGCGACATGGATCATCCTTGATCGTTATGAGCCCCGTTTAATCGGGAATAAGCTGTGGATAACTCTGTTGGTAACTTGTGGAGCAGGCTAAGGATTTCGCACCTTATCCATCACCGCCAGCGAGCGCGATGCATTAAGGACCAACCCGTAACTAAGTTTGTCGTAGGTGCGGAAAACCATCAGCAAACCGGCGCGTTCATCGGGAATTTTCAGCGGTTGGCCGGTCACGCGATCACGCACGGTTTCGCCGGTTTTCATCACCACCAGCACATTGCCTTCGACCAGGCCGTCCCGTTGCCCCTTGTTCAGCGTGACCACGTCCATCGCGCCAATCTGCGTGACCCCGCGCGGCACATCGATGATCAAGCCGTTGATGTCGTTCTTCGGCGCGCTGGGCATGAAGGTCGAATTGATCGCCCGTTCTTCGCCGCTGAACAAGCGGTCACCGAGGCGCACTTCCTGGGTGGTGCGTTGCAGCGCCAGGGTGGCGACATCGCCCTCGGTCGCGACAATCTCGCCGCCGCCGATGTCGTCGGCGTTGATCCCCAGGAACTCCTTGCTCTGCGGATCGGTGTAGACCTTGCCCTGGCGGAAGATGCCGTACACCGGCTGGTTCGGGTCGAAGTGGCCGCGGGCGAAGATGCGGTCGCCGGTGCCGCTGAGGACGCGTTCGGCATCGCCGGCGACGATGTAAGGCGCCTTGTCGAAGTCCTCTACCTTGTCGACGATGCGGTTGCTCAACAGAAAGCTATTGATCGATTGCAGCGGAATGCTCGGTATCGCGTCGGCCACCGGGCTGCTGCGGATCCGTGGCGAGAGCTTGATGGTGCCGCGGGACTCGCCGCGATTGAGGGTCAGGCGCGGCTGGCCGTTGACGTAAGTGAGCGTCAGCAAGTCGCCGGGATAGATCAGATTGGGATTCTGGATTTGCGGATTGACCTGCCAGAGTTCGGGCCATTTCCACGGCTCACGCAGGAATTTGCCGGAGATGTCCCAAAGTGTGTCGCCCCTTACCACTGTGTATTGCTGCGGAAAACCTTCCTTGAGCTGCACTTGCCCGTGCGCCAAACCGGCCGAGGCCAGAAGGAGCAAGGCGAGTAGTGATTTCCTCATGCGGTGAATCCCTTTATTATGTGCGTTCGCGTAAAACGCCAGAGCCCCCGTGGCTCGCTCCTGGCTCTTCACAAAGAAAGGAGCTACGTTTTACAACGGTAGCCTGCATCTTCGGACCCGCCAGGCCATCGACCCGACTTTACCTCACATGTGCAGCAATTAAGCTTATGGCCATTTTAGACATCCTCGAATTTCCCGACTCGCGCCTGCGCACTATCGCCAAACCCGTGGCCGTAGTGGACGACGAAGTGCGTCAGTTGGTCGATGACATGTTTGAAACAATGTATGAAGCGCCAGGCATCGGCCTCGCCGCGACCCAGGTCAACGTGCACAAACGTATCGTCGTGATGGACCTCTCCGAAGACCGCAGCGAACCGCGGGTGTTCATCAACCCCGAGTTCGAAACCCTGACCGACGAGATGGAGCAATACCAGGAAGGCTGCCTCTCGGTGCCGGGCTTCTACGAAAACGTCGATCGCCCGCAAAAGGTCAGGATCAAAGCCCTGGACCGCGATGGCCAACCCTACGAACTGATCGCCGAAGGCCTGCTCGCCGTGTGCATCCAGCATGAATGCGACCACCTCAACGGCAAGTTGTTCGTCGATTACCTGTCGAACCTCAAACGCGACCGAATCAAGAAGAAACTGGAAAAGCTCCATCGCCAGAACGCTTGATGCCCTCCTTTCAAAGGCTTGCTGCGGCAAGCCTTTTTCTTTTCAGAGATTGCTCCCATGACTGAGCCACTGCGCATCGTCTTTGCCGGCACCCCGGAATTCGCCGCCGAACACCTCAAGGCCCTGCTCGCCAGCCCTTACGAGATCGTCGCGGTCTACACCCAACCGGACCGTCCGGCGGGCCGCGGGCAAAAACTGATGCCGAGCCCGGTCAAGCAACTGGCTGTGGAAAACAACATCCCGGTGCTGCAACCGCCGACTCTGCGCAACGAAGACGCCCAGGCTGAACTGGCCGCACTCAAGCCCGACTTGCTGGTGGTGGTCGCCTACGGTCTTATCCTGCCGCAAGTGGTGCTGGATATTCCGCGCCTGGGTTGCATCAACAGCCACGCCTCGCTGCTGCCACGCTGGCGTGGGGCGGCGCCGATCCAGCGCGCCGTTGAAGCGGGCGATGCCGAAAGCGGCGTGACGGTGATGCGCATGGAACTGGGCCTGGATACCGGCCCGATGCTGCTCAAAGTCACCACGCCGATCACTGGCGAAGACACCGGCGGCAGCCTCCACGACCGTCTGGCCGAAATGGGCCCGCCCGCCGTGATTCAAGCGATTGCCGGTCTCGCTGCCGGAACGCTGGAAGGCGAAGTGCAGGACGACAGCCTCGCCACTTATGCTCACAAATTGAACAAAGACGAAGCACGCATCGACTGGAGCCGTCCGGCGGTTGAGCTGGAACGCCTGGTCCGCGCCTTCAACCCGTGGCCGATCACCCACAGCACGCTGAATGGCGAAGCGCTGAAGGTATTGGCCGCCAATCTCGCCGAAGGGCAGGGCAATCCGGGGGAAATCCTCGGCGCCAGCAAGGACGGCCTGATCGTCGCCTGCGGTGAACAGGCGCTGTGCCTGACCCGTCTGCAATTGCCCGGCGGCAAGGCGCTGAACTTCAGCGACTTGTTCAACAGCCGCCGTGAGAAATTCGCCGTCGGCACCGTGCTCGGCCAAGTGGTGGACGCTCAATGAACCCGCGTCTGGCCGCCGCCAAGGCACTTGCCGCTGTCCTGAACGGAAAAGCTTCGCTCAACAGTTCCCTGCCGACGCAGATGGACAAGGTCGAAGACCGCGATCGTGGCTTCACCCAGGACCTGGCGTTCGGCACTGCGCGCTGGCAGCCACGCTTGTCGGCACTGGCGGCCAAGTTGCTGCAGAAGCCGTTCAAAGCGGCGGACGCAGACGTCGAGGCGCTGTTGCTGGTCGGCCTCTATCAATTGCTCTACACCCGCGTCCCGGCCCACGCCGCCATTGGCGAAACCGTCGGTTGTGCCGACAAGCTCAAGAAGCCCTGGGCCAAGGCCTTGCTCAACGCCGTGCTGCGCCGCGCCCAACGGGAAAGCGAAGCGCTGTTGGCCGAGCTGGAACACGACCCGGTAGTGCGCACCGCCCATCCTCGCTGGCTGCAAAAATCCCTGAAAGCGTTCTGGCCTGAGCAGTGGGAAGCCATCTGCGCGGCGAACAACGCGCATCCGCCGATGATTCTGCGGGTCAACCGTCGCCATCAAACGCGCGATGCGTACCTCGGCTTGCTGAGTGACGCGGGCATCGCCGCCACACCATGTGTGTACAGCCGCGACGGCATCATTCTCGACGCCGCCGCCGACGTACGCAGCCTGCCGGGTTTCGCCGAAGGCTGGATTAGCGTGCAGGACGAAGCCGCGCAACTGGCCGCCGATCTACTTGACTTGGCGCCGGGCCAACGGGTGCTCGACGCCTGCTGCGCCCCCGGCGGCAAGACCTGCCACATCCTTGAAGCCGAGCCGGCACTGGCCGGCGTGGTGGCGGTGGACCTGGAAGCCAAGCGTCTGGTGCGGGTGAGGGAAAACCTCGCGCGTCTGGGCCTGAGCGCCGAACTGATCGCCGCCGACGGCCGCGACACCGCGACCTGGTGGGACGGCAAGCCATTCCAGCGCATCCTGCTCGACGCGCCGTGCTCGGCCACCGGCGTGATCCGTCGCCACCCGGACATCAAGCTGACCCGCCAACCGGACGACATCGCCGCACTCGCGGTGCTGCAAGGCGAATTGCTCGACGCCATGTGGATAACTCTGGAAGTGGGCGGGATTCTGCTTTACGCCACCTGCTCGACGCTGCCGACCGAGAACACCGAAGTCATCGAAGCCTTCCTCGCCCGCACGCCGGGTGCCCGTGAACTGGACCTCGCCACCACAGCCGGGATCAAGCAGCCCCATGGTCGCCAATTGCTGGCCCAGCAGGGCGGTCACGACGGGTTCTACTACGCCAAGCTGATCAAGATTGCCGCCGCACGCGGTTAACCGGATTTTCAAGGGAGTGACTGGATGAAGATCATCATCCTCGGCGCGGGGCAGGTCGGCGGTTCGCTGGCGGAACACTTGGCCAGCGAAGCCAACGACATCACCGTGGTCGACACCGATGGCGAACGCCTGCGCGACCTCGGTGATCGTCTCGACATCCGCACCGTGCAGGGCCGCGCGTCGTTTCCGACGGTGCTGCGTCAGGCCGGCGCCGACGACGCGGACATGCTGGTCGCCGTGACCAACAGCGACGAAACCAACATGGTCGCCTGCCAGGTCGCCCACACCCTGTTCCACACCCCGACCAAAATCGCTCGGGTTCGCGAAGCCGCGTATCTGACGCGCGGCGGGCTGTTCAACAACGACGCGATCCCGGTGGACGTGCTGATCAGCCCGGAACAAGTGGTCACCAACTACATCAAGCGCCTGATCGAACACCCCGGCGCCTTGCAGGTGATCGACTTCGCCGAAGGCAAAGCGCAATTGGTGGCGGTGAAGGCCTATTACGGTGGGCCGTTAGTGGGTCAGCAACTGCGACAATTGCGCGAGCACATGCCGAACGTCGAAACCCGCGTAGCGGCGATTTTTCGTCGCGACCGACCCATCCTGCCCCAGGGCGATACGGTAATCGAGGCCGACGACGAAGTGTTTTTCATCGCGGCCAAGGCGAATATTCGCGCAGTGATGAGCGAAATGCGCCGCCTCGATGAAAGCTACAAGCGCATCGTCATCGCCGGTGGCGGACAGATCGGTGAACGGCTGGCCGAGGCCATTGAAAGCCGTTACCAGGTGAAGATCATCGAGATGAACCCGGCGCGCTGCCGTCATCTCTCGGACACCCTCGACAGCACCGTCGTCCTGCAGGGCAGCGCTTCGGACCGGGACCTGCTGCTGGAAGAGAACATCGCCGACGCCGACCTGTTCCTGGCCCTGACCAACGACGACGAAGCCAACATCATGTCGTCGTTGCTGGCCAAGCGCCTGGGCGCGAAGAAGGTGATGACGATCATCAACAACCCGGCCTACGTTGATCTGATCCAGGGCGGCGACATCGACATCGCCATCAGCCCGCAATTGGCGACTATCGGCACCCTGTTGGCCCACGTGCGCCGTGGCGATATCGTCAGCGTGCACTCACTGCGCCGGGGCGCGGCGGAAGCCATCGAGGCGATTGCCCATGGCGATGCGAAGTCGAGCAAGGTGATTGGCAAGGCCATCGAGAACATCGGTTTGCCGCCGGGCACCACCATCGGCGCGATCATTCGTGACGAAGAAGTGATCATTGCCCACGGCGATACGGTGATCAAAACCGGCGACCATGTGATTCTGTTCCTTGTGGATAAGAAGCATATTCGGGATGTGGAGAAGCTGTTTCATGTCGGGTTGAGCTTCTTCTGATCCGAGGGCCTCTTCGCGGGCAAGCCTCGCTCCTACAGATTGAATAGCTGATCGTTCCCACGCTCTGCGTGGGAATGCCTCAACGGACGCTCCGCGTTCGGCTTTGGATGGGACGCGGAGCGTCCCGGGCTGCATTCCCACGCGGAGCGTGGGAACGATCGCTGAACCTTTCCACATAACCCAAAGGTGCCAACCATGCTCGAATCCCTGGAAAAAATGCTCGCCAAGGGTGTGGATAACTCATTGCTGCGCTTCGGCCTGGGCAAGGGGTATCTGGATCTTGGGGAAAATGCCAAGGCCGCCGAGCATTTCCAGCGTTGCGTCGAGTTCGATCCGAAGTATTCGGCGGCGTGGAAGTTGCTGGGCAAGGCCCATCTGGCGCTGTCGGATCATGCCGCCGCGCGTCAGGCCTGGGAACAAGGCCTGGAAGCCGCCCGCGCCCATGGCGACAAGCAGGCGGAAAAGGAGATGACGGTGTTCCTGAAGAAGCTTGATCGTCAGGCCCACTGATCAGAGATAGCGCAGGCCAATCCCCTCGGCGTCCACCAGCACCACTTCCATGCGCACGCGCGGCGCGCCTGTGGGTAAGCCCTGCACCTGGCCATAAACCACCGCGCCCTTGGGCAACGCCGACAGGCTCGGGTGCTGGACGTAGACGCCCGTCGTCGAGAGGTTACGGGTCTGGCCCAGGCATTCGCCGAAGCTTTCGTGACTGATCTTGATGCGCAATGATTTGCGGTGTTCGGACATCTTCTGCGCCCTTGCTGAACGTGGGTTGTGGATAACCTGGACTTGTAGGAGCGAGGCTTGCCCGCGAAGGCGACATCCCATCCAACATCAATGTTGAATTTGATGGCCTCTTCGCGGGCAAGCCTCGCTCCTACAGGGCGTAGTTATCCACAGATCGTGCCATTTATGTCAGTACCAGCGTTCTTCACCCGGTGGACGCTTCTTGAAGCGCTTCATGCTCCACATGTACTGGCTCGGATACGCCCGCACGTAGCGCTCGACCACCTGGCTCATCGCTGCGCAGGACGTCTCGGTATCGGTGCTGTACATGGCGTCTGGTGCGGCTTCGAGGATCACTTTGTACCCCGAACCGTCCGGAAGGCGCAGGGCATGCAGGAACACGCCGACCGCTTTGCCGCCGGCGAGCATGTTCGGTACGAATTTACTGGTCAGCGCCTGGGTGGCGAAAAACGGCACGAAGATCCCGGCGGATTCGGCCGGCTCCGGGTCAGCGGGGATGCCCACTGCACCACCTTTGCGCACTTCCTTGATCACGCTGAGGATGCCTTCCTTGGTGGAAGCGGCCACGCGGTTGCCCAATTGCACCCGCTGCTTGCGCAGCAAATCGTCCACGGCTTTCAATTTCGGCGGACGATAGAAAATGATCGGTTTGCACTGGTTGCAATAGAAGTGGTTCAACACTTCCCAGTTGCCGAGGTGGCTGGTGATGCCCACCACACCTTTGCCGGAAGCGAGTGCGTCTTTTAATACGTCGAGGCCTTCGACTTCACGCACCAGGTCGATGGAGCGCTGGGCCGGCCAGATCCAGGCGCAGGCGCTTTCGGTCAGGGACTTGCCGATGTCTCTCAGACTCTGGCCCACCAGACGCTCGCGTTCGGCCGGGTCCATGTCCGGGAAGCACTTGGCCAGGTTGATCCGCACCACGTCGCGGGAACGGTTGGGGGTTTTCCACATCATCCAGCCAATGGCCGAACCGACGGCTTGCACGGCCCGCCACGGGAGCAGGGCAAACAGCCGCAGAGCGCCTACCAGCAAGGCGCCTTTAAACTTATCCACAGGTCACTCCTGATCTTGTGCTGTGTGCGAGGCGGCCATTCTAACCGCCGTTCGCCAGCGTCGCGTAGCGATCGCAATCCTGGGTATGGTCCATGACCATGCCCGAGGCCTGCATCAGCGCGTAACAAATGGTCGGGCCAACGAACGTAAAGCCAGCCTTTTTCAGGCCTTTGCTCATCTCCACGGCGACCGGCGTCACGGCCGGCACCTGGCTGCGATCCTTGAAATGATTAATCAGCGGTTTGCCACCCACGAAGGACCAGAGAAACGCCACCGGGTCCTCCAGCACCAGCCAGGCCTGGGCGTTGCGCCGGGCCGCGTTGAGTTTGAGGCGGTTGCGGATAATGCCGGGATCGAGCATCAATTCATCGATTTCCGCGTCGCTCATCTGCGCCACGCGTTGTACGTCGAAGCCGAACAACACCTCGCGATAACGCTCACGTTTGCGCAACACGGTGATCCATGAAAGGCCGGCCTGGAACCCTTCGAGCAAAAGCAACTCGAACAATCCCTGCGCATCGCGTAGCGGCGTGCCCCACTCCTGATCGTGATAAGCCATGTACAGCGGATCTTCGGAACACCAAAAGCAGCGTGGCATAAGGCTCCAGGGGGCGTGCGCAGCAACGAATCGGGTATACTCCCGCTCTTTAAATCGCAGCCCAAGAAACAGGTGAATTACGTGAGCCAGCCTACGCCAGCCGTGCGTACCTTCCAAGACTTGATCCTCGCCCTCCAGCAATACTGGGCCGAGCAAGGTTGCGTGGTACTTCAGCCCTACGATATGGAAGTAGGCGCCGGCACTTTCCACACAGCCACGTTTCTGCGCGCCATCGGCCCGGAAACCTGGAACGCCGCTTATGTGCAGCCCAGTCGTCGCCCGACTGACGGCCGCTACGGCGAAAACCCGAACCGTCTGCAGCACTACTATCAGTTCCAGGTAGTCCTGAAGCCGAACCCGGACAACTTCCAGGAACTGTACCTGGGCTCCCTCAAGCACGTTGGCCTGGACCCGTTGGTCCACGACATTCGCTTCGTCGAAGACAACTGGGAGTCGCCAACCCTGGGCGCCTGGGGTCTTGGCTGGGAAGTCTGGCTCAACGGCATGGAAGTGACGCAGTTCACGTACTTCCAGCAAGCGGGCGGCATCGAATGCTACCCGGTGACCGGCGAGATCACTTACGGTCTTGAGCGTCTGGCCATGTACCTGCAAGGCGTGGACTCGGTTTACGACCTGGTCTGGGCTGACGGCCCGATGGGCAAAGTCACCTACGGCGACGTGTTCCACCAGAACGAAGTCGAGCAATCGACCTACAACTTTGAACACGCCAACGTCGAGAAGCTGTTCGAGCTGTTCGATTTCTACGAAAGCGAAGCCAAGCGCCTGATCGAACTCGACCAGCCGCTGCCGTTGCCAAGCTACGAAATGGTGTTGAAGGCGTCCCATACCTTCAACCTGCTGGATGCGCGCCGGGCAATCTCGGTGACTGCGCGTCAGCAATACATTTTGCGTGTTCGCACCCTGGCGCGTTCCGTTGCGCAAGCCTACCTGCTGGCTCGCGCCAAGCTGGGCTTCCCGATGGCAACCCCGGACCTGCGTGATGAAGTGTTGGCTAAGCTGGAGGCTGCACAATGAGTGCTCTGGATTTCCTGGTTGAATTGGGCACCGAAGAACTGCCACCCAAAGCCCTGAACACCCTGGCCGATGCGTTCCTGGCCGGTATCGACAAAGGCCTGCAAGCCGCTGGCCTGAACTACGAAGCCAAAACCGTGTACGCCGCGCCGCGTCGCCTGGCCGTGCTCATCACCGCACTGGCGACCCAGCAACCGGATCGCAGCATCAACCTCGACGGCCCGCCGCGTCAGGCTGCCTTCGATGCCGATGGCAACCCGACCCAAGCAGCACTGGGCTTTGCCAAGAAGTGCGGCGTCGACCTGAGCGAAATCGATCAGAGCGGTCCGAAACTGCGTTACAGCCAGAGCATCGCCGGCAAACCGACCGCGAGCCTGCTGCCGACCATCGTCGAAGACTCCCTGAACGACCTGCCGATCCCGAAGCGCATGCGCTGGGGTGCTCGCAAGGAAGAATTCGTGCGTCCGACCCAGTGGCTGGTGATGCTGCTCGGTGACCAGGTCATCGACTGCACGATCCTCGCCCAGAAGGCTGGCCGCGATTCCCGTGGCCACCGCTTCCATCACCCACAAAGCGTGCGCATCACGGCGCCGGCCAACTACCTGGCCGACCTGCGTGCAGCTTACGTGCTGGCCGATGCCAACGAGCGTCGCGCCATCATCAGCAAGCGCACCGAAGAACTGGCGACCCTGCAGGAAGGCACCGCCATCGTTCCTCCAGCCTTGCTCGATGAAGTGACCGCGCTGGTTGAATGGCCGGTGCCGCTGGTGTGCTCGTTCGAGGAGCGTTTCCTCGATGTGCCGCAAGAAGCCCTGATCACCACCATGCAGGACAACCAGAAGTACTTCTGCCTGCTGGATGCCGACGGCAAGTTGCTGCCACGTTTCATTACCGTGGCCAACATCGAAAGCAAAGACCCGCAGCAGATCATCGCCGGTAACGAGAAAGTGGTTCGCCCACGCCTGACCGACGCCGAGTTCTTCTTCAAGCAAGACAAGAAGCAGAAACTCGAAGACTTCAACCTGCGCCTGCAAAACGTGGTGTTCCAGGAAAAACTCGGCAGCGTCTATGACAAGGCCGAGCGCGTTTCCAAACTGGCCGCGTACATCGCGCAGCGCATTGGCGGCAACGCAGCCTGGGCCTCCCGTGCCGGCCTGCTGTCCAAGTGCGACCTGGCGACCGAGATGGTCGGTGAGTTCCCGGAGATGCAAGGCGTCGCCGGTTACTACTACGCCCTCAACGACGGCGAGCCGGAAGAAGTCGCTCTGGCCCTGAACGAGCAGTACATGCCTCGCGGTGCCGGCGCTGAACTGCCGACCACCCTGACCGGTGCGGCCGTGGCCATCGCCGACAAGCTCGACACCCTGGTCGGCATCTTCGGCATCGGCATGCTGCCTACCGGTAGCAAAGACCCGTATGCCCTGCGCCGTGCGGCACTGGGCGTGTTGCGCATCCTGATCGACAAGAAGCTCGACCTCGACCTGAACGACGCCGTGGCTTTTGCCGTGAACGCGTTCGGCGCCAAGATCAAGGCTGCCGGCCTGAACGATTTGGTGCTGGAGTTTATCTTCGACCGTCTGCGTGCCCGTTACGAAGACGAAGGCGTGGATGTCGGCACTTACCTGTCGGTGCGTGCGCTGAAACCGGGTTCCGCACTGGACTTCGATCAGCGTGTTCAAGCGGTAGAAGCGTTCCGCAAATTGCCGGAAGCCGCCGCCCTGGCCGCGGTGAACAAGCGCGTTTCGAACCTGCTGAGCAAAGCCGAAGGCTCGATTCCGTCGGTAGTGGAAGCCAAGTACTTCGACAACGCCAACGAGTTCTCCCTGTACTCGGCGATCCAGCAGGCTGACCAGGCTGTCCAGCCGATGGCCGCTGCGCGTCAGTACAGCGAATCGCTGGCGCGCCTGGCTGCCTTGCGCGAGCCGGTGGATGCGTTCTTCGAAGCGGTGATGGTCAATGCGGAGGATGCCAAGGTGCGCGCCAACCGTTATGCCTTGCTGTCGCGTCTGCGTGGGCTGTTCCTCGGCGTTGCCGACATTTCGCTGCTGGGGTAAGACAGTTTGAAACTGCTGATTCTCGATCGGGACGGGGTGATCAATTACGACTCCGACGCTTACATCAAGTCGGTGGAGGAGTGGATTCCGCTCCCCGGTTCGATCGCAGCCATCGCGCAGTTGAGCAAGGCCGGCTGGACGGTGGCGGTCGCTACCAACCAGTCGGGCATCGCTCGCGGCTATTACGACATCGCCACCCTGGACGCCATGCACGAGCGCTTGCGCTCACTGGTGGCGGAGCAGGGTGGTGAGGTCGGGCTGATCGTCTATTGCCCCCACGGGCCGGACGACGGCTGCGATTGCCGCAAGCCAAAACCCGGGATGTTGAAAACCATCGCCGCGCATTACAACGTGTCGCTGACTGATCTATGGTTTGTCGGCGATACCCTTGGTGACCTGGAAGCCGCAAAAGCCGTCGATTCTCAGCCAGTTTTGGTAAAGACCGGGAAAGGCGAAAAGACTTTGGGCAAGGCCCTACCGGCAGGCACCTTGATTTTTGACGATCTGGCGGCGATTGCCGCAGAACTTATCCACAATTAGAGCGTTTCGAGATTCCTGACCAAGGATTGATCGGGATTGCGCTTTATATAGACGGGCAGAGCCCGCACGGTAACCGTCACCATGTCGATATTGCAGGCCATCAGAACCTTCCTCTTTTACCTGCTGCTGGGCACCAGCTCGTTGCTCTGGTGCAGCCTGAGCTTTTTTATCGCGCCATTTCTGCCGTTCAAGGCGCGTTATCGCTTTATCAACGTGTACTGGTGCCGTTGCGCGCTGTGGTTGAGCAAAGTGTTCCTGGGCATCAGCTATGAAGTGAAGGGTGCCGAGAACGTGCCGGACCAACCTTGCGTGATTCAATCGAATCATCAGAGCACTTGGGAGACGTTCTTTCTCTCGGCTTATTTCGAGCCGTTGAGCCAGGTTCTCAAGCGTTCCCTGCTCTTTGTGCCGTTCTTCGGTTGGGCGATGGCGATGCTGCGACCGATCGCCATCGACCGCGATAACCCGAAAGCCGCGCTCAAGCATGTGGCGAAAAAGGGCGATGAGTTGCTGAAGGACGGCGTCTGGGTGCTGATCTTCCCTGAGGGCACTCGTGTTCCCTACGGCACTGTCGGAAAGTTCTCACGGGGCGGTAGCGCTTTGGCGGTCAACGCCGCACTTCCGGTGCTGCCGATTGCACACAATGCTGGCAAGTTTTGGCCGAAAACCGGTTGGGCAAAGAAGCAAGGTGTGATCACCGTAATCATCGGCGAACCGATGTACGCCGAGGGCAGCGGGCCGCGAGCCATTGCTGCGCTGAACGATCGCGTCCAGGCCTGGAATGAACAGATGCAACGCGATATGGGTTCGCTGCCACCGGCCCCTCAGGCCCCCGCCGCGACGGATCAAGTGGCTGTCTGAGATTCTGTGGATAACCTGTGTACCGTTTTGTTGAAAAACAGCGGATTTGGTTTGTATGGCTATGATTTATATACATATTTCTTAAGCTCATAAAATTCCGGAAAAGGTGCATAAGTTTTTTTCGGACGTAAAAAAACCGGCTGATATAGCCGGTTTTTTTATGCCCGCGATTTACTGATCCAGCAGGGGAAAATGCAGGCTGAAACGGGTGCCTTTGCCCACCTCACTCTGGCACTCGATCTGCCCACCGTGGTGATCCACCACGGCTTTAACCATCGACAACCCTAATCCCACGCCATCAATACCTTGAGCCGAGGAAAAGCGTCGGTACTGGTTGAACAGCTCAGGTAACTCATGGGCGGCGATGCCTTTGCCTTGATCGGCCAGTTCACACTTCAGCCATCCTGCACTGCAACTGACTTGCAGACTGATGCGCGTGCCGGCATCGCTGTACTTGATGGCGTTTTCCAACAGGTTGAACAACGCACGGGTCAGCAGCCCCTGATCGGCCATGATCAGGCTTTCCTGGGCATCGTCCTCCAGGTGATGGACCAACTCGATCTGTTTCAGCTGCGCGATGCTCAGGGCTTGGTCGAACACATCCAGCACCAGCATGGCGAACAGACTGGGCTGGAATTCATAGGTCTCGGACTCGGCTCTGGCTAATTGCACGAAACCGTCCGTGAGGTCCAACGCCCTGCGCACCTGGCGCTCGATCTGATCGAACAGCTGCGTATCGCCGCCGATTTGCTGGCGATGCACATCGAGCAGGGCCAGGATCGCCGAATGCGGCGCGCGCAGGTCATGGGACAAAAAACGTAGCAGCACGCCACGTTGTTCCTCGGCATCGCGTTCGACACTCAGGTCGGTCAGGCTCAGCAGCCAACCGATCGGCGTCTCACCGTCCACTGGCAGCAGTGCCGCACGCTCCAGGCGCAGGCTACGACCCTTGATATCCCTGAACTCGACCAGGGCCAAAGTCGACAAGGGCGGGCGCGATCCATCGAGCAGTTCCGGGTAACCCAGGCGCGCCAATTGCTCGAGCACGTCATCACCGGCCAGCTCAGCGCCAAACACGTCTCGAGCGTTGCGGTTGCCGAGCAAAATCCGGCCTTGGGGATCGCTGATCAACGTCGCGACCGGCAAATACTCCAGGCCATCGGCGATAAAGCGTCGGGTGTCGCGGGTGCGACTCATGGCTTGTTCCAGGGCCATGATTTGCCGCTGCAAATGATCCCCCGTAGGAAACTGCACGCGGCGGCGCTCCGGGAACACTTTCGGTTCGTTGTCCAGACGGGCCAGCTCCCAGCCGAAATAGGTCAGCACCACACTCAAGCGCCGCCAGTTCCAGATCAGGTAGCCAAACAGCATGCCCGTCAGGCTCGCTGTCGGGGACCACCACCAACGCAACTCGGCCAGACCGGCGCTGATCAGTAGCGCGCAACTCATGCCGCCCAAGGTCAACCAAAGCGCCAGGCGCGGGCGCAGCAACATTAAGCCGAGTACACAGGCCACCAGGCTAACCGAGATCAACGCTCCCATCGCGCCCGAACCTTCGGGTCCATCCGATTGGGCGCTGTAGGAAAGCAGCGCCGTCAGCGGCAGCAGGGTCAGACTTATCCACAACCATTCACGGACCAATTGCCGGAACAAACGCTGAACTTGAGTGGGCTCGCGACTCTCGCGGCGACGCTGATTCGTCATGGAAAAAAAGGATAGGGGAGGGGCCGGGGAATTAGGTTCATGAGTCACTGGTCTGATTGGTAGATTGAACCTGGAGAATCATAGCGGACGACGACCAATGGGGCGCCGCTTACTTTCGCTCCCCAGGCCGAGCCGGTATCGTCTACCGCCCACCCGCCATCAAGGAACTGCCGCACATGCGCGTCGCGATACTGGACGATGAACCCGCCGAATTACGCCGGGTGGAACAGACCCTGCGGCAAATGGCCGAACCGGGCGAACAGCCCTGGTCATTGCACAGCTTCGAGCGCGGGGAAGACCTGTTGCGCCAGCTACGCCGGGAAACCTTCGACCTGTTGATCCTCGACTGGCAACTGCCGGACCTCAGCGGACTCTCGCTGCTGCGCTGGACCCGCGAACACATGGACGCGCCGCCAGCGGCCATCATGCTCACCAGCCGCGACGCCGAGAGCGACATCGTCCAGGCTCTGAATGCCGGGGCCGACGACTACGTCAGCAAACCGTTCCGTCCCAACGAATTGAAAGCCCGGGTCGCTGCCGTGTTGCGCAGACATAGCCAACAACGGGCGACGGCCACCGAAGCCTTGAGTTTCAATGACCTGGTATTCGACGACGCCGACCTGACCGTCACCCGCGCCGGCACGCCAATCGGCATGACCGAGCGGGAATACAGCCTGGCCCGTTGCTTGTTTACCAATCTCGGCCGGCCATTGTCCCGGGAGTATCTGTATGGGCGGTTCTGGAGTCATGAAGAGATGGTGTCTTCACGGCCGCTGGACACGCACATTTATCGCCTGCGCAATAAGTTGGGGCTGACGGCGGATCGGGGTTGGCAGTTGCTGACGATTTATGGGTATGGGTATCGGTTGGAGAGTGTGGGGGCAGTGAGCGAATAAGATCAAAATCCATAAAAAAGCCAACGGATGTGCGTTGGCATTTGTTTGAGATACTCGCCGCCTTCAATTTGAATCTGGTACACCACTGCAGCTCATTTCACGATGGAGTCGCCTTGCAGCTTTCCAACTGCAGATGAAATTTCTTTGATGCTGCTTTCCGGAGTAGAGAGATCCTCCGGCATCGTGCCTCCTAAATCAGCAATGGTTTCGCGTACTTTCCTGCCAACCTCAAGATGTACTTGGTTAGCGCGGTGCTTACCCTTAACCTCATCGCGGCGAAGTTTTTCTTCAGCCTGAGTAGCTCGGAACAGATTGGCAGCCAATTCAGTAGCGCCCATATGGTCAAGAATCTTCTGATTCTAATATTGACCATTGCGAGCGTATCCTCGAAATGGCCATCGGTCGCGTGCCCACTGTTTCTGCAGGCATCTTTAGCCCGGGCCAAAACAGATTGGAAGTGTCGATATTCCGAGTATTCGAGCAGTTTTGACAGGATTCTTGCTGACCAAAATTCCGCGCCGTTTGCGTCGATCTGCTTCCGTTCCTCGAAAGACTGATGCTGCTCGTTCATTAGCCTTATTCCTCGTTGTTCATAAATCAGCAGCACTGGCGAAGACTGCCAATGCTAACCCTCCTTCTTAGCAACGTACGATGCGCTATTTATCAAACAGCGCTACACATCTAGCCTCTTTATTAATTCACAGATCCTAAAACAAAAACCCCGACTCGAGAGCCGGGGTTTTTGTTTTTCTGAGCCGGAATAGACGGCCATTTGTGACATTTAATGTTTCGTCGTCATCTGGATCAGAAGTCCAGGTTGGAAACCGCCAAGGCGTTGCTTTCGATGAAGTCACGACGGGGTTCGACCGCATCACCCATCAGGGTGTTGAAGATCTGGTCCGCGCCAATGGCGTCTTCGATGGTCACTTTGAGCATCCGGCGCTGAGCTGGGTCCATGGTGGTTTCCCACAGCTGATCCGGGTTCATCTCGCCCAGACCTTTGTATCGCTGGATGGTGTGACGCTTGGTGCTTTCAGCCATCAGCCATTCAAGGGCTTCCTTGAATTCGGTGACCGGTTTCTTGCGCTCGCCGCGCTGGATGTACGCGCCGTCGTCGAGCAAGGTGCTCAGTTGAGCTCCGAGGGAAACGACAGTTTTGTAATCGTTGCTGCCGAAGAAGTCGCGGTTGAACGTGATGTAGTTCGACAGGCCGTGGGAGATCAGTTCGACCTCTGGCAGCCAGACGTTACGTTCACGGTCTTCACGCAGGCTGGCTTTGTAGACCAGGCCGGACTTCTCGACGGTACGCAGGCGAACTTCGAACTTGGCCATCCAGTCTTGCATCACTGCGTGATCGGACAGTTGCTCCAGGGTGACAGCAGGCAGGTAAATGAAGTGCTCGGTCAGTTCCTGTGGGTACAGGCGGGACAGACGCTTGAGGGTCTTCATGACCAGACGGAAGTCATTCACCAGGCGCTCAAGGGCTGGTCCGGAGATACCCGGAGCGTCCTCGTTCAGGTGCAGGCTCGCGTCTTCCAGGGCCGACTGCGTCATGTACTCTTCCATGGCGTCGTCGTCTTTGATGTATTGCTCTTGCTTGCCTTTCTTGACCTTGTACAGCGGCGGCTGGGCGATGTAGATGTAACCGCGCTCGATCAGCTCCGGCAACTGACGGAAGAAGAAGGTCAGCAGCAGGGTACGGATGTGCGAACCGTCGACGTCAGCATCGGTCATGATGATGATGTTGTGGTAACGCAGTTTGGCGATGTTGTATTCGTCACGGCCAATGCCGCAACCCAGCGCAGTGATCAAGGTGCCCACTTCTTGCGAAGAGATCATCTTGTCGAAGCGCGCCTTCTCGACGTTCAGGATCTTGCCTTTCAACGGCAGGATGGCCTGGGTGCGACGGTTGCGACCCTGCTTGGCGGAGCCGCCAGCAGAGTCACCTTCCACGAGGTACAGTTCGGACAGGGCAGGGTCTTTTTCCTGGCAGTCAGCCAGTTTGCCCGGCAGGCCGGCGATATCCAGCGCGCCTTTACGACGGGTCATCTCACGGGCTTTACGCGCCGCTTCACGGGCACGGGCCGCGTCGATCATCTTGCCGACGACCAGCTTGGCTTCGTTCGGGTTTTCCAGCAGGAAGTCGGAGAAGTACTTGCCCATTTCCTGTTCGACCGCGGTCTTCACTTCGGAAGAAACCAGCTTGTCTTTGGTCTGGGAGCTGAACTTCGGATCCGGAACCTTCACCGAAATGATCGCGGTCAGGCCTTCACGGGCATCGTCACCAGTGGTGGCAACTTTGTGTTTCTTCGCCAGGCCTTCCGCTTCGATGTAGGTGTTCAGGTTACGCGTCAGCGCGGAACGGAAACCCACCAGGTGAGTACCGCCGTCGCGCTGTGGAATGTTGTTGGTGAAGCACAACAGGTTCTCGTTGAAGCTGTCGTTCCACTGCAGGGCGATTTCAACGCCGATGCCGTCTTCACGCTGGATGTTGAAGTGGAACACCTGGTTGACCGGAGTCTTGTTGGTGTTCAGGTATTCAACGAACGCACGCAGGCCGCCTTCGTACTTGAACAACTCTTCCTTGCCGCTGCGCTCGTCCTTAAGGACGATGCCGACACCGGAGTTGAGGAAGGACAGTTCACGAATCCGCTTGGCCAGGATGTCCCAGCTGAAATGGATATTCTTGAAGGTCAGGTCGGACGGCTTGAAGTGAATCTGGGTACCGGTGGTTTCGCTCTCGCCAACGATTTTCATCGGCTCTTTCGGAACACCGTGGATGTAGGTCTGCTCCCAGATCTTGCCGCTGCGGCGCACCGTGAGAACAAGCTCTTCGGACAGGGCGTTCACTACCGATACGCCCACACCGTGCAGGCCGCCGGAAACTTTATAGGAGTTGTCGTCGAACTTACCGCCGGCGTGCAGCACGGTCATGATGACCTCGGCTGCGGAAACGCCTTCTTCTTTATGCACGTCTACCGGGATGCCACGACCGTTGTCGCGCACGGTGATGGACTCATCCGGGTGGATAATGATGCTGATATCGTCGCAGTGGCCAGCGAGCGCTTCATCGATGGAGTTGTCGACTACCTCGAAGACCATGTGGTGCAGACCGCTACCATCGTCGGTGTCACCAATGTACATACCGGGACGTTTGCGTACGGCATCCAGGCCTTTCAGCACTTTAATGCTCGTTGAGTCGTAGGTATTCGTATTTTCTTCGCTCAATGCCTTCACTCCCGATGGTCGTGGGTCTGGGTGATACGGCCCTGTTCCACGTGGAACAGAGCGACTGGCGTTTCCGTCTGCCAGCCTTCCCTCAATAATTCGTGATCTACACAGGTGATAAACACCTGGCAGCGTAAGTCTTCCAGCAAGCGGCAAAGCGCACGGCGGTGTTGCTCGTCCAGTTCGGACGGCAGGTCATCCACCAGATAAATACACTGGCCGCGTCGGGCCTGGCTAACCAAGTGCCCCTGGGCAATCCGCAATGCACAGACCACTAACTTCTGCTGACCCCGGGACAAAATGTCCGCGGCGTTATGTGCGCCCAATCTAAGACGCAAATCAGCGCGTTGTGGTCCGGCTTGGGTATGACCCATTTGCTGATCCCGCTGCAGGGACCCGGCGAGCACTGCACTCAACTCGCGGTCCTTGTCCCATCCGCGGTAATAGCTGAGCGTCAAACCTTCGAGCTCAACCAGTTCGCTCAAGGTCTGTTCAAAGACTGGTTTCAAGGCTTTGATATAAGCGCGGCGGTATTCATCAATTTCTGCACTGGCCTGGCACAGTTCCCTGTCCCAAACCGCTTGCGAAACGGCGTCAAGTGTACCATGCCGCAGCCAAGAGTTTCTCTGGCGCAGGGCCTTCTGCAAGCGCTGCCAGGTGGACATGAATCGCGGTTCCACGTGGAACACACCCCAGTCGAGAAACTGCCGGCGAATCTTCGGCGCGCCCTCCAACAGCCGGAAGCTGTCGGGGTTGATCAGTTGCAATGGCAGGATCTCCGCCAACTGCGCCGCGCTACGGGCGTTCTGCCCATCGATGCGGATCTGGAACTCGCCTTGCCGGTCCCGGGAAATCCCCAAGGCGCTGTGCCCGCCCTCGGACAATTCCACCTGCCCAAACACCGTGCACGCCAATTGCTCGTACTGAATGACGGGCAAAAGACGGCTGCTACGAAACGAACGGGCAAGCCCCAGCAGATGAATGGCTTCCAGAACACTGGTTTTGCCGCTGCCGTTGGCGCCGTAAAGAATGTTGATTCGGGGAGAGGGGGAGAAGGTCACCGGGTGCAGATTGCGCACCGCGGTGACCGAGACGCGACTTAAGGACATCTAGCTTCTGCTGAGCATGATTACAGACGCATCGGCATGACAACGTAAGCCGAGTCGTCGTTGTCGGACTCTTGCACCAGCGCACTGCTGTTGGAGTCGGACAGGATCAGGCGAACCTGCTCGGTGGTCATCACGCCCAGCACGTCGAGCAGGTAGCTCACGTTGAAGCCGATTTCCAGATTGCCGCCGTTGTATTCAACGCCGACTTCTTCTTCCGCTTCTTCCTGCTCCGGGTTGTTGGCCTGGATCTTCAACTGACCGTTGGCCAATTGCAGACGAATACCGCGGTACTTCTCGTTGGACAGGATCGCGGTGCGGCTGAAGGCTTCACGCAGGGCCTGGCGGTCGCCGAGTACCAGCTTGTCGCCACCCTTCGGCAGAACGCGCTCGTAATCCGGGAATTTGCCGTCGACCAGTTTCGAGGTGAAGGTGAATTCGCCGGTAGTCGCACGGATGTGGTGTTGACCCAGGACAATGCTGACGAGGCCATCCGGCTCGGTCAGCAGGCGCGCCAGCTCAAGGATACCCTTGCGCGGCACGATCACCTGGTGACGATCCGGCTGACCGATGTCGGCCTTCATCGAGCACATGGCCAGACGGTGACCGTCGGTGGCCACGGCGCGGATGATACCTTCGGACACTTCCAGCAGCATGCCGTTGAGGTAGTAACGCACGTCCTGCTGGGCCATGGCGAAGCTGGTGCGTTCGATCAGACGACGCAGTTTGCTTTGCTCCAGGCTGCAAGTCAGCGAACCCGGGCCTTCTTCAACCGTCGGGAAATCGTTGGCCGGCAAGGTCGACAGGGTGAAGCGGCTACGGCCAGCCTTCACCACGAGCTTCTGCTCATCGACCTTGATGTCGATCAGCGCGTCGTTCGGCAGGCTCTTGCAGATGTCCATCAGCTTGCGCGCAGGCACGGTGATGGAACCTGGATCAGCCGGCTCTTCGAGTTGCACACGACCGACCAGCTCGACTTCCAGGTCTGTACCGGTCAGCGACAGCTGCTGGCCTTCGACAACCAGCAGCACGTTGGAGAGCACCGGCAAGGTCTGTCGGCGCTCGACGACGCCTGCGACCAGTTGCAGGGGTTTCAACAGGGCTTCGCGTTGAATGGTGAAATGCATGGTCTAGTCCCTTGCCTTAATAAGCTGCGCTGGTGTTCATCAAGTGGTCAGTGTACGCAGCAGGTTCTTGTAGTCCTCGCGGATGTCCGCGTCGGATTCCTTAAGTTCGTTGATCTTGCGGCAGGCGTGCAAAACGGTCGTGTGGTCGCGGCCGCCAAACACATCGCCGATTTCCGGCAGGCTGTGGTTAGTCAACTCTTTGGAGAGGGCCATTGCAACCTGACGCGGACGTGCGACCGAGCGTGAACGACGCTTGGACAGCAAGTCGGAGATCTTGATCTTGTAGTACTCGGCGACGGTGCGCTGAATGTTATCCACAGAGACCAGTTTGTCTTGCAGCGCCAACAGATCTTTCAAGGATTCGCGAATCAGCTCGATGGTGATGTCGCGGCCCATGAAGTGCGAGTGGGCGATCACGCGCTTCAGCGCGCCTTCGAGCTCACGGACGTTGGAGCGAATACGCTGGGCAATGAAGAACGCCGCATCGTGGGGCAGATCGACTTTGGCCTGGTCGGCCTTTTTCATCAGGATCGCCACGCGGGTTTCCAGCTCCGGCGGCTCGACAGCCACCGTCAGGCCCCAGCCGAAGCGGGACTTGAGGCGCTCTTCGAGGCCTTCGATTTCTTTCGGGTAGCGGTCACTGGTGAGAATGACCTGCTGGCCACCTTCAAGCAGGGCGTTGAAGGTGTGGAAAAACTCTTCCTGGGAACGTTCCTTGCGAGCGAAGAACTGAATGTCATCGATCAGCAGGGCGTCCACCGAACGGTAGAAGCGCTTGAACTCGTTGATCGCGTTCAGCTGCAGCGCCTTGACCATGTCGGCCACGAAACGCTCGGAATGCAGGTACACGACCTTGGCATTCGGGTTCTTCTTTAATAGGTGGTTACCCACAGCGTGCATCAAGTGGGTCTTACCCAAGCCGACGCCACCATAAAGGAAGAGCGGGTTGTAACCATGCTTCGGGTTGTCCGCCACTTGCCAGGCCGCAGCCCGGGCCAGTTGGTTGGACTTACCTTCGACGAAGTTCTCGAACGTGAACGTTCGGTTCAGGTAGCTGGTGTGCTTGAGCGCGCCTTCCACCTGGACGGTGCGTTGTTCGGCGCGAACCGGGGCCTGTTGCGAACTGGCGCCGGCCATTGGATCGAAACTGTCGCGGGATGGCTCTTCACTGACGTCGGCAATCTTTTGGGTTGCGCGTTTGGTCTGTGTGGCGGCCGGGGCAGGCGCGGGTGCGCTGACCGGTGCCTGGGAGACTTGCGCCTGGGACGCCGCAGCGGCCAGCGGGGCGTTGGGTGCCGCACGCGGGGCCGAACTGCGTTTGCTGCCTATTAATAAGGAAAGCACCGGCGCCATGCCATTGCCATGCTCATCCATCAGTTCGAGGACGCGGCCCAGGTACTTTTCGTTGACCCAGTCGAGAACAAAACGATTCGGTGCGTAGACACGCAACTCATCGCCTTCGGCTTCGACCTGTAGTGGACGGATCCAAGTGTTGAATTGTTGGGCAGGCAGCTCATCGCGCAAAAGCTCCACGCACTGCTGCCAAAGTTCCACTGACACGGATATCCCCTAAGTTGAAAGCCGGTGAGGCAAAAACAAGCGGCCATTGTAGCGGCCAGACGCGCACTTATCCACATGCAGGTTGCGCACAGCCCATGAATTATCAACGCGTTAACTACTTAAAAGGCGACCAGCGGTATGTGCATAAGCTCTGTGGATAACCGCCCATGAGGGCACTGGACAAGTGGGGGGTAAACTCGGTGGATAACTGACCTGTGGATAACTGACCATTCCACACACAGCTTATCCAACAGCGCAGCACAGGCT
Source organism: Pseudomonas sp. Emmai (assembly GCF_055179735.1). Lineage (NCBI taxonomy): Bacteria > Pseudomonadati > Pseudomonadota > Gammaproteobacteria > Pseudomonadales > Pseudomonadaceae > Pseudomonas > Pseudomonas sp. Emmai. The sequence continues at coordinate 259,624 of NZ_CM143685.1, read as the reverse complement.
GACCACCGTTTTCCACCGTAGTTGTCATTCCCTGTACATCACGGATTAGAAGGGCTAAAGGTAGTTATCCACAGCAGATGGCGTCCCTAGCTTTTATAAGCTTTACAGAAAAGCTTTAAATAATTCCCTTCTTTATTTCTATATCTAGCGAAGGAGCGTCGGGCGAGAAACCCCTGGAGATCTATTTATAAGGAAACGCTGGTTGGAAATTGACCTAGAGGCTTGCTTTCTCTAGAATCCCCGGTCTCTTAAAACGGGGGCCATTCCGGCCCGTTGTGGACGAACCAGGTAACACGACAATGAAACGTACTTTCCAACCAAGCACTATCAAACGCGCTCGTACCCACGGTTTCCGTGCTCGCATGGCTACCAAAAACGGTCGTGCCGTCCTGTCGCGTCGTCGCGCCAAAGGTCGTGCGCGTCTGGCAGTTTGATAATCCGGCACTGGAGGTGAGTCAGGACTTCAGTCGGGACAAGCGTTTGCTTACGCCCCGGCATTTCAAAGCAGTCTTTGACTCCCCTACCGGCAAGGTTCCGGGGAAAAATCTCTTGCTCCTTGCGCGCAACAACGATCTTGATCACCCCCGTCTCGGGTTGGTTATCGGGAAAAAGAGCGTAAAGCTCTCCGTCGAGCGCAATCGCCTCAAACGTCTGATGCGCGAATCGTTTCGCCTGAACCAGGATTCACTGGTCGGTTGGGACATTGTTATCGTCGCGCGCAAAGGTTTGGGGGACGTAGAAAACCCCGAATTGATTCAGCATTTCGGCAAACTCTGGAAGCGTCTGGCACGCAGCACGCCAGTACCAGCAGTTAAAACCGAAACTGTAGGGGTAGACAGTCCTGATGCGTAAACTGGCACTCGTTCCGATCCAGTTTTATCGCTATGCCATTAGTCCCCTGATGGCCAGTCACTGTCGTTTCTACCCCAGTTGTTCCTGCTACGCGTACGAAGCCATAGAAAATCATGGCCTTCTGCGCGGTGGCTGGCTGGCCTTTCGTCGTTTAGGTCGCTGTCATCCGTGGAATCCCGGTGGTTATGACCCGGTTCCGCCTATCCCTACCTCCCGTTCTTCTTCGATGGCCGAGTAATCATGGATATCAAACGCACGATCCTGATCGTCGCCCTGGCAATCGTGTCCTACGTTATGGTTCTTAAATGGAACCAGGACTATGGCCAGGCTGCCCTGCCGACTCAGAATGTTGCTTCCAGTACTACCGCACCGGGCCTACCGGACACGGCGACTGGCAATAATGCTTCTGTCAGTGACGACATTCCCCGCGCCGCAAGCGATACCAGCACTGCACCTGCCGAAACTCCGGTAGCTGTCAGTAAAGACCTCATCCAGATCAAAACGGATGTGCTCAACCTGGCCATCGATCCACAAGGTGGTGATGTTGCCCAGCTGACGCTGCCGCTGTATCCACGTCGCCAGGACCATCCGGAAATTCCATTCCAGTTGTTTGATAACGGCAACGAGCGGACTTATCTGGCCCAGAGCGGTTTGATCGGCGCCGACGGTCCGGACGCAAGTCCAACCGGTCGTCCGGTTTACGCTTCGGAGAAGAAGATTTATCAGTTGGCTGACGGTCAGGACCAATTGGTCGTGGACCTGAAGTTCAGCAAGGACGGCGTCAACTACATCAAGCGTTTCACCGTGAAACGTGGCCTGTATGACGTAACCGTTTCCTACCTGATCGACAACGAAAGCGCCAAGCCTTGGTCCGGCGCGATGTTCGCGCAACTGAAGCGTGATGCCAGTTCCGATCCTTCTTCCAGCACGGCCACCGGTACCGCGACTTACCTGGGCGCCGCCCTGTGGACAAGTAACGAGCCGTACAAGAAAGTGTCGATGAAGGACATGGACAAGGCTCAGCTGAAAGAAACCGTGAACGGTGGTTGGGTTGCCTGGTTGCAACACTACTTTGTGACCGCCTGGATTCCGGCCAAGGGCGAAAACAATGTCGTCCAGACCCGTAAAGACAGCAAAGGCAACTACATCATCGGTTACACCGCTCCGGCAGTGACCGTTGCGCCAGGTGCCAAAGGTGAAATCAGCGCTGTTCTGTACGCCGGCCCGAAAAGCCAGGCAGTGCTGAAAGAGTTGTCCCCAGGTCTGGAACTGACCGTCGACTACGGCATTCTGTGGTTTATTGCCCAGCCAATCTTCTGGTTGCTGCAACATATCCACGCCATTGTCGGTAACTGGGGCTGGTCGATCATCTTCCTGACCATGCTGATCAAGGGGCTTTTCTTCCCTCTGTCGGCTGCCAGCTACAAATCCATGGCGCGCATGCGTGCAGTGGCACCGAAACTGGCGTTGCTGAAAGAGCAGCATGGCGACGACCGGCAGAAAATGTCCCAAGCCATGATGGAGCTGTACAAGAAAGAGAAAATCAATCCGCTGGGCGGCTGCTTGCCGATCCTGGTGCAGATGCCGGTTTTCCTTTCGCTGTACTGGGTTCTGCTGGAAAGCGTGGAAATGCGCCAAGCGCCGTTCATGCTGTGGATTACTGACCTGTCGATCAAGGACCCGTTCTTCATTCTGCCGATCATCATGGGTGCAACCATGTTTATCCAGCAGCGGTTGAACCCAACGCCTCCGGATCCGATGCAGGCCAAGGTGATGAAGCTGATGCCAATCATCTTCACCTTCTTCTTCCTGTGGTTCCCGGCGGGTCTGGTGCTGTACTGGGTGGTCAACAACTGCCTGTCCATCAGCCAACAGTGGTACATCACGCGTAAGATCGAAGCGGCTACCAAAAAAGCCGCTGCGTAACTTACTCTGTGGATAACCACTCAAAACGCCCCCTAGTGGGGCGTTTTGCTATCTGTCACTTTTGTCTGGATACCGGTTTATGAGCGTTCCTCGTGAAACCATCGCCGCCGTCGCCACCGCTCAAGGTCGCGGCGGGGTGGGCATCGTCCGTATTTCCGGGCCGCTGGCGAGTGTGGCGGCCAAAGCCATCAGCGGTCGCGAACTGAAACCGCGTTACGCCCATTACGGCCCGTTCCTGAGTGAAACCGAAGAGGTACTGGACGAAGGCATCGCCTTGTATTTCCCCGGTCCAAACTCGTTCACCGGCGAAGATGTGCTGGAACTCCAGGGCCACGGCGGTCCGATCGTCCTGGATATGCTGCTCAAGCGCTGCCTGGAATTGGGTTGTCGCCTGGCCCGACCGGGTGAATTCAGCGAACGCGCCTTCCTCAACGACAAACTCGACCTGGCCCAGGCCGAGGCGATTGCCGATTTGATCGAGGCCAGTTCTGCACAGGCTGCGCGTAATGCCCTGCGTTCCTTGCAAGGTGCGTTTTCCCAGCGTGTGCATAACCTCACCGAGCAATTGATCGGTTTGCGCATCTACGTTGAAGCCGCCATCGACTTCCCGGAAGAAGAAATCGACTTCCTCGCCGATGGCCATGTGCTGAACATGCTCGACAAGGTCCGCGATGAATTATCCACAGTGCTTCGCGAAGCCGGGCAGGGTGCCTTGCTGCGGGACGGCATGAACGTCGTTATCGCAGGACGGCCGAACGCCGGCAAATCCAGCCTGCTCAATGCCTTGGCCGGTCGTGAAGCGGCGATTGTTACCGAGATTGCCGGCACCACCCGGGACATTCTTCGCGAACATATCCACATCGACGGCATGCCGTTGCACGTGGTCGACACTGCAGGCCTGCGCGATACCGATGACCAAGTGGAAAAAATCGGCGTTGAGCGAGCGTTGAAAGCCATCGGCGAAGCGGATCGGGTGTTGCTGGTGGTGGATGCCACCGCGCCGGAAGCCCTGGATCCGTTTGCCCTGTGGCCAGAATTCCTCGAAACCCGGCCAGACCCGGCCAAAGTCACGCTGATCCGTAACAAGGCTGACCTGACGGGCGAAGCGATTGCCCTGGAAGTCAGCGACGATGGCCATGTCACCATCAGCTTGAGTGCCAAGTCTGCGGGCGAGGGCCTTGAGCTGCTGCGTGAACACCTCAAGACCTGCATGGGCTACGAGCAGACCTCGGAAAGCAGCTTCAGCGCACGCCGGCGTCACCTGGAGGCGCTGCGCCATGCCAGTGCCTCCCTCGAGCACGGCCGTGCGCAGCTGACGTTGGCAGGTGCCGGCGAGCTATTGGCTGAAGATCTGCGTCAAGCGCAGCACTCTTTAGGTGAAATCACCGGCGCTTTCAGCTCCGATGACCTGTTGGGGCGGATCTTTTCCAGCTTCTGCATCGGTAAATAGCCCCTTCGTTGTTCACAGACAGGCCATTCGTGCCTGTCTGTTCCCTCCTTTTCTGAAAACTTCCCCCAGTGCCGAGCAGATTCTTTCTGCTTGAGCGGATTTCTCCTGCCCGGAAATCGTCCTTTCGCCGCTTTTCTGTGAATTAAGCCCTGTGAATAACTGCCACTAAGGGCAGTTGATAACAGGGCCTGAAAACTGAAGATAAACCCCTCTGTGGATAACCACCCCTTTCATCCACAGGCTTACACCGGTTATCCAAGGGCCTCCTTGGCACATGACCACAGGGTTTTGAATCTCTGTACATATTGAATATAAAGGCCTGTAGAGATCTATCCACAGAAATGGTGCTCAGTAGAAATAAACATAAAAACAAAGATTTAATAAATTTCTCTCTTTTTAATTTCTATAACCCCGACTTCTCCACAGCTGGTTAAATTTTGTGCAAAGGGTTCTTTAGGAAGGGCGAAGTCCCTATACTTGCCGACCAGGTCCAAAAACCTGAGACCAACCTATTCCGGATTACCTAACTGAAGCAGGCACGAGGTGCGTGGTGGATTTCCCTTCCCGTTTTGAAGTGATCGTCATCGGCGGCGGTCATGCCGGTACCGAGGCAGCACTGGCGTCAGCACGTATGGGGGCAAAAACCCTGTTGCTGACGCATAACGTGGAAACCCTCGGTGCCATGAGTTGCAACCCTGCCATTGGCGGGATCGGCAAAAGCCACCTGGTCAAGGAAATCGACGCCCTCGGCGGCGCGATGGCCATGGCCACCGATAAGGGGGGTATCCAGTTTCGCGTGTTGAACAGCCGCAAAGGCCCGGCCGTGCGAGCGACTCGCGCTCAAGCCGACCGGGTTTTGTACAAGGCCGCTGTCCGCGAAGCCCTGGAAAACCAGCCCAACCTGTGGATATTTCAACAAGCCGCTGATGACCTGATCGTCGAACAGGAAACGGTGCGCGGTGTTGTCACCCAAATGGGTCTGCGTTTCTTCGCCGATTCTGTGGTGTTGACCACTGGCACCTTCCTCGGTGGACTTATCCACATCGGCATGCAGAATTATTCCGGCGGTCGCGCCGGTGATCCGCCATCGATTGCCCTGGCTCGCCGCTTGCGTGAGTTGCCGCTGCGCGTTGGTCGCTTGAAAACCGGTACGCCGCCGCGTATCGACGGCCGTTCCGTGGATTTCTCGGTGATGACCGAGCAAGCAGGCGATACGCCGATCCCGGTGATGTCGTTCATGGGCTCCAAAGAGCAGCACCCGAAACAGGTCAGCTGCTGGATTACCCACACCAATGCCCGGACCCACGAAATCATCGCCGCGAACCTCGACCGTTCGCCGATGTATTCCGATGCCGGGCTGATCGAAGGCATCGGTCCGCGTTATTGCCCCTCGATCGAAGACAAGATCCACCGCTTTGCCGACAAGGAAAGCCATCAGGTCTTCATCGAACCGGAAGGCTTGACCACCCACGAGCTGTACCCGAACGGGATTTCCACTTCCCTGCCATTCGACGTGCAATTGCAGATCGTGCAATCGATCCGCGGCATGGAAAACGCGCACATCGTTCGCCCGGGCTACGCCATCGAATACGACTACTTCGACCCGCGTGACCTGAAGTACAGCCTGGAAACCAAAGTGATTGGCGGTCTGTTCTTCGCCGGACAAATCAACGGCACCACCGGTTACGAAGAGGCCGGCGCCCAAGGCTTGCTGGCCGGAGCCAACGCCGCGCTGCGTGCCCAGGGCAAAGACGCCTGGTGTCCGCGTCGCGACGAGGCGTACATCGGGGTGTTGGTCGATGACCTGATTACCCTGGGTACCCAGGAACCGTACCGGATGTTTACGTCCCGGGCCGAATACCGCCTGATCTTGCGCGAAGACAACGCCGACCTGCGTCTGACCGAAAAAGGTCGCGAACTCGGTTTGGTCGATGATGCCCGTTGGGCAGCGTTCTGCAAAAAACGCGAAAGCATCGATCTGGAAGAGCAGCGCCTGAAAAGTACCTGGGTTCGCCCGGGCACCGAGCAGGGCGATGCGATTTCCGAGAAGTTCGGCACGCCGCTGACCCACGAATACAACTTGCTCAACCTCTTGAGCCGTCCGGAAATCGACTACGCTGGTCTGATCGCCGTGACGGGCGGTGGTGCAGAAGATCCACAGGTCGCGGAACAGGTCGAAATCAAGACCAAGTACGCTGGCTACATCGATCGCCAACAGGATGAAATTGTTCGTCTGCGGGCCAGCGAAAATACCAAGTTGCCTGTGGATATCGATTACACGAACATCTCCGGTCTCTCCAAAGAGATCCAGAGCAAGCTCGGTGCGACCCGTCCAGAGACGTTGGGCCAGGCGTCGCGTATCCCGGGCGTGACCCCGGCAGCGATTTCGCTGTTGATGATTCATTTGAAAAAACGCGGCGCGGGCCGTCAGTTGGAGCAAAGCGCTTGAGTTCGTTGGTCACCTCGCAACATGCAGAAGAGTTATCCACAGGTGCTCGCCAGCTCGGTGTCACGCTGACAGAAACCCAGCACGCGTTGCTGCTGGGTTATCTGGCCCTGTTGATAAAGTGGAACAAGGCCTACAACCTGACTGCCGTGCGTGATCCGGACGAAATGGTGTCCCGTCATTTGCTCGACAGTCTGAGCATCATGTCGTTTGTGGAAAACGGCCGCTGGCTGGACGTTGGCAGCGGCGGCGGCATGCCGGGCATTCCGTTGGCCATCCTGTTTCCAGAGTCTCAAGTGACCTGCTTGGACAGCAATGGCAAGAAAACCCGCTTCCTGACCCAGGTCAAACTCGAACTCAAACTGGATAACCTGCAAGTTATCCACAGTCGCGTTGAAAGTTTCCAGCCAGAACAGCCGTTCAACGGGATCATCTCCCGGGCGTTCAGCAGCATGGAAAACTTCAGCAACTGGACGCGCCACCTCGGCGACCGCGATACACGTTGGCTGGCAATGAAGGGCGTTCATCCCGCCGATGAGCTGGTAGCATTGCCGGCAGACTTCCACCTCGATAGCGAACACGCCCTGGCCGTACCTGGTTGCCAAGGCCAACGCCATCTGCTGATACTGCGCCGCACGGCATGATTGGGAACACAAGCAAGAATGGCTAAGGTATTCGCGATAGCGAACCAAAAGGGTGGTGTGGGCAAGACCACCACCTGCATCAACCTCGCAGCTTCCCTGGTCGCTACCAAGCGCCGGGTGTTGTTGATCGATCTCGATCCACAGGGCAACGCCACCATGGGTAGCGGTGTGGATAAACACGGCCTGGAAAACTCGGTCTATGACCTGTTGATCGGTGAGTGCGACCTGGCCCAGGCCATGCACTTCTCCGAGCACGGTGGTTACCAGCTGTTGCCGGCCAACCGCGATTTGACGGCGGCCGAAGTGGTGCTGCTGGAAATGCAGATGAAAGAAAGTCGTCTGCGCAGCGCATTGGCGCCAATCCGTGAAAACTACGATTACATTTTGATCGACTGCCCGCCGTCGCTGTCGATGTTGACCCTGAACGCACTGGTCGCCGCTGACGGGGTCATTATCCCCATGCAGTGCGAGTACTTTGCGCTCGAAGGTTTGAGCGACCTTGTGGATAACATCAAGCGCATCGCCGAACTGCTGAACCCGAACCTGAAAGTCGAAGGCCTGTTGCGGACCATGTATGACCCGCGCCTGAGCCTGATGAACGATGTCTCGGCCCAGCTCAAGGAACACTTCGGCGAACAGCTCTACGACACCGTGATTCCGCGCAACATCCGCCTGGCCGAAGCGCCAAGCTATGGCATGCCGGCGCTGGCGTACGACAAATCATCGCGTGGCGCCATCGCCTACCTGGCATTGGCGGGCGAACTGGTTCGCCGCCAGCGCAAAAACTCACGCACCGCCGCCGCTCAGGCAACTTAAGGAATCCCCATGGCCGTCAAGAAACGAGGTCTCGGACGTGGACTGGATGCACTGCTGAGTGGTCCGACTGTCAGCTCGCTCGAAGAGCAAGCGGTACAAGCCGATCAGCGTGAGCTGCAGCACCTGCCCCTGGACCTGATCCAGCGCGGCAAGTACCAGCCGCGCCGGGACATGGATCCCCAGGCGCTGGAAGAGCTGGCGATGTCGATCAAGGCCCAGGGCGTCATGCAGCCGATCGTGGTTCGCCCGATTGGCAACGGTCGTTTCGAAATCATCGCCGGCGAACGCCGCTGGCGTGCCAGCCAGCAGGCCGGCCAGGAAACCATCCCGGCGATGGTGCGCGATGTGCCGGATGAAACCGCCATCGCCATGGCGCTGATCGAGAACATCCAGCGCGAAGACCTCAATCCAATCGAAGAAGCGGTGGCCCTGCAGCGTTTGCAGCAGGAGTTCCAGCTGACCCAGCAACAGGTCGCCGAGGCTGTGGGTAAGTCCCGCGTCACCGTCGCCAATTTGCTGCGCCTGATCGCGTTGCCGGAAGTCATCAAGACCATGTTGTCCCACGGCGACCTTGAAATGGGCCACGCACGTGCTTTACTGGGTTTGCCGGAGAATCAGCAGGTTGAGGGGGCGCGACACGTTGTCGCACGCGGGCTGACCGTGCGCCAGACTGAGGCACTGGTTCGCCAGTGGCTGAGTGGCAAACCGGAGCCTGTGGAAGCCGCAAAACCCGACCCGGATATCGCTCGACTTGAGCAGCGCCTGGCCGAGCGCCTAGGCTCTGCGGTGCAGATCCGCCACGGAAAGAAGGGCAAAGGGCAGCTGGTGATTGGTTATAACTCTCTCGACGAGCTTCAAGGTGTGCTTGCGCACATCCGCTGAAACATTTCCTCATGTAGCGCGCAGTCGGAAATCACTACCTGACAGTTGAATAGGGGCTGAACCGCCCCTATACTCTGCGCGCATTTTGTCGGCACAAATTATGCCAAGTTATTGAATTCTGGCAGCCGACCATTGGGGAGTAAAAGTGATGGAAACCCGCACGCCAAACCGCTTGCCGTTCCATCGCCTGGCAGTTTTTCCGGTGCTAATGGCTCAATTTATCGTTTTGCTCATCGCTGCTTTGGCGCTGTGGCAATGGTACGGAGTCGTTGCCGGGTACTCAGGACTCTGCGGAGGCCTGATAGCCTTGTTACCCAATGTTTATTTCGCTCACAGGGCATTTCGGTTTTCCGGCGCCCGAGCAGCTCAAGCCATCGTCCGGTCTTTTTATGCTGGCGAGGCGGGCAAATTAATTCTGACGGCAGTGCTCTTTGCATTGACGTTTGCAGGTGTGAAGCCATTGGCGCCGCTAGCTGTATTCGGCGTCTTCGTGTTGACCCAACTGGTCAGCTGGTTCGCGCCCCTGCTGATGAGAACAAGACTTTCGAGACCTTAGGGCGTTTGAGGCAACCATGGCAGAGACAACCGCTTCGGGCTATATCCAGCACCACTTGCAGAACCTGACCTTCGGTCAGCATCCTACCGGCGGCTGGGGCTTTGCCCACACCGCAGCAGAGGCCAAAGAAATGGGCTTCTGGGCTTTCCACGTCGATACTCTCGGCTGGTCGGTCGCGTTGGGTCTGATCTTCGTTCTGATTTTCCGCATGGCGGCAAAGAAGGCGACTTCCGGTCAACCAGGTGCTTTGCAGAACTTCGTTGAAGTATTGGTCGAATTCGTCGATGGCAGCGTGAAAGACAGCTTCCATGGCCGTAGCCCGGTGATTGCACCGCTGGCACTGACCATCTTCGTCTGGGTCTTCCTGATGAACGCCGTCGACCTGATCCCGGTCGACTGGATTCCTCATTTGGCCATCCTGATCACTGGCGATTCGCACATTCCATTCCGTGCCGTATCGACCACTGACCCGAACGCTACCCTGGGCATGGCCCTGTCGGTGTTCGCGTTGATCATTTTCTACAGCATCAAGGTCAAGGGCATCGGCGGCTTCATCGGCGAACTGACCCTGCACCCGTTTGGCAGCAAGAACATTTTCCTGCAAGCGCTGTTGATCCCGGTGAACTTCCTGCTGGAATTCGTCACCCTGATCGCCAAGCCAATCTCCTTGGCACTGCGTCTGTTCGGCAACATGTACGCCGGCGAACTGGTCTTCATTCTGATCGCCGTGATGTTCGGCAGCGGTCTGCTCTGGCTTAGCGGCCTGGGCGTAGTTCTGCAGTGGGCGTGGGCTGTGTTCCACATCCTGATCATCACCCTGCAGGCGTTTATCTTCATGATGCTGACCATCGTTTACCTGTCGATGGCGCACGAAGAGAACCATTAAGACCAGTCTCGACTAGTCTGATGTCCCACCCGGTCAAGCGGGTGGGTGCCCGAACAGGGCTTATGAAACGATTTGTTTTACCGCTTTAAAATCTAAAAAACCTAAACCATACGACGTAAAAGTCGGGAGGAAAGATGGAAACTGTAGTTGGTCTAACCGCTATCGCTGTTGCACTGTTGATCGGCCTGGGCGCACTGGGTACCGCAATTGGTTTCGGCCTGTTGGGCGGCAAGTTCCTGGAAGGCGCAGCGCGTCAGCCAGAAATGGTTCCAATGCTGCAAGTCAAAATGTTCATCGTTGCCGGTCTGCTCGACGCCGTAACCATGATCGGTGTTGGTATCGCTCTGTTCTTCACCTTCGCGAACCCATTCGTTGGTCAACTCGCTGGCTAATCACTCGAACCTTCGAGTGATTGGTTTGATGTGCAACGAACGAGCGAGGTGTTGGCGTGAACATTAATGCAACCCTGATTGGCCAGTCCGTTGCGTTCTTCATTTTTGTACTGTTTTGCATGAAGTTCGTGTGGCCTCCGGTCATCGCGGCTTTGCACGAACGTCAGAAGAAGATCGCGGATGGACTGGACGCTGCCGCCCGAGCAGCTCGCGACCTGGAGCTGGCCCAAGATAAAGCGGGTCAGCAACTGCGCGAAGCAAAAGCTCAGGCAGCCGAAATCATTGAGCAAGCCAAGAAACGCGGTAACCAGATTGTTGAAGAGGCTGTTGAAAAAGCCCGTATCGACGCTGACCGTGTGAAGGTCCAGGCTCAGGCCGAGATCGAGCAGGAACTGAACAGTGTCAAAGACGCGCTGCGTGCCCAACTGGGTGCACTGGCCGTCGGCGGCGCCGAGAAGATCCTGGGTGCCACAATCGATCAAAACGCGCACGCGGAGCTGGTAAACAAACTGGCTGCTGAAATTTAAGCGAGGGCGATCATGGCAGAATTGACCACGTTGGCCCGACCTTACGCTAAGGCAGCCTTCGAGCACGCCCAGGCCCACCAGCAACTGGCCTCTTGGTCAGCCATGCTCGGCCTGGCTGCAGCAGTGTCGCAAGATGACACCATGCAGCGCGTGCTCAAGGCCCCGCGACTGACGAGCGCAGACAAGGCCACCACGTTTATTGACGTGTGTGGCGACAAGTTTGATGCCAAGGCACAGAACTTCATTCACGTCGTTGCCGAAAACGACCGTCTCCCGCTTTTGCCGGAGATATCCGCTCTGTTCGACCTGTACAAGGCCGAACAAGAGAAGTCGGTAGACGTTGAAGTGACCAGTGCTTTTGCATTGAACCAAGAACAGCAAGACAAACTCGCCAAGGTTCTCAGTGCACGACTCAACCGGGAAGTGCGCCTGCAAGTCGAGGAAGACAAATCCCTTATTGGGGGCATTGTCATCCGCGCCGGCGACCTGGTTATCGATGGCTCGGTTCGCGGAAAACTCGCAAGCCTTGCCGAAGCATTGAAATCTTGAGTTTGAAGGGGCAGCAGAGCAATGCAGCAACTCAATCCTTCCGAAATAAGTGAAATTATCAAGGGCCGCATCGACAAGCTCGATGTGACCTCCCAAGCCCGTAACGAAGGCACAGTCGTCAGCGTATCTGACGGTATCGTGCGGATTCACGGTCTGGCCGACGTCATGTACGGCGAGATGATCGAGTTTCCGGGCGGCGTCTTCGGTATGGCCCTCAACCTTGAGCAAGACTCTGTAGGCGCCGTTGTATTGGGCTCCTATCAGTCTCTGGCTGAAGGCATGAGCGCCAAGTGCACTGGCCGCATCCTCGAAGTTCCGGTTGGTAAGGAACTGCTGGGTCGCGTAGTCGACGCACTGGGTAACCCTGTTGACGGTAAAGGTCCACTGGGCAACACCGAGACCGACGCGGTCGAGAAAGTTGCTCCAGGCGTGATCTGGCGTAAGTCGGTAGACCAGCCTGTACAGACTGGCTACAAGGCTGTCGATGCCATGATCCCTGTCGGCCGTGGCCAGCGTGAGCTGATCATCGGTGACCGTCAGATCGGTAAAACCGCTCTGGCGATCGACGCGATCATCAACCAGAAAGACAGCGGCATTTTCTGCGTCTACGTAGCGATCGGTCAGAAGCAATCGACCATCGCCAACGTTGTTCGCAAGCTGGAAGAAAACGGCGCACTGGCTAACACCATCGTCGTGGCAGCGAGCGCTTCGGAATCTGCAGCACTGCAATTCCTGGCACCGTACTCCGGTTGCACCATGGGTGAATTCTTCCGCGACCGCGGTGAAGACGCGCTGATCGTTTATGACGATCTGTCCAAGCAAGCAGTGGCTTACCGCCAGATTTCCCTGCTGCTGCGCCGTCCACCAGGCCGTGAAGCTTACCCAGGCGACGTGTTCTATCTCCACTCCCGTCTGCTGGAGCGCGCATCCCGCGTTTCGGAAGAATACGTAGAGAAGTTCACCAACGGCGCAGTGACCGGCAAAACCGGTTCCCTGACCGCACTGCCGATCATCGAAACCCAGGCTGGCGACGTTTCCGCGTTCGTTCCGACCAACGTGATTTCCATCACCGACGGTCAGATCTTCCTGGAATCGGCCATGTTCAACTCCGGGATCCGTCCTGCTGTGAACGCCGGTGTTTCGGTATCCCGTGTGGGTGGTGCCGCTCAGACCAAGATCATCAAGAAGCTCTCCGGTGGTATCCGTACCGCTCTGGCTCAGTACCGTGAACTGGCGGCATTCGCCCAGTTCGCTTCTGACCTGGACGAAGCGACCCGTAAGCAACTTGAGCATGGTCAGCGCGTTACCGAGCTGATGAAGCAGAAGCAATACGCACCAATGTCGATCGCTGACATGGCGCTGTCGCTGTATGCCGCTGAGCGTGGGTTCCTGACTGACATTGAAATCGCCAAGATCGGCAGCTTCGAACAAGCGCTGATTGCTTTCTTCAACCGCGATCACGCCGATTTGATGGCGAAGATCAACGTGAAGGGTGACTTCAATGACGAAATCGACGCTGGCATGAAAGCCGGTATCGAGAAGTTCAAGGCCACCCAAACCTGGTAAGCCGCAGCGGGAGCCGCAAGGCTCCCGCTTGCTAACCTGATAGGTGTTACATGGCAGGCGCAAAAGAGATTCGCAGTAAGATTGCGAGCATCAAAAGCACGCAAAAGATTACCAGCGCCATGGAAAAAGTGGCGGTCAGTAAAATGCGCAAGGCACAAATGCGCATGGCTGCTAGCCGTCCTTACGCGGAGCGCATCCGCCAGGTTATTGGTCATTTGGCCAACGCTAACCCGGAATATCGCCACCCATTTATGATCGACCGTGAAATCAAGCGCGTCGGTTATGTCGTGGTGAGCAGTGACCGTGGTCTGTGTGGTGGCTTGAACACCAACCTGTTCAAGGCCCTGGTCAAGGACATGGCGAAAAACCGTGAAAACGGCGTCGAGATCGATCTGTGTGTTGTTGGTAGCAAGGGTGCGGCTTTCTTCCGCAACTTCGGCGGTAACGTCGTCGCCGCTATCAGCCACCTGGGTGAAGAGCCATCGATCAATGATCTGATTGGCAGTGTCAAGGTGATGCTGGATGCCTACCTCGATGGTCGTATCGACCGTTTGAGCGTTGTGTCCAACAAGTTCATCAACACCATGACGCAGCAGCCTACCGTGGAGCAGTTGATTCCACTGGTTGCAACCCCGGATCAAGGCCTCAAGCACCACTGGGACTATCTCTACGAGCCGGACGCCAAAGAGCTGCTTGACGGCTTGATGGTTCGCTACGTGGAGTCGCAGGTCTACCAGGCGGTGGTCGAGAACAACGCGGCTGAACAAGCTGCGCGGATGATCGCGATGAAGAACGCTACCGACAACGCCGGTGATTTGATCAGCGATTTGCAGCTGATCTACAACAAGGCGCGTCAGGCTGCGATCACCCAAGAGATCTCGGAAATCGTCGGCGGCGCTGCCGCGGTTTAACGGTTCAAATATTCAGAGGATCCAGCTATGAGTAGCGGACGTATCGTTCAAATCATCGGCGCCGTTATCGACGTGGAATTTCCACGCGACAGCGTACCGAGCATCTACAACGCGTTGAAAGTTGTAAGCGCGGCCGAAACCACCCTGGAAGTTCAGCAGCAGCTGGGCGACGGCGTGGTTCGTACCATTGCGATGGGTTCCACCGAGGGCTTGAAGCGCGGTCTGGAAGTCACCGACTCTGGCGCAGCCATCTCCGTACCGGTCGGTAAAGCGACCCTGGGCCGGATCATGGACGTCCTCGGTAACCCGATCGACGAAGCTGGCCCGATCGACACCGAAGAGCGCTGGGGCATTCACCGTCCTGCGCCAACCTTCGCTGAACAAGCGGGCGGCAACGACCTGCTGGAAACCGGCATCAAGGTTATCGACCTGGTTTGCCCGTTCGCCAAGGGCGGTAAAGTCGGTCTGTTCGGTGGTGCCGGTGTAGGCAAAACCGTAAACATGATGGAACTGATCCGTAACATCGCCATCGAGCACAGCGGTTATTCCGTGTTCGCCGGTGTGGGTGAGCGTACTCGTGAGGGTAACGACTTCTACCACGAGATGAAGGATTCCAACGTTCTGGACAAAGTGGCACTGGTTTACGGTCAAATGAACGAGCCGCCGGGTAACCGTCTGCGCGTAGCACTGACCGGCCTGACCATGGCCGAGAAGTTCCGTGACGAAGGTAACGACGTTCTGCTGTTCGTCGACAACATCTATCGTTACACCCTGGCCGGTACTGAAGTATCCGCACTGCTGGGCCGTATGCCTTCGGCAGTAGGTTACCAGCCGACCCTGGCCGAAGAGATGGGTACTCTGCAAGAGCGTATCACTTCGACCAAAAACGGTTCGATCACCTCGATCCAAGCGGTATACGTACCTGCGGATGACTTGACTGACCCGTCGCCAGCGACCACTTTCGCCCACTTGGACGCCACCGTCGTTCTGTCCCGTGACATCGCTTCCCTGGGTATCTACCCAGCGGTCGATCCACTCGACTCGACTTCGCGCCAGCTGGACCCGAACGTGATCGGCCAGGACCACTACGACACCGCTCGCGGCGTCCAGTACGTTCTGCAGCGTTACAAAGAACTGAAGGACATCATTGCGATCCTGGGTATGGACGAGCTGTCGGAATCCGACAAGCAGTTGGTAAACCGTGCTCGTAAGATCCAGCGCTTCTTGTCGCAGCCGTTCTTCGTGGCTGAAGTCTTCACCGGTGCCTCGGGTAAATACGTTTCCCTGAAAGACACCATTGCTGGCTTCAAAGGCATCCTCAACGGTGACTACGACCACCTGCCAGAACAAGCGTTCTACATGGTCGGCGGCATCGAAGAAGCGATCGAGAAAGCCAAGAAACTGTAATCCCGGCGCCCGGCAACGGGCGCTAATTTAGGTTGAGGCAATCAGATGGCTATGACAGTCCATTGCGATATCGTCAGCGCGGAAGGGGAAATCTTTTCCGGCCTGGTCGAGATGGTGATTGCGCACGGTGCACTGGGTGATCTTGGTATCGCCCTGGGTCACGCGCCGCTGATCACTAATCTCAAGCCAGGCCCGATCCGCCTGATCAAGCAGGGCGGGGAAACCGAGGTGTTCTACATCTCCGGTGGTTTCCTCGAGGTTCAGCCGAACATGGTCAAGGTTCTTGCCGACACCGTGCAACGTGCTGCCGACCTGGATGAAGCCTCCGCTCAGGAAGCCGTTAAGGCTGCCGAGAAGGCCTTGCATGAACGTGGCGCAGAATTCGATTACGGTTCTGCTGCCGCACGTCTGGCCGAGGCGACAGCTCAGCTGCGCACCGTCCAGCAGATCCGCAAGAAGTTCGGCCACTAATAGGCCGGTGCTTGTTGTGTGATTGATTAAAAAGGGTAGCCTCGGCTACCCTTTTTTCTTTTCCGATGTTCATAACCCGGTCGCAATTGCTGACCACCCAGGATTGGTAGCCAGTCATGTCTCTTGAAATCGTAATCCTCGCTGCCGGCCAAGGCACTCGCATGCGCTCGGCGTTGCCCAAGGTGTTGCACCCGATTGCCGGCAACTCGATGCTGGGCCATGTTATCCACAGCGCCCGGCAACTTGATCCACAGCGCATCCATGTGGTGATCGGCCACGGCGCCGACGCCGTGCGTGAACGCCTGGCAGCGGATGACCTGAATTTCGTGTTGCAGGACAAGCAACTGGGCACCGGGCATGCCGTGGCCCAGGCCGTACCATTTATCAAATCCGATACCGTGCTGATCCTTTACGGCGACGTGCCTCTGATCGAAGTCGAAACCCTGCAACGCCTGCTCAAGCAGGTGACGCCGCAGCAACTGGGCTTACTCACCGTAGAGCTGACCGACCCGACCGGTTACGGCCGTATCGTGCGTGATGCCGACGGCAAGGTCGCCGCCATCGTCGAGCAGAAAGACGCCAATGAAGACGAGCGCAAGATCACCGAAGGCAACACCGGGATTCTGGCGGTGCCGTTTGAGCGTCTGGGCGACTGGATGAGCCGGCTCTCCAACAACAATGCCCAGGGCGAGTACTACCTGACCGACGTGATTGCCATGGCCGTCAGCGATGGTCTGGTGGTGGCTACCGAACAACCCCATGACGCCATGGAAGTGCAGGGCGCCAACGACCGCAAGCAACTCGCGGAACTGGAGCGTCACTATCAGTTGCGCGCCGGTCGCCGGTTAATGGCCCAGGGCGTAACCCTGCGCGATCCGGCTCGCTTCGATGTGCGCGGTGAAGTGACTGTCGGTCGCGACGTGCTGATCGACATCAACGTGATTCTCGAAGGCAACGTCGTGATCGAAGACGACGTGGTCATCGGCCCGAACTGTGTGATCAAGGACAGCACCCTGCGTAAAGGCGTGGTGATCAAGGCCAACAGTCACATCGAAGGCGCGATTCTGGGCGAGGGCAGCGATGCCGGCCCGTTCGCCCGTTTGCGTCCGGGTACCGTGCTTGAGGCGCGGGCCCATGTGGGTAACTTCGTCGAGCTGAAAAACGCGCATATGGGCGAAGGCGCCAAGGCCGGTCATCTGACGTACCTGGGCGATGCCGAAATCGGCGCGCGCACCAACATCGGCGCCGGCACCATTACCTGCAACTACGACGGCGCGAACAAATGGAAAACCGTGCTGGGTGAAGATGTGTTCATCGGCTCCAACAACTCGTTGGTAGCGCCTGTGGATATCTCGTCCGGCGCAACCACTGCGGCGGGTTCGACCATCACGCAGAATGTGGATAACGCGCAGTTGGCTGTAGGCCGGGCGCGGCAGAAGAACATAGATGGCTGGAAGCGGCCGGAAAAAATCAAGAAGAGCTGAGTTATCCACAGCTCGTAAAATAAAAAGATCGCAGCCTTCGGCAGCTCCCACAGGGTGATACGTATCCCGTGTAGGAGCAGCCGAAGGCTGCGATCTTTTTTATGGGTTATCCACAGGTGGTGTTCCACCCGGCTTCCAGCGGGGTCACTGGCAGTGCGCGCGAAGCGATTTTGTAGAGCATGCGCAAGCCCGAATCCGAGCGCTGGGACAGTCGTGTCAGCAGCATGATCCACGCGACACCGGCGTGGGACACTTTGACCGGCCTGAGCGGATTTTTATGGACGTTACGCAGGGTCAACAGCGCCAGGCCAATGTTCCACAGCAGAAAACGCCGAATACCCGTATGCCTGGCCGGTATGAGCAGGGCGTATTGCAGCGCCCGCTGCAAATGGGAATGGGCGGTGCCAATCAGCTCCGCAACGGCCTGTGCATAAAGTGGATCGTTGTGCCCGGCCTTGAGCTGTGTGAACTGGACACCATGCTTGGCGAGCAGGTCCCGAGGCAGCCAGCAGGCGCCCCGTAAACGGTCGTCCCACTGATCCTTGAGGATATTGGTCAACTGCAGGCCCATGCCAAAGGAAAGGGCCAGCCGATGCAGGTTCGCTCGCTGGGGCAGCAGGGCGGGTTCAAAATCGATGAACAGCTCTGTCAGCAGCTTTCCCACGACACCAGCCACACAGTAGCAATAACGGTCCAGCTGCTCAGAGGTGTCCAAACCCTGCACGCCGGCATTCTCCTGAAATTCGCTCATGCCCTGGGTCATCACGCTGAGGCACTGCAGGATCGCCTCCTGCTGAAAAGGGCGCAGGGCGTGGAATATCGTCAACATCTGTGGCAGATGGCGGACCAGGTCGTGTTCAGCCTGAAGGGTCTGATCCGTCAGGTGCTCACTCAGATCATCACTGAAGGCCTGGGCATCCGCCTCGCCTGATACAACATTCAGGAACGCATTTTCGTACTGGCGTTTCTGCCGGGCCGTGAGGCCGGGTTCATCTTCGATGGTATCGGCGATCCGACAGAGCAAGTAGGCGTTGGTCACCACCGGGTAAAGTTCGGGCGGCAACTGGGGGATGGTCAGGGCAAAACTGCGCGATACCCGGGTGAGGATCTCGTCCTGATAACGGGTCGGGTCAACATAGGCGTCGGACTGTGCCCGTAATCGCCATTGTTCGAGCTGGCAGGCCGGGGCGCTCAGGATGGTCTTGAACCAGACGGTGAAGGCTTCGGGCTCGGCATCGATCCACTGCAATAACTCGGATGTTTCAATCCACCGCCATTGCGCGGCTTCCTCCGGGTTTACCTCGGGTTCGCCGTCAAACCGACCGATGAAAATATGATCGAACTCGTGCTCGATCAGATCCCCCGGGACTTCAGACTTGTAAATCAGGGTCGTGACTTCTTCCAGCGGGCAATCGAAGCCCATTTCCTCCCCAAGCCGGCGGTGAGCCGCTTGGGCGGTGCTCTCGCCCGGGCGCGGGTGGCCACAACATGAGTTGGTCCACAGGCCCCCGGAGTGGTATTTGCTCAGCGCGCGCTGCTGCAGCATCAACCGCCCTTGGCCATCAAAGATGAAGAGCGAGAACGCGCGATGCAGCAGCCCTTCGCGGTGAATGGGCAACTTGTGACCGGTGCCGATTTGCTGATCATTGCGATCCACCAGAATCAGTGATTCTTCCATGCTTCAAATCACCTCAGTCGCTGGAGTCCGGGCCTGGCGCAACGTGCAGTAGCGTGCCAGGGCCCACATTGGAAAGTACAAACCGTATCCGTGATACGTCGTGTAAAGCACCCGAGGTACACCGGTGCCCGTGGCATGCGGGTCTGTCCAGGTGCCCTCGTTTTTTTGCGCCTTGAGCAAGTATTCAATGCCTTTTGCCGTGACGGGATGCTCCACGGCACCGGCCGCCATTAATCCCAATAAGGCCCATGCCGTTTGGGATGGGGTGCTGACCGAAGGCTGATGGCGTGGGTGATCCAGGGAATAGCCGCAAGCATCTTCGCCCCAGCCTCCGTCCTCGTTCTGCCTCAGGATCAGCCAGTGGCGAGCCTTTTGAACAGCCGATGACTGGGTGTCGTAACCCATGGCGGCAAGCCCCTCCAGCACCGACCAGGTGCCATAGATGAAGTTGATGCCCCATCGCCCGTACCAACTGCCATTCGTTTCCTGCTCCGCCAGCAGGTAATTCAGTGCCTTGCCCGTGATGTCATCGCAGACCGGGGTTGCACCCAGTTGCCCGAGCAGCGCCAGGCAGCGGCCGCTGACATCGGCGGTGGGATGATCAATCATCATGCCGTGTTCGGCAAAGGGAATACTGTTGAGGTAATACTGGGTGTTGTCAGCCTCGTAGGCGCCCCAGCCGCCATGGCGACCTTGCATACCCTTTATCCATTCCTGTGCCCGGGCAATCGACTCGCCGTAGTCAGCACCGGGAACGACCTGCATGGCCTTGTGCATGACGGTCGCGACCAGAGCGGCGTCGTCGACATCGGGATGGTTGGGCAACACGTATTGAAACGCCCAGCCGCCGGGACGCAGGTGAGGCCTGGTCACCGCCCAGCCCCCGTACACGTCGAGTATCTGCCGTTGCTTGAGCCAGTCGATGCCGCGCACTGCCGCCTCCCATCCCCGGCGATTGCCGGTTTCCAGCAATGCCTGACAGGCCCATGCCGTGTCCCAGACGGGCGACACGCATGGTTGGCAGTAAGCCTGCTGCTCGGTCACCACCAACAGTTTTTCGCAGGCTCTACGCGCCGTTTGCATCGCGCGATGGTCACGGGGATAACCCAGGGCCTGAAGCATGATCAAGCTGATCGCGATGGTCGGCAGCGTTGCGCCGTAGCCATCTTCGCCATTGAGCTGTCCGGTCACGTACGCCACCGCTGTATCCAACGCTTTTTTACGTCGGCCCTTGGGACGCCACGGATCGATGCGGTGCAAAAGACGATCGATCGCGGAAAAACAGACAAACCAGGCCCGGTTTTGGTGGGGGGCCCGGGGTAATGGAGTGGTTTCGTTTGCCGGGTGGATAAACAGCTCGGTGATGCCGACGTCTTGGGGATTACGCGCCGTGGGCCGCAAGACCTGCAACACGGAAACAGCCACCGTGAACAGGCGAGGGATGCAGAAAATCTTCGACAGATGAAACGGAAACCAGCGTGGCAGCAACATCACTTCCACGGGAATCAGGGGCAATACACGCCAGGGGATGACGTTGTACAAGGCGAGCCAGATGCGGGTGACCACGTTGCAGTTAGCGGCCCCGCCGTGCTGGCGAATAAGCGTGCTAGCACGTTGCATGTGCGGCTCGTCCTTCGTATGTCCGAGCAGCTTGAGCGCAAAGTAGGTTTTGACACTGGCATTGAGGTTAAAACGGCCTCCTTGCAGTAACGACCATCCGCCTTCTGCCTGTTGCCGGTCTCGCAAGTAGCGCGCGAGCCTGGTTTGCAAGGTGGGTTCAAGGGATTCGCCCAGGAAATGCATCAGCAACACATATTCAGCGGTTATCCCCGCATCGGCCTCGAACTCGAAGACCCAATGGCCGTCGGCTTGCTGTTTGCCCAGCAGGGCGCTCAAGGCGTTGTCCAGTACGTCTTTAACGCGAGTGTTCATTGAGGGAGGCTCTGGTCGTGGCGGTACCTACGCAGATTAAAAACGTCATTGCCCGGGCGTTGTAACTGTCAAAAATAACAGTTGCGATGAATGGTCATCTTAGAAATCGTCCCTCGACGCCTCAAACCCCCCCTTGACGAAGTTTCGCCAATAGGTTCTGATTGCTTTCGTTATCTTTCGAATCGAAACTTATCAGCCCATGTCGAAGCGCAATACACCACAACGCCGCCACAACATCCTCGCCTTGCTCACCGAGCAGGGGGAAGTCAGCGTGGACGAGTTGGCCAAGCGCTTCGAGACTTCGGAAGTGACGATCCGCAAGGACCTCGCCGCCCTTGAGAGCAATGGCCTGCTGCTGCGCCGTTACGGTGGCGCGATCACCATGCCCCAGGAACTGGTGGCTGACCTCGGCCAACCGGTGTCCAAGTACAAACAAGCCATCGCGCGTGCCGCCGTGCTGCGGATTCGCGAGCATGCGCGGATCATCATCGACAGCGGCAGCACCACCGCCGCCATGATCCCGGAACTCGGCCAGCAGCCGGGCCTGGTGGTGATGACCAATTCCCTGAATGTGGCCAACGCCCTGAGCGAGTTGGAGCACGAACCGGTGCTGTTGATGACCGGCGGCACCTGGGACCCGCATTCCGAGTCCTTTCAGGGGCAGGTCGCCGAGCAGGTACTACGCTCTTACGACTTCGACCAGTTGTTCATCGGTGCCGATGGCATCGATCTGGTCCGTGGCACCACCACCTTCAACGAATTGCTGGGCTTGAGCCGCGTGATGGCTGAAGTCGCCCGGGAAGTGGTGGTGATGGTCGAAGCCGACAAGATCGGTCGCAAGATTCCCAACCTGGAACTGCCCTGGAGCAGCGTCCATACCCTTATTACCGATGATCGCCTGCCACTTGAGGCACGGGATCAGATTCAGGCTCGCGGTATCAATTTGATCCTCGCGGCTGTCAGTCAGGAGAAATAGCATGTGTGGAATTGTCGGCGCCGTCGCAGAACGTAACATCACCGCCATCCTGCTCGAAGGGCTGAAGCGCCTCGAATACCGGGGCTATGACAGCGCGGGCGTGGCGGTATTCACCAATGACGGGATCCTTGATCGCCTGCGCCGTCCGGGCAAGGTCAGCGAGCTGGATCAAGCCCTCGCCGAGACACCGCTGATCGGTCGCCTGGGCATCGCCCACACCCGCTGGGCCACCCATGGCGCACCGTGCGAACGCAACGCCCACCCGCACTTCTCCGGGCAGAACCTGGCCGTTGTGCACAACGGCATCATCGAAAACCACGAAGCCCTGCGTGAGCAATTGAAAGCCCAGGGTTACGTGTTCACCTCGGACACCGACACCGAAGTCATTGCCCACCTGCTGGCGCATAAACTCAAAGACCTGCACGACCTGACCGTGGCCCTCAAAGCCACCGTTAAAGAGCTGCACGGTGCTTATGGCCTGGCGGTGATCAGCGCCGATCAGCCGGATCGCCTGGTCGCCGCCCGCAGTGGCAGCCCGCTGGTGATTGGCCTGGGCCTGGGGGAAAACTTCCTCGCCTCCGACCAATTGGCCCTGCGTCAGGTCACTGACCGCTTCATGTACCTGGAAGAAGGCGATATCGCCGAGATTCGCCGCGACAGCGTGCAGATCTGGGACATCGACGGCAAAGCCGTTGAGCGCGAAGCGGTGCAGTATGGCGACAACGCCGAATCCGCCGAGAAGGGCGAGTACCGCCACTTCATGCTCAAGGAAATCCACGAGCAACCCACGGTGGTGCAACGCACCCTGGAAGGGCGTTTGAGCCAGCAACAAGTGTTGGTGCAAGCCTTCGGTCCAGAGGCGCCCGAGCTGTTCGCCAAAGTGCGCAACGTGCAGATCGTTGCCTGCGGCACCAGCTACCACGCCGGCATGGTTGCCCGTTACTGGCTCGAAGAGCTGGCCGGGATTCCGTGCCAGGTCGAAGTCGCCAGCGAATTCCGCTACCGCAAAGTCGTGGTGCAACCCGACAGCCTGTTCGTGACCATCTCTCAGTCCGGCGAAACCGCCGACACCCTGGCGGCCCTGCGCAATGCCAAGGAACTGGGCTTCCTCGCCAGCCTGGCCATCTGCAACGTCGGCATCAGCTCGCTGGTGCGTGAGTCCGACCTGACTTTGCTGACCCAGGCCGGTCGCGAAATCGGCGTGGCCTCGACCAAAGCCTTCACCACGCAGTTGGTTGGCCTGTTGCTGCTGACCCTGTCCCTCGGTCAGGTCCGCGGTACGTTGGCCCCAGGCGTCGAAGCCACGCTGGTCGAAGAACTGCGTCGCCTGCCGACCCGTCTGGGCGAAGCCCTGGCCATGGACAGCACCGTGGAAAAAATCGCCGAGCTGTTCGCCGACAAGAACCACACTTTGTTCCTGGGGCGCGGCGCGCAATACCCGGTGGCGATGGAAGGGGCTCTGAAACTCAAAGAGATCTCCTACATCCACGCCGAAGCCTACCCGGCCGGCGAACTGAAACACGGCCCGTTGGCGCTGGTGGATAACGACATGCCCGTGGTCACCGTGGCGCCGAACAACGAATTGCTGGAGAAGTTGAAATCCAACCTCCAGGAAGTCCGCGCCCGGGGTGGCGAGCTGATCGTCTTCGCGGACGAAAAGGCCGGCATGACCAATGGCGAAGGCACTCACGTGGTACAGATGCCGCACATCCACGACATCCTGTCGCCGATCCTCTACACCATCCCGCTGCAATTGCTGTCGTACTACGTCGCGGTGTTGAAAGGCACAGACGTCGACCAGCCGCGCAACCTGGCGAAGTCGGTGACGGTGGAATAAGTTATCCACAGACGTTACGGATAGAGGTTGCTGCGCAGTGCCTTAATCGAGCGGCTGTTTAATACAGTCGCTCAAGGCACAAACTCCACGCGCAGCCCTCTCGTCGCGCTTCGCCCCTGATCATCACTGACGCGCAACTGATATACCCCGGACTTGCCCGGCCGCCAATTCAGCGCGGTCTGCGGCGGGCCTTGGCCGATGAGGGTCTGGTCGGCAAACCAATAGAGGTTCACTGCATCACTGGCCGCATTCGCGCTCAGGGAGAGGCTGTCCTGTGGTTGGGAAAGCCGCAGCTGATAGCTGACCTGGGTGAGTGGCGAGCGGATTTGCGGCGCTTCGCTCTGATCGCCGCTGGGGTTGGGCTGGCAGTTCTTGACCACGTTGGGCGGTGTGCGCCGGGGCAGGCCGGCGGCGCGGTACAGGCGTTGCACGTCGCTGGGCCAGAACTCGAAGACTTCTTCGCGGGTGTATTGCGGGTCGAATGGCGCGCAGGCGGCTTTGCCGGTGCGGGTGTCGATCAGCACCGGGCGATGCAGGTTGGACACGCGGATCGGCGAGACGCCGGGGACGTACCAGGTTTTGCGCGTCAATGGGCACCAGCGGTTGGGCAACTCGCCGGAAGCTGCGCAGATGTCGATGCGCTTGAGGCCCGCGGGCGGTTTGTCGACGCGATCCGCCACCGTGGGCAAGGCCAGCGGCAGGGCGTCGGCGATGCGAAAGAACAGCGGTGCTGCAGTTTTGGCGCCGATAAACGCCGAGTTGGGACGGCCGTCGAAATTGCCGACCCACACCACCAACACGTAGGGCCCGACGATGCCGGCGCTCCAGGCATCGTGAAAACCCCACGAGGTGCCGGTTTTCCACGCGGTGCGCCAGTGGCGGCCACGGCTGTCGGCGGGCAGGCCATCGGGGCGCGGGTTACGCCGCAGCATGTCGCGGACCATGAACGCAGCTTGCGGCGTCAGCAAGGCATCGCCGCTGCATTGCGGTTGTTCGCGCAGATAACGCAGGGGCCGCAAATGCCCATCGCCCGCCAACATCAGGTACAGCCGCGCCAACTCCTCGGGTGTCATCTCGCCGCCGCCCAAGGCCAGGGCCAGACCGTAATGGCTTTCGCCGCGCATCCCCTTGATCCCGGCTTGCTGCAAAAAACCGTACAACGATGGGGATTTGACCTGGCTGGCCAGCCACACCGCCGGAATATTACGGCTGCGGATTAAGGCATCGCGGGCGGTCAACGGACCGATATAACTGCCGTCGAAATTTTCCGGCTGGAAGTAGCCGAAGCTGCTCGGCATGTCCTTGAGGATGCTCATCGGGTGGATCAGCCCCTGGTCCAACGCCAGCCCGTAAAGAAACGGCTTGAGGGTCGAACCCGGCGAGCGTCGCGCCAGAATGCCGTTGACCTGCCCGTGCAGGGCTGTGGATAAGTAATCCGCCGAGCCGACCAGGGCCTTGACGCTCTGGTCGCGGCTGTCGATCAGGATCGCGGTGGCGTTTTCGACACCGGTGCTTTTGCGCTCGGCAATAAATCCGCCGATCAGCCGTTCCAGTAGCTGCTGCAACGGCAGATTCAATGTGCTGTTGAGCTCGTTGCCAGTCTGGGCCGCCAGTAATTGCTCGCTCAAATGCGGCGCCAGAAACGGAATCTGCTGGCGGTTGCGTGCTTCCAGCGGCAGCTCCAGCAAACTGCTGTTGCGTGGGTCGTCGGGATAAGTGTCGCGCCACTGCGCCATCAAGCGCAGCCGCGCGTTCTGCAACGACGGCCCGAAACTGGCGCGGCGACCCGGTTGCTGGGGAATCACCGCCAGCGCCAGGGCTTCGGACAACGACAACTGCGCCGCCGGTTTGCCGAAGTAAATCCGGCTCGCCGCTTCGGCGCCTTCGATGTTGCCGCCCATGGGCGCCAGATTGAGGTAGGCCTCAAGAATCTCGTGCTTGCTGTAGCGCGCCTCCAGCCACAGGGCCAGGGCCATTTGTTGCAGCTTGCCGGGGATCTGCCGAGTGTTGAGGTCCCACAGGCGCCGCGCCAGTTGCATGCTCAGCGTCGAGCCGCCCTGACGCTGGCCACCGCTGTACGTGGCGCTGGCCGCGCGCAGCAGGGCGGGCGGATTGATCCCCGGATGCCAGAAGAAATTGCGGTCTTCCTTGAGCAGCAGTGCTTCAACCAACGTCGGCGAGAGGCGCTCCAGTGGCAGCCAAAGCCGATATTGGCAATCGGCGGCCAGGGTCATGCGCAGCAGCGAGCCATCGTCCGCCAACACCTGGCGTGACGATGACGTAGTTTCGCTCAGCGGCGCATGGGGCCACAGCCTCAGCCCCAGCAACGTCGCCCCCACCGCCAATCCAACGGCCAGCAGGGGTTTCAAGCGTCGCCCCGGTGTTCTCAAGGTTTGACGATTTCCAGCTGACCGACTTTGCCTCGGCCCTGCAGGGTGGTTTCGTACATGCCTTCAGCGTAGGCCGGTGGCGTCTTGAAGGTCCCGGCGTTGGTGGCGCGTACCCGGTAGACGAACGTGCCGACATCGCGCCGCGCCGTACCGTAGAACACCACGCGATCATCACGCACATCGATGTAGCTTGGCGACCAGTCGCTCAACGCGCTTTCACCGACCGGAGGTTGCCAGGCCTCGGCTTCTTCGCTGTCGTCGCTGTATTGCGACTCATCGTCCTCCTCGCTGGCGGCTTTCGGTTCCGGTGGCAGGCGATACACCGGCTCGACCCCGCCCGGCAGCAAATCGACCACAGCCACTTGCTGCACCTGGTCGCGATCGGTCGCGCGCAACCGCAAGCGCACCAGGAACTCATCGCCGACACTCACCTGGCTGACCGCTTTGCCGTCCAGGTCGAGGTATTCGTGGATGATCTCCAGGCCATTGCTGATCGGCTTGAGGGTGCCGCGATCGAACCCGGCCTCACTGAACATGTAGAACGCCGCCGGGCCGTCGGTTTTTTCCAGCAGCAGTTTCTTCGTGCCGACCGGTACGGGCGCGCGGGGCGGTTGACCGGCCATTTCCAACAGTTGTTGCTGCTTGTCGCCCAACCAGGCCGAGGCCTTGAGGGTCATGTCGGTTTGCGCACGCTGGCCGTAGTTGTCCAGGCCACGCAACAACAGCGCGGCGGACAGCGAGTTGTAGCGCTGCTCGTTGAGGCGTTTGCCGAGTTTATCGAGCAAGGCCACCGGCACATCGTCCAGCAACTCGGGGAAATGGCGGCTGAGCAAATGCAGGTGCTCGGCGTCATGCACCAGCGGGTCGTAATACAGACCGTCGCTGTCCCAGGCATCGGCGACGGAGCGCCACGGGATCTTGCGGAACAGCGCGTCGGCCTGGCGATCCTGCTTGAGCAATTTGTAGCTGGCGGCGAGGTAAGCGGCGCCCAGGTCGTTGGTCCAGGTGGCTTTGAAGTAGGTTTCGTAACGCTCGCGGATATCACTCACCGCGCCGCTGACCAGAATCCCCTGACGGCTCAGCAAGTAGCTGGCGTAGGCGCGGTTGCGCAGTTCGGCCAAACCTTCGCTCGGGCCGTTGGCCAGGTCGGTGAGGTAGGCATTGGCGCGCACCAGCAGATCTTCCGGCACGGCCAGGCCACGTTCCTTGGCTTCGATCAGGAAGTCAGTGGCGTACAGGCTGGCGTAAGGCGCAACGTCCGGGTTGGCGGCCCACAGACCAAAACCACCGGCCTGATTCTGCCGCTGACGCAGCATCCGTACCGCGCCGGTAAAGGCTTGTTCGGCCTCGGGTGCGGTGCCACCCCAGATCAACGCCGGCATGGCCTTGGACACCCATTGCTCGGTGCAGGCGTACCCGTAGTCATCCAGGTAATGCTTGAGGCCATTGGCCCAGACCAGCGGCGAGGCGGCGACACCCACTTGCACATTGCGCAGTTGCCCGAACAGGTCGCGAGTCGGCTTCAGCTCTTTACTGGCGCTGTCGAAACGGCCGAGGCTCAGGGCGACCCGGTGTTCGGTCAACGGGCGGATCGACGTGGTTTCGGCGACCTGGATCCGTTTGCCGTCCGGCAGCACCGCGATAAAGCGCAGGTCCGCCGAGCCGAGGTTTTCCAGGACCTTGATGCGGAACTGCGCCACGCCTTCCTTGCGCGGTTGCAGCTCCAGGGTGTTGTCCTGAGCGCCTTCGACTTTCAGGCCGCTGCTGGTTTGCAGCTCGAATTTCACCTTGGCGGCCGTGTCGAGGTTGCTGAACACCCCGGCGCTGACGCTGAACACATCGCCCGGCGCGACAAACGCCGGCACGTTCGGCGTGATCACCAGCGGCCCGCGCACTTCGGTGGCGGCCTCGCTGACACCGACGCTGTCGGCATCCACGGCCACGGTGAACAGATGCAATTTGCCGTTGAAGCTGTCCGGTACCTGGTAATGCAGCACGGTTTCACCCGCCGGCAGGTCGATCAGCCCCGACCACCAGGCCACGGGTGGCTGGTGTTTGCGCTTGAACGGGTTGAGGTGCGAGGCCAGGGCGTTTTCGGTATCGCCGCCCGGTGCCGCGCCGCTGAGCAAGCGGCTGAATTCCGGCAGGATCAGGTCAAGGATCTGGCTGGTGTTGACCTCCAGCGCGCGTTTCTGGAAGAAGAAGGCCAGCGGGTCCGGCGCCTTGTAGCGCGCGACTTGCAGGATGCCTTCGTCCACCGCGTAAACCACGGCACGGGAAGGCCGGTCCGCCGTGACCTTGATATCCAGTACTTGCCCCGGCTCGATTTTCGCCGGGCCTTCGACCTTCAGCGCCATGCGCCGTGCATCGAGGTTGATGCTGAACGGCACCACGCCGTAAGACAACGGGCTCATGTAGACCTCGGACGAACCGATGTCCCGCACGAATTGCACGTTGATGTAGGCGTTGCCTTCAATCCCGGCCGGCACGCGGATGTGTTGAACGCTGTTGGTGCTGTCGGCCTTGAACCATTGCTGGGTGTAGACCTTGTCGCGTTCGATGGTGATCAGCCCGGCGCCGGTGTAAGGCGCGCGAATGCTGATCGCAATCTCGTCGCCGGTGGCGTAGCTGCGCTTGTCCAGGCGCAGTTGCAGTTCGGCGTTGCGCTCCAGGGAGCGCGAGGTGTTGGCACGCCCGGCGACGCTGTAGTCGATGGCGTTGATGACGTTGCCGCTCGGGTCCTTCAATTGCAGGGTGTAATCGCCCGGGGTGGCGGTGTTCAGCGTCTGCTTGGCGCCGGCCTTGCCCAGGGTCAGGGGCACGGCAGGTTGGCTGATGTTCTTGATCCGCGATTCGTATTTGAACGTGCCGTTGGCTTGTTTGACCAGGACCGAAACGTAGCGGTGTTCCACCAGCTCGGTGCTCAGGCCATCCACCGCCCGTGGCGTGAGGTCCGGCGCGATGGCCAGCCATTGCACCTGGCGTGGGGCGTCCTTGGCGACATAGCTGAGGGCATCCGGGCTGGTCACGCCCACCAGATACGGCGCGGAAGACACCAGCAGGCTGCTTTGGGCCGCAACGTTGCGGCCACCTTCGGCCTCGTAGACCTGGGTCATGACTTGCAGGCGATAGGTGCTGTTGGCGAAGCGTTGCAGGTCGAGGTCGAGCACCGCTTGACCGTTGTCGTCGGCCTCGGCTTCCGCCAGGTCTTCGGAACTGGCTTCTTCCAGGGCATCGCGCAGGTGGAAGCGATAATCCGGGTAACGATCAAACGCCGCCGCCGTCGGGTTCAGGGACATTTTTGCCGTTACACGCCGGCCCGTGGCCGGGGCGCCGAACAGGTGCAGGGCGGTGACCTTGGCCACCACTTGCTCGGGCGGGATCCAGCCGACAACAGGCGTGTCGTGCAGGGTCAGGCTGACCTTCATGCGGTCCGGCTCGAAATCGCGGACCTTGAAACTGACGCTGCCCAGGTCGGTACGCGACTGCTTCTCGCCGATCAATTGCAGGGTCGCGGTGTAGTCCCCGGCGGGTGCCACTTCGCTGCTGGGGAAATCAAAGCTTTCAAAGCCCGAAGCCGACAGTTTGAGCGGCTGGCGAATGACTTCCATGCCCCGTGGGTCGAGGATTTTCAGTTCCACCGGCAGGCCTTGCAAACCACCTTTCCAGTTGCCACTACGGACGATCATGCCCAAGTGCGCCGTTTCGCCGGGACGATAGAGGCCACGGTCGGTAAACAGGTATGCGCTCAGGCGCTCGGTGGCGCCGTCTTCTTCCAGGCCGCCGATGTCGAAACGCGACAGGTCCAGTTGCTGGGACTGGCGGGCAATCGGCAGGAAGGATTGGTCGTTGCCACGGGTCACCACGTACATCAACGGGGTTTTCTCACGGCGCAACTCATCGAGCTTGGCGAAGTGCACGTGACCCTCGGCGTCGGTTTTGCCGCTGCTCACGGGCAAACCGTTGCGGCCGATGATGTCGACCTGAGCTTCGCTCACCGGCGAGCCGTTGCCGATGGATTGCACGTAGACATCGTGGCTGCCGTCGCTGGATCGCTTGGCGATGATCCCCAGGTCCGTGACCACAATGAAGCGCAAGTCGCTGGTGGTGCTCTCGGAGTAGCGGTCGAAGGTGCGCTCGGCCTGATCATCCTGGGCGCTCAGCTTCAGCACGAAAATCCCCCGGCGCCCGCCATTGGCGTTGAGGTAGCGGCTGAGGTCGACGTTGTCGTAGACGGTTTTCGACGGGTCGGCGGCGTTCAGCGGGATGTCCAGGGACATGCGCTCGACCATCCGGTCGAAATAGTCATTGCTGAAATTGGGCCGGGCGAAGCTGCCGCTGCTCTGGTCCACCAGGTGTTGCAACTGGTTGGGCAGCAAACGGGCGATTTCCACATGGGCGCCGGGCACGCCACGGGACATGAAGCCCAGGCGTTTCTCGCCGGTGAGGCTCAGCAGTGCGCCGTCGGACAGGAACCGCAAACTGCGCGGGTAGGCCGGCATGCTGACCAGCGACACCGTCGGATTCTTCGCCAGGTAACCGCCGATGGCTTCGAGGTTGGCCGGGACGCGGATGTACAACGCACGCCCCGCCGGCGCCTTGAACTTGAAGGCGTGCTGGGTGTTGAGCGGTTCGATGCTCGGTACGTGGGTCAGCGCGACCTTGGTGCTGCGGGCCAGCAGCTTTTCGTCGATGTCCTGGCCGTACCAGGGCGTTTGATCGTCGGCGGGTTTTTCCGGCAGCAGCCAGGCTTGCACCTTGCCGGCCAGCATTTCATCGGCCACGGCGCTGGAACTGCTGAACATCAGCACCGGTTCCGGCTCGCCGCGTTCGTTGTCGACAAACTGCACGTCGGCGTTGCCGAAGGTCAGGCGATAGCGGCCGGGTACGGTGACTTCAGCGCTCAGCGGAGCAGGGCTGGCATTGCCGCCGTCCCGGGCCTTGATGCCTTCATCGAGCTTGATCGTCACCGCCACGCTTTCCAGCGGAGTGGCGAGGGCGGCGGAGCGGACGTAGACGTTGAGCTTGTGTTCGTCGAAGGTGATTTCAGGCTTGTTCGGGGCCTGGGCGTCGCGGTAGGCCAGGCCTTTGCCAAGGGTGACGGTCACGCGTTTGCGCACGCTGTCTTCGTCCACCGGATGGGTGAAGCCAAAGGTTGCGGCTTGCTGCTTCAGCGTCGGGTTGACCGGGTCTTGATACAGCTCGTTCTGGACCAGGCGCACACGGAAGGAGTCCGTGGTTATCTTGCTGGCGTACTGGTTCAGCAGCACGCCGCCGGCCAGCAGGCCTTTCTTGGCGAGGTCGAGGCTGTATTCGGCCTTGATCGGCCAATCCTGTTCCGGCGTGAACACCAGATTGCGATCATCCTCCCAACGCCAGACGCCTTTGACGGCGGGTTTAAGGGTGATGCCCTTGGTGACCGGTTTACCGATGTCCTGCAACGGCGCCACGGATTCAGTGAAGCGCACTCGCACGTTGTTGACGGTGGGCGGCGTGACGGCGTAGTTCGTCAGGCTCGGCGATTGCACCGAGTAGGTCACGGTGTGCGGTTGCGGCAGGTGGGAATACCAGTGCCAGCCATACACACCGGCCGCCACCAGCAGGGCAACACCCAGCACCGCCGCCGCAATCTGCTTTGGATAAGGCCGGGCCTTGTGCCCCAACGCAACCAGGCGTTTGCCGAGGGCAGCCAACCAGGACGGCGGCTGCCATTGGCCGAAGACCGCTTTAAGCAGCCAGCCCATGAGGCTGAAAAGCGCACCCATCACGCTTAAAAAAACACCGAAAAAACGGCGGCAGGTTTTTTTGAACGTGTCGAACATGGTGCGCATCCTTGGCAAAGTGCGGCATATCCTACACGCGAACCTGAAAAGTGTTACGGGGCTTTTAGATCAAGGCTCTCAAGTCCACCAGTAGCGCACCAGATGAAAGAAGATCGGCGCCGCGAAACACACCGAATCCAGCCGATCCAGCATCCCGCCGTGGCCTTCGATCATGTGCCCCCAATCCTTCACGCCGCGATCGCGCTTGATCGCCGACATCACAATGCCGCCGGCAAAGCCCAGCAGGTTGATCAGCAGGGCAATCAGGAACGACTGCCACGGGTTGAACGGCGTGGTCCACCACAACGCCGCGCCAATCAGCGAGGACAGCAGCACGCCGCCGACAAAGCCTTCGACGGTTTTCGACGGCGACAGGTTGGGCGCGATTTTGTGTTTGCCGAACAGCTTGCCGCACACGTACTGCAACACGTCCGACAGTTGCACCACGATCACCAGGTAAGCGATCAGCAGCAGGTTGCGGCCTTCATAACCGGCGATGTCCAGGGTCAGCAGGGCGGGCACAAACGACACGCAGAACACCGCGATCATCAAGCCCCACTGCACTTTCGACGCCCG
The DNA here is from genome assembly GCF_055179735.1 of Pseudomonas sp. Emmai. Taxonomy (NCBI): domain Bacteria; kingdom Pseudomonadati; phylum Pseudomonadota; class Gammaproteobacteria; order Pseudomonadales; family Pseudomonadaceae; genus Pseudomonas; species Pseudomonas sp. Emmai. The sequence goes on along the minus strand of NZ_CM143685.1, from coordinate 226,648 downwards.
TTCGAGGAAGTGCGTGCTGTCGCCGCCCAGGGAGGCGAGGATCGGCAGCAGCAAAAACACATAAACCGGGATAAAGATCGAAAACAGGCCGTACCAATCGAAATAAATCAGCAGGTATTGCAGCGGCAACGCCAGGTAAAACGCGGCCACCAGCGCCGGGTAATCGCTGCGCCGGGTCGGTGTGAGGGTGAGGAATTCGCGCAGGGCGTAGAACGACACCGCGTAGAACAGCAGGATCACCGCGCCGGTGCCCAGCCAGAAGGCAAGGCCGATCACCACCACCATCACCCACCACGCATTGATGCGGGCGTTGAGGTTATCCACCACCGGATTCGGTGTGCCACGGGTGCGCAACTTGAGGATCAGGCCGATCAGCGACGCCAGCACCAGAATCAGGCCGATCCCGCCGAACAGCATCAGGGTTTGTCTATCCATGTCAGGAATGCTCCGGGGCGAGGGCCAACAGCGCGTCGCGGCTGCGTGTCAGGAACTGCTCTTTGCTCTCGTCTTCTTCCAATTGCAGGGGCGTGCCGAAACTGGTGGTACACAGCAGCGGCAACGGCAGTACCCGGCCCTTGGGCATGACGCGGTTGAGGTTGGCGATCCACACCGGGATCACCTGGGCCTGTGGGTAACTTTTGGCCAGGTGATACAGGCCGCTTTTGAACGGCAGCAGCCCGTCTTCCGGGTTGCGCGTGCCTTCGGGGAAGATGATCAATGAATAACCCGTTGCCAGGGCGTCGAGCATCGGCTGCAAAGGGTTATCCACAGGGTCCTTGCGCTCGCGGTCGATCAGCACGCCGTTGAACACCCGGTTGATGATGTAGCGGCGTACCGCGCTTTTGTTCCAGTAGTCGCTGCCGGCCACCGGGCGCGTGAGTTTGCGCAGGGCGGGCGGCAGCGAGGCCCAGAGCAGCACGAAGTCGCCGTGGCTGCTGTGGTTGGCGAAATAAATCCGCTGCACCGGTTCCGGCGCGCAGCCCATCCACAGGCTGCGGGCGCCGGTGACGGTGCGGGCCATGGAGGTGATGAGGGTGGCGACCACAGGTTCGAACATAAAAGATTTCCTTATCCGGCGAAGGACAGCCAAGGGCTGGCCAGGATCAGCGCCAATGTCGGCAGCACCTGCATGGCCAGTAGGACAGCTTGTTTGCGCAGCAGGTTCAGCGCCCCGCGCTCACGTTCGGCCCAGGGCCGCCCGGCACGGTTGGCCGGTTGCAGGCCGAGGCTGTGCAGGGCTTGATCGAGATCGACCGTGCGGTGCGGCACGGCGTCAGCGTCCTGGGCGACCGCATCAAACAAGTCAGCATCGAAAGCGACACGCAGCGCCCAGTATTTTTGCACCAGACCCACGACGATCAGCCAGGCGCTAAGGAGCAGGCCCAGCGCCACCGGGGTGATCAGCAGCAGTTGCAGCAGACCGAACACCACCCCGAGCAACGTCAGCCCTGTGGATAACTGATCGAGGGCGCGGCCCCGGCGCAGCAGACTGGCGACCACCTGCAGTTCCATATCAACCGGCATAGGCGTTCTCCAGCGCTTGGCGATGGGCCGGGTGCAGCACCACGTGCGGGCGTGCGGCTCGAATCATTGCCATGGCCCCATCGACGGTGGTGGCTCGCCCGCTGTGCAGCAACCACGCCGCCACCGCCGTGGCGCTGCGCGAATAACCCAGCGCGCAGCACACCAGCAACGGCCCTTGCTGGCGCAGGCGTTCAATGGCCTGGGCGGCGGCGAGGCATTGTTCTGCGTTGGGTGCTGTCAGGTCGAGGACCGGAATGCTGTGATAAGCGCGGTCGCCGGGATCGAGCGGCAACTCGGCACACAGATCAACCACCGCTTTGAACGGCGTCAGCTGCGCGGCACTCGGCAGCCGGCCCAGCCAAACGTTATCCACAACCTCATCCGGCTGTGGATGCTTGCGTGTCCACAGTCGTGAGTTGATCCACGCCGCCGCCACGTAAGGCGCAAACAACCAACGGGCGGCGGGGCTCAAGCGGCCGTCGGCGCGTTTCTGAAACCCGGCGGCGTCGAGCACCGCGTAGTTGAGCGCCACCAGCAGCAACGCCACGGCCGGCCAGATCAACCACAACCCTTCGCCGCCCAGGCCAAAGGCTGGAATGGCCAACACGGCGGCACCGAGGCCATAACGCAACGCCAGGCTCCAGCGCTTCGGATCCTTGGCCAACCGCAGGCTGCTCAACGGACTCGGCCGATCCAGCGGCCACAACCACACGCACAGCCAACCGGCGAGGGCGCCTGTGGGTAAGTCGATAAAGTGATGTTGATAAGTGGTCAGCACCGAAATCCCGATCAGCGCGAACCAGCCATGCACCAACCAACGCCACACGCCCTGCGAGTGCCGTTGGTACATCACCCACAGAATCACCAGCAGCGCGATGTGCAGCGACGGCGCCTGATTGAACGGTTTGTCGAACCCGGCCAGCACTGCGAACAGCCAGCCGAACACCCCGTCCAGTTCCGGCCGTTCAAAGGTGTAGCGCAGCGGCCACAACAGGAAGCAACTGACCGAAATCACCTGGGCGCTGAGCAAACGCAGGGCATGGCGTTTGAGTTCATGCCGGCTGTTGGGCAGCAGCAGCGAAAAGCCGTACAGCAGATCAATCGTCCAGTAGGGCACGATGGTCCACGCCCAGAAGGGCATGGCGCTTTCCCACTCGAAAACGAAGGTGCCGACGTCGCTGCGTTGGGTGGTGAACCACGTGGCAAAGCCGTAGCTGGCGAAAAACAGCGGCGCCAGCAACAGCAACCAAAGCACCGCCGGTTTCAGCAACCCCGGCTCTCTTGCGCTTGAGGCGTCCGGCATCATTGCACCCGTTGCGCGAGGGACACGGTGAAGATCCCCCATTCATCCACACGCTGGGTGATCTTGCGGAAACCCGCGGCTTCCACCAGTTGATCCATTTCCGCCTGGCTGCGCCGACGCATTACCCACGCCTGGCCTTGACGGTGACTGGTGAGGGCGCGGGCGATCAGTTCCAGCTGCGGGTGCCACGGTTGGCCGGTGTAGACCAGATAACCACCAGGCTCCACGGCTTCGGCCAGGCCCGCGAGCGAACCGCCGACCATCGTGTTGTCGGCAAACAATTCATACAGCCCGGACACCACCGCCAAGGTTGGCTTGGGCTCCAGCGCGGCCAGGTCGGCGCGGTCAAACGCGTCGCCCTTCACAAATTGCGCGATGTCGCCCAGGCCTTTATCGCGGATCAGCGCGCCACCGTCGCGTACGTTGATGTCGCTGTAGTCGCGCAGCAGGATCGATTCCGGCAACGGGCTGACGCCCTGCAAGGCTTCGAGAATGTAGCGGCCATGACCGGCGGCGATGTCGACGATACGCACCGGGCGACCTTCGTCGCGCAGTCTGGCCATGGTCAGGCGCAGCAGTTCTTCGACGTTGAGTTTGCGCTGGCGAATGCCGCGCCAGCCGATCGAGTTCAGGTAGTTCTGGTCAATCATCCGCCCGAGCCCGCCCTTGCCGGTGGGCTGGTTGCGGTACACGTAGTCCAGGGTGCTGCCGGAGTCGAAACCGGTGTCGAAGCCGAGCTTCACGCCATCGGACAGTTTGCTGCCCAAACGCATGCTGGCGCGGGTCATGCGCCAGTACAGGTCACGCAACGAGTTATGCGGCAGCGGGGCGGCGAGGGATTCGGATTCGGCGCAGGTCAGGCCGATTTTGTCGGCATCGAGCAGCGAGGCGCGGTCCAGCGGGTAGTCGAAGTTTTGCAGGATAAAACGCTTGGCGCTGGCCACGGCCACGGCGCGATCACGTTCGCCGAGGGTGTCGTGGAAGAAACCGGGGAGGATGTGTTTCTCTTTTTTCAGGCTGCCCAGGCGTTCGAAAAACTGTTCCTGGGGTTTGCGGTGCACCACGAAGTCCGAGCCGGAGATCAGCAACTGGGTCGGCACCTGGATCGCCTGGGCATCGGCCACCACGCGGTCGGCGGCTTCGTACAGGCCGAGCAACACGTTCACCGAAATCGCCTTGGTGATCAGCGGGTCGCTGTCGTAGGAGGCCACGCGCTCCGGGTCGTGGCTGAGGAACTTGGCCTTGACGTAGCTGTTGACGAAAAAGTTGCCGCGAAACTTGCGCATCAGCCCCAGGCCCGACCGGGCGAACGGCACGTAGAGCTTGACCTTGAACGCGGGCGAGGCGAGCACCAACGAGCGGATGCGCGGCGCGTAGTCGTGGACCCAGGTCGAGACGATCACGGCGCCGACGCTCTGGGCGATCACCGCCATGTTCTCTGCGTCGATCTGGTGGGCGGCGCTCAGGTGGTCGCAGAAGGTCTGCACATCGCGCACGCTGGTGGCGAAACTCGGGCTGTCGCCGCGCGCACCGGGCGATTGGCCATGGCCACGGGCATCCCAGGCAAAGAAGTCGAAGCCCGGCAGGTCCAGTTCATCCACCAGGTGGGCAATGCGCCCGGAGTGTTCATGGCCGCGGTGGAACAGCAGCACGGCTTTGCGCGGCTCGCCCGGATTGGCTGCGGTGGCCGGCCAGTGGCGGTAGAACAGCTCGACGCCGTCGTGGGTGGTGAAGGTCTGCTGCTGGGGTTCACGCATTGCATCTTCCTTATGCTCAGAGGGCTTACGCCGAGGGGACGTTTTCCTGCACTTCTTTGAGGCCCTGACGGACCCGGTTGACCAAGGTGTATGCCAGCAGGACGGCGACCACCCCAAACACCACGTTAATCCACAACGGGTTGATCCAGCCAATGGCGATGCCGGTGGCCACGACACCGAGGACAAACGCGCGATCGCTTTTGCCCATCGGCCCGTCATAGCGCCGCGAAGCGCCGACCATCGGGCCGAGCACGCCACTGTACTCGCTGAACAATGCCAGCAGCGTGACCAACAGCACAACCAGCAGATTCACGCCGGGAATCAGCGCAAACGGCAGGATCAGCGCGCAGTCGGCGACGATATCGCACAGTTCATTGAGATAGGCACCCAGGCGCGACTGCTGGCCGAACTCACGGGCGAGCATACCGTCGATGGCGTTCAGCGCCATGCGCAGGATCATCCACACGGGAATCAGCACAAACACCCACGGGTGCTGGGCGAAACAGGCAATCGCCACGCCCACCACCACCGAAATGACGGCGGCCAGCACGGTGATCTGGTTGGCGGTGGTGCCGTTATCGAACAAGCGTTGCACCAGCGGGCGCAACAGATTCTGGAAGGCAGGTTTGAGCTGGTAAATGGAAGGCATCGTGAGACGGTCTCAATAATTGAAAGCGCGAACGTTCAGGGTTATACGTCACACTAATCAGAATGCCAGCAAAACCCGTCTTCCCGCGAATCCAGGGCCAATCGAGAACACTTGGCCTGGGGTTTTTCAGTGCTCAGGAGTTCATCGATGGACCGCTTCCAGGAAATGCAGGTCTTCGCCGCCGTCGCCCAGGACCAGGGCTTTTCGGCGGCGGCACGGCGTTTGGGCATGTCGGCGGCCAGCGTCACCCGGGCGGTGGCGGCGCTGGAGCAACGCATCGGCACACTGCTGCTGACGCGCACCACCCGCAGCGTGCATTTGAGCGAGGCGGGCCAGCGGTATCTGGAAGACTGTCGCCGAATCCTCGCCGAAGTGCAGGAAGCCGAGGATTCGGCGGCGGGCAGCCACGCCCAACCCCGTGGGCAACTGACGGTGACGGCGCCGGTGTTGTTCGGCGAGTTGTTTGTCACGCCGGTGATGGTGAGTTATCTCAACCGGTTTCCTGACGTCACGATCAACGGGTTGCTGCTGGATCGCATCGTCAACATGGTCGAGGAGGGCATCGATGTGGCCGTGCGCATTGGCGAGCTGCCGGACAGCAGCCAGCACGCGATTCGGGTGGGCGAAGTGCGGCGGGTGATTTGCGGCTCGCCGGCCTATCTGGAAACCCATGGCCGGCCGCGTCATCCCCAGGATTTGAACGGCGTGCCGGTGGTCGCTACGTCGGCCATCGGGCAACTCAGGACCTGGCCTTTTCTCGATGACGGGCAGCCGCTGGGCGTGCGTGCGGAATCGCGGCTGGTGGTGTCGTCCAACCAGGCGGCGATCAACGCCGCTAGCCTGGGCCTGGGCCTGACCAGAGTCTTGTCCTATCAAGTGGCAAGCAAAGTCGCGAACGGTGAACTGGAAATTGTCCTGGCGGACTTCGAACTGCCGCCGTTGCCCATTCATGTCGTGTATCAGGGCGGGCGCAAGGCCCCGGCGCGGATTCGCAGTTTTGTGGATTTTGCAGTGAAGGCCCTGCGTGAACACCCGGCCCTAGGCTAAGACGCAGTGGGATTGTGTGGCGAGGGAGCTTGCTCCCGCTGGGTCGCGCAGCGGCCCCAACGCTTGGCGACTGCTTCGCAGCCGAACGGGAGCAAGCTCCCTCGCCACACAAGCTTTGCTCCTACAGAGAAACAGGACAGCGCGCTGGTTTATTGCGCCGGCTGAAATAATTGATTGCGTTTGCTGGTGATTCTGTTGTTTTGGCGATGGGTAGATGATGCGTGCCATCGGTGCTGATCATCCCTGGACGGCGCCATCACCCAGCGGAGCCGCTCATGCACGCCATCAAACTCTACAACTTCCCCCGCTCCGGCCATGCTCACCGTGCCGAGTTGATGCTGTCGCTGCTGCAACTGCCGACCGAGCTGATCCTCGTCGATCTGGCCAAAGGCGAGCATAAACAGCCGAAGTTCCTGGCGATCAACCCGTTTGGCCAAGTACCGGTGCTGGATGATCAAGGCGTGATACTGGCCGACTCCAACGCCATTCTGGTTTACCTGGCGCAGAAGTATGGCAATGGCCGCTGGCTGCCGACGGACCCGGTGGGGGCTGCAAAGGTCCAGCGCTGGTTATCGGTAGCGGCCGGGCAGATTGCCTTCGGCCCGGCCAGGGCTCGGCTGATCACCGTGTTTGGCGCGTCTTACAACGCTGAAGAAGTGATTGCCCGTTCCCACGACCTGCTCAAAGTGATGGATCAGGAATTGGCTCATTCCGAGTACCTGGTGGGCAACGAACCGACCATCGCCGACGTCGCGGCCTACAGCTACATCGCCCATGCCCCGGAAGGCAACGTGTCCCTGGCGGATTACGCCAACGTGCGTGCCTGGCTGGCGCGGATCGAAGCCTTGCCCGGGTTTGTCGGCATGCCGCGCACCGCCGTCGGCCTGCAACAAAGCGCTTGACCTACTTGAGTGGTACACGCTGTGCCTTGGGCGCAGGGGAGAGGCTGTGATGGAACATTCACCGTGGCACGCCGGCGAGAAACAATTGCAGGAGCACGTGGGCGTCGCCGAGCGCATGGAAACCCTGGGTCGCCGGGTGATTCGCAACGAAATGCCGGACCAGCATCGCCAGTTCTATCAGCAACTGCCGTTCATGTTGTTCGGCGCGGTGGATGCCGACGGTCGTCCTTGGGCGAGCATCCTCGAAGGGCCGCCGGGTTTCGCGCATTCTCCTGCCCCTGGCGAGTTGCAGTTCGAGCGTTTGCTGGCAGCCGATGACCCGGCGCAATTGCAGGACGGGGCCGCCATTGGCCTGCTCGGCATCGAACTGCACACCCGGCGCCGTAATCGGCTCAATGGTCGGGTCGGCGCGATGACTGCGAGCGGTTTCGGTGTCTCGGTGGATCAGTCTTTCGGCAATTGCCCGCAATACATCCAATTGCGGCAGTTTCGTACGGTGCCGCTGGCGGATCCGTCGACCCGCATCGCCCAGCACCTCGACGCGCTGGATGACGCGGCCAGAACCATGATCACCCAGGCCGATACCTTGTTTGTCGCCAGTTACGTGGACGTCGAGGGCCGGCGCTCGGTGGACGTGTCCCATCGTGGCGGCCAACCGGGTTTTGTCCGTGTCGAAGGCAATCGCCTGACCATCCCGGACTTTGCCGGCAACTTGTTTTTCAACACCTTGGGCAACTTGCTGATCAATCCACGGGCTGGTTTGCTGTTCATCGATTTCAATTCGGGCGAGGTGCTGCAGCTCAGCGGTCGTACCGAAGTCATCCTCGACGGCCCGCAGATCGAGGCCTTCCAGGGCGCCGAGCGGTTGTGGACGCTGGACGTCGAACGCGTTGTGCGGCGCCCGGCGGCGTTGGCCCTGCGCTGGCGTTTCGACGGAATGTCGCCCAACAGTTTGATGACCGGCACCTGGGACCAGGCCGCCGCTCGCCTGCAAGCCCAAGCCCTGGGTGACGCCTGGCGGCCGCTGCGGGTGACGCGCATCGAAGCGGAAAGCCAGAACATCCGCTCGATCTATCTGGAGCCTGCCGATGGCGCCGGATTGCCGGTGTTCCAGGCCGGGCAGCATTTGCCGCTGCGCTTCAAGATCGGCGACGAGGTGCATATCCGCACCTACAGCCTGTCGAGTGCGCCGTCCGACGACTTTTTCCGTATCAGTGTGAAGCGCGACGGTCTGGTGTCTTCGCACCTGCATGAACAGATCCGTGTCGGCGATGTGCTGGAAGCCCGGGCGCCTCAAGGGCATTTCACCGTGGCGCCCCATGAGCGTCGGCCGCTGGTGTTGTTGGCCGCCGGGGTTGGCATCACGCCGTTGCTGTCGATGCTGCGCGAGGTGGTTTATCAGGGCTGGCGCACGCGGCGGATTCGGCCGACCTGGTTCTTCCAGAGTTCGCGGACCCTGGCCGATCAGCCGTTCCGTGCAGAACTGGATCGTTTGCTGGAAGGCGCTGGCGATACCGTGCGCGTGCTGCGTCTGCTCAGCCAACCGGAAGCCGAGGCGCGGGAGGGCGAGGACTTCGACCTGACCGGGCGCATCGACACGGCGTTGCTGCACGGCATGCTTGAGGTCGAAGATTTCGATGAAGTGGATTTTGTCCTGTGCGGGCCGGGGGCATTCACCCAAGGGGTGTACGACGGCCTGCGGGCACTGGATATTCGCGATTCGAGAATTCACGCCGAGACGTTCGGCCCTTCGACATTGCGTCGCCAGCCGGACCCGGATGCCATCGTCATCGAACAACCGCCGGCGGCCACCACCTCGGTGCCGGTGGTGTTCCAGCGTTCGGCCAAAGAGGCCCGCTGGCAACCGGACGGCGGCAGTTTGCTGGAATTGGCGGAGAGCCGTGGCTTGCGTCCGGAATTCAGTTGTCGCGGCGGATCGTGCGGGACCTGCAAGACCCGGTTGATCAGCGGCCAGGTGAATTATCCACAGCCTCCCGCCGAGGTGCCGGATGAGGGGCAGGTGCTGATTTGTTGTGCGATTCCGGCCCAGAGTTCGCAGCCACTGGTGTTGGACTTATAACTCCGCTGATCCCTGTAGGAGCAGAGCTTGCTCGCGAAAGCGGTGTATCAGTCGACAACACGGGTGAATCTGGCGCCGCCATCGCAAGCAAGCTTTGCTCCTACAGGTTGTGACGGGGTCAGGCGTAGGACAGGGATTTCTCTTCCAACAGCTCCTGATACAGCGCCGTCCACTTACGCCCCATGTCTTCGGCGGTGAACAACTGCCGATACCGCGCCTCCGCCTTCATCCCCATCTGCGCCGCGCGAACCGGGTTGTCCCACAAGGTTCGCATCGCCTCGCGGAACGCCAGTGCATTGCTCGGAGGCACCACCAACCCGGTTTCGTTGTGGATGTTGATGTAGCTGGTGCCGGTGCCAATCTCGCTGGAGATCATCGGTTTGCCGTACATCGCCCCTTCCAGCAATGAAATACCGAACGCCTCGGAGCGCAGGTGCGACGGGAACACGATGGCGTAGCTCAGTTGCAGCAGCGCCACTTTGTCTTCATCGCCCAGGCGCCCGAGGAAATGGATATTGCGCAGGCCCAAGGCCGCCGCCTGGGCGTGCAGTTCCGCTTCCAGGGGCCCGGCGCCGACGATCACCACCGGGTAATCCACGTCTTTCAAGGCGTCGAGCAGAATGTGCAGGCCCTTGTAATAACGCATCACGCCCACGAACAGGAAAAACTTATCCCCAAGCTTCTGCCGCCAATGGTCCATGCGCGCGGTATCGGCCTGTGGATAACCGGCTTTGTTCAAACCGTAGGGAATGACCCGGGTCTTGTCCTGGAACTGCTGCAACACATCGCTGGTGTGCAGGTAGTTGGGCGAGGCCGCGACAATGCGGTCGGCGCTGGCGAGGAAGCGGTTCATCAGCGGGCGGTAGAGTTTGAGCAGGTGTTTCTGGCGAATGATGTCCGAATGGTAGGTGACCACGCAGGGCTTGTTCATGCCGCTGGCGAAATGCACCAGGTCCATGAACGGCCAGGGGAAGTGGTAATTGACCACGTCCGCTTCGGCGGCCAGCTCGCGAAACTGTTTGAACACGCTCCAGGAAAAGCCCGTGGAGGCGAACTGAATGTCGAGTTTGGCCCGATGCACTTCATGCTGCCCGAGTCGCACCACTGGGGGTGTCGGGTCGGTACTCAACGTCAGTACCTGACCCTCGATGCCGTGCTGTGCACCGCTTTCGCAGAGCTGGAAGATAACTTGTTCAATACCTCCCATGGAGTCCGGCAAGTACGTCTTGAAAAAATGAAGAACGCGCATTTAACCTCCCAAAGCCTGGCGGTAGGCGCGGGCTGTGATCTTCGCGCAACGCTCCCAGGAAAAAAGCTTCGCTTGTTGCAGTCCCGCTTCTCGGCATACCTGCCAATGCGTTTTATCGTCGATCAGTCGGCTCATGGCATCGCGCAAGCCTTGTGGGTCGTCGGGTTCAATATAGTTGCCCGCAGCGCCGGCAACCTCCGGCATGGCCGAATGCCGCACCACAATCACCGGCGTGCCGCTGGCCATGGCCTCCAGCACGGGGAGGCCGAAGCCTTCGTAGATCGACGGGAAAATCAGCGCCCGCGCCCCGGCCAGCAGTTGCGCGACGTGCTCGTCGGGCAGGTAGCCGAGCAAACACACGTGACCGGCGGCCAATGCCTGTCGCAGCTCGTCGTTGAAGTGCTCGCGCTGCCAACCGGCCATGCCGACGATCAACAGCGGGTATTGCTGGCGCTGCGCTTGCGGCAGCAGGGCATGGGCGCGCAGGGCCAGGGTCAGGTTTTTACGCGGTTCCAGGGTGCCGACGCACAGGAAGTATTCTCGCGCCTCGACGCCATGCGCCTTGAGCACCGTGTCGATGTCGGCGGCGTCGCGCGGATGAAAACGCGCCGCGACGCCCAGCGGCGCGACGATAAAACGCTCGGCCGGCAGGGCGAAATAATCCTGGGCTTCGTCGGCAATGAACTGCGAGTCAGTCAGGATCAGCCGCGCCTGTTGCACCCCTTCAGCCAGTCGCCGCTCGATTTCGCGCAGGCGTGCCGGCGGCTGCGTCTCGGGGTAATGCAGGTGCGTCAGGTCATGCAGGGTCATGATCGTCGGGCCGTCGAACGACAGCGGCCACAGACTGGGTTCGTGATAGAGGTCAATCGACGGCGGCCGGCCTTGATCGAAGCGTTTCTGCGCCAGCCAGCGTCGCGCCTGGTAAGCCCCGGGAATTTGCCGCAGCAACGGCGTCAGGCGCGAGTAGCCGGGCATGGTCGCGTCGGGCAGCGTCGAACTCCAGCCCCAGCCGTGGAACAGCGCCAGCTCGACGTCGGGTTCGGCGGCGAGGGCGCCCACCAGTTCGGCGACATAGTGGCCGATGCCGGTGCGCGGGGCCTGTAGGATCCGGGCGTTAAGGGCAATTTGCATGTTGCCTCTCTGGCTCGGCCGGTATTGCTTCAAGATTGCGCAGGGTCCGTTCGACCAGTTGCGCACTGGCTTCACGCCAGCCAATCCAGCGCCAGTCGGCGACGGCGCGGGCGGCCGGGAATTGGCCGCTGCTTTCGAAACGGACGACCAGATCGGCCAGGCTTTGCGGCGCGGCCAGGTCGAAGTAGGCCATGAACTCGCCACCGATTTCACGGAACACCGGAATGTCGCTGCCCATGGCCGGCAAACCGCGCTGCATGGCTTCCACCAGGGGCAGGCCGAAGCCTTCGACCCAGGACGCAAAGACCAGCGAACGGGCGTGGGAATAGGCGTATTCGAGGCTGGTGTCGCTCAGGTCGTTGAACATGAACAACCGTTTGTTCAGCTGCGGATGGTTGCGTACCCGGGCGAGCAGGGCGTCGCACTTCCAGCCGATGCGCCCGGCAATGCACAACCGGGCTTTGGAGCCCGCCGCCCAGGCGAGTTCAAAGGCGTCCAGCAGGTAGTCGTGGTTCTTGCGCGGTTCGATGGTGCTGACCATCAGGAACACCGGCTCCGGGGTGTCGAACATGCGCATCAGGCGCGGCTCGACGGCGGCATTGGCTTCGCGCAGGTCGAGTTCGGAGCCGAGGTGGAAATAGTCGAACCACAGAGCGTCGGCTTTCGCTGGGCCGACTCGTCGCTGCAATTCCGCGCGCACTTGATCACGCACTGTGGCGGAGATCGCCACATAGCCGTCGGCGGTCTTGCTGATCCAGTCGAACCACTCGCTGAAAACCTCCACCAGCCGTGTGTCGTAGAACTGCGGGTGCGTCAGCGGGATCAAGTCGTAGATCACCGACACGATGCCCACGCCGTCGCGTTTGAGCTGTTCGGCAAACGGAAAGAAATCGGTGTGCCAGGAGGAATCGAGCAACACCAGTTGGTCACCGGGCTGATGCTGTAACGGCGCGCAACGCTTGGGTAGTTGATATTGGTTGACCCGGTCGACCAGCCGCAACGGCACGCTGAAACAGGCCAGCGCCGTCAGACGATAAGCCACGTACAGCAGGCGCCGGGCGAATCGTGAGGTGCAACGCTGATCGAGGCGCTGGTGCAGTTGCCAGAAACGATGGGCCAGGCGTTCCAGGCGTCCGGCAAACATCATCAGCCCATCGAAAAACGGGATGTTCAAAGCCCCCAGTTTCAGCACCCGATAGAGCTTGCCCTTGAGCATCACCACAGGAATGCACTCGACACCGTCCACGCTGGGCGGCAGTTGATTGACGACGTTGCGCACCACCCGCTGAATGCCCGAGTTGACCTTGGGGTGCTGGAAGACGTGGGTGCATTCAACCAATAGACGGGTCATGGCAAACGTTCCGTGACAGTCGAGCCGGTGCGGGCAATGGTGGTTTTCGCCGCCAGCCACGAGCAGCCGACGAAGTCTTCATGCCGGTTGTTGATCACGTGGAACACCAGCCCGTAATCGCGCCATTCGTAGTTGCGGTCCAGGTGCGAGTCCAGCCGCGACAGGCTCAGGGACACCGAATAGTTGCCCTTGCCCAGGCCCATGACGAAGGCAAAGCGGTAGGTGAAGCGTTCGCCGGCGTGCAGGTCGGTCAGCGCCTTGTCCTGGCGATGGGTGTTGATGCCATACATCATCTGGCCCAGGCGATCCTTGAGGATGAAGCCCAGGACCAGGCGCTCGATGTCCTGGCGGACTTCGACCTGCACTTCCAGCACCACGGCTTGCCCGACTTCGGCGGCGTCGATGGAGCGATCGTTTTCGTCCAGCAGGCGCACGCTGAGGATCCCGGCTTCGCCGGTGCCGGACACGGTTTGCACTTCGCCACCGGCGAGCATTTCCTGGCGCACGACCTGGCCTTCGCGTTCGGCCATCAGGGCGTTGTAATAGTCCAGGACCGCTTCGGGTTTACCGTACATGGCCATGCGGCCGTCCTTGAGCAGGATCGCCGAATCGCAGATCGACTGGATCGCCGAGCGGTCGTGGGACACGATCAGCAACGTGGTGCCGGCCTTGCGGAAGCTGCGGATGCGCTCGAAGCTCTTGTGCTGGAAGTAGGCATCGCCCACGGACAGCGCTTCGTCGACGATCAGGATGTCCGGGCGCCGCGCGGTGGCGACACTGAAAGCCAGGCGCATTTGCATGCCGCTGGAATAGGTGCGGACCGGGTGGTCGATGGCCTCGCCGATTTCGGCGAAATGCTCGATCTCGGGCATCAGCGCTTCAATCTCGGCGACCTGCATGCCCAGCAATTGCCCGGCCATGAATGCATTCTGGCGGCCGGTAAAGTCCGGGTGAAAACCCATGCCCAGTTCCAGCAGCGCCGCCACGCGACCTTCGGTTTCGATCTTGCCGCAGGTGGGTTGGGTGGTGCCGGTGATCATCTTCAGCAAGGTACTTTTGCCCGCACCGTTGGCCCCGACGATGCCCACCGCTTCACCGGGGGCAATCTCGAACTCGACGTCTTGCAGCACCCAGTGCTGCTGGTGGCGCAGCCGGGAAAACGGGATCAGCCACTCGGCCAGTCGGCTCCAGCGGTTCGGGTATTGCTTGTAGGCCTTGCCCAGGCCCGTGACGCGAATATGCCCCATCAGAGTTCATCCACCATTTCGCCGACCCGCTGGCGAAACAGCCGCAGCCCGATCAGACAGAACACCACGCCGGTGATGAAAATCGGCAGCAGCGAACTCCAGACCGGCCATTGCCCGTACAGGAACATGTTCTGGTAGCTGGCGATCAGGTTGGTCAGGGGGTTGAGTTGCAGCAGGCGCTGGACCCAGTCCGGCAGGATGCTCATCGGGTACACGATGGGCGTCAGCCAGAACCAGAATTGCAGGCAGATACCGAACAGTTGCCCGACATCGCGGAAGAACACATTCAACACGCCAAGCACCATCCCCAGCCCGGCGCAGAACATCATTTGCAACGCCATCAACGGTAACAGCGCCAGCATCGCCATGCCCGGCCAGCGCCCGGTGATCAGCAGGAAACCGAGGAACAGGCCCATGATGATCGCGAAGTTGATGCCGGCATTGATCAACACAATCACCGGCAGGCAGATCCGAGGGAAGCTGATTTTCTTCAACAGGTTGGCGTTTTCCAGAAACATGTTCTGGCTGCGCAGGGTGATTTCGGTAAACAGTCCCCAAGCCAGCAGGCCGGCACACAGGTAAACGCTGTAGGCCATGCCGTCATCCACCCCCGGCAGGCGCGCGCGCATGATGTGGGAAAACACCACGGTGTAGACGATGATCATCGACAGCGGGTTGAGCACGGGCCACAGGGCACCGAACAGCGAATTGCGATAACGCGCTTGAAACTCTCGCTGGACGCTGCCGAGGATGAAACCTCGATAACCCCATAGCGAGCGGTACAGGGAAAGCAGCATTTAAACCGTCCTGCCGTATTGGTCTTCGAAGCGGACGATGTCGTCCTCTCCCAGGTATTCGCCGCTTTGCACTTCAATGATCACCAGGTCGATCACCCCCGGGTTCTCCAGGCGATGCTTGTGCCCGGCGGCAATGAAAGTGGATTCGTTCTTGGCCACCAAGTGGGTGCCGGTGCCGTTGTTGGTGACCTTGGCCATGCCTTCGACCACCACCCAGTGTTCGTTGCGGTGATGGTGCATTTGCAGCGACAACTTGCCGCCGGGCTTGACCACGATGCGCTTGATCTTGAAGCGCGTACCTTCCTCAAGCACGGTGTAGGTGCCCCAAGGCCGGCTGACCGTGCGGTGCAGGCGATAGGCTTCGTGCTTTTTGTCCTTGAGCTGCTTGGCCACCCGGCGCACATCCTGGGCGCGGTCGGCATGGGCCACCAGCACGGCGTCGGCGGTGTCGACGATGATCAGGTTATCCACACCCACGGCGGCGACCAGCCGGCCTTCGCTCTGGACGAAGTTGTTGTGGCTGTCGACAAACACCGCATCGCCGCTGGCGCGATTGTTCTGCGCGTCCGGCGGTATCAGCGCGGCCAGTGCACTCCAGGAACCGATGTCGCTCCAGTCGAAACCGGCGGGCACGACGACGACGTTGTCCGAGCGTTCCATCAAGGCGTAGTCGATGGAGATGTCGGTGATCTCGGCAAACAGCGTCGGCGACAATTCCTGTTGCAAGCAACCGCCGGTTTCCACCGGGGCGCTGACGGCCATGCAGGCGCGGGTCTGTTCGAGCAATTCGGGGGCGTGGACCTGCAACTCGGCCAGCAACGTGGCCACCGAGAAGCAGAACATCCCCGAGTTCCACAGGAAGTTGCCGCTTTCCAGGTAATGTGTCGCGGTTTGCAGGTCAGGTTTTTCGACGAAACGCTGGACCTTGGCCGCGCCTTTGTCGTCCAGCGGGGCACCGGTCTCGATGTAGCCGAAGCCAGTCTCGGGCGCCGTCGGCACCACGCCGAAGGTCACCAGGTGACCGCTCTTGGCCAGCGTCACCGCATGCTCGACCGCACTCTGCAACGCGTTGACATTGACGATCAGGTGGTCGGCCGGCATCACCACCATGATCGCCTCGTCACCGTGCAGTGCTTGCAGCGACAGCGCCGCCGCCGCGATGGCCGGGGCGGTGTTGCGGCCCGTCGGCTCCAGCAGGAAGTGCCCGCGATGACGCGCCAGTTGCGCGTCCTGATAGTGATCCTTGCTCTGGAAGTAGTACTCGCGGTTGGTCACCGTGACGATGTCGCCCCAACCATCGAGCAGGCCCGCCGCGCGCCGATACGTCTTGCCCAGCAGCGACTGGCCGTCGGGCAGGGTCATGAACGGCTTCGGATGACCTTCGCGGGACACCGGCCACAAACGGGTCCCGGCACCGCCGGAGAGGATCACAGGAATCAGCATGGCCTACTCCTTGGCGACGCGTTTCATGTCCGCGTCCATCATCGCGCGGATCAAGGTATCCAGATCGGTTTTTGGCTTCCAGCCCAGTACACGCTGGGCTTTGGCCGGGTTGCCGAGCAGCACGTCGACTTCGGCCGGGCGGAAAAACGCCGGGTCAATCTTCACGTAGTCGCGGTAGTTCAGGCCAATGTGCTCGAAGGCGATGCGGCACATTTCACGCACGGTGGTGGTCACGCCGGTGGCGACCACGTAGTCGTCGGCCTTGTCCTGTTGCAGCATCAGCCACATGGCTTCGACGTAGTCGCCGGCAAAGCCCCAGTCGCGCTTGGTGTCGATGTTGCCCAGGCGCAATTCGTGCTGTTTGCCTTGCTTGATGCGCGCGGCGGCGTCGGTGACCTTGCGGGTCACGAACTCGATGCCACGCAGCGGCGATTCGTGGTTGAACAGGATCCCGCTGCTGGCGTGCAGGTTGAAGCTTTCGCGGTAGTTCACGGTGATCCAGTGGCCGTAGAGCTTGGCCACGCCGTAAGGGCTGCGCGGGTAGAACGGGGTGTTTTCGTCCTGCTGCTCGGCCTGGATCAGGCCGAACATTTCGCTGGTGGAGGCTTGATAGAAGCGCGTGTGCGGACTGAATTGGCGGATCGCTTCGAGCAGGTGAGTCACGCCCAAACCGTCGACGATGCCGGTGGTCACGGGTTGGTCCCAGGACGCGGCGACAAAACTTTGCGCCGCCAGGTTGTAGACCTCGTCCGGCGCCGACTTGATCACCGCGCGCTGCACCGAGCAGGCATCGGCCATGTCGCCGTCCAGGTAAACGATGTCGCCCTCGACCCCCATCTCGCGCAGGCGCCAGCGCGAATCGCTGCTGCGCCGGGCGACCAGACCGTGGACCTTGTAGCCCTTGTCGAGCAACAGTTTGGCGAGGTACGCGCCGTCCTGGCCGGTGATCCCTGTGATCAGTGCACTTTTTGTCATTCTTCTTTCACTCGCTTCTCCCAGTCGGACAGGATCGCCCGCAGGGATTGTTGTGTTGTGATTTCAGGCGTCCATCCGGTGGCCTGGGCCAGCCTGGCATGGCTGCCGCAAACGCGACGCTGATCTGCGCGACGCATGCGCGCAGGGTCCTGAATCAATTGCAGGTCGACCTGGGCCAGATCCCCCAGCTGTTCGATCAGACTGCGGATGCTTTGCTCGCGCCCCGAGCAAATGTTGTAGACCTGGCCCGGCGTGCCTTTTTCCAGCAGGGCGAGATAGGCCGAGATCACATCGCCGACGTCGAGGAAGTCGCGGGTGACATCAATGTCGCCGACTTCCAGTTGTGGCGCTTGCAGGCCTTGTTTGATCCGGTTGATTTGCCGCGCGGCGCTGGCGATGACGAAGCTGTCCTTCTGCCCGGTGCCGATGTGGTTGAACGGACGCGCCACCAAAACCGGCCAGCCTTCGCTCAAACCCCATTGCAGGCTGAGAAATTCGGCCGACAGTTTGCTCACCGCGTAGGGGTTGCGCGGGCAGGGGGGCTGGAGTTCGGTGATCGGTAACTGGGCTTCGCTGACCTGGCCGTAGACGTCGCCGGAGCTGACGTACAGGAAGGTGCCGCTGAAACCGCGCGCCTTGAGGGCTTGCAGCAGGTTCAGGGTGCCGAGCAGGTTGATGTTCAGGGTGCGCGCTGGATCCCGGAAGGCTTCGGGAACGAAGGTCTGGCCGGCTAGATGAATGACCGCGTCGGGCATCTCGGGCCACAGGCCTTCGAGGGTTTGCGGGTTGCCCAGGTCATAGCGTGACGGGGTAGGCAGCAGTTCCCATTCCGAGGCGACAGCACTCAGACGCGATTGGATGTGTTGTCCTACGAATCCACTCAGACCCGTCACGAACAGACGCTTTTTCAAACAGCGATCCCCTGGTCATACACTTCGTCCATTCCCCACAGGCTTTACGGAGATGTCTGACGGACCGGGTAAATTCCTTGGTCGAAAGACAGGCGAAATGCTTTGTTGTAGTTATTTGGTTGCCAATCTGTGCCAATTGCTCGGCAATTTCAACAGGTCCAACCGTGACTGGTCAGTTCTCGTTAGCGTAGCTCGATTTATTCTCGCCGGGCGGTTCACGAATCCTCAACGGATGTGTTTAGAATGCCCCTCGTCACGATTATTCAGCGTTCTTGCGGTGGGGTATGAAAGTCGTTCCCGCCCTCGTGAAGCTGACCATTAAAACAAGAACGTAGACGGGCAAGAAGACGAAGGACGACGACCGGTAAGTACCGACTCGATCCTGGCTTGGCCGTCATAGAGTGGGGCCGTCGGGTTGGCGGTTTCATCGTGGGATGCCATGAATTTCATTCTTTACTCGGACGTCAACGACAGCTCCATCAGCCAGAGTCTCGGGCGTCCCGAATACAGCTATTACTTCGTGCTCAAGGCTTATCGCCCTGTGCTCGAAAGCCTTGGGCGGGTGCATGTGGTGTCCTCCGTCGCCGAGGTCGATCCCCTCTATCGACAATTGCTCGCCGCTGGCGAAGACAGCCTGTTCCTGTCCTTCACGCCGCCGCAGAAAACCCCCAATGACCTGGAATGCCCGACGATTTGCGTGGTGGCCTGGGAGTTCGATTCGATTCCCGATGAGCAGTGGGACAACGACCCACGCCAGGACTGGACGCACATGCTGGCGCGCCAGGGGCGGGTGATCACGCTCTCCAGTCACACGGCCCGGGCCATTCGCCGGGCCATGGGCGAAGACTTCCCGGTGCTGGTCTTGCCGACGCCGTTGTGGGAAAACTTCGCCGACATTCGCAGCCGTCATACCAGCGCCCCGGTCAATCCGGGTTCGACCCTGGACATCAAGGGCTGCCTCTTCGACACGCGTACCCTCGGGCTCAATGCCGATGCATTGATTCCAGCGCCACCCACGGCTGAAGAGTTGGCGGCGCTGGAGGCCCTGCGGCCACCGCCGCTGACGCTCAAGCGCCGCTTCGTCATTGCCCGTCACTTCTTGCGTCTGTGGGCACTGGACCTGGGCAAAGGGCAACCGGTGCCGGTGCATCGCACGCATTTTCTCAAGCAGTGGTATTGGGAAGGGATCCGCGATCTGTTATCGGACGCGGCCCATGACCGGCTGGCCAACGCCCTGCCAAACATCGCCGGCCCGTTGCCGATTGTGTTGCCCGAACCCGTACCACGGACCTGGCCGGACACCACCGCCCTGGTCGAAACCCAAGTCGATGGCGTGGTCTACGCCACGGTGTTCAACCCCAAGGACGGTCGCAAGAATTGGCACCAATTGATCACCGCGTTCTGCTGGGCCTTGCGCGATAAGGACGACGCCACCCTGGTGCTGAAGATTACCCAGAGCGACCTGTCGTCCTACTACGACGAGCTGATGACGCTGCTCGCGCAGTTGTCGCCGTTCAGCTGTCGGGTGGTGGTGATGCACGGTTATCTGGACGATCCGCAGTACGCCCGGCTCTACGAAGCCGCGAGTTTCTACGTCAATGCTTCACGCTGCGAAGGCCTGTGCCTGCCGCTGATGGAGTTCATGGCCTGCGGCAAACCGGTGATCGCCCCGGACCACACCGCGATGGAAGACTACATCGATGAGGACGTGGCGTTTGTGGTCAAGTCCAGCGAAGAACTGACGATCTGGCCCCAGGACACACGCATCATCTACCGCACCCTGCGTTATCGACCGGACTGGGGTTCACTGAAAACCGCCTACGAAAACAGCTACCGGATGGCCAAGGAACAACCCCAGGACTACCAGCAAATGTCCCGGGCCGCCATCGAGCGCATGCACGCTTACTGCGCGTTCACCCCGGTGCAGCAGCGCCTGGCGGACTTCTTCGGCCTGGCCACCCAGGCCCCGGCGCCTGCGACCGTGACGGATAACGCCTCATGCTGATCATCATTCATTCGGAAACCAACCAGCACACCATCGCCCTCAACCTCGGCCGTTCCGAGTACAGCTATTACTTCGTGCTCAAGGAATACCGGCCGGTGCTGGAACGCTTGGGTCGGGTGGTGGAAGTCAGCGATCCCCAGACCGAAGTCGATGCCCTGTACCTCGACTGCCTGTCCCGGGGCGAACCGTGCGTGTTCCTGTCGTTCTCGCCGCCCCATCGCACGCCGGTCAACCTGTCCTGCCCGACCCTGCCGGTGTTCGCGTGGGAATTCAGCACCATTCCCAACGAACCGTTCGACGGCGAGCCGCGCAATGATTGGCGCAGCGTATTGCGGGCGTGCGGTGCGGCGATCACCCATTCCAGCTACACGGTCAACGCCGTGCGCGAGGCCATGGGGGTGGATTATCCGATCGTTGCCGTGCCCGCCCCGGTGTGGGACCGGTTCGCCGCCCGTGGCGCGCAGTTGCAGCGTCAACCGCTGGCCAATCAGGTGACGTTGAAGATCAAGGGCTTGGTGGCGGACAGTCGCCAACTCGATCTGCAAGCCTTTGGCCCGGCACATTTGCGCACGGGGGAGGGCATCGATTTCGACGCGCCGGCCAGTGAACATGAGTTGCTCCTCGATGGCGTGATCTACACCTCGGTGTTCAACCCCAGCGACGGGCGCAAGAACTGGGAAGACATGCTCAGTGCCTTTTGCGTGACGTTCCGCGAAGCGCCGGACGCGACCCTGGTGCTGAAACTGACCCACCACGATGCCGAAGAAGCCCTGGCCGACATCCTTCACCATTTGTACAAGAACCAGTCTTACCGCTGCCGGATCGTGCTGATCTACGGTTATCTGGCGGATGTGGATTACGAGCGTCTGGTTGAGGCCACGAGTTACGTGGTCAACACCGCGTACGGCGAAGGGCAGTGCTTGCCGCTGATGGAATTCATGTCCTGCGGCAAACCGGCGGTGGCGCCACGCACCACGGCGATGCTCGATTACCTGGATGCCGACAACGCGTTCATCATCGACACCACCGACGAACTGACCGCCTGGCCCCATGACCCGCGCCGGGCGTTCCGCACGTTGCGCTACATCACCCATTGGGCATCGTTGTGCACGGCGTATCGCAGCAGTTATGACGTGGCCCGGGATGATCCCGAGCGCTATGGCCGGATGTCCGCCCACGCGGTGGCCAGCCTCAAAACCTTCTGCAGCCAGGCCACTGCTGAACAACGGTTGAAGGTGTTTTTGGCCGACCTGTTCGAAACCCGCGCTGTCTCTGCCGAGGAAACCCCCGAGATATGAACGGCAGCAAACGAATCATGGACATCGAGCTGCTGCGCGGCATTGCGGTGCTGGGCGTGTTGTTTCATCACCTGACGGGCAGCCTGTTCACCGACCCGGTGCCGCTGCTGGAAAAAATCCATGGCTGGGGCCAACCCTGGTGGGGCGTCGATCTGTTTTTCGCCATCTCCGGTTTCGTCATCGCCCGCAGCCTGATCCCCGCCTTGCAGGGTTGCAGCACACGCCAGGAATACTGGCAGCAGACGCGCAACTTCTGGCTGCGCCGGGCCTTTCGCTTGTTGCCGTCGGCGTGGCTGTGGCTGGCACTGATGCTACTGGCCTGTGTGTTGATCAACCGCTCCGGCGCGTTCGGCACGTTACACGCCAACCTCCAGGCGACCCTGGCCGGGGTCGCGCAGTTTGCCAACTTCCGTTTCGCCGACAGCTTCTATCGCTACGAATACGGCACCAGTTTCGTGTACTGGAGTTTGTCGCTGGAGGAGCAGTTCTACCTGCTGTTCCCGCTGCTGATCCTGATCTGTCGCAAGCACCTGGTCTGGGCCTTGCTGGCGTTGGTCGCGGTGCAGTTGTTTACCCTGCGCACACCGCTGCTGATGGTGGTGCGCACCGACGCACTGGCCCTGGGCATCCTCTTGGCGATGTGGAGCGCCCGGCCAGGTTATGTGCGCTGGGAACCGACCTTCCTGCGCCGGCCTTGGGCGGGTGTGTCATTCCTGGTGCTGGTAGCGCTGGCGTTGAGCGTGATTGCCACCGATCGCTTCACCTTCACCAGCTACCGCATCGGTGCGATTGCCGTGCTCAGCGCGGTGCTGGTCTGGGTCGCGTCCTACAACCGTGACTACCTGATGCCGCGCGGTCTGCTGAAAAATCTGATGGTGTGGATCGGCAGTCGCTCCTACGGGATTTACCTGATCCACATTCCTGCCTATGCACTGGTGCGAGAAGTGATCTTCCGATTGCAGGGTGCCGGTCTGCCGAGCCCGGCGGGTCATCCGATCCTGACCATCCTTATCGCCGGCGGGCTGATCGCCCTGTTGAGCGAGCTCAATTACCGCTTCGTCGAAATGCCCATGCGCAATCGTGGCGCCGCGTTGGTGCAACGCCTGGGCACGTCCCGAAACGCCGTCCCATCTCCTGGAGCTACCTCATGCTGAGCATTTTGAAGAGACTCACGGCGGGCATACCCGCGCCCTCGCAGCCCGTGGCGCCGGTGCCGGACAAGGTCGACCCGTACATGCTCGGTCTGCACGATGCGATGCTCAGCGGCTGGTTCAATCAGGTAACCGGTGAGCTGTTCACCGGTTTCCCGGTGACCGCCGAGGACACGTTGCTCGACGTGGGCTGCGGTGATGGCGGTAACGTGCATTTCTGCGGCATGCGTGGGGCGAAGATCATCATTGCCGACATCGACGCGGCCAAGGTCGAGGCGACTCGCCAGCGCCTGGGCGACACCCCGGCCCGGGACGTCGAATGCCATGTCACCGACTGCAATCCGCTGCCGATTGCCGATGGCACCGCCACCCGCGTGGTGTCCACAGAAGTCATTGAGCACGTCGACGACCCGGCGCAGTTCCTTGCCGAGTTGGTGCGGGTCGGCAAACCGGGGGCGCTGTACCTGCTCAGCGTGCCGCACCCCAGCTCCGAAGACCTGCAAAAAGACATCGCCGCGCCGGAGTACTTCCAGAAGCCCAACCACATTCGCATCATCAGCGAAGAACAGTTCAAGGCCATGGTCAGCGATGCCGGCCTGGAAGTCCTGAGCCACAGCCAGTACGGGTTCTACTGGTCGATGTGGATGCTGTTGTTCTGGGAAGCCAAGGTCGATTTCAGCAGCCCCGATCACCCCTTGCTCAATCATTGGGCCGATACCTGGCAGGCGATCCTCGATTCGCCCCGGGGCGCGCAGATCAAACAGGCGCTGGATGCGGTGGTGGCGAAAAGTCAGGTGATCATCGCGCGTAAGCCCTAAGCACATCCCTGTGGGAGCGGGCTTTTGTGGAGAGGGGCTTGCTGAGAGCAGGGGGCTTTGGTGGCGAGGGAGCTTGCTCCCGCTCGACTGCGCAGCAGTCGTAATATCAGACAACCCGGTTTGTCTGGAAGGGTGCAGGGGGCCGCTTCGCAGCCCAGCGGGAGCAAGCTCCCTCGCCACAGGTTATCTGTCAGGCATTAGACTGCATTACCCTGTCGGCCTGTGTTTGTAGGGATCAGGGATGTGATGTCGTTCTTTATTCGCCTGTGGGGTCTGTTTGCCGCTTTCACCTTGCTCAACGGCTGCGACCAGCCCCACGCCCCGCCACTCGATCAACAACTCTATGTCTGGCAACGGCAATGGACCCCGGCCCACGAAGCCGCGCTGCGGGACAGCCATGCCGATTTCTCGACCTTGCGCGTGCTGGCGTTGCAGGCCTTTCCCCAGGACGGCTGGAAGCGGGCGCGGATTGATTCGGCGTTGCTCAATCAGGATGCGCGGCCGCTGATTGCGGTAATTCGCCTGGACGGCCAGCTCAAGGCGCTGGATCAGGACGAGATCATTGCCCAAGTCCGGCAAGTGCTCGACGACTGGCAAACCCAGGGCTTGACCGTGACTGGCGTGGAAATCGATCACGATGCCGGCAACGCTCGATTGCCGGTTTATCGGTCATTCCTCTCGCAACTAAAAGCGGCACTGCCGGCGTCTCTGCCGCTGAGCATCACCGCGTTACCGGCCTGGCTCGACAGCCCTGATTTGCCCGACTTGTTGGCGACCGTCGATAGCAGCGTCTTGCAGGTGCATGCGGTCAGTGATCCGCGCCGGGGCTTGTTCGACGTGGATCAGGCCCGGCAATGGGCCAAGGCCTGGGGTCGCGTGACGCAGAAACCCTTCTATCTGGCCCTGCCGGCCTATGGCGTGGCGTTGTTGCCGGGGGCCGACGGCGCACCGGTGGTGGAAAGCGAAGTGCCCATCGAACGCGGTGGTGAGCGCCGGGAACTGTTGGCCGATCCACTGCAACTAAGCACGCTGGCCCTGGACCTGCGCAACGGTCCGCCGCCGCACCTTGCCGGGCTGATCTGGTTTCGCCTGCCGTTGGCCGGTGATCGCCGGGCCTGGAGCCTGACCACCCTCGGCGCCGTCGCTCGCGGTGATGCCCTCGACAGTCGCCTGAACCTGCAACTTTCCGAACAAGGCGGCCTCTATGACATCGCCGTCAGCAACCAGGGCAATCTCGACAACGCCTGGCCCGAACGCCTGACGCTGGCGGTGCACGGCTGTGACGGCGCCGATGCCCTGGCCGGTTATGCGTTGCAACAAAGCCCGGATCTGCTTACCTTCACCCGCCTGCGCGACGGTCGAATTGCCGCCGGCGGCCAACGCGCCATCGGTTGGGCACGCTGCACCCACATTGATCAAGGAGGTTCGAATGTTCACCCGTAACTGGCCCCGCCATCTGCTCTGCCTGAGCCTCGGTTTACCGCTGGGTTCGGCGCTGGCCTGCGGGCCGGATTTCCCGATGCGCCTGCTGGAAGACCGCGCCGGGTCACTGGCGCAGTTACCGGAAGGTAACTTCAAATACGAGATCAGTCGCCTCGGGCATGCCATCGCCGGGCTGAAGAATGTCACGGCGGCCACCAACAGCCCGGACAACGGCTATGGCGAGACGCCGTCCTACACCGAGCAACGGGACCAGGCCGAGCAGGCCGGTTTGAGCGCGGAACAACAAGCGCTGGTCAAGCAACTGCGCACGCTGACCGATGCGCATCAGGTGGAGGTTCAGGGCGCGAGCCTGCCGGTGGATCTGCGGCTGTACCTGGCGGGCGCCGTGGCGTTCAACGCCGGGGAGTATCAGCTCGCTGCCGAGTATTTCCAGAAGGTGTTGGCCCTGCCGGTGGAGCAACGGCCGTTGCGCAGCACCTGGGCCGCGTATTCGCTGGGCCGGGCGTTGTATGAAATGAGCGCCGAGGCAGACGCCGAGCCAGATCTGTTAGCCCAGGCGCAGAAAGCCTTCGAGCAGACCCGTCAACTGAGCATCGATGGCTTCAGCGATCCGCTGGAACTGGGCGTCGCCAGCCTCGGCGAAGAAGCGCGCGTGGTGCGCACGGCGGGTGACTGGAACCGCGCGATCGAACTCTATGCCACGCAACACATCCACGGTTCGGCGGTGGGTTACGCCTCGCTCAAGCAGTTGATGGGCGAACTCACGGCGCTGCCTGACGATGAGTTGACCGCGTTGCTCAAAGGCAAGACCGTGCAGCAATTGGTCACTGCATCCTTGCTCAGTCGCGTCGGCTGGTCATTTGACGGGCAACCGCCGGGCGAGAAAAAACTCATCCAACTGCTGCAAGGCAGCACGCGCGGCAGCCTCGACAATGCGGATCGCCTGGCCGCCCTGAATTATCAACAGGGCGACTACGCCAGCGCCAAGGCCTTCGTCGAACACGCGGGCGACGGCGGCCTGGCCTGGTGGGTGCGGGCCAAACTGGCCCTGCGCGAGGGCGATAAAACCGCCGCCACCGCCGCCTATGCGAAAGCGGCCCAGGCGTTCCCGCAGAATGAAGCCTGGGGCGAGGCGCGTCTCCCGGAATGGGATTACAACGACGTCGTCGTCCAGCCCAAATGCCGGGTCGAGGGCGAAAGCGCGATCCTCGCCTTGCAGCGCGGGGATTACCTGCAAGCCTTCGATCAGCTCTATCGCAGCAATGGCGTCTATTGGCTCGACGCGGCCACCGTGGCCGAGCGGGTGCTGACCGTGGATGAGCTCAAGCATTACGTCGACACCAACGTGCCGGCCGTACCGCCGCAGACTCAGGAGCAACGGGACAACTATGTGCCGTTGCCGGTGGCCGCGAGCCTGCGCGATTTGCTCGGGCGGCGGTTGTTGCGCGAGGAGCGTTACGACGAAGCGCCGGGGTACTTCGACAACGTCGAATTGCAGAACAAGGCCAAGGCCTACGCAGAGCAACGTCAGGAGGCCGATGCGGCCTGGTGGCCCACCACTCGCGCCGCCGCGTTGTTCAACGCCGGTAGCATGGCTCGACAGTGGGGGATGGAGATCCTCGGCTATGAGATGTCACCGGATTACGCCAGTTTGTTCGGTGGCAACTTCAGCCTGGAGACTGCCGAGCTGAAAGTCGGGCCGCTGGTGTCCGAGGGTGAGGTCCAGCGCCAACAGGCCAGCGCGGCTCAGCCAGACGTGCGCTTTCACTACCGATTCGTCGCCACGGCCCTGGCCAGTCGCGCCGCCGACAACTTGCCGCACACCAGTCAGGCCTTTGCGGCTGTGCTGTGCACGGCGTATAGCTGGAACTCCAGTCTTGAGGAGCAGAGCGCGATCTATCAACGCTACGTCGACGAAGGCCCTTATGTGTACTGGGCCGGGGACTTCGGCCATCAGTGTCGCTCCCCGGACTTCCAGAATGCCAGCAAACGCTACGTGACCCAGGCCACGGATTCCGTGCGTTCAGCACTGCGGCCGTACAAGAAGCCAGTGCAGTTTGGCGGTGTGGTGGTCGTGGTGGCGGCGGCCTTGCTGTTGATCAACCGCCGGCGCCGCAAAGCGCAGTAAGGCTCACGCCTGTTGCACGAAGGTCAGCCTTACCGCGAACCCGATCAACAGGCTGCCGAACAGCCATTGCTGGACCCGTTGGGCCGATGGACTGCGTTGCAGCCAACGGCCCAGCGCGGCGCCGACCAGGGCGTAGGCGCTGTCGAACAGCAAGCCAACGCCCACCAGCAGCACGCCCAGCGTGGCGAACTGCGCGAGTACCGGGCCGGCCTGGGGGTTGATGAACTGCGGCAGCAATACCGAGCAGAACAGCAACGCCTTGGGGTTGAGCAGGTTGGTCAGCAAACCGCGCTGGATCGATTCGCGCCAGCGCGGTTTTTCCACCGTTGCATCGGCGCCGTTCAGGTTCGGCAGCATCGTGCTGCGCAGGCATTGAATGCCGATCCACAACAGGTACGCGGCCCCGGCCAGGCGCACCACGTCGAAGGTCCAGGGCGCAGCCTTGAACAACGCGGCCAGCCCCAGCGCCGCCAACGCCACATGACAAGCCCGGGCGATGCCCAAACCAATCGCCGTGGCCAGCGCTGCGCTTTTGCCTTGGCGGGCACCGGTTTGCAGCAGCAGGATCATGTCCGGGCCGGGCAGCAGATAGACCACCGCCAGCGCCATGAAAAACAGCCAGAGTCCCGCCATGTCGCACCCCATTCGTTGTCGATTTGGTAGGGCCAGTCTAGGGCGGGAGGGCGGGGCAGGTGCTTGCGTAGTTGGCTACTAAAGTCTCGTGGATTGGCATAACCTGCCACGCAATGACGCGCTGACTATCGGGATCTGCCAAACCATGAAACTGGACGCCTACGACCGCAAAATCCTCGCCGCCCTGCAACGGGACGGGCGCCTGAGCAATGTGCAATTGGCAGATGAGATCGGATTGTCGGCGTCACCGTGCTTGCGCCGGGTGCGGATGCTCGAAGAGGCGGGGGTGATTCGCGGCTATCAAGCCAACCTCGATCGCGACGAAGTGGGGCTGGGGCTGACGGTGTTTGTCGGGGTCAAGGTCGAACGGCACAACGATGAACAGGCTGACGCGTTCCGCGAGGCGGTGACGGCGCTGCCGGAGGTGATTTCGGCGTTCCTGGTGTCCGGGGAATCGGATTTTCTGCTGCAAGTGGTGGTGCCAGACCTGCGCGCCTATGACCGGTTTCTCACCGGGCGGTTGCTGAAGTTGCCGGGGGTGAGTGATATCCGCAGCAACTTTGCGATTCACACGGTGAAGACGCCAGGGGCGTTGCCTTTAGAACATTTACCCGCGAGCTAGGATCGTTCCCACGCTCCGCGTGGGAATGCAGCCCGTGACGCTCCGCGTCACTGGACGCGGAGCGTCCCTTGAGGCATTCCCACACGGAGCGTGGGAACGATCATGTGCGAAAAATTACATCTGCGTCGCCATCCCCTCCACATTCATCGCCGCCTGGCGCAACGCCTCGGAGCGGGTCGGGTGTGGGTGGCAGGTCAGGGCAATGTCCTCGGCGGACGCGCTGAACTCCATGGCCACGCAATATTCACCGATCATTTCACTGACGCTCGGACCCACCAGGTGCACGCCGAGGATTTCGTCGGTGCGCTCATCGGCCAGCACTTTGGCGAAGCCTTCGGTCTCGTGATTGATCTTCGCCCGGCTGTTGGCGGTGAACGGGAACTTGCCCACCTTATAGGCACGACCTTCAGCCTTGAGCTGTTCTTCGGTCTTGCCGACGCTGGCCAGTTCCGGTTTGGTGTAGATCACGTTGGGGATCAGGTCGTAATTGACCTCGCCGGCCTTGCCGACGATCTGCTCGACGCAGGCCATGGCTTCGTCTTCGGCCTTGTGCGCGAGCATCGGCCCGGACGTGACGTCGCCGATCACCCAGATGCCAGCGGCTTCGGTGCGATGCCCTTTGTTGGCGAGCATGCCGCGTTTGTCGGTGGCGAGGCCGACGTTCTCCAGCCCCAGGCCTTGGGTGTAAGGCCGACGGCCGATGGCCACCAGCACGTAGTCGGCTTCGAGCAACTCGGCGGTGCCCCCGGCGGCGGGTTCGACGCTGAGCTGCACGCCGTTGGCCGAGGTGGTGGCGCTGGTGACTTTCGAACTCAACTTAAAGCTGATGCCTTGCTTGGTCAGCGAGCGCTGCAGGGTTTTGCCGGCCTCGCCGTCGACACCGGGGCAGATCCGGTCGAGAAACTCGACCACCGTCACCTGCGCGCCCAGGCGCCGCCAAACCGAACCCAGCTCCAGGCCGATCACCCCGGCACCGATCACCACTAGGTGCTTCGGTACTTCAGCCAGGGACAGCGCGCCGGTGGAGTCGAGGATGCGTCGGTTGTCGATGTCGACACCGGGCAGGGGAGTGGGCTCGGAGCCGGTGGCGATGATGATGTCCTTGGCGCTCAGCTCGGTCTTGGCACCCTGGCTGTCGGTGACAGTGACCTTGCCCGGCCCGTCGATATGGCCCCAGCCTTTGATCCAGTCGACTTTGTTCTTGCGAAACAGAAACTCGATGCCCTTGGTCAGCCCGGCAACGCTTTCATCTTTCTGCTTCATCATCTGCGCAAGGTTCAGGGTCGGTTTGACCTCGATCCCCAGGTTGGCAAACTCCGCGCCCATGGCCGCGTCATACAGTTCGGAGGCGTGCAACAGCGCTTTGGACGGCATGCAGCCGACGTTCAGGCAGGTGCCGCCGAGGGTGGCACGGCCTTCGACGCACGCGGCTTTCAAACCGAGTTGGCCGGCACGGATCGCCGCGTTATAACCACCCGGGCCTCCGCCCAGAATCACGATGTCATAGGTGCTCATGCTGTTACTCCTGGAGTGAAGGGACCGGATCGGTCGTAGCTGTTGCTAAAAATTACGAACGTAATATGTGCGCTCAACGGTATTTCGGTCAAGGCTTCAGCCAAGCGACAGGTTGTGCACCTTTAGATAGAGCGATTTAGAACGGAAATTTCACGCCTTTCGTTATAAGGTAACGAGATGTGACGGGCTTTGACGTCAGCAACGATAAACACTGGGGTGGTATGCAAGTTGATCTTGATGTCGATGGAACTCAAGTAGCCGGGCTGCCGCGCTTTCAGCAGGCGTTGTTCCACGGGCGACGGTTGCGTCAGTACGCCATCGGTTTGAGCGCTTTGGCGGCGGCTGGGCTGGTACTGGCGTTTTTTGTCGCGCTGTTTGCGCCGCAATCACTGTGGGGCGCGCTGTTGGTCAACCAGAGCGGCGGGTTGCTGGTGCTGGTCGCCGGTTTGCAATCGGCGTGGTGGGTGACGCAATGGCGAGCTCGCGCGATGAGTCCGGTGGTGTCGACGCCGGTGGTTGTGGAGGAAGAAGTGGTCGCGCCGGCAGGTTGGTACGAACGCTTGCTGGACCGGATCGGCCAGCGCTGGGTGCATCTGCTGGGGCAGATCGGTGCGCCGACGTTGTGGCTGGCCGGTTGGAGCGTGCTGACGCTGTACAGCATCGGCCAGGTCTGGAACCTGGCGCTGACCCCCGCAGCGCTGGGCTTGTCCGCCAGTGTCGGCGCGGTGCTGTCGCTGCTGCTGGCGTTCGGTCTGCTGGTGCTGGAACGTCAACTGGCTCAGGAAAACAGCGCCGAATGGCCCGAAGCCGGGGCGTTGGCGCAGCTCACGCGCGTCGCGATTATCGGCCTGGTCCTGAGCGCGCTGTGCTTGCTGTTCGGCAATGAAACCTCAGTCTGGCCGGTACGCCTGGCGGTATTGATCGGTTTGCTGCCGGGGCTGGTGGCGATCGAATTGTTGCTGCGCGCGGTGCTGTCGCTGTTCAGTCCGCAACGGGAACAACTCGAACCGTCATTGCTGGCGCGCAGCTTTGTCGCGGACATGCTGCGCTGGCCGCCACAACCGTTGCTGGCCTTGCAGCACGAATTGCATAACCGCTTCGGCATCGATCTGCGACAAATCTGGGCCTTCACCTACATGCGCCGGGCCTTCTTGCCGGTGCTGGCGGTGGTGGCGATGGTTGGTTGGGCGCTGACCGGGATTCATGAAATACCGCTGCAAGGGCGTGGCATCTACGAGCGTTTCGGCAAACCGGTGGAGGTGTTCGGTCCCGGTTTGCACGCCGGTTTGCCGTGGCCGTTGGGCCGGGTGCTGAGCGTCGAGAACGGTGTGGTCCATGAGTTGGCCACTAGCGGTGAAGCCACCACGCCCGTGGTGCTCGAACCGGCAGAAGGCCCGGCGCCGGCGATTGCCAATCGCTTGTGGGATGCCAGTCATGTGAACGATAAATCCCAGGTCATTGCCAGCAGCCGCGCCGACAAACAGAGCTTCCAGATCGTCAACATGGACGTGCGTTTCGTGTATCGCATCGGCTTGAACGACAAGGACGCGTTGGCCGCGACCTACAACAGCGCGGATGTACCGACGCTGATTCGCAGCACCGCCAGCCGGATTCTGGTGCACGACTTCGCCTCGCGCACCCTCGACGGTTTGCTCGGTGCAGACCGGGTAGGGCTGGGCGAAGAGATCGGTCGCGCCGTGCAGGCTGACCTGAAAAAACTCGACAGCGGCGTGGAAATTCTCGCCACCGTGGTCGAGGCGATTCACCCGCCGGCCGGCGCCGCCAATGCCTATCACGCGGTGCAAGCGGCGCAGATCGGTGCGCAAGCGTTGATCTCGCGTGAGCGCGGTGCGGCAGCGCAAGCCAGCAACCAGGCGCAGATGCAAGCCAGCATCGCCCGCGATCAAGCCACCGCCAGCGCCCGGGAAATCAACGCGACGGCCCAGGCGTCCGACCTGCGCTTCAGTGCCGAACGCAAAGCCTACGCCAGCGCCGGCCAGGCCTTTGTGCTGGAGCAGTATTTCAGTCAACTGACCCAGGGCCTGGCCAATGCCAAGTTGCTGGTGCTCGATCATCGCCTGGGCGGCAGCAGCAACGCGCCGACCATTGACCTGCGTACGTTCACGCTGCCGGCTGACCCTGCGTCGCCGCGTAACACCGCTCAGCCAGGAGCCACCCATTGAGCCAGTCGAATACTCACGATCACGATGACCACACTGGCCACGATCACGGCCACGGCGGGCATCACCACGGTCATCATCACCATCACCACGGTGATCCCCAGGAAGCCGGTCCATTCCCGTGGCGACGCATGGGCTGGGCGGCGTTGCTGGTGGCGTTCGCCATTGCGGCGGCGAGCCTGGTGCAAGTGCGTTCGGGGGAGGCCACGGTGATCACCCGTTTCGGCAATCCGTCGCGGGTGTTGCTGGAACCGGGATTGGGCTGGCGTTGGCCGGCGCCGTTTGAAGCGGCGATTCCGGTGGATTTGCGCCTGCGCACGACGTCCAGCGGTTTGCAGGATGTCGGTACGCGGGACGGTTTGCGCATCATCGTGCAGGCGTACGTGGCGTGGCAGGTGCAGGGTGACCCGGACAACGTGCAGCGCTTTATGCGCGCAGTGCAGAACCAGCCGGATGAAGCGGCGCGGCAGATTCGCACGTTTGTTGGTTCCGCGCTGGAAACCACCGCCAGCAGTTTTGACCTGGCCAACCTGGTGAACACCGATGCCAACCAAGTGCACATCGCCGATTTTGAAGCGCAGTTGCGTCAGCAAATCGATCAGCAGTTGCTCACCACCTATGGCGTGCGCGTGCTGCAAGTCGGCATCGAACGCCTGACGTTGCCCTCCGTGACGTTGACCGCCACCGTCGATCGCATGCGCGCCGAGCGTGAAACAATCGCCACCGAACGCACGGCCATCGGCAAACGCGAAGCGGCGCAAATCCGTTCTGCCGCCGAACGGGACGCGCGCATTGTGCAGGCCGATGCCACGGTGAAAGCCGCCGACATCGAGGCGCAATCCCGGGTCGAAGCCGCACAGATTTATGGCCACGCTTACGCCGGATCGCCGCAGCTCTACAACTTGCTGCGCTCCCTCGACACCTTGGGCACGATTGTTTCACCGGGCACCAAACTGATTTTGCGCACCGATGCCGCCCCATTCCGCGTGTTGGTGGACGGCCCGCCGAGCCTTGATAACAAGTCCGGGTCGCAGCCATGAATTTGGTTCCACGTGGAACAAATGAGTTAAGCAGTCCCTGGATTCAGGCCGGGCGTCTGGCGTTTTTGGCGCTTTACGCGGTGACGGTGCTGGCGGCTTTGGCGTGGGCATTCTCCAATGTGCGGCAGATTGATCCGCAGAATCGCGCCGTGGTGTTGCACTTTGGTGCGCTGGATCGCATTCAGAATGCCGGTCTGTTGTTGGCGTGGCCGCGTCCGTTTGAGCAGGTGATTTTGTTGCCGGCAGCGGATCGGGTGATTGAGCGTCGAGTGGAAAATCTGCTGCGCAGTGATGTGGCGTTACAGGCGGATCGGGTGGCGACGTTTGCCACGCCGCTGAGTGATGCACTCGCCGGCTCCGGTTATCTGCTGACCGGTGATGCCGGTGTGGTGCAACTGGATGTGCGGGTGTTTTACAAAGTCACCGAGCCGTACGCGTTCGTGCTGCAAGGCGAACATGTGCTGCCGGCGCTGGATCGCTTGGTCACGCGCAGCGCGGTGGCGCTCACTGCCGCTCGCGACTTGGACACCATCCTGGTGGCGCGCCCCGAACTGATCGGTACCGACAACAAAGCCGCCGAACGCCGCGAACGCCTGCGCGGTGACTTGGTGCAAAGCATCAATCAACGCCTCGCCGAACTGACTGCGACGGGGCAGGGGATTGGTATTGAAGTCGCCCGGGTCGATGTGCAATCGAGTCTGCCCGGCCCGGCGGTGAATGCGTTCAACGCCGTACTCACTGCCAGTCAGCAGGCCGACAAAGCCGTGGCCAACGCTCGCACCGACGCCGAGAAGCTCACCCAGACCGCCAACGAACAAGCCGACCGCACCCTGCAGGTTGCCCATGCCCAAGCCAGTGAACGACTGGCCAAAGCGTCGGCCGATACCGCCACGGTATTGAGTCTGGCTCAGGCGCAACAGCAGGGCACCGACCCGCAAATGCTCCTGCGCATTTACCGTGAGCGGATGCCGAAGATTCTCGGTCAGGCCGGCTCGGTGACCACGGTCGATCCGAAAGACGATTCCCGCCTGATCATTCAGGGAGCTGCACAATGACCGCCCAAACCGCCGCCGCACCGAGCATGTTGTCCTCGGCCGAGCAACGCAGCGCCGCGCGCCAACTGACCCTGGCCATGCTTGCCCTGGGCTTGCTCGCGTTGGGGCTGATCTGGCGTTGGGTCTCGCCGGAGCAAACCGGCGTCAGCCAATTGCTATTGGGTTTTGCCTCGATCCTGGTGGCCGTGCCGGTGATGCGCTCGGCCTGGTACAGCTTGCGTTACCTGAGCCTGCACGGGATCACCGATCAGTTGATCGCCCTGGCGATGCTCGGCGCCTGGGCCACCGGTGATTTGCTCACCGCCGCGTTGCTGCCGATCATCATGATCTTCGGCCACGTGCTGGAAGAGCGCAGCGTGATCGGTTCCCAGGAAGCGATTCATGCCCTCGGCAAACTGACCCGCAGTCACGCGCGCAAAGTGCAGGCTGACGGGGCCATTGTCGAAGTCGATAACGGCACGCTCAAGGCCGGCGATATTGTCGAAGTGCGCGCCGGCGATCGCGTGCCGGCGGATGGCCGAGTGTTGTCCGGTCAGGCGAGCCTCGACACCGCATCGATTACCGGCGAGTCGGTGCCGTTGGAGGCGGTGGTCGGCATGACCGTGTTCGGTGGCGCGATCAACCTCGATGGTTTGCTGCGCATTGAAGTGACCCGCACCGGCAACGAATCGACCCTCGGCAAAGTCATCGCGCTGATGCAAAGTGCCGAACGTTCCAAGCCGCCGATCACCCGTTTGCTGGAGCGTTACGCCGGCAGCTACATGGTGTTGGTGTTGTTGCTGGCGGCGGTGACTTGGTTCGTGACCAACGATGCGCAGGCGATGCTCGCGGTGTTGGTCGCCGCTTGCCCCTGTGCGCTGGTGTTGTCGGCACCGGCCACGGCGATTGCCGGGGTGGCGGTGGCGGCGCGTCACGGGATCCTGATTCGCAGCTCGGCGTTCCTCGAAGAGCTGGCGGACCTGACGTCACTGGTGGTGGATAAAACCGGGACGCTGACCTTCGGCACCTTGCGCCTGCAATCCATCGACAGTCCATTGGAAGATCGCAGCCACGTACTCAAACTCGCGGCCAGTCTGGGCTCGGCGAGCAGTCACCCGGTCAGTCGCGCGTTGGCCAGTCTGGTGACGCAGGAGCATTTCCTGCTGCTCTCGGACATTCACGAGCGCCAGGGGTTGGGCGTGGTGGCGATGACCGAACAGGGCGAAGCGGCGCTCGGGCGTCCGGAGTTGTTCGCACAATTGGGCATCGCCACTTCGGCCGTGCCCGATCACGACGGGCCGATTGCCGGGTTGGCACTCAATGGCGAATTCCTCGCGTGGCTGCTACTGGCAGACACGATCAAACCGGAAGCACGCTTTGCCTTGAATGAATTGCGCGAGCTGGGTTTGGGACGGCAGTTGCTGCTCACGGGGGATCGGCAAAGCGTCGCGCATACCCTGGCCCGGGACGTCGGCATCAGCGACGTCGAAGCCCAGGCCTTGCCCGAAGACAAACTCAATCGGGTGATGACGGAAATCGGCAACGGCTTCCGGCCGATGGTGGTCGGCGATGGTATCAACGACTCCCTGGCGCTGAAGGCCGGCGTTGTGGGCGTGGCAATGGGTGCCGGCGGGGCGGACATTGCGCTGGCCTCGGCGGACATTGTGCTGATCGGCAGCGACCTGCGCCGGCTCGGCACTTGCGTGCGTTTGAGTCGCCAGTGCCGGCAGACGTTGCAGGTCAACGTGATCATCGGATTAGGCTGGACCCTGGCAATCGTCGCCTTCGCCGCATTCGGCTGGCTCGGCGCAGCGGGGGCGATGATTGCCGCGTTGCTGCACAACTTGAGCACGCTCTTGGTATTGGGCAACGCCGGACGGTTGCTGCGGTTTCAGGAGCCGCTGCTCAAATTGAAAGATGAAGTCTGATATACCCTTTGGGAACGCTCTAAACCGGGAGATATCGGCGCTCTAAACTTTTTAGAACTGTGTGCTCACTTCGTAGTCATCTAGGTGTGGACCATTGGTTTTCAGATCACGACGGCGGTTCGAAGCGTCGCGAGCTATATAGAAAAAGGCTATTAAATCGATAGCCAGCTATTTTTCTAGGATGGTCTACCCTCACATCAGACGTCTGAAATAAGGGGGGATTTTCCATGCTCGCGCAACTTCCACCGGCCTTACAGAATCTGCAGTTACCGCTTCGTCTGCGACTCTGGGATGGCCATGAATTCAATCTGGGCCCGACGCCCAGCGTCACCATTGTGGTAAAGGACCCACAGATGGTTACCCAGTTGACCCACCCAAGCCTTGATTCGCTGGGAGCGGCGTTTGTCGAAGGCAAACTTGAGCTTGAAGGCTCCATCAGCGACGTGATCCGCGTCTGCGATGAGTGGAGTCAGGCCTTGTTGGGCGAGGCCGACAGTCAGCCGGTGCGCCTGGCCCACGACAAGGAAACCGACGCCAAGGCGATTTCCTACCACTACGACCTCTCCAATGCGTTTTATCAGCTGTGGCTCGACAGCGACATGGCCTATTCCTGCGCCTATTTCGAAACCGGCAGTGAAACCCTGGAGCAAGCCCAGCAAGCCAAATTCCGCCACCTGTGCCGCAAGCTGCGCCTGCAACCGGGTGACTATCTGCTGGATGTCGGTTGCGGCTGGGGTGGGTTGGCACGCTACGCGGCCCGGGAATTTGGCGCGAAGGTGTTCGGGATCACCCTGAGTAAAGAGCAACTGGCCCTGGCCCGCGAACGGGTTAAAGAAGAAGGCCTGGAGGATTTGATTGAGCTTCAACTGCTCGACTATCGCGATCTGCCCCAGGACGGGCGTTTCGACAAAGTGGTCAGCGTCGGCATGTTCGAACACGTCGGTCATGCGAACCTGGCCGAGTACTGCAAAATCCTGTTCGGCGCGGTGAAGGAGGGCGGTCTGGTGATGAATCACGGGATCACCGCCAAGTACACCGATGGCCGTCCCGTGGGACGCGGTGCCGGCGATTTCATCGAGAAGTACGTGTTCCCCAACGGCGAGCTGCCGCACCTGTCGATGATCTCTGCCGAGATCAGCGAAGCCGGCCTGGAGATCGTCGATGTCGAGAGCCTGCGCCTGCATTACGCACGCACCCTCGACCACTGGAGCGAACGCCTGGAAGACAACCTCGAAGCCGCCGCCAAAGAGGTGCCGCAACAGGCGCTGCGGATCTGGCGCCTGTACCTGGCCGGCTGCGCGTATGCGTTCGCCAAGGGCTGGATCAACCTGCACCAGATTCTCGCGGTCAAAGCGCACCCGGACGGCAGCCATGAACTGCCCTGGACCCGTGACGACATCTACAACCCTTAGAGAATCGGGGAAATAAGCCGGGCGACCCGCATGCCGATCTGTTGCAGGCGGTGGGTCTCCCGGCTTTCTTCTTTGGCGATTTCGTGGGAAACGGCGAAATCGTCGTTGAGCATCTGTTCCACCTCGGCGGCAAACGCGCTGTCGACGGTCAGCAGCATCACTTCGAAATTCAGCCGGAACGAACGGTTGTCCAGGTTGGCGCTGCCGATGGCGCTGATTTCGCTGTCGATCAACACCACTTTCTGATGCAGGAAACCGGGTTCATAACGGAACACCCGCACGCCTGCGCGCACGGCTTCGAAGGCGTAGAGGCTGGAGGCGGCGTAGACAATGCGGTGATCCGGGCGCGATGGCAGCAGCAATCGCACATCGACACCGCGCAGTACGGCCAGGCGTAAGGCTGCGAAAACGGCTTCGTCCGGAATGAAATAGGGGCTGGTGATCCATACCCGCTCGGTCGCCGCGTGGATGGCTTCGACGAAGAACAGGGAACAGGTTTCGTAGGAATCCGCCGGACCGCTGGCGAGCAATTGGCAGAGCACGCCGTCGTCCGGGTAGACGTCTGGCAGGATCAGCGGCGGCAAGGTGCGGGCGGCCCAGAACCAGTCTTCAGCAAAGGATTCCTGCATGCATGCCACCACCGGTCCGCTCACTTGCACGTGGGTATCGCGCCACGGCGCCAGGGGCGGTTTCTCGCCCATGTATTCGTCGCCGACGTTGTGCCCGCCGACAAAACCGAGCACACCGTCCACGACCACAATCTTGCGGTGGTTGCGGAAGTTGACCTGAAAACGGTTGAGCCAGCCGCTGCGGGTGGCAAACGCCTTGACCTCGACACCGGCATCACGCAACGGCTGCACGTAACTGTGGGGCAACGAGTGGCTGCCGATGCGGTCGTAAAGCAGGTACACCGCCACGCCTTCGGCGGCTTTTTTCAGCAGCAGGCTTTGCAGGCGCTGGCCGAGTCGGTCGTCGTGGATGATGAAGAACTGGATCAGCACGGCTTCTTTGGCATGGCTGATAGCTTGGAAAATCGCCTCGAAGGTCGCCGTGCCGTTGATCAACAGGCGCACTTCATTGTTCGCCAGGCACGGCATGCGCCCCAGTTTCGGCATCGCCCGCAAGGAGGCGTAGGCATTGGAGGCGCGGGCGGTCAGGGCTTCTTCGACCCACGGACGCCAGTTCAGCTCGGAGATGGCCTTGCGCATTTCCTCGTTGGCCTGGCGCCGCGCCTTGATGTAGCCATCGAAGGTGCTGCGGCCGAAGACCAGGTACGGGATAAGTGTCAGATAGGGAATGAACAGCAACGACAGGGCCCAGGCGATCGAGCCTTGGGCGGTCCGAACGGTCAACACGGCGTGGATGGCGGCAATCAGGCCCAGCGTGTGCAATAGCGCGATCAGGTATCCGAAAACATGCGGTCCAAAATAATCCATGGGGCAACCTTGCTCCTGAAGATTCAATACGTAACAGACCATGTTCCGTGCAGAATGTCGCTATTTAATTGGCCCATGAACCGAAGCCCGTGGCTGACGTCTAACGGCCACTAATGATCAGGAGTTACTCGATGAACGTTCGTCTGCTGGGTTTGGCCATGGCCCTTGGTTTGTCCCTTCCTGTGGCGGCTCAGGCGCAGATGCTGCAACCGGGTTTGTGGGAATTGACCACGAGCAACATGAAAGTCGATGACCAGAACCTGCCGGATCTGCAACTGATCCTCGGTCAGTTGCAGGGCCAGATGACCCCGGCACAACGGGCGCAGCTGGAGAAGCAGGGCATCACCATGGGTGGCAAAGGGATTCGTGCGTGCCTGACGCAGGCGCAAGTTGCCTCCGACAACATTCCGCTGACCGATCCGCAATCGGGCTGCAAGCAGGAAATCACGGATCGCACCGGTAACCAGTGGAAATTCCGCTTCAGTTGCCCGAAAGCGCAGGGTGCGGGTGTGGCGACGTTCCTCAGCGATCGTGAGTTCACCACCAAGGTGAACGGCACGTTCAATGCGACCGGGATTCAGCAGAAGGGCAGTCTGGATACCCGCGCCGTTTGGCTGGGGCAGGATTGCGGGACTGTTAAGCCGAGAGCCTAAAAGCGATCGCGAGCAAGCTTTGCTCATACGGACGGTGATGTCCGTAGGAGCGAGGCTTGCCCGCGAAGGCGTCCCTTCAAACTCCACAATCTTTAGGGTGTAAAAACCCGCACACCTCATCAATCCGCATCCGCCCGAAATCCTCCCCGCCACAACTGCGCACGCTGACAAACCCCCCGTCCTTTTCCTTCGCTCCGACCACCAGCAGGTACGGCACGTTGCGTTCACTGTGCACGCGAATTTTGTGAGCGATCTTCTCGTTACGCAGATCCGCATGGGCACGCACGCCACTGCGTCGCAGCTGCTCGGTCACCGACTGGGTGTAATCGATCTGGCGTTCATCGATGTTCACCACCATCACCTGAGGCGGTACTTGCCATTGCTCCAGTTCCTGTTGGGTGGGCCAGCAAGTGCCGTAGATCCGTTGCAGCGACGTGCCTCCGACATGATCCAGGGTAAAAGCTTGCAGCACTCGGGTGGCAGGAACGTGCGGTCCCTTGGACAAGTATTCACCGTCGCCGAGGCGGTACACCGAATGCTGTTCGGTTGCGGACAGAGGCCGCTGTCGAATGGAATGGTTGGTCGCGGCCAGCGTGCGCATCCTCTCCTCAATCGGTGTCAGGTCAGCCACCGTTAACATCCGCTGCAACGCAAACTCATAGAAGAACCCGTCCCCCATTGCCGACCCCTTGAGCAACAGCACGCTGGGGTGCAGTTGCTTGACCGCCATGGCCAGCATCAGCGCACAGGAACGGCGCAGGATCTCCAGCCCATCGGGCTCCTGAGGCGTGACGATACTGACCCGCGCATCGCCCTGGAGCATGAACCCACAGTCCACCAACACGCCGTCCACCCGACCGGCCACAGCCGCTTTGGCCAGCGCGAAACCGATACTCGCCGCCAGTTCGTACACGGACAGCGGCTGATCGTATTCACGCAGTGAGCCGTCGGGCAGGGTGATGTGGATCATGGTCAGGTTCTCGGTACTGGGGTGTTAACGCATGAAGCGCAGGGGCAAACCCTGGCAGCTGTCATGTAGACGATTGGCGTGCCAGGCAATTTGCCCCGACACCAGGGTGGTGCTGACGCTGTAGCGAAAACGATGCTGGGCGAAGGGTGTCCAGCCGCACTGCGAGAGGATCGGATGCTGGGACACGGCGACGCCGTCGGGCTCGGATTTGATCAGCACCAGGTCCGCCCAATAGCCTTCGCGCAAATACCCTCGGTCGGGAATCGCGAACAGATCGGCGACCCGGTGGCTGGTCTTGGCCACGAGGGTGGTGATGGGCAGCACGTCATCCGCCACCAGTTCCAACAGCGCGGGGAGGGCGTGTTGCACCAGCGGCAGGCCGGACGGCGCCTGAGTGTAAGGCCGCTGTTTTTCGGCCCAGGTGTGCGGCGCATGATCGCTGCCGATCACGTCCAGCCGATTGCTCAACAGGGCTTGGCGCAGCGCGTCACGGTCGGTCTGGGACTTGATTGCCGGGTTGCACTTGATCAGGTTGCCCAGGCTCGGGTAATCGCGATCATCGAACAGCAGATGATGCAGACAGACTTCGGCAGTGATGTGTTTCTGGTTCAGCGGTTTGTCTTCGAACAAGGCCAGTTCGAACGCGGTGGTCAGGTGCAAAACGTGCAGGCGGGTGCCGTGCCGTTTGGCCAGGTCCACGGCCATTGAGGAGGAGCGAAAGCAGGCCTCGGCATTGCGGATCAGCGGATGGGCCTCGGCCGGCAGGTGTTCACCGTACAGCGCTCGCAGGGTGGCCGCATTGGCGTCGATGCTGGGCGTGTGTTCGCAGTGGGCCAGCAGAAGGGTTGGCACTTCAGCGAACAGGCGTTCAAGAATCCGCGGATCGTCCACCAGCATGTTGCCCGTGGACGCGCCCATGAACACCTTCACCCCGGCGACTTCGCAAGGATTGAGCGCGGCCACGGTGTCGAGGTTGTCGTTGCTCACACCGAAGTGAAAGCCGTAGTTGGCCACCGAATTGATCGCGGCGCGGCGCTTTTTATCGTCCAGTGCTTCGAGGGTCAGGGTGGCCGGTTGGGTGTTGGGCATGTCCATGAAACTGGTGATGCCACCGGCCACCGCTGCTCGGGATTCGGTGTAGAAACTGCCTTTGTCCGGCGCCCCGGGATCTCGGAAATGCACCTGGTCGTCGATCATGCCGGGCAGCAGCCATTGGCCCCGCGCATCGATTTCCACGCGCGCGGTTTCGCCTTCAATGCTGCCGGCGATCTTGACGATGCGGCCATTGCTCACCAGCAGGTCGCCGTCAAACACGCGACCTTCGTTCACCAAACGGGCATTGCGAATCAGCACGCTGCTCATGGTCAGAACTCGTTCTGCAGGGCTTTGTAGCCGCGCACCAGATCAACGTTGGTGCGCGCCACATCCTCGGAAAACTCCGAGGCGCTGACGCTCACCGGCGGGAACTGCGAAAGGTCGGTGCCGGGGCCGATTCGCGTAGTGGACGGCACATAGAAGGCCGCGGGCAAGTCCCGGCCGTCGACTACCGAGTTGTGCCGTACCACGCAGCCGTTACCCACCGAACAGTTGAACAGCACGCTGTTAAAGCCGATGAACACCCGGTCGCCGACGGTGCAGGGACCGTGGACGATGGAGCGGTGGGCGATGGAACTGAACTCGCCGATGGTCACCGCCGCGCCGGACTTGGAATGGATCACCACGCCGTCCTGGATGTTCGAATTGGCGCCGATGGTGATCGGCTCCATGTCGCCCGAGGCATCGACTTCGTCAGCGCGAATGACTGCATAGGGACCGACGAAGACGTTCTCGCCGATCACCACTTTGCCGCAGATGATCGCGGTTTTATCCACGTACGCGGACTCCGCAATCACCGGCAGATGACCTGAAGGGTTCTTGCGGATCATGGCTTGCTCAACGCGTCGTAGAGGGTGTTGAGGTTGTATTCGAACAGTCCGGCGAAGGTGCTGGCCGGGCCGCTTGCCGCGAGCGCATCGGAGTAAAGAGTGCCGCCGATGTGCGCGCCGCTTTCATTGGCAATCTGCTTGAGCAGGCGCGCGTCCTTGATGTTTTCCATAAACACCGCGTTGACCTTCGCTTGGCGAATCTGGGTGATCAACGCTGCGACTTCGGCGGCGGAAGGTTCGCGCTCGGTGGACAGACCCTGGGGCGCCATGAAGTCGATACCGTAAGCCTGGCCGAGATAGCCGAACGCATCGTGGGACGTGACGATCTTGCGGTTACCCGGTGGCAGCGAACCGAGTTTGGCCTTGGCTTCGGCGAGCAGGGCGTAGATCTGTTTCAGGTAGGCCTGGCTGTTGCGCTGGTAGTCGGCTTTGTTGGCCGGGTCGGCGGCGATCAACGCTTTGGTGATGTTGGCGATGTACAACTCGGTGTTCGCCAGGTTGTGCCAGGCGTGCGGGTCGGGAACGGTTTCGCCGTCTTCATCCAGGGAGCGCGGAATCACACCGTGGCTGGCGCTGATCACCGGGGCTTTGGTTTCGGTGCTGGTCACCAGGCGGTCCAGCCACGGCTCGAAGCCGAGGCCGTTCTTGATGATGAGCCTGGCCTTGAGCAGCGCTTTGGCATCGTCCGGGGTCGGCTCGTAGGTGTGGGCATCGGCGTCCGGGCCGACCATGTTGGTGATCTGGATATGCTCGCCGCCGACCTGATGGGTCATGTCGGCGAGGATGCTGAAACTGGTGACCACCTGCAGTTTTTCTGCGGCGGACAGCGACATCGACAGCATCAAACTGAACAGCACGAGTAAAGCGCGCATCGGGAAACACCTCATTGGGATGTGAGCAAAGGCGGGCGGCGCAGCAAGCCGTGCACCGGACCGAACACCACGGACAGCAGATACAAACCCCCAGCCACCAGCACGATGGCCGGGCCGCTGGGCAGCGAGTAGTAGAACGACAGCAGCAAACCGAACCACACCGAGAGGCAGCCGAGCATGGCGGCGATGGCCATCAGCACCGGCAAACGACGGCTCCAGAATCGCGAAGCGGCGGCGGGCAACATCATCAAACCGACCACCATCAGCGCGCCGATGGCCTGGAAACCGATCACCAGATTCAGCACCACGAGCGTCAGAAATACCCCGTGGGCGAGTGGCCCGAGACTGCTGACGGTTT
Source organism: Pseudomonas sp. Emmai (assembly GCF_055179735.1). Classification (NCBI taxonomy): domain Bacteria; kingdom Pseudomonadati; phylum Pseudomonadota; class Gammaproteobacteria; order Pseudomonadales; family Pseudomonadaceae; genus Pseudomonas; species Pseudomonas sp. Emmai. The sequence goes on along the minus strand of NZ_CM143685.1, from coordinate 182,861 downwards.
GCAGAAAGAGCGGGTCGAGGGTGTCCAGCAGCAGCGGTTTGTAGATCAGCGCCATGGCGATCAGGCTGAAGCCGGAGACCCAGAGCATGCCGGTCAACGTCGGGCCATCGACGGCCAACGCCGAGCCGAACAGCAGGTGCAAAAGGTCCAGGCGTTTGCCAGCGATGCCGAGGATCAGGATGCCGCTGGCCAGGGAGATTGGGTAGATCGCCGCGAGGCTGGCGTCTTCCCGCAGGCCGGTGCGGCGGGTGATCCAAGCGGCGAGACCGGCCATGCTCAGGCCGGCGCCGAGGCCGCCGATGGTCAGCGCCGGGAGACTGAGGCCGGCAAACCAGAAGCCTAACGCCGCGCCGGGCAAGATGCCGTGAGCGACCGCATCGCCGATCAGGCTCATGCGGCGCAGGATCAGAAACACTCCGAGTGGCGCGGTGCTGCACGCCAGGACCAGACCGCCAAGCAGCGCCCGGCGCATGAACACGAACTCGTGGAACGGTTGCCAAAGCTGTGCGGCGACAATCATCAAGCCACCTGCGTTTGCGGTTGTTGGCGGATCAGCTCGGTGCTGAGCCCGAGGCTGCAGCCGCTGCTTTTGATCAGCAGGGTTCGGGGGATGTGTTGGCGCACGGCGGCGAGGTCATGGCACACGACCACCAGGGTTCGACCGTTGGCGTGCCAGGCGTGGATGTGTTTCCACAGCAGTTCCTGGCCAAGTTCATCGAGGGCGGCGTGGGGTTCGTCGAGCAGCAGAAGAGGCGCTTCGGCGAGACTCAAACGGGCGAGCAGGGCGCGTTGTAATTCGCCTCCGGAAAGGGCCATCAATGGGCGATGTTCCAGGCCTGACAGGCACCAGTCTTCCAGCACGGCTTTGAGTTTTTGGCTGCGCGCTTCAGGCGTTTGCTTGCTGCCCCAGAATCCGGCGGCTACCAGCTCTTGGAGGCTGATGGGGAATTGTCGGTCCAGGTGTTGTTGCTGGGGCAGGAACGAGAGGCCGCCCTTGCCGGGAACATCCAGTTCAATTTTTCCGGCCAGTGGTTTTTGCAGGCCGGCGATGACTTTCAGCAGGCTGCTTTTGCCTGAGCCGTTGGCGCCGATTACGGCGGTCAGGCTGCCGTCGGGCAACTCAAAATCCACGGCGGGCGTGAGCGGTTGACCGGGTGCGCCCCAGCGTAGGGATTGGCAGCGGATCATGTGGCGGACTCCCAGTTCCAGCGACTTTCGGCAACGGCGTCGTGGGCGTGAAGGCTTTCCGCGTGCACAACTCGCAGGTGGATGCCGTTGATGCCGGGGGAGCGTTTCAGGGCCAGGTTCAAGCGTCGCGCGGCGTCTTCGCAGAACATCAGGTTCTGACCGTTGGCCAGGGCAAAGGCTTGTTCGTCGGCGCGTTTCACCGCGGTTTGCACGGCTGTGCCGAGGGCGGCTTCGGCGTCGTTGATGATCGCAATCAACGGTAAGTCGTCGAGGTAATCGTCAAGACGCAGCTGTAAGTGAGCGGTGCTGCGTTGGCTGTGCGGTGTCGCGACGATACCTTTTGTGGAGCCGAGCCAGGCCAAAACGTCGGCATGTTGCAGGGGTGTGTTGACGAAATCATCGACGAATTGCTGCTGGATCAGTTGGCGCGACAACGCGGCTGAACACGGGCACGTCGAGGAATAAGCCACGTCGATTTTTAGTTCCACGTGGAACATGTCGTTTTTCAATCGCGCTTCGATGCTCACTGGATAGCTTTTCCAGCCCGCCAATGGGCTGATCAGCGCCGGCCTTTTTAACAGCAAGTCAGCGTGAATTTTCAGGTAAGCGCTGGAGGACAATCCTTCATGGCTGTCGAGAAAACGCCGCAACACTTTGCGCAGTAATCCCGGCGTGAGGTTGCCCTGCTCAAGCATTTCCAACGCCAGATACAACCGCGACATATGGATACCGCGCGCTTCTCCATCGTCGAGACTGACGCCGGCATCCGCCTTCGCACTCAGCCGTTGGCCATCGAATAAAACAGGAAGAGCAATGCCGCACATGCCCACCCACTCCAGTGGCAGGGCTTGGCGTGAGGCCTGCGCGGCGATATCCGGCAGAGTCAGCGCATTCATGAGCAGGTCCATCGTGGGAGTTGATTTGGCATGTTATATTATTACATTAAAATCGACGATGCCTTTTTCACGAGCGGGCTTTCACCATGCACAGACGTCACTTGCTCAACTGGATTCTGGCCAGCGCGGCCTTCGCTTTACCCTTTGGTGTTTCGGCCACGCAGATACGCAACGCACGGCTCTGGCGTTCGGATGACAAGTTGCGATTGGTGTTCGATCTGAGCGGACCGGTGCAATTCAAGACGTTTTCCCTGAGCGCGCCCGAGCGGCTGATCATCGATCTGAATGGCGCCAGTCTCAGCGGCGATTTCAGTCAGTTGGTGCTGAACAACACGGTGATCCGTTCCATTCGCTCCGGGCATTACGGGCATGGCGACACGCGGATCGTCCTCGACCTCAGCGAACCGGTGCAGCTCAACAGCTTCCAGCTACCGCCACAGGCCGGGCAGGGCCATCGACTGGTGCTCGATCTGAAGACCGCCGCGCCACTTCAAATTGCCGCTGCGCCGATCATCGACAAGGCTCACCCCAAGCGCGACATCATCGTGGTGGTCGATCCCGGTCACGGCGGCAAAGACCCTGGCGCAGTCGGCGCCAAAGGTGAGCGGGAGAAAGACGTGGTGCTGTCGATCGCGCAGTTGCTGGCCAAACGACTGAAACGCGAGAAGGGCTTCGACGTGAAACTGGTGCGCAACGACGACTTCTTCGTCCCGCTACGCAAGCGCGTGGAGATTGCCCGCAAGCACAACGCCGACATGTTCATCTCGGTTCACGCGGATGCCGCGCCACGGCTCTCCGCGTCCGGCGCTTCGGTGTATTGCCTGTCCGAAGGCGGCGCGACTTCGGCCACGGCCAGGTTCATGGCGCAGCGCGAGAACGGCGCGGACTTGCTCGGTGCAACCAGCCTGCTCAATCTCAAGGACAAAGACCCGATGCTCGCCGGAGTGATTCTCGACATGTCGATGAATGCGACCATCGCCGCCAGCCTGCAACTGGGCAGCACCGTGCTTGGTAGCCTCGCGGGCATCACCACGCTGCATCAGAAACGCGTGGAACAGGCCGGATTCGCGGTGCTGAAGTCGCCGGACGTGCCGTCGATCCTGGTGGAAACCGGCTTTATTTCCAACGCTCGCGACAGTCAGCGACTGGTCACGGCGCGGCATCAGCAGGCTGTCGCTGACGGTTTGTTCGAAGGTTTGCAGCGCTATTTCCAGAAGAACCCGCCGATGAACAGCTACATCGCCTGGCAGCAGGAACAGAAAAAAGCCCGGGTCTAGCAGCCCGTTATCCGGCTACAGGTGAACTTGCCACTGCTGCCGCCGGAGCTGGAAAACCGATTGATGGTGGTCCAGCCGACGCGGCGACTGTAGCCGACCCAAGCTTCGCCGTCGGAGGCGAGGCCGGTGAAAAAGGTCAGTTGCCCGTAGCGGCTGCTGGTCTGCGCCCAATAGCGTTTGCCGAGCACTTCAAAGCCTCGCAGGTAGATCGTGCTGCCGACGGTATTGACGCTGTAGGCGTTGCCATCGGGATCGACACACGCGAGCAGATTGGCACTGCGGGTGCAGGCGGCCAGGCTCGGGATCTGTGCCCAGGCATCGGCGGTCATCAATAGCGATAGGCTCAACAGCGCGCACTTCAGGGCGTTTCCCATGGCATTTCTCGAGGAGCGAACGGCTCAAGCATCGTGCCCTTTGTCTTGGCGGACAAGAGGGGAGTGGTTTATTTGTGTTGTTATACTATAACATTAAAAACATACTTGCCCTTGTGCCCCAAGAACGTGAAGAGCTGCGCGAACGCCACAAACGGGCGTCGACCGGCCACATCCTGTGAGGAATACCTGATGCCCCATCGTCTCCCCGTGACCGTCCTGTCGGGCTTTCTCGGCGCCGGCAAGAGTACGTTGCTCAATTACGTACTACGTAATCGCGAAAACCTGCGTGTTGCCGTGATCGTCAACGACATGAGCGAAATCAATATCGACGGCAGCGAAGTCCAGCGCGATGTCAGCCTGAACCGCGCCGAAGAAAAACTCGTGGAAATGAGCAACGGCTGCATTTGCTGCACCTTGCGTGAAGACTTGTTGGACGAAGTCAGCAAACTCGCCAAAGAGGGTCGTTTCGATTACCTGTTGATCGAATCCACCGGCATTTCCGAGCCGCTGCCCGTGGCGGAAACCTTCACCTTCCGTGACGACGAAGGCCAGAGCCTGGCCGACATCGCCCGGCTCGACACCATGGTCACTGTGGTCGACGGCATGAACTTCCTGCTCGACTACCAGGCCGCCGAAAGCCTCGCGTCCCGGGGTGAAACCCTGGGCGAGGAGGATGAGCGTTCGATCACTGACCTGCTGATCGAGCAGATCGAATTCGCCGACGTCATCCTGATCAGCAAGATCGATTTGATCAGCAGCAGCGAGCGCCAGGAGCTGATCGCGATCCTCGAACGGCTCAACTCACAGGCGGAAATCATCCCGATGGTCATGGGCGAAATCCCGCTGGAAAAAATCCTCAACACCGGCCGCTTCGACTTCGAAAAAGCCGCTCAGGCACCCGGCTGGCTGCAGGAATTGCGCGGCGAGCACGTGCCGGAAACCGAAGAGTACGGCATCGCCTCGACAGCCTACCGCGCACGCCGGCCGTTTCACCCGCAGCGGTTTTTCAGCTTTATCGATCGCCCGTGGGTCAACGGCAAACTGCTGCGCTCCAAGGGTTTTTTCTGGCTGGCCAGCAAGCACATGGACGCCGGCAGCTGGTCCCAGGCCGGCGGCTTGATGCGTCATGGATTTGCCGGCCGCTGGTGGCGTTTTGTGCCGAAAACCCAATGGCCGCAGGATGAAGAAAGCACTGCCGCAATCATGGAAAACTGGACCGCCAGCACCGGCGATTGCCGCCAGGAATTGGTGTTCATCGGCCAGAACATCGACTTCGCGCAACTCACCGCCGAGCTCGATAACTGCCTGCTGACCGACGATGAAATGGCCCAAGGGATCGAGAGCTGGCGCCTGTTGCCGGATCCGTTTGGCCCTTGGCACGAAGAGGCTGCCTGATGCTGACCCTGATTCGGCCAACTCTCCAGCACCACGGCGCCAACCCGAAAGTCCTGACCAAAATCCTCCACGACGACGCCAATCTCGCCGTCTGGCAGCGCCAACTCCCGGTGCACATCGCCGATTTCGCCCGTCTGCTGCTGTCGCTGAACGAGCCCCTGGCCGAATCGCTATCACTGGAACTTGCCAGCGAAGACGCCGAGCCCAACCTGCGCGGATTGGCTTCAGGTTTCAGCGATCTGCAAGGCTACGAAGGTTTTATCACCGACGTCTCCTGGCTGGTCAGTGCCTTCGCCTGTTTGTTGGGCGCCAAGCGCATCGGCCTGCGCCTGCGCGTGCTCGACAAAGCCATGTGCCCACGCTTCCACGTCGATCACGTGCCAGTTCGGCTGATCACCACTTATGCCGGCGTCGGCAGCGAGTGGTTGAAAGAAGGCGCGATGGATCGCCGGCAACTGGGCAAACCGGAAGCAGAACCGCAGTCGCAGATCCAGCAAGTCAGCAGCGGCGATGTAGCGTTGCTCAAAGGCGAGAAGTGGCACGGCAACGAAGGCTTCGGTTTGATCCATCGTTCACCGGAACCGGCGCCCGGCGAGCGTCGGTTGATCCTGACACTCGACTGGCTCGCCTAGGGCTTGAGCCAGTGACCCTGGCTCTGTGCCTCGCAAAACGGCTGTAAATACGCCGCATCGGTGGCCACGCCGTAATAGTGAATATCCTGGCGGTAGGGCATATTGGCGACTTGGGCGTTGTTGCACACCCCGAAAGCGCCGGTGGGGCATTGGTCGACGTATTGCACCTCGACTTTCTGCCCGGGAAGATTCGGCTGGCAGAAGCCGTCAGCGAAGAGTTTTTCCGGGATGTTGCGGTTCTGCTGGCAGACTTTCACGTCGAGTCGTTCCGCCGTGCTATGTACCACGCAGGCCTGGGCCAGCGCCTCGCCCGACACCAGCGCCAACAGCAACGACAATCCCATCAACCGCATTCTCTACCTCCTCAGAAACCTTCGACCATGTTGCAGAACATCCCCACTCATGTCATCGCCGGCCCATTGGGTGCCGGCAAGACCAGCCTGATCAAGCACCTGCTGGCACAGCGGCCGGCGAATGAGCGCTGGGCGGTGCTGATCAACGAGTTCGGCCAGATCGGCCTCGATGCCGCGCTGCTGACCCAGGACGCCGATGGTATCGCACTGGGCGAAGTGGCCGGGGGCTGTTTGTGTTGCGTCAATGGTGCGCCGTTCCAGATCGGCCTTGGGCGGTTGCTGCGCAAGGCGCGACCGGATCGGCTGTTTATCGAGCCCTCCGGGCTGGGGCATCCGGCGCAGTTGCTGCGGCAGTTGAGCGAGGCGCCGTGGCTTGGAGTGCTGGCGGTGCAGCCGTGTGTGCTGGTGCTGGATGCCCAGGCGCTGGCGGCCGGGAAACCGTTGCCGGCGGCGCAACAGGAGGCGTTAATCAGCGCGGGTTTGTTGCTGCTGAACAAGTCAGAACACCTCGATGACACTGATCGTCAGCGAATCATTGGGCAGTTGCCAGCACGTCGGCTGTATTGGACGCAGCAAGCGGTCTTGCCATTGAGCGAGTTGCCGGGGCTTGAGAGTCAGGCTGTCGCGGGTGTGGATAACTTCGTCGCGCCCAAGGGATTGGCGCAGATGCCGGCCATCTGGACCGACCCCGCGTTCCCCATTTGCTTGAGTCAGGAACAGGAGGGTGGCTGGAGCATTGGCTGGCGTTGGCACCCGAGCCAGACGTTTGATGCAGCGCTCATCGGCAAGTGGCTTGAAAGCCTTGCCTGGCGGCGGGCGAAGCTGGTTATCCACAGTGGCGGTGGTTGGATTTCAGCGAATGCGGTGGATAACTCGGCGTTGGAGTGGCGGCCGAGCGAATGGCGTCAGGATTCGCGGATTGAGCTGATTTTTAGCGAGCCGCAGAATGTAGATACATTGCAACGAGCACTTGCCGACTGCCGGACAATCAAGGCCGCCACTTAGTGTGTTCCTGCCGCCACTGGCTCATCTCAATCACTTCACCCCGCGGCTTCACCACTTCAACTACCGGCGGCGTGTCGTCAAACGGCATCGGGTAGGGCGCCAGTTCAATCTGCGCGCTGTGCGCACCGAATTGGGTGATGGTCCCGGTATGGCGGGTTTCGCCGGTCACGGTGAATTCGAAGTTATACACACGCGCCAACCGTCGACGACCGTTCGCATCTTTGATAAAACCGATTTTTTTCAGCGCCACGTTGCCGTCGAGCAACTCGATCTCGAGCTTGGCGCAATGCTGCTTGACCCGCTCCAGCGCGCGCTCGCGCAAGCCGTGGTTGTGCCACAGCCATGCGGCGCCGGTGGCGAGCAGCATTAGCACGAAGATATTTCCGAGGGTCAGCATCAACAAAGTGCTCCAACAAGATAGTGCCAGCTTAACTGTGTCGCCGGTCTGTCGTACAGGCTGTGTTTAGTCGCATACTGCGCGGCTCGAATTTCAATCGTTTTACGGAAACTCACCGCATGAAACGTACGCCCCATCTGCTCGCCATCCAGTCCCACGTGGTGTTCGGCCACGCTGGCAACAGCGCCGCGGTTTTCCCGATGCAGCGGGTCGGGGTGAATGTCTGGCCGCTCAACACCGTGCAATTCTCCAACCACACGCAATACGGGCAGTGGGCGGGGGAAATTCTGCCGCCGCACCAGATCCCGGAGCTGGTGGAAGGCATCGCCGCGATCGGTGAACTGGGCAACTGCGATGCGGTGCTGTCCGGTTACCTTGGCAGTGCGGCCCAGGGCCGGGCGATCCTTACTGGCGTGGCACGGATCAAGTCGGTCAACCCGAAGGCGTTGTACCTGTGCGACCCGGTAATGGGCCATCCGGAGAAGGGTTGCAGCGTACCGGCCGAGGTCAGCGACTTCCTGCTGGAGGAAGCCGCCGCCGTGGCGGACTTCATGTGCCCGAATCAGCTGGAGCTGGACAGCTTCTCGGGGCGCAAGCCGCAGTCGTTGTTCGATTGCCTGGCCATGGCGCGAGCGCTGTTGGCGCGCGGTCCGAAGGCAGTACTGGTCAAGCATCTGGACTATCCCGGCAAACCGGAAGAAGTGTTCGAGATGCTGCTGGTGACCGCTGAGGGCAGTTGGCATTTGCGTCGGCCGTTGTTGGCGTTTCCGCGTCAGCCGGTAGGGGTCGGTGACCTGACGTCCGGGCTGTTCCTGGCCCGCGTGCTGTTGGGGGACAGCCTGGTGGCGGCGTTCGAATTCACCGCGGCCGCCGTGCATGAAGTGCTGCTGGAAACCCAGGCCTGCGCCAGCTATGAGCTGGAACTGGTGCGGGCGCAGGACCGGATCGCGCATCCGCGGGTGCGGTTCGAGGCGACGCCGATCAGCCTTTAAAAGCTTCGCGGGCAAGCCTCGCCCCTACAGGTTTGGGTTGATCACACATCATGTGTACGACGCAAATCCGTAGGAGCGAGGCTTGCCCGCGAAAGCGATCTCAAGCCAAACGCTTCAGACGTCGCCCTTGATCTCCTGATAGCGCTTTTCCAGTTCCTGACGAATCTGCCGACGCTGCTGGGCCTGGATGAAGCGGCGCTTGTCCTCGCTGTTCTGCGGTTGCAGCGGCGGGACGACGGCCGGTTTGCGCTGGTCATCCACCGCGACCATGGTGAAGAAGCAACTGTTGGTGTGGCGCACCGAGCGCTCGCGAATGTTTTCGGTCACCACCTTGATACCCACCTCCATCGAGGTGTTGCCGGTGTAGTTGACCGACGCCAGGAAGGTCACCAACTCGCCGACATGAATCGGCTCGCGGAAAATCACCTGGTCCACCGACAAGGTCACCACGTAGCGGCCGGCATAACGGCTGGCGCAGGCGTAGGCCACTTCGTCGAGGTATTTGAGCAGGGTGCCGCCGTGGACATTGCCAGAGAAGTTGGCCATGTCGGGGGTCATCAATACCGTCATCGACAGTTGGGCGTTTCCGGGTTCCATAGCGTTCTCACGGGTCAAGGCAGGATTTCGGGAGCGCACCTCTGCGGGTGCGTGGTCGGCTTTTCAAAACCAACAGTTATCGGGACGCCGGGCAGGGGGCTGCCGTCACGCGCGGATCGATCTGTTTCCATATATTGCACCGCCTTTCTGCCGGAAGTCGCGGTGTTACGCTCCGGGAAGTCGATTTCAAGGAGCCCCATACCATGCATGCCATCAGTTTCATCCAGGATCTGGCAGTGATCATGTTGGTCGCAGGTGTGGTGACCGTGCTCTTTCACCGGTTCAAGCAACCGGTGGTCCTCGGCTACATCGTCGCCGGTTTCATCATCGGCCCGCACACCCCGCCGTTCGGCCTGATCCACGACGAAGAGACGATCAAGACCCTCGCCGAACTCGGGGTGATTTTCCTGATGTTCTGCCTGGGCCTGGAGTTCAGCCTGCGCAAGCTGTTCAAGGTCGGGGCCACGGCGTTTATCGCGGCGTTCCTGGAAATCGTGCTGATGATCTGGATCGGCTACGAAATCGGCCGCTGGTTTGACTGGAACACCATGGATTCGCTGTTCCTCGGGGCGATCCTGGCGATTTCCTCGACCACCATCATCGTCAAGGCCCTCAACGACCTGAAGATGAAGAACGAGCGCTTCGCCCAGTTGATCTTCGGCGTGCTGATTGTCGAAGACATTCTCGGCATCGGCATCATCGCCTTGCTGTCGAGCATCGCCCTCAGCGGTACCGTCAGCTCGGGCGAAGTGTTCTCCACGGTCGGCAAACTCTCGCTGTTCATGATCGTCGCACTGGTCATCGGCATCCTGCTGGTGCCACGATTGTTGGCCTACGTGGCCAAGTTCGAAAGCAACGAGATGCTGTTGATCACCGTGCTGGGCTTGTGTTTCGGCTTCTGCCTGCTGGTGGTCAAACTCGAATACAGCATGGTCCTCGGCGCCTTCCTGATTGGCGCGATCATGGCCGAATCCCGGCAGTTACTGAAGATCGAACGCCTGATCGAGCCGGTTCGCGACCTGTTCAGCGCGATCTTCTTCGTGGCCATCGGGCTGATGCTCGACCCGCTGATCCTGCTGCAATACGCCTGGCCGATCGCGGTGATCACTGTGGCCGTGGTGCTGGGCAAGATGTTGTCCTGCGGCCTCGGCGCCTTTATCGCCGGCAATGACGGACGTACCTCACTGCGGGTCGGGATGGGTCTGTCACAGATTGGCGAATTTTCCTTCATCATCGCCGCGTTGGGCATGACGCTGCAGGTCACCAGCAATTTCCTCTATCCAGTGGCCGTGGCGGTATCGGTGATTACCACGCTGCTGACGCCCTACCTGATCCGCGCCGCCGATCCACTGTCGATCAAGCTGGCGGCGGTCATGCCGGGGCGCCTGAGCCGCGTGTTGGGGATGTATGGCGAATGGCTGCGCAGCATTCAGCCGCAAGGCGAGGGCGCACTGCTGGCGTCGATGATTCGGCGGATTCTGTTGCAGGTGGGGGTCAATCTGGCGCTGGTGATCGCGATCTTCTTTTCGGGCGCGTTTTTCGCCGAGCGCATGTCGGAGTACCTGCAAGCCTGGATCAGCGAGCCGAGCTGGCAAAAAGCGTTGATCTGGGGTGGGGCGTTGCTGTTGTCGCTGCCCTTCCTGATCGCCGCCTATCGCAAGCTCAAGGCGCTGTCGATGCTGCTGGCGGAGATGGGCGTGAAGCCGGAGATGGCGGGCCGTCACACGCAGCGAGTGCGCCGGGTGATCGCCGAAGTGATCCCGATCCTCTCGCTGCTGGTGATTTTCCTGCTGCTGGCAGCCTTGTCGGCCAGTATTCTGCCGACCAACAAGTTGCTGGTGCTGATCGCCGTGGTCACGGCCGCCGTAGCGGCGCTGCTCTGGCGCTGGTTCATCCGCGTGCACACGCGCATGCAGGTGGCCTTGCTGGAAACCCTGGACAACCACAAGGAATCGTCAGGGCATTGACCACCCGGGGGCGCCGGGCGAATCAGCTTTCCAGCCAGACGTCCCGCGCCCAGTGCCAGACCGATTCCCAGGTTTCTTCGGCAATCAGTTCTTCTTCGGCTTGCCACAGCACCACGGTGCCGTCTTCTTCGACCAGGTAGTAGTCGTCACCGTCCTGGCAGATCGGGATCATGCTGCGGTCCACGCCAGCGTCCCAGGCGTTGGCGGCAACGTCCGGCAGGTAGGTGTGGGATTGTGGGTCGGTCACGGTGACCGGCTCCAGGCTGCCGTAGACCACATCGCTGACGGTCAGCAAAAATTCTCTGAAGACGAACGGGATGTCGATGAACAGCTGTTCTTCGATTTCCACGATCTGATCTTCGTCCGGCAACTCCAAGGGGACCGGTACCGGTTCGTTGGCTTCACGCAGTTGTTCGATGATTTCTTCCACGTCCGGGATCCTCTTGCTTGATGGCGCGGTTTAGTTGGGGCGGTTTATACAGTAGCTCGCTATAGATGCAACCGCGAAATAGAAAACCCCGGCCGAGGCCGGGGCTTTTTATAGGGATAACATTGCGACAGGCTTAACGCGCGTCGGTTCAGCCGTTCTGGCGGATACCGGCGACCAGCCAAGGCTGGTTCTCACCCTGTGCGCGTTCCATGTTCCAGCTTTCGCTGAACACTTCGCCCTGGTCGAAACGCGAGGTCTTCGACAAACCGCTGAAGGTCAGGGTGGCGATGGTCTTGTCCGCACGATCATCCACGCCGTCCAGTTGGACATTGAGGTTATCGATGTAGGTCGACTGGAAGCCGTCGCCCAGGTCGGCACGTTCGCGCTTGAGGAACTCCAGCATTTGCGGGGTCACGAACTCGGCGATCTTGTCCATTTCGTTGGCGTCCCAGTGCTGCTGCAGCGACTGGAAGTGACTGCGGGCCGCTTCGATGAAGTTCTGTTCATTGAACCAGGCGGGAGCGTTGATCACCGGACGAGCGGCAGGTGCTGCCGAGCCACCGAAGATCGAACCGCTGGCCGGCTTGTTCTCGAACGTTTCGCGATGCATCGGCGCGCCAGCCGGAGCCAGGTGCTCCTGTTGCTTGCGGCGACGTGCGGCGATGAAACGGAAGATCAGGAAGGCGATGACGGCCATGATCAGGATGTCGAAGATCTGCATGCCCTGGAAGCCGCCGCCCATGAACATGGAGGCCAGCAGGCCACCGGCCGCGAGACCGGCCAGAGGGCCGAGCCAGCGCGAAGCACCGCCGGCTTTGGCCGCAGCGCCTGCGGCACCGGCAGCACCTGCGGTTGCAGCAGCGCCGCCCGCAGCCGAAGAAGGCGCCATCTGGCTGGTCTGGTGGGTCGGCGCAGCGCCGGCGCTTTTGCCGCCGCCAAAGCGTTTGGCATTGGCGTCGAGGCTCATCGTCAGGCCGATACACAGCGCCATGGCGATGCTAAGAAAACGTTTCATAAGGGGAATTCCCATTTGTGGATTGCACGCCGGCCATGTTGCACAGCTGAAGTGTCACTGGCTAGCGGCAGAGTGTTTCGGGCTTTTGCCTGACAGGTTGCGTTCAGCTTCAGTCAGCGCAATAGGGCCTTTTACCTTTCGTCCGTAGGACAAGTGGATAAGTGTTGTAGGAAGGAAACCTAGCGTCGCAGCGCCAGCAGGACCACACCGGCCGTGATCAAACCGATCCCGCCCCATTGGCGCAGGTCCAGTCTTTCGCCCAGCAGGATCACCCCGAGCACCGCCACCAGCACCACGCTGAGTTTGTCGACGGGAGCGACCAACGAGGCCGGGCCGAGTTTCAGCGCACGGAAGTAGCAGATCCATGACGCACCGGTCGCCAGCCCTGACAGCAGCAGGAACAGATAGCTTCTGGCAGAGATTGATCCTAATGACTGATATTGGCCCGTGGCGTACAAAATCAAGGCCAGGCTGACGAGTACCACCATCGTGCGCAGGAGGGTGGCGAAGTCGGAATTGACGTTTTCGATGCCGATCTTCGCAAAGATGGCGGTCATGGCGGCGAATACCGCCGACAACAGGGCCCAGAATGTCCAGGAGGAAAAGAAGCCTGAGCCCATGAACGTTCCTCCATTGATCATTCCCACGCCGAGCGTGGGAATGATCTGGCTGTACTAGATCGCTTCCAGCTTCGCGTAACCCAGCATCAACCACTTGCTGCCTTCACCAAAGTTCACCTGCACCCGAGCCTGGGCCCCGGCGCCTTCGAAGTTCAGGATCACGCCATCGCCAAACACCGAATGCCGCACGGCCTGGCCCAGGCTGAAACCGGTGTCCGGAATCTCGCTGCCGCCGAACAGACTGCTGGAACTCTGCTGCTGGCCACCGCCGAACGGACGGCTGACGCTGTTGGACAACCGCACTTCCTGGATCAGGCCTTTCGGCACTTCCCGTACGAAACGCGACACCTTGTTGTAGGTCTCGCTGCCGTACAGGCGTCGGGTTTCAGCATAGGTCATCACCAGGTTTTGCATGGCCCGGGTGATGCCGACGTAGGCCAGGCGCCGTTCTTCTTCAAGACGACCGGGTTCTTCCAGGCTCATCTTGTGCGGGAACAAGCCTTCTTCCATGCCCACCAGGAACACGTAAGGGAATTCCAGGCCTTTGGCGCTGTGCAGGGTCATCAGCTGAATACTGTCTTCATGCTCGTCGGCCTGGGTGTCGCCAGCTTCCAGCGACGCATGACCGAGGAACGCTGACAGTGGCGTCAGGTCTTCGTCTTCTTCGGTGTTCTCGAAGTTGCGCGCGGCGCTGACCAGTTCCTCAAGGTTTTCCACCCGAGCCTGGCCTTTCTCGCCTTTTTCCGCTTCGTGGTAGGCAATCAGCCCGGACTGCTCGATGACGGTCTGGGTCATCAGGTGCAGCGGCATGTCCAGGCACTTGGCGGCGAGGTTCTCGATCAGCTCGATAAACGCCCCGAGTGCGCCGGCGGCACGACCGGTCAGGCCTTTATTGGCGACCAGCAGACGCATCGCTTCCCACATCGACACATCGCTGTGACGGGCGTGGTCGCGGATCGCTTCGACGGTTTTCTCGCCAATACCGCGAGCCGGCACGTTGATTACCCGTTCCAGCGCCGCATCGTTGCCACGGCCTTCCAGCAACCGCATATAAGCCATGGCGTTCTTGATTTCCGCCCGCTCGAAGAAGCGCTGACCGCCATAGATGCGATACGGAATGCGCTCGCGCAGCAAGGCTTCTTCCAAAACGCGGGATTGGGCGTTGGAGCGGTACAAAATCGCGATATCGCTGCGGGCCAAGCCGGTTTTCAGCGCGCTTTCGATGGTTTCCACCACATAGCGTGCTTCATCGTGCTCGTTGAACGCGGCGTACAGGTTGATCGCTTCGCCTTCACCTCCATCGGTCCACAGCTCTTTGCCCATGCGCCCGGTGTTGTTGGCGATCAGGGCGTTGGCAGCCTTGAGGATGCCGGCGGTGGAGCGATAGTTTTGCTCCAGGCGAATGGTTTCCGCATCGGGGAAGTCGTCGGAATACTGATAGATGTTCTCGATTTTCGCCCCGCGCCAGCCGTAGATCGACTGGTCGTCGTCGCCGACCACCATCAGGCTGTCGCCGCCCTTGGCCAGCAGACGCAACCACGCGTACTGCACGGCGTTGGTGTCCTGGAACTCGTCCACCAGGATGTGCCGGAAGCGCTTCTGGTAATGCGCCAGCAGACCGGGATTGTCGCGCCACAGATCGAGGGCGCGCAGCAGCAGTTCGGAGAAGTCGATGACGCCGGCACGCACGCACGCAGCCTCGTAGGCTTCATAAATGCTGCGCATGGTCGCCAGGAACAGGTCGCCACTGGCTTGAATGTGTTGCGGGCGCAGACCTTCGTCTTTCTGCCCGTTGATAAACCACTGGGCCTGACGGGCCGGCCAGCGTTGCTCATCCAGGCCCAGCTCGCGGATCACCCGCTTGACCAGTCGTTGCTGATCGTCGCTGTCGAGAATCTGGAAGGTCTGGCTCAGCTTGGCTTCCTGCCAGTGCGCCCGCAGCAAGCGGTGCGCCAGGCCGTGGAAGGTGCCAACCCACATGCCGGCCGGGTTCAGCCCCATCAACTGCTCGATGCGATGACGCATCTCGGCAGCGGCCTTATTGGTGAAGGTCACCGACAGGATGGAGTGGGGCGAGGCGTTTTCGACCTGGATCAACCAGGCGATACGGTGCACCAGCACTCGGGTTTTACCGGAGCCAGCACCGGCCAGGACCAACTGACGACCCACGGAGGCAGCTACGGCCTGGCGTTGGGCATCGTTGAGGGAGTTCAGCAGAAGGGAGAGATCATCGCGCATCGGGGCATTCTAGGGGGCGGCGCCACACCGGGCAAACATCGCTTTGATTTAGCCGATGAAAGATCGAGGGAGGACGACCGGTCGGTCACTGGCTGCAGGCGGCGGCGGGGCTCGCTCGGGCACTTTTTCAGCGACACCGTCGGTCGAGACTTTGGTCTACTTTGTGATCTGGAGCAGTTTGGTCATCGCCATTGCTTGTGTATGCTCCGTGCAGAATTCGGGCTCACCACGCTCCATATAAGAACAAGAAAATTGCCTATGACCCTCAGCTCCGACCTGTCGGGCCCCTCCGTGGAGCCCCGGGTTATCCGTAAACAGTACGCCATGGAAATGGCGGTCGAGCGCACGCGCCTGCTGTACCAGGGCTCGCTGTTGCCGACGCTGTTCATGCTGATCAATGGCCTGGTCTGCGCCGGTTTGCTCTGGAGCCCGCAGCGCTACTTCCTGGTCAGCGTCTGGCTGGTCTGGTTGTTGTCACTGGTGGCGCTGCGGGTGATCCAGGTGGCGGCCTTCGATTCGGCGATTCCCAACCGCCAGGCCCATCCGATCTGGATCCGCATGTTTTTGCTCGGCTCGGCCATGACCGGCCTGACCCTCGCCGGCGCCGGCATCGCCCTGGTCCCTGCCGACACCTTCATCCAGCAAGCCTGGGTCTTCGGCCTGATCGGTGCCGCCGCGCTCTCGGCCAGCGTGGCCTACGCCGTCAGCCTTCCTGCGTTTCTCTCCTTTACCTTGCCCTGCCTGTTGCCGGCCATCGGCTATATGTTCTGGGGTGGCGACGTCCAGCAGCAGGGCTGGGGATGGTTCGGGCTGATTCTGCTGGGCGCTTTGAGTGTCGTGGCCTGGCAGGTCAATCGGCTGATTGATCGCGGCTTGCTTCGGCGCTTTCAGAATCAGGCGTTGATCGAGCATTTGCAGCTTGCTCAAACCCAGGGCGAGCAACTTAATCACGAACTGGCCAAGGAAATCGATCAGCGCCGCAGCGCCGAAGAAGAGCTGCGCGAAGCCCAGGTCGAACTGGAAAACCGCGTGGCCGAGCGTAGCCAGGAACTGAACACCGCCACCCAAGCCCTGAGCAAAAGCGAAGCGCGCCTGGCGCTGGCGTTGAAGGCCAGCGAATTGGGACTGTGGGACTGGAACCTGCAAACCGATGAAGTCCATCACACGCAAATCCAGGAGTTGTTCGGCCTGGCGCCGGAATACGTGACCGCCATGCTCAGCCACCTCCGGCCGCGGCTGCACCCCGATGACGTGCCGCCCCTCAAGCGCGCGCTGGTCGAGCATTTGAAGGGCCGTAGCGAGGATTACCAGATCGAATACCGCGTGCGCCATGGCGATGGCCATTGGGTCTGGATCGAAGACCGGGGCCGGGCCGTGGAGCGCAGCGAAAATGGCCGGGTCGTGCGCATGGTCGGCACCCGCCGCGACATCAGCGCCAGCAAAGGCCAGGAGGAACAGCGACAACTGGCGGCGACGGTGTTCGAAGCGGCCAGCGAGGGCATCGTGATCTTCGATCCGAATTACGCGCTGATCGCAGTCAACCAGGCCTTCAGCCGTGTCACCGGTTACGACATCGAGGACATGCTGGGGCGCAACGTCGTCGAGTTGCCTTGCAGTCGTGATGCCCGTCGGCACTACAGCGCGATTCATCAAGCCTTGGAGCAGCACGGCAGTTGGCAAGGCGAACTGGTGGAAACCCGCAAGAACGGCGAGCTGTATCCGCAGTGGCTGCAATTGAACGCGGTGCGCGATAGTCGCGGAAAGGTCAGTCATATTGTCGGCTTCTTCGCCGATCTGTCCGCGCGGCGCGAATCCGAAGAGCGCATGCGCTACCTGACCCATTACGACGAACTCACCGGCCTGGCCAACCGTTCGCTGTTCCGCGAACGGCTGCACGAGGCCCATCAACGGGTGCGACAGGGCGGGCGACGCAGTTTGGCGTTGCTGCACATCAATCTCGATCGTTTCAAGCTGCTCAATGACAGCCTCGGCCATGAAATCGCCGACCAGTTATTGCAGAAAATGGCCCGGCGGCTGGTGAATGCGCTGCCGGAAGCGGACACCATCGCGCGGCTCTCCGGGGATGAGTTCGCGGTGTTGTTTGATGCCTATGGCAACTTGTCGAGCCTGGCCCGGGTGGCGACGCGATTGTCGTCCAAGCTGCGTTTGCCGGTGACGGTGGAGGGGCATGAACTGGTGGTCAGCGCGTCCATGGGCATCAGCATGTTGCCGGACAATGCGCGGGAGATTTCCGCGTTGGTGAGCCAGTCGAACATGGCCATGCAACACGCCAAACACCTGGGCGGCAACAATTTCCAGTTCTACACCGACAGCCTGCAAGCCAGCACGCTTGAGCGTTTGCAACTCGAGAATCAACTGCGCAAAGCCATCGAAGAAAAGCAGTTGAAGGTGTTCTACCAGCCGAAACTGTGCCTCGCCACCGGCCGCTTGAACGCTGCCGAGGCGCTGGTGCGCTGGGACCATCCGACCATGGGCCGGGTGCCGCCCAACGATTTCATCGGCTTGGCCGAGGAAACCGGGCTCATTGGTCCGATCGGCGAGTTCGTGCTGCGCCAGGCCTGCTGGCAAGCCTGCGAATGGCAGCGCCAGGGGCTTGAACCGATCCGGGTGTCGGTCAATTTGTCGGTGCATCAATTGCGTCAGGGCAAACTGGTCAGCCTGGTGCGTCAGGTGCTGGAAGAAACCGGCCTGGCGCCGCATTACCTGGAACTGGAACTGACCGAAAGCCAATTGCTGGACAGCGTCGAACACATCATCGCGACCTTCCAGCAACTGCGCGATCTGGGGGTGAAACTGGCAATCGACGATTTTGGCACCGGTTATTCGTCCCTGAGTTATCTCAAGCGCATCCCGGTGGATTACGTGAAGATCGATCAGGCGTTTATTCGTGGCTTGGGGGAGGGCGGCGAGGATGCGGCGATTACCCGGGCGATCATCGCCATGGCCCATGGCTTGTCGCTCAAAGTCGTGGCCGAAGGCGTGGAGCGCGTCGAGCAACTGGAGTTTCTGCAAGCCGAGCGCTGCGATGAAGTGCAGGGCTATTTGATCAGTCGTCCAGTGGAAGCCGCTGATCTGGCTGAGCTGCTGCGCGCGGACGCAAAACCCCTGTAAGTGCTACATGGAGCGCGCGACGCGTGGAATGGGGGCATTGAGTTACGCATTGAGCAGGCAAAAAGCCGATTCATGTAGTATAACTACAAGCGTGCTACATCCCCGGCAACTGCCAATAACAAAGAGTCCACCCCTTTGAATCTGCTGCAACACATCGCCCAGTCCCGTCACCTGTTACGCAAGTCGGAGCTCAAGGTCGCCGACCATGTGCTGCTTGACCCTGCGGCGGTGATGCACAGCTCCATGGCCGACCTGGCCCACAGCGTGGGGATCAGCGAGCCGACCATCGTGCGCTTTTGTCGTGCTATCGGTTGCTCCGGTTTCCAGGATTTGAAACTGAAGCTGGCGCAGAGCCTGGCAGCCGGTGCGAGTTTCGGGCAGTTCGCGATTCATGAAGACGATTCGGTCGCTGACTACAGCCTGAAAATCTTCGACACCACCCTGCACACGTTGATGGAGGTTCGCGAGAAGCTCGATCCGGTGGAATTGCAGCGGGCGGTGTCGCTGATGTCCCAGGCGCAGCGTGTTGAGTTCTATGGCTTTGGCGCGTCGGGTGCAGTGGCGGCGGATGCCCAGCACAAGTTCTTCCGTTTGCTGCTGACGGCCGCTGCGTATTCCGACCCGCACATGCAGGCGATGTCGGCGGTGACCCTGAAGCCTACCGACGTAGCAATCTGTATTTCCCAGTCCGGGCGTTCCAAGGATTTGTTGATCACGGCGAATCTGGTCCGCGAAAGCGGCGCTTCGCTGATTACCTTGTGCCCGAGCCAGACGCCATTGGCCGAGCTGTCGACCGTCAACTTGGCGATCGATGTGCACGAAGACACCGAAATCTATACGCCGCTGACTTCGCGCATCGCCCACCTGGTGGTGATCGACGTGTTGGCGATGGGCGTGGCCATGGCGCGCGGGCCGAGCCTGGTCAACCACCTCAAGAGCGTCAAGCGCAGCCTTCGCAGCTTGCGGTTGTCGCCCAAATCGGTGAAAGCGCTGGACGATTGATCACTGCGCGGCTCTTGTGGCGAGGGGGCTTGCCCCCGTTCGGCTGCGCAGCAGTCGCAAAATCTCTGGGTCCGCTCCGCGACCCAACGGGGGCAAGCCCCCTCGCCACAATGCAATGTGCCAAAGCACAAACTTTCATCTCCCTGTAACCCACCCGCCGCCAAACCGTCATCCCCCGCGTTCATCGTGTAACTCCCGTACTCGACTTGGGAGACCTGCAATGGCCCAGCCCTACGAAGAACGCAACAGCGCCCTCAAAACCCGTCGCCAGCAAGAAGACCAGCGCCGCATGGAATTTCGCCGCGCTATCGAAGATCGCTGCGAACGCCGTCAGCTTCTGGCCGAAATCGGCGATTTCCCGGACGACCTGGAACTCAATTACTGGCAGGCAGCACCGGCAACTTCCCGTCGAAACGCTCAACCAACGCGCTGATTTGCACCCGTTCGCTGCGGATAAACGCCAGGAAGGCGTGCGCCACCGGTGACAGGCGTTTGGCTTTGGCCTGCACCAGGCACCAACTGCGATACAGCGGCAGCTCCTCGACCGGCAACTCAATGAGCGCGCCGGTCGCCAACTCCAGGTTCAGGGCGTGGCGCGTCAACAAGGCCAGGCCCAGACCCGCCAACACACACTCACGCTGGGCTTCCGCCGACGCGACCTCCTGGGTCTGGGTGAAGTGCACGCGCTTCTCTTTGAAATACTCTTCGCACGCCATCCGCGTACCGGAACCCGGCTCACGCATCAGCAGCGTGTACGGCTCCAGATCCTGCAAACGCAGCGGTCCCATGTGGCACAGCGGATGATCCGGCGGCGCTACGGCCACGATCGGGTTATTGAGGAACGGCAGGAATTCCAGGCCCATGTCCTGGGGCACCATCGACATGATCACCAGATCATCGCGGTTATCCGACAGGCGCCGGATCACCTGGCCACGGTTAACGACCGTCAGGTGCAGGTTCACTTCCGGGTGCTGGCGCTTGAAGGCGGCGAACAGGTGCGGCACGAAGTACTTGGCGCTGGATTCCACTGCCAGTTTCAGCTGACCCTGCAACGAGCCCTGCATGTCCGACAACTGCATGTCGAGGTTTTCCAGGCGTCCGAAAATGTCCCGGCTGGCGCGCTGAAGCGCTTCCGCCGCTTCGGTCATGTAGAGTTTTTTGCCGACGTAATCGAACAACGGCTGACCGATCAGCTCCTCAAGTTGACGAATCTGTAGGCTCACGGCAGGTTGTGTGAGAGACATTTCCTCAGCCGCGCGGCTGTAGGACCTCAGATCACAGACTTCATTGAAAATCTGCAATTGACGCAATGTCATACGCATCAATGACTTACGCATTATTCGAAGGCTCCGGCCACAGGCTGATGCCTCAACTATAAGTCTTTACTTATGGCTAACCCAATTATTAATCATTTTTGTTAATCCCTCATGGGGGCTAGTGTGGGGCTGCGACTAAATCGAAACATTTAGTCACGCGTCGACCTGGTCTAGCAGGTCGTGGGTACCACCGGCTCAAGGGAACCTCCAAGTGATAACAAAGATCCTGATCGCCAACCGTGGTGAGATTGCCGTACGAATCGTGCGTGCCTGCGCCGAGATGGGCATTCGCTCGGTCGCGGTCTACTCCGACGCCGACCGGCACGCCTTGCACGTCAAACGTGCGGACGAAGCCCACAGCATCGGTGCCGACCCGCTGGCCGGTTACCTGAACCCGCGCAAGCTGGTGAACCTGGCCGTGGAAACCGGTTGCGATGCATTGCACCCCGGCTACGGTTTCCTTTCGGAAAACGCCGAACTGGCAGACATTTGCGCCGAACGCGGCATCAAATTCATTGGTCCATCGGCTGAAGTCATTCGCCGCATGGGCGACAAGACCGAAGCCCGCCGCAGCATGATCAAGGCTGGCGTCCCGGTCACTCCCGGCACCGAGGGCAACGTGGCGGACATCGCCGAGGCGCTGGTCGAAGGCGACCGCATCGGTTACCCGGTGATGCTCAAAGCCACCTCCGGTGGTGGCGGCCGCGGCATTCGTCGCTGCAACAGCCGCGATGAACTCGAACAAGCCTTCCCCAGGGTGATTTCCGAAGCGACCAAGGCCTTTGGTTCGGCGGAAGTGTTCCTGGAAAAATGCATCGTCAACCCGAAACACATTGAAGCGCAGATCCTGGGCGACAGCTTTGGCAATGTGGTGCACCTGTTCGAGCGCGACTGCTCGATTCAGCGTCGTAACCAGAAGCTGATCGAAATCGCCCCGAGCCCGCAGCTGACCCCGGAACAGCGCGCCTACATTGGCGACCTGTCGGTGCGTGCGGCCAAGGCCGTGGGTTACGAAAACGCCGGCACCGTGGAGTTCCTGCTCGCCGAGGGCGAGGTGTACTTCATGGAGATGAACACCCGGGTGCAGGTGGAACACACCATCACCGAAGAAATCACCGGCATCGACATTGTGCGTGAGCAGATCCGCATTGCGTCGGGCCTGCCGCTTTCGGTGAAGCAGGAAGACATCCAGCACCGTGGCTTTGCGTTGCAGTTCCGGATCAACGCCGAAGACCCGAAAAACAACTTCCTGCCGAGCTTCGGCAAGATCACCCGTTATTACGCACCCGGCGGCCCCGGCGTACGTACCGACACGGCGATCTACACCGGCTACACCATTCCGCCGTTCTATGACTCCATGTGCCTGAAACTGGTGGTGTGGGCGTTGACCTGGGAAGAGGCGATGGACCGTGGCTTGCGCGCCCTCGACGACATGCGTCTGCAAGGGGTCAAGACCACCGCCGCGTACTACCAGGAAATCCTGCGCAACCCGGAATTCCGTAGCGGCCAGTTCAATACCAGCTTCGTTGAAGCCCACCCTGAACTGACCAACTACTCGATCAAGCGCAAACCCGAAGAGCTGGCCCTGGCCATCGCTGCCGCCATCGCCGCACACGCGGGTTTATGAATAAACAGCGGCAAGCTTTTAGCTGCAAGCGGCAAGTAAGAGCAGATTGGCTTTTTCTTGCGGCTTGTAGCTTGGAGCTTGAAGCTCTGAGGAGATACCAATGACTAAGAAAATCTTCGTCACCGACACCATCCTGCGCGACGCCCACCAATCGCTGCTCGCCACCCGCATGCGCACCGAAGACATGCTGCCGATCTGCGACAAGCTCGACAAAGTCGGCTACTGGTCGCTGGAATGCTGGGGCGGTGCGACGTTCGACGCCTGCGTACGCTTCCTGAAGGAAGACCCATGGGAGCGCCTGCGCCAACTGCGCGCCGCACTGCCTAACACGCGTCTGCAAATGCTCCTGCGTGGCCAGAACCTGCTGGGCTACCGCCATTACAGCGACGACGTGGTCAAAGCCTTCGTCGCCAAGGCCGCGGTCAACGGCATCGACGTGTTCCGCATCTTCGATGCCATGAACGACGTGCGTAACCTGCGCGTGGCCATCGAAGCCGTAAAAGCGGCCGGCAAACATGCCCAGGGCACCATCGCCTACACCACCAGCCCGGTGCACACCATCGACGCGTTCGTGGCCCAAGCCCGGCAAATGGAAGCCATGGGTTGCGACTCGGTGGCGATCAAGGACATGGCCGGCCTGCTGACCCCGTACGCTACCGGCGAACTGGTCAAGGCGCTGAAATCCGAGCAGTCGCTGCCGGTGTTCATTCACTCCCACGACACCTCGGGCATGGCCACCATGTGCCAACTCAAGGCCATCGAAAACGGTGCCGATCACATCGACACCGCGATCTCCAGCTTCGCCTCGGGCACCAGCCACCCGGGCACCGAATCGATGGTCGCCGCCCTTAAAGGCAGCGAGTTCGACACCGGCCTGAATCTGGAGCTGCTGCAAGAGATCGGCCTGTACTTCTACGCCGTGCGCAAGAAGTACCACCAGTTCGAAAGCGAATTCACCGCCGTCGACACCCGCGTGCAGGTCAATCAGGTGCCGGGCGGGATGATTTCCAACCTGGCCAACCAGCTGAAAGAGCAGGGCGCACTCAATCGCATGGGCGAAGTGCTGGCCGAAATCCCGCGGGTTCGCGAAGACCTCGGCTTCCCGCCGCTGGTGACGCCGACCTCGCAAATCGTCGGTACCCAGGCGTTCTTCAACGTGCTGGCCGGCGAGCGCTACAAAACCATCACCAACGAAGTGAAGCTCTACCTGCAAGGCGGCTACGGCAAGGCGCCGGGCACCGTGAACGAGAAACTGCGTCGCCAGGCCATCGGCAGCGAAGAGGTGATCGACGTTCGTCCGGCCGACCTGCTCAAGCCGGAAATGACCAAGCTGCGTGCCGAAATCGGTGCCGTGGCCAAGTCCGAAGAAGACGTGCTGACCTACGCCATGTTCCCGGACATCGGCCGCAAGTTCCTCGAGGAGCGCAACGCCGGCACCCTGACACCTGAAGTGTTGCTGCCCATTCCTGAAGCCGGCGGCGTGACCTCGGCCAGTGGCGAAGGCGTGCCGACCGAGTTCGTCATCGACGTCCACGGCGAAACCTACCGCGTCGACATCACCGGTGTCGGCGTCAAGGCTGAAGGCAAGCGCCACTTCTACCTGTCCATCGACGGCATGCCGGAAGAAGTGGTGTTCGAACCGCTCAACGAATTCGTCAGCGGCGGCAGCAGCAAACGCAAGCAAGCCACAGCGCCGGGCCACGTCAGCACCACCATGCCGGGCAACATCGTCGATGTGCTGGTCAAGGAAGGCGACACCGTGAAAGCTGGCCAGTCCGTGCTGATCACCGAAGCGATGAAGATGGAAACCGAAGTGCAAGCCGCCATCGCCGGCAAAGTCACCGCCATCCACGTGGCCAAGGGCGACCGGGTGAACCCGGGCGAAATCCTGATCGAGATCGAAGGCTGATTTAACAGCCCGGATCACACCGCTTTAAACCTCGGGGGGGCATGTGCTCCCCTTTTTTTTGCCCGGTATTTGACCCGTGTAGGAGCGAGCGGTGTTAGTTAGAACGCCATGCGCCGCTGGCCCATGACGCCGTGGTTGCGGCTGTCGCTGCCGACCTCACCAGTCAGGCCTACGCCCACGCTGTGGTTTGCCGAAACCCCAAGATCCAGCCCCGCATCCACCAGCAAACTATTGCGATCCAGCTCCGCACCATAAACGGTGTAGTTGCTGCCGCCAGTGACCAGCCGCTGGCGCGTTGCCGTGTAGGTATCGCCATAGGTGTGCTTCCAGCCAGCACTGAATCGCGGCGTCAGACGCATGCCGTTATCCAGCGTCTCGACCTTCGCCACCCTCAGGCCAAACGTGCTGTTCATATTGCTTTGGGATTGCTGGTGAACCTTCAGCGCCGCAGCCCCACCTTTCTCGGTGTAGCCGTCGCGCTGGTAGCGTTGATAGCCAAGGCTGGCGAAGGGTTCGATGCTGACGTTGGCGCGGCCCAGGTTGTACCCCACTTCGGCGAAGGCTTGCTGGGTACTGGCGTCGTAGCTGCCTTTGGGGCGATCGCTGAAACCGGCGAAGGCAATTCGGCGTGCAGTGCTTCCGTCGTGGTTGCTGTAAGTTGCGCCTAAACGAAGCGACATCGGACCGTTCTGCCTCAACGCATAGGCGCCCAGGTGCCAGCTATCGAGATTGCCGTCGAGTTCCTTGCTGTCCAGTCGAGTCCGTGATGTCCCGCCCATCAACCCCAGGCGCCATTCATCATCGAGGCTCCAATCCGCGCCCAGTAGCAGGCCCTTGGTCGAGTGTTGCAGCGGTTCAACGTCGCGATCCAGTTTGCCGCCATGACCGAGTGCTTGCAGCCAGACACGGCCGTTGTCTTCGCTGCCGGCCGCCAAACGCGGTGCATTGTTTCGTGAACTCAAGTTGTTGGTACCCAACTGGCGCATGGCAGAGAGCAGGCTGCCGTTGACCGGGTCAACACTGCTCAAGGTGGCTTTGGCGAGGTTGGCGTTGCTGGAGCCGGCCAGTTGTTCGAGGGCGTAGGAGGCTGTCTCAGTGTTGGTGGCTAGCAGGGCGGTGACGGCTGCATTCGTCACGGTGGCTGGTTGTGGCGCCGTGCTAGCAGTGTCGGCGACGGTGGCTGGTTGTGGCGCCGTGCTAGCAGTGTCGGCGACGGTGGCTGGTTGTGGCGCCGTGCTAGCAGTGTCGGCGACGGTGGCTGGTTGTGGCGCCGTGCTAGCAGTGTCGGCGACGGCAGATGGATGTGGCTCTGTGTCAGAAGTATCGGTGACGGCGATTGGCTGTGGAGCTGGTGCGGGAACGTCGGCGGATGGCGTCACGTCCGCGACGCTGGTATTTACGATGTCAGAGGGTAATTGAGCATCGGGAACGTGTTCCGGCTCGGAGATATTTTTGGCGAACTCCCGTCCGTTTTCGGAAGTGGCGAGACTCTCGAAAGGTACTTCGTTACGAGCATAGGTCAGGCCAACGCTTTTATTGTTGTACCTGAGGGTCGGTGCCATAAATGCCAAGTCATTGAGGACTTCGCCGAATTCACCTTCGACTTTATCCTTCGCCTCGATAACGGTGTAGCGGTTGCTTTGCAGATATTCGCCCGGCATCGCAACGATTTTCAGAGTGGAGCCGCCCAGCCTGGCAGTGCCACCGACTCTGATCGTTTGACCTTTGCCTTCGGGATTGACCTCGTAGGCCAATACACCTGTCTTTGACAGGTTCAAGTCCCCTCTGACCCGTGGGGCGCCATGCATTTTATTGACGTCGACGCGACCGTGTACTTGCAAGCTTCCGACGGTCCCGGAACCCGCGAAAGTGCCGCGTTCCCTGACATCGACGTGGCCATCTATGGTGCCTTTATTGAAGAGCTGCCCGACCGCAATCGCACGGCCGAGGATCTTCCCGTTATTGGTCAGGATGCCGTCATTCAACACCACCACGCCGTCATGGAAATCGCTCTTGCTGTTCAGCGTCCATGAACCCAGATGACTGACCAGGCCGGTGGTATTTTTTGTTTCTCCCAGAACACCACCGTCAGAGGCCTCAAGGTGTATGACGTTGATGCCTCCTCCTCCATCCGCCGGGCCTTTGATGCTACCGCCGTTCTTCAGGGTAATGAGGTCGTTGGCGTCTGTTCCTTGTACAACCGTCTCGGGTGAATCGATCACATTAGGAACGGCGTCGTGAACCTTAGTGAAAGTTGGAAGAAGAGCCTCCAGATCGATTCTCGGCTCGGACTCATGCCGCTCTATTATCTTGGCGTCGACCGGCGGTTCGGCTCTGCCAGTCAGCTCTTGAGCCATTGAAAATTCAGCACATCCCAGCGCCAGTGCAATGGCCAACGCGAGGTGTTGTGGTCGGAATTTGTGTTGATCGGGCATTGAGTTCGACCTCGTTTGAATGAAGGCCAAACTCTAAGGGGGAGGTTGTGGGGAGCGATGTCAGGCGCTTCCCTCAGATTTGCAGGTTGTGTCAGATTGTTCTGTAGAAAAAAACCGGCCGTTGAGGAACGGCCGGTTTTACCTGCTGTGATTGGCGTCTTTGCCTACAACATTCCCGGAATCTTCGATTGGCGAAATCTCAGAAACTCATCTGCCACTGCCCAATCAACCCATGATTGCGGCTGTTGCTGCCAATCTCGCCGCTGTAGCCAACGCCGAGGGTATGCCGCGCCGAAATCCCCAGATCCAGCCCCGCCTCCAGCACCAGGCTGTCGCGATCCAGCGAACTGCCATCGACACTGAACGCCGTGCCGCCGACCACGAAGGCCTGGCGCGTCGAGCTGCTGACATCGCCATACGTGTGCTTCCAGCCAGCGGTCATGCGCGGGGTCAGGCTCATGCCGTTGTCCAGGGTGCTCAGGTGTGCCAGGCGAACGCCGAAGGTGCTGCTGAAGTTGTCTTGGGTTTGCTCGTCGACTTGCAGCGCGGCGGCGCCCCCTTTCTCTTTGTAGCTGTCGCGGTGATAGCGCTGGTAGCCGAGGTTGGCGAAGGGTTCGACGCTGAGGCGGCCGTTGCCCATGGCGTAACCCAGTTCAGCGAAGGCTTGTTGGCTGTCGGCGTCGTAATCGCCTTTTGGCCGGTCGTTGAAACCGTTGAACGCGACGGTGCGTTTGCTTTCGCCTTGATGGCCGCTGTAGGCCGCGCCGAGGCGCAACGCGAACGGGCCACTTTGGCGCAGGGCGTAGACCCCGGCGTGCCAGCTCTCGACATTGCCGTCGACGCCGGTGGCATCCAGATCGGTTTTCGAATAACCGCCCAACACGCCCAGGCGCCATTGCGGATTGAGCGCCCAATCGGCGCCCAGCACGCTGCCTTTGGTGCGTTGTTCCAGACCGCTGTTGCCGTGTTCGCCGTCGAGCTTGCCGTAGCCGCCGATGGCTTGCAGCCAGAGTCGGCCCTGGGCATTCGGGTCGTTGAGATTGCGTGCTTCAGATGGCACGCCGGTGGACGCGAGGACTGGTGTGTCCCGTTGATCGAGGCCCACCAGCAAGCCTGATCCGCCGCCCATTTGCTGCATCGCCGAGAGCATGCTGCCGCCAATCTGGCTGCTGGCGCCGAGGGTGGCGCTGGTCAGGTTGGCGTTGCTCGCGCCGGCCAGTTGCTCAATCGCCGCGCCGGCCGTGGCGTTGGTGGTGTTGAGCAGCGCGTTGTAGAGCGCGTTGTTTTTGCCCATCGAGGCCAGGCTATTGGCGGCGTTGCTGCCGTTGCCGGTGGCGGCGAATTCATTGAAGGCGATGTCGTTGCGGGTGTAGGTCAGATCGACCTGAGTCGGGGTGTACGCGAGGGTTGGCGTGAGGAACGCGTAGTCGCTGGTGACCTTGCCGAAGGTGCCGTTGACGCTCGCGGCTTGAAGCACGGTGTAATGGCTTTGCCACGGGTAAGTGCCGCTGCCGGGGTTTACCGCCAGGGTCGCGCCGTTCAGATTGGCGGTGCCGCCGATCTTCACCGGGGCGCTGGTGCCGTCGGCATTCACGCCATAGGCCAGGGTGCCGTCGCTGCCGAAGGTCAAATCGTGAGTGATGGTTGCAGTGCCGAGTTGCGTATTGGTCTGCAACGTACCGTTGACCAGCAGATTGCCTACCGAGCCGCCGCCGGCATACACGCCGCCCTGATCCACCGTCAGCGTGCCGGCAATGCCGCCCTGGTTGAGCAGCGTCGCGCCATTGCGCACCGCGCCGCCGTCGCTGAAATCACCGCTGCCGGTCAGGGTCCAGGCCCCTTGCTTGACCTCCAGCCATTCGAAGTTGCGACTGGCACCGAAACTGCCGCCCGCCACATCGTCCATCACCACTCGGTCATAACCGCTGCCGCCATCGACCACACCGACGAAGCGGCTGCCGTTGCGCAGGGTCAGGCTGTCGTTGCCGCCGCCCAGGTCCAGGGCCAAGCCGTTGCTGCCGCTGATGGTGCCGCCGTTGGTTACGCTGTCGGCAAACTCGCCGACGAACTTCACCCCGAAACCGTCGAGGCCCTGGATGGTGCCGAAGTTTTCCAGGGTGGTCGCCGCCGCCCCCGAACCGCCGCTGCCGTCGTCCACCAGGATCGCGCTGTTGGCGCCGCTGATCAGCGCCTCTTTGGCGTTCAATACATAGCCGCCACCCAACGCGATGCCTTCGCTGCCGTTAGCGAAACCACCCTTGTCCACACCGCCCGCGCCGACGCCTTGAATGGTGCCGTAGTTTTCGATGTGGGCGATCTTGTCGATGTCCACGCCATCGCCGTCACCGTTGGGTTGCAGCCCCGAATACGCGCCGGTGATCGTGCCGTGGTTGATGACGGTGCCGTCGCCATCGGAGCCGAATCCCGAACCGTTGCGCCCGGTGATCTGCCCGTAGTTGACCAGCGTGGCGCCGAGGTCGGTGGTGATGCCGTGGCGTCCGGCGGAAATGGTGCCGTAGTTGGTCACCGTCACGCCGGTTGCCGTGTCGATATCAATGCCGTCGAACTTCTCGTCGGCGTTGTGCGAATCACCCGTAGAGATCTCGCCATAGTTGGTGATCGTCGCGTTGGCCCCGGTCTTCATGCCGTCGCTGGCATCCCCGCGTATCAGCCCGCCCGCGCGGTTGATGATTGTGGTTTTCACGTTGTTGCTACGTAGCGCATCCAGGTCCAGCCCCTGGCCAGTGGTGGAGCGAATGATGCCGCTGTTATCGATCAACAGACTGCCGCTGGCGAAGTTGCTGTCGATGCGCAACGCATCGTTGAACCCGAGGATCTGCCCGCCACTGCGGTTATAAATGCTGTAGTTGCGCGCCTGGGTCAGGTCGCCGCTGCTGTCGATCGCCCGGCCACCGGTGGACACGATCTTGCCCGCGTTATCGACCACCACGCCGACACCACTGGTGCTGTCCTTCAAGCTCACGGCCTTGCCGCTGTTGGTGATGCTGCCGGGCGCGGAAATTGTCAGCGTGTCATTACCGCCGAGGGTTTGCGCGGCGGTGGTGGCGGTGTCGATCTGCACGTTTTTGGCGTGGGCGGCGGTGGCGCTGATGAGAAGGGCGATGGTCAGGGCGAGACGCTGGGGCGAGAAGGGCATGGGGTGGACAGCCTTTTTGTTATAAGCGGGCTGTGTTGTATAGCGGAGGGTTTTTACAGAATGATGTCTGGGTGATGACAGGTTTCTGCATTTTAATGCGTAAATCTAATCCGGCTTGTTTGATAAATGCATTTTAATGCGTAAATTAGGTCAATGGTTTACCCATGGCTGCACTATATTGCATGAGCAGGTCGTTTTCTTACGATGGTACGCATCAAATTGCAGGTGAGTTATGTACACATTGACGCTGCAGGTCTACACATCTGGTCATTGGCTTGATGCGATGACTCTGGTTTTTACCGAGCCGGAAAAAGGTTTCGAAGGGCCGTGTCGATTTGGTTATAAAAAAGACTATGTGACTAACAACCTTGAGTGCATCGAATCGCCTTTTTCCAAAGCGGTCAGCGCCAGGTTGCCATTGGATTGGGATAACACGTCGCTGAAAAAGGCGCCGGCCTTTTTGCTCGACATCGCTCCTGCCGGCGCTGCAAGACGCTTTCTTATGGCGCGCGTTGGCCAGGACAAACCTGAAGGCATCAGCGCTGATTTATTTTTGCTGGGACGGAGCACCCCCGCCCCTATCGGCCACATGCGTATCAAGGAGTCGGCTCAAGAGGCAGACGACAGGCCCGCCATAGGTTTTCGTCGAGAAGAAGTAGTCGCTCGCGATAATACTTTTTTGGAGTACGCCTATGAGCAGGGCGCAGCGATAGGCGGTGCCACGGGGGCAGGTGGTGAAGCCCCCAAGCTTTTGATGTCTCAAGGGCGGGACGGCCTGCTATATCCGGATGCTGTACTGAGCGACGATCAAGTGGCGCAGCATTGGTTTGTTAAATTTGCTCGTAACAGAGCTGCCCAGACTGATCAGATAATTCTCAAAAGCGAATTTCACTATTACAAGGCATTGCACGTTCTGGGGATCGAGACGATAGCGGCAGATGGGCTCGCGCTGGAGGAAGCAACAAAACCCAGTCTTTGGATGAAGCGCTTTGATCGGGAGGTAACAGATCAAGGTGTTGAGCGATTAGCGGTTGAATCGATCTACTCGCTGGCAGGTGTGACAGTCCCCGGCAGTTACATGAACCACCTTGAGGTGATCCAGCTCCTCGCTCGGCTGTGGAAACAAGTCGGGCAGGTCGATCAGGTTCCTGCGCTGGTGTCCGATTATCTACGTCGTGATTTGCTTAATAAAATTCTGGGTAACTCCGATAACCATGGCCGCAATACTTCGATTATCCGCGGCACAGAATCCTTCCGCCTTGCTCCGATCTACGATTTGGCTCCAATGGTGATGGACGACGAGGGAGTCACGCGCACCACTAAATGGCCCAAAGACCTGGAGGTGGCGGGCGAGGTGAAATGGCGCGAGGTATGCAATGCATTGGCGGATATCGGAGATCCTGAATCGCTCTTTGAAAATCTGCGAGCGGATGCTGATCGCTTGTTGGCTTTGCCGGACATTCTCACCGCCAGCGGTCTTCCTGAGGCCACTATGAATCACCCTGGGGTTGCGTTGAGAAATCTTGAGCAACGCTTGAAGACATGGGGGCTGAGATGACCATTACCATTGATGCCCGCGCTCTGTTGATCGAAGGCATTCAAGAGGGGCTCGCCCAAGGCACTCTAGAAATAGGCGAAGCAGTCCGTCGATTACGGGTTGAGGTCACCGGCCTGCACCAAACCCAGTTCGCGAAGATGTGCAAAATTTCTGTGCGCACGCTGGTGCATATCGAGCATGGAGAAGGGAATCAGACGCTGAAGTCGCTCAATTCTGTGTTCAAACCGTTTGGCTTGAAGATGGGCGTGGTGCGGGTTCGACGGGATTTCAGCTAAGTCGACAACAAGTCGTTACCGAAGGCTGCATGCGTTATAGATCAAAAGATCGCAGCCTTCGGGAGTGTCGTGTTTCGACCTAGCTACGGCTCACATAGGCTTTGCCGTAATGCCGCTCCATCCGCGCCTGTATCAGCTCCAACCCTATCGACATCACCCAGTAAATCACCGCCGCGGTTGTCAGCATCTCGATATACCGATAACTCGAGCGCCCATACGACTGCGCCAGAAACATCACTTCCCACACCCCCATCACCGAGATCAACGACGAGTCCTTGAGCATGGAGATGAATTGGTTAGTGGTCGGCGGGATGATGGTGCGCATGGCTTGGGGCAGGGTGACGCGCCAGAAGATCACGGTTTCGCGCATGCCCAGGGCCAGGGAGGCTTCCCGTTGGCCGTGGGGGACGCCGAGGATGCCGGCGCGGAAGATTTCGCTCAGGTAAGCGCCGTAGTTCAGCGACAGGGCGATGATTCCGGCGGCGATGGCGCCGGGCACGATGCCCAGTTGCGGCAGGCCGAGGTAGATCAGCAGGATCTGGATCAGCAGCGGCGTGCCGCGAAAGAACGACGCGTAGAAACTCGCAATGCCGAACGCCACGGCGCTTTTCGACAGCCGCCCCAAGGCCGTGATGAAGCCCAGCAGCGATGAGGCGACGATCGAGCAGGCGCAGAGAAACAACGTCAGCGCCGCGCCTTGCAGGAAGCCGTTGGGCGCCAGGTGCAGGCCGACGAGGTTGGGCAGTTTGTCGAGGATGATCGAGAACTTCAGGTCGAAGCTCAGGAAAAAACTGGCGAACAAGCCGAGCATCGCCGCCCAGGTCAGGTACAGCCGCGTGCGAAATCCGAAGATCCGTTGCAGCCGTGACTCAGCGACGGGTTGCGGCGGCTGGGGAGGTGTCGGGAAAGAAGTCATTTGCTGATATCAGCGCCGATCCATTTTTGCGAGAGCTTGCTCAACGTGCCGTCCTGTTTCAGCTGCGCGAAGACTTCACGCACTTTGCCGTCCCACTGCGCGTCACCCTTTTCGATGGCCACCGAGTTCGGCTCGGAGTACAGCGCCTCGCCTGCCAGTTTGAAGCGTTTGTCTTCGTTCAGGCGCGGTTGCGCGGTCACCAGGTTGGTGAGGATCGCGTCCAGTCGAACACCGGCGCCCAGGCCCAAATCCTGGAAGGCCACGTTGTCGGTGTCATACGGAGCGATCTGCACGTCCTCGAACGGGTACTGCAACTGCGTGTCTTCGGCGCCTTCGATCACCAGGTTTTTGTTCAGGTAGCTTTCGTAGCTGGAGGCGCTGGTGAGGCCGACTTTCTTGCCACTCAGGTCCTTGGCGTTATGGATGCGGTCATCCTTGGCGTTGACCACGATCACCGCCGGGGATGCGTAGTACTCGACCGGGAAATCGAAGACTTCGGCGCGTGCCTTGCTCGGGGTCATGGAGCAGATGCAGATGTCGTAGCGACCGCTCCAGCGGCCGGCGGCAATCACGTCCCAGGACGGGGTTTCGAGGCGCAGTTTCACGCCGAGTTTCTCGGCCACGGCTTTGGCCACATCGACGTCGAAACCGTCGAGCTGGTTCTGGTCGTTGAGGAACGAGAACGGTGGATAACTTTCCATCAACACGCCCACCAGTTCTTTCTTTTGCTCGACGCGATCCAGCGTGGCGCCGCCAAAGGCTTGAGTGGAGGCAGCCAGAATCGTCAGGCCCAAGGCCAATAGCGGTTGAAATTTCACAGTCGATCCCTGAAAAAAGAGGTTGTTATTAACCAGATGTTACGTATTAAATAGTTATAAGAACGACTCTGGTAGTGAGTTATTTTCATAAGCTTATGAGTGAAAAGCATATGGGCGCAGGAAGCACAGTGATTCTGGATGGCGGCATGGGTCGTGAGCTACAGCGCCGTGGGGCACCATTCAGGCAACCCGAGTGGTCGGCGCTGGCCTTGAGCGAAGCGCCGCAAGCCGTCGAGGCGGTGCACGCGGCCTATATCGAAAGCGGTGCAAACGTCATCACCAGCAACAGCTATGCGGTGGTGCCGTTCCATATCGGCGAAGAGCGCTTTGCCGCTGAAGGCCAGGCGCTCGCGGCGTTGGCTGGCGAGTTGGCCCGGCGTGCGGTGGAGGCGGCGGGTAAACCGGTACGCGTGGCCGGTTCGTTGCCGCCGTTGTTTGGTTCCTACCGCCCGGACCTGTTCGACGCTGCGCGGGTCACGGAATTGCTGACGCCGCTGGTGAAGGGCCTCGCGCCCCACGTTGACTTGTGGCTGGCGGAAACCCAGAGCTCGATCGTTGAGGCGCGGGCGATCCACGCCGGGCTGCCGAACGATGGCAAACCGTTCTGGCTGTCGTTTACTTTGAAGGATGAAGACACCGACGACGTGCCGCGCTTGCGTTCCGGCGAGCCGGTGGCCGAAGCAGCCGCCGTGGCCGCTGAGCTGGGTGTCGAGACGTTACTGTTCAACTGCAGCCAGCCGGAAGTCATCGGCGCGGCGATTGATGCAGCGCGGAAAACGTTCGAGCGGTTGGGTGTGAATATTCACATCGGCGCATACGCCAACGCCTTCCCGCCGCAACCGAAAGAGGCCACGGCCAACGACGGGTTGGACCCGTTGCGCGACGATCTCGATCCGCCAGGTTACCTGCACTGGGCGGCCGATTGGCAGAAGCGTGGGGCGAGCCATTTAGGCGGGTGCTGCGGGATTGGGCCGGAGCATATCGCCGTGCTGGCCCAGAAACTCGTCTGAAAAGATCGTTCCCACGCTTTGCGTGGGAACGCCTCTACGGACGCTCTGCGTTCGATGGGACGCAGAGCGTCCCGGGCTGCATTCCCACGCAGAGCGTGGGAACGATCACTAGGCGCGGCACTCGGCCAAGGTTTTCAGTTGCCCTGAATCCGTCTGGTTTTCATCTGAAAGCCATCGCTCAAACCCCGCCCCAACCACCGGCCATTCCGAATCCAGAATCGAATACCAAGCCGTATCGCGATTCTGTCCCTTCACCACCATGTGCTGTCTGAACACCCCTTCAAAACTGAACCCCAAACGCTCGGCCGCGTATTTGGAGCGGGCGTTGCCGTTGTTGCATTTCCACTCCAGACGCCGGTAGCCCAGGGCAAACGACTCCTTGGCCAGCAGGTAAACCGCCTCGGTACTTTTCGGTGAACGCTGCATCGACGCACCGAAAGTCACGTGGCCGATTTCGATGCGGCCCTGGACCGGGACGATGGACATCAGGCTGAGGATGCCTTGCACGTCGCCGCTGGCACGGTCGATCACGGTGAAAAAATACGGGTCGCTGTTGGCCGCGTGGTTGTTCAGCCAGTCGTTGAATACGCTGCGCTCCGGGAAGGGGCCGTAAGGCAAATAGTCCCAGAGTTTCGGGTCGGCGCCAGGGCCTTGCAGGGCTTTGAACAAGCCGTCGGCGTGGCGCGCCGGGTCAAGTTTTTCCAGGCGGATGAAGCGCCCTTCCAGTAGTTGAACCGTGGGGGCCGGGACGCCTTTCCAGTCTGCGAGTGAAGTGGTCATTGTTGTTCTCCTTGAACCTTAAAGGGCTTTGCGAAACTGGAGGAGGCCCGGGCGTTCGGCGATGCGCTCGTAGAGCTGGATCGCAGTGGCGTTGGACTCGTGGGTCAGCCAGTGAACCTTGCAGCAACCGTCCGCTTTGGCGGTGGCGTAGACGAACTCGATCAGTTTGCGACCGACGCCGGTGCCACGGGTTTCGGGCTCTACGATCAAGTCTTGCAGGTAACAGGAGTTTTCGATGCTCCAGTTCGAGCGATGGTAGATGAAGTTCACCATGCCCACCGCTTTGCCATCGGCCCAGGCGAGGGCGGAGTGGGTCGGCTCGTTCGGGTCGAGCATGCGCTGCCAGGTGCTTTGGCTCACGACTTCCGGCAATTCGGTGTTGTAGAAGCGCAGGTAGGCCTGCCACAACGGCAACCACGCGGCGTGGTCGTCGGCAGTGACCTGGCGAATCTCGATCTGACTCATGTTCATTCCTTAACGCATCAAGTGGGCGAGGGCCTGGTCCTGCGCGTCGGGGCTGGCAGCCAACCCTTCGCGCACACCGGCGATGTCTGCGGCGTTGCGGTTCTGGCTCAGTTTGCGTTTGCCTTCCAGGCGCTGGATCGGCAAGGCGAAACCGACGATGGCCTTGAGCATACCGTCGATGTAGTCGGCGGGGGCGTCAGCAACTTGCCAGGGCTGGGCGCGACCCGCTTCGTGGCGATCGGTGAGGGCGCTGACCAAATTGAGCAGACGATGGGCGTCGGTGAACACTTCAGCCACACCGTAAGCGTGCACGGCCACGTAATTCCAGGTCGGCACGACTTTGCCGTGCTCGGCTTTGCTCGGGTAAAACCCCGGGCTGACGTAGGCGTCGGCACCGGCAAAAATCACCATGGCCTCGGCACCGTTCTGCAAGTCTTTCCACTGCGGATTGGCCTTGGCGAAGTGCCCGTAGAGGGTGCCATTCGGACCCTGTTCGGCGTCCAGCAGCACCGGGATATGACTGGCTTGCAAACCTTGCTCGCCGTGGGTCACCAGGATGGCGAGGCGGGTGGCGAGTATCTGCTGCTGCAAGTCCGGCAAATCTTGGATGGCAAACGAGCTGGGGTTGTACATGGAAATATCCCTTGGCGAATGGCTCCATCCTAGGCAGGCTATTGGTCTGTTGTAAGAGCCATTACTGGCCAATTTCATAGGTCCATTCTTGATAGGTTCAGGCCATGACCGATGCGCCGCTGTCCTTGTCCTTCAACCCCGCCGGTATCGAACTCGATCCCCGCCAAGGGCTCAGCCGTCAGCTCTACCAGGCCTTGCGCGTGCGCGTGCTCGACGGGCGCCTGGCCAGTGGCACGCGTTTGCCAGCCAGTCGCGACCTGGCGGCGGCGTTGTCGATTTCCCGTAACAGCGTGGTCCGCGCCTACGATCAGCTCTACGCCGAGGGCTTTATCGAAGGGCGGGTCGGCGACGGCACTTACGTCGCGCAGTTGCCGCAAACCGTGCTGCCGGCAAAAAAACTATCCACAAAAGTATCCACAGGGTTGTCAACAGGGTTACCCCCAGCCTTATCCACAAATTGGCTGGATTTACCTGTGATTCCATCCAGTAAAGTTATCCACAGCGGTGCTTTGCAGCGGGTCGAAAACAACCATTTGGCCCTGCCACCGAGTGGTCCGCCGAAGGCTTTTCGCGTGGGCGTGCCGGCCTTCGATCTGTTTCCGTTCGAGGTCTGGGCCAAGCTGAACGCGGCTTTCTGGCGCAAACCGGATCTGCAGCAGTTGTGCTACGGCGACCCGGCGGGCGATGCGCGCCTGCGCGGGATGATTGCCGCGTATTTGCGCAGTTCGCGGGGCATGCAGTGCACGGCTGAGCAAATTGTGATCACCAGTGGCGCACAGCAGGGGATTAGCCTTTGTGCACAGCTGCTGGTCGAGCCGGGCGATGGAGTGGCGATCGAGAATCCGGGGTATCGCGCGGCCGGTCATGCCTTCGCCGTGGCCGGGGGCCGATTGCGCGGGGTGTCGGTGGACAGTGAGGGCATCAATTGCGCCGAACTGGAAGGTTTGAAGGATTGCCGACTGGCGTACGTGACCCCATCCCATCAGTACCCGACCGGGGTGATCATGAGCCTGGCCCGGCGCCTGGAATTGCTGGCGTGGGCCGAGCGCACCCAGGGCTGGATCGTCGAGGACGATTACGACGGCGAGTACCGCTACAGCGGCGCACCGTTGGCGCCGTTGGCGGCACTGGATCGCCAGGGCCGAGTGCTCTACGTCGGGACCTTCGGCAAAGTGGCGTTCCCGGCCTTGCGCCTTGGCTACCTGGTGTTGCCGCCGGGGTTGGTGGATGCGTTTTCCCGTCGTCGCGCCGTGGATGTGCGGCATTCGGAAGTCAGCACCCAAGCGGTCATGGCCGAGTTCATCGCGGCCGGACATTTCCAGCGCCACATCCGCCGGATGCGCCGTGCGGCCCTGAGTCGGCGCAATGCGCTGTTGGCCGGTTGGCCGAAGGACATTCCCGGCGTGGGCAGTTTGCCGACCGTCGCCGCCGGGTTGCACATGACGGTGCCGGTCGACAGCCTGGCCCGTGAACAGGAACTCATCGAAAAAGCTGCCGCCGTTGCGGTCGAGATCAACGGTTTGAGCAGCTATTGGCTGCCCGATTCAACGCGACCACTGGATCAGCGGGCCGGCCTGGTGCTGGGCTTCGCCGCCGTGCCGGAGGCCGACATCGCCTGCGCACTCAAGCGCCTGCGTACCGCCTGGTCTTGCTAGGCCAGGGGCGACGCGGGGGGCGGTGGTTCGAGGGCGAGAAATAACCGGCGCGTGGCCGGATCGCTGATCCGGCGAAACACGTAATCCACGGGTTCGATCGACGTCAGTTGCTGTCGAAGCGCCGGGTCCAGAGTGTCCAGGTACGTGTCCGCGACTTTCAAGTGCGCGGCGGTGGGCTGGTTGGCCGGACTATCGAGGGCGGCATAGTGAAAGTGAGCCAGCCACAGCGGCTGGTCGTTGCGCGCGATGTCGAGTATCCGGTACTCCTGGAAGTAGTCGCCCCGGGATTTGGTTTTGACCCGCCCCTGTTGGTTGCGCACCAGCCGGACCTGAGCGTTGTCATGCAACCATTGGAAATACTCCAGGCGCGGTTTGCGTTGTTTCAACATGGAGGCTCGCACCTCGATCCCGCTGCTGCGCAGGCGGGTAGCTCCATTGCGCAGTTCCAGGCTCAACGTGCCGACCGGTGGCGGCATACCGCTGGCCGCGCGAATGTTCGCCATGGCCGTCTCGACCGCCGTGGCTTCCTCCTCGTACTTGAGGGCCTGGGAATCGAACAGGTGCTGCATGTCCGCCGGAATCCGCTTCGCCCGTTGGGCGTCCTCGCGGGTGCGGGTGATGAAACCCTCCAGCCCGAGGTTCAGCGCCAACCCGTCGACGATGACGTCATTGTCGGTTCTCACCGGTTTACCGGCCCCGCCACTTTTGGGCGCGAACTTCTTGAACAGGGCCGCCTCGGGTTTGGACTCGCTGGCCGGCAGCGGATCCCGCGGCCGCGTCTTCAGCACCTTGCCCGGAAGGTGCGACGGGCCGGCCGTCGCGGCGGCGGTGGCGCCCCGCTCGAACGGCAGCTCATCCTCGGGCAGCAGGTCGTAGAGCTGGGATTGCGCCAGGGCCTGGAATTCCTTGATCAGCGCCTGCAAGCGCGCCAATGCCTGGGGATGGGTCATGCCCGGGTATTGGCCGGGCAGGTCCTCGATGCGCTGAAGCGTATCGGCGTAGATGTCCAGCAGTGGCGTCAGTGTTGCGATGCGTTGCTCGGTCGATTGCTCGACGGGCGGTGCGCTCACCAAGTCCGTGAGTGTTTGGCTGGCCTCGGAGGCTTCGATAACGATGTTCGCCACGGCGGCCCGGGCTTGAGGCATTTGCGCGCTGGCCTGTTCTTGCACGCAGAGATCGTAGGCCAGGCCGATTTCGTTGGCCTTGTAGTCCAGGGGTGAGTGTCGCGGCAGCAACTGACGGATCGTCTGGGACGTCTCCCGTGCCGTGCGCCCCAGGACCTTGAGACCGGCCACGGCTTGGTAGGCCTGCTCGGTGCGTTCAATGATCGCCTGGCTCAACTGGATGGCCTTTTGCGCGGCCGGAACGCTGGCGCCCACGGCCAGCTCGGGGTTGATCGAGCCTTCGCCGGTCATCGGTGCGATGGTGATGGAGTACTGGCTGCTCTTGAGCGTAAACCACAGGGACAGGTGTTTCTCGAGCAAGGTCGTCAGGCGCAGCAGGTCATAGGTGTAGCCGACCGTGCCGCCCAGTTCGCGCCACTGCTTCAGGTGCTCAAGGGCTTCCCGGTGTTCGTCGATCAACACGTCGAGCCTGTCGACCAGGCGCAGGGCGTGGGCATCGAATTGCTGGTCGCTGGCTTCAGACATCCCCTGCTGAAGCGCATTGATTTCGGCTTGTATGGCACTTTCGCGGTTTTTGAAGGCCTGGATCTTTTCCTGCAGGGCCTCCTTGCGCTGGGCCTTGTCCAGTTTGATGGCCTTGAGCCGACTCCTCATCCCGCCACCGCGCAGGCGCAACCGCGTATCGACGTACCAGTTGCCGTGCAGGTCGTGGGTCAACAGCGGGCCGCTGCGTGACGGGTTTTTCGGATTGAAGATCTGCACCTGTTCATCGTCATTGATCAGCACCTGGAACCAGCGATTGACGACCCGGGCGTAGTGTTTGTCGTTGAGTTGGTACAGATACGGCGGCGCCTGGTTGAGGATGGCCACGTCTTTGTGGGTCAGGTCCGGCGCGCTGACTTTGACGCTGTCCAGATAAACCCCCAGGGCCGACGGGGTGCGGCGCGGCACCGATTCGCCGGCTTCCAGCGCTGTGGCGTGTTCGGCGGGGAGCTCGCCGGCCAGCGCGGTGGGTTCCAGGGTCATAGTGGTCAGCGCGGGCAGGGGCGTGGGGCGCAACGCCAGGTGGCGTGGCGCCGAGTCTTTGCGTTTGTCGCGCCAATGCTCGACTTCATCGCGGGTGCGGCGCAGGTTGGCCTGATGGATCAGCAGCATGCCCACGGTCATCAGCACATCCCCCAGAGACGTCCACTCCACCAGGCTGTCGCCCCGCTCATGGGCCGCCAGCCCCTGCTGCAATTGCTCGATGCCTTGCCAGACCCAGACCGCAGTCCCCACCGGGCCGGTCAGGAACGTCGACGCCACGTTGAAAATCGCCCAGCCACTGTCCCGCAGCAGCGCCCAGCGGCGTTCGCCATTGGACAGGGATTGGCGGTCAGCCTGTTCGACCAGCGTGTGGGCGTTGCTGGTGAAGAGCGTGGCGAGCAGGTTAGCGGTGATCACCTCGGAACCCAGGCTGATCGGGCCGCTCAGGTCCAGATTCAGCAGCAGTTCGACGCCCGTTTCTGTCGCCAGCCAGGGCGAAGGCAGGCCGACGGGAAATACGTACTGAGCGTATTCAAAACTGAGGGCGGGCGTGGGCAGCCAGGCCAGCACCGAGTCACGCAATTCACCGGGTTGGTGGATGGCGTAAATCAGGTTCTGTAACGACGCGAATTGCAGCAATGGCTGTTCCAGTGCCGGGCGATACAGCAGGCACGGCCCCTCGTGGGGATGGCGTGGGCCGATGATAAACATATTGGCCACGGTGTCGGCCGTCGACAGGGCGCGATAGCGGGGAATAAAGCTCAGCGGGCGGAGAGTGATGTCGATCGGATGCTTGCGAGCATGGCCCTGGGCGATGTCCATCAACTCGCAGACATAGCGATAGCCCGTCTCGTCGACGCCGCCCTCGTTTTGCAGTTTGCATTCCAGGGCCTTGAGCCTGAGCAGGTCGGGCAACAGGCTGACGTAACGTTGCTGCTGGAGTCGTGCCTGGTGGGCGTCATCCATCAGCCGGGTCTTGAGCAACGCCGGGTAGTGTTTGCCGACGTTGACCTGGCGGGCCATGGTCCCGAGGTAGTCCACGGTGAGCCATGGCGGGCAAGGCTGGTTGTTGTTGAACGTGATGTCGGCCTGGTAGGGCGGGGTGTTCTGCAGGGCAAATTCGCCGAGGGTTTCGACCTGGGTATCGTGGGGGTTGGGCAGGGTGAAGGCGCCGACGGTGAAGCTGTTGGTAATGCTGATCCGCAGTTCATCAAGCGCCAGTTGGGCGGCGTCATTGGCGTGATGCTCGCGCCGGTTCGCAACGATCGCGTTGCGCATCTGCTCCTGGGCGTAATCCCGGATCAACTTGATGTCATTCAGACCGTAGGTGTTGCGCAGCCGGCCCTGAGTCGACAGGTAATGGCCGTAGTCTTGCAGCTCGGTGGCCGACGCTTTCGACAGCCAGTCGGGAATGGCGGCTTCAAGTTGGTCGAGGTATTTTTTTTCCTCTTCGTTGAAGCGCCCGACCCCATGGGCGCTCGACGCAAAGAAAGCACTTTGCGCGTCGGGGGCTGATATCAGCGTCGCGATGGCCTCCAGTTGAGCGGCGATCAGTGCCCAGGCCATGTGGTCGAACACGTTGCCGTCCGGCTCGAACAAGCGCCATTGCAGTGACTTTCCGGCGGTTTCCATGGCGATGCGCGCGGGCAGGGACGCGCCCAGTGCGGCCATGGATTCGAACGTTTCGTAGCCACCTTCGATGGTGTACAGCAACAGGATGTCGAGCTGGTTATGCACGGCTTTCAAGACGATCGCACCGCCCAGCAGCAGGTGGCGGTGGTTGTCCGGTTCGTTGTAGTCGATATCGATGAGGCAGGCCTGAATGCCCGGGATCGCTGTATTGGCTCGGGAACGCTCAGCCTTGTCCGGGTGGGCGGAAACGGCACGGGCGACCTCGCACTGCTCAGCCGTCCAGCCGTTGACGTGCTGGAGGTTCAAGGCCTTCCTCAGGGTGTCGCTCAGTTCATGCCAGCGAGGTTTGTGCTTAACCGAAGTGTTCCAGTAGTCGAGTTGCTGCTGCTGGAATTCGATGTACAGCAGCGGCGCATAGTTGTTCAGCACGAGGGCAATGTCTTCGATGCTGACGGCCAGTTGCATCACCGGTTCGGTCAATGGCGCGGGGGTGAGGAAGTGCTCGCCTTCGATGAAATTGGCGACCTGCGAGGACTGGCTCTGGCGCAGTAACGCGGCGGTCAGTGTCTCGGTGTGTGGCGCCAGACGCGTCTGCGTGTCGGTGGTGGTTTGCCATTGCGGCGTGACGATCAAGGTGCGGTCCGGATCAATCGCCAGTTCCGGGTACTGCTCGTTCAAGGCATGGCGCAACAGCTTGGCGCCGACCTCTTGAAGGCCGGGCCCCTGATTGGTCTGGGAGATCAGCGCATTTTTTTCCTGGAGCAGTATTTCGGCGTTTTGGCGGTCGGGCGTGGACGTCGGCGTCATGGTCGTTTCCTTGTGACCGGAGCGGGAACGACGACGGTAGGGAACGGGGCGCGGGTTGAGGTGGTAATTATTTATCGCAGGCAAAAAAGACCCGCGCGAGGGCGGGTCTTATGTGGCGACTATCAGGTCCCGGACTTGATCTTGGTCCAGGCCCGGGTCCGTGCGCGCTCGGCATCGCGCGGCAGCGGTTGCAGGGTGTAGAGCGTGCTCATCGCCGATTCGGTCGGGTACAGGTTCGGGTTGTTGCGGATGGCCGGGTCGACCAGCTCCGTGGCGTCCTTGTTCGGGTTCGGGTAGCCGACGAAATCGCTGACCGGCGCAATCACTTGCGGCTGCAGCAGGTAGTTGATGAAGGTGTAGGCGTCTTCCGTATTTTTCGCGCCTTTAGGGATCGCGAGCATGTCGAACCAGATCGGCGCGCCTTCTTTCGGCAGGCGCATATCGACGACCACACCATTCTTGGCTTCCTTGGCACGGTTGGCAGCCTGGGAGAAGCTGCCGGAATAACCGACTGCGACGCAGATGTCACCGTTGGCGATGTCGGCCATGTACTTGGAGGAATGGAAGTAGGTGACGTACGGCCGGATCTTCATCAGCAGCGCTTCAGCCTTGTCGTAGTCCGCAGGCTTTTTGCTGTTGGGGTCCAGGCCGAGGTGTTGCAGGGCCAGCGGCAGAATCTCCGACGGCGAGTCGAGCAGGGCGACGCCGCACTGCTTGAGCTTGCTGATGTTCTCTTCCTTGAAGATCAGGTCCCAGCTGTCCACCGGCGCGTCGGCACCCAGCGCGGCTTTGACCTTGTCCGGGTTGAAGCCGATCAGGATGGTGCCGTACATGTAGGGCACGGCGAATTTGTTGCCGGGGTCGTTGGCTTCGATCAGCTTCATCAGCTTGGGATCGAGGTGGTTCCAGTTCGGCAGCTTGCTGCGGTCCAGCGGCTGGAACACCCCGGCTTCGATCTGCTTGGCCAGGAACACGTTGGACGGCACCACCACGTCATACCCGGAGTTGCCGGTCAGCAGCTTGGCCTCCAGCGCTTCGTTGGTGTCGAAGATGTCGTAGACCAGTTTGGTCTGGGGGTTCTGCGCCTTGAAATCGTCCAGGGCTTTGGGGGTGATGTAGTCGAACCAGTTGTAGACGCGCAACGTTCGCTCTTCGGCGTGCACGGCGCCACTGAGCAGCGTCGCGCACAGCGCTGGAGCGATAAAACGCTTGAGTCTGTTCATTGTTCTAATTCCTCATTGGGCGCTTTCAAAACCTTCGAGAACGTTTACGGCGTTGATGCCGATTTCTTCTACCGCGTAGCCGCCTTCCATCACGAACAGCGTCGGCTTGCCGAGCTTCGCGATGCGCTCACCCATGGCCAGGTAATCCGGGCTGTCGAGCTTGAATTGGGAGATCGGGTCGTCCTTGAAGGTGTCCACGCCCAGGGACACGACGACGATGTCGGCGCCGTACTTCTCGATCTCCTTACAGGCTTGCTCCAGCGCGGCGCTCCAGGTGTCCCAGCCGGAGCCGGCGGGCAACGGGTAGTTAAAGTTGAAACCTTCGCCGGGGCCTTCGCCGAGCTCATCTTCGTAGCCGAGGAAGAACGGGAATTCAGCTTCCGGGTGGCCGTGGATCGAGGTGAACAGCACGTCGCTGCGCTCGTAGAAAATCGATTGCGTGCCGTTGCCGTGGTGGTAGTCGACGTCGAGGATCGCGACCTTCTGGTGGCCCTGATCGATAAAGGCCTGGGCGGCGATGGCGGCGTTGTTGAGGTAGCAATAACCGCCCATCAAGTCGCTGGCGGCGTGGTGTCCCGGTGGACGGCACAACGCGAAAGCACTGCGGGCGCCGGATTGAATGGCGGCTTGGGCGGTCAACACCACTTGGGCTGCGCTGTATGCCGCTTGCCAGGTGCCGGCGGTGATCGGGGCGCCGCCGTCGAAGCTGTAATAACCGAGCTGGCCGTGCAGGCTGGCGGGTTTGATCCGGCGCAGGGTGCGGGCCGGCCAGGTGTAGGGCAGCAAGTCGCCGTCGGTGTTGAACTCGGT
The DNA here is from genome assembly GCF_055179735.1 of Pseudomonas sp. Emmai. NCBI lineage: Bacteria > Pseudomonadati > Pseudomonadota > Gammaproteobacteria > Pseudomonadales > Pseudomonadaceae > Pseudomonas > Pseudomonas sp. Emmai. Next base: position 138,175 of record NZ_CM143685.1, on the reverse strand, counting down.
CCAGCGTGCCCAGGCGCCTTTGAAGAAATCGAGGTAGTCGCGGTCGTGGATGCGTTGGATCGGCACCAGGCCGAAATCCTGCGGCGCTTCCACTGGGCCGAGGTCGCGGTCTTGCACGCGCTGTAGAACATGATCGGCACGGGACGGCATTTCGAAGCAGGGCATTAGCTGCCCGTCCATCAATTCACAACGGCCGTGGTGCAGGTGGTGATCGTCCGAGTAGATCGTCAGCATTTTCTTGTTCTCCGCAGGCTGATTCGGTTGAACACAGTCTTGCGGCGCGCGGCGTTTGGGAGAACGGCAGGAAAGGCCAAAAGGGGATTGATATGGCCAAAAGATCTGACCGAAATTCGCCCCTTATTGGCGCGACAATGCCCCAGGGTTGGGCGCGCACCCCTTGATCGTTCCCACGCTCCGCGTGGGAATGCAGCCCGTGACGCTCCGCGTCACCGGGACGCGGAGCGTCCCAAGAGGCGTTCCCACGCAGGAGCGTGGGAACGATCAGCACGATCAGCGCGATCAGTGCTAAGGCCGGAACTGACTGGGCGCCACACCACTCCAGCGCACAAACGCATGGCGAAAACTCGCGGTTTCGCTGAACCCCAACGCTTCGGCAATCCGATAGATCGGCAACTGGTCCTCGCAAAGCATTTGCTTGGCCTGTTCAAACCGCAGCTCATCAAGCAGTTCCTGATAACTGCAGCCCAGATCCTTGAGGTGCCGGCGCAACGTCCGCGCCGAGCAATTCATCTGCACCGCCAACCCTTCAAGCCCCGGCGCCGCATTCAACTGCGCACGCAGCAACTGGCGAATCCGCCCCAGCCACGCCTGGCGCCCGGTGAACTCGGTGTTCTGCTTGCGGCAGCGATCGGCCATGGCCTGATGGGTGATGACGTCCGCCAGCGGCAGGGGTTGGTCGAGCCACTTGCGCTCGAAGGCAAACGCGTTGTCCCGCGCCTCGAAACTCAGTGGGCAGTCGAAGTGTTCGGCGTAAGTCGCCTGATAGTCCGGCGCCACGTGTTCGAAGCGTGCAGCCAAGAGTGGCAGCGGATGGCCGAGCAGGTCGTCGCAAATGACTTTCAGCGACACCAGGCAGAACTCGGCATTGAACACCGCCAGTGCCGGGCTTTCCCGGTAATCGGCAGCGACGAACCAGATGCGCTCGCCATCGTCTTCCAGGCTCAGCTCGAAAAGTGTTCCCAACAGCGCCGGATAACGGATCGCCAGGCGCAAAGCGTCACCGAAGGTGGCACTGGTGAGCAGCGCATAACCGAGCATGCCGTACGACGAAACGTGCATCCGCCGGCCCAGTTCCAGGCCAATGTCGCGCTTGAGCGCGACCGCGTTGGCGCAAACCTGCATCTCCTGGTTGGTGGTGATGCGCGTGTCCGCCCGGCTCAGGTCCGCCGCGCTGATGCCGCTGCCCGCGAGCAGCGCTTCGCTGGACAGGCCTTGGGCCTTGAAGGCGTTGAGCACCAGGGAGACCGCGTTGAGCGTGGTGAGGTGGGAGTGCAGCATGTTCGCTTCCGTCCATGAGGTCTGCCGGAAGGGAGCAAGTTGCATGCCGCCCCGGTGGGCGCCTGCTTGCCGCCGATAGCCGATTGGTGCAACCTGCCTGCCATTCACCCTCGGGTGGCGTGGCAAACAACCATAAAGGACTAGGTATGACATTCACTCCATCGCGCTCCATCCTCCTGGCCTCCAGCCTGTTGCTCAGCTCGCTGTGCTTTGCCGAAGGCGAGCCGGCCGACGGCAGCAGCATCAAGGATTCGGCCAAGGCGGCGGTCTCGTCGGCGATTTCGGCCGGCAAGAACCTGTTGGGCGGGGTCAGTGAAGGGGTGCTCGATGGGCGTCAATCGGCACAAGGCGTTGATGGCGCTGCGATCGTTTCCTCTCGCGAACAAATGAAGGACCGCATCAATGTTCAAGTGCTGAAGACCGAGGCCGTCGGCGACACGTTTATTGTCACCCTGGGCTTCAAGAACAGCAGCGACAGCCAACTGCGCTTGATCAATCTCAAGCAGACCGGCGCCTTGCTGGCGATCGATCAGGACGGTTACGCCAACGGGCTGACCGCCAGCCTGGATAACCCGGATGAGGTCACCGTTCCGCCCAAAGCGGCGGTACGCCAGAAATTCACCTTTGAAGGGCCGATCGAGACGTCCACCACGGTGCGTGTGTGGGGCCAGGATTATCAGGTCAAGAAGTAAGCCGCGCGGCTAGCCGGCGCCTGCCACCTCGCAGGCGCCGACAAATCGCGATGGATCAGCTCAACTCGCCACACAGATCCAGTTCGACCAGGCGTCGCACGTCGGCGTTATCCAGGTCGGCGCCGAGCAGCGCATGGAGCTTGCCGAACGCCGCTTCTCGGGTCATGCCGCCGCCCGACAACACGCCGACACCGCGCAGGCGACTGCCCGCCTCATACACATCCAGCTCGACCCCGCCTTCATGGCACTGCGTCACCGCCACCACCACCACGCCGTTGTCCCGCGCCCGTTCCAGCGCGGCGAGAAACTCAGGGTTATCACTTGGCCCGGTACCGCTGCCGTAGCACTCCAACACCAAGCCTTGAATGCCGCTGTCGAGCAGGCCATTCAGCACGTCGGCACCAATGCCGGGGAACAGCGGCAGTACCGCGACGTTCGCCAATTGCTTGGGTTGGTTGTAGGTCAGCGCTGCCGGCAGAGAAGCCGCCTTCACGCCGCCACCCTGACGCTCAAGCCGCTTGAACGGATGACGACCGAAACTGCGCACCTTCGCGCAACGGGTCGGGTCCAGCAGTTCGCCGTGGAAGTACAGGTGCACGCCCGGCGCCAGACCATGGCCCAAGGCAACCAGCGCGCCACTGAGGTTTTCCCAGGCATCGCTGTCAGTCACGCCGGCCGGCAGCATCGAGCCGGTGAAACACACGCGGGCATGCAGGTCGAGCAACTGGAAGCTCATGGCGGCGGCGCTGTAGGCGAGGGTGTCGGTGCCGTGCAGGATCAGCACACTGTCGCAGCCCTGGACATCCACGGCATCGACCACCGCTTCGCGCAGTTGCTGCCAATAGGCCGGGGTCATGTTGGCGCTGTCGATCAGCGGGCTCATCTCGCGAAAGCGCCACTGTGGCACCACCAGCTCTGGTTGGCTGTGCAGGTAGTCGCGCATCCGCACTTCGAAACCGGATGCCGGGGCCAGGCCGTGGGCGCTGGCTTGCATGCCGATGGTGCCGCCGGTGTAGAGCACCATGACGTGCTGGGCGGCAGGGTAGGTCGAGGCATTCATGGAGGTTCTCCGAAAGCGAAAACAACATACGACCGAGCATGACGCCGGCCGTACGTTGTGTCACGTCGGGCGCAGGGGAGGCGCCCGGTTTTTTACCGATCAGCGTTGCGCTGCGGGTACGCCTTGCGGCTCAACGGCTGCTTTTGGCGCAGCGGCTGGCGGGTTGGCTGGCCAGGCTTGCAGGTCCAGGTCCAGATCCGGGAACTTGCTCGAATCGAACACCGGGGTCTTGATGCCGGCGGCACGCTGGTCATCGTAGTCACGCAGGATGCGCATGCCGACCTTGAACAGCAGGAACAGCGCGATCAGGTTCACGAACGCGAGCATGGTCATGGTGATGTCGGCGAAGGCGAACACCGTGCCGAGGTTTTCGATGGCACCCCAGAAGATCAACACCAATACCAGGGCACGGTAGCCGATCAGCGCCCAGCGGTTTTCACCGATCATGAAGCGCAGGTTGCTCTCGCCCAGGTAGTAGTTGTAGAGGATCGAGGTGAACACGAACAACGACAGGGCCACGGAGATGAAGCTGCGGCCCCAGTCTCCGACCACGGCCGCCAGGGAGTTCTGGGTCAGGGCAATGCCGTCGCCTTCGAAGCCAGGGGTGTAGAAGCCCGAGAGCAGGATCAGCAACGCGGTGCAGGTGCAGATCACGAAGGTGTCGAGGAACACGCTGAACGCCTGAACCACGCCTTGTGCCACCGGGTGCTCGACCGAAGCGACCGCCGCCACGTTTGGCGCACTGCCCAGGCCCGCTTCGTTGGCGAACACGCCACGCTTCACGCCCATGACGATGGCGCTGCCGATCAGGCCGCCGAAGGCCTGGTCCAGACCGAAGGCGCTTTTGACGATGGTCATGAGCATCGCTGGAACGTGGTCGAATTGCAGCACGATCACGTAAAGGGTCACGCCGATGTACACCAGGGTTTTCACCGGCACCAGCAGGTCAGCAACCTTGGCGATGCGCTTGATGCCTCCGATGAACACCAGGCCCAGCAGCACCGCCAGCGCGAGGCCGGTGTAGGTGGTGTCGAGGCCGAACGCGTTGTTCAGCGAGTGGGTCACGGCGTGGGATTGCAGGCCGTTGAACGCGAAACCGAAGGTGATCAGCAGCAGGAACGCCATGATCATCCCCAACCAGCGTTTCTGCAGGCCATGCTGGATGTAATAGGACGGGCCGCCACGGTAAGTGCCGTCGGAGTCGCAGCGCTTATAGAGCTGGCCGAGGGAGCATTCGAAGAAGCTGCTGGACATGCCGACCAGCGCGGTCACCCACATCCAGAACACCGCACCTGGCCCGCCGAGGGTCACGGCGATGCCGACACCGGCGATGTTGCCCGCACCGACGCGGCCGGCGAGGCTGAGCATCAGGGCCTGGAATGAACTGAGTTGCCCGGCGCTGCTTTTGAGGCTGTCACGGAATACCGCAAACATGTGGAAGAAGTGGCGCAATTGAACGAAACGCGAGCGGATCGTGAAGTAGCTACCGAGCCCGACAATGAGCACGATCAGTACTTTCCCTGAGAGGAAGTCGTTGATGACTTCGAGCATGGATTATTCCTCGCTGTTTTTTGTTTAAGCAAATGCTGGAGAGGCAGAAACATCGCGTTACACCGACGTGCGCAAGGCATGACAGGTGAGGCGAGGGTTCGTCCCGGTTCCATATCGCGGGTTGTTATTAGTTCGGGTTTCGCATGGGTTTGGGCCTCGTTACCGACGACCGCTCACGCGAAGAGGGGCGGCACTATACCTATCAGTGCGACGCCCGTCTGCACGGTTGTGGTGCAAGCGATGAAACGAGGTCCTTTCTCTTGCAGGAGCATGCTTGCCCGCGATGGCGATTTTGCGGGCGCCATCGCGGGCAAGCCTTGCTCCTACAGAAGTCGATCCAGGCACGATCTGTACGGTCGGGCCTGTAAACAGTTAAAAAAAAGGGCTCGGGGAACAAATCCCCAAGCCCTCAAAAGGTGAGAGGTGTCTAGTCCCTCGACCTGGTGAGCGTGTGCAGCGTTTGATCAAGCCTTGAGCGGGACCAGACGCGGAGCAATCATGTTTTCCGGGCGCAGGATGTCGGCGAGCATTTCGTCGTCGAGCAAGCCTTCTTCGCGCACCAGTTCCAGCACGCCGCGCCCGCTTTCGAGGGCGATACGGGCGATGCGGGTGGCGTTTTCATAGCCGATGTACGGGTTCAGCGCGGTGACCAGGCCAATCGAGTGCTCGACCAGTTCGCGGCAGCGCTCTTCGTTGGCGGTGATGCCGACGATGCAGTGCTCGCGCAGCATGTCCATGGCGCGTTGCAGCAGGCGGATCGAGTCGAAGATCTTGAACGCGATCAGCGGCTCCATCACGTTCAGTTGCAACTGGCCGCCTTCGGCCGCGATGGTCAGGGCCAGGTCGTTGCCGATGATCTGGAACGCCACCTGGTTAACCGCTTCCGGAATCACCGGGTTGACCTTGCCAGGCATGATCGAGCTGCCTGGCTGACGTGCCGGCAGGTTGATTTCGTTGATGCCGGTGCGTGGGCCGCTGGACAGCAGGCGCAGGTCGTTGCAGATCTTCGACAGCTTGACCGCGGTGCGCTTGAGCATGCCGGAGAACAGCACGAAGGCGCCCATGTCGGAAGTGGCTTCGATCAGGTCGGCGGCCGGCACCAGCGGTTGACCGCTGATCAGGGCCAGGCGCTGCACGGCCAGGTGCTGGTAACGCGGGTCAGCGTTGATGCCGGTGCCGATGGCGGTGCCGCCCAGGTTCACTTCAGTCAGCAGTTCCGGGGCCAGCGTCTTCAGACGGGCCAGGTCTTCGCCCAGCGTGGTGGCGAACGCGCGGAATTCCTGGCCGAGGGTCATCGGCACGGCGTCTTGCAGTTGGGTACGGCCCATCTTCAATACGTGGCTGAACTCAACACCTTTGGCAGCGAACGCCTGGATCAGGCTGTCGAGGCTGGCCAGCAGCGCGTCGTGACCCAACAGCAGACCCAGGCGGATCGCGGTCGGATAGGCGTCGTTGGTCGACTGCGCCATGTTCACGTCGTTGTTCGGGTGCAGGTATTGGTATTCGCCCTTCTGGTGACCCATGGCCTCCAGCGCGATGTTGGCGATGACTTCGTTGGCATTCATGTTGGTCGAAGTGCCAGCGCCGCCTTGAATCATGTCCACCACGAACTCTTCGTGGAAATCGCCGCGGATCAGTCGTGCACAGGCTTCGCTGATGGCAGCGTGCTTGGCTTCGCTCAGGTGACCCAGCTCGCGGTTGGCATCAGCGGCGGCTTGTTTAACCATCGCCAGGCCGACCACCAGTTTCGGGTAATGCGAAATCGGAACGCCGGAGAGACGGAAGTTGTTCACCGCTCGCAGGGTCTGGATGCCGTAATACGCTTGAGCAGGTACTTCGAGTACGCCAAGCAGGTCTTTTTCTGTGCGGAAAGATGCAGCGGAGGACATGATAGAAATCATCTCAATATGGACCCGGACTGTGCCGGAACGCTGCGAATGCTAGGCTTGTGGAGATTTTTGGGCCAATGCTGTTAAGCGCTGGCCTATGCACATTCGGCATAATGCCCGTGTGACGTCGCGTGTGCGGCGAGCGTGTGACCTAAATTGGTGCGTGTCCGGGAGGATCTGATGAATCTGGAAAGCAAATGGCTGGAGGACTTTAGTGCCCTGGCCGCCACCCGCAGCTTTTCCCAGGCTGCGGAACGCCGTTTTGTGACCCAGCCTGCGTTTAGCCGACGGATCCGCAGCCTGGAAGCCGCGTTGGGGCTGCAATTGGTCAACCGCTCGCGCACGCCGGTCGAGCTGACGGCGGCGGGGCAATTGTTCCTGGTGACCGCACGGACGGTGGTCGAGCAGTTGGGCGAAGTGCTGCGCCATCTGCATCACCTGGAAGGCGGGCAGGGCGAGGTGATGCAGGTGGCGGCCGCTCACTCGCTGGCGCTGGGGTTCTTTCCGCGCTGGATTGCGCAGTTGCGTAATGAAGGCCTGAACATTGCCACGCGGCTGGTGGCCACCAACGTCGGCGACGCGGTGCATGCGCTTCGGGAGGGCGGTTGTGACTTGATGCTGGCGTTCTACGACCCGGACGCGGCCATGCAGATGGACCCGGAGATTTTCCCGTCGTTGCACCTGGGCCATACCGAGATGCTGCCGGTGTGCGCCGCTGATGCCGAGGGCAAACCGTTATTCGATCTGGAAGGCGAAGGCAGTGTGCCGCTGCTGGCCTACAGCGCCGGCGCGTTTCTTGGTCGTTCGGTGAACATGTTGCTGCGCCAGCGGGCGCTACGTTTCACCACCATTTATGAGACCGCCATGGCTGACAGCCTGAAAAGCATGGCGCTGGAAGGCCTGGGCATTGCCTGGGTGCCGCAACTGAGCGTGCGCGCCGAACTGGCGCGCGGTGAACTGGTGGTGTGCGGCGGCCCGCAATGGCATGTGCCGCTGGAGATTCGTTTGTACCGCTGCGCGCTGGTGCGCAAGGCGAATGTGCGGTTGTTGTGGCGCAAGCTTGAAGGCGGCGCCGCGCAAGGCACGACCGGGCAATGATCGTTCCCACGCTCTGCGTGGGAATGCAGCCTGGGACGCTCCGCGTCCCAAAAAGCGTGACGCAGAGCGTCACAGGAGGCGTTGCCCCGCAGAGCGTGGGAACGATCGATTTACGCTGTTTTTCGCTGACCTTCGAGTCAATAAAACCGGCACTTTGCGCCGGATGACAGATGGTCGTCCCGGGGGCTGTTTATCTGCTTCATTGAGGTATACTGCGCGGCCTTCGGCCGGTTCGTCCGGCCATTTTTCGTACAATCAAGCCACGCATTTCTGCGTGGCTTGTTGTTTTTGACGCGCCTGCGGGCGCCCAGAGAGAAGAGGCACGACGATGAGTGCACTGGTTGGCGTGATCATGGGCTCCAAGTCCGATTGGTCCACCCTTAGCCACACCGCCGATATGCTGGAAAAGCTCGGCATCCCTTACGAGGTGAAAGTGGTCTCTGCCCACCGCACCCCGGACCTGCTGTTCCAGTACGCCGAAGAGGCCGAGGCGCGTGGCATCGAGGTGATCATCGCCGGTGCCGGTGGCGCGGCCCACCTGCCAGGCATGTGTGCGGCCAAGACCCACCTGCCGGTGCTGGGCGTTCCGGTGCAGTCGTCGATGCTGTCCGGCGTCGACTCGCTGCTGTCGATCGTGCAGATGCCCGCGGGCATTCCGGTCGCCACCCTGGCCATCGGCAAGGCTGGCGCGATCAACGCAGCCCTGCTGTCGGCGAGTATCCTCGGCGCCAAGCACCCGCAGTTCCACGCGGTGCTGAAAACCTTCCGTGCTGAGCAGACAGACAGCGTCCTGGACAATCCAGACCCACGCATCGCCTGAGGTTGTTGACGATGAAAATCGGTGTAATCGGTGGCGGCCAGTTGGGCCGCATGTTGGCGCTGGCGGGCACTCCGCTGGGCATGAACTTCGCTTTCCTCGACCCGGCGCCGGACGCTTGCGCGGCTGCGTTGGGCGAACACCTGCGGGCCGATTACGGCGATCAGGATCACCTGCGCCAACTGGCCGATGAAGTCGATCTGGTGACCTTCGAGTTCGAAAGCGTCCCGGCCGAAACCGTGGCCTTCCTCTCGCAATTCGTCCCGGTCTACCCGAGCGCCGAAGCCCTGCGCATCGCCCGTGATCGCTGGTTCGAGAAGAGCATGTTCAAGGACCTGGGGATTCCCACCCCGGCGTTCGCCGACATCCAGTCGCAAGCTGATCTGGACGCTGCCGTGGCTTCCATCGGTCTGCCGGCCGTGTTGAAAACCCGCACGCTGGGTTACGACGGCAAGGGCCAGAAAGTCCTGCGCAAACCGGAAGACGTGGTCGGCACCTTCGCCGAACTGGGCAGCGTCGCTTGCCTGCTGGAAGGCTTCGTGCCGTTCACCGGCGAAGTCTCGCTGATCGCCGTGCGTGCTCGCGATGGCGAAACCCGCTTCTATCCGCTGGTTCACAACACCCACGACAGCGGCATCCTCAAGCTGTCCGTGGCCAGCACCGATCACCCGCTGCAAGCCCTGGCGCAAGACTATTCCAGCCGTGTGCTCAAGCAGCTGAATTACGTCGGCGTGATGGCGTTCGAGTTCTTTGAAGTCGACGGTGGCCTCAAAGCCAACGAAATCGCCCCGCGCGTGCACAACTCCGGGCACTGGACCACCGAAGGCGCCGAGTGCAGCCAGTTCGAAAACCACCTGCGGGCCGTTGCCGGTCTGCCGTTGGGTTCGACAGCCAAGATTGGCGAGAGCGCGATGCTCAATTTCATCGGCGTTGTTCCGCCGGTCGAGAAAGTGATCGCCATCGACGACTGCCATTTGCACCACTACGGCAAGGCGTTCAAGGCCGGGCGCAAGGTTGGTCACGCCAACCTGCGTTGCGCCGATCGCGAGACCCTCGCGGCGCAGATCCTCAAGGTCGAAGCGCTGATCGCCGAATAGTTTCATGTGGCAGCGGCGGAACCTTCAGAGTCCGCCGTTCTCTGATGGCAGGATGCCAAAGTCTGTCTAGGCTTTGGCATAACCAACCAATCAGAGGGAAATGCCATGGGAATTATCGGAACCATCTTTATCGGCTTGATCGTCGGCCTGCTGGCTCGGTTCCTGAAACCGGGCGATGATAGCATGGGTTGGATCATGACCATCCTGCTCGGTATCGGCGGTTCGCTGGCGGCCACTTATGGCGGCCAGGCTCTGGGCATCTACCAGGCTGGCCAGGGCGCAGGCTTCCTCGGTGCGCTGGTTGGCGCCGTGGTGTTGCTGGTGCTCTACGGCTTGATCAAAAAGAACTGATTGATGCGACAAAGCCCTCTCTGCTGCGCAGGCAGAGAGGGCTAGAATGCTCGCCATTCATACCGTCCTTTCTTATGTCGAGCACCTCCATGCGCCGTCTTCTGCTGACTATCCTTTTATTGGGCTCGGGCCTTGCCCATGCCGGCGAGCTGCCGGAAACCGACTGGCTGGAGCTGATGCCCAAGTCGGACCAGAAAGCCCTCGAGGCCATGCCCGAAATCGACCACAACACCCCCGAAGGCGATGGCACCTTTACCTCAAAGGGTGGCATGAAGCAGAGCAAGGGCCTGCCGGCGGTGATGTACTCGACCAAAACCGTGCCGTCGATGAACGACAAGAACATCCGCATCGGTGGTTACCCGGTGCCGCTGGAGTCCGACGCCAAGGGTCGCAGCACGCTGTTTTTCCTGGTGCCGTACCCGGGCGCCTGCATCCACGTACCGCCACCGCCGCCTAACCAGTTGGTGCTGGTGCGTTATCCGAAAGGCTTGAAGCTGGACGATATCTACACACCGCTGTGGGTGACGGGCACGCTCAAGATCGAGAAGGTCAACAACGACCTGGCTGACGCGGCGTATGCGCTGGATGCGGCGAAGGTGCGGGTGGTGAAAGAATCAGATTTGTAGCGTTTGGTAGATCGATTCGCGGGCAAGCCTCGCTCCTACAGGGGCGAGGTCCGACCACGAAAATTGTGGCGGCACCAATCCCCTGTAGGAGCGAGGCTTGCCCGCGAAGCTTTTAAAGCGGTTTGCTACCGATGCTCACACCCAGGGTATGACTGGCACCCGCCGCCAAGTTCACCACGTCATCCATCACATTCGCGGTCTCGATGCACAACATGCGCTGCCAGCCATCGTCGGCCATGTCGCTGAACGCCGCCGCGCGATCGATCCACGGGTTCCAGATCACCGCCGTGCGCGAACCGCTGCTGGTCAGCTCGATGCGCCGTTCCCAGGCCGCGTCGACAAGGCTCAGCTTCGACGGGGTATTCAGGTAGATACGGTCTGTCTCGCCCGTAAAGGCCAGATCCCCGGCCTGAGTGACCGTGCTCCAGTCCTTCGTCGTATCGATGTAACTCAAGCCATCCAGCCCTTCAACCTGCACGTTGCGCACATCGCTGACGGCGAAATAGCTGTGCAGCGCCTGGCTGATCGACACGGTCTCAGCACCGCGGTTGTGGCTGGTCAGGCTGATGTGCAGTTGCTCGTCCAGACGAATGCTCAACGTCAAGTCCACCTGATGCGGCCAGCCCGGGAAACCACCTTCGGGGTACGGCAGGAGGAACTCCACGTTCAGGCTTTCGCCCTCGGTTTCGATGCCACCCAGCTCCCAATCCGTCGCCCGGACAAAACCATGGGCGCCCGCCGGCTCGTTGCTGACGCGCATGGCCTTGACGCTCGGCGGGTTGCGATCGAAGTTGCCGAACCACGGCCAGCAGATCGGCACACCGGCGCGGATGCTTTTGCCGGTCTTGAACACGGCCTCGTCGTTGAGCCAGATCAGCGGCGGTTGGCCGGCCAATTGGTAACTGAGGATGTGCGCGCCTTGCTGGGCCACCAGCAATTCGGCCTGACCGTGGCGGATGCGCCAGCAGTTCAGTTCATCCAGTTTGACGGCTTCAACGTTGGGCGTGCTCATGGGGACAACTCTCAATCAGGATCAATGACTGCAATGGACCGCAAAACCCGCGCCGTGTTTAACGTGCGCGGGGCGGAACCGAACGGGTGCGACCGCTGCCGTCGATGGCGACGAACACGAACACCGCTTCAGTCACCTTACGCCACTCGCTGGACAGCGGATCGTCGCTCCAGACCTCGACCATCATCTGGATCGAGCTGCGGCCGATTTCCAGCGCCTGGGTATAGAAGGAAAGCTGCGCGCCCACTGCCACCGGCACCAGGAACGCCATGCGGTCGATGGCAACGGTCGCCACGCGGCCGCCGGCGACCTTGCTGGCCATCGCGGTGCCGGCCAAATCCATCTGCGCCACCAGCCAGCCGCCGAAAATATCGCCAAAGCCGTTGGTTTCGCGCGGGAGCGCGGTGATTTGCAGGGCCAGGTCGCCTTGCGGGATCGGATCTTCTTGTTCGAGCTCTATCATGCCGGGGGTGCCTCTGACCCGTGACTCTTCATTAGTACTTCAAGGTGAATAGCCGTCTCAGAAAAAACGATTCAGCCCCGAACATACTACGTTCGTCACGTTTTTCATAAGGCGCCTAAAGGGAAACTCTGCGAAATCGCCTGTGAAGCCTGGCAGGCGTTTTCGCACAGCAACCCCTTACAAAAGCAGGTGCAAGGTTGCGAGTATATCGGTCGGTAGACTCCGAGACGACCGTCCGGTTCTCATTTCGACCGTCAAATACGCACCTCTATGTGCTTTTTCGAACAATTTGCTATCGTGCCGGACCTGCCCAAGCCTCCGCCAGCGTTGTTGGGGTTGCAGATCCGACTATAAGAGAAGCCCTTGCCATGACCACAGCGCCCTCGAGCACTGCGCAGCCGACGCAATCCGCACGTCCGTTGTCCCGCAATGATTACAAGACCTTGTCGCTGTCCGCCTTGGGCGGCGCGCTGGAGTTTTACGACTTCATCATCTTCGTGTTCTTCGCCACGGTGGTCGGCAAACTGTTCTTTCCGGCCGACATGCCCGAGTGGCTGCGCCTGATGCAGACCTTCGGCATCTTCGCCGCCGGCTACCTGGCACGGCCGTTGGGCGGCATCGTCATGGCGCACTTCGGTGACCTGCTGGGGCGCAAGAAAATGTTCACCCTGAGCATTTTCATGATGGCCGTGCCGACGCTGATCATGGGTCTGCTGCCAACCTATGCGCAGATCGGCCTGTGGGCGCCGATCCTGTTGTTGCTGATGCGCGTGATCCAGGGCGCGGCGATTGGCGGGGAAGTGCCCGGGGCCTGGGTCTTCGTTTCCGAACACGTGCCCCAGCGGCACATCGGCTACGCCTGCGGCACCCTGACCTGCGGCCTGACGGCCGGTATCCTCTTGGGTTCGTTGGTGGCCACGGCGATCAACAGTATTTACACCCCGGTGGAAGTCGCGGATTATGCCTGGCGGATCCCGTTCCTGCTGGGCGGCGTGTTCGGCCTGTTCTCGGTCTACCTGCGCCGCTGGTTGCACGAAACCCCGGTGTTCGCCGAGCTGCAACTGCGCAAGGCCCTGGCCGAAGAAGTGCCGCTGCGCGCGGTGCTGCGCGACCATCGCGGGGCGATTCTGATTTCCATGCTGCTGACCTGGTTGCTGTCCGCCGGCATCATCGTCGTCATCCTGATGACCCCGACCGTGCTGCAGACCGTCTACCACTTCTCGCCGACCACCGCATTACAGGCCAACAGCCTGGCCATCGTGTTCCTGAGCCTGGGTTGCGTGGCCTCCGGCGCACTGGCCGACCGCTTCGGCGCCGGCCGGGTGTTCGTGTTCGGCAGCGCCGCGTTGCTGATCAGTTCGTGGACCTTCTACCACAGCCTGTTCAACCACCCGGACTGGCTGTTCCCGATGTACGCCGTGACCGGCCTGCTCGTCGGCACCATCGGCGCCGTGCCGTACGTGATGGTCAAGGCCTTCCCTGCAGTGGTGCGCTTCAGCGGGCTGTCGTTCTCCTACAACCTGGCCTACGCGATTTTTGGTGGACTGACGCCGATGGTTGTGACGTTGCTGCTCAAGGAGAGCCCGATGGGGCCGGCCTATTACGTGGCGATTATTTGTGGGGTCGGGATTTTGGTGGGTGCGTATCTTTGGAAGGAGGGGCGTTAAGCCAGCAACCGATCGTTCCCACGCTCTGCGTGGGAATGCATTCCGTGACGCTCCGCGTCACATCTCACAGCGGACGCAGAGCGTCCCAGGATGCATTCCCACGCAGAGCGTGGGAACGATCTGTCACGACATGCTGGCCTTTCATCCAATTGTCATATTTCAGCCATAGAGTGTTCACACGGCCTGCTGATACTTGGCCCCGACTTAACACACCCTATCTGCTAGGAGTAAGGCATGAAACTGAAGCGTTTGATGGCGGCAATGACTTTTGTCGCTGCTGGCGTTGCGACTGCCAACGCGTTCGCCGCTGTTGACCCTGCGATCCCGAGCTACACCAAGACCACTGGTGTATCGGGCAACCTGTCCAGCGTCGGCTCCGATACCCTGGCCAACCTCATGACCCTGTGGGCTGAGAACTACAAAAAAGAATACCCGAACGTAAACATCCAGATTCAGGCCGCTGGCTCCGCCACTGCGCCACCTGCGCTGACTGAAGGCACCTCTAACCTGGGCCCGATGAGCCGCAAGATGAAGGACACCGAACTGGCGGCCTTCGAGCAGAAGTACGGCTACAAGCCAACCGCTATCCCGGTTGCCGTGGACGCCCTGGCTGTTTTCGTACACAAAGACAACCCGATCCAGCACCTGACCATGGAACAAGTCGACGCGATCTTCTCGTCCACTCGTCTGTGCGGCGCTAAAGCCGACGTTAAAACCTGGGGCGACCTGGGTGTGACCGGCGACCTGGCCAACAAGCCGGTTCAGCTGTTCGGTCGTAACTCGGTGTCCGGCACCTACGGCTACTTCAAAGAAGAAGCCCTGTGCAAAGGCGACTACAAGCCAAACGTCAACGAACAACCAGGTTCGGCTTCGGTCGTGCAGTCGATCAGCTCCTCGCTGAACGGCATCGGTTACTCGGGCATCGGCTACAAAACCGCTAGCGTGAAAACCGTGGCTCTGTCGAAGAAGGGCAGCACTGAATTCATCGAAGACAGCGAAGAAAACGCCCTGAACGGCAAATACCCGTTGTCGCGTTTCCTCTACGTGTATGTCAACAAAGCCCCGAACAAGCCTCTGGCCCCGCTGGAAGCCGAGTTCGTGAAACTGGTTCTGTCCAAACAGGGCCAGGAAGTTGTAGTGAAAGACGGCTACATCCCACTGCCGGCCAAGGTTGCTGCAAAAGCACTGGCTGACCTGGGTCTGGCGGAAGGCGGCGCTGAAGTCGCAAAAAAGTAAAACCCTAGGTCCGGGGTAAACCTGGACCTGTAGGAGCGAAGCTTGCTCGCGAAAGCGGTGGGTCAGTCAACATTGATGTTGAATGTAACGACCCCTTCGCGGGCAAGCCTCGCTCCTACAAATGCCGGTCAATACCGGCTCCCAAATTTCCGGTCCTCTGCCAGTTCCCGCTGGCGGCGGATTTGTTGCGTCACTGCATTGTCATCTTTCTGTCATACAGGATCGCTAGGGTGTGCGCATGAATGATCTGGCCAATTCCACCATGACTAACAATCCCCCCAAGCGAATTGACTTCAATACGCCTGAACTGCAACGCAAGCGTCGCATCCGCGCGCTCAAAGATCGCCTGACCCGCTGGTACGTGCTCATTGGCGGTCTCGCCGTCCTCGGTGCGATCACGCTGATCTTCTTCTTCCTTGGTTACGTCGTCTTTCCCCTGTTTCAGGGGGCTGATCTGACGGCCAAGGACGCCATCACGCCTGCCTGGATGCAAGACGCCGGCAAGCCGCTGATGATCTCTCTGGAAGAACAGAACCAGGTCGCCATGCGGGTTTCCGACAAGGGCCAGGCTCTTTTCTTCGATATCGACAGTGGCGCCGAACTGCGGCGCGTCGATCTGCCAATCCCGGCCGGTACCACCGTGACCTCGATTGGCGAAGACCAGCCTGGCCATCCGCTGGTGGCGGTCGGTCTGTCCAATGGTCAGGTGCTGGTGTTCCGTCACACCTATAAAGTCAGTTACCCCGACGGCAAGAAGACCATCTCACCAGCCGTCGAGTACCCGTACGGCGAAACCCCGATTGCGTTGAACGAAGCGGGCGGTGCGCTGGAGCACGTCAGCCTCAACGCCACCGACACCACGCTGATGCTGGTTGGCTCCACCGGTTCGCAACTCAATGTGCTGTCGCTGACCAGCGAAGAAAACATGATGACCGGTGAAGTCACCAACGAGCAGAAGCGTATCGATCTGCCGCAAATGACCGAGCCGGTGAAGAACATCTTCGTCGACCCGCGCCAACAGTGGTTGTACGTGATTAACGGGCGCGCCCAGGCCGATGTGTTCAGCCTGCGCGACAAGAGCCTTAACGGTCGCTACAAATTGCTTGAAGACGGCGAAGCGCAAATCACGGCCAGCACCCAATTGGTGGGCGGTATTTCGCTGATTCTCGGTGACTCCAAGGGTGGCCTGGCCCAGTGGTTTATGGCTCGCGACCCGGATGGCGAACTGCGCCTGAAGCAGATCCGCACCTTCCAGATGGGCACCACGCCGATCGTTGAAATCAGCGCCGAAGAACGTCGCAAAGGTTTTGTTGCCCTCGACGCCTCCGGCAAGCTTGGTGTGTTCCACAGCACCGCGCACCGCACCTTGCTGGTCGATCAGGTGGTCGATGGCCAAGGGATCTTCGGTCTGTCGCCACGGGCTAACCGCCTGATCGTCGAAGCAGGCGGCAAGATTCAACCGCTGCTGCTCGACAACCCGCACCCGGAGGTTTCCTGGAGCGCCCTGTGGAGCAAGGTCTGGTACGAGAACTACGACGAACCTAAATACGTCTGGCAATCGACTGCAGCCAACACTGACTTCGAACCGAAGATGAGTTTGTCGCCGCTGACCTTCGGTACCTTGAAGGCCGCGTTCTACGCCATGTTGCTGGCCGCACCGCTGGCCGTCGCTGCCGCGATCTACACCGCCTACTTCATGGCCCCGAGCTTGCGCCGCAAGGTCAAGCCAGTGATCGAACTGATGGAAGCGATGCCGACGGTGATCCTCGGTTTCTTCGCCGGCCTGTTCCTCGCACCTTATGTGGAAGGGCATTTGCCGGGCATCTTCAGCCTATTGATGCTCCTGCCGATTGGCATCCTGGTGGCCGGTTTCGTCTTCAGTCGCCTGCCTGAGTCGATCCGCCTGAAAGTGCCGGACGGCTGGGAAAGCGCGATCCTGATCCCGGTGATCCTGTTTGTGGGCTGGTTGTCGCTGTACATGAGCCCGTACATGGAAACCTGGTTCTTCGGCGGCGACATGCGCATGTGGATCTCCCACGACCTGGGCATCACCTACGACCAGCGCAACGCCCTGGTAGTCGGCCTGGCCATGGGTTTCGCGGTGATCCCGAACATCTACTCCATCGCCGAAGACGCCGTGTTCAGCGTGCCTCGCGGCCTGACCCTCGGTTCCCTGGCCCTCGGCGCCACGCCGTGGCAGACCATGACCCGCGTGGTGATCCTCACCGCCAGCCCGGGCATTTTCTCGGCACTGATGATCGGCATGGGCCGCGCGGTCGGTGAAACGATGATCGTGCTGATGGCCACCGGTAACACCCCGGTCATGGAAATGAACCTGTTCGAAGGCCTGCGCACCCTGGCGGCCAACGTTGCGGTGGAAATGCCGGAGTCGGAAGTCGGCGGCAGCCACTACCGCGTGCTGTTCCTCTCGGCGCTGGTACTGCTGTTGTTCACCTTCGTCATGAACACCCTCGCCGAGCTGATTCGTCAGCGTCTGCGCAAGAAATACTCGTCGCTTTAAGAAAGGTAGAAGTCTGTGAAACAGAACTCCCTGAATGGATGGTTCAAGAGCGGCGCCCCCGGCGTCTGGATCAGCGGTGGCGCGGTGTCCATCGCGGTCATCATGACCATTGGCTTGCTGGCCGTGATTGCCGTGCGCGGCCTCGGTCACTTCTGGCCGGCGGACCTGATCCACGCCAGCTACGACGTCCCGGGCCAGGCCAATCACCTGGTGATCGGCGAAGTGGTGCAGAAAGAAGAAGTGCCCCGCGAGCGCCTGAAAAGCGCTGGCCTGCCGGTGCCCGATGTGGGCCCGGAGTTCATGACCCGCGAGCTGATCAAGGTCGGCAACCGTGACTTGAACGGCAACGACTTCACCTGGATCGTCGGCGAGTGGCTGACCAACCAGAAGACGCCACCCGAGCTGATGGCCATCGAGCGTCGCGAGTGGGGCAACTTCTACGGTTACCTGGTCAACGTCAAACAGGACGGCAAGGTGATCGCCGAGGGCGAGGCCGCGTGGCCGGAGTTGCAGGCCCGTGTCGATCGCGTCAACAAGCTTGCGGCACAGCTCAAGACCCTGGAGAAATCCGACATCGGCGCGATCAACGCCGGTCTGGAACGTATCCGTCTGCACGGTCGCAAGCTGGAACTGGCCGGCAAACTGGACGCTACCGCGCAAGCGGACATGGACGCCGAAAAGGCTGAGCTGAACGCCCGTTACCAGGACATCGAAGCGCGCCTGAGCGACTTGCACGCCCAGTTCAACCGCGACAGCCTCACCGCTCGCGACGCCAACGGCAAAGAGCTCGAAATCGGCATCGGCAAAGTGGTTCACGCCTACCAGCCGAACGCCATGGGCACCTTTACCAAGATCGGCTTCTACTTTGGCAAGGTCTGGGAATTCCTGTCCGACGACCCGCGCGAAGCGAACACCGAAGGCGGGATCTTCCCGGCGATCTTCGGCACCGTGATGATGACCCTGATCATGGCGATGATCGTGACCCCGTTCGGCGTGCTGGCGGCGGTGTACCTGCGTGAATACGCCAAGCAGAACACGCTGACGCGGATTATCCGCATCGCCGTGAACAACCTGGCGGGCGTCCCGGCCATCGTTTACGGGGTGTTCGGCCTGGGCTTCTTCGTGTACGTACTTGGCGGTTCGCTGGACCGGATCTTCTTCCCCGAAGCCTTGCCGGCACCGACCTTCGGTACGCCAGGCCTGCTCTGGGCTTCGCTGACCCTGGCATTGCTGGCGGTGCCGGTGGTGATCGTGGCCACCGAAGAGGGCCTGGCGCGGATTCCTCGCACCGTGCGTGAAGGCTCGTTGGCCCTCGGCGCGACCAAGGCTGAAACCTTGTGGAAGATCGTGCTGCCGATGGCCAGCCCGGCGATGATGACCGGCATGATCCTCGCCGTGGCCCGCGCCGCTGGTGAAGTGGCGCCGCTGATGCTGGTAGGTGTGGTGAAACTGGCGCCGTCGCTGCCGGTGGACGGCAACTACCCGTACTTGCACCTTGACCAGAAGATCATGCACTTGGGCTTCCATATTTATGACGTCGGCTTCCAGAGCCCGAACGTCGAAGCCGCACGACCGCTGGTGTACGCCACGGCACTGTTGCTGGTGCTGGTGATCGCGACGTTGAACCTGTCGGCGGTCTACATCCGCAACCACCTGCGCGAAAAATACAAAGCGTTGGATAGCTAAAGCCATTAGCCACAAGCGGCAAGCTACACGCCGCTTTTGCTCAAACTTGCAGCTTGCAGCTAAAAGCTTGCAGCTACGAACGGAGTGAGACCATGCAGCACGAAACACATACCCACGGCATCAACATGTCCGCTCTGGGCCGCGACAAACAGAGCCTGAGCCTTGCGCAGGAAACCGTGGCCATCGAAGTGCCGGGCCTGAGCCTGTTCTACGGCGACAAACAAGCGCTGTTCGATGTCAGCATGAACATCCCGAAACAGCGCGTGACCGCCTTCATCGGCCCGTCCGGCTGCGGCAAGTCCACGCTGCTGCGCACCTTCAACCGCATGAACGACCTGGTGGACGGCTGCCGCGTCGAAGGCGCGATCAACCTCTATGGCAACAACATCTACCGCAAGGGCGAAGACGTGGCCGAGCTGCGTCGCCGTGTGGGCATGGTGTTCCAGAAGCCGAACCCGTTCCCGAAAACCATCTACGAAAACGTGGTTTACGGCCTGCGCATCCAGGGCATCAACAAGAAACGCATTCTTGATGAAGCCGTCGAGTGGGCGTTGAAAGGCGCGGCGCTGTGGGATGAGGTCAAAGATCGCCTGCACGAGTCGGCACTCGGCCTGTCCGGTGGTCAGCAGCAACGTCTGGTGATCGCCCGCACCATCGCCGTGGAGCCGGAAGTGCTGCTGCTCGACGAACCGTGCTCGGCCCTCGACCCGATCTCCACGCTGAAAGTCGAAGAGCTGATCTACGAACTGAAATCCAAGTTCACCATTGTCATCGTGACCCACAACATGCAACAGGCTGCGCGGGTTTCCGACTACACGGCGTTCATGTACATGGGCAAACTGGTGGAGTTCGGCGACACCGACACCTTGTTCACCAATCCGGCGAAGAAGCAGACCGAAGATTACATTACCGGCCGGTATGGCTAGGAATAGCTGCAAGCCGCAAGCTTCAAGCGGCAAGTAAAAGCGGTCCGAGTACGACACAACACAGCTTGCAGCTTGTAGCTTGCAGCTCACAGCTATCGCGGAGCAAAAGATGATTTCGAAGGAAGGCTTAACCCACCACATCTCTGCACAGTTCAACGCTGAGCTGGAGGAAGTGCGCAGCCACCTCCTGGCCATGGGCGGGCTGGTGGAGAAGCAGGTCAACGACGCGGTGACCGCGCTGATCGAGGCCGACTCCGGCCTGGCCCAGCAAGTGCGTGAGATCGACGACCAGATCAACCAGATGGAACGCAACATCGACGAAGAATGCCTGCGCATTCTCGCCCGTCGTCAGCCGGCGGCGTCCGACTTGCGGTTGATCATCAGTATTTCCAAATCGGTGATCGACCTGGAGCGCATCGGTGACGAAGCGACCAAGATCGCCCGTCGCGCCATCCAGTTGTGCGAAGAAGGCGAGGCCCCACGGGGTTACGTCGAGGTTCGCCACATCGGCGACCAAGTGCGCAACATGGTTCGCGATGCACTGGACGCGTTTGCCCGTTTCGACGCCGACCTGGCGTTGTCGGTGGCGCAGTACGACAAGATCATCGACCGCGAATACAAGACTGCGCTGCGTGAGCTGGCGACCTACATGATGGAAGACCCGCGCTCTATCTCGCGGGTCTTGAGCATCATTTGGGTGCTGCGTTCCCTGGAGCGTATCGGCGACCACGCGCGCAACATCTCGGAGCTGGTGATTTACCTGGTGCGCGGCACCGACGTGCGGCACCTTGGCCTCAAGCGCATGAAAGAAGAAGTTGAAGGCACAAGTGGCGAAACCGCTAATGTTCCGGGCAAAGCTGACGATAAGTAAGATTGCCTGAGAAAAGCGCCCGGCCTTTTGGCCGGGCGTTTTTGTTTGTGGTTTTTGAATGTGGAAGCAGCACCCGCGAACGAAAAGTCCCGGCGTGACTGAAGATTTAAGGCAATGTGCCATCAGCAAAGCGGTATGCTTGCCGGGATTTTTTTAAGGGGTTGTGGATGAGTAAGGTCAGTGTGTTGGTCGTGGACGATGCGTCGTTCATTCGTGACCTGGTGAAGAAGTGCCTGCGCAACTACTTCCCGGGTATCCGGATCGAAGACGCGGTCAACGGCAAGAAGGCTCAGGCGATTCTGGCGCGCGAAGCGTTCGACCTGGTTCTGTGTGACTGGGAAATGCCGGAAATGTCCGGCCTGGAACTGCTGACCTGGTGCCGCGAGCAGGACAACCTCAAGACCATGCCGTTCGTGATGGTGACCAGCCGTGGCGACAAGGAAAATGTGGTCCAGGCCATCCAGGCCGGGGTTTCCGGCTACGTCAGCAAGCCGTTCACCAACGAGCAACTGCTGACCAAGGTCAAACAGGCGCTGAACAAGGTCGGCAAGCTCGACACCTTGATGAACAGCGCCCCGACCAAAATGAACTCGGCGTTCGGCAACGATTCCCTGAGCGCACTCACTGGCGGCAAGGCTGCCGTGGCCGCGCCAGCCGCTGCCCCGGTCAACCCGTTCGCCAAACCTGTCGCTGCCGCCCCGGCACCCGCCGCTGCGCCATCCCGTGGGTTGCTCAACAGCCCGCCGGTCAAGGCGCCTGGTGCCGCTTCGGCAGCACCGGCGGGTGGCCGTGGCCAAGGCCAGTTGCGCCTGTCGAGTGGCACCCAGCCCTGCGTGATCAAGGCCTTGAGCCTCAAGGAAGCGCTGCTGGTAGTGAAACGCACCGACATCCTGCCGCAAGTGCTCGAAAGCGCCGTGCTCGACCTGGAGCAGGGCGACAACGCTGAAACCGCGCGCCTCAACGGCTACCTGCACGCCATCGTCGCCCACGAGCAAAAGCCCGACAGCGACTGGCTGCAACTGACCTTCCGCTTCGTCGATAAAGACGCACAGAAGCTCGACTACATCTCCCGTCTGATTGCCCGTGGTACGGCGCAGAAGCATTTCGTACCGGGCGCGTGATCGTCGTCGCCTGACAATCCGCCTTCGCGGGCAAGCCTCGCTCCTACAGGTGTCGCGCTCATTGCGGATGACACAAACCTTGTAGGAGCGAGGCTTGCCCGCGAAGGGGCCAAAACAATCCCCGCAAAAAAAAGCGCATAGCCCACACGTCAGATATCCATAATTCTCGCCTTGATTTATATCGGTTTCGATATAGCCTGTTCCATACCGATCCTTATCAGCCATGCCTTGAAACAACCCCGCCCTACGTGCCTCGATGGCGTCGATTACCCTTTTCCTTGTCAACAACAGGAGAAGTCGATGCCAAGACACAAGGACGTGGTGTTTATCGGGAGCGCGTTAAAGGATTTGAAATCGTTTCCGCTCGATGCGCGAAGAGCCGCCGGTTTTCAGTTGGATCTCTTGCAGCAGGGGGAAGAACCCTTCGACTGGCGGCCGATGAAAACCGTAGGGCGGGGCGTAAACGAAATCAGGATCACCGAGGAATCAGGGGCGTTTCGAGTGTTTTATGTGGTTAACCGGCCAGAGGCCATCTATGTGCTACATGCCTTGCACAAAACCACCCGTAAAACCGAGACGCGCGATATCGAACTGGCTCGCGCCAGATTGCAGGAAATCAATTAACGTCATGACGGATCATCAAAACCCGACCCAGCGGTTCGCCAGTATCTGGGATGCGCTGGAAGATACGCCTCAGGAAGCCGCGAATATGCGTCTGCGCTCCAAGTTGATGATGGAGTTGTGCAGCGTCATTCGAGGCTGGGAGCTTTCCCAAAAGGAGGCGGCCAAACGCCTGAAAATAACCCAGCCGCGGCTTAATGATGTATTGAGCGGCAAGATCGACAAGTTTTCGCTGGATGCGTTGGTGAACTTGTCCGCTGCGGCGCAGTTGGGTGTGGATATCACATTCAACCCGTTTGTTCGTGACGCGGCGCAGAAGCATTTCGTACCGGGCGCCTGATCGTCGTAGCCTGACAGTCCGCCTTCGCGGGCAAGCCTCGCTCCTACAGGTGTCGCGCTCATTGCGGACGACACTAACCTTGTAGGAGCGAGGCTTGCCCGCGAAGGGGCCATCCCATTCACCACACCGCTCTGATCGTTCCCACGCTCCGCGTGGGAATGCCTCACCGGACGCTCCGCGTCCGCATCGTAGGGAACGCGGTGCATCCCGGGCTGCATTCCCACGCTCCGCGTGGGGACGATCATTTGAAACATCTGCCGACTACGCTGGTCCATCTCAGCTGCTAGGCTCCTCCCAGGCCTTATTCGACAGACTCTTGCCCATGCTCGCGCGCCTGCTGTTTTTCTGTGGTCTTTTCATGGCCTCCACCTCGGCTGTGGCCATGACCATTTACAAGTCCACCGACGCCAATGGCGTGGTCTCCTACAGCGACCGCCCCACGAAAGGCTCCCAGGTGTTCGTTTTTCGGGACCGGATGGTCGAGCACCTGGAGCGGCAGGTGTATCTGGACATCAAGAAGCAGAAGGGCGTGGACGTGGTGTTTGTGCGCAACGATTTGTATGCACCGGTGGAGGTCGAGCTGAGTTTTGCCGGGTTGAGCAATGTGAAGGGCGCGCCGAGCCAGCCGATTCGCCGGGTCTTGCCGGCGCGCAGCAACTCGCGCCTGGCGTTGCTCACGGCGATTACGGGCGGCAAGCCGCTGGTGTACACCCCGAGCTTCCAATACTCCATGGGCGACCCTTCAGGCGCCGCTCAGAGCTATCGATATCCCTTCCCGTGGCGTGGTGGGCCGTTTCGCTTGAGTCAGGGCGCCAATGGCCAATACAGCCACTTCGGTGCCAAGAACCGTTTCGCCATGGACATCGCCATGCCTGAAGGCACGCCGATCATCGCGGCGCGGGCCGGGATGGTAGTGAAGACCGAGAATAGCCAGAGCGGTCGCGGCAATGATCCATCCGGCAATTTCGTGCGGGTGTTGCACGATGACGGGACCATGGGCGTGTACCTGCACCTCAAGCAAGGCTCGGTGAGCGTGCGCGAAGGTCAGCGGGTGGCGGTGGGCAGTGCGTTGGCATTGTCGGGCAACACCGGCAACAGCAGCGGGCCGCACCTGCACTTCGTGGTGCAGCGCAATACCGGGTTGGGGCTGGTGTCGATTCCGTACCAGTTCAATCAACCGGTGGGGGCGTTGCCCAACTTTGCGTTGGGCAAGCAGTGATGTGGTGCCTGGTCTGACGCCTTCGCGGGCAAGCCTCGCTCCTACGGATCACACGAACCTGTAGGAGCGAGGCTGTTGTGGCTCAATGTTTTTGGACCATGATGTAGGAGCATCTACCTAAGGAAGCATCATGGGATATCGGATCGTTGATACTGGGGCAAAAGCGGAAGCCATTCGCTTGGTTGTGGAGATGAATTGCTCCATACCTGAAGCCTGCAAGCTAACGGGAATTGGACCCACAGCTCTACGCCGATGGGTTCTGCTCTGGCGTCGGGAGCATGCGGGGATTTCACAACCCTCTCGGCCGCAGGACCAGGAGCTGATTGAGTCGTTACAGGCAAAATTGGCACTGGTCGAAGCAGAGAACCAGGTATTAAAAAAGCAATTGCCCTCTCATCTGAAGGTTCTGTTCAGTCGAACCAAGTGATTGACGGCGCTAGAGGGGCAGGGTCGATTAGACGCACGTGTCTGGTCTTAGGCTTGGCCCGCAGTAGCTATTACGCGCAACGTAAACCCAAGCCGCCTCGTGTTATCGAGAGTGGTTTGGAGATGACGATTCGTGCGGTGCATACCGAGCATCGCGAAGCTTTAGGGGCCCGAGGGCTTTCCAAGGAGTTGAGGAAAGAAGGTATTTCTATCGGACGTCACCGCATGCGCTCCTTGATAAAGACCCTTGATTTAACCAGGCGCCGGCCGCGTTACGCCCACTATCGTCGCGCCACCAAACCAAGTATCACGGCACCGAACATACTTGATCGTCGCTTTAATCCGGTCCAGCCAGACACGCTCTGGGCCGGCGATATCACTTACATCAAAGTGAGGGATAGCTGGTTATATCTAGCCGTAGTGATGGATTTGTTTTCACGCCGGATTGTGGGGTGGGCTTGTTCAAGAACCGCCGACACGGACCTGTCGATCAAAGCACTGAAATTGGCAGTAGCACTGCGCCACCCAATGCCTGAGCTGTTGTTTCATTCAGACCAGGGCTGTCAGTACACCTCTGAGCGATTTTCAGCGTGTCTGGCGCAATGCCGAATCGTCCACAGCGTGAGTCGTCGCGGTAACTGTTGGGATAACGCGGTGGTAGAGCGTTATTTCAGAACGTTGAAGCACGACTGGATGCCAGAAAATGGCTATCAGAATCACCTTGAGGCGGAAAAGGATGTGATCGACTTCGTGTCGCACTACAACCATCGCCGCTGCCACACCGCATCGAATAACCTGCCGCCTGCGCTTTTTGAGCAGCAGGCGGCCTAAAGCTCCTACGGAGTGGTCCAAAAAAACTGGACCCCAACAGGCTTGCCCGCGAAGGGCGCGATGCGGTTTCACCCGGATCGCTTAATCGAGCATCAACACCTTGGCCAAAATAATCTTCGGCCCTTTCATCTTTTTGATGATGATCCGCAAACCTTCGACTTCCAGCACTTCTTCCTCTTCCGGCACCCGTTTCAGGGTTTCGTAGACCAGCCCGGCGAGGGTTTCGGCTTCGATGTGGTCCAGGTCGATGCCCAGCAGGCGTTCAACCTTGAACAGCGGCGTATCGCCGCGCACCAGCAGCTTGCCCGGCTGGTACGCGAGGATCCCGCGCTCGGCCTTGCGGTGTTCGTCCTGAATGTCGCCTACCAGCACTTCCAGCACGTCTTCCATGGTCAGGTAGCCGATGATGTTGCCGTCGGCTTCTTCGACCAAGGCGAAGTGCGAGCCGCCCTTGCGGAACTGTTCCAGCAATTGCGACAGCGGCATGTGCCGCGAAATGCGCTCCAGCGGGCGAGTCAGCTCCGCCAGGTTGAACGACTCGGGAATGTGGTCCAGGGCCGCCAGTTCCAGCAGCAGATCCTTGATGTGCAGCAGGCCGACGAACTCCTGGCGTTCGCTGTCGTACACCGGATAACGGCTGAACTTGTGACGACGGAACAACGCAAGGATTTGCTTCAGCGGTGCGTTGAACTCCAGCGTCACCAGGTCTTCCCGGGAGTTGGCCCAGTCCACCACTTCCAGCTCACCCATTTCCACTGCCGAGGCCAATACACGCATGCCTTGGTCGCTCGGGTCCTGGCCACGGCTGGAGTGCAGGATCAGTTTCAGTTCTTCACGGCTGTAATGGTGTTCGTGATGCGGGCCGGGTTCGCCCTGGCCGGCGATGCGCAGAATCGCGTTGGCGCTGGCGTTGAGCAGGTAGATGGCCGGGTACATCGCCCAGTAGAACAGGTACAGCGGCACGGCGGTCCAGAGCGACAGCAGCTCGGGTTTGCGGATCGCCCACGACTTGGGTGCCAGCTCACCGACCACGATGTGCAGGTACGAAATCACGAAGAACGCGGCAAAGAACGACACGCCTTTGATCACTTCAGGCGACTGTACGCCGACGGCTTCAAGGATCGGCTCAAGGATGTGCGCAAACGCCGGCTCACCGACCCAGCCCAGACCCAGCGAGGCGAGGGTGATACCCAACTGGCACGCCGAGAGGTACGCATCGAGCTGACTGTGCACGGTGCGCAGGATATGTCCGCGCCAGCCGTTTTTATCAGCGATGGCCTCGACCCGGGTCGAGCGCAGTTTGACCATGGCAAATTCGGCCGCAACGAAGAATCCGTTGAGCAAAACCAGGATCAGAGCAAAAAGAATCATGCCGAAATCGGCGAAGAGTGTCGCGAGGGTCAAGCCAGGGGATGGGTCCATGATGGGGTTTTGCGGGTTCCGTGTATTCGAAAAAGAAGGAAATGCGGTGCCTGAAGGGCAGACACAAGTCAGCCAATGTAGCGGCTGACTCGGCGATTGCCTAGGGGCGAGTGCCGGCCGGTATCAATCGGCAGCGCTGATCAGCTGGGATTTGGTCACCTGGACCGGCGCAAAATGGCAGGTGAAGGTGCTGCCATGCCCCGGCACGCTGCTGATTTCCATCCGTGCACGGTGGCGCAGTAGCACGTGCTTGACGATGGCCAGCCCGAGCCCGGTGCCGCCGGTGTTGGAGTTGCGGCTGGAGTCGACGCGATAGAAGCGTTCGGTCAGCCGTGGCAAGTGTTTGCTGTCGATGCCGATCCCGGAATCCTGCACGCTCAAATGCGCGCCCTGGTCGTCGCCCCACCAGCGAATGCGGATATTGCCTTCGGCCGGGGTGTATTTCACGGCGTTGAACACCAGGTTGGAAAACGCGCTGCGCAATTCCGCTTCGCTGCCCTTGAGCAGAATCGTGGAATCGGCCTCCAGGGTGATCTTTTGATTCTTTTGCGCGGACAGCTGCTGAGCATCGCTCTTGATCGATTTCAGCAGGCTGTCGATGACGACGGGCTGGTTGTCCGACGGGTAATCGGTGGCTTCCAGCTTGGCCAACAGCAGCAGGTCGTTGAGCAGGGTCTGCATGCGGCCGCCCTGTTGCTGCATCTGCTGCAAGGCGCGGGTCCAGCGCGGGTTCACGTCTTCGACGTTGTCGAGCAAGGTTTCCAGGTAGCCGCAGATCACCGTCAGTGGCGTGCGCAGTTCGTGGGAAACGTTGGCGATAAAGTCTTTGCGCATCTGCTCCAGCTGATGGATGCGCGTGACGTCGCGCACCAGCATCAAGTGTTCGTTGTTGCCGTAGCGGGTGATGTACAGCTGAATGCGCAGGCGATCGTTGATCGGCGAGGGGATTTCCAGCGGCTCGGCGTAGCTGTCCTGCTCGAAGTATTCCTTGAAGCGCGGATGGCGCACCAGGTTGGTCACCGGTTGGCCGCTGTCTTGCGGGGTTTTGAGGCCGAGCAGGGTTTCGGCGGCGCGGTTCCACCATTCGAGGTTGCCGTCGCTGTCGAGCATGATCACCGCGTCTTTGAGCGCGGCAGTGGATTCCTGGACCCGGTCGATCACCGCTTGCAGTCGCCCGCGCACCCGTTGGTCGCGGCGTTGCAGGTGGTAGATGCTGTCGAACACTTCGCCCCACAGGCCATAGCCATCGGGCGGTGCTTCATCGGGTTTGTGCAGGCGCAGCCATTCGTGCAGGCGCAACAGCTGCTTGAGGGTCCAGGCCAGGTAAAGGCCCAGGCCAGCGGCGAGGCTCCAGCCGTAGTAGCCGGAAATCAGGCCGATCACCAAGCAGGCGGTGACCAGCAACAGCATGTGGCGAATCAGGGTGCCATGCCAGTTTTGGTTCAAGGGGGGGCGTCCTAGCGCAGCTCCAAGTTTCAAGCTACAAGCTTCAAGTCAAAGCGGCTCTGCTTTCGCTTGCCGCTTGTAGCTTAAAGCTTGCCGCCGCTTCTATGCTTTGGTGGAAAACCGGTAACCGGTGCCGCGCACGGTTTGTACCAGATTTTCATAGGCATCGCCGAGGGCTTTGCGCAGGCGCCGGATGTGCACGTCGACGGTACGTTCTTCGACATAGACATTGCCGCCCCAGACCTGATCCAGCAACTGGCCACGGGTGTAGGCGCGTTCCTGGTGGGTCATGAAGAATTGCAGCAGACGGTATTCGGTCGGGCCCATCTCGGCGGGTTTGCCGTCGATGGTCACGCGGTGGCTGATCGGGTCCAGCAGCAGGCCGCCGACTTCGATCGGGGTTTCGCCATCGGTCGGGCCGGCGCGGCGCAGCACGGCTTTGAGGCGCGCCACCAGCTCGCGGGGCGAGAACGGTTTGGTGATGTAGTCATCGGCGCCGACTTCCAGGCCCTGGATCTTGTTGTCCTCTTCGCCCTTGGCGGTGAGCATGATGATCGGGATATCCCCGGTCAGCTCATCGCGCTTGAGGCGCCGGGCGAGCTCGATGCCGGACGTGCCGGGCAACATCCAGTCCAGCAGGATAAGGTCCGGCTTGCGGTCGACGATGATGGCATGGGCCTGCTGGGAGTTCTCAGCCTCCAGGCAGTCATAGCCGGCCATTTCCAACGCAACGGCGATCATTTCGCGAATGGGCGCTTCGTCGTCGACGATCAGAATGCTCCTGCCAACCATGCCTATATTCCTCTTGTCATTTAACTGTCTTGCGCCGCATTAGATAACGGAATTATTGCAGTCGTGTGACAGTATTTTAGTCGAGCGGCGATTGTCATGATCCTGGGCTAAGCTCTAATTCCGAATCCTGACAACCACAAGAGAAGGTTTCCATGACTCAATTCACGTTCTCCCTCAAGGCTCTGATGTTGGCCGCTGCTCTGGCGTTACCGGCGATGGCCTTCGCTGCCGAACCGGCCATGATGAAGGGCGGCATGATGGTCGATCACAAGGGCATGACCGTTTACACGTTCGACAAGGACAGTGGCGGCAAGTCCATGTGTAACGCGGATTGCGCCAAGAACTGGCCGCCGATGATGGCGCCGGCGGGTGCCAAGGCTGAAGGCAAATGGACGGTCATCAAGCGTGATGACGGCATGATGCAATATGCCTACGACGGCAAGCCGCTCTACACGTTTGTGAAGGACGAAAAACCTGGAGAGATGAAGGGTGACGGCATGAAAGATGTCTGGCACGTCGTTCACGAATCGCAGAAGTAAGCGCTTCGCCAGGTCGTTAAAGATCGCGGCTTGCGGCAACGCCTACGGATATACACCTGTAGGCGCTGCCGCAGGCTGCGATCTTTTCGCTTTTTATCAACGCAATGCGTAATCCAGCACAATCCCGACAAAAATCGCCAACCCTGCCCAGTGGTTGTGCAAGAACGCCTTGAAGCAACGCATCCGGTCCTTGCTCCGGGTGTACCAGAACTCCCAGGCAAAACACCCGGCGGCGGCCAGCAACCCGAGATGGAACCAGCCGCCAAGCTGGAACTTCGACCCGGCCAGCAGCAGGCTGCCCAACGCCAGACCTTGCAACGTCAGAATGATGACCCGGTCCGCATCACCAAACAGAATCGCCGTGGACTTCACGCCGATCTTCAAGTCATCGTCGCGGTCGGTCATCGCGTAATAGGTGTCGTAGGCCACCGTCCACAGCAGGTTGGCAATCCACAGCAGCCAGGCTTCTGCCGGCAGCGAACCGGTCTCGGCCGTGAACGCCATCGGCATGCCCCAGGAAAACGCCGCGCCCAGTACCACTTGCGGGTAGTAGGTGTATCGCTTCATGAACGGGTAACTAAAGGCCAGCGCCAGACCGCCCAGCGATAGCCAGACGGTTGCCGCGTTGGTGCACAGCACCAGCAGAAAGGCGATGCCCATCAGCACGGCAAAAAACACCAAGGCTTCTTTGGAACTGATCTTGCCGCTCACCAGTGGCCGCTGCTCGGTGCGTTTCACATGGCCGTCGACCTTACGGTCCGCCCAGTCATTGATCACGCAACCGCCCGCGCGGGTCAGCACCACGCCCAGCACGAAAATCACGATGTTGGCCAATGACGGCGTACCCTTGCCGGCAATCCACAGCGCCCACAGGGTTGGCCACAGCAGCAGGTAAATGCCGATCGGCTTGTCCATGCGCGTCAGCTGAATGAAATCCCAGGCCCGGGGATTCAGGCGGTTCAGGGATTTGAGCAGGCGGGTGTACATCAACGGTTCTCCGGATGGACGCGGGCGGCGAGCCATAAGGTCGGCAGGAAAATCTCGGCCACCAGCACGCTCAAGGCGCCACGGTCGAAACGCGAGCGGCGGCCCCACAGATCGGGCGCTCGGGACTCCAGCGGCAACCATTCTTGAGGATAGTGACAAACCTCGATGGCCTGGCGCTGGAACGCCCGATCGCAAAACAACAACTCGCCCAACGACCGGCTGCCCAACTCATCCATGTGCAACCCATCGCCCTGCAACGCACTGCGCGCCGCCACACTGCGGGCAAACACCCAGGCTTCGCCATTGCCGCGCAGGTACACCTCGCGTACCCAGCCTTCGCTGCCTTCTTCCAGTTCCAGCGCCGCGCATTCGTCGGCGCGCAAGGCTTGCCAGCCTTCGAATAATGGCGTGACGCTGAAGCGGTCATTCGACAAACCAATCAGGCGCCGGGTCAGGGAGCCTTCGTCGAACAGCCAGTCGAGGGTAGACGCGTCGGGGAGGGGAGTGAGTCGGCTTTGGGGGAGCCAGAACGGGGATTTTGAGTGCGGCACAGTGAGTCATTATTGGCAGCAAATGAGGCGGCGAGCTTACCATGGCAGCCGGCGATTTTGATTGAGTCGACCCGACCTTGCATCGAACAGGCTTGCATCTGCCGGGTTCGATCAGTACAAAACGCCCTGAGCCGGACGGCAACGCTTTACCCATCGACCGTTCGCGCCGGCAAACGCCTGAATCCCGAGGAAGTAACTGAATGAAAAAGTGGCAATGTGTGGTCTGCGGCCTGATCTATAACGAAGCCGACGGCTGGCCGGATGACGGCATCGCGCCGGGCACCCTGTGGCAGGACGTGCCGGAAGATTGGCTGTGCCCGGACTGCGGCGTGGGCAAGATGGATTTCGAAATGATCGAAATCAACTAAGACAAAAGAGGAGTAGGGAATGAACGCACCTGTCGTGATCGTCGGTACTGGCCTGGCTGGCTACAACCTGGCCCGGGAGTTTCGCAAACTCGATGGCGAAACCCCGCTACTGCTGATTACCGCCGATGACGGGCGTTCCTACTCCAAGCCGATGCTCTCCACCGGCTTCGGCAAAAACAAGGACGCCGACGGCCTGAGCATGGCCGAGCCGGGCGCCATGGCCGAGCAGTTGAAAGCCGAAGTGCGCACCCACACCCGCATCAGCGGCATCGACCCGGGCCACAAACGCCTGTGGATCGGCGAGGAAGCGGTGATCTACCGTGACCTGATCCTGGCCTGGGGCGCGGAAACCGTGCGGGTGCCGATCGAAGGCGACGGCGCTGATGCGGTGTTCCCGATCAATGACCTGGAAGACTACGCGCGCTTTCGCGCCGCGGCGGCCGGCAAGCGCCGGGTATTGCTGCTCGGTGCCGGCCTGATCGGCTGCGAATTCGCCAACGACCTGATCCTCGGCGGTTACGAAGTGCAACTGGTCGCACCATGCGAACAGGTCATGCCGACATTGCTGCACCCAGCGGCGGCCGCAGCGGTCCAGGCCGGGCTGGAAAGCCTCGGTGCACGCTTCCACCTCGGGCCGGTACTCAACCGGTTGCAGCGGGTGGCAGACGGACTGGAGGCACATCTGTCGGACGGCCAGGTCATCCCGTGCGATGTGGTGGTCTCGGCCATTGGCCTGCGGCCGCGCATTGATCTGGCGGCTGCCGCAGGTGTCCAGGTCAATCGCGGCGTGGTGGTCGACCGGCACCTGAAGACGTCCCACGCCAATATCTACGCCCTGGGCGACTGTGCCGAGGTCGATGGACTGAATTTGTTGTACGTGATGCCCCTGATGAGCTGTGCGAGAGCGCTGGCACAAACCTTGGCGGGAAACCCTACGGCCGTGAGTTATGGCCCGATGCCGATCACCGTGAAAACCCCGGTCTGCCCGTTGGTGGTTTCGCCGCCTCCGCGGGGCGCCGAGGGCGTCTGGACGGTCGAGGGGCAGGGCGCCGACATCAAGGTCCTGTGCCGCGATGACTCGGGCAAATTGCTCGGTTATGCCCTGACAGGCGCGGCGGTGATGGAAAAACTCGCATTGAACAAAGAGCTTCCGGCCCTGCTGGCGTAAATACCGGTCGTTCTGTCGGATTCACCCCGCTTTTGCCCCTACAAAGGTCGCGCCGAGACTGGCGCGGCTCTTCCGTGCGTGCCATCCTCACTCCCGTCTGCCGCAGAGTAGAGCACCTGCGGCGCCTTGGGCGCTGTTCCAACGAGAACAGCACGGACATAACAACAAAAAACCGTCAAAGGGGCTTCACTAATGCGTAAACCAGAACTCGCCGCTGCAATCGCTGAAAAAGCAGACCTCACCAAAGAGCAGGCCAACCGCGTACTCAACGCCGTTCTCGAAGAAATCACCGGCGCTCTGCACCGCAAGGACAGCGTCACGCTGGTGGGCTTCGGTACCTTCCTGCAACGCCACCGCGGTGCCCGCACCGGCAAAAACCCGCAAACCGGTGAGCCTGTGAAAATCAAGGCCAGCAACACCGTCGCCTTCAAGCCAGGCAAGTCGTTGAAAGACAGCGTCAATCCATAATTGCGGCGAACTCCCTGAGTAACAGGGAGAACAGTATTGAAAAATGGGCATATCGATTGCGGTCGGATGCCCATTTTTTATGGGCGTGCGTATTCCGATGAGGTGTGATGGGGTGGTTTGACCAACGCAAAGCCAATCAACTTTCCCTCGAAAGTCCACTGTCCTGTTGATGTTCCATATCAACAAGGCGCGTGTCGGGACCGTTGGCTTTCAGGCGTTCGGTAACCACTTTCGGCCACAAGTTGCGAGAGCGGCGTTTGGCGAGGCTGTAGGTGAGTTCTTGAATTCGGGCCTGCGGGTAGAGCAGTGGCTCAAGTAGCAGTTTTGCTACATCGCTGCTCTGTAAATAGTTTTTGCCACCGGCGTCTTTCTTCGCCTGCTTCAGCTGCGCCAGCGTGTGTTTGAAGCTGTCACTCATTTTGAATCGCACCGCCAACTGGCTTTTTACAAACGCATCCGACTCACTGTGATTACCGTGCTCATCGAAATAAGGGCCATTGTTCATATAGGAGCGGATGTACTCCCAAAAGCCTTTTTGCATCGCCAGCGACTTGCCGAAAGGTGGACCGAGACTGACCATCAGCGCCGTTTCCGGATCTTCAAACTTCCACAGGCGAATTTCCAACGAGGCGTTTTGCAGGCCGCCGATTTGGGTGCCTACCAGTTCAAACTCGTTGGCTACCGCGATAATGCCGTCCCATGGGGCGTGGTATAGATCGCCGTCGTGATCGAAATACACTTCGCGGGTTCGACGGTTGAGCAAGATGGGGAGGGGTAAAGGACGGAGGATCTCCCATAGGAACGGTACCAAAAACATCGGCAAGCCAATTCCAAGCATTATGTAAAGCCCCTTCAATTCGGCGCTTTGAATAAGACTGTAAATGCCTATGCCTAAGCAGCCAATGAAAGCCCATCCACAAAGTCCGGCCATTGCCCCTCTATCAAATTCATCTCCGGCTTGTAATGCCAAGTAGTGCTCGGTGTGTTCATCGGTAATAAACAGCTCCATCGGCTGTTCACCCGTCGATTTGTCCGCTGCAAGCACGACTGTGGGGACAGCACTGAAGCTAGGTGTCTCTTGCGTATTCATATCCATGCTCGTTCCATGATTTTTACGGCGGGTAGCGTCAGTCCTTTTCCGAGTGAATAGATCAAGTCTCTTTTGATACGCCGAAACCCGGCTCGCGTTCCAGATCGACAAGCCGTGTGGTGGGGCCGTTGGCTTTTAGGCGCTCAGTGACAATTGCCGGCCACAGATTGCGAGAGCGCCGTTTGGCGAGGCTGTAGGTGAGTTCTTGAATTCGATCCTGCGGGTAGAGCAGTGGCTCAAGTAGCAGTTTTGCTACATCGCTGCTCTGTAAATAGTTTTTGCCACCGGCGTCTTTCTTCGCCTGTTTCAGCTGCGCCAGGGTGTGTTTGAAGCTGTCACTCATTTTGAATCGCACCGCCAACTGGCTTTTTACAAACGCATCCGACTCACTATGATTACCGTGCTCATCGAAATAAGGGCCGTTGTTCATATAAGAGCGGATGTACTCCCAAAAGCCTTTTTGCATCGCCAGTGATTTGCCGAAGGGTGAACCGAGACTGACCATCAGCGCCGTTGCCGGATCTTCAAACTTCCACAGGCGAATTTCCAACGAGGCGTTTTGCAGGCCACCGATTTGGGTGCCTACCAGTTCAAACTCGTTGGCTACGGCGATAATGCCGTCCCATGGGGCGTGGTACAGATCGCCGTCGTAATCGAAATACACTTCGCGGGTTCGACGGTTAAACAGAATAGGTAATGGCAAGGGCCGAAGGACTTCCCAAAGGAAAGGCGCTAGAAATAGGAATATGCCTGTAACGAACGTCATGTAGGTGATGTCGAATTTGCCTTGCATTGCGCCTATAACGCCAAGACCCACCAAGGCGCTGCCCCCCATTCCGGCCAACACTCCCGTCAGCATTCCTCGATCAGAGTCGCCACCTGCTTGCAACGCCAAGTAGTGCTCGGTGTGTTCATCGGTAATAAACAGCTCCATCGGCTGTGTACCCGTCGATTTGTCCGCTGCAAGCACGACTGTGGGGACAGCACTGTAGCTAAGTGTCTCTTGCGTATTCATATCCATGCTCGTTCCATGATTTTTACGGCGGGTAGCGTCAGTCCTTCTTGTGGGGAATAGATCAACTCCCCCTCAATGCACTTCAAGTCCCGCACTCCATCCTCATGGTAAACACGGCGGTATGGAGTGACGCCAACAGGTATAGGAATGCGAGTACCGCTGTGCTGGGCAAAGTCTTTGCCCGTCCATTCGACCTTTTTTATATGATCGGAGTGATAGCCGAGTGTATCGCCCCAGACTTCGACACCCTTGAAGTGAATCATGGCGTCGGTCAGCAGTACGTTTTCACCCGGCAGTTTCAGCAGCAGGTACGTGGAGGTGACCTGTCCTTGATAGGGATGCATTTCTGCCAACCGGCAGGCATCAAAACTGATGGGAAACAGAATGGGGTACAGCTTATCCATGGACAGCGCATAGTCGTGAGACCAGGTGTCGTCCGGACGTATACCGAAACGACTGCTCTTCACCCATTTTTCCAGCGACGAGTCGGTCGTATAAAGACGGGCAATGACACCGCCCACAATTAGAACGGCTAGACCCAGTAACTTGGTCCCCAAATGGGGAACTACGTTGATCCCTCTGGCAATAGTCGCCACATCCCCCGCTATCACAGCAGCCCGTGCGACTCGTAACGCCCGGAAGGCCTGGACCTGGAGCTTGATACTGACCAGTGAAGCGCTTGCTACCGTCAAGTTCGCGGCCGTCGTATCGAAATCGCCCGCTTTATAGGCTTCAAAGGCGTCAATTCCATAAAGCACGACGTCGAACGCTAGAAAGAGGCCTTGTGCCAAAGCAGTAGCTGCGGCGCGCCCCAAAGCCTTGGCCAAAAGCAGTCGTGATGAAATTGAAGAGTGACTGCTATGGCGGACGGTCGATGACCAATCAACCTCCGCCATTCGTTGAAAAACCGCAGCAGATGCGGCACCAATACCAAACGCCGCTCCGGTTGCGCTAAATACACTCTTGTAGGTTCGCTTTTCAAAAACCTGTTCTCCCGAGGAAACAAAATTCCCCCCCGCCACCAACGCAACAATCGACTTAATCGGCGCCTTACTCAGCGCCCCCTTCAAATCAAACACTCCGCTCAGCTCAACCCCCGCCGCCAGATTCGCCGGTAACGGCGGCAGCTTGGTGCTGGCCGGGACCAAATGCATGAACGGAATACCCTCAGCCACTCCGCTGACCAGCGGGGCGACGCTCAAATGAGTAGGCACCGCAGGCCGCGTCCCCATCAGATCGCTATACCACTCGCCTAGCTGCCGCGATGTGACGCCCGAGGTCTGAATGCGCTGGTCGCTACGGGCCAGCGCTGCTGCCATGTACAAATGCCCTGCCGTCCCGGTGGCCTTTTCACCTTGATGCAATTGCAGCCCGGCCACCGGGGCGATCGACAGGAACAGCGCCTCAACGCTCGCAGCCGGTTTGTGTTGCTTCAGTTTGTCGGCGGTGCGGTTGATCGCCTCTGTAAAGCCAAAAGCTCTGGCGAGTTTATTGGCGCCCTCTTGCAGAGTTTGATTGTGGTCGCGAGCCATATCGCTCGCATCCACAAGGTATTTGATCTCGCCGACACCCAAACGTGATGGCAACCCAAGCAGAGCCCACAGCAGCCATGGCTTGCCCGGCAATTTACCTTCCAGATTCAGCGTAATGGCCTGGGCCCCGAGACTGGTGTTGGCCGGCCCCAGACAGGCCGCCGCGAAGTGCAGTTCCAGTGCCTCGCGAGCAATCGCGTGGGTAATGTCGAAATGACCGCAAGCCGTATCCATACTCGACGGGCCTGTCACTTGCAGGGTGTTGAACCACGCCACCCAGAGCTGAGCGAGTCGCCGTATGTCAGCGGCATATCGGTCGTTGTGGATGTCTTGATCTTTCCACGCCCGCTGGAGTTCGTCATAGCGGGTGATGGATGGCAGTTGCGCGCTCAGTTGGCGGTCGCCTTCACTGAGTGACTTGATGACCCCGGCCAAGGCCCACTCTTCCGCATGGTGTTGCTGATAGCTGTCAAAGGCCTCTTTGCGTACCCGCATCAACGCGGCGACGTCGAACAGCACGCCCCACGCATCATCAATGACCGCGAAGGCTTGTTGCTCGCATGCCTTCATCTGCTTCAGCAGTTTCAGCCAGTCAGGCGCGTTTTCGGTTTCCGGCTGACCACTCCAGCCATAGCTCGTCGCATCGGTGTATTCGCCAATCTGCTTCGCAATGGCGCTAACCGGGCCGCTGAACGGCGCAACGCCCGGTACGAAGCTGCGCATGATGCGCTGACGCACGGCGGGGTCTTTTTTGGAAGCCTGGTACTGCGGTTCACTCCAGCGAACGGGCGACCAGACCAATCCGGCGGGATCGCCAGCCCTTAACACCAGATGTGGCTTGACCCGAGTGTCGATCACTTTGCCCGCACGTGGGGTTTGCGTAAGCAGTGCCTTTTCGACCTGATACTCGACCAGTTTGGGCGGGTTGCTCTGCCACACGTAGAGCCAGCCGTCGCGCAACAAACGGGAGGTGTAATTGAGCGCATGCGCGGTGAGATCAGGATGCCGAGGCCCCAACTCGGGAAATTGACCGTTCAGTGCAGGCACGCCATAGGCGCTGGTGTCGACGGCAGTGGTTGGGCCTACGGCATAACGCAGGGGCAGGACGGCGGCGAACAGCGGGCACGCGCCAGCACGGATTGTGTTCTGGGCGCTCATGGATTTGGCTCCGGGGCGGCGGGAAGGCTGAGTACGTGCAACAACGGCTCAGGCAGTGTGATTTGCGCGGCCAGCCCTTTGCAGGCTGGTGCCGCGTCGTGTTCAGGCGCCT
This sequence comes from Pseudomonas sp. Emmai, assembly GCF_055179735.1. Classification (NCBI taxonomy): domain Bacteria; kingdom Pseudomonadati; phylum Pseudomonadota; class Gammaproteobacteria; order Pseudomonadales; family Pseudomonadaceae; genus Pseudomonas; species Pseudomonas sp. Emmai. Next base: position 99,888 of record NZ_CM143685.1, on the reverse strand, counting down.
CGTTTACCCATGCGCACACCGGCGTGTTGTCATGCCGTAGCCAGACGCTATCGACGCCATGCCAAAACCCTGCGGGCCATTGCGCATCGGCCAGCCACACGCGGCTCAGCACCGCGCCATCCGCCAGACGCAACCAGAACTCTCTCTGCTGTTCATCGAGAATGCGCAGGCGACGTTGCAGGATCGGCAGCAATTGTTGGGCGCTTTTTGCAGACGCCAGCCACACGCCATGCTGCAGGTCGCAACCACCCCACCACGCGGCGTACGCTGCGCTGCCGAGCGAGGCATTCAGAAGGAAGGGCCCTGCTGCGCCAATGGGCTCGTAGGCAGTGCTTTTGAATAGCGACTGAGGGTTGTCCGCGCCGTAGTGCTCGTAAAGCCAGTCCGTAGCGTTCTCATAGCGGGCGCCGTCAAGCAGCAGCAGTCCCTGGGTCGGGGTGACTGACGTCATGCTTCAGCGCCCTCCGTTGTCTGGCTTTCCTGTGCGGCATCGCACACCGGACAGATGCCGGAACTGGCTTCACGAAAGACAATTTCCTGTTTGAGCAGGGCTTCCATGGCGATAGCGTCAATTACCATGGCCTCGGCAGCCTGCGGAATAACCGACAATGCCGACTGCGCCGCCATTCCTGCTACCGGCGAACCACCCTCAACAATCGCCACACTGCTAAAAATCCCACCGGCATTGATGACGATGTGATGCCCACCAGCCGTGAGCGTCAGGCTCATGCCCGCCTCGATCACCACGTTCGCGGCGGTGACATGCGCCTGCGGCCCCGCCTGAATCACCAGCGTGCCAGCCGCTGTCATGCTGCTGTTGCCGCTGATGCTGATCAGTTCATCCCCGCCGATCACCGTGTTGCGCAGGCCTTGGGTGGTGTGCGTCTCATCGCCTTTGATCAGACTCGCGCTGTGCTGGTCCACCTGCTCAAAACGGTCGCCACCAATCAGGCTGTGACTGTCGCGGGTAATTTGTTCGCGGCGGTCGTGGCCGATCTGGGTGGCGCTGTCATTGAGGATCAGTTGCTCGATGTCGCGTTGCGCCCGCAGGTAGATTTTTTCCTGCCCGGCGCGGTCTTCCAGCGACAGCTCGTTGTAGCCACCGTTGTGTGGCGAGCTGTGGCTGCGCAGCACGGTTTTGGTCTTGTGCTCGGGCAAGGTGTAGGGCACAGAGGTCACTTTGTTGGCCACACAACCGGTGATCAGCGGCCGATCCGGATCGCCTTCCAGAAACGTGACCACGACTTCCATGCCGATACGCGGGATAGTCACCGCGCCGAAATCCTGGCCCGCCCAACTCGAGGAAACCCGCAGCCAGCAGCTGCTTTTTTCGCTGTCGAGTTCCGCGCGATCCCACGGCAGTTCGACCTTCACCCTTCCATATTCATCGCAATAAATCTCTTCACCGGGCGGTCCGGTGACGCGGGCGGTCTGGCTCACCAGTTGCGTTGTTCGCGGGCACAACGGCGGACGGAAATGCACGTCCCAGGGAATGGCGCTGAAGCGGTTGCGGTAGCCTTGGGTGAAGCCGTCCTCGGGGTTGACGTCGCTGGTGACCGACTCCTCCAGCACCTGAGGCTGTCGGCCGGTGTGGGTCACGCTGAGCAACAGCCACAGACCGTTGGGGGTTTTACGCGGGTGTTCGGTCAGGTCGAAGAAGTGACCGCTGCGCAGGCATGGCTGATCGCTCTGGCCTTCGGCCACTTGGTAATCGCAACGGTGCCGCTCCAGGGCCTGGCGGGCGAGTTGCCTGCCACGTTTTTCGTTCTCGATCAGGACGGGGTAGCGATAGTCTTCGAGCTCGGGGCTGAACTCGGCGGTGAAACGGCTTTCCAGCAACAGGCTGGGGCGCCGGAAATCGTAGTCCCGGCGCGTGGTGCTGCTGGTGCGGGTGCGAAACCCGGCGGCGAAGTGGCTGACCACCGGGTGCTCCGCGACCATCCCTGAATCTTGCTGATACGGGGTGGCGCCCAGCTTGGGGAAAAAGGTCTGGTCGTCGGTGAACACCAGCACATGGCCCTCGGGCGAATGCTGGTGATGCCAGGCGATACCGTCCTCGCCGCACAGGCGCTGGACGAACTCGAAGTCGGATTCGCCGTACTGCGTGCAGTAGTCGCGCACGGGGCTGGTGCTGACATGAAAGGTGAACGCGTCGCTCTGAAGGCCGTGCCCTTTAAGCACCTGCGCGATGATCTGCGGCACCGTCAGGTGCTGGAAAATCCGCCGGTCGTGACTGAACTGCAAATAGTGCAGCGCCGGCACCAGGGTCAGGTGATAACGGGTCAGGCGCTTGCCGGCGTCCCCCACCCAGACGTCCTCGATACGGCCGTGCAGCCCTTCACCCTTGAGGCCGAACTGCAGAAACGCCAGTTGACTGAGCAGGCTTTCAATATCGAAATCCGGGTGCTCGCTGACCAGCTCAACGCGGATGGCATACAGGGTGCTGATGGCTTCGCTGCCGTCGAAGGCCAGCACCTTGAAATCGTGACGAACAGCGGGGATGTGAAGCGAAAAATGCGCCGCATTGGCCGGCCCGAACATACGCTTATCCTTAAGCTAAAGAGGAAAAAAGCGCGATATCCAAACCGTCCATGGTTTGTGCACGCGAAAACTGGCGGGCACGTTATCAACGGGGAGAGAGGATTAATGTAGGAGGAATCTTTGAATAAAGTGAGAGCCTTCCGGGTTTAAAGTGGGCGTGTGTTCCTAGGACACGATTGTGTAAGTTGCGTGCAATTGGACGATAACTCCGTGCAATTGCCCTTCACATGACAGCATTGGACGCATTTGTTGAAACATAAAAATGCCATCACTTTAATGGCGTTTTTTTAATTGGCAGTTGTCTTTCATCAAATTGAAGGTCTGTCGCAGTAACTTTTCGGAAGAATCCTACATTCATCTTTTTCAATTCTTGTCATGCTTTGCGCCCACATCGTTGACGGAAACGCCAATGATTGCTGGGGATTTGCGCGAACGCTCTGGAGCAGGGGTTGCGGGTCAGCAGGTCAGCAGAGGGAATATTAAAGTGATATCAGGGGATACCCTTACAAATATAGGGCTATCTCCTACACGAGGCACTGAACTGCTCGTCTTGTTGTTTAATCGGATGCTTGCTAGTGGCCATCATCGTGAGTACGATGCGCCAACTTGAAAGAGCACGAACTCAATTGGATGAGTCCCATCGCAGCTCTTTGATACTGTCCGCCGCCGTTGAAACTCCGATTGGCGTGTGACCGTAATCCTAAATAAAGGCCATGGATGTCCTACTCAAGCAAGCTTTCCGCCCATTACCTTGAACTCGCAAAAGCCTCTGTTTCCAAAGAGAATTTCGCGGGCGAGGATGTTCGCTTTTCGAGCGAATATGAGGCCCTGGAAAGCGAGCTGGCCAAAGCCCAGTCGATGCACGAAGCCGGTCAGATCGACTGGCTGAAAATCCGTGAAAACAGCGAAAATCTGCTGCGCACCCAGTCCAAGGATTTGCGGGTCGGCGCCTGGCTGACCTGGGCTTTGTACCAGCGCGAATCCTTTCAGGGGCTGCTGGCGGGCCTCGGTTTGCTGCACCATTTGACGGAAAATCATTGGGCCGAAGTTCACCCGAACAAGGCGCGTACCCGCTCCGCGGCCATCAGTTGGTTGGTGCCGCGTCTTGAGCAGGTGCTGACCGAAAATGTCGCGATCAAAGAGCAATTGCCGATGTTCCGCCGGATGGTGGAGCACCTGGAAGGTCTCGATGCCGCTTGCACCGAGCACCTGGGCGATGACGCGCCGTTGCTGTTGCCGATCTCCCGCCGCCTGAAAAACATGGTGCAGCGCGCCGCCGACAACCAGCCGGAACCCGGTGTGGTCGGGGCTGCCGTGGCCCAGGTCAAACAGGCCGCGACCCAGCTGTTCACCCCCGGCGCGCCAATCGATAACGAAAAAGAAGCCCACAAGGCTTTGCGCGCCCAGCAGGAAAACGCCCGTCCGTTGTGCGCCTGGTGGCTCAAGCAGAAAGCCACCGACCTGCGCGCCCTGCGCCTTAATCGCACGCTGCTGTGGCTGCCCATCGACGCGGTGCCCGAGCGCAACGCCGAGCAGATCACCATGTTGCGCGGGTTGCCGGCGGACAAGCTCAAGGCCTATCAGGATCGCTACGACCAGGCCAAATACGCCGACCTACTGGTAGAACTGGAGGCGAGCCTGGCGAAGGCGCCGTTCTGGTTCGATGGCCAACGAATGGTCTGGGAATGCCTCCAGGGCCTGAATGCCGAGATGGCTATGCGCGAAGTGGAAATCCACTTCGCGCTTTTGATTCAGCGCCTGCCCGGCATCATCGAATTGCGTTTCCATGACGGCGCGCCGTTTGCCGACCCGGCCACCCGTGCCTGGGTCAGCGCCCACGTCATGCCGCACCTGCAAAGCGCCAGTGCGCCGCGCAAGGTCGAAGTTGTCGACAACCAGCCGGCCTGGGAAGTGGCCTTGGAAGAAGTCCTGCCCATCTTGCGCAAGGACGGCCTCAAGGCCGCCGTGCAAATCCTCAAGCAGGGCCTGCAAGGTGCCCAAGGTGGGCGGGCGCGATTTTTCTGGCAGTTCGCCCTGGCGCGGCTGTGCTTCATGGCCAAAAAGTACGAACTGGCCAGGACCCAACTCGAAACCCTCGACCAAACATTACAGGACTCAGGCCTGAACGCCTGGGAGCCCGATCTTGCGCTGGAAGTGCTGCATTTGCTGCATAGCTGCTGTGAGTTGTTACCGCAGAACCATGCAGTGCGTGAACGCAAGGAAGAGATTTATCGCAGGCTGTGCCACCTCGATCTCGAAGTGGTACTCGAATAGGCCCCAGGGCCACAACCGCAAGGAGAAAAGCCATGGCCAAAGAAGGCTCGGTAGCCCCCAAGGAACGCATCAACGTCACCTTCAAACCTGCCACCGGTGGTGCACAGGAAGAGATCGAACTGCCGTTGAAACTACTGGCAATCGGTGACTACACCCACCGCAAGGACGAACGCAAAGTCGAAGATCGCAAGCCGATCAGCATCGACAAGATGACCTTCGACGAAGTGCTGGCCAAGCAAGAGCTGAGCCTGACGATGAACGTGCCGAACCGTCTTCAGGAAGAAGGCAGCACTGAAGAGCTGGGCGTGCAACTGCGCGTCAACTCGATGAAGGACTTCAACCCGGCCTCGCTGGTCGAGCAAGTGCCTGAGCTGAAGAAACTGATGGAACTGCGCGACGCGCTGGTGGCCCTCAAAGGCCCGCTGGGTAACGCGCCTGCGTTCCGCAAAGCCATCGAAGGCGTTCTCGCCGACGACGAATCCCGCGGTCGCGTACTGGGTGAGCTGGGCTTGAACGCCGCCGCCCAGGACGCCTGAGTCTCTATCAGCCAAGGAAGCCAACACAATGAGCACTAGCGCAGCACAGCAAAAGAGCAAAGAGAGCGGCGAATACAGCATTCTCGACAGCATCATCGCCGAAACCCGCCTGACGCCGGACGACGAAGCCTACGACATCGCCAAGCGCGGCGTGTCGGCGTTCATCGAAGAGCTGCTCAAGCCGCAGAACAACGGTGAGCCGGTCAAGAAGGCCATGGTCGATCGCATGATCGCCGAGATCGATGCCAAGCTCAGCCGCCAGATGGACGAAATCCTGCACCACCCGGACTTCCAGTCCCTGGAATCGTCGTGGCGTGGCCTGCAGTTGCTGGTCGATCGCACCAACTTCCGCGAAAACATCAAGATCGAAATCCTCAACGTCTCCAAAGAAGACCTGCTGGACGATTTCGAAGATTCGCCGGAAGTGATGCAGTCGGGCCTGTACAAGCACATCTACACCGCTGAATACGGTCAGTTCGGTGGTCAGCCTGTGGGCGCGATCATCGCTAACTACTACATGTCCCCAAGCTCGCCGGACGTGAAGCTGATGCAGTACGTGTCCAGCGTTGCCTGCATGTCCCACGCGCCGTTCATCGCGGCGGCCGGCCCGAAATTCTTCGGTCTGGAAAGCTTCACCGGCCTGCCGGACCTGAAGGATCTGAAAGATCACTTCGAAGGCCCGCAATTCGCCAAATGGCAGAGCTTCCGCGAGTCGGAAGACTCCCGTTACGTTGGCCTGACCGTGCCGCGTTTCCTGCTGCGTAACCCGTACGACCCGGAAGAAAACCCGGTCAAATCGTTCGTGTACAAAGAAACCGTCGCCAACAGCCACGAGCACTACCTGTGGGGCAACACGGCCTACGCGTTCGGCACCAAGCTGACCGACAGTTTCGCCAAGTTCCGCTGGTGCCCGAACATCATCGGCCCGCAGAGCGGTGGCGCGGTTGAAGACCTGCCGTTGCACCACTTCGAAAGCATGGGCGAAATCGAAACCAAGATTCCTACGGAAGTATTGGTTAGCGACCGTCGTGAATACGAACTGGCCGAGGAAGGCTTCATCTCCCTGACCATGCGCAAAGGCTCCGACAACGCGGCGTTCTTCTCCGCGAGCTCGGTGCAGAAGCCGAAGTTCTTCGGCATCAGCGCAGAAGGCAAGGCCGCAGAGCTGAACTACAAGCTCGGCACCCAACTGCCGTACATGATGATCGTCAACCGCCTGGCTCACTACTTGAAAGTGCTGCAGCGCGAGCAACTCGGTTCGTGGAAAGAACGTACCGACCTCGAGCTGGAACTCAACAAGTGGATCCGCCAGTACGTGGCCGACCAGGAAAACCCAAGCGCCGAAGTCCGTGGCCGTCGTCCACTGCGCGCAGCCCAGATCATCGTCAGCGATGTCGAAGGCGAGCCTGGCTGGTACCGCGTCAGCCTGAACGTGCGCCCGCACTTCAAGTACATGGGTGCCGATTTCACCCTGTCGCTGGTTGGCAAGCTGGACAAAGAGTAAGCGGAGCTAACTCATGACTGGATACGGCAGCCTTTTCGAACGCCTGGGTGGCGACGCGGACAAACGCGTCGGCTGGAGCCGCGAGGTCTCCGCCATGGCGTCCGTGGCTGCCCATCTGGCCAAGATGCTCAGCACCCGTGCGGGCAGCGTGCAAACGCTGTCCGATTACGGGCTACCCGATCTCAATGACATGCGTCTGAGCCTGCACGACTCCCTGAGTCAGGCCCGTCTGGCCATCGAAAATTTCATCGAAGCCTACGAGCCACGCCTGAGCAATGTGCGTGTCATTTCCCTGCCGCGTGACCACGATCAGCTTCGCCTGTCCTTCAGCATCGAAGGCCTGCTGGAAGTTGATGGTTTCAAGCGCCAGGTCACCTTCGCCGCGCGCCTGGATGGCAGCGGTCAAGTCAAGGTCAGCTAAGGCATGCAATGGACAATTCCGAAGCAGGATGCAGTGGTCATGACGGGGCGTAGGGCGTTGCTGCTCATAGCCTTGGCGGCCGTTGCGGCGGTTTCAGGCGCCTGCTACGTGAAAATGGCGGCGGCGCGGCTGGCGCATGTCTATTCCAAGACCTGGAACGATGCCGGGACGTGCTACATCAACTCGTACATTCCCCAGTACTCGGCCCTGGGGCTGGCCGGACAGATTGTCCGGATATTCACCAGCGAAGCGTTTTTCAGGGTGTACGCAAAGGACGGCACGTTGTTGAAGTCGTCCGAATGGTTGCTCTGGCAGAACGAATTCACCGTGGATGAGCGCTCACAGTGGGTGGGTGGCCGTGCGATCTACCCGACCGTGAAAGGCTACGAGAGCTGGAATGTTCCAGCGTGTCGGTGAGCAATGAGTCGTCACACCATGGGTAACGTCGCTGGCGCAAAACCCGATTCGTTCCACCTATCCGTGAGCCGAAATGGCAACGGTCAAGTCAAGGTCGACTAAGGAGACCCGTATGTCCGGCAAACCCGCAGCACGCCTTGCCGACCCCACCGCTTGCCCGGTCTCCGGCCACGGCACCAACCCGATCGCCGCCGGTTCCGGCGACGTCTTCTTCGACGGCCTCGCGGCCGCCCGCCAAGGCGATGCCTCGGCGTGTGGTGGTGCGATGTCGGATGGGTTGGCGACGACGGTTTTGATTAATGGGAAAGCGGCGGCCACGGTTGATTCTGTGGGGACGCATGGCAACAAAGTTACGGCGGGTTCCGGGACGGTGATTATTGGGAATTCGCATTCGGCGGTGCCGTTTGTGGCGCCGATTCCACTGATGCTTTTCTCTCATTGCCAGCATGTTGTGATGAAAGACCAGGACGGCAATCCATTACAGGGGATTCCGTATCACATTAAAAATGCCAAGGGAGAAATTGTCTCGGGACAAACAGATGCCATGGGAAGAACTCAAATGGTTGGAGGCAAGGAAGGCGAGAGCTTTGATTTTCATCCAGCCATCGACGGGGTTCTGCTATGACTGCGGAAGTTCTCTCGATGTTGTATGTCTCCTCGGTGGCTCTAACTCCAAAAGCCGATCCGGTTGGGAAAGAAGTAGTCTTGAAGGTTTTTTGGCCAACTACGAAGTTATGGTCAGACGCTGATATCGCGGCCTATCACGATGAGGCGCCGATGATTGCAGAAAGACTAATTAATGAGAAGTATTGGAATAAAGACGGGGAGGTAAGCGACTACAAGTTTACCTGCGAGGATTTTGCAATACGCGTCTTGGTAGAGTTTTCCAGTAAGCGCGGGCTGCCGGTAAAACTTAAGACCGGTGTCAGAGCTTATAAAAACATGGAGAACTATAGCGCGGCTGCACATGATCGATATGCCTCGAATATGTACGGTTTCGCCGAAATGGTCATGCTGACCTACGGCGCACGTGAGATGCAAAACACCGTAGAAAACACCACGGCAGTAGCTACAGTCGAAGATTTGAAGCCCGGCGACATTCTTGCTCAGGCGCTTGACCGGCCGATGATGACAACCGCCCATCATATTCAAATGGCCGTTTCCGTGACCAGTGACCGGATAGATATACGCCAAGGAAATACCGATGCCGCCATTGTGTGGCCGTTTACTTGGGGGGTAAAACTAACAGGGAAAGATATGGCTGATCCCCAAAGTGGTGGATATGTGGGCCTTCCTGTTCAGAAAGGTTATTTCACCAAAGACGTATCTGGCTGGACTTATCATAATTTGAATAAGGGAGCCACACGGGAAGATTTTTTAAAGGCCTTCGAGTTTTATCGCTGGAATTTTATCGGCTTTAATAAGGAGTGAACATGGAAGGCTACTTCTCTGGAATGGTAGATAACAATTATTTCGGGTTGTTGGCGATTTTTTGTTTTGTAGTTGGAGTTGCGGGTCTGGTCCCTCGTATCAGGGTAAAAAAGTCTTATAAATTTTTTAATTTTTTGTGCGTTATGGCGATTCCGGCAATGTACCTGCTGGGACTTTATTACTTGACTCACTCTGAGGTCTGATGACGTTGGAGGCATCGCAGTGATCTGGGTAAAACGCTTCCTCATGGTGGTAGGGCTCCTGGCCTGCATCGCCAGTGTGTTGGTCGTTTCCCGGATGGATTTTTCAAAGGCTGAGCCTCGGGTGTTGAGTGAGCACCCCAACGCGAAATGGCGTGGCGGTGCCGATGGTGGGCAGTACATCGAAGTCACCCGCTCCGAACCGCCTTATTACTTCGTTCAGGTTCGCAACGACGACGGCTCGTTATGGGACGAAGGTTGGCTCAAGTTTGGTGAGAAAAACGGCGAGCCGCTCACGGCGAATGATGTGGTCGTGTTCACTGGGGAGGGCGTTATTTACCTCCAGCAATGCAAGGTGCTCAGTGCCGACCGGGCCAAGGCTGAACAGACGCGGTGCTGATGTTTTTTTTACAGGATGAAAGGGAAGAGGGATCTTGGGTGATTGATCGTGGCGAAGCATTGCGTGGCAGCGTTTGAACATGAATAGCCAACGAGTGATCGGGTTGGTCGTCCATGGGATGGCCTGCGTGCTCTATATCGTGATGAATGGCTTCGCCGTGCCGATCTATAAAACCCTGGTCGGCGGGCTGACTTCCCGTGGCGTCGCCATCGGCATGGGCATGTACCTGGTTTATTACTTTTTCGTTTTCCTGAATCTTGTTTTGGTCTTCATCCCGCGCCTGGCCGCCCAGTTTGGCGTGGCGATTTTCATGATGGTCTCGATCCTGGTTTACCTGCTGCCGCGCTATCCCGTACGGGCCATGGCGTATTGCACCCTGGCGGGTGGTTTGACCCTTTGCGCCATTCTGGTCACCCGCGCCCTCAATGCCGCTTTTACCCGCTGGCGCGCAGCACAGGGAGTGGCCCGATCCCCCGCGCCTCGTGCGCCCGTCAAACATCCTCTGGCCAAAGGGCTCGCTGTGGCCGTCGCGGTCGTGACAGCGATCCTGGCCTGGGCGACGCCTGTGTTTTCCAACGCCTTCATGTTGCTGATGGACCGGGCGAATTTCATTCCGCGCGAGTCGTCGATCTGGACCTTCGAGCCCTACGAAATCAACCAGGGCTCGAGCAACTACTGGCTCTACGGCGAAGACGCGCAGCGCTATTACTACTTCGCCTACACCCCCGACGCGCCTTATCGCTCAATCGCCAAGCGCAATCAGTGCGCAGGCTTCGACAAGCGCGATGTGCACACCTGGTGCACACCATGACGCGTTCGATGCAGGTGTGGAAATGGCTCAATCATGTGCTGAGCGCCATCGGTGTGTTGACGATCATCGCGCTGGTCACGCTGTTCATCTCGCTGCGCCCCTCCAATCCTTCAGCGCCCGTGCTGCCGGGTTACCCGGATGCGGTCTGGCGCGGGGCGCAGGATGGCGGCTTTTTCATCGAGATCACCCGGTCCAATCCGCCGGATTACTTTGTGCAGGTGCGGTATGAAACCGGAGACCTCAATAGCGAGGGCTGGATCCGGTTCCAGACCCCTGACGGCAAGCCGCTGACGATGGCGCGGGTCAACAGTGCTGATGGCGAGTTCCTGTATGTCGACTCGTACCTGCCCATGACACCGAACAAAGGAGGGACTCGTCGATGAGCCTTCGCTCCTTCGTGGCGTCTGTGTTGGCAGCGGGATATCTGTCGTTGGTCGGCTGCACGACGCAACTGACGTACATCTACGAAATTGACCTGTTGAATACCTGCGGCGTGCCGCTGCAGATTGAATCGAAAAATGCCAGCAACTGGTTGCCGCTGATGGAGCCGCGCGTCCTTGCACCGGGCAAGCAGTACGCCGTGGCCAGTTACCTGTCTTACGACGAAGACGGCGGTATACAGGTTGATGACAACTTCTTGCTGACCGTCAAAGGAACTGAAAAAACGCGCCTCTTCAGCGCGGACGACCTACGCAACGCCCTGCCTGGCATCAAACGCGAACGCGATGGCAGTCGCCGTATCTGGACACTCAAGGATGGAGTCTTTTGCCCATGATCAACGTATCGGACGAGATGCGTGGTTACCTGATGTACGTGGCCGACAGTGATCTGTTCGGCGGCCTCGCGATACTGAGCCTGCTGTTGGTGGTCACGGCGATCAGCCGACGCCTGCGCCAGTCGCGGCTGCATCGCGCGCTGACGTTCATGGTCCTGATTTCACTGGTCGCGATCGAAGTCGCCGGCAGTTGCTACTCCTCAGTGAGCCCGGCATGAACACCCCGAGCCGAATTCTAATCAGCGTATTGATCCACAGCCTTGGCTGTCTGGCTTACGCGATCCTGAATGACGCGGTCGTGCATGCCTATAAAGCATTCAACGGTGGGTTCACCACCCGGGGCGTCGCGATTGGCGGGGCCAGCCACGCACTCTTTTATATCTTTGTGACCGTCAATTTGATCGTCGCGTTGATTCCGAACCTGTTGGCCAAGCTGCTGTTACTGAGCGTGATGGTGGGTTTCATCCTGCTCTGGATGATGCCCGAGAATCCGCTGCGGGCGTTGTTCTACGGCGTGGCCCAGGGTTCTGTCACGTTCATGGCGATTCTGACGACGCAAGTCATCGAATTGCGTTGGGCCCAGAGGTTGTGGAATCGCCGCACCGGACAAACCCCGAGCGCAGGTGTTCGCCCGTGATCAGTCTGAACCGACGCCTGTTCCTGGGCGCCGCCCTCTGGGTGCCGATCATCGCGTTCGAGGTTCTGATTTATCTCGAATCGACGGTGTGGAACCCGACGGCATTCAACTGGGAGCAGTTCCTGACGATCCACGTCCTCTGGTTCGGGTCCCTGGCCTATATCGTTTTTGCCGCGTGGGCAACGCGAAAGCTGAGCAGGACAACCGAACAACAGATCGTGAAGAAAATCTGGTGCGCGCCGCTGATGTTCATCCCTTTTTACGCGGCGCCCTGGGTGATCAGCGGGCTGGGTCTTTTGCTTTTCGGGCAACTGTCCGGGCTCGGAATGATGGTGATGTGGGTGGCGTTTTTGCCCTATCTGCTGGGCGTCGGCTACGTCATCTCCGGGCTCACGGTTGCGCTCTACAGGACGTTTTATTCATGAGATTTCTTACCAGGCAGGTAACCCGTGTCCTTTAACCACTACTACCAAAGCGAACTCACCGCACTTCGCCAGTTGGGTCGTCGATTCGCCGAGCGTAGCCCGGCGTTGGCGCCTTTCCTGGGTCAGGCCGGGCGGGATCCGGACGTGGAGCGGTTGCTCGAGGGCTTCGCTTTCCTGACCGGACGCCTGCGCCAGAAGCTCGATGACGAGTTGCCGGAACTCAGCCATTCGCTGATGCACCTGCTGTGGCCCAACTACATGCGGCCGCTGCCGGCGTTCAGCATCTTGCAGTTCGACCCGCTGAAGCGTTCCGGGCCGGCGTTGATGGTCGAGCGCGACACACCGGTGGAAAGCGTACCGATTGACGACGTGCGCTGCCGCTTCCGCACCTGCTACCCGACCGAAGTCCTGCCGCTGGATCTGGCCGCGCTGAATTACTCGGTGAAGGGCGACGGTTCGCTGTTGAGCCTGCGGCTGGAGATGAGCGCCGACGGCCACCTCGGAGAGCTGGAACTGAGCCGCTTGCGCCTGCACTTTGCCGGCGAGCGCTACATCAGCCAGATGCTCTACTTGAGCCTGCTGCGCAACCTCGAAGGCATCGAGCTGATCCCGCTCGACGGCGCCGGCAAACCCATCAATGGCGTCAACGGCACGCCGATGGCGTTCAAGATGCCGGGCGACCGCGTGCAGCCGGTGGGGTTTGCCGAAGAAGAAGCGCTGATCCCGTATCCGCTGAACACCTTCCGCGGCTACCGCTACCTGCAAGAGTATTTCGCCTTCCAGGACAAATTCCTGTTCGTCGACATCAACGGCCTCGACCTGCTCAAGGCGCTGCCGGAAGACACCCTCAAGCAAGTGCGCGGCCTCGAATTGCGCTTCGACATTCGCAAGAGCGGCATCCAGCGCCTGCGCCCGACCCTGGACAACGTGAAGCTCTACTGCACGCCCATCGTCAACCTGTTCAAGCACGATGCGTTGCCGATCCGCCTCGATGGCAAACAGGACGAATACCTGCTGCTGCCGGCGGAATACGACCTGGAAAACTGCGGCGTGTTCTCCGTCGAAACGGTCACGGGCTGGAAGCCGGGCGGCCTCGGTTATCAGGAATACGTGCCGTTCGAATCCTTCGAGCACGACCCGAGTTTCGACGTGCCCAACAGCCGTCCGCACTACAGCATCCGCCAGCGTTCGTCCTCGTTGCACAACGGCCTCGACACCTACCTGAGCTTCGGCATCCGCCACACCGAAGCCCACGAAACCCTGTCGATCGAGCTGATGTGCACCAACCAGAACCTGCCGCGCAAGCTCAAGCTCGGCGACATCAGCCAGGCCTGCGAAGAGACGCCGGAGTTCCTGAGTTTCCGCAACATCACCCCGGCCACGCCCAGTTACGCGCCGCCGCTGAACCGTGACTTCCTGTGGAAGCTGATCAGCAACATGTCGCTTAACTACCTGTCGCTGGCCGACGTCAACGCGCTGAAGGTGATTCTCGAAACCTACGACCTGCCGCGCTACTACGACCAACACGCCGAAAAAGTCAGCAAACGCCTGCTGGGCGGGCTCAAGTCGATCAAGCACCAGCACGTGGACAGATTGCACCGAGGGTTGCCGGTACGCGGGTTGCGCACCGAGCTGACCATCGACCCGGAAGGGTATATCGGCGAAGGCGACCTGTTCGTTTTCGCTTCGGTTCTTAACGAGTTTTTCGCGCTTTACGCCAGTCTCAATTCGTACCACGAGTTGCGCGTAAAAAGCACACAGGGAGAGGTGTACCAATGGACACCACGTATGGGCCTTCAGCCGCTGCTTTAAGCGGGCTGACCCGAGGAATACGCGAGTACTCGCTGTTTCAGGCCGTGCTGCTGGTGGTGGACCGGCTGCGCGAGGCCCACCCGCACCTGAGCCAGGACGACTTGTACGACCAGCTGGAATTCCAGGCCAACCCGAGCCTGGGTTTCCCTGGCAGTGACGTTGATCGCGTGGAGTTTTTCACCGAGCACGGGCACCTGCGCGCGCGTATGCGTTTCAACCTGATCGGCCTGGTCGGCTCGGGTTCGCCGCTGCCGGCGTTCTACGGCGAACAAGCCCTGGGCGACAGCGAAGACGGCAACCCGACACGCAACTTCCTCGACCTGTTCCACCATCGCCTGCAACGGCTGATGCTGCCGATCTGGCGCAAGTACCGCTACCGCGCGAGCTTCGAGAGCGGGGCGCTTGACCCGTTCTCCGCGCAGTTGTTTGCGTTGATCGGTCTGGGCGGCGAAGAGATCCGCAAGGCCAAGGAACTGAACTGGAAACGCCTGCTGCCGTACCTCGGCCTGCTCAGCTTGCGCGCGCACTCGGCGGCGTTGATCGAAGCGGTGCTGCGGTACTACTTCAAACACGCCGAACTGACCATCGAGCAGTGCATCGAGCGCCGCGTGGAAATCCTCGACGAGCAGCGCAATCGTTTGGGCCGCGCCAACAGCATGCTCGGCGAAGACCTGGTCCTCGGCGAGCACGTGCGCGACCGCAGTGGCAAGTTCCGCATTCACATCCGCGAACTCGACTGGCTGCGTTTTCACGAATTCCTGCCCATCGGTTTCGGCTACCAGCCGTTGTGCGCGCTGGTGCGGTTCACCCTGCGTGACCCGCTCGATTACGACATTCGCCTGGTGCTGCGCCAGGAAGAAATCCGCGAACTGCGCATCGGTGAGCAGAACGCCTGTCGCCTGGGGTGGACCAGTTGGCTCGGCCGCGAAAAAGCGGACGGCGTGGTGACCCTCGGCAGCAAAATTCATTAAGGACAGATGACTAAATGAGCAACGTAGACCTGCAACAACTGATTCAGGCGCTGGACGCCGAAACCCGCCGTGACCTGGAAAGCTCGGCCGAACGCTGCGTCGCCCGTGGCGGCAGCAAGATCCTCGTCGAAGACCTGCTGCTGGGCTTGCTGGAGCGTCCCAATGGCCTGCTCGCACGCGCGCTGCAAGATGCCGAAGTGGATGCCGGAGAACTGAGCGCCGCCCTGCAATCGCGGGTCGAGCACAGCGCCTCGCGCAACCCGGTGTTCGCCCCGGAACTGGTGCAATGGCTGCAAGACGCCTTGCTGGTGGCCAACCTTGAACTGGGCCAGACCCAGGTCGAGCAAGCGGCGTTGATCCTCGCGCTGCTGCGCAATCCGATGCGCTACGCCGGCAGCCGCTACCAGGCATTGCTGGCCAAACTGAACATCGACCGCCTGAAAGAATTCGCCCTGTCCCAGAAAGAACAACCGGCCACTGGCAAATCCGCCGTGCCGGGGGAATCCCTGCTGGAGCGCTTCACCCACAACCTGACCCAACAGGCCCGCGACGGCAAACTCGACCCGGTGCTGTGCCGCGATGGCGCGATCCGCCAGATGATCGACATCCTCGCCCGTCGCCGCAAAAACAACCCGATCGTGGTCGGTGAAGCCGGCGTCGGTAAAACCGCGATCGTCGAAGGCCTGGCCTCGCGCATTGCGGCCGGTGAAGTGCCGCAAGTGTTGAAAGGCGTTGAGCTGCTGTCCCTGGACATGGGCCTGTTGCAGGCCGGTGCCAGCGTCAAAGGTGAATTCGAGCGGCGCCTCAAAGGCGTGATCGACGAAGTCAAAGCCTCGCCAAAACCGATCATCATCTTCATCGACGAAGCCCACACCCTGATCGGCGCGGGCGGCAATGCCGGTGGTTCCGACGCGGCCAACCTGCTCAAGCCAGCCCTGGCCCGTGGCGAGTTGCGCACCATCGCCGCCACCACGTGGGCGGAGTACAAGAAGTACTTCGAGAAAGACCCGGCCCTGGCCCGTCGTTTCCAACCGGTGCAACTGCACGAACCGACCGTCAGCGAAGCGGTGACCATCCTGCGTGGCCTGGCTCAGGTCTACGAGAAAAGCCACGGCATCTACCTGCGTGATGACGCGGTGGTTGCAGCGGCCGAACTGTCCGCCCGTTACCTCGCCGGTCGTCAACTGCCGGACAAGGCTGTGGACGTGCTCGACACCGCTTGCGCCCGCGTCCGCATCAGCCTCGCCGCCGCCCCGGAAAGCCTGGAGCGCCTGCGTGGCGAACTGGCTGAAGGTGGTCGCCAGCGTCAGGCCCTGCGCCGGGATGCCGAAGCCGGTCTGCTGATCGACCACGAAGCGCTGGAGGCTCTGGAAGCTCGCCTGGAAGAAGCCGAGGACGAAAGCGTCGCGCTGGAAGCCCTGTGGACTGAACAGAAAGAACTCGCCGAGCGCCTGCTGGATCTGCGTCAGCAACTGGCCAAGGCCCGGGTCGCGGTCGCCGTTGAGCCCACCGTCACGGTTGAAGAAGACGCCGAAGGCACCGTGATCGAAACCCTCGAAGTGCCGGTGGATGAAACGCAAAGCGTCGCGTCCCTGGAAGCCGCGCTTAACGACACCCACAAAACCCTGACAGCACTGCAAGTCAAAGAGCGGCTGGTGAGCTTCGAAGTCTGCCCGCGTCTGGTGGCTGAAGTGATCAGCGCCTGGACCGGCGTGCCCTTGGCGCAACTGGCCCGCGAGCACAACGCCAAGGTTGCAAGCTTCGCCACCGACCTGCGCGTGCGCATCCGTGGTCAGGAACAAGCCGTCCACGCGCTGGATCGCTCGATGCGCGCCACTGCCGCCGGCCTGAACAAACCCGATGCACCGGTGGGCGTGTTCCTGCTGGTCGGCCCGAGCGGCGTCGGCAAGACCGAAACCGCGCTGGCCCTCGCCGATTTGCTGTACGGCGGTGATCGTTTTATCACCACCATCAACATGTCCGAGTTCCAGGAGAAGCACACCGTGTCGCGCCTGATCGGTGCACCGCCAGGCTACGTCGGCTACGGCGAGGGCGGCATGCTCACCGAAGCCGTGCGGCAGAAACCGTACTCCGTGGTGTTGCTCGATGAAGTCGAAAAAGCCGACCCGGACGTGCTCAACCTGTTCTACCAAATCTTCGACAAAGGCGTGGCCAACGACGGCGAAGGGCGCGAGATCGACTTCCGCAATACGTTGATCCTGATGACCTCGAACCTGGGCAGCGACCTGATCGCCGACCTCTGCGAAAACGGCGAGCGGCCATCGGCCGAAGTGCTCGAAGAAACCATTCGCCCGGTGCTGAGCAAACACTTCAAACCGGCACTGCTGGCACGGATGCGCGTGATCCCTTACTTCCCGGTGGGCGGCCCGGTGCTGCGCGAGCTGATCGAGATCAAACTCGGTCGTCTGGGCGAGCGTTTGAACCGTCGTCAGCTGGAATTCACCTGGTGCCAGAACCTCGTCGATCACCTGTCCGAACGCTGCACCCAAAGCGACAGCGGCGCGCGTCTGATCGACCATCTGCTGGACCTGCACGTGCTGCCGCTGGTAGCCGACCGTTTGCTCGATGCGATGGCCACCGGTGAGAGCCTCAAGCGCGTTCACGCAACGCTCGACGGCAACGCCAGCGTGATTTGCGAGTTTGCCTGAGGTGGGTGTGATGTTCACTCAAGTGCCGCAACCACTGGTCTATGCCGAAGCCTTGCTGGCGCAGTTCGCCAGCCTGTCGCGGGCAGCGAACGGTGCTGCGCTGCTGGGTGACTTCGTGCGCGGTTTGGCCGAACTCAGCGGTTGCGAGTTGACCCAGTTGTACCTGTTGGACGCGACCCACACTTGCCTGGGCATGAACGCCGAGTGCCTCAATGGCACCCTGCAACTGCAAGGCGCGGCGAGCATGCCGGCGGATTACACCGGTGAGCAACTGCTGCAATTCGCCCTGTGCCAGAACCGCGTGGTGTGCCTCAGCGAGTTGAGCGGCAGCCTGCACGAAACCAGTTTTCTGCCGCTGCAGGCCACGCCGTGGCAATCGCTGTTGTGCGTGCCGCTGGTCAATCAGCAGAAGGCTGTCGAAGGCTTGCTGCTGTGCGCCAGCCCCCGGCACATCGCCCTGCAAGGCTTTGCCGATTCCCTTGGGCAACTGGGGTCGTTCGTGCTCGGCCAATTGCATCTGCTGCAACGCCTGCGTCAGCCTGCCAATGCCGCCGCGCCGGTCAATCGCGGTGCTCCGAGTGTCAGCGGTTATGGCTTGATCGGCAAAAGTGCGGCCATGCGCCAGACCTATTCGCTGATCAGCAAAGTCCTGCACAGCCCGTACACCGTGCTGCTGCGCGGCGAAACCGGCACCGGCAAGGAAGTGGTCGCGCGGGCGATTCACGATTGCGGGCCGCGCCGTTCCCAGGCGTTCATCGTGCAGAACTGCGCGGCGTTCCCCGAGAACCTGCTGGAAAGCGAGCTGTTCGGCTACCGCAAAGGCGCCTTCACCGGCGCTGATCGCGACCGCGCCGGGCTGTTCGACGCGGCCAACGGCGGGACCTTGCTGCTGGATGAAATCGGCGACATGCCGTTGTCCCTGCAAGCCAAGCTGTTGCGTGTGTTGCAGGAAGGCGAGATCCGGCCGCTGGGTTCCAACGACACGCACAAGATCGACGTGCGCATCATCGCCGCGACCCACCGGGATCTGGCGGTGCTGGTCAGCGAAGGCAAATTCCGCGAGGACTTGTACTACCGCCTCGCGCAATTCCCGATCGAGTTGCCGGCCCTGCGTCAGCGCGAAGGCGACATCCTCGACCTGGCCCGGCACTTCGCCGAAAAGGCCTGTGCATTCTTGCAGCGCGATGCGGTGCGTTGGTCCGAGGCGGCGCTGGATCACCTGTCCGGTTACGCCTTCCCCGGCAACGTGCGCGAACTCAAAGGCCTGGTCGAACGCGCGGTGCTGCTGTGCGAGGGCGGCGAGTTGCTGGCCGAGCATTTCTCCCTGCGCATGGAAGCCATGCCCGAAGACAACAGCGGCTTGAACCTGCGCGAACGCCTGGAGCAGGTCGAACGCAGCCTGCTGCTCGATTGCCTGCGCAAGAACGACGGCAACCAGACCCTCGCCGCCCGAGAACTCGGGCTGCCACGCCGCACGCTGCTGTATCGCCTTGGGCGCTTGAATATCAATTTGGGTGATTTCGATGGCTGATCTCAACGTCTGGACTCGGATTGGAACGCCACCTGTGGCTTGCGAATTCCCTGTGGCGAGGGAGCTTGCTCCCGCTGGGCTGCGCAGCAGCCCCAAAACCCTGCGCCGCCGGGCGTCAGCCAAACCGCGTCTGCTGTTTTACGACGGCTGCGCAGTCGAGCGGGAGCAAGCTCCCTCGCCACAGAGGCCTCGTGCCAGAGCCCTTGGCTTCACCTTATTCGCTTCTGACAGCGCCACCCGTAAGGGTCGGCGCTTTGTACTTTGTCTACCTCTGGAGTCCCTCTGATGTCTGTTCGTCACTGGCAAGCCGTCCTGCTGACCCTCGTCGTTCTATGCGGCCTCGGCGGCTGCAGCGGCAATTACAAATTCAACGACAACACCTATCGCCCATTGGGTGATCCGCAGGCGGTCAATCGCGGCAAGTGACCGCAAGGAGCATCATCATGGAACTGGTTTTCGAAATGCTGAACACCAAGCAGTTCGTGCCCACGGATTTGTGCCAGAAGACCTTCAAGCAGGCCGGTGGCGTGATTGGCCGGGGCGAGGATTGCGACTGGATCATCCCGGACCGCAAGCGTCACCTGTCCAACCACCATGTGGACATCAGCTACCGCGAAGGCACTTTCTTCCTGACCGACACCAGCAGCAACGGTGTTCAGGACGGGCAGAGCGGCGCGCGCCTGCGCAAGGGCGAAGCGGTGCGTATCGAACACGGCAGCACCTACGTGCTGGGTGACTTTGAAATCCGCGCGCGCCTGGTGCGCGACCCGGCGACGTTCGACGTCGAAGTCGGCCGTCCACAGGCCGCGGGCAGCATCATTCCTGACGATGCGTTCCTCGACCTCGACCCGATGAACGCCCTCGACCAGCAGGAGCGCGTGTACTCGGAAATCGACGAACTGATCTCCCCGCGCAACGCGCCCGAGGACACCCGTCAACGCGCCGATTACGCGCGTATCGACATGGAAAGCCTGATGGTGCCGGAGCTGATCGACGCCCCGGTCGAACCGGCGCCAGCCCCGCCGCCGAAAGCTGTCGAGCGTCAGAGCGACGGTTTCTGGGAACACTTCGGTGCCGCCCTGGGCGTGGACCTCAAAGGCCTCGACCACGACGCCCGCGAAGCCCTGGCGCTGCACGCTGCGCGTCTGCTGCGCCAAAGCGTCGGCGGCTTGCAACAGAGCCTGCGCACCCGTAGCGAGTTGAAGAACGAACTGCGCCTGGCCCAGACCCTGGTTCAGGGCAACCAGAAAAATCCGCTGAAATTTGCCGTGGATCCGGGTGAAGCGCTGGAGATTCTGCTACAGCCGAACAAACCGGGGCAGATGCCGGCCGAGCAGGCGATCTCCCGTTCGTTCCGCGATTTGCAGGCGCACCAAGTGGCGTTGCTGACCGCCAGCCGTGCGGCGGTTCGCGGCACCCTGGAACACTTCTCGCCCGAGCAGTTGACCTTGCGTTTCGAGCGCGACAACAAGCCGATCCTGGCCACTTCCGGCAGTCGCTGGAGAGCCTACGGCCGTTATCACCAGGCCCTGCGCCAGGACGATGACTGGAGCGAACGCTTGCTGGCCCGGGACTTTGCCCAGGCTTACGAAGAACAGATCCGCCTGATTTCCACCCTACACACCGACCACCAAGGATGATGCGCATGTCTCGCTGCTCGACCGCTTTTTTCAAGACGCTGACGGCGCTGACGGCCCTGGTGCTGCTGGCCGGCTGCTCGTCGCTGTCGCCGTATTCCACCGTGACCAAGCTCAACCTGAAGCTGACCGCCAGCGATCAACTGAACCCGGACCTCAATGGGCGCCCGTCGCCGATCGTGGTGCGCCTGTTTGAGCTCAAGCACCCGGTGACCTTCGAGAACGCTGACTTCTTCAGCCTGTACGAACGCGCCAAGGAATCCCTGGCCCCGGACCTGGTCGCCACCGAAGAGCTGGAACTGCGTCCGGGCGAATCCGTGGACCTCAAGCTTAGCGTGGAGGAGGGCAGCCGCTACGTGGGCGTCCTCGCGGCCTACCGCGACCTGCCAGAAACCAAATGGCGCTACACGGTGCAAGTCACCCCGGTGGAACTCACCGAGGCTGACCTGACTCTCGACCAGGCCGGCATCCGCAACACCAATGAAACGCTCGCCAAGGCGGTTGACTGATCATGAACTCCCATAAAGTCATTTGGCAGGAAGGCATGCTGCTGCGTCCGCAGCACTTCCAGCACAACGATCGTTACTACGACCACCAGATGAAGACCCGCACCCAGTTGCTGGGCAGTTACACCTGGGGCTTCCTGAACCTGGACATCGACTTGCAGTTCCTCAACATGGGCAAACTGGTGATCAGCCAGGCCTCGGGGATCCTGCCGGACGGCAGCCTGTTCGAACTGGGCGGCAACACCGAGCCGCTGGCGCTCGACGTACCGCCGAACACCGGCAACACGCCGATTTACCTGGCGCTGCCGCTGGTCACGGGCAACCACATCGAAGCCCGCCGCCCGGAGCAATCCGACGTGCTGGCGCGCTACACCGCGTATGAAGCGGAAGTCGCCGACTCCAACGCCGGCGACGACTCCGCCAGCCAGGTCAGCTGCGCCCGCCCGGACTTCAAACTGTTGCTCGGCGAGCAGCAGAGCGACCAGGCTTACGTGAAGCTGAAGATCTGCGAAGTGCTCGACACCACGCCCGACGGCGTGATCAGCCTCGACCCGGACTTCGTGCCGACTTACATCCAGGCGCATTCCTCCAGCTACCTGCTGTCGTGCCTCAAAGAAGTGATCAGCATGCTCGGCCACCGGGGCGACACCATCGCCGACCGGATCCGTTCCAACGGCAAGGTCGGCGGCGCGGAAGTCGGCGACTTCATGATGCTGCAACTGATCAACCGCACCGAACTGCTGCTGCGCCACTACCTCGGCCTGGAACAGGTTCACCCGGAAGAGTTGTACCGCACGCTGCTGACCATGCTCGGTGATCTGGCGACCTTCTCCAGCGACAGCAAACGCCCGCGCCTGGACAGCCGTTACCAGCACAGCGACCAGGGCGCGAGCTTCCGCAAACTGATGGAAGCGATTCGTCAGGTGCTGTCGATGGTGCTCGAACAGCACGCCATCGAGCTGGTGCTGCAAGCGCGTCAGTACGGGATCATCGTCTCGCCGTTGCACGACCACAAACTGTTGGGCTCGGCCTCGTTCGTGCTCGCGGCCAGTGCCAACTGCGATTCCGAAGAACTGCGCCACCGCTTGCCGGCGCACCTCAAGGTCGGCCCGGTGGAGCGCATCCGCCAACTGGTCAACCTGCATCTGCCAGGCATCAAGGTCAAACCGTTGCCGGTGGCCCCGCGGCAGATCGCGTTCCACTCCAACAAAACCTATTTCATCCTCGAACTCAGTTCCGAAGACCTGGCGCAACTCGAGCGCTCCGGCGGCTTCGCGTTCCACGTGTCCGGCGAATTCGCCGAGCTTGAACTGAAATTCTGGGCCATCAGGAACTGACCGACATGATCAAGGACACGGAATACAACCAGGACGATAAAACCGTCCTGCTCGACCGCCAGGGCCACGGCCCTGCTTCGAGTCCGCTGACAGACTTCGCCGCGCCACCGCGTTTCGAACAGCTCGAAGAACGCATGATCTACGCCGCGCGTTTGCGTCCGGCCGAAGCGTTCAACATCAGCCTCAATTCGCTGGTGGCCGCCGCGTCTGACTTGTTGTCGGAAGTGGTGCGCCTCAAGCACAGCGACACCCGCGAAGACATGTACGCGCTCAACGAGCGTCTGACCTCCGCGCTGAAGCTGTTTGAAGTGCGCGCGCTGCACAACGGCGCCGAAAGCAGCCAGGTGATGGCCGCCCGTTACGTGCTCTGTACCGTGGTCGACGAAGCCGTCGTGACCACGCCGTGGGGCAACGAAAGCGAGTGGTCGCAGATGAGCTTGCTCAGCAGCTTCCACAACGAAACCTTCGGCGGCGAGAAGTTCTTCCAGCTGCTGGATCGCCTGTCGAAAAACCCGGTCAAGCACTTGCCGATGCTGGAGCTGATGTACCTGTGCCTGTCCCTGGGCTTCGAAGGCAAGTACCGGGTGCAAGCCCGCGGCATGCTCGAACTCGAAGGCATCCGCGACGCCTTGTATCGTCAGATCCGTCAACTGCGCGGCGACGTGCCACGTGAGCTTTCACCCCATTGGGAAGGCCTGAACGATCAACGCCGCAGCCTGGTGCGCATCGTGCCGGCGTGGATGGTGGTGCTGTTCACCGTGGTCTGCCTGGTGGTGATGTATTCGGGTTTTGCCTGGGTACTGGGCGAACAACGCGAAACCGTTCTGCAACCTTATCAGCAGCTAGATCCGGCCGCGGTCCCGCCGCAGTCGCAGCCGTAAACAGGGACGTGTGATGAAAAAGTTTTTCAAGAAAGTCGGCGCATTCTTGCGCAAGACCTGGGTCTGGACCTTGCTGGTGGTGCTGTTCCTCGCGCTGCTGGTGTGGTTCGTCGGGCCGCTGCTGGCGGTGGATGACTACAAGTTCTGGGAAGGTTCGACCTCCCGCTTGCTGACCATCAGTGTGCTGTTCCTGATCTGGGGCCTGACCATGGTCTTCGTCAGCTGGCGCGCCGGTGTGCGTAAAAAGGCCATCGAAGACACCGAAGACGGCCAGGATCGTATCCGCCGTGAAGAGCTGATCGACGAAGAGCAGAAAGAGTTGAAGGTGCGCTTCAAAGACGCGCTGAAAACCCTGAAGACCTCGAGCCTGTATCGCGGTCGCAGTGAGCGCTGGCGCAGTGATTTGCCCTGGTACTTGCTGATCGGTCCACAGGGCAGCGGCAAGACCAGTCTGCTGGACTTCTCGGGCCTTGAGTTTCCGATCAACAAGATCGACCGCAAACTGACCCGCGACACCCTCGGCACCCGTCATTGCGACTGGTACTTCGCCGACCACGGCGTACTGATCGACACCGCTGGCCGCTACCTGACCCAGCCGGATCAAGAGGTCGATGGCAGCGCCTGGAACACCTTGCTCGACCTGCTGCGCAAGCGTCGTCGCAACCGTCCGTTGAACGGCGTGCTGGTGACCATTCCGGTGGAAACCCTGCTGGGCGGCAGTGAGCAGGACCTCGACACTCTGGCGCGCCAGGTGCGTGCCCGTCTGCAAGAGGTGCATCAGAAACTGCACGTCGACGTGCCGATCTATCTCGTATTGAGCAAGGCTGATCGCCTGCTCGGCTTCGACGAGTTCTTCGATCAACTGACCCGCGAAGAAAGCGATCAGGTGCTCGGCACCAGCTTCCGCAAAGAGCAGAGCGGCACCGATGTCGCCGTGCTGCGCGCCGAGTTCGAAGAGCTGCTGCGTCGTCTGAACAGCCAAGTGATCATGCGCATGCACCAGGAGCGCGACACCCAGCGCCGTGGCCGCATTCTCGACTTCCCGCATCAACTGGGGCAGATCGGCGAGCGCCTGTGCCTGTTCGTCGACATGGCGTTTACCGGCAACCGCTACCAGCGTGTCAGCCAGTTGCGTGGTTTCTACCTGACCAGCGCACCGCACCTGACCCAGGAAATGGACCAGACCACCGCCGGCATCGGCGCCAATCTGGGGCTGAATGCCGGCGTGCTGCCGACCCTGCGCAGTGGCCGTTCGCGCTTCATCCACCATTTGCTCAGCCGCGTGATTTTCCCGGAAGCCGATCTGGCGGGCCTGGACAAGCGCGAGCGCAGCCGCATCCACTGGGGCCAGCGTGCCTTGTACGTGGGGGCGCTGGCGGCATTGGCGCTGTTCGGCATCCTGTGGGCCGGTGGTTTCTCGGCTAACTACGAGCGCCTGGAAAGCCTGCGCAACCTGGCACAAAACTGGACGCAATCGCGCTCGGCACTGACCGCGCGTGACGACTCCATGGCCGTGCTCAAGACCCTCGACACCAGCTACGCGGCGACTCAGGTCTTCCCGAACAAGGGTGATGTGAGTTACCACGAGCGCGGCGGTCTGTATCAGGGCGAAGAGTCTAATCCGGTGGTCAAGGCTGCCTATGAGCGTGAGCTTCAAGCTCAACTGTTGCCACGGGTCGCGACCCTGCTCGAAGGGCAGATCCGCGCCAACATGCAGGACCGCGAGCGCTTGCTCAACAGCCTGCGCGCGTACCTGATGCTGAACATGAAGGATCGCCGCGATGCAGGCTGGCTCAAGGATTGGGTCGCCACCGACTGGTCCACGCGTTACGCCGGCAACACCGCGGTGCAGAACGGTTTGAACACGCACTTCGAGCGCTTGTTGCAGCAGCCGTTTATCTACCCGCTCAACGATCAACTGGTGGCCCAGGCCCGTCAGGTCTTGCGCAGCGAGTCCCTGGCCAACGTGGTTTACCGGATGCTGCGCGAGCAGGCCCGCAACCTGCCGGAATACCGTCTGAGCCAACACATGGGCCCGCAAGCGGCGCTGTTTGTCGGCACTGACTACGTGATCCCGGGCTTCTACACCCAACAGGGTTATCAGCAGTACTTCTCGATCCAGGGCTCGGCGCTGGTCACCGATATCCTGCGCGACAACTGGGTGCTGGGCGAAGGCTCGGGCATCAGCGGCATGGACTTGCGTCGCCTGATGGTCGAACTGGAGCAACTGTACTTCCGCGACTACGCCAACTTCTGGAGTGAAGCGGTGGGCCAGGTTGCGCTGCCACCGATCAATGATTTCAGCGAGGGCGCCGAGCAACTGGCGGGCCTGACCTCGGCCAACTCCCCCGTCCTGCAACTGCTGGTGGAAGTGCGCGAGAACACCCGGTTCCCGGCCGAAGCCGAGGCGGTTGATCAAGCGGCGGATGCGGCTGGCGCATTGGCTGATCAGAAGGGCAAGTTGGGCAAAGTCGGCAAACTGGCGGCGGCCGCCGCGGACAAAGCCTCGGACATGGCGGCGACCAAAAACCTGCCGGACACCGCGAAGAAATCCCTGCAACGACGCTTCGAACCGCTGCACCGTCTGCTGGATGACAACAACGGCCCGGCCGCTGATTTGACGCCTGCCTTGCAAGCGCTCAACGACCTGCAACTGCAAGTCGCCAGCCTGGCCCGCGCCAGTTCGCCGGAGCAAGCCGCGTTCGAAATGGCCAAGACCCGCATGGGCGGCCAGCGTGATGCGCTGAGCAACCTGCGCAACGCGTCCAACCGTTTGCCGCGTCCGGTCAGTGTCTGGTTCAACGTGTTGGCCGAAGACACCTGGCGTCTGGTGCTCAACGATTCCTACCAGTACCTGAACCAGCGCTACCAGAGCGAGCTGTACAGCTTCTACGGCAAGGCGATCAACAAGCGCTATCCGTTCAGCGCCCACAGCACCAGCGACGTGGCGATCAGCGATTTCCGCGAGTTCTTCAAGGCTCAAGGCATCAGCGACCGCTTCTTCGAAACCTACATGCGTCCATTCGTCAGCGGCGATCCGGGCAACTACCGCATGCGTAGCGTCGATGGCCACAGCCTGCCGATCTCCAAGGTCTACCTCGACCAGATGGCGGCGGCGCAAACCATTCGCCAGAGCTTCTTTGCCGAGAACCCGGCCGAGCCGCAAGTGCAATTCAAACTGGAGCCGTACACCCTCGACCCGGCCGTCAGCCGTTCCGAGTTCAAGTTTGGCGACAAGACCATCGAATACCGCCACGGCCCGATCGTGCCGGTGTCGTTCAAATGGCCGACCGATGCTGAAGACGGTCGCACCAGCCTGGTCCTCGACAAAATGGCCGGCCGCCCGATCGGTATCGAGAAAAACACTGGCCCTTGGTCGCTGTTCCGTCTGTTCGACCTGATGCAGACCGAGTACCTGAACGGTCGCGACGTGCTGGTGTTGAAAGCGGACGTGGGCGGCCTGCGTGCCAACTACCTGCTGTCGAGCCAACGCACGCCGAACCCGTTCGACATGGGCGTGCTGCGGACCTTCCGTATGCCGGTGCAACTCTGATGCCGGTTGCCAGTCTCTGGCGCAGCGCTGCGCGTACCGATCCGGGTAAGGTTCGGGCGCGCAACGAAGATGCCTTCCTCGACTCGCCGCAGCAGGGGCTGTGGGTGGTCGCGGACGGCATGGGCGGTCATCAGGCTGGCGATATTGCCAGCCAGTTGATCGTCGCCAGCCTGGCGGAATTGCCGGTGCAGGACGACT
Source organism: Pseudomonas sp. Emmai (assembly GCF_055179735.1). Classification (NCBI taxonomy): domain Bacteria; kingdom Pseudomonadati; phylum Pseudomonadota; class Gammaproteobacteria; order Pseudomonadales; family Pseudomonadaceae; genus Pseudomonas; species Pseudomonas sp. Emmai. The sequence goes on along the minus strand of NZ_CM143685.1, from coordinate 72,421 downwards.
TCGACGAACGACTCAAAGGCATTCGACAGTGCTTGCACTGGATCAACCGCCGCTTGGGCCAGGAGTTGACCGTCACCGCCGGGCGCCACGACAGCATCATGGGCAGCACCGTGGTGGCGCTGTTGGTGGAAGGCAGTCGCGCGGCCTGCATCTGGGCCGGCGACAGCCGCTGCTATATGTGGCGTGGCCAGCGTTTGTATCAGCTGTCCAAGGACCATTCGCTGCAACAGCAACTGATCGACGAACAAAACATGAGCGTCGAAGACGCCCGCGCCCATCCTTCGGCCCATGCCCTGACCCGTGCGGTCGGGGCGGCCGATGTGCTGACGCTGGACGTGCTCGAACTTGAGGTTTACCCCGGCGATACGTTCCTGTTGTGCAGCGACGGTTTGTACCAAGGGCTCAGCAGCGATGCCCTGGGTAACGCCCTGAGCCTGACCGCGCCGCACGTTGCGCTGGAGCGTCTGTTCGACAGCGCTCTGCGTGGCGCGGCCCGGGACAACCTGACTGCTGTGGTGATCCGCCAATGACTGAACTCATGCGACCGATCGACGACCTGCTGGTGAGCGAAGAGCAGGACAACAACCTGACCTACTTTGCGTTCGCCAAATCTCATCAGGCCGAACCTGCACTGGCGCCCACACGGGCCAGCGTCGGCGAATTGCCCGACGTGCTGGGCGGGCGTTACCGCATCGAGCGCTTGCTCGGTGCCGGTGGCATGGGCGCGGTTTACCGCGCACGGGACTTGCTGAACGAACAGTTCGGCGATCCCGACCCTTACATCGCGCTGAAAATCCTCAGCGAAGAATTTGCCGAATCGCCGGACGCCAGTGCCTTGCTCTACAGCGAGTTCGCCCTGACCCGACGCCTGCGCCACGACAACGTGCTGCGCTTGCACACCTTTGAAGTCGACACCGACTGCCAGCGCGCCTTCATCACCATGGAACTCATGCGTGGGCTGACCCTGGACAAATTACTCTGCGAGCGGCCCACCGGCCTGCCGTGGAAAGAACTGCGCGACATCGCGCTGCCGCTGCTCGACGCGCTGGCCTACGCCCACGCTCGCGGCGTGCTGCACGGCGACATGAAGCCGAGCAACGTGATGCTCAGCGAGGAGGGCGTGCGCCTGTTCGACTTCGGCCTCGGCCAGGCCGAAGAGGGCATCTTGCCCGGCCTGCCGCACCTGAGCCGCAGCCGCTTCAACGCCTGGACCCCCGGCTACGCCGCCCCGGAACTGCTCGAAGGCCAGCCGCTGACCGCCAGCGCCGACGTCTATGGCGTGGCCTGCGTGCTCTACGAACTGGCGAGCGGCAAACACCCGTTCCGCCGCTTGCCCTCGACCCAGGCCCGCGACGAACGTCTGGAGCGCGAACTGCACGCACCCAAGAACCTCCCGAAACACTGCTGGCCAGCCCTGCGCAACGCGCTGACCTTCAACGCGGCTGATCGTACGGTCAGCGCCGCTCAACTACGCGACGCCATGGGCGCCACCTCGTCCTGGCTGCAACGCCTGCGTCTCTCGGCGTAACGGATGACACTCGAACAGGGACCGACCAATGTTCAACCCAGCTAACGAAACGCACTTCAGCCTGACCGTTGAAGACTACGTGGGCGACCTGCAAGTGCTGTCGTTCACCGGCACCGAAGGCATCAGCCAGCCCTATCGCATGGAGGTGGAACTGGTCAGCGAAAACCCCGACCTGGACCTGGAAAAACTCCTGCACAAACAGGCGTTCCTGGCGTTCGACCCGCAAGGCTCCGGCATCCACGGCCAGATCTACCGCGTCGCCCAAGGCGATGCCGGTAAACGCCTGACCCGCTACAAAATCTCCCTGGTGCCGCAACTGCAATACCTGCACCACCGCACCAACCAGCGCATCTACCAGCAGATGTCGGCGCCGAAAATCATCGCGCTGATCCTCGAAGAACACGGCATCAAGGCCAACGCCTACAACTTCCAGTTGAGCGTTACCTGCCCGGACCGTGATTACTGCGTGCAGTACGACGAAACCGACCTGCACTTCGTCCAGCGCCTGTGCGAAGAAGAAGGCATTCACTACCACTTCCAGCACACGCCAAAAGGGCATTTGCTGGTGTTCGGCGACGACCAGACCGTGTTCCCCAAACTCGGCCAGCCCACCGCGTATGTGCAGGGCAGCGGCATGGTCGCCGCAGAACCGGTGATCAAAGGCTTCAAGCTGCGCCTGGAAACCCGCACCGGCCGCGTCACCCGTCGCGACTACGATTTTGAAAAGCCGCGCCTGCAACTGGAGTCCGCCTACAAACCCGACGGCGACAGCACCGAACCGGACCTGGAAGACTACGACTACCCCGGCCGCTTCATCGACCGCGCGCGCGGCAAGTTCCTCAGCCAACGCGCCCTCGAACGCCACCGCGCCGACTACCAGCAAGCCGAAGGCCACGGCGACCAGACGCGATTGGTCAGCGGCCACTTCCTGGAACTCTCCGACCACCCGCGCACCGAGTGGAACGACCTCTGGCTGCTCACCGAAATCCTCCACGAAGGCAAGCAACCGCAAGTCCTCGAAGAATCGGTGACCAGCGACACCACCGACAACAAAGACGACTTCCACCAGGGCTACCGCAACCGCTTCCTCGCCACCCCATGGACCGTGTTCTACCGCCCGGCGCTACAACACCCCAAACCCCGCGTCCTCGGCAGCCAAACAGCCCTGGTCACCGGCCCCAAAGGCGAAGAAATCCACTGCGACCAGTACGGCCGCATCAAGGTCCAATTCCACTGGGACCGCGAAGGCCAGGCCGACGACAAAACCAGCTGCTGGATGCGCGTCTCGTCGAGCTGGGCCGGCGACCGCTACGGCGCCATCACCATCCCGCGCATCGGCATGGAAGTCCTCGTCACCTTCCTCGAAGGCGACCCCGACCAACCCCTGGTGACTGGCTGCCTCTACCACAAGGAAAACCAGGTCCCCTACGAACTGCCCGCCAACAAAACCCGCACCGTCTTCAAAACCCTCAGCTCACCGGGAGGCGGCGGCTACAACGAACTGCGCATCGAAGACAAAAAAGGCGCCGAACAGATCTACCTCCACGCCCAGCGAGACTGGGATGAAAACATCGAACACGACCAAAAAATCCGCGTCGGCAACGAACGCCACGACACCGTCGAGAAGAACACCTACACCGAACTCAAAGCCGAAGAACACCGCACCACCATTGCCGACCGCAAGATCGAAACGCGGATGGACGATCACCTGACGATCGGCCAGAGCCAGCACGTGAAGCTCGGGACTGCACAGCTGACCAGTGCCGGGAAAGAGATTCACCTGAAGGCTGGGGACAAGATTGTTATTGAGGCGGGGATGGAACTCACGGTTAAGGCCGGGGGGAGTTTTATCAAGCTGGATGCCGGTGGGATTACGGTGGTTGGGCCGGTGATCAAGATCAATGCCGGTGGGTCGGCGGGGAGTGGGACCGGGATTGGGATCAAGCCGCCGGTGCTGCCGGGCGCGGCCGACACGGACATCGCTGGCGACGTACCGCCCCAGGCACTCGGCAACGCCCCGACGCCGATGCCGCCACCGCCAGTCTGCAAAGAATGCCTGGCCCGGGCCAAACGAAACGCCCAGGCCCTGGCCGCGCGATAAAGGACGACTTCATGACCACAAGCAACCTGCACTGGCTCGACGAGTTATGGGTCAACGCCCAGCAACTGCAACACCAGCACCTCGACCTGCTGATCGACGCCACCAGCCTCGACTACCCGCTGCTGCAAGAACTGGCAGAGCAAACCGACGCGCCACAATTGGCCAAACTGTTCGAAAACACCCCGGAAGTCGCCATCGCCGACTTCGGCCCGCTGCTGCTGCGCGTAGATACGTCCCAACGGCCCTGGCTGAAAACCTTCATCAGCGCCGTCGACTGCAACAAACACGTCGTCGCCTTGTTCAGCCCTTGGGCGTTCGAAGCTTTGGCCGATCACCTGCGCGGCTTCCTCCAAGCCCAATGGAATCAGGGCCGCTCGGAAGGCGTGTTGCGCTACTACGACCCGCGCATGCTACTGCCGGTCGCCGAAACCCTCACCCCGGCGCAAAGCAACGCCTTCCATGCCGCGATCATTTCCTGGCACTGGCTCGACCGCGACCAACGCCCACAAAGCCTGCCCGGCAACTACGTCCGCCACGCTGCCGCCCCACCCAGCGCCCCGGTCATGTTCGACCACGCACAAGTGGCCAACCTGCTCGCCTGGACCGAAGCCGACGCCTACCGCATCGACCACTGCGCCATCCCGCAGCACTATGGTTTAAGCCGTAATGAGAGCCTTATTCGTCATCTGTATCGCAGCCAATTGGCGGCGAACCAGAAGGGATTGAAAGAGCCGGAAGAGCGGGAGCCGTTTATTGATCAATGGCTGGTGGAGAACTCGGCGTTTGTGATTGATGAGCCGGTGAGGGCGTTGATTTGATGAGTGTGTTGGCGGGAGTTGCGGGGGAAGTGATGGCTTCTTGGCTGGTCCGTGGGTGGGTGTTGGTGGTGCTGGTAGGTGTAAGCGGGTGCCGCTCAGGCCCCGAAATGGTGTCTGAATCGGTGACTGGTTATAACCATACCTCTGCAGAAATTATACGGTTCAGTATCAATGGCGCTGGCGGTCCTCGGATTCCACCCAATCAGGCTGGAGGTGAGGTTTGCTGCGGCGTACTTCCTGTTCAATGGACTTCTGAACTTAGAGCGTTTATCGAATGGGACAAAGACCCAAAGCCATACGAATCCCTAGAGCGTGATCAGTACGGCCAAATTGTCAAAGAGGCCGCTATTCGCCACACCGTTGGTTATTCTCATCACTCAGCTACTGTAGAAATTCCTAAATACGCCGAAAAAGTGTGCGCTTTACAAGTTCACTTTTTTCCTTGCGATGAAGTAAGGGTGTCCACAACATGTTATACCCCTAACCATCCGAATTATCCTGACAAGGCGTATTTTCAGATTCAGGAGCCCACAACATGCCCGATTCTTTGATCAGCGTTTTGAAGGCTATTCGGCCTGTGAGTTTACGTGGATTTTTGCTGTGCATGGGGCTGTTGGGTTTGAGCGGTTGCCATACCGGGCCTGAAATGGTGAGTGCTCCTGTAGAAGGTTATAACCATACGTCTGCGAATATTAATAGATTTACAGTGAACGGCGCAGGGGGGCCAAACATTGGGCCGTTTGAGGGAGGTGGCAAACAAGTTTGCTGCAGTGCCCTTCCAGCTAAATGGAATCCAAGTTTGAGGGCAGTTATTGAGTGGGAGACTGATCCCAATGCCAGTTCGGAAAACAATCTGCCCCCTTTAGGGACGGATGAATTTAGGGCTGCTTATAAGAAGTACGCCGCTCATTACGTACAACATAAAGTGGTTGTTGAGATACCTCGTTTTGCCGAGAAAATTTGTTCGCTGAAAGTGCATTTTTTGCCGTGCGATCAGGTCCGAGTATCAACGACCTGTTTTACACCTGCACATCCAGACTACCCAGACAAAGCTTATTTCAAAGTCAAGGAGTCGACGATATGTTCGGTACTTTAATTCGATCGGTCGCTCATATGCGATCAATAAGTAGCATCGGTTTTCTGGTCCTATGCTTGCTGATTCTGAACTCCTGTAGCAGCAATAAGTCTAGGATGTTGAGTACGTCGGTGACTGGGTATAACCACACATCGGCAGCCATCAATCGGTTTACTGTTAATGGCGCAGTCGGACCGAATCTAGGACCCAGAATAGGTGGAGGCAGTGAGGTTTGCTGCGGGATGATTCCTCCCGTCTGGAAGCCAGGATTGAGGGCGATTGTTGAGTGGGAGAAAGACCCCAAATCAAATTTTCCAGAAAAATGGCCACCTCTTGGAACCGATGAGTTTCGTGCGAAGCTAAAAAAACATGCCGCTAATTACTCGCACCATGTAGCGAATGTTGAGATTCCAAAATACGATGTTGCAGGATCGTTGAAAGTACACTTTTTACCGTGTGATCAGGTTCGTGTCTCCGCAGACAACATTAAGTTTGGTGAGCCGGACTACCCTTATAACTACCCGATGAACATGGAGGAGCCGAAGGTATGTCAATATTAATTGATGCTATTAGAGTCGGGCGCTATTACGTGGCTTTGACATTAAATGTTTTCGCGAAAAAGCACTATTTGGCGAAAAGAAACGCTAGTTCTAAGATGCTTGGAAAAGCATTGGCTCTCTCATTCGGCCTGTTCTGCATAAGCGCAAGCAACGCTGAGACTGAAATGGTATCGGCACCCGTTAAAGGTTTTAATCACACATCTGCAGAAATTATGCGGTTCAGTATCAATGGTGCTGGCGGCGCCCGGATTCCTCCTAATCAAGGGGGGGGGAATGAAGTTTGCTGTAGCGCACTTCCCATGCAATGGAGTCCCGGACTAAAAGCGATCGTCGAATGGGATAAAGATCCAACTCCATATGGAGCCGTCAAGCGTGATAAGTATGGTCAGATAGATAAAAATGCCTATGTTAGTCACTCCGCCAAATTTTCGCATCATACTGCGACGGTTAATATACCTAAGTACGCGGCAGAGTTGTGCGCCTTACAGGTTCACTTTTTACCTTGCGATAAAGTAGGAATCTCCACAACCTGCTACTCCTATGATAATCCCAATTATCCAGATAAAGCATATTTTCAGGTTAAGGAGTCCAAGACATGTCAGGCTCTTTGATCAGATACGCATCTTTGCATAGCTATTACACTAGCTGTCTTGTCTACCCTACAATTGCCCGATGATCAAGGAGAAGCCAAAGTTATGTTAATATTAATTGGTGTGATTCAATCAGTGCGCTATTTCGCCAGGTTGTTGCCAAGGATATTCGTGAGGAAGTTCAATTCAGAGGACGGTATCGGTCCAAAAAGGCATGAGAGACTATTGGTCTTATTTGTCAGCCTTATCTGTGTGAATGCTTGTAGCGCTGGTCCTGAAATGGTTTCTATAGGCGTTGTTGGCTATAACCATACTTCTGCAGAAATTATACGATTCAGTATTAATGGTGCGGGCGGTCCTCGAGTTCCGGCAAATCAGGGCGGAGGAAGCGAAGTCTGCTGTGGCTTACTCCCGAGTCAGTGGAGCCCTGGAGATAGAGCGATTATTAAGTGGGACAAAGATCCGAAACCCTATGAGGCCCTTAAACGTGATCAGTATGGTCAAATTGTTAAAGAGGCTGCTGTTCGCCACACCGCTAGTTATTCTCATCATGAAGCGACGGTTGAGATTCCTAGGTATGGCAGGGATTTTTGTGCTTTACAGGTCCACTTCCTTCCTTGCGATACAGTAAAAGTATCTACGACTTGCCACACGCCGAGCAGTCCAAATTATCCAGATAGCGCATATTTTAAGGTTAAGGAGCCCACAACATGTTCGAATCATTGATCGGAGAAAATGCCCCTCCGCCGGCAGGTGCGTTAGTTCCCCCAAGCTTTCCACTTACGCGTCGACTGCCAAATGATCCCGGTCAATTAACAAAAAATATACAACTACAAAAAAAAGACGAAAAAGCGTTTGGGAATCAGCAGCGAGCACTGATTCAAGCCCAAGGGGGCGCGAATAGTGGGGAGCCATGCTGCAAAACATTGCATATCACATTTGCATTTGACGGTACCAACAACAACGATAAATCAGACGGAGCATCAACTCCTAATTCGCGTAGCAATATAGCCCGACTTTTTCATGCGAGTTTGGGGGCTGACGACACAATGCAGAATGGAGGGTTTATTAAGTACTACTGTCCGGGGGTAGGAACAGTATTTGCTGATGTTAATGAGTTTATTCCAGATCAAGAGGGGTTGGTTGGGGCGAGTGGTGGCGAAAACCGTATAAACTGGGCGCTCACACGATTGTTGGATGCGTTGAATCAGAGCATCGGAGTTGAAAGGCTAACAGGCGAAAAATCAAAATTTTTGCTGAAATCCATGGCAACCGGGCGGTATGAAAATATTCTGAGTTCAGGCAATGGAGAAAAAAAACGCGAAGCAACAATGCGATTAGAAATAGAGGATCTTGAAAAAAAACTAAAGCAGAGAAATAAGTCAGAAATAAAGCCACATATATTGGCGATTCGACTTTATGTTTATGGATTTTCTCGCGGCGCGGCGGAAGCTCGGACTTTTATTAATTGGTTGCAGAAATTAGTTCGTCGCCAGGGTGTGAATGGTGAAGTTGAATATCGTTTTGCGGGACTTCCAATTTCTATAAATTTTCTAGGACTATTCGATACGGTTGCGGCAGTAGGACTTGCCGACAGTGTGCCATTTGCTGCTGGGCATATGGACTGGGCTGACGGCACCATGCGTTTACCTGATGAGGCTGCCTCCGTTTGCGAGAGTACGGCATTGCCTGATGACTGCGCTTTTCTAAAGCGTTGCGTTCATTTGGTTTCTGGGCATGAGCAACGATCAAGTTTCCCATTGGATTCGATAAGAAGGCGTCCGAAATTATCTGATGGAAACCGTGATAAAAGTAAAGCTTCGAGTTATCGGCAAGGCACAGTCGAATACATTTACCCCGGAGTTCATTCGGATGTAGGGGGGGGGTATTCACCAAATGATCAGGGTAAAGCCACCGCTGGCTCCGATCATGTGTTATCGCAAATAGCTCTACAGCACATGTACGCGGAAGCGTTCATGGCTGGCGCGCCGTTGTTGGTTCCACCGCCGGCGGTGCAAAAAGAGGTTCACGACGATTGGAGGGCTATGTCTAGGGACGTTGAGCTTGATTTCATGATCTCGGAGACACTCATTAAGCGTTTCAATGCTTGGCAAGCACAGTGCAAAAGCGGCCCTTTAGAAGAGATGATGAAGCGTGAACAAGCTTTAATTACTGGATGGCGAATCGATCGGTATGCCGGCGGTGTAGAAAAACAATCGTTTTTCAAAAATGCTGCTCCGGATATGCCGAAGGCTAAAATAGATGCCTGGAAAGCGATTGAAAAGCGACACAATGCAGAAGTTGTTGCTGAAAGCAACAAGCTTCCTGTGCCGGTTTACTCTCAGGCTCAAGAGCAAGAGAATAAGCTGAATGTTCAAATTGTTGGTGGCCAAGAAGAAGTCGACAAGATGCTTTGGGAAAAGGTATTTGAACCACCTTTGGACCATCGACAACTAAGTGCAGCGGCTGCCGAATTTCGTCATGACTACCGACAGGAATGGGGGCCTGTGGAGGATGGGTTTACCGTCCTCGGTGTGGTGGATATGTTGCTGGGCGGAACTGTTTACTTGATAAACGAAGAGGACGAAGCCGAGGAATATACTTACTTGTATAAAGAGGGGACTTCGCGTTATCAAGAAATGTTTAGTACTCCAGGTAAACCAAGAGCAGGTAAAGAGGACTTGGTGGCACTCTTTGATGATCAGGTCCATGACTCTCGCGCCTGGTTCATGAATTCGGATGACAAAATGGGGCCTCGCGAACCCTTTACAGACTATTTCCGTATCCGGTTAGTCCACTTCGACAATGAGTCGAATAAGCAGTTATCACTATTGGCCACCGCCGGTCGAGTGGTAGGGGTTGGCATTGCCTTGGCTAGTATCGGTTTGAGCATCAAGAAAAAAGATCCTCGTATGTTGCTGGGACTGTTCTTGCCGTCCTTGGCGCGGCCGGTCCTGAGCGGCAAAGTTGGTCTTCCGGAAATCAGCGCCTTCGACCCGCTTACCGGTATCGCACTACCGATGCTCACTAACCTCGATTCATTGAGGTCGTTCACCAAAGAACCAGGCGACATGGTGGCTAAAGTCGCCGCATTACCCGCGCTGCAGCCGCTTACCGCAGCCAACGCAAACACTCCAGCCCTTCAGAAAATCCTGGTGGCCCATCAGGCAGTCGAAGCAGCCCGCAAGAAAGACGCTAGTGCCTTGGCAAGTCTGGTGGCCAAAGCGGCTAACGATGAGGATAAGCCCGGAGGTTGGATGGATATGGTGGCCGATCAGGCTGGTAAGTTGAACTCGTCTGAAAAGACTGTGTAACTGCAAAACGGCGGAGGGCGGCTCTTGATGAGCCGTCCTTTGCGTTTGTGTTTTCAGGCTGCAAGGGGACCAGGCTGCAAGGGGACAGATTTATTTATTGGATAGTCTAAGCTTCTAGCGTTCGATAAAAATAATCTGTCTCTTTGAAATCTGTAGCATGAGCCAACCTGGCGAAGAACCAATCAACTAAGCAAATCATCGACAGGATGACTATGAAATCGTTTATATTGTTTATTTGCTTGGTTTGTCCGCTCTTTGTCTTGGCGGGTGAAACTGATTGTGGTGTCGTTGCGTCAACTTTGGAATTTAATTTGTGTGTTAAACAGGCAAAGAATTCCGCTGATTCGAAGCTGAATGTAAGCTACAAGCAGCTTATAGCTAGGGTGGGCGCTCAATATCAAAGAGATGCTGAGCTGGGAGCAAAATTTTTGATTAAGTTGAAAGCTTCGCAACTGGCTTGGTTAAAGTTGCGGGACACTAATTGCGCTATAGAAGCTTTTGAATATGATGAGGCGATGCCAGCTTATGAGGTGACGGTGAACATCTGCGTCGCCAACATGAGTCCCGAACGATCAAATTATTTAGATAGTACCTTTCCAGTTAACTACTACATTCCTAAGAAAAAGTGATTCGATAAGCGTGGTGTATTCTAGAGCGATCCTTGCATGCTGTGCTCTTGTTTGAAGAGAGAGTTGATCTCCTTCCTATAATTTATTATTGCTATGGAAAGTATATGGGCTTTTACAGGGTTTTCAGCGGTATCTGCGTTCTCGCGATAATGATTGGACTATCCAGTCAAATCACATTGGCAGAGGATGCGCGTACTATCGGAGAGCTACATCCTCCTGTTATAGCTTCATTAGGTGATCAAAAGATTACAGTGTTCTTTTTGACGAATAATTTGAAAGGCAAAGTGGTAGAAACTCATGTGCCTTATGCGGAAATATTTTACTCGCCCATGAATGTTGCCAAGCCTTCGCTAAATTATGTGTGGAAGATTGAAGGCGAGCAGATTGCGTCGGTATTTTTCTATGAGAGAAGATTGCCGGATAGAGGGCAGAAGTCAATGTATGTGTTAGTGAAGAACAAAGTTTCAAATGCTGTGTTTGAAGGTGTCAGCTATTCGGTAATGGTATTGCCGCTGATTAAAAACGGCGGTGAGCTGTCTGTCGCTTTTTTCTCAGGCGACCAAGAATATCCTGCATTGCAGAACTGTAATGATGGTCGTGACTTAGCTACTGGAAAAGAGGTAGTGTGTCCTTACAAGGACGCAGCGAGTATTAAAAATTATTTTGCTTCAGTTGAGAAAGGCTCGCCAGATTCAAAAACTCCACCTTCTACCGCTGTTACTTCTTTTCATCCATCGAAAGAAGTTGAAGCCACTCTTGCATTGAGCGGATCTGTTTTAACGGTTGGTATTAAAAGCGGCTCTCTTACCGAAACCAAGACAATCGACTTTGAAGCAATCAACGAATTGCACATTCAAATAGACGATTTTAACTTCGATGGTAAAGAGGATTTCGCTGTCTGGCAGGTCGATGACGGGATGGGAACTTATACCGTTAGTAGGATTTTTGTTTATCAGCCTGAATCAGGTTCTTTTAAGGAACTGCGTCCTGATTGTGGTGATGGATTTGTCAATCTCCGCATAGAGCGCGCGCGAAAAACGCTAGTCAGCACTTATTGGGAAATGAATGTGCCCAAAGGGTGCGTTACCAAACTCCCTCAAACTTAAGATCGGCATTGTTTATATGAAAAATGGAAGATTTATTTATGGAATAGGATTAGCCATTGTTCAATGATAAATATGTCCATTTTTTCAGCGCGTTGAAGGCCTTGGTTAAAAAGGTTTGGTAGTCATGAGCAAACGACAAGAATTTTTGAGTGATACAAGGCTTTTAAATTTCTTTAAAATCAAAGAGGCTGACTTTGAGTTCGCCAATAAAAATATATTTGAAGCTGATTCACCAGAACAGGAAAAATCTCTTAGGGCTCGGTATTTTCAAGAGCTTACTCTGGATGAAATATTGATTCGTTACACGGCTGGGGATGCAATTGACAGTCTGGCTACTTTCTTGGAAAAGCTCGTCGAGCAATATCAGGAATTCCAAAAAGCCCTCGCGGTTTATGAAAATTCACCCAATATCCCCCCGCTTGATCTATGCCAGCTTTACGAATATGAGGAATGTGTTCAAGTCATCAGCTTGTGTGTATTGCTTCATCGAATAGATTTAGTGGTTCCCTTCGTCGCGATGTTTGATAACGCGGGTTATGCCGGCGACGATACGCTTCTTGAGGATTTGCTGAGTAAGGTCATTCCCAATCGTCAAGACGTGGATGAGTGGAACCACGAAACCTATACCCTGCTGGTTCATGCCATTTATGAGGAGGATGGAGAAGAGGCTTCGGCGCTGCTCGAAGCGTATTGCCGGAGCTGGTATTCCGCCTTTGAACAGGCACCATGGCACGATACTCATTTGATGGGTGACAAAGGGAGCTATGTTGGCTATTGGGCCCTTGAGGCCGCAGCAATTGCCTATCTGTATGGTATTGATGACAGCGCAATTAAGCACAGGGTCTACCCTAAAGATTTGGTCGACTATGCACGAAACTTCGTCACGACCAACTTTACGGGTGCTCCACGTGTTTGGGCAGGTCTTTCTAGCGAGAAAACAGGCTGGATACTCAAAAAATAATGAAAAGAAGACAGCAGTATATTACGGAAAGCTATTACAAAGTTCTTGTCGAATTTTATGACTCCTCAGAAGTTTATTGGGCTTCTCATCGAATAGAGGAAGATTTTCCGGGGCAGGAAGCATCTTTAAAAGCCTTCGAGATCAAGCAAGATTCATTCGGCGCCTTGATAATTAGATATACGGCAGGCGAACCCGTTGAGGCGTTAATTAAACCGCTTGAGCGCTTGATACAGAATTTTGAAGCTTATCAAGGAGCGTTGGCCAAGTATGAAGGTGTCGCTAACATTTCACCTTTTAATCTGGATGAGTCGCCAAGTGATTATGAGGAATTTGTTCAAATCGTAAGTTTGTGCATTTTACTGCATCGCAACGATCTGCTAGCTCGGTTTGTACTGTTGACTGATGCAGCAGGCTTTTACGGCGAAGATAAGTTGTATGAGGACTTGTTGCGTAAAGTTCTTCCGGGAAGAGCGGATCTAGACGGTTGGTTTCATGCTGTGTATACCCTGTTAATTCGATCGATTTATGCTGGTAATAAAGCCGATGCTTCTAAATTGCTCAATGAATATTGTGCTCAGTGGTATTCTTCGTTCGGTGAACTAAAAGCCGGTTGGCATGATACACACTTAAGTATCGATGGTGATGACGGTAGTTATTTTGGCTATTGGGCTTTTGAGGCGGGCGCCATTGCTTTTTTATACGGTATCGATGACAGCATAGTCGATTTAACAGTCTATCCAAGGGATCTGGTCGAGTATGCTAGAAATTATACTGGATCGACAGATCTGCCAATGTATGTATTGACGCCGCAAAGGTAGCCTTAAATGTTTAATCAGTATCACGCAACTACGTTGTTTGTATTGCTATTCGTCCAGCCTTGTGTTGCCACGGAAAAGGAAGCAGATTTATTTGTACAGATCAGTTCGCCAAAACCTAGGAAAATAAAAAAATGCTTCGGAATAGGTATTTTTATATTTGCTTTGCTCAGTAGTTGCATTGGTCTTGCGAATGCCTCCGATTTTATCGTGATTAACCGAGATGTGACCGGGGACGGAAATATTGATCAGATAAAACTCATCGACAGTAACGCCGAATTTTACGAGCTCATTGTTGAATCTGGTGGCAAGGAGATCTTGAAAAATGAAAACCTCGTACCGAAAACTCTAAAGAACAGTGGTGGGCTGGAAGTTTTTCAAGGTCTGTCTGTGGTGGATGGGAATATTTCTATTAGATATCGTTTCTGCAGTCCCTCAAGTAGTGTCTGCTATCTTAGAAATATCATAAGTAATTTTAAAGACGGGCAGTTTGTGTTCTCGCGAGAAGAGACTGCTTCAAGTGCGGATAAAATTGCGTTAGTCGGTACTTTTTATCAGAAGCCAGCCGTTCCCTTGAAGTCACTGAGTTACCAGTTTCTGCTGGAAAATAATGACAACGCCACGAAATTGTTTGCCAGCACCTATGGTCGCTGTGTGGTTGAAATGGATGGCGATTCGTTGGTGAAAATCTCGGATGAATTAGAGAAGGATTCGCCAAACGAATGGGTTCTAGAAAAAGGATGTGTTACTCCTGCATTGGTCTTTGCTTTGCAGGTGCAAAAATATTTATCGTCCAAGGCTGCTTCTAGGTATGGTTTGTCTTATTCAGCGTCAATGGATAAATAAACCCGTCCCCATTTACTTGAAAAGAGGCGGATTGTTTGTGGGTTAGGCTGGATCTTTGGTTGTCGAGAAATAAATCCATTTCTTTTTTAGTAAGCATTTACAATATTTGGGGCAATCAATGGTAAGTGCGAAGTCAATCGCGTTAGGGGCCTTTCTTGTTTTATTCGCTGGACATATTTCGGCCGATGCTCGAAATCTTAATTGCGATCCAGACTCAAACGTTTGTACTGTTACCTCGGTTGATAATTATTGTGGCTTGGGAGAAACGGCCAAAACCAGATGGGATATGCGTTCTGATCAGTACGTGCTCAGTTGCGAATGTAACTGTACATCGCAAGAAAATGCTTTTTGGCTTATCAACAAGTCTGACGACTCGTCTGTTGTCCTAGTTGATGCGAGTAAAATATTAACTTTTGCAGAGTTTGAGAAAAACAAGGCAGGAGTGTCAGATATTTTTGGCTTGGTACCTTTTTGTTCAATATCGTCGCAATCTCAAGGGGCGCTGGTGAGATTGAGCAAAATACCAAGTCCGGCTGGTGCCCCTCAACCTTATTGTTACGTGGTTGATGATTCAGGGATGCCGAATTCGTGCGACACCGCTGACTGTAAAACAAAAAAAGAACTCGTTCAGCGACTTGAGTTAAGTATCAAGTCCGAAGCGTTAATCGAGTTTAAGAACGCTACGGCTCGACTGTATCTTGATGAAAAGCATTTTCGCGGCTTCCCTAGGCGTTCATTTGTTGAACGTTATATAAAGCTCAATGGTTATTCTAAGTCTGATCAGCAGCTTTACAATGATATTGCCTACTACTGGCAACAAGCTGGGTTTAATGAGGATGCTATTTTGTTGTTTGAAAAGGTGATCACTAATAGTCCTGAGCGTGCTGTTGCTTATCTCAATCTGGCTGACGCCTATTGGGGCCGAAATGAAAAGCGGATTGCGTTGGGACATTACAAGAAATACTCGGAATTAATGGAGTTGTCGGGCAAGAAGCAAAAAATCCCGAAGCGCGTTAAGGAACGAAGCGAGGAGTTGGAGGGTGTGTCCGCTAACGCCGCGTCTTCCGCTCTGAAAGTAGAACCCTCATTGCCCGCTGCCATGGTCGCCGCCATCGAATTGGAAAATCATATGTCGGCGCAGGAGCTTCGCCTGGTACCAAACGGTTCGGTGAGTTGGAAGGGGAGTGTTGTCGGGGTGGCAGCGTATGAGGATTCGATAGGCAGTTGTTCGATTTATACCTATCAGGGCGGTGTTCTGGGCGTGGTGTTTTTGAACGTGCCCTGCAAGTTTAAAGGCCCGCCGAAGCTGAAATCCGACAGGAAAGCTGCGCTGCCGGATGTTGTGTACGAGTTGGAGGTTTTCCTGCCCAACCGTGGCGCGATGGTGAACCACATCGTGGCGCTGTATTTCGATGCTGAGAAAAACGCTTTTTGCTCAAGCAGCGCGCTAGCTGATTGGTATCTGTCGAAGGGGAAAAACAGGATGCCTGATCTTCAGGATGGTACGTGTGAGGTTGGGGCTGGCTGATCGTATTACGCCGCAGCAAGAAGGGGACACTAAGTCCCCTTCGTACTTTTACTACGCGGCGGCCCGATGTCCCTCAGGATCTGGCGAATCAATTTGATCCAGCGCTCGCTCTACCAACAAATGCACCCCGTCCGCCAATCGACTCAATGCCAAGGCTACCGAGCGGCGGGAGCCTTCCACGTCATCGGCCAGGTCCGCGGCGATGGCGCTGATGGACAGCAGGTCTTCGGACGCGTTGGCCAGGAGGGTTTCGGTTTGGAGGTCGGGGGTGACGTTGAACAGGGCGCCTTTGCGGGGCCTGGTTTTGGGTTTTGCGTCGGGTTTTGGGCCGAGGTGGTAGTCGAGGGCGCGTTCGGCGGCTTCGTGGAGTTTTCTGGAATCGAGGGATTCGTAGGGGGATGTGGATAAGTCGTCGGGTGGATTTGGTGTTGGCTTGATCATAGAAGTAATCCCGTAATTAAGGAGCCGACACCGTTTCGCTTGCGCTTCGAAAGAGGTGGCAGCTGTGCATAGGTGTGCAAGACCGGCGGGATTATCCGGCAGACCCGAAGGTCTCCCATACACAACTGCCATAACGGTTCGCGAGCATAGGAAAACGCACGACGAATTGCCATAACCATTGTGTATCCCACCGAACTTGCACGTTCGAGTCACCGATTTTGCGGTGACGAAGAAAGGTTATCCCTATGAATGCAGCCCGCCTAGTTCACGAACACCCCCACGTATCGAAGGAAATATCCGATGGTTTTGCAGGCAATGTAAGCGGATGATCCGACACTTTTAAACGCAGCCACCGCACAGCTTAAACAAGGTCTTTTTGAGTGATCGACATGGATTGTTTAGTTAACAAAAACCGCGCAGCACTGAAGGCTGCTTTCCTGCTGAGCCTGTTCCTGGGCAGCGCGCATGCATTCGCTGAAGACCCACCTTGCCCGTTCGAAGTCCCGCAAACAGATCTGAAGGTCGCGAGCTGCATGCAGGAAGGGAGCGTGAACATCCTGAAACTCGTGCCCCGCAACAACCCTGAGTCCACCAACGTCTTCGATAACCTGCCTACCTTCGTCGTCTCCGGGAAAAACCTGCCGGACATTTTGGCGGTTGTCGGCATCGACAGCGCACGGCGTTACAACAAGCTGATCGAAGTGCCTCGCGCTGAAGAACTCAGGGAGTTTTCGGACGCTGCGCCCACCGCAAAAGCGTTAATGCAGCAGCAAGGCTGGACGCTGTTGGACATGAAAAACGTTATCTACCCTGGCCCGGAGGATGTTGAGGGGTTTTCGTTAACCTGCAACACACTTCAAGCAGAAACAGCCCAGGGTGTTGTCGTGGTTTCGCAGTGCAACACCTTTTATGAAGAGGGTGTCTCGAGCCTGAAAAAACTCCTCGCCGGAATCACCTGCACCCCCGCAAAAAGTGAAGCCTTCCCAGCGCTGCAAACAGACTCGGGCGCTATCGTTTTCAACTACATCAAACTCCCCGAAAACGAATCCCAAGACCCCGACGAAAAAGCCATCGACATCGATTTCGTAAATTGCGCCGACGGTAAAAAGACGAACATCGGCGGCCTGCCATTTCTGGCGGCCACCGGGCGCGTACAAGCGGCTTTCTTCGCTCAGGCCAAACCCGACGCCGAGCCAATGCTGTTCGTCATTCATGCCGTCGGAATCAGAGCCGATACCGGCGTTAATTATTTGGGCGAGTACTACACCGTTCACGCGTATTCCCCTACGGCGAAGGGCTATGTGAGGGATGAGCAACTGTCGAACTACTTCGGCAATGGCGGCGATATCGTGCGCGATTTCGACTCCGAGGAGTTGGTCTACACATTCCCCTATAAAACCGCCGATGCCATCGTCGCCAAACTCAATTCCGCCGCTTATAAACACTGGGCAGCGGGAGACAAAGTAACGCTCACCATCAACAAGAAGACCTCCCTCTACAGTTCGCCGGTTTTAGCGGAGGTGACGAAGATGTATTTGATCCCGGGTGATTCGGTGTTGCAGGAAGGGGTTGAGGCGGGTTGGGTCAAGATCTTGTTCAAAACCCCCAAGGGCAAATCCATTAGGGGTTGGGTGCAATGCGGTGATACGGGTGGTTGCTGATTGATACTTCGGCCTATGAGTGGAGGCTCGCCACTGCCATTAATAAATAAATCTGTCCCCAATTTCCTGTCCCCAATTTCCTTTAGACTTGCCCCCCTCAAGGAAGCCCTCAGGACACGGAATGCCAGTCCCCTCAAATACCCTTCGCCAAGCCCTGGTTGCTTGGCTATCCGCCGCCGCGCTGGTGCATCTGCTGGTCAGTATCGTGCTGACCTGGGTCGGCCCTTCGGGATGGCTCGACGTCTACCTGCAAAACGTCGACTACGCCTTCTGGACGGACCTGCCACCGCGCGCCGCCCGCGAGCAGCAACTCTGGTGGCTCGCCGTGTTCGGCGCCACGCTGCAAAGTTATTCCCTCTACATGCTCGGTCTCGTGCGCATCGGCAATCGCCTGAAAAGTCCCATGGCCTGGGGCTGGTTGATCGCCGGCATTGTGTTGTGGGCGCCGCAGGACATGTGGTTCTCCCTGACGGCGCAGCTGTGGGTGAACCTGTGGATCGATGGCTTCGCGCTACTGACTTTATTGCCGCCGCTGATCTGGCTCTATCGCCACGACCGCCGCGCCGCCTCTTCAAACACCCCACCGAGTGACGCTGACCATGCCTGATTTTTCTCTTCTGGATTGGGCGGTCGCGCTGCTGATTGCCCAGGCCATTTTGGGTGCGCTGGATACGATTTATCACCACGAACTGACCGTCGCGCTGCCGTATCGGCACAGTGCGCGGCTGGAGTTGTCGATCCATGCGCTGCGCTCGTGTTTCTACGGGGTTCTGTTTCTGGGCATGGCGCATCTGGCGTTCCAGGGCACGTGGGCGATTGTGATTGCGCTGCTGTTTGCCCTGGAGATTTGCCTGACGCTGTGGGATTTCGTGGTCGAGGATCGTAGCCGCAAACTGCCGGCCATCGAGCGGATCATGCACACCGTGTTGGCGGTGAATGGCGGGGCGTTTTTTGCGCTGTACGGCGTGCAACTGGCGCAGTGGGCGAGCCTGCCGACAGGGCTGACCGCGATTGATTTCGGCTGGCGTGGTTGGTTGCTGACGTTGTTCGCCATTGGCGTGACGGCCTCTGGGATTCGCGATGGCTTGGCGGCGTTGCGCATGCAGCGCGAAGGCAAACCGTCGAACCCGTTCGCGGGTGGCACTTATAAGCGCGTGCTGGTGACCGGTGGCACCGGGTTTATCGGTGAAGTGCTGGTCAATCAATTGCTCGACGCCGGTCATACGGTCAGCGTCTTGGCGCGTGATCCGTTGAAAGCGGCGTACCTGTTTGATGGTCGCGCCCGGTGCGTGCGTTCCCTGAGCAAGCTCGGCTACAACGAGACGTTCGACGTGGTGATCAACCTCGCGGGCGCACCGGTCGCCGGGCCGCGTTGGAGTGAGAAACGCCAGGCGCAATTGATCGCCAGTCGGGTCAACACCACCGAAGCGCTGATGACCTGGCTGAAGAACGCCAAACACAAACCGGCGCTGTGGATTCAGGCCTCGGCCATCGGTTTTTACGGCGTGCGCGATGCCAGCGAAAGCCTGGATGAAGGCGCGAGCAAGGGCGACGGTTTCATGGCTGAGTTGTGCGCCCAGTGGGAAGCCGCCGCGCAACCGGCCACCGAGTTCGGCGTGCGTCAGGTGGTGCTGCGCTTGGGCGTGGTGTTCGGCCCGGGCGGCGCGTTGTTGCCGTTGCTGATTCCGTTTCGCCTGGGGTTCGGCGGGCGCATGGGCGATGGGCAGCAGATCATGAGTTGGGTGCATCGCGACGATGTGATTCAAGTGATCGCCCGTGCCTTCGATGACAACAGCTTGAGCGGCACGTACAACCTGGTGGCGCCGGATGCGGTGAGTCAGGGCGTGTTCGCCAGCCGCGTCGGTAAAGCCCTGAAGCGCCCGGTGTGGTTCCACATTCCCGCCGCGCCCGTACGCGCACTGGCCGGCGAGATGGCGCAGTTGTTTTTCGATGGGCAACGGGTGGTGCCGAGCCGATTGACCGAGGCCGGCTACACCTTCCGTTACCCGACCCTCGACGCTGCCTTGCGCGACCTGACCTGAGGATTGTCCATGAGCAAGCCTGTGATGTACCTGCTGGCCGGCAACGGCAGCGCCGCCGAATGGTGGGATGACGCGCTGCCGCACTTTCAGCGCTACCACGTGGTGCCGCTGGAATTGCCGGGCTTCGGCAGCAATCCACAGGCGCCGTGCGAAGACCTTACGGCGTACGCGCAAGCGTTGCTGGCGATGACGGTTGAAGGCAGCGCGATCATGGCGGTCGGGGTCAATGCGTTGCTGGTGTTGCACGCGCTGCAACGTCAGCCGGGGCACTTTTGCCGCAGCGTGTTGCTGGCGCCGGTCGGCGCATTCTTGTGGCAACGACGGCTGCCGGCGTTGATGTCGCCGCTGCCGATTCGCAAGACCATTCACTGGTTGCTGTCGAACAAACCCGCCGTGTTCGCGCACAAGTTCTCCAACCAGACCTGGACGCCCGCGCAGTACCAGCGCATGGGCGCCGGATACGCTCGCTGCCGCGCGTTTGTGCCGCACTGGGACCTGGTGCGCGCCGACACGGCGCTGCCGCTGCTGGAGTGGATCACCGACCCTGTGGAGTTGGTGTGGGGCGATCAGGACAACGTGCTCGGCATCGCGCAGGCTGCCGCGTGGTCGGCGATTCTGGCTCGCGCAGATCTCACAATCAGCTTGAAAACCGGTTGGGGCCATTACCCGTGGATCGACTCACCGGCCGAATTCGCCGGGTGGCTGGAATCGGGCGAATGCGGATTCGTTGCGCACACCAAGGGCGGTCGCTTGCGTCTGGCGGAGTTGGCCGGGCAAGCGGTGCCGCCGGCGCTGTCGCTCAACGAGGGTCATGATCCGCGCTTGCCGGCGTTTCTCGCCAGCCAACCGGACGCCACGTGGGCGGTGCGTTCCTCCAGTTATGGCGAGGATCAGGCCGATGCGGCGAATGCCGGGTTGAGCACCACGTTCCTGCGCGAACCGACGTCCAACGTGTCGGCGCGCATCGCCGAGTTGAGCGCGGCGGGTGTGGAAGAAGTGGTGGTGCAGCGCTTCATCACGCCCAAGGTGTCCGGGATCGGGTTTGTGCGGCATCTGTCGGTGGAACTGGAGTGGGTCGAAGGGCATCTCGAGTCGCTGGCCGACGGTCAGGTCAGCCCCGAGCGCGCGATCATTTCCCGCCTCGGTGATTCGTGGAGCAGCGACACGTTCAAGCCTTCCCATGGCCTGACGGCGGACCTGTTGTGGCGCTTTCTGCAAGGCGTGTTGCGGGTCTTTCACTACGTGCCCGGCGACGTCGAATGGGCCTGGGATGGCCAGCAACTCTGGTTGCTGCAATACCGGCCGATCAGCGACTACGGCTGGCGCCGGCACCTGACCGCCGCCAACATTGCCGAGATCCTGCCACCGCAACCGAGCGTGTTCGTGGAGTACGCGCAACGGCGTGCGGCGGCGAGTATTCCGGCGATCATGGCGCGTTGGGACTCGCGGGTGTTGCAGGACAACGAGCCGTTTACCGCCGTGTTTGGCGGCGCCTCATACATCAACAACGACCTGTTTCTGGCACGGTTGGCCGACTGGGGGATTTCCGCCAGCAGCTATGCCGGTGAAGTTGGTGGCGCGACACCGCACCTGCCGTGGCGACCGCTGCGAATGCTGCGTTCGTTGCCGTTGTTCCTGCGCATGCAACGTATCGCCCGCGGGCACTTACTGACGTTGGAACCGCGCTTGCGCCGCTTCGACGAAGAACTGTCCGGACTGATCGCCCAAGGTGCCAACGGCCAACAACTGGCAGACTGGTTCACCCGGTTCTATGTGTTCGTGGTGCAAGGCAATCTGTGCATCGCCACATCATTGGCCAGCAGCGGCGGCGATCTGCTGGGCCGGCCGCCGACGGCGTATGAAGATCTTGAAAACAGCCCGCATCGATTGCCCTGGGAAACCGATCCGGCCACGCCACGGCCGGCACCGACTGACTTGCCGTTGCAGGCCTTCCCGCGATGGTCGGGGCTTATCCGTGTCGCCCATTCCACTGGCCTGCCGGGCCTGCGCGGCTACTACCTGCAAGTGCGCGAGTGGTATCGCGACAACCTGATGCGGGTGTTCTTCCGCCTGCACCACGCCATGCCGATGGCGGATCGAGTGCATTGGTTCGCGCCGCATCCAGACATTCGCAGCCGCGACGGCAGCTTCTGGCAAGACGGTCGCGAAGGCACCGAGCAAGCGACGGGTTTCATGATTTATCCGGGCCAGGTGCAAGGCATTCTGGGCGACGACATTTTGCTCGAAGACACCCTCGACCCCGGTCGCCACGCGCACTACCAGGCCGCGCGGGCGGTGATTGCGCGCATGGGTGGGCGCTTGTCCCACGGCTCGACCTTGTTGCGTGAACTGCGCAAACCTTCGGCGGTGCTGCCTCAAGTCGACGTGGCGTGGCTGGGGTGTGAGGTGTTGTATCGCGATGGTGAGCTGACGTTGGTGAAGTGATTTTTTGATGAAAAGGAATTCTCTAGTGGCGGGTTTGAAGCGTGGGTGCCTGGTGTGGTTGGCGCTGGTGATGTCGTCGGCGGCGTTTGCGGCGGAGCCGGGTGCAGTGCTATGCCCCAGCGCCAATTTTGTGGAGTTCGTCACCGCGTTTACGGCGAATCCCGATACTCAGCCAGCCTTTGTCGCTTCGCCGGTGATGGAGTTGTCGGTGGTCTCCACCGGGTCGAAACCCCGGGTGGTGCAACGGCAGGTGGCGACGCTGGCGCCGCGATCTCTGACTGAGTTGTCGGCGGACTACATCGCGAAATCCGGGCTGAGTTTGCAGGTTCAGTTGCCCAACTATGTGTTCGTCCGCGACCACAAAGGCGAAGTGCTGAAGGCCTTCACGTTCAAGTTCGGCGACTGCTGGAAATTGGTGCGGGTCGAAGACTGGTCGCTGGAAAAGGTGCTGTCCGAGCAACAAGGGGAACTGCGCGCTGCGCCGGGTGCCCGCGCCCTCAAGCGAGGGGCGCTGTATGACAAGCTGACGAACGAGTCGGGGTATCCGGCCGACGTGCAGTTGTATGTTTCGTCCCTGGACAGTTACCTGGACGGGGCCGCCCAAGGTAACGACCAGGCGGCCTATGCTGCCGCGTCAGTCAGCCTTTCGGGGCAGGCGCCGCGCCTGGACAACAGCAAAATTCTCGAGCTTTTGAGCCAAGGTTCCCGAACGCTGGCCCAGGCCAGTCATGCACTTTCCGGGTTTTATTGTGACGAAGGCGAGTATGGCGACCCGCGTCCTTGCGCCGACCCGGCCAAATCCCTGGCGGCGCTGAAAAGGTCTGCCGCGCAAGGTGCGTCCTATGCGCTCAATGACCTGGGCAGTGCCTTTCAACGTGGCACCCTGGGCATTCAGGATTCGCAACGGGCACTGGCCTGTTACCTGGCGGCGGCCAACATGGGACAGGAAGATTCACGCACTAACGCAGAGCAGTTGAGCGCTCAAGGCATACAGGTTGACCCGGCCAAGCCCTGCCTGATGCCGGAACCTGCCGAACAAGCCCAGGTGTTGGGCTGTCCCTCGAAGGATTTCGAAGGGTTTTTAGCCGACTTCATGGAAAGCACGGCCAGTCAAAAAACCTTCACCCGCGTTCCGATGAAGAAGCTGATCACGGTGGATGCAGAGCCCGAGCCGAAGCAGGTCAGTACGATGCTGGATCGCAGTGACCTGGTGTTCCCGCTGATCCCCGAGGCGAAGGCGCGTGAGATGCAAGGGCTGACGCTAGAGATCGTGGACAAGAGCGACACGTCGGCGACGGTGAAACTGCAAAAGCCGGATACGGGTTATCAGGTGATTTACCGGTTCAGTTTTGAGGGGTGTTGGGGGCTGGATGAAGTGCAGGACTTTTCGATTTGAAGGCGGGTTATTTCAAGGGATTTGAAGTGAAAAGATGGCTGCTGTTGGTGGTTGGCGTGCTGCCGTTGGTGGGTCGGTGCGAGGTGGTGTCGGAAATCTATTGTTTTGGGACAGGTGAGTCGAGCCCGGTGAATTTCGAGCTGCGAACCTATTACGACGAAACGAACAAATGGCACGGTGGGTTTGTTAAGTACGCTTCCTCCGGTGTGGCGATTCCTCTGGTTTTAACCGACAGCGAATCTGAAGAAGTGAGTCCGGATAGGCCTTGGCTGGCCACCACTACGTGGACCGAGGTCTCTGAGGGGAAGGTAACCGGCGTATACGAAATGGTGAGTCAGGGCGTAACAGTCCTTTCCATGACTTACACGAAGAAATCGAATGGTAGGCAGTACGACTTTTCTCACAACTGGAGTATCGATTTTTCTCCGGAGAACGGATGCCAATGGGAACAGTGAATTTGTTCAGGAGTTACAACATGAAAGGACTGTCGATTTTATTGGGCTGCATCCTGGCCGGTGCAACTTCTTTATCCTTCGCCGCCGATCCATCCTTCACAGACTTCACCATCACCGAAGTGTTTGCCGGCCCAAACCACGCCCCGGTGCCCCAGGAAAACAGCAATCAATGGATGGATGAAGCGCGCGCACAAGCCCTCGCCGGCAAGGTCAATTTCGCCGGGCACTACGTTCTGCACCGGATGGGCTGTGGCGGCAGCACGATGTGTGTCGAGGTGCTGGATGCGCAGACGGGCGAAATCTCCACGGGTCTGCCGAATGCCTACGACGGCAACGCGCTGGCGCTGTCTTACCGGCCCGACAGCAACTTGATCATCGTCTACGGCATCACCGTCGACACCGAAGAAGACCTGATGGGTAAACCGCTGAAAAATCTCTACCGAACGCGCTATTACGAGTTTGTGAACAACGAATTCCGGCTGTTGAAAATCACCGATTCATAAGCGATCTGGCAAAGGGAGTTGTCTTTGAAAAAGTTATTGATGCTGATGTTGCTGGCCTTCCCCGCATTCGCTCACAGCGAAGTGGGAACGGAAATTGACTGTTTTAAATCCCTGGAAGGCAAAAACATAAAGCTTGAGTTCAGGATCTACCGTGATGAGGCCGCGAAGTGGAGCGGGGCGGGGGCCAAGTATGGGACGTCCAAAGAGTCGATCCCGCTGGTGTTCAAAAGTACCGAGCAAGAAGAAATGGCCGAGGGCCGGCCTTTTCAATTCACCACCACCTGGGTCGAAGTCGTGGGCGGCGCCGTCACCGGTGAATACGTCATGGTTCGCCAGGGTGCGTTGATTTACGGCATGTCCTACACCAATGCCAAAACCAAGAAGCGGTTTGAGTTTGATCATCACCCGTTGACTGAGTCTTCTGCCGAGAAGGGGTGTCAGTGGTGAAGCTGTTTACCTTGAAGATTTCAATGTTCTTGATGGTGTTATTGAGCTTTGGCGCGGGTGCTGCTGAGTCGGTTTTCTCGCACGCAACCCGCTGTGAGCCTTATGGCAAGGCGCCCGGCAGTTGTTCATTGGCCCTGGACGCTGACGGCTACATCTTAGATGCCAGCTCAGGAAAGCGACTGTTCGACGACGCGGAATATACCGGCGCGATGTTTACCAACGCGCTGTATCGATCCGGCAATCAGTACATTCTGGACAGTGAGAATTACTCTTCCGCTAAATCTCGCCGTTGGGTGGTCTTCAGTTATGACGGCAAAGAAGT
Source organism: Pseudomonas sp. Emmai (assembly GCF_055179735.1). Taxonomy (NCBI): domain Bacteria; kingdom Pseudomonadati; phylum Pseudomonadota; class Gammaproteobacteria; order Pseudomonadales; family Pseudomonadaceae; genus Pseudomonas; species Pseudomonas sp. Emmai. The sequence continues at coordinate 46,838 of NZ_CM143685.1, read as the reverse complement.
CGTCCTGAACCATCTCTATATTTTTTCCCAGAATATCTCGATGCAAGTGGGCCCTTACTGGCATGGCTATGACTGCCGTCCGGTCAGTGCGAAGTTGGGCGCGCATACGGGGAAGTCACTCTTGGAGTCGGCAGCCGATACCCTTTGCAAGGACGTTGAAGCAAACGTGGTAACGGTTGTTGAACCTGCTCCGGCCTCTTCGGCCGCCGCTTCGCTGGCGGTCAGTGTGCCGGTGTACAGCGACGGGCAACGCAATGGCGCGGCAACTTATGTGTTCGAGGGGACGGACGCGCCTGAGCTTTTGAAGTTGGCGTGTGATTCCGGCTGCGCGCTGCCCTTGAAAGAAACGGCTTCGCAAAGTACGGGCAAGGTCGCGCAACCAAGTTCCGGTGCCAATCCGCCAACGGTGATCAAACAGCAACAGGCCAGTTTATTGGGTGCCGCATCCCGTCAAAACGTGTCTGTGCTGTCCGGTGAAGCCGGCGCAGACTACCGCCGCCTGCAGATCACACCTGAACACGGCACCGGCAACGACATGCTGCTGGATACGGCCAAAGCATTGCCGTTGATCAAGAGCCAATACTCGTCGGCCATGAGCGATATCTTCAGCGTCCACATCATCAGCAACCCGGCAGGCGTGCTGAAGGTCATCGATCCGCAAAGTGACACCGTGTCGGTCAAGCAGCCTTCTGCCGAGGCCGGGAACGCCCTTGTACTGGTCAGCAGCGAAGAAGATAACGCCGTTTATAACTTCAACCTGGTGTTTCGCTACAACAAAAGCTCCCGGCAGTTCGAGCTGAAACATGTATTGCAGGTCGTCAACAACGAGTCCTGCGATCACTCGGTTGTCAGTGTTGAAGAAGTCCCCAAAAGCCTGATCGGCGAAATGTCCCTGGCGTCTTTCGATGGCCGCAAGCTGTTTGAGCAGTTGTCTGAATTGCGCATTCAAGCGGGCGGCGATTACAAAAAATTGATGATGACGGACGTCGCGGAACAGCTCGACAAGGCGTTGGCGCTGTATCGAAAAGGGCAGACCGAGGCGCTCTCGGAGGTGATGGGAAGCTTCCTGATGTACGACAACGCAGGTCAATGCGACCCGGACAGGTACATCGCGCAAAAGTATGACTTTCCTCAGTTACCCGCCTGGTCGAATGACTTGGGGTTTCTATTCGGTGAGACCGGTTATTACGATGAATCTGTCGAATTGCTCAACGCGGTGATTGCCCGAAATCCCACACGCACCGTGGCCTATCTGAACCTCGCCGACAGTTACTGGGGTTTGAAGAATAAAGCGCTGGCGGCACAGGCTTACACGAAGTACGCCTCGCTAATGAGCGACGCGGGCAAGGCGTCGAAGATTCCTGCGCGAGTGGCTGAGCGTAGCAGTGGAGTGGTGGAGTGATGGGCAGACGCGAAGATCAAAAGGTCGCAGCCTTCGGCAGCTCCTAAGGGAGTGTATCCGTTGGGGAGTTAGCGTGACTTGGCAGTCATTGACGCCAAAAACCGCATCATCTTCTTCAAACACAACGCAATAGTGTCGTTATCGTCTGAAGCCGCTACACTGCGCCGGCCGTTCATTTTTCTTTGAGGCTGTGCGCATGAAATTTCGTTTTCTTCTGTGGATGCTGGGTTTGTTGATGGGTAAGGCCAGTCGGACCAATCCTGCGTTTCAACAGCAGTTGGGGGACAAGGAACTGGTGTTTCAACTCCAGACCCTGGACGGGAAGGTGGCGCGGCATTTTCGCGTGAAGGATCAGCGCATCACCAGCAAGTCCGGGGTGTATGCCGAACCGGCGTTTGCGATTGCCTTTAAAGACGCGGCGTATGGCTTTGCCACGATGCAGGCGAAGAACAAGCAGTTGGCGTTTATGACGGGGATTCAGGACAAGTCGATTCAAATCAAGGGCAACCCGGCGCTGGTGATCTGGTTCCAGGGGTTGACCAAGTATTTGAAGCCGAGGAAGGCTAAGCCTAAGGCTTGAGTTCGGTGTTGGGGCTGTGACGCGGAGCGTCACGGGATGCGTTACCACGCGGGAGCATGGGAACGATCAGGTAGTCAGGAAGACCGAGTTGGGTTCATCGCGGGCAAGCCTTGCTCCTGTAGGAGCGAGGCTTGCCCGCGAAGCTTTTAGGCCTGGGTGAACTGCGAGGCCAGTTCGCGCAGCAGCACTTCGGCTTCAAGCACTTTGCTGACCACGTCGTTGGCCTTGTCGCGGGTCAGGCCCACACGCTCCAGCAACGCATCCGGGATGTCTTCATCCGGCCCGGAGCCAATCCCGCGACTGCGCAGCAAACGCACCGCCAGGCATACCAGGTTCGGGTATTCGGCATAGGCGCCGTCATAGCCCGGATCGTGCTGGAAGCGCAGCGCAGTCGCCAACTCATCCGGCATGTCCCAATAGCGCATCAACCAGGAACCGATCTGTTCGCGACTGATGCCCAGCAGATGTTGTTCAACATAGCTGTGGCACAGGTGCGGGTTGACCTCCAGGTGGCGGCAGATCAGCGAGAAGTGCGGCGGGAAGACGTGGGCCAGCAGCAAGTAGCCGAAGTTGTGCAGCAGGCCGGCGAGGTAGGTCAGGCCGGCTTCCGGGCGCTGGGCCCGGGGCATGGCGCGGGTCAGGCCTTCGATGACGGCGGCGGTGTAGATCGATTGCTGCCAGTACGGCGTGGTGTGTTGCGGGTGGTCTTTGGGCAGGCTCAAGGTCTTACCGAGGGCCAGGCCCAGGGCCAGGTTGATCACCAGATCGAAGCCCAGCACCCGAACGATCGCGTCTTCCACCGAACGAATCTTGCCCGGCGAGGCGTAATACGGCGACGCCGCCCAGCTCACGACTTGCGCGGCCAAAGCCGGGTCGGTTTCAACCACGCCGGTGATGTCGTCGATGGTGGCGTTGGGGTCGACCCGCAGCTTGATGATTTTTTGCGCGGTTTCGGCCAGCGGTGGAATCTCGATGGTGGCTTCCAGGCGTTGCTGGATGCGCCGCGCGGTGAACGCCTGGACGGCCTGGGTGATTTCCTCGCGGTCATCGTCGGGGCGGTCGAGGTTCGGGCGGATGCTGGTCAGGGCTTCGCCGAAGTTGGCGGCGCTGGCCTTGGTCAGCATGCTCTTGAAGGCTTCGCTGGTGATTTCCAGCAGCACATTCGGCTCGCCCGAGTTGATCAGCAACTTCGGCTCGCGCAGCAGGCTTTCTTCGTACAGGCACGGTGAACTGGTCAGCGCCGGCAGGCCGGGCAGCAGGCTCAGGCTGTGTTTGCCGAGCATCTTCTCCAGGCGTTCGGTCGAGACAGCAGTCAGTCGGCGGCCCGTCAGTTCGGCGAGGCGATTGAGGTCCAGCAACTGACTCTGCGGGAACAGCACCATGAGTGCGCCGACCGCATCATCCAGCAAAACCGCCTGCACTTTACGTGCGGCGTTGAGGCCGTGATGGTCGAGGACTTCTTCGTAGGCGATGCCCAGCTTGCCGAGCAGCAGCCGAATAACAGACGGAGCGTGCGGGGTTTCGGGGATGAGGGCAGCTTCGGTCATGGTGTGTATCCGTTTTTGAAACAATTGCTGGAGTATAACCAGCTTGTTTAAAGCCATGGTCCAGAAACTGCGACGGTGCTCACACTTGGCCGTATTGCTGCCCATGGCGCAGCCAACGATCAAGCAACGGGCTGACATGATCGGGCCAGCGCTCCAGCAGCGCCTGGGCCGCATCGCGCACGGCGGGCAGCAGGTCGGCGTCGCGCATCAGGTCCGCGACCTTGAATTGCAGCAGGCCGGTCTGGCGTGTGCCGAGCATTTCGCCGGGGCCGCGCAGTTCGAGGTCTTTTTCGGCGATGACAAATCCGTCGTTGGTCTCGCGCATGATGCCCAGGCGCTGACGGCCGATCTGTGACAGCGGCGGATGATAAAGCAGCACGCAATGGCTGGCGGCGCTGCCCCGACCGACACGACCGCGCAACTGGTGGAGTTGCGCGAGGCCGAGGCGTTCGGGGTTTTCGATGATCATCAGGCTGGCGTTCGGCACGTCGACGCCGACTTCAATCACCGTGGTCGCGACCAGCAGTTGCAGGTTGCCGGCCTTGAATTCGGCCATCACCGCGGCTTTCTCGACAGGCTTCATGCGCCCGTGGATCAGCCCGACCTTCAACTCGCCGAGGGCGGCGGTCAGGTCTTCGTAAGTGGTTTCCGCCGCTTGGCAGGTCAGCTCTTCGGATTCTTCGATCAGCGTGCAAACCCAATAGGCCTGACGTCCTTCGGCACAGGCGCCGCGCACCCGTTCGATGACTTCAACGCGCCGTGTATCGGTGACCAGCACGGTGTTGACCGGGGTTCGACCGGGCGGCAGTTCGTCGAGGATCGAGGTGTCGAGGTCGGCGTAGGCGCTCATGGCCAACGTCCGTGGAATCGGCGTGGCGGTCATGATCAGTTGATGCGGGCACATCCGTCCGCCCACGCCTTTCTGCCGTAGGGCGAGGCGCTGCTGGACGCCGAAGCGGTGCTGTTCGTCGATGATTGCCAGCGCGAGGTTCTTGAACTGCACTTCTTCCTGGAACAACGCATGAGTGCCGACCACCATGGGCGCGCCGTTGGCGATTTGCTCCAACGCCGCGACGCGGTTCTTGCCCTTGAGCTTGCCGGCCAGCCACGCGACTTCGATGCCCAGCGGTTCGAGCCAGCGCTTGAAGGTGATGAAGTGCTGTTCAGCGAGGATCTCGGTCGGCGCCATCAAGGCAACCTGATAACCGGCCTCCAGCGCTTGCAACGCGGCGAGGGCGGCGACCACGGTTTTGCCGGCGCCGACGTCACCCTGGATCAGGCGCAGCATCGGCTCGTGCTGGCTGAGGTCGTAGGCGATTTCATTGCCGACCCGCTGCTGGGCGCCGGTCGGCGTGAAGCCGAGGTTGGCCAGGTACTTGGCCGGCAGCTTGGTGGCTTTGGGCATCGCCGGCGCGCGCAGGGAACGCATGCTTTCGCGCAGACGCTGCTGGGACAGTTGATGGGTCAGCAGTTCTTCAAAGGCCAAGCGATGCTGCGCCCAGTGATGACCGAGGGCGAGTTCGTCGACGTCGGCATCGGCGGGCGGGTGATGCAGGTAGCGGATCGCATCGGCCAGCGGCGCCAGTTGATAGTCCCGGGCCAATTCGGTCGGCAGCCAGTCGGGCAGGCTTGTAGGGCCGAGCAGGGTCAGGGTTTGCATGCACAGTTGGCGCAGGCGTTGTTGGGTCAGGCCTTCGGTGAGCGGGTAAACCGGGGTCAGGGTTTCATCCACCGGCGGCGGTTCGTCACCGGTGATGGCGCGGTATTCCGGGTGGTAGATTTCCAGCCCCGAAGCGCCGGGCCGGGCTTCGCCGTAGCAGCGAATCCGCGTGCCGCGTTTGAGGCCTTCTTTCTGGGCGTTGCTGAAATGGTAGAAGCGCAGGCTGAGGCCGCCGGTGCCGTCCTGAATCCGCACAACCAAGCTCCGGCGGCGGCCCATGACCACGTCGGCGCCGCTGACGGTGCCTTCGATCACGGCGTCCTGACCGGGTCGCAAATGGCCGATCGGGACCACACGAGTGCGGTCCTGATAACGCAACGGCAGGTGAAAGAGCACGTCCTGGAGATTCTCCAGGCCGACCTTGGCCAGTTTCTCGGCCATGGCTTCACCGACACCCTTGAGTGCCGTCACCGACACTTGCGACAACTCGGTCATGGCAGCGACTTAACCGGCCACCACCGGCGCTTGTGGCTTGGCCACCGAGCACAGGCGAATGGAGTCAGCGAGGATTTCAATCGCCTTCGGCCGCGGGAAGCTGGCGCGCCAGGCGATGGCCACGGTGCGGAACGGCACCGGCGGCGACAGAGGACGCACGGCAATCACGCCGGGGGCGTAGTGGTGACTGTCCACGGCCGACAACGGCAGGATCGAGATGCCCAGGCCGGAAGCGACCATGTGGCGGATGGTTTCCAGGGAGCTGGATTCCACCGTGGTGTGCTTGGCGCCGTCGTTGCCTTTGCCCAGGGTCGGGCAGGCTTCCAGCACCTGGTCGCGGAAGCAGTGGCCTTCACCGAGCAGCAGCAGGCTCTTGTCGTTGAGCAGGGCGGCGTCGATAGTTTCTTTCTGGGTCCACGGGTGCTGGGCCGGCATCAGGACGTAGAACGGTTCGTCGTAGAGCGGCAGGGTCAGCACGTCGGCTTCGTTGAACGGCAGGGCGATGATGATCGCGTCCAGCTCGCCGTTGCGCAGTTTGTCGCGCAGCACGTGGGTGAAGTTTTCTTCGATGTACAACGGCATCTGCGGGGCGACCCGGTGCAGTTGCGGAATCAGGTGCGGAAACAGGTACGGGCCGACGGTGTAGATCGCGCCGACTTTCAGCGGCGCGGTCAGTTGGTTCTTGCCGGCCTGGGCCAGTTCGCGGATGCCTTGGGCCTGTTCCAGGACTTTCTGCGCCTGGGCCACGATGCCTTCGCCGACCGGAGTCAGGCGCACGGCGCTCTTGCTGCGCTCGAAAATCAGCACACCGAGTTCGTCTTCAAGCTTTTTCACGCCCACCGACAGGGTCGGCTGGCTGACGTGGCAACGCTCGGCCGCGTGGCCGAAGTGCTGCTCTTGGGCGAGGGTAACGATGTAGCGTAATTCTGTAAGAGTCATAGCGAGCGTCCATGAAGTTGCGGGCCAAGCATACCGGCTGCAATCGATAGACGCACGTTATCAGAGAGAGTGTGTTGAGTGACACAGGGCAATGCGGGTTTGCCGCTGGCGGATAAGCAAAAGGCACCTTTCGGTGCCTTTATGGCCGCTGCATAACCTGTAGGAGCAGAGCTTGCTCGCGGAAGCGGTTTATCAGCCAACATGGATGTTGGATGTGATGGCCTCTTCGCGAGCGAGCTTCGCTCTTACAGTTGCCGTGTGTTGTTTAGCGCCGGCGTTTTTCCAGCGAATAAACAAACGGTGCAACGATTTCGATCGAGCCGTTGTTCAGCATGTCGGCCGGTGGCTTGGGCAGCGGCTGGGCACGTTTGATCATGTCCAGGGTCGCCCGGTCCAGGTCGGCGTTGCCGGAACGGCCCACCAGTTCGAACGACAACACATTGCCTTCACCATCGACCACGAAGCGCAGGCGGTTCAGACCTTCCTTGCCCCTTGATTGCGCGCTGGCCGGGTACTTTTTGTACTTGGCCAAGTGCGCGAGCAGGGTGCCTTGCCAACTGGCCTTGGCGGCCTGCTGGGCGGGCGATGGACCTGGCGCCGGTTGTGCGGATTTCTCGGTCGGGGCCTGGGTCGGTTGCGCGTCGCTCGGTTTTTCCTCGGACGGTTTTTCCTTCGGCGGCTCCGGCTTTTTCTCCACAGGCTTGGGCGGTTGCGGCTTGGGCTTGGGTTTGACCGGTTTCGGCACGGCAATTTCTGCCTTAGGCACTTGCGCCAGTTTCGGGATCGGCAGTTCTTCCACCGGGGCCGGTGGCTGAGGCGGCGTGATCACCTTCGGCGGTGCCGGCGGTGGCGGGGCCGGAACCGGCGCCAACTCGACCATCATCGCCTGCGGAGGCAATTCAATCGGTGGGCGCGCCGTCCAGTTCACCGCCAGCGCAATGGCCAGCGCATGGACGCCCAGCACCACGGCAAGGCTCCCGCTGTAACGCGTCAGCTTATGGCGCGTCGTGATCATTTCTTGACTGCCGTCTCAAGCCCGACCAGACCCACCTTCAGGTAACCGGCGGAGCGCAGGTTGTCCATCACGCTCATCAGGTCGCCGTAATCCACGCCTTTATCGGCCTGGAAGAAGATCGTCGTGTCTTTCTTGCCCTTGGTCCTGGCGTCGAGGGTGGCGCCGAGTGCTTCGGCCTTCACTTCGTCTTCACCGAGGAACAGGCGCTGGTCGGCTTTTACGCTGAGGAATACCGGTTTTTCCGGGCGTGGCGCCGGTTTGGCGCTGGAGGCCGGCAGGTCGACCTTGATGTCCACGGTGGCCAATGGTGCAGCCACCATGAAGATGATCAACAGCACCAGCATCACGTCGATAAACGGCGTGACGTTGATTTCGTGGTTCTCGGCCAGATCGTCGTCTGCGCCTTCTTTCAAATGCAAGCCCATGGCTGATTACCCTACTTTGACCACGTGGGGTTGCGTGGAGCGCTCAGCGGTCGGCAGGTGATCCAGATCACGGCTGACCAGCAACAGGACTTCAGCAGAGGCGTCCGACACCTGCGCCTTGTAACCGGCGATGGAGCGGGCGAAGACGTTGTAGATGACCACGGCAGGAATCGCGGCAACCAGGCCCAGCGCAGTAGCCAACAGGGCTTCTGCGATGCCGGGAGCGACGACGGCGAGGTTGGTGGTCTGGGTTTTGGCGATGCCGATGAAGCTGTTCATGATGCCCCACACGGTGCCGAACAGACCCACGAACGGCGCGGTGGAACCGATGGTGGCGAGCACGCCGGTGCCGCTGCTCATGTTGCGACCGCAGGCGGCAACCAGACGCTCAAGGCGGAAGGCGACACGTTCCTTGATGCCTTCTTTCTCGCGGCTGTTGGCCGACAGGCGCATTTCTTCGAGGGCATCGTGGACCAGCAGATGAGCGAGGGTGCCTTGCTTGGTGGCGCTGGCGCTGGCTTCTTTCAGGGTGGTGGCTTTCTTCAGGTGGACAATCTCACCGCGCAGACGACGCTTGGCGCCCATCAGCTCAAAGCCCTTGGCGATCCAGATGGTCCAGGTGATGATCGAGGCGATGGCCAGGCCGATCATCACGATTTTCACGATAATATCGGCGTTCTGGTACATGCCCCAAGGCGACAGGTCGTGGGCCATGCCCAGGGAATTGTCCGGTTCGAGGACTTCTGGCGCGTCTTCGGCGTTGGCATCTACCGCCAGGGCCGGATCGGTTGCGGCAGGTACTACGGCGGGAGCGGCGTGATCCGCCGGGGCTGCAGCGGTGGCGGCAGGAGCGGCAGGTGCTTGCGCATCGGCGAAAGCGGCGACAGGTGCCAGCATCAGGCTGAGCAGCAGGGCGGCCACAGCGCTCCAGGCGCGAGGTCGTTTGGTTGGCGAAGCGGGGAATTGATTGCGTGTCATGCTGGCCGGACCTGAGAGAAAAATAGGGTAAATGTTCTTCCAGGCCTCGTAAGGCCGAGAACAAAAGTGGTCGGCATTATTGCAAGTAATTCTTGTTAACAGAAGTAATGGCTTCTCTTTTTTTCCTCCATTGCTATCCGATCGTCCTTTACGGGCGCTAATCTGTACCTTTCCTGAGGGAGTTTTCTGATGTCTGCGCCATCTGTTTTGATCGCCGGCTGCGGTGATGTCGGCAGTCGTCTGGCCACGCAATTACTGGCTTCGGGTTGGGAAGTTCACGGCTTGCGGCGTGACGTCTCGCGCCTGCCCGAAGGGGTGATTGGCGTTGCCGGCGACTTGTTCAATAAAGACTGTCCGGAAACCTGGCCAATCGGTGCGGTGGATTACCTGGTGTATTGCGCGGCGGCCACCGATCACGATGAAGCAGGTTATCGCGCCTCTTATATTCAGGGTTTGCAGCACGTGCTGGAATGGCTGGGCGATTACGGCCAGGTGCCGAATCGGTTGCTGTTCGTGTCCAGCAGCAGCGTTTATGGCCAGCAGGACGGCGAGTGGGTCGACGAGACTTCACCGACTGTGGCGGCTGGTTATTCCGGGCAAGTGATGCTGGAAGCCGAGCAAATTGCCCTTAATAGCGGCGTCCCGGCGAGCATCGTGCGGCTGACCGGGATTTACGGTCCGGGACGCGAATTTCTGCTGACTCAGGTTCGTCGCGGTTATCGCGTGGCGATTGACCCGCCGTTATACGGCAACCGCATTCACTCGGACGATGCGGCTGGGTTGATGGCGTATCTGCTTGAGGCTGATCAGCGAGGAGTTGCGCTGGATAACGTCTATATAGGCGTCGACGATGCGCCTGCGCCATTGGCTGACGTGGTGGGCTGGTTGCGTGAGTATCTGGGCGTGACCGAGTGGGCCGAGAACGAGAGTGTGCGCAGGACTGGCAGCAAGCGTTGCAGCAATGCGCGGGCGAAAGCGCTGGGCTGGGAGCCGAAGTACCCGAGTTATCGCGAAGGCTATGCCGCAATTCTTGGAGACCGCAGCTAACTTCGAGTCACCCAAAACAACTGTAGGAGCAAGGCTTGCCCGCGAAAGCGATGTAACAGCCGACATAGATGTTGGATGTTATGACGCTTTCGCGGGCAAGCCTCGCTCCTACAGGTATTCGATCACTGCTTTTCCAGCAACCACTTGCGATCACCCGGCGTGAACTGCGGCATTTCATCCGCCTGCGCCGTGTTCACGGCCTGGAAGATTTCCAGTTCCTTGCCTTTACGCGCAAAGATCCAGGTGTTGCCCTGGCCGTTGAGTTGCAGCCACATATTGTCGTTGCCACCGCTCATCGACGCGCAGTCACCCGCCAGACACAGGGCATAACGATCCGCACCCGGCAGGCCGGCCACCTGGCCATCCGCCTGGAACTGCACGGTGCTGCCTTCACCCTGGCCGTTGACGATTTTCCAGCTGCCGCCCATGTAGGCCGAGTACAGCGCGCGTTCGAAGCTGGCGCCAATTGGCGCGCCTTCCGGGACTGGAATCAGGGCGCGGTCGAAGACTTGCGCCGGTTCGTTGTCGTTGGCGACCTGGCTCAATTGCTTGCCGTCACGTCGCAGTTCGCTGGCGGAACTGCCATAGAAGTCGACTTTCCAGGCGCCGGACTCATCGGCCAGCAGCTTGCCTTCGACGTTTTCAAAACCGTTGGTGTAGCGGGCCTGGTTGGCCTTGGTGTTGACGTCCCATTCCAGGTTCGGACCGTAAGCCTGGAGCGCTTCGCGCAGGGGGCCGCCCTTGGAGGCAGCATCGATGGCCACCTGGTTGATCCAGGTGCCGCTGATATCACGGTCGGCAGGATTGCTGGCGCAGCCGCCGAGGAAAACGGCGAGCAAGGAGAGGGCAAGCGCTTTGCGCATGGTGGAATCCTTTCAAAACGAAAACGGCGCAACCTGGGAGGCTGCGCCGGATGTATTACTCGATGACCAGAATGGCGTCCATTTCTACCTGCGAACCCTTTGGCAGGGCTGCAACGCCAATGGCGGCGCGGGCAGGGTAGGGCTGGTCAAAGTATTTGCCCATGATCTCGTTGACCTTGGCGAAGTGGCTCAGGTCGGTGAGGAAGATGTTCAGTTTGACGATGTCCTTGAACGAACCGCCAGCGGCTTCAGCCACGGCTTTCAGGTTCTCGAACACCTGGACGGTCTGGGCTTCGAAGCCTTCGACCAGTTCCATGGTTTTTGGGTCCAGGGGAATCTGACCCGACATGTAGACGGTATTGCCAGCCTTGATCGCCTGGGAATAAGTGCCGATGGCGGCCGGGGCTTTGTCGCTGGTGATAACAGTCTTGGTCATGAATGACTCCTTGTAATGGATGGGCTACGCACGCATGCGGGTGATGCGAATCACCCCGGTCAAGGCGCGCAGTTTCTTGATCACGCGGGCCAGATGCACACGGTCGTGCACGCTGACCACCAGTTGGACCACGCTGATGCGACCATCGCGTTCGTCCATGCTGATTTTTTCGATATTGCCGTCGGCCGCGTTGACGCTGCTGGCCAGCAGGGCGATCAGGCCGCGCTGATGTTCCAGTTCGACGCGCAACTCGACGTTGAATTCGCCGGTGACATCCTTGGCCCACGAGAGCTGGATGCATTTTTCCGGGTTGTGGCGGATTTCGCTGATGTTGCGGCAGTTGTCCAGGTGCACGACCATGCCTTTGCCCGCCGACAGGTGCCCGACAATCGGGTCGCCCGGGATCGGCGTGCAGCACTTGGCGTAGCTGAGGACCAGGCCTTCGGTGCCGCGAATCGCCAGTGGGCCTTCGGCGCTCGGCAGTTGTTCGCCTTCGCCCAACAGGCGGCGAGCGACCACATAGGCCATGCGATTGCCCAGACCGATGTCTTCGAGCAGGTCTTCGATCAGTTCCAGGCGGTACTCGGTGAGCATCGCCTTGACGCGCTCGGCCGGGACTTTGTCCAGGGTGCTGTCGAAACCGTTGAGGACCTTGTTCAGCAGGCGTTCGCCGAGGCTGATGGATTCGGAGCGGCGTTGCAGCTTCAGCGCATGGCGGATGTGGGTCCGCGCCTTGCCGGTGACCACGAAGTTGAGCCACGCCGGGTTCGGCCGCGCGCCAGGCGCGCTGACGATCTCGACCGTGGAGCCGCTTTGCAGCGGTTCGGACAGCGGTGCGAGGCGACGATTGATCCGGCACGCGATGCAGCTGTTGCCGACGTCGGTGTGCACCGCGTAAGCGAAGTCGACCGCTGTGGAGCCTTTGGGCAGCTCCATGATCCGGCCTTTGGGCGTGAACACGTAGACCTCGTCCGGGAACAGGTCGATCTTCACGCTTTCGATGAATTCCAGCGAGTTGCCGGCGCGCTGCTGCATTTCCAGCACGCCTTTGACCCACTGGCGGGCGCGGGCGTGAGTGCCTTTTGGCTGCTCGTCGCCGCTGGATTTGTACAGCCAATGGGCGGCGATGCCGTTGTTGGCCATCTCTTCCATTTCACGGGTGCGGATCTGGATCTCGATCGGTACGCCGTGCATGCCGAACAACGTGGTGTGCAGCGACTGATAGCCGTTGGCCTTGGGGATCGCGATGTAATCCTTGAAGCGTCCCGGCAACGGTTTGTACAAATTATGCACAGCACCTAGCACGCGGTAGCAGGTATCGACCTTGTCGACGATGATCCGGAACGCGTAGACGTCCATGATCTCGTTGAAGGCCCGACGCTTGCCGCGCATTTTCTTGTAGATGCCGTAGAGGTGTTTCTGCCGTCCGCTGACTTCGCCCTGGATTTCATCAATCGCCAGGCAATGGCTCAGGGATTCTTCGATCTTGTTGACGATTTCCTTGCGGTTGCCCCGGGCGCGTTTGACCGCCTGGTTGATCCGCGCGGAACGCATCGGGTGCATGGCCTTGAAGCCGAGGTCTTCGAATTCTATGCGGATGGCGTGCATGCCCAGCCGGTTGGCGATGGGCGCATAGATTTCCAGGGTTTCCTTGGCGATGCGCCGGCGTTTTTCGCCGGACAGCACTTCCAGCGTGCGCATGTTGTGCAGGCGGTCGGCGAGCTTGACCAGGATCACGCGAATATCGCGCGCCATGGCCATGGCCATTTTCTGGAAGTTTTCGGCCTGGGCTTCGGCTTTGGTCTCGAAGTTCATCTGGGTCAGTTTGCTGACCCCGTCGACCAGTTCGGCCACGGTTTCGCCGAACTGCGCTTGCAGCGCTTCCTTGGCAATCCCGGTGTCTTCGATCACGTCATGCAGCATCGCCGCCATCAAACTCTGATGGTCCATGTGCATGTCGGCAAGAATATTCGCCACGGCAAGGGGATGCGTGACATACGCCTCGCCGCTGCGGCGGCGTTGGCCGTCGTGGGCTTGTTCGGCGTAGAAATACGCTCGGCGGACCAGGTTCACCTGGTCCTTGCCGAGGTAGGTCGATAAGCGATCGGCGAGGGCGTCTATGCTCGGCATGATGACTCCTGCCGTTCGCTGTGACCCCGCGCCGTGCTACGTCGACCAGGCATAGGCTTAGACGGCCTCGTTGGACTCGTCCTCGAACGCTGCGAACAGCGGTTCGTCTTCGACGATTTCAGCATTGGCGATGAACTCATAGCTCATCAGGCCTTCAGCGATTTCACGCAGCGCTACAACGGTAGGCTTGTCGTTTTCCCACTGAACCAGTGGCTCTTTGCCGCCGGTGGCCAGTTGACGGGCACGTTTGGTGGACAGCATGACCAGCTCAAAACGGTTTTCCACGTGGTTCAGGCAGTCTTCAACGGTTACGCGGGCCATGGTATTCCTCGGAGCGAATGCAATATGCGCGCTGCCCGGTTGGGCGAGCGGACTCAACAGTTTAAAAAATCACCAGCGATTAGGGAAGCGCTGATTTTTTGACCAAGCCCTTCAACGCGCTGCAAGTGCCAATGTAAAGCCCCCGCAGCGGTTTTGGGAAGAGCTGTTTAGCCGAGCAATTCAGCCAAAAGTTTTCCGTTACGCTGCTGCTGACGCTTCTGATGCAGCTGATTGGCACGGAAAATCGCCTTCAAATCGTGCAGGGCGTGGGCAAAATCGTCGTTGATGATCAGGTAGTCGTAGTCGACATAGTGGCTCATCTCGCTGACCGCTTCACGCATCCGGCCGTCAATGATCTCGTCGCTGTCCTGGCCGCGATTGGTCAGGCGCTGGTGCAAGGCTTCCAGGGACGGCGGCAGAATGAAGATCGAACGGGCTTGCGGCATCAACTTGCGCACTTGCTCGGCGCCCTGCCAGTCGATTTCCAGGATCAGGTCGTGGCCCGCGTCCAGGGTCTGCTGCAAGTGACTTTGCGAGGTGCCGTAGAGATTGCCGAACACTTCGGCGCGCTCCAGGAAATCACCGTGTTCGCCCATCTTCACGAACGCTTCGCGCGAGACGAAGTGATAGTTCACGCCGTCCACTTCACCGGGACGCATGGCGCGGGTGGTGTGGGAAACCGAGACGCGGATTTCCTGGTCGGAGTCGGTCAGGGCCTTGACCAGGCTGCTCTTGCCCGCGCCCGAAGGCGCGGAAATGATGTAAAGGGTGCCGGTGCTGTGGGTCATGTCGGGGTGGCCTTACTCTATGTTCTGTACTTGTTCGCGCATCTGCTCGATCAACACTTTGAGGTTGACCGCCGCCTGGGTGCTGCGCGGATCGAAGGCTTTGGAGCCCAGTGTATTGGCTTCGCGGTTGAGTTCCTGCATCAGGAAGTCCAGGCGCCGACCGGCTGCGCCGCCGGACTTGAGCACCCGACGCACTTCGATGATGTGGGTGCTCAGGCGATCCAGTTCTTCGGCGACGTCGCTCTTTTGCGCGAGCATGACCATTTCCTGCTCCAGGCGCTGGGGGTCCATATCGGCTTTCATGTCGGCAAAGCGATCGAGGACTTTCTGGCGCTGGGTGGCGAGCATCTGCGGGACCAGTTCGCGCAGGGTCACGACGTCTTCTTCAATGGACGTCAGGCGCTCGTTGATCAGGCGAGCCAGCTCCGCGCCTTCGCGCTCGCGGCCGGCCTTCAGCTCTTTCAAGCCTTGATTGAACAGCGCCAGTGCCTCGGCATTCAGGGCTTGCGGGTCAGTAGCGTCGCCCACCAGCACGCCGGGCCAGGCCAGGACTTCCAGCGGGTTCAACGCCGCCGGGTTCTTGATCAGGCCGGCAATCGTTTCGGCGGCCGCGACCAATTGCGCGGCGCGCTCGCGATCCACTTGCAGGGTTTTGCCGGTGCTTTCTTCAGTGAAACGCAGGGTGCATTCCAGCTTGCCTCGGGAAATGCCCTGGCGCAGCGCTTCGCGGACGGCGCCTTCGAGGTCGCGAAAGGATTCCGGCAGACGCAGGTGCGGTTCCAGGTAGCGGCTGTTGACCGAGCGCAGTTCCCAGCTCAGGGTGCCTTGGACACCGGCGTTTTCGACACGGGCGAAGGCGGTCATGCTGTGCACCATGGAGGTACCTCGCAATGCAGGCCGGCGCGAAACCCGTAGGGCTTCGCGGACCCGATATCAATGAATGTAAGCCGACTGGCAGCAAAGGCGCAGGATTGTAGCGCAGTGGGGCGGATGCGCCCAAACACACCCTGTGACAAAGGGCAGCAGGCCGTCGGTTAGGCGCTTTTTGCCGCCTTCAACCGTCGGCCGGATTTTTTAGAAGTGCCCAGTCGTGGCTGGCGGCTCTATAATGCTCCGCAGTTTTCCGTCCCCAGTACAGGTATTCCCTATGAAACGTCCAAGTGGTCGCGTTGCCGATCAGCTCCGCTCGATCCGCATTACCCGCAACTACACCAAACACGCCGAGGGTTCTGTGCTGGTCGAGTTCGGTGATACCAAAGTCATCTGCACCGTCAGCGTCGAGAACGGCGTGCCACGTTTTCTTAAAGGTCAAGGCCAAGGCTGGTTGACCGCTGAATACGGCATGCTGCCGCGCGCCACCGGCGAGCGTAACCAGCGTGAAGCGAGCCGTGGCAAGCAAGGCGGGCGCACCCTGGAAATCCAGCGCCTGATCGGCCGTTCCCTGCGCGCTGCGCTGGACATGTCCAAGCTGGGCGATGTCACCCTGTACGTCGATTGCGACGTGATCCAGGCTGACGGCGGCACTCGCACCGCATCCATCACTGGCGCCATGGTTGCGCTGGTCGATGCCTTGAAAGTGATCAAGAAGCGCGGCGGCCTGAAAGGCGGCGACCCGCTCAAGCAAATGATCGCGGCCGTTTCGGTGGGCATGTACCAGGGCGAACCTGTGCTTGACCTTGACTACCTGGAAGATTCGGCTGCCGAGACTGACCTGAACGTCGTGATGACCAGCACTGGCGGCTTCATCGAAGTCCAGGGCACCGCTGAAGGCGCGCCGTTCCAGCCGGAAGAGCTGAACGCCATGCTGGAACTGGCCAAGAAAGGCATGAATGAAATTTTCGAACTGCAGAAAGCCGCCCTGGCTGACTGATCGAACCTTTCCACACCAAGGAGGACGCCATGAGTGATCAGCAACTGCTACCCACGCCGAGCCAGGAGGTTCGTCAGTGGGCAATGTTTTGTCACTTGTCCGCCTTGCTGGGGATCTGGATTCCGTTTGGTACGCTGATTGGCCCGTTGATTCTCTGGCAGATGAAGCGCGAGAGTGATCCGTTTATTGATGCGCAGGGCAAGGAAGCGCTCAATTTTCAGATCACCGTCGCCATCGCCGCGACCCTATCGTTCTTTTTGATGTTGGTGGTCATCGGGTTCTTCCTGCTTGGCCTGATCGCCATCGGCGCGTTGGTGCTGACGATCATTGCTGGCGTGAAAGCCAATGAAGGGGTGCCTTATCGATATCCGTTCACCTGGCGGTTGATCAAGTAACGATCAAGCCGGACAGGCCCGCCTTACATTGAGCGCTGTAAAACAAATGCCCTGACTTGTCAGGGCATTTGTATTTTTGCAGTTCAATTCACATCTCTGGCGCACGGGGCGGGTGATAACTGCGCCGCAGTTCTATATCAGCGATCACTCTTACATCTTTAGTCACAACTGTAATGCCTCAACATTGGCTGCGTCCTTGGCAATGAGACTTTACGGTTGATAGAGTTGCCCCACGTTATATTCACTAAGAAATATTTCGACATATTCAAGCCATCGAAGGTCCTTGAATTTCAAGCAATCAGTGTTGAGAAACTCAGCCGGTTCAAGAGGCGTGCGCAGGTAAAAAGTTCGCCTTTGAATATATATATAGCCAAGAATAATCCCAATGATTCAGCTCGATTTTTATGGAACGCTTGTGGCCGCCTCCTTGGTGCTTTTGCTGGGGCGCGGACTTGTTACACGTGTTGGTTTTCTACGTAATTACAATATTCCCGAACCCGTTGCCGGCGGTCTGTTGGTTGCCCTGGCTTTCCTGATATTACGAACTTTTGATATTGAAGTCCGCTTCGATACTTCATTACAGACGCCGTTGATGTTGGCTTTTTTCGCCACGATCGGCTTGAGTGCGGACTTCGCCAGCCTGAAGAAGGGCGGTCGCGTAGTGGGCGTTTTTCTGCTGGCGGTGGCCGGACTGCTGATCGTCCAGAATGCCATGGGCATCGGCCTCGCAAAAATGCTCGGGCTCGATCCTTTGATGGGACTGCTGACCGGTTCGATTACGTTGTCGGGCGGTCACGGTACAGGCGCTGCATGGGGGACGGTGTTTAGCGAGAAGTATGGTCTGGCGTCGGCCTCCGAGCTGGCGATTGCCTCTGCGACGTTCGGCCTGGTGTTGGGTGGCTTGATTGGTGGTCCGGTCGCTCGCCTGCTGATCAAGCGTGTTCAAGTACCAGGCTGCCACCCTCAGGAAACACCACAGTTGCCAAAGGGCTTTGAGCAGCCGAACAAAGAGCGCTCGATTACGCCATTTTCGTTTATCGAAACACTTGCCCTGATTGCCGTCAGCTTATTGGCCGGCAATCTTCTGAATGGCTGGCTGCACGGAACGGCACTTGAATTGCCGACGTTCGTTTGTGTTTTGTTCGTGGGTGTCGTTTTACGCAATGGGCTTTCAGCGTTGGGCTTGTATCAGGTATTCGAGCGTGAAGTCTCAGTGCTGGGGAATGTCAGCCTGTCGCTGTTTCTGGCGATTGCCTTGATGTCGCTCAAACTGTGGGACCTGGCGGCACTGGCCTTGCCGATCTTCATCATTTTGGCTGCGCAAGCGTTGGTCATGGCGCTGTTTGCGATTTTCGTGACGTTCAGAATCATGGGCAGTAACTACGATGCGGCGGTGTTGGCGGCAGGGCACTGCGGTTTCGGGCTGGGTGCCACACCTACGGCCATCGCTAACATGCAGGCGGTGACGCAGCGCTACGGGCCTTCGCAGATAGCGTTTCTCGTGGTTCCGATGGTGGGTGCGTTCTTCATCGACATCATTAACGTCATCGTGATCAAGCTGTACCTTGCGCTGCCGTTTTTTGCCGTTGCCTGAGGTTCGGGTCATGTCGACTGATGCATAAAAAAATGCCCGTATCTTGCGATACGGGCATTCTTTTATCGGCGAATCGACGCTTAGATAGTCAGCGTCCAGTCGTAGTCCACGATCAGCGGTGCGTGTTGCGAGAACCGTGGCTGACGTGGCAGGCGTGCGCTGCGTACAAAGCGGCGCAAGCCTGGGGTCAGCAACTGGTAGTCGAAACGCCAGCCCAGGTTGAGCATCTCAGCCTGTTCGTTGTCCGGCCACCAGCTGTACTGGTCGCCTTCACGACTGACTTCGCGCAGGGCATCGACATAACCCATATTGCCGACAATCTCGTCCATCCAGGCACGTTCAGGTGCCAAGAAGCCCGGGGATTGCTGGCTGTCGCGCCAGTTCTTGATATCCAGCTTCTGTTGCGCCACGTACAGCGAGCCACAATAAATGTACTCGCGACGCTTGCGTCGCTGTTTATCCAGATAACGGGCGAAA
This sequence comes from Pseudomonas sp. Emmai, assembly GCF_055179735.1. Classification (NCBI taxonomy): domain Bacteria; kingdom Pseudomonadati; phylum Pseudomonadota; class Gammaproteobacteria; order Pseudomonadales; family Pseudomonadaceae; genus Pseudomonas; species Pseudomonas sp. Emmai. The sequence goes on along the minus strand of NZ_CM143685.1, from coordinate 27,876 downwards.
TCGTCCATTAGCTTGAACTTCTGGTTCAAGTCTTCATCGCCATTCTGCCCCGAAGGGAGCAGCAAGGTCGCGATGCTGACCTTATCGAAATCGGCTTGCAGGTAGCGCCCGTAGCGGTCGGCCGTCTCGAAGCCGAGACCGCTGATGACTGCCTTCGGTTGCAACCGCGAGTACAAAGCCACGCCACCCTGGGCGGGAACTTCAGCTTCGCAGGCATAAAGGAAGTAGCCATCCAGTTGGAAGGCTGGATCGTCCAGTTCAAAGGCGGAGGCGCGGGTGTCCTGCAGGCAGATGACGTCGGCATTCTGTGCTTGCAGCCAACTGAGCAAACCTCGCTCCACTGCAGCCTGAATACCATTGACGTTCACACTGATGATCCGCATAAATGGCCCCAAAAATCGCGTGCGTGTATGATACACGGCGTCAACCTAATTAGCTAAATCCGTGGTATTTGGGGTTTTTTTCATGCAAGCGTATCAGCGCGATTTCATTCGTTTTGCCATCGATCGCGGCGTTTTGCGCTTCGGTGAGTTCACCCTGAAGTCCGGGCGCACCAGTCCTTACTTCTTCAATGCCGGCCTGTTCAACAGTGGTTCGGCCCTGGCGCAACTGGGTCGTTTCTACGCGGCAGCCATCGTTGAGAGCGGCATTCCCTTCGATGTTCTGTTTGGCCCTGCGTACAAAGGTATCCCGTTGGCTGCGACCACTGCAGTGGCCTTGGCCGAACATCACGGCCGTGACCTGCCATGGTGCTTCAACCGTAAGGAAGCCAAGGCCCACGGCGAAGGCGGCAGCCTGGTCGGCGCACCGTTGACTGGTGAAGTGCTGATCATTGACGACGTGATCACCGCCGGCACCGCGATCCGCGAAGTGATGCAGATCATTGACAGCCAGGACGGCGCCAAAGCCGCCGGCGTGCTGATCGCCCTGAACCGTCAGGAGCGTGGCAACGGCGAGTTGTCGGCGATCCAGGAAGTGGAGCGTGACTTCAAGATCCCGGTCATCAGCATTGTGTCGCTGACCCAGGTCCTGCAATTCCTGGCCGATGATCCGCAGCTCAAGCAGCATTTGCCTGCCGTAGAAGCCTACCGCGCCCAGTTCGGCGTTTAACGCTGATCTCCCTGTGAGGCGGGCTTGTGTGGCGAGGGAGCTTGCTCCCCTTGAGTGCGCAGCGCTCACAAGCTCTTGAGTCTGCTGCGCAGCCCAGCGGGAGCAAGCTTCCTCGCCACAAATAGACGTGTCCCCCGCAGGGATCGCAGGCAAAAAAAGACCCCGCTCAGCCAGGCTGAGCGGGGTCTTTTTGTAGGTGTCGCTTACGGACGCTTGCGATTGCTGATCAAAGTCCCCACACCGGTATCGGTGAAGATCTCCAGCAGAATCGCATTCGGCACCCGGCCATCAATGATCAGCGAGCTGCCCACGCCGCCCTGTACCGCTTCCAGCGCGCAACGGATCTTCGGCAACATGCCGCCGTAGATCGTGCCGTCGGCGATCAGGTCGTCGACTTGCTGGGTGGTCAGGCCGGTCAGTACTGTGCCTTGCTTGTCCATCAGGCCGGCGATGTTGGTCAGCAGCATCAGCTTTTCAGCTTTCAGTGCTTCGGCCACTTTACCGGCCACCAAATCGGCGTTGATGTTGTACGACTCGCCGTTGGCGCCCACGCCGATTGGCGCGATCACCGGGATGAAATCGCCTTTGACCAGCAGGTTCAGCAGGTCGGTGTTAATCCCGACCACTTCGCCCACTTGCCCGATGTCGATGATTTCCGGCTGAGTCATCTCCGGCGTCTGGCGGGTCACGGTGAGCTTTTTCGCACGAATCAGCTCGGCGTCTTTACCCGTCAGGCCGATGGCGCTGCCGCCATGACGGTTGATCAGGTTGACGATGTCCTTGTTCACCTGGCCGCCGAGGACCATTTCCACCACGTCCATGGTCTGCGCGTCAGTCACGCGCATGCCATCGATGAAGTGGCTCTCGATCGACAGACGCTTGAGCAGGTCGCCGATTTGCGGGCCGCCGCCGTGAACCACCACCGGGTTGATACCCACGGCTTTCATCAGCACGATGTCGCGGGCGAAGCCGGTTTTCAGCTCCTCGCTTTCCATCGCGTTGCCGCCGTATTTGATCACCAGCGTCTTGCCGACATAACGGCGGATGTAAGGCAGCGCTTCGGACAGGACCTTGGCGGTGTTGGCGGCGGCTTCGCGTTCGAGGGTCATTCAGGGCTCCGGGTGAATCAGAAGATCAAAACGGTAGTTGGAGATCAGGGGCAACACGCTTCAACTGGACTTTGAATACGTCCTTGATGCGCTGCAGTTCAGCCTCGTCATCAGCCTCGAAACGCAGCACCAACACCGGTGTGGTGTTGGAGGCGCGCACCAGGCCCCAGCCTTTGGCGTAGTCGACCCGCACGCCGTCGATGGTGGTCAGGTCGGCGCCTTCGCCCCACTTCGCGTCGTGCAGAGCATCAATGATGCTGAATTTGCTCTCTTCGGTCACATGGATATTGATTTCAGGCGTAGAAATATCGTTCGGGAAGGTCGCAAACAGCTCTTCCGCGGTGGATTTTTCCTTGCTGAGGATCTCCAGCAACCGCGCGGCGCTGTAAATGCCGTCGTCGAAACCGAACCAGCGCTCCTTGAAGAAGATGTGCCCGCTCATTTCGCCGGCCAACAGGGCGCCGGTTTGTTTCATTTTCTTTTTGATCAACGAATGACCGGTCTTCCACATTAGCGGACGACCTCCGTATTCCTTGATCAGCGGCGTCAGGCGACGGGTGCATTTGACGTCGAAGATGATTTCCGCGTTGGCGTTGCGCGCCAGAACATCGCGGGCGAACAGCATCAGCAGGCGGTCCGGGTAGACGATGCTGCCGGTGTTGGTCACCACGCCGACGCGGTCGCCGTCACCGTCGAAAGCCAGGCCCAGGTCGGCGTTGGTTTCCTTGACCTTGGCGATCAGGTCCACGAGGTTTTCAGGCTTGCCCGGATCCGGGTGATGGTTCGGGAAGTTGCCGTCGACGTCGCAGAACAGCGGGATAACTTCGCAATTCAGCGCTTCGATCAGTTGCGGGGCGATCACGCCAGCCGCGCCGTTACCGCAATCGACCACGACTTTGAGGCGACGGGCCAGTTTGATGTCCTGGACGATTTCGGTGTTGTAGCGATCGAGGATCTCGACCTGGGTGATGCTGCCCTTGCCGCTGGTCAGGTTGTTGGTTTTGAGGCGTTCGTGCAGGGCCTGGATCTGTTCGTTGGCCAGGGTGTCGCCGGCAATGACGATCTTGAAACCGTTGTAGTTCGACGGGTTGTGGCTGCCAGTCAACATGACACCGGATTTACCGGCCAGTACGTTGGCGGCGTAGTACAGCGCAGGCGTTGGCACCAGGCCGACGTCGCTGACGTGGCAGCCGCTGTCGGCCAGGCCTTGAATCAGGCGTTCGACCAGTTCCGGGCCGGACAGGCGGCCATCGCGGCCGACGGAAACATTGGGTTCGTCCTGAGCCAGGCTCTGGGCGCCGATGGCACGGCCGAGCCAGTAAGCGGTTTCACCGTTCAAGAATTCCGGGACGGTGCCGCGAATGTCGTAGGCGCGGAAGATGCTGTCGGGGAACTTGGGTGCGACTTGGGCTGGACTGCTCATCTGTGGGATTGCTCCATTTCGAAAGTGACTGGACCTGCCAGGAATTAACTTGTCGGCAGGCTCAAACTGAAGGGTATGACGGCGTTTTCCACAGAGAGTTCGTGGTGTGCAAAGGCCATGACCGCGGCATCGGCGCGCATTTGGCCCGCCAATCCCTTGATATTCAGTGGTAAACCTTCCAGATGACGGCTGTGCAATTTGTACCCTGGAATGCACTTGTGGCGAGGGAGCTTGCTCGCGCTGGAGTGCGCAGCGCTCCCAAGCTTTTGGAGCCGCTTCGCAGCCCGGCGCGAGCAAGCTCGCTCGCCACAAAGGGGGCATCTATCGGATCAATGGCTACCGGAATGGCCGAAACCGCCGGCACCGCGCTCGGTTTCGACGAATTCTTCGACCATCTCGAAGTGCGCCTGAACCACCGGCACCAAAACCAGTTGAGCCAGACGCTCACCCACTTCCAGAGTGAATTCCTTGTCACTGCGGTTCCAGCACGAAACCATCAGCGGGCCCTGGTAATCGGAGTCGATCAGGCCAACCAGGTTGCCCAGCACGATGCCGTGCTTATGGCCCAGGCCGGAGCGCGGCAGGATCAGCGCCGCCAGGCCCGGGTCGCCGATGTAGACGGACAGGCCGGTGGGGATCAGCAGGGTTTCGCCCGGCTTGATCACAGTGTCTTTTTCCAGCATGGCGCGCAGGTCGAGGCCGGCGGAGCCTGGGGTGGCGTACTGTGGCAGCGGGAAGTCGGTACCGATGCGGGGGTCGAGGATCTTGGCTTGCAAAGCGTGCATGTAAATTAAACCTGGTTCAGACGGTCGGCGATAAAAGTGATCAGCTGGCGAGCAATCTTGCTCTTGCTGGTCTGGGCGAAAAGCGTGGCATGCAGGTCCCGGTCGATCACGCTGCAGGCGTTTTCTTCGCTGTTGAAGCCAATACTCGGGTTGGCGACGTCATTGGCGACGATCAAATCGAGGTTTTTGTCTTTCAGCTTGCGCGCAGCGTAATCGAGCAGGTGTTCGGTTTCGGCGGCAAAACCAACACTGAACGGACGGTCAGGGCGAGTGGCGATGCTGGCCAGAATGTCTGGATTGCGCACCATTTGTAGCAACAAGCCGTCGCCGTTCGTAGGATCTTTCTTGAGTTTTTGTGGGGCGACCACTTCCGGGCGGTAGTCCGCGACCGCTGCCGAGGCGATAAACAAGTCGCAGGGGATCGCGGATTCACAGGCGGCGAGCATGTCCCGGGCGCTGACCACATCGATGCGCGTCACGCGATCCGGCGTCGGCAAATGCACCGGGCCGGTGATCAGCGTGACGCGGGCACCGGCTTCCACCGCGGCTTCGGCCAGGGCAAAGCCCATTTTCCCGGAGCTGTGGTTGGTGATGTAGCGCACCGGGTCGATGTTTTCCTGGGTCGGGCCGGCGGTGATCAGCACGTGTTTGCCGGTCAGCGCCATGCGCTGGAAGCAGTCCGCCGCGCACTGGGCGAGGTCGGTGGCTTCGAGCATGCGGCCCATGCCGACGTCGCCGCAGGCCTGGCTGCCGGAGGCCGGGCCGAAGGACTTGATGCCGCGGCTTTCGAGGAGTTGCAGATTGGCCTGGGTCGCAGGATCGCGCCACATCGCCTGGTTCATCGCCGGGGCCACGGCGACCACGGCGTCGGTGGCCAGCACCAGCGTAGTCAGCAGGTCATTGGCGATGCCTTGGGCCAGGCGGGCGATCAAGTCCGCAGTAGCGGGGGCGATCAGCACCAGGTCGGCCCATTTGGCCAGCTCGATGTGGCCCATGGCGGCTTCGGCCGCGGGGTCCAGCAGGTCGAGATGGACCGGGTGCCCGGACAGCGCCTGCATGGTCAGCGGGGTGATGAACTCGCTGCCGCCACGGGTCATGACCACGCGCACTTCGGCGCCCTGATCGATCAGGCGGCGAACCAGGTCGGCGCTCTTGTAGGCAGCAATGCCGCCGCCGACGCCCAGAACGATGCGTTTCCGATACAGCCGCTGCATAGGTCTGCCTTTCATTTCGTTGATGACTGCGTGGCGAAACCCCCTCCCCAGGGATGAATTCGTCCGCAAAAAAGATGGGCTACGATATCACAGCGACCGCTACGGAACAGCGGCGCCCACAGACCAGGGAGGTGTTATGAGTATTCGTGATTGGCCAGCGGCGGAGCGGCCGCGGGAGAGGTTATTGGAGTTGGGCCCGGCGAGTCTTTCGGATGCCGAGCTGCTGGCGATTTTTTTACGGACCGGCGTCTCCGGCAAAAGCGCGGTGGACCTGGCGCGACACTTGTTGAGTCAGTTCGGCAACCTGCGTTCGCTGCTGGAGGCTGATCAAAAAACATTCAGCAAACAATTGGGGCTCGGGCCGGCGAAATTCGCTCAATTGCAGGCCGTTCAGGAAATGTCGCGACGGCATCTGGCGGAACACTCACGGCAGAAGTCGGCGCTGGAAAACCCGCAGGCTGTTCGTGATTACCTCAAAGCGATGCTGCGCCATGAGCCTCACGAAGTATTCGGTTGTCTGTTTCTGGATTCCAGGCATCGGGTGCTAGCGTTCGAAGCGCTGTTTCGCGGCTCCATCGACAACACCAGCGTTTATCCGCGACAAGTGGTCAAGCGTGCCCTGGCTCACAACGCTGCAGCGCTGATCCTGTGCCACAACCACCCCTCGGGCAACGCCGACCCCAGTCAGGCGGACCGAATGCTGACCAAGAGGCTGCAGGAGGCGCTGGAGCTGGTTGATGTGCGAGTGCTCGACCATTTCATCGTCGGCGACGGTGATCCGCTGTCGATGGCCGAGTACGGCTGGATGTAGAAGCAGCTGCAGGTTTCAAGCTTCAAGCGGCCAGCTAAAGCAGTGCACGGCCTGCTCTAGCTTGCAGCTTGCAGCTTACGGCTTGAAGCTGATTTTGGAGTAATCCTGCCGGCCGAAAGGACTGACGGCGTAACCCTGCACATCCTTGCGCGTCAACGCGAACGCCGTCGGATGCGCCAGTGGCAGCCACAACGCCTGTTGGTGGATCTGCGCCTGGGCCTGTTCGTAGAGCTTGGTGCGTACGCCTTGCTCGCTGGTGGTCTTGCCGGCGCTGATCAGCTTGTCCAGGTCCTGGTTGCAGTAACGGGCGAAGTTGGTGCCGGACTTGACCGCCGCGCAGGAAAATTGCGGCGTGAGGAAGTTGTCCGGGTCGCCGTTGTCGCCGGCCCAGCCCATGAACAGCAGGTCATGCTCGCCGGCCTTGGCGCGGCGGATCAGCTCGCCCCATTCGATCACGCGGATTTCGGCCTGGATGCCGATTTCCGCCAGATCGGACTGCAACAGTTGCGCGCCGAGGCTCGGGTTGGGGTTCAGCAAGCTGCCGGACGGGCGAGTCCAGATGGTGGTTTGGAAACCGTCCTTGAGCCCGGCCTTGGCCATCAATGCCTTGGCTTTCGCCACGTCGTGGGGATAACCCGGCAGGCTCTTGGCGTAGCTCCAGGTGTTCGGCGGGTAAGGGCCGTTGGCGGCTTCGGCGGTGTCCTCGAACACAGCCTTGAGGTAATTGGCCTTGTCGAACGCGAGGTTGATCGCCTGGCGTACTTCGGGCTTGTCCAGCGGTGGATGCTGACTGTTAATGCCGACGAATGCGGTCATGAACGCGTCAGTCTTTTCCACTTTCAGCGTCGGCTCTTGCTTGGCGGCCACCACATCCAGTGGCTTGGGCGACAGGGCGATTTGGCACTCGTTGCGGCGCAGTTTCTGCAAACGCACATTGGCGTCCGGGGTGATGGCGAAGATCAACGGATCCACTGACGGCTTGCCACCGAAGTAGTCCACATTGGCCTTGTAGCGGATCACGGCGTCTTTCTGGAACCGCGTAAAGATGAAGGGGCCGCTGCCGATCGGCTGGCTGTTGAGCTTTTCGGGCGTGCCGGCCTTCAGCAGTTTGTCGGCGTATTCAGCGGAATAGATCGAGGCGAAGCCCATGCTCAGGGTGGCGAGGAAGGTCGAGTCGGGGTGATCGAGGGTGAAGCGCACGGTCAGCGGATCGAGGGCGTCGATCTTTTTGATCAGTGCCGGCAGTTGCATCGACTGGGCATGGGGGAAGCCGCTCTGGGCGACTTTGTGCCACGGGTGAGCCGGGTCGAGCATGCGGTCGAAGCTGAATTTGACATCTTCGGCGCTCAAATCGCGAGTCGGGCTGAAGTACTCGGTTTTGTGGAATTTCACTTGCGGGTGCAATTTGAAGACGTAGCTCAGGCCGTCGGGCGAGACTTCCCAGCTGTCCGCAAGGCTGGCGACCACTTTGCCGCTGGCGGTGTCGAAGTCCACCAGGCGATTCATCAGTACATCGGCCGACGCGTTAGTGGTGGTCAGCGAGTTGTACTGCACCACGTCGAACCCTTCAGGGCTGGCCTCGGTGCAGACGGTCAGAGCGGCGGCTTGGGCCAGCGGGCTCAGTAACAGTGGGGCAAGCAGCAGCGGTAGGGCAGCGAGGCGCATGGTCGGATTCCTTTACAGATCGAAGGCCCATCTGCAAGTGCAGTCTGGAAAAGGCCTACCCTAGTGGGCTCTTTTGCAAATGACTATCCCCATTTTCATTTTGAGGCGACTATAGGCGCCTTATTTGCGTGTGCGTGGTTTCATAAAGCCGTTGATTGGCGTGTTGGCCGATGCTCTGCGACGAGCGGTCGCCATCGACGACAGCCTTTGTCCAAGGCGCTCGTAGCCCGGAAAATGGGCTTTTTGTAAATTCATCGCACACCGAATGTTGTTGCTCTCTGGTCTTTCTGGTATAAAGCAGCGCTCTTTTCTAGGGGCCCGGTTCCTTCACTGTAGGTGTAGCCGGTAAGACCTCTAAAGAAACGCGGCGCCTGGCGCCAAATGACTGAGAGATTAAGCGGCCAACCCATGCCGGGTTGGGCATGTGGTTTTAGAGGGCTGAGGCATGTCGAGAGTCTGTCAAGTTACCGGTAAGGGTCCGGTAACTGGGAATAACATTTCCCACGCAAACAACAAAACCCGTCGTCGTTTCCTGCCGAACCTGCAGCATCATCGCTTCTGGGTTGAAGAAGAGAAACGTTTCGTGCGTCTGCGCGTATCTGCCAAAGGCATGCGTATCATCGACAAGCGTGGCATCACTGTCGTGCTGGCCGAAATCCGCAAAGCTGGCAAGATCTAAGGGAGCTAATCATGCGTGAATTGATTCGAATGATTTCTAGCGCCGGTACTGGTCACTTCTACACTACCGACAAGAACAAGCGTACTACCCCGGACAAGCTCGAAAAGCGCATGTTCGACCCGCGCGTTCGTAAGCACGTTATGTACAAAGAAGGCAAAATCAAGTAATTGGTTTTTCTCTCTTACAAAAAAGGCCCGTATCGCGAGATACGGGCCTTTTTTGTTGCCTGGGGGTTATGCATTGCCTGTCAGGACGCCTTCGCGGGCAAGCCTCGCTCGGATCACACTGAACTGTAGGCGCGAGGCTTGCCCGCGAAGAGGCCGGCCCGGACAACACAAATCCTCAAATCCTCAAGCCTTCTGTTCAAACACCACATAAATCTTGCGGCACGACTCCAGCACTTCCCAGGTCCCGCGAAAACCCGCCGGAATCACAAAACGATCACCCACCCGCAGCGTCTTGCTGTTGCCATCGTTATCGCGCAGAACCGACACGCCCTGAACGATCTCGCAGTATTCATGTTCGGTGTAATTCACCAGCCACTGGCCGATTTCGCCTTCCCACACACCAGCGCTCATCTGCCCGCACGGGCTGTTGTAGTGGTTGTACACCGCTTGCTCGGGGTCGCCCTTGAGGACTTTGGCCGGGTCCGGCCGATAGCGATCGGGCTGGGTGGTGGCTTGGCTGAAGTCGACGACGTCCTGGATATTCATTTTGTTGTAATCCCCCGTGATTGCGGCGCAATGGCTGAAAAGACCCAAAGTCTATGTTTATTAAAATGAACACTGCAAGGCCGTTTTCCGACCTTGTGTCAAATATATTGAAACAACCCCGGCCACTGGTTTAGGGTGGCAGGTGCCTCGGGCCGATAGTAGGCTGTGCCGGGCAGAATTCCTGACAGCACCCGCGAAGAACGCGGGGCTCTCGTATTCAACAAGAGGAGGACACTCGAATGACCACCCTGACTCGTGCCGACTGGGAACAACGGGCTCGCGATCTGAAGATCGAAGGCCGCGCCTACATCAATGGCGAATACACCGATGCCGTCTCCAGCGAGACCTTCGAGTGCATCAGCCCGGTCGATGGCCGTCTGCTGGGCAAGATTGCCAGCTGTGACGCCGCCGACGCCCAGCGCGCCGTGGAAAACGCCCGCGCCACCTTCAATTCCGGCGTGTGGTCGCGCCTGGCGCCGACCAAACGCAAAGCCACCATGATTCGTTTCGCCGGCCTGCTCAAACAGCACGCCGAAGAACTCGCCCTGCTTGAAACCCTTGACATGGGCAAGCCGATCAGCGACTCCCTGTACATCGACGTTCCCGGCGCGGCGCAAGCCCTGAGCTGGAGCGGCGAGGCCATCGACAAGATCTACGACGAAGTGGCCGCCACTCCGCACGATCAACTGGGTCTGGTCACTCGCGAGCCAGTCGGCGTGGTCGGCGCCATCGTGCCGTGGAACTTCCCGCTGATGATGGCCTGCTGGAAACTCGGCCCGGCGCTGTCCACCGGTAACTCGGTAATCCTCAAGCCGTCGGAAAAATCCCCGCTGACCGCTATCCGTATCGCGGCGCTGGCTGTTGAAGCCGGCATTCCGAAAGGCGTGCTGAACGTGCTGCCAGGCTACGGCCACACCGTCGGCAAGGCCCTGGCCCTGCACAACGACGTGGACACCCTGGTGTTCACCGGTTCGACCAAGATCGCCAAGCAACTGCTGATCTATTCGGGCGAATCGAACATGAAGCGCGTCTGGCTCGAAGCCGGCGGCAAGAGCCCGAACATCGTGTTCGCCGATGCCCCGGACCTGCAAGCCGCCGCCGAATCTGCCGCCAGCGCCATCGCCTTCAACCAGGGCGAAGTCTGCACCGCCGGTTCGCGTCTGCTGGTCGAGCGTTCGATCAAGGACACCTTCCTGCCGCTGGTGATCGAAGCACTGAAAACCTGGAAGCCGGGCAATCCGCTGGACCCGGCGACCAACGTCGGCGCGTTGGTGGACACCCAGCAGATGAACACCGTGCTGTCCTACATCGAATCCGGCCACACCGATGGCGCCAAACTGGTGGCCGGCGGCAAGCGCATCCTGCAGGAAACCGGCGGCACCTACGTTGAACCGACGATTTTCGACGGCGTGAACAACGCGATGAAAATCGCCCAGGAAGAAATCTTTGGCCCGGTGTTGTCGGTCATCGCTTTCGATACCGCCGAAGAAGCCATTGCGATTGCCAACGACACGCCCTACGGCCTGGCCGCTGCGGTGTGGACCAAGGACATCTCCAAGGCACACCTGACCGCCAAGGCCCTGCGTGCCGGTAGCGTGTGGGTCAACCAGTACGACGGCGGCGACATGACTGCGCCGTTCGGTGGTTTCAAACAGTCGGGCAATGGTCGCGACAAGTCGCTGCATGCGTTCGACAAGTACACCGAGCTGAAGGCGACCTGGATCAAGTTGTAAGTCTCAAGCCTGCGGTGTTGCTGATCACGCCTTCGCGGGCAAGCCTCGCTCCTACAGAGATCGCGTAGGGCGGGGCGACGCGGTACCACAGGTCTATCGCCGCAGCCGGACTTTCCTCAAAGGAAGGTCCGGCTGTGTCGTCTCTGTTGTTTGAAAAACACTATCCACAGGAGCGTGGAACATGCGTTGGGCGACTTATTTCGCCGTGTTGGCGTCGGTCTTGAGTGTCGGCCTGGCCCTTGGCGTCAGCATGCCGCTGGTGTCGTTTCGCCTGGAAAGCTGGGGTTACGGTTCGTTTGCCATCGGCGTGATGGCGGCGATGCCGGCCATTGGCGTGCTGCTGGGGGCGAAGATCTCCAGTCACCTGGCCGCGCGTCTTGGCACCGCTAATCTGATGCGTCTGTGCCTGTGGGCCGGGGCGGTGTCCATCGGATTGCTGGCGCTGTTGCCGAGTTATCCGATCTGGCTGGTGTTGCGCCTGATGATCGGGGTGATTCTGACCCTGGTCTTTATCCTCGGTGAAAGCTGGATCAACCAACTGGTGATCGAAAAGTGGCGCGGGCGCCTGGTGGCGTTGTATGGCAGCAGCTATGCGTTGAGCCAACTGGGCGGGCCGTTGCTGCTGGGGGCTCTTGGCACGGAACACGATTACGGCTTCTGGGTCGGTGTCGGGTTATTGCTGACGGCACCGTTGCTGCTGTTGGGCCGCAGCGGCGCACCGAGCAGTGAAGCCAGCAGCGTGACCTTCGGCGATTTGTGGACCTTCTGCCGGGGGTTGCCGGCGATTGCCTGGGCGGTGTCGCTGTTCGCCGCGTTTGAAGCGATGATCCTGACCTTGTTGCCGGTGTATTGCCTGCGCCAGGGCTTCACTGCGGAAATCGCCCTGGCCATGGTCAGTACCGTGGTGGTCGGCGATGCCTTGCTGCAGCTTCCCATCGGTGCGCTGGCGGATCGGTTGTCCCGGCGCAGTCTGTTCACGGGCTGCGCGGTAGTCTTGCTGCTGTCCAGCCTGGCGATTCCGCTGCTGATCGATACGTTGCTGATCTGGCCGCTGTGGGTGTTGTTCGGCGCCAGTGCCGGTGGATTGTTCACCCTGTCGCTGATCCTGATCGGCGAGCGTTATCGCGACGATGCGCTGGTGCGGGCCAATGCCCATATCGCGCAGTTGTGGGGAATCGGGTGCCTGATCGGCCCCTTGGCGGCCGGGGCGGGGAGCCAGTGGATCAGCGGGCATGCGTTGCCGTTGCTAATGGCGGTGGGGGCGTTAGGGTTGGTGGTTTTGCTGATGCGCCAAGGGGCGTTTGGCGCGGTGGCCGAGCCCGCTTAAAACCTGTGGAAGCGAGCTTGTGTGGCGAGGGGGCTTGCCCCCGTTCGGCTGTGCAGCAGTCGTAAAACCATCCAACGCGACATAACGGGTAGATTCGTGTCGTCAACTTTGGGGCTGCTTCGCCGCCCAGCGTGGGCAAGCCCCCTCGCCACAATTGATCAGTAAACCTTGACTACAACATCCGCTCCAGGCCGACGGTGGTGCTGAACCACGCATTAAACCGGCGCCACAGACTTCCCGGTTCCTTGGTCAGGGTGTGCAACTTGCCGTTGTCCTCGGTCACCCAAACGATCTGCCCCTTCTCCAGTTTCGCCTCATAACTCAACGGCGGCGCCATGCCTTGCAGCGCCAATTCACGCACATGCGCGGCCAGCTCCGGGCTGTCCACCAGCACGCCGACTTCGGTGTTCCACAGCACCGAGCGCGGGTCGAAATTGAATGAGCCGATAAACGATTTCTGTTGATCGAAGATCATCGCCTTGCTGTGCAGGCTCGAATCCGAGCCCTGATAGGCCGAACGCCGGAACAGATGCGGACCACTGCCGCTGCCGGCGCCAGGCTGGCGACGCAGTTCGAACAGCTTCACGCCATGCTCCAGCAAGGCCTTGCGATACGGCGCGTAACCACCGTGCACCGCCGGTACGTCGGTGGCTTCCAGCGCGTTGGTCAGCAGGCTCACCGAGACCCCGGCGTCGGAGCGCCCGGTCAGGTACACCAGCCCCGGTTGGCCGGGCACGAAGTAGGCGGAAATCATGATCAGCTCTTTGCTCACGCCGCGCAGTTCCGGCGCCAATTGCGTGGTCAGCAGCAACTGCGGGTCGGGCTCGCCCTTGGACAGGACTTTGCTCGGCGCGTCCCACAGCGCCTGATTCCAGGCCCAGATCAGCTCCCGGCGCCAGATGTCCAGGCGTGGGTATTTGTCGTAGACCATCAGTTGTTGATACAGAGCGTGGTTCTGCTTGCGGGTTTCTTCCAGGGATTCTTCCAGGCGCGTGCGGGTGTTTTTCAGGTCCTTGAGCGTCGGTTTGCTGGAGAGGAATTCGTCGATCGGCTTGCTCAGGGCGCTGTTCCAGTACTGATCGAAGCTGTGCCCGAGCTGCTCGGCCACCGGCCCGACGCTGAGCATGTCGATGTCGGTGAAGTTCAGGTTGGGCTCGGCATCGAAATACTCGTCGCCCAGGTTGCGCCCGCCGACGATGGCCGCGCTGTTGTCCGCCAGCCACAGCTTGTTATGCATGCGCCGGTGTTGCAGCGACAAGTCGAACAAACGGCCCATGGTCCGCGTCACGCCCGTGCTGCGCCCCAGGTGCAGCGGGTTGAACAGGCGGATCTGGATCTGCGGATGGGCCGCCAGGGTCGCGATAATCTGGTCGAGGCCATCGCTGGTGGTGTCATCGAGCAGGATCCGCACCCGCACACCGCGATCGGCGGCCTTGAGCAATTCTTCCACCAGCATGCGCGTGCTGATGCCGTCGTGGACGATGTAGTACTGCAAGTCGAGGCTGGTCTGGGCGTTGCGGATCAACTCGGCCCGGGCCATGAAAGCTTCGGTGCTGTTGGACAGCAGGCGAAAGCCGGATTGCCCCTGATGCGGCGCGGCCTGGGCCTGGATTGAACGGCCGAAGCTTGAGTCGGCTGCGGGCAATGCCTGGCTCGGTTCGCGGGGCACGTCGAGGCTGGCGCAACCGCTGAGGAACGAGGCGAGTAACAGCAGAGCGAGTAGGGGCTGTCTGAGGCTCACGTGGGGTCGTTCCGATTGGCTAGGGTCGGCATATGGACGCGGGTTTTCGGATAAAGGTCAGTCGTTGAGGCAATCAGTTTCCGCAAGCAGTTTGATCGCCGCCGCGCCCACCTTGCGCACGGCGTCTTCGATCTGCGCTGTTGGCTTGGCAGCGTAGTTCATCCGCAGGCAATTACGATATTTGCCCGAAGCCGAAAAGATGCTGCCGACGGCAATCTGTACGCCCTGGTCGTGCAGCGCACGATTCAGTTTCAGGGTATCGAAGCCTTCCGGCAGTTCGACCCACAGCATGAAGCTGCCCTGGGGACGACTGGCCCGGGTGCCGGCGGGGAAGTAGCGCGTGACCCAATCGATCATCATGTCGCGATTGCGCTGGTATTGGGTGCGCATCCGCCGCAAATGTGGTTCGAAGTGCCCGGCCTTGAGGAAATCGGCGATGGCGATCTGCGCTTGTGGCGCGGTGGAGCCGGTGCTGATGTATTTCATGTGCAGCACCCGTTCCAGATACCGGCCCGGTGCGACCCAACCGATGCGCAGCCCCGGCGCCAACGTCTTGGAAAACGAACTGCACAGCAGCACGCGGCCGTCTTCATCGAAGGATTTGATCGTGCGGGGACGCGGGTAGGTGTAGGCCAGTTCGCCATACACATCGTCCTCGATGATCGCCACGTCGAAGCGCTGTGCCAGGTTCAACAATGCGCGTTTACGCGCCTCCGGCATGATGTAGCCCAAGGGGTTGTTGCAGTTGGGGGTCAACTGTATGGCCTTGATCGGCCATTGTTCCAGGGCCAGTTCCAGCGCATCGAGGCTGATGCCGGTGATCGGGTCGGTGGGGATTTCCAGGGCCTTCATGCCCAGGCCCTTGAGGGTCTGCATGGCGCCGTGGAAGCTCGGCGAATCCACGGCGACGATGTCACCAGGTGAGCAGATGGAGCGGATGCTGGTGGACAGCGCTTCGTGGCAACCGGTGGTGACCACCAGGTCGGCGGCGCTCAGTTGGCAACCGGAATCGAGCATTAGCCGGGCGATCTGTTCGCGCAGGTCGAGGTTGCCGTGGATGTTGTCGTAATACAGGCCGGGCATGTCCTGGCGACGGCTGATCTGCGCCAGCCCGCGTAGCAACGGTTTCATGGTTGGCGTGGTGATGTCCGGCATGCCGCGACCGAGTTGCACCACGTCTTTGCGCGGCACGGCGCGGATCAGCTCCAGCACCTGGTCCCACTGGGAAATATCCACCGGACGTTGCGCCGGACGGCCGACGGCAGGCAGTTCCGGCAGCTCGCGACTGACCGGCACAAAGTACCCGGATTTGGGTTTCGGCGTCGCCAGCCCGCTGTCTTCCAGCACCCGATACGCCTGCTGCACCGTGCTCAGGCTGACCCCGTGCTCGACACTCAACGCCCGCACCGACGGTAGCCGGTCGCCGGGACGATAGAAGCCCTGTTCGATACGTGTGCCGAGCAATTCGGCGAGATTGACGTAAAGGGTCATGACACTGCCTCGATGCGGGTGATTCGGTTAACCAGTACAGATGGGGCAAAAATACGTAATTCAGAGGTTTAAGTGGTCAATCTGTATGGAAATAATACAGCGGCTTTGAATCTGTAATGCTTTTCGCCGTCCGCGCATGATGAAACCTCTGGCTACCCAAGTAAACAGGAGCGATCAACATGAACGGCTTGAGCGATGTGCGGCTGACGTTACACAGTCAGGAACTGGCGGCAGGGCAGAACCACGGCACCCGTGAGGCGCAAATGCGCAACGCGCCGTCCTGCCTGGGGCGCTGGGGTCTGTTCTGGCATCGTCTGCACACGCGCAAGGCGTTGCTGAGCCTGACCCCGGAGCAGTTGCGGGATGTTGGGTTGAGTCGGGAGCAGGCATTGGCGGAGGGGCTTAAGCCGTTCTGGCGGATCTGAGTCTTGTGTCAATCTTTCGATCCATTCGCGGGCAAGCCTCGCTCCTGCGGTTTAGCGTTGATCCAACGAACGACGCGTAACCTGTAGGAGCGAGGCTTGCCCGCGAAGGCGCCCTTACAGACGCTAAAGAGCTATCAGACCAACTCTTTCATCCGATGCCACAACATCCCCAACGCCAACAACGGCGAACGCAAATGCCTGCCGCCCAGGAAGGTGATGTGCGGCACCTGGGCAAACAGATCGAACCCTCCGCTGTGTTGGCCGCTGATGGCTTCAGCCAGCAACTTGCCCGCCAGGTGCGTGGCATTCACCCCGTGACCGGAATAGGCCTGGGCGTAATAGACGTTCGGCTGGTCCTTGAGCCGGCCGATCTGCGGCAGTCGGTTGGCGCCGATGCCGATCATGCCGCCCCATTGATAGTCGATCTTCACCTCGGCCAATTGCGGGAATACGTCCAGCATCTTCGGCCGCATATAAGCGGCGATGTCTTTCGGGTCCCGACCCGAGTAATGGCAGGCACCGCCGAACAGCAAGCGCCGATCCGCCGAGAGCCGGTAGTAATCCAGCGCTACCCGTTGATCACACACCGCCATGTTCTGCGGCAGCAAGGCGTGCGCCTGCTCTTCGTTCAACGGCTCGGTGGCGATGATGTAGCTGCCGGCGGGCAGCACTTTGCCGCTGAGTTCGGGGTTGAGGTCGTTGAGGTAGGCGTTGCAGCCCAGCACCAGAGTTTTGGCGCGGACGGAGCCTTGGGCGGTGTGGACCTTCACTTCGGTGCCGTACTCGATTCGGGTAACCGCCGACTGTTCAAACAGCTTGGCGCCCAATTGCTGCGCGGCGGCCGCTTCGCCCAGCGCCAGATTCAGCGGGTGCAGATGCCCGGAGCCCATATCAATCAAGCCGCCAGCATAACGATCGGAGCCGACTACCGAATGCATTTCATTGGCTTGCAACAGTCGGGTTTCATAGCGATAACCGAGGCCGCGCAGTTCTTCGGCCTCCTCGGCGAAGCCTTCAAGATCCCGGGGTTTGTTGGCCAGATCGCAATAACCCCAGGTCAGGTCGCAGGGAATCTGAAAACGCTCGACCCGCTGTCGGACGATTTCCACCGCTTCCAGGCCCATGAGTTTCATCTGACGCACGCCGTCGACACCGATGACATGGGCGAACTGATCGAGGCCATGGCCGACCCCGCGAATCAATTGCCCGCCGTTGCGCCCGCTCGCGCCCCAGCCAATCTTGTGGGCTTCCAGCAACACCACGCTGAAGCCGCGTTCCGCCAGTTCCAGTGCGGTGTTCAACCCGGAAAACCCGCCGCCGACCACGCACACATCCGCCGTCAACTCGCCCTGCAGCGCCGGATGATCGGGCTGCGGCAGGCTGCTGGCGGCGTAATAAGAGGCGGTGTGCCGGGCAGGGGCATTCATGCGTGGATTCCTGATGCGTGTGTTTGAAAAAGTTGACGGAGCATAAGCCGGACCTTCCGACGCGGGCAACACTGGTCAGTTGCGGCTGTATGGATCGGGCCGGATGCGTCAGAATCGCGCTCTATTCCGCTTTTGGTCACCACTTCGATGAGCTGCAACAGTCAGAAGATTCGCACCCTGCGCCAGCAAATCCCCTCGTTCGAGTGCGTGCCGGGCTGCCATGACTGCTGCGGGCCGGTCACCACCTCACCGGAAGAAATGTCCCGCCTGCCGCGAAAGACCCGCGCCGAGCAGGATGCGGCGATGGATGAGCTCAATTGCGTCCACCTGGGGCCCGACGGCTGCACCGTGTATGACGAGCGGCCGCTGATCTGCCGGCTGTTCGGCACCACCAAGACCTTGCCATGCCCCAACGGGCGCGGGCCGGTGGAGCTGATTCATCCGCGGGTGGAGAAGCAGATTCATGAGTACATGGCTTCGACGCGGCAGGTCCTCGTGTGATCGTTCCCACGCTCCGCGTGGGAATGCAGCCCGGGACGCTCTGCGTCCCAAGAGCCGAACGCGGAGCGTCCGTTGAGGCATTCCCACGCAGAGCGTGGGAACGATCGGCGTGAGGTCAATCCGGAATCGGCAAACACAAACTCTCTTTCACCTCTTCCATCACGATATAGCTCTTTGACTCGCGCACATGCGGCAGCTTGAGCAAGATATCGCCCAGCAATTTGCGGTACGACGCCATCTCGGAAATCCGCGCCTTCACCAGATAATCAAAGTCCCCTGACACCAAATGGCACTCCAGCACGTGGGGCAGTTTCAGCACGGCGCGTCGGAACTCTTCGAAAGTGTCGCCGGATTTGTAGTCGAGACTGATCTCGACAAACACCAGCAGGCTACCCTTGAGGTGCTGCGGATTGAGCCGGGCGTTGTAGCCCATGATGATTCCTTCGCGCTCCAGCCGACGGACCCGCTCGGTGCAGGGCGTGGTCGACAGGCCGACCTTTTCCCCCAGCTCGGTGAAGGAGATGCGCCCGTCCGCTTGCAGGATCCGCAGGATGTTGCGGTCGATCTTGTCCAGCTCACGTTTGGTCTGAGTGTTGGTACGCATAGGGGATGCGCCTCCGTGAAAAGGGTTTTTGCCGAGAATTGTCGCCAAATATAGGCACTTATATAGTGAAATGCACTGGCTAATCTTTTTTAAACTGCCCACATCTTCGGTCTGCACAACACACGTCAGCGGTAAGCCGCGATGAGGGATACAAAAATGCGCGTTATGGTCTTGGGTAGCGGCGTCATCGGTACCGCCAGTGCTTACTATCTGGCCCGTGCCGGATTTGAAGTGGTGGTGGTGGACCGGCAGCCGGCCGCTGCCATGGAGACCAGTTTCGCCAACGCCGGGCAGGTCTCGCCGGGTTATGCCTCGCCGTGGGCCGCGCCGGGTGTGCCGCTCAAGGCCATCAAGTGGCTGCTGCAGCGCCACGCGCCGCTGGCGATCAAGGCGACTGCCGACATCGACCAATACCTGTGGATGGCGCAGATGCTGCGCAACTGCACCGCCAACCGTTATGCGGTGAACAAGGAGCGCATGGTGCGTCTGTCCGAGTACAGCCGTGACTGCCTCGACGAGTTGCGCGCCGAAACCGGCATTGCCTACGAAGGCCGCAGCCTGGGGACTACGCAACTGTTCCGCACCCAGGCTCAGCTCGACGGCGCCGCGAAAGACATCGCCGTGCTCAAAGAGTCCGGCGTGCCGTTCGAACTGCTCGACCGCGCCGGCATTGCCCGGGTTGAACCGGCCCTGGCGGCTGTCACCGACATCCTCGCCGGTGCCCTGCGCCTGCCGAACGACCAGACCGGCGACTGCCAGATTTTCACCACCCGCCTGGCCGAAATGGCCGTGAAGCTGGGTGTGGAGTTCCGCTACGGCCAGGACATCCAGCGCCTCGACCACGCTGGTGATCGCGTGAATGGCGTGTGGATCGACGGCAAGCTGGAAACCGCTGACCGCTACGTCCTCGCCCTCGGCAGCTACTCGCCGCAACTGCTCAAGCCGCTGGGCATCAAGGCCCCGGTGTATCCGCTCAAGGGTTACTCCCTGACGGTGCCGATCACCAACCCGGCAATGGCCCCGACCTCGACTATTCTCGACGAGACCTACAAGGTCGCGATCACCCGTTTCGACAACCGCATCCGCGTGGGCGGCATGGCGGAAATCGCCGGTTTTGACCTGTCGCTTAACCCGCGTCGGCGCGAAACCCTGGAGATGATCGTCAACGACCTCTATCCTCAGGGCGGCGACCTGGCCCAGGCGAGTTTCTGGACCGGCCTGCGTCCGACCACCCCGGACGGCACACCGATCGTTGGCGCCACCCCGTTCAGCAACTTGTTCCTGAACACCGGCCACGGCACCCTCGGTTGGACCATGGCTTGTGGTTCCGGTCGTTTGCTGGCTGACCTGATGGCGAAGAAAACGCCGCAGATCAGCGCCGAAGGCCTCGATATTTCCCGTTATGGCAGCAAAATCAAGGAGTCCGCAAAGCATGGCAATCCAGCGCCAGCTCACCAATGAACGCATGAGTCAGATCGTCGCCCACAACGGTACGGTGTACCTGGCAGGGCAGGTCGGCGATGACATGAGCGCCGGGATTGAACAGCAGACCCGTGAAACCCTGGCCAACATCGAGCGGTTGCTCGACCTGGCCGGCACCGACAAGAACCACATACTGTCGGTGACGATTTACCTGAAAGACATCAACGCCGATTTCGCCGGCATGAATTCGGTATGGGACAAGTGGCTGCCAAAAGGCGCCGCCCCGACCCGTGCCACGGTTGAGTCGAAGCTGTGCGAACCGCAAATCCTGGTTGAGCTGTCAGTGGTTGCCGCACTGCCTTAACCGGTTGTAACGATCCCTCTCCCGGTGCTGTTGGCGGTTCACGCCGTCAGCCAGCGCCGGTTTTTATTCCCATGACCGCCTAGAAGTCTGCCGCCATGCGTCCTGCCCGTGCCCTGATCGACCTTCAAGCCCTGCGTCACAACTACCAGATCGCCCGTGAACTCACGCCGGGGGCCAAAGCCCTCGCGGTGATCAAGGCCGATGCCTACGGCCATGGCGCGGTGCGTTGCGCCCAGGCGCTGGAAGCCGAGGCGGACGGCTTTGCCGTGGCGTGCATCGAAGAAGCCTTGGAGCTGCGCGCCGCCGGTATCAAGGCGCCGGTGTTGTTGCTGGAAGGTTTTTTCGAAGCCGATGAGCTGTCGCTGATTGTCGAGCACGACTTCTGGTGTGTGGTGCATTCGCTGTGGCAACTCGAAGCGATCGAGAAAGCCGTGCTGAGCAAACCGATCACGGTCTGGCTCAAACTCGATTCCGGCATGCACCGGGTCGGTCTGCATCCAAAGGATTTCCAGTCGGGTTATCAACGGCTCCTGGCGAGCGGCAAAGTGGCAAAAATCGTCTTGATGAGCCACTTCGCCCGGGCCGATGAGCTGCATGAGCAGGCCAGTGCCGAGCAGGTTGCGGTGTTCGAGGCGGCGCGCCAGGGCTTGTCCGCCGAGGTCAGCCTGCGCAACTCGCCGGCGGTGCTCGGTTGGCCGCAGATCCCCAGCGATTGGGTACGTCCGGGCATCATGCTCTACGGCGCCACTCCTTTTGAAGAAGCCAACGCCGTGGCCTCGCGCCTGCAACCGGTGATGGCACTGGAATCGAAAGTGATCTGCGTGCGCGAACTGCCGGCCGGCGAGCCGGTTGGCTATGGCGCCAAATTCATCACCCAGAAGCCGATGCGCATTGGCGTGGTCGCCATGGGTTATGCCGACGGCTACCCGCGTCATGCGCCGACCGGTACGCCGGTGCTGGTCGCCGGGCAACGCAGCCAGTTGCTGGGCCGGGTGTCGATGGACATGCTCTGCATCGACCTGACCGATGTGCCGCAAGCCGGGCTCGGTTCGACCGTCGAGTTGTGGGGCAAAAACATCCTGGCCAGCGAAGTGGCCATGGCCGCCGACACGATTCCGTACCAGATCTTCTGCAACCTGCGCCGGGTGCCGCTGCTCTATTCCGGGGCTTGAGACGAAACGACGCGCGTCGGAAGTCGCCTCGCCGAATGGGATTCAGGCCAAAGTGTTGTAAATACTGAACGCTGTCGCCATGATAACGCTCAATATCCTTACAACCTGAATCCCTGGAGGCTCCAGCATTGGACGTCGGTGAACGACTGCAATCCATCCGTAAGCTCAAAGGTCTTTCGCAGCGTGAGCTCGCCAAGCGCGCGGGCGTCACCAACAGCACCATTTCGATGATCGAGAAAAACAGCGTCAGCCCCTCGATCAGTTCGCTGCGCAAAGTGTTGGGCGGGATTCCCATGTCCATGGTCGAGTTCTTTTCCGAAGAAATCCTGCAGGAAAAACCGACCCAGATCGTCTACAAGGCCAACGAGCTGATCGATATCTCCGATGGCGCCGTGACCATGAAGCTGGTCGGCCGCGCGCACCCGAGCCGGGCTATCGCGTTCCTCAATGAAATCTACCCGCCAGGCGCCGACACCGGTGACGAGATGCTCACCCATGAGGGCGAGGAAACCGGGATTCTGGTGGAAGGGCGGCTGGAGTTGGTGGTCGGCGCTGAAACTTTTGTGCTCGAAGCCGGCGACAGCTACTACTTTGAAAGTACCAAGCCGCACCGTTTCCGGAATCCGTTCGACGCACCGGCGCGACTAATCAGCGCAGCCACACCGGCGAACTTCTAAAAAAGAGGCGTCCTGTAAGCATTGCGAAGGCGCCTGAACCGTTTTACGCCACGCAACAAGACCCCTTCGACTTTGGGGTTGTTTCAGTGTGGCGGGCTTGCCGTTATACTTGCGCCCGCCTGCGAACCGTGGCCGCGGGCGTGAATAGCCACCATTGAGGGTGAACGCGTGAACCTAATTATGAAAATGCTGGCTGCACCAGCAACTGTATTGGCCCTTTGGGCTGTGAGCGCACAAGCTGCAACGAACGACGATATTGCTAAACGCCTTGAGCCTGTGGGTCAGGTTTGTGTAACGGGTCAAGAGTGCAAAGGGATGGAAGTCGCGGCTTCGGCGGGCGGCGGCGGGGCCAAGACCCCTGATGAAGTGATTGCAAAACATTGCAACGCTTGCCACGGTACTGGCCTGTTGGGCGCGCCGAAAATCGGCGATGCGGCTGACTGGGGCAAACGTGCCAAAGAACAAGGCGGGCTTGACGGTCTGCTGGCCAAAGCCATCACCGGCATCAACTCCATGCCGCCAAAAGGCACCTGCGCCGACTGCTCCGATCCTGAGCTGAAGGGCGCAATCGAGAAGATGTCCGGCCTGAAATAAGCCCCCATCTTCAGCGAAATAGCCGCTTGCGAGCGGCTTTTTTGTGCCTGCGATTTGCCTGCGCGACTATTCTTTGCAGCAAAGACCCGGCAAGCTCGGTCCAACCCCAATTCACGGAACGTGCGGGAGGATCAGATGGTGCAGTTGTGTTCTATCGAACAGGCGGTCGATGACGTACTGGCGCGGTTGCCGGCGCATATTCACATGGGCCTGCCCCTGGGTCTGGGCAAGCCCAATCACTTCGTCAACGCGCTGTACCAGCGTATCGCGCAACTGCCCGAGCGGCGGCTGACGATCTACACCGCCCTGTGCCTCGGCCGGCCCTCCTTGGGCGATGGCCTGCAAAAGCGCTTCCTCGAACCCTTCATTGAACGGGTCTTCGGCGATTATCCAGAGCTGGAGTTTCTGGCGCCGCTGCAAAAAGACAGCCTGCCGCCGAACATCCAGGTCCAGCAATTCTTCATGCAACCCGGCAGCCTGTTGCACAGCGCCCAGGCCCAGCAGGATTACGTCAGCAGCAACTACAGCCACGCCGCCCGTGACATCAACGCTGCCGGGCTGAACCTGGTGGCGCAACTGGTGGCCAGCCACAGCGAGCATCCCGATCGCCTGAGCCTGAGCTGCAACCCGGACATCACCCTCGACCTGTTTCCGATGATCGCCAAACGGCGTGAGGCGGGGGAGACGATCCTGCTGGTGGGCCAGGTGCACAACGATTTGCCCTACATGCCCGGTGATGCCGAAGTCGGCATGGACGCGTTCGACCTGCTGATCGACGAGAAGGACAACACCACGCTGTTCTCGACGCCGAACATGCCGGTGGGTTTCCAGGATCACTTCATCGGCCTGCACGCCAGTACGCTGGTACGCGATGGCGGCACCTTGCAGATCGGCATCGGCTCCATGGGGGATGCGCTGACCGCGGCATTGCTGGCGCGCCAGGCGGATAACGCCGGGTACAAGGCGCTGCTGGCTGACCTGAACCTGAGCCAGTGGGCGCAGTTGATCGAGCGCGAGGGCGGCGTCGAACCTTTCGCCAAGGGGCTCTATGGTTGCAGCGAGATGTTCGTCAACGGTTTGCTGGTGCTGGGCGACGCCGGCATCATCCGGCGCAAGGTCTACCCGGACGTGCCGACCCAGCAACAGGCCAACGACGGCACCCTCGACGAAGCGGCGCAAACCGACGGCATCTCGGTGCACGGCGGCTTCTTCCTCGGCCCGCGCAGTTTCTACGAGCGCCTGCGCGAGTTGCCCCAAAGCAAGCGCCTCGAATTCAACATGACCCGCATCAGCTACATCAACGAACTCTACGGCCAGGAAGCGCTCAAGCGTTTGCAGCGCCTGGATGCGCGGTTCATCAACACCGTGTTCACCATGACTCTGATGGGCGCCGGTGTGGCGGATCAGTTGGAAGACGGGCGGGTGCTCAGCGGCGTCGGCGGGCAGTACAACTTCGTCGCCCAGGGCCATGCGCTGGAAGGCGCGCGTTCGGTGCTGATCCTGCGCAGTTGGCGTGAGTCGGGCGGGGAGGTCAGTTCGAACATTGTCTGGGAGTACGGCCATTGCACCATTCCCCGGCATCTGCGGGATATCGTCGTCACTGAATACGGCATCGCCGATTTGCGCGGCAAGACCGATTCGGCGGTGATCGAGGCGTTGCTCAATATCAGCGATTCACGCTTCCAGCCGGGGCTGATTGAACAGGCGCAGAACGTTGGCAAGTTGCCGAAGAACTTCCGCCTCGATCCGCGCTTTGCCGACAACCATCCACAGCGTTTGCAGGCGATCCAGGCGCGGCATCCGAATTTATTTCCGGAGTATCCGCTGGGCTGTGATTTCACCGAGGTGGAGCGGGATGTGTTGCGGGCGCTGAACTGGTTGAAGAGCAAGTTCAAGCTGAGCGAGATTCTGGAATTGGGCAAGGCTGCGCTGGATGCGCCTGAAGCATCGCAATACCCGGAACATTTGGAGCGGATGCAGCTGACTGACACGGACGGGTTGAAAGAGGATTTGTTTCAGCGGCTACTGCTCACCGGCCTGAAAGCCACCGGCCAGCAGTGAGGGCGCCTTCGCGGGCAAGCCTCGCTCCTACAGGGGTTATGTCGACTACAACATTTGGCACGACATGCTGATCGTTCCCACGCTCTGCGTGGGAATGCCTCTTCGGACGCTCCGCGTTCGGCTTGGATGGGACGCGGAGCGTCCCGGGCTGCATTCCCACGCGGAGCGTGGGAACGATCATTGCGGGGGTTACTCGATGAAGGTCACGACACCGCCAGCCAACGACTGAACGCGAGCCAACGACTCAACCCGATAACCCTGCGCATCCAGTTCCGCACGCCCACCCTGGAACGACTTCTCGATCACGATCCCCAAACCGGCGACCGTCGCGCCAGCCTGTTTGATGATCGAGATCAGCGCCTGGGACGCCTTACCGTTGGCCAAAAAGTCATCGATGATCAGCACGCGGTCGCTGCTGGTCAGGTGGCGCGGGGAGATGGCCACGGTGCTTTCGGTCTGCTTGGTGAACGAATAAACGGTCGCCGACAGCAGGTTTTCGGTCAGGGTCAGGGACTGGTGCTTGCGGGCGAAGATCACCGGCACGCCCAGATTCAGGCCAGTCATGATCGCCGGGGCAATGCCCGAGGCTTCGATGGTGACGATCTTGGTGATGCCCGAGTCCTTGAACAGCGTGGCGAATTCGTCGCCGATCAGCTTCATCAGGGCCGGGTCGATCTGGTGATTCAGAAAGGCGTCGACTTTCAGGACCTGATCGGAAAGCACGATGCCTTCTTCGCGAATTTTCTTGTGCAGTGCTTCCATGAAGCTTTCCTCTACGGACGCCTGTGCGTCCAGGGCTGGTTAAAAAGTAGTCGATTCTAGCGCTTTAACATCGCGCGTATATCCGCCAATGCGGTGTTGCCGCGAACGGCTTTGACTTCAACGGGCGTGTCGTCGTTGCCTTCCCAGGCCAGGTCGTCCGGCGGCAGTTCATCGAGGAAGCGGCTCGGTGCGCAGTCGATGATCTCGCCGTATTGCTTACGCTTGGCGGCAAAGGTGAAAGCCAGGGTCTGACGCGCCCGGGTAATCCCGACGTAGGCCAGTCGGCGTTCTTCTTCGATGGTGTCGGCTTCGATGCTGGAGCGGTGCGGGAGGATTTCCTCTTCCATGCCCATGATGAACACGTAGGGAAATTCCAGGCCCTTGGAGGCGTGCAAGGTCATCATCTGCACGCCTTCGGCGCCGTCTTCCTCTTCCTGCTGACGTTCGAGCATGTCGCGCAAAACCAGTTTGCCGATGGCGTCTTCGACGGTCATCTCGCCTTCTTCGTCTTTCTCCAGGGTGTTTTTCAACGCCTCGATCAGGAACCAGACGTTACCCATGCGGTAGTCGGCGGCCTTGTCGCTGGAGCTGTTGGTGCGCAGCCAGTTCTCGTAGTCGATGTCCATGACCATGCTGCGCAGGGCCGAGATCGGGTCTTCGCCGGCGCACTGCTCGCGGACCTTGTCCATGAAGCGCTTGAAGCGCGACAGGCGATCGGTGAAGCGCGTGTCCAGATGCTCGCCCAGACCGATTTCGTCGGTGGCGGCGTACATCGAGATCTTGCGTTCGGTGGCGTAGTTGCCGAGTTTTTCCAGGGTCGTCGAACCGATTTCCCGACGCGGCACGTTGATCACGCGCAGGAAGGCGTTGTCGTCGTCCGGGTTCACGATCAGGCGGAAGTAGGCCATCAGGTCTTTCACTTCCTGACGTCCGAAAAAGCTGTTGCCGCCGGAAAGTCGGTAAGGAATCTGATGGTGTTGCAGCTTCAGCTCGATCAGCTTGGCCTGGTAGTTGCCGCGATAGAGGATCGCGAAATCGCTGTACGGCCGGTCGGTGCGCAGGTGCAGGGTCAGCAACTCGACGGCCACGCGCTCGGCTTCGGCGTCTTCATTGCGGCAGCGGATCACTCGGATCTCGTCGCCGTGGCCCATCTCGCTCCACAGTTGTTTTTCAAACTCGTGGGGGTTGTTCGAGATCAGCACGTTGGCGCAGCGCAGGATGCGGCTGGTGGAGCGGTAGTTTTGCTCCAGCATCACCACTTTCAGGGACGGGTAGTCGTCCTTCAAAAGCATCAGGTTTTCCGGCCGGGCACCGCGCCAGGCGTAGATCGACTGGTCATCGTCGCCGACCACGGTGAACTGGTTGCGCGTGCCGATCAGCAGTTTCACCAGCAAATACTGGCTGGCGTTGGTGTCCTGGTATTCGTCCACCAGCAGGTAGCGCACCTTGTTCTGCCACTTTTCGAGGATGTCGGCGTGTTCCTGGAAGAGTTTTACCGGCAGCAGGATCAGGTCGTCGAAGTCCACCGCGTTGAACGCCTTGAGCGTGCGCTGGTAGTGGGTGTAGACGATGGCGGCGGTCTGTTCCTTGGGATTACGCGCGTTTTCCAGGGCTTCGGGCGGCAGGATCAGGTCGTTCTTCCACGAGCCGATCATGTTCTTGATCTCGTCGACGCCGTCGTCGCCCGCGTATTCCTTCTGCATGATGTCGGTCATCAAGGCTTTGACGTCAGTCTCGTCAAAGATCGAGAAGCCCGGCTTGTAGCCCAGCCGCACGTGTTCCTTGCGGATGATGTTCAGGCCCAGGTTGTGGAAGGTGCACACGGTCAGGCCACGACCTTCGCCGCCCTTGAGCAGGGTGCCGACCCGTTCCTTCATCTCCCGCGCAGCCTTGTTGGTAAAGGTCATGGCGACGATGTACTGGGCACGGATGCCGCAGTTCTGGATCAAGTGCGCGATCTTGCGCGTGATCACGCTGGTCTTGCCGGAGCCTGCACCGGCGAGCACCAATAGAGGGCCGCCGACGTAGTTCACGGCTTCTTGCTGCCGGGGATTGAGTCGGGACAT